>DAISXY010000014.1:0-100358 GCA_036825615.1 Chthoniobacterales bacterium
GAACCCCGACATCCGTTACCGCGACTCGCTCGCGCAGGACCACGCGGGCGAGGAAGAGAAATACACCCTCGTCATGGCGAACCCGCCGTTTGCCGGCTCGCTCGATTACGAGAACACCGCCAAAGACCTGCTCCAGATCGTGAAAACGAAAAAGACCGAGCTACTCTTCCTGGCGCTCTTTCTCCGTCTGCTCAAGCCTGGCGGACGCGCCGCCGTCATCGTGCCCGATGGCGTCCTCTTCGGCAGCTCGAACGCGCACAAAACGCTGAGAAAAATTCTGGTCGAAGATCAAAAGCTCGAAGCCGTGATCTCGCTTCCCGGCGGGGTCTTCAAACCTTACGCGGGCGTTTCCACCGCCATTCTCGTTTTCACGAAAACCAATTCCGGCGGCACAGATCACGTCTGGTTCTACGATGTCGATGCCGACGGCTGGTCGCTCGACGACAAACGCACCCCGCTCCTGCCGGAAGAAAAACTCGGCCCGGTTTCGACGGTCGCACTGAGCGAACAAGAACACGCGAAGAACAACCTGCCCGACGTGCTCGTCCGCTGGCGTTCATTGCGGAACGTCCCCTCAGCAGGTCATCCTGAGCGAAGCGCAGCGGAGTCGAAGGATCCCGCGGAAGTTAGGTTAACGGTCGCGCCGCGGGATTCCTCGACTTCGCTCGGAATGACCGAATTAACGCGGGCGCGCACGGCGCAGTCGTTCTGCGTCACAAAGAGCGACCTCGCCGCACAAGACTACGATCTCTCGGTCAATCGCTACAAAGAGATCGTGCACGCAGAAGTGCGGCACGCCTCGCCACGCGACATTCTTGCAGACTTATCGGAGGTCGAATCTGAAATTCAGAACCAGCTTCACGAATTAGCGGAGATGATGAAGTGAGCGTAGCGACTGCTGCCCTTGGCGACGTCTGCGAAACGCTTTCGGGTTTCGCTTGGGGCGCTGCGAAGTTCAATCAAGAGCAGCGTGGTGTTCGGATCATTCGTATTCAAAATGTGGACAACGGCGCGAATGATTTCGTCTATTGGGATCAACCCTATGACCAGCGATTTATCATCCGAAATGGCGATCTGTTGCTAACTCTTTCTGGTAGCTTTCGAATCGCGTCGTGGAATCGGGGGGAAGCACTTCTCAACCAACGCATCGTCAAGCTGACCCCTTCGGAGAAGCTGGATCGAGAGTGGTTGCTATACGTTCTTCGCGAGCGACTAGGGGAGATCGAGCGGCTAGGAAAGCACGCACTGGTCAACAACGTCTCCCTCAGCGATCTGCGAAAGATGCAGATTCCGTTGCCGCCGTTGGCGGAGCAGCGGCGGATCGCGCGGATCTTGGATGCCGCCGACGCGGCACGGGCGAAGCGCCGCGCCGCCCTCGCCAAGCTCGACCTCCTCCCTCAAGCCATCTTCCTCGAACTCTTCGGGGATCCAATTAAGAACCCGAAGGAATGGCCGACTTCCGCTCTCCTTGACGTTTGTTCACCAAAGCAGTGGCCGACAATTTCAGGAAGTCAGCTAACGACCAGCGGTTTCCCGGTCTTCGGCGCGAACGGTCACATTGGTTTCTATTCGAGCTACAATCACGAGGAGCCAACGGTACTCATCACGTGCCGTGGCGCGACGTGTGGCACGATCAACGTGTCTCCTCCAAAGTGCTACGTCACCGGTAATGCGATGGCGTTAGACAACCCTGATGAGAAGCGAATCTCGATTGCGTATCTCGAATGGGTGTTGCGCTTGCGTGGCGTTCACAAAGCAATCTCTGGCACCGCGCAGCCCCAAATCACGCGCCAGAATTTGCATTCCATTTCCCTTCCGCTTCCGCCGCTCGAATTGCAGCGCGAGTTCGCGCGGCGGGTGGCGGCGGTGGAGAAGTTGAAAGCGGCGCAGCGCGCCTCGCTCGCCAAACTGGACGCGCTCTTCGCTTCCCTCCAGCACCGCGCCTTCCGCGGCGAGCTTTTTGCTATACAGGCCGAATGAGTTTTTCGCAACAAAGCTCCCGCTGTCCGTTGCTGAGTTCCGGTCGAGCAAACGCTCGTAGCTTCAACATTCGCATCCTTGCAGAGGCGAATCCCTGATGAAACAGACGGAAGTTCCATTCACCACTGGGCAATGGGTGATTGACCGGAACAACCCTGGCAACCCGGGCCAGTTTACGGGCAACACTCGCACCGCCGGACCGCACATGATGGTACAATTGCGGTATCCTGACGGGACGACTCAATATCGCCCGCGCGTATGTCTGGAAGGTATGCCGGAAAGCGGCTTGGGAACTTCGCTCGCTCAGAGGCTGGCGGCTGGAAATTTCGGCAAGCTGCGAGATCTGCAGCGCCTGATCACGTACGAAAAACTGCGGGGAACGCTACACGAAGTGATTTATTCGATGGAAGCGGCACAAATCGATTTCTACCCGTATCAGTTCAAGCCGGTGCTAAAGTTCATCAACTCCCCTACCGAGCGACTGGTCATCGCTGACGAGGTAGGGCTGGGAAAAACAATCGAGTCAGCGCTGATCTGGTTGGAGTTACAGGCGCGGCGCCAGGCCAAACGTCTCCTCGTTGTGTGCCCAAAGATTCTGGCCGAAAAGTGGCGATCCGAGCTTCGCACCAAGTTTTTGTTCGACGCCCAAATCGTAAGTTTCCGACAGCTGGAGCGAGAGATGGCAGAACTAATAACCTCTGGGCCCGGTCACCCTTTCATGCTGATCGCAACCTACACTGGGCTTCGGCCGCCTCGGGCTGATCTCAGGCTGCTGCGGGATCCTCCAGATGCCGATCAGGAAGGGGGAAAGAAGAGTCGCCTGCTCCGGCAACTGCGGCATTGGTCGCTTACTTATGACCCTTTTGACCTCGTGATTTTCGACGAAGCGCATTACATGCGAAATCCAGGGACCACTGTGTTCCGCCTCGGTGAAGCGCTGTCGGCGAATGCCGGAGCCGTCCTGTGTGTATCAGCAACACCGGTGCAAAATAGCAACACAGATCTTCACACACTCCTGCGGCTGATTGATGAAAGCTTCTTCGAAAGCGAAGGTGTTTTCGATGAATTGCTCTTAGCTAACCGACCCGCCGTGCAGGCGAGTAATGCTCTGGCCAGGCTCCCGCTGGACGCGAATATGCTCAAAGCGGCCGTCGCCGGCATGGCAGGCAGCCGGTTCATTAGCAGCTCACCGCTTTTCAAACAGTTTCGCGATCGAATCGAGCGATTAGAGGAATTGAACAAATCGCAAATCGCCAAGTGTCAGGACTTGGCTGAGAAACTAAATCTTCTTGGCGGGTACATTAACCGCACTCGCCGCATTCAAGTAGCGGAAAATCGCCCTGTTCGCGATCCGATCGTGCTGCCTGTCACCTATTCGCCTCAGGAGATGCAGCTCTATAAGTCGATCGTCAGTATGGTCCGAGCAAAATGTCAACGGGATGATCGCGTGTTTCATGTTTTTCAGGTGATCGGGCTGCAGCTCCGTGCAGCGAGCTCGCTTCCGGTTCTCGCGGAAGAGATGCGGCGAGGCCGCTTCGGCGAGCCGGAAGAATTGCTAAGCGAAGCGCTGGGAGACGAATCATATGATGAAGTCATTGGAGATGACGAATTTCGGGAAGAGCTCGACTCCGCATCTGACTTCTCAAAACTTTTAGGGCATGACTTCGAGGCGGACGATAGCAAATACCGGAGCCTGCATGAGCTTCTGGCCCAAAGTCTTGATGAGAAGGTGGTGATCTTTGCTTTCTACAGAGGCACTCTTTCCTACCTGCAAAAGCGGCTGGAGGCTGATGGCTTTAACGTAACTCTCATTCACGGCGGCATCGACAACGAGCGACGCTGGCAAGAACTAGACAGGTTCCGAGATCCCCAGGGCCCGAGGATTCTCCTTTCCTCCGAAGTCGGCAGCGAGGGAATAGACCTGCAGTTTTGCCGGGTGATGATCAACTACGATCTCCCGTGGAATCCAATGAGGATCGAGCAACGCATCGGACGGATTGACCGAGTTGGACAGCAGGCGAAACGGCTTTCGATCGTTAATTTTAAAGTTAAGGATACGATCGAGGAGCGCCTGTACGATCGGCTGCATTCGAAACTTGAACGCTTTGCCAATAGCCTTGGCGACTTGGAGTCCATTATTGGACGGGAGGTTCAAAACCTTACCGTAGAGCTATTCAGCAGAGACCTCACGCCGGAGCAAGAGCAGGCGATGATGGAGCAATCAGAGAGCGTGATCGAACAGCGGTTGGTCCAGATTCAAGCTCTCGAGGAATCGGGCGATGCCCTCGTCGCGCTGGGCGATTACCTACAAAAACAGATCACCGAGGATCGTGCACTCGGGCGCTTCATTCAGCCGGAAGAAATCGAAGATTATGTGGTCGATTTCTTTGAGAGAGAATTCCCGGGCTCGACGGTCGACCACAACACTCCGGCTCATGGCTGCCTAAGACTGAAGTTGAGTTATGATGCCCAGTCTTCATTAGGCGATTTTATTCGCGACGACAAATCACTCGCTGCGCGTCCGCTGAGGGGAAGGGAATTCGCCTTAACCTTTCGACGCGAAATACGGGAAGCACTGGACGGAGCTTCTCGCAAGAGCGTCCATTTTGCCAACCATTTGTCTCCTCTTGTCCGGTGGATGACGAAAATAAATCAGCTCAGGACCCGGCGCTTGTTCGACGTATCTGCTGCTCAACTCGTCCACCCGACAGTATCCAAAGGGACTTACTGTTATCGGATCGAGCGCTGGCATATGGAGGGGCTGTCTAACCGCGAGACGCTCGCGCACGCCGTGTGCTCACTCGAGGGCGCCATTCTCGAACCCAGCGAAGCAGAAGCACTCATTCAACAATTATTGCGATTGGGCAGTGATTGGAACTACGTTGACGTTGATATCTCGACCCTTGTAGCGGCACATGACACGCTTGAGGAACATCTCGCATCCCGTTTTTCAATCGCGGTTGAGGAATTCGAAGCCGAAAACACAACGGCCCAGCAGATAAAGACACAACGAGTTTGCAATGTCTTCGATCGCCGCATTGCTCAGGACGAGCAACGGCTGCAGACACTCCGCGAGGCGCGACGTGATCCTCGGATAATCCGGCTCACAGAGGGCCGACTCAATGCCGCACGGGAAAACAAGAACGCACGATTACAAGATTTGAAACGAAAGGCGACTACAGACTTTAGCCAAATAGATGTGGCTGCCGGTGTTTTCAGAGTGGCAGCGGAGGAATAGGAGATCTGGCTACGGTGAGGTTTCTTGCGGCCCTTAAGCATATTTTTCGACCCCGCCGATCTGCAACTGCAGAAGCCACGTCTCTTGGCCGAACGATATCACCGAAGTCTAAGACACCGACGCCGCGGTCAAAACCGTTCCCGCCCTTCCTGGCGTCCTCACCACCGAGACCGATTCCACCGGACGTCATTGACAGACCCGCCGCGAGACGACGTGATCCATACTTCATTCAAATCGGTTTCGATTTGGGTACATCGTTCTCGAAGTGTATCTGCCGAGATGTCCTAAAAGAGAGAGCATGGGTCCATCTTTTCGCCAATCCGCCAAGCGATGAGCTGCCATTTCTGATCTCGAGTGCACTGAAGTTTAGCGGTCGACATCTTACGCGGAGTACCGACCCCGGAGGCCAGTACTCTCAGCATTCGCTTCCTCATATCAAGCTGGCGCTAGAGCGCATTGCTCGCGAAGACTGGTCAGCACCACTTCTCATCCCTTTCTGGCGCACTGTGGGCAACGAGGATCGGGATGAGCTTCGTCGTTTCGTCCACACGTGCGGCGTCTACCTGGTAGGGGGTGCACTCGGAGAGGCACGCAGAGAAATTCGGCGTCGTTTCCCGGATTTTGGGAAACACCAAGACGATTATGAGGCGGTAAATCTTGCCATCCCCGTGGCAGACGCCGAAACGCCGATCGTGAATGACGCTTATCGCTCCTTACTCACCGACGCGTGGGGTATATCGACGGAGATCGCCGGACATCCTGCGGTTGAACTGCAGGAACTTGAAGAATTCATTACAAATGGACGCTCACAACCACGCAACCATTTGGAGCGGTGCCAAGTTTACCCTGAAGTCAGCGCAAATGTGCAGGGATTTGTTCGCTCCCGGGCTTCAAAAGCCGGTTTGTATCTGTTCTCCGATACCGGTGCGGGTACCGTGGACCAGAGCGTATTCATCTTTTGGAGGACAAATGGCACCGAGCGTCTGACGTATCTGCACGGTAGCGTTCTCCCTCTCGGCTCTAGCTGCATTGAGCAGCTGGCTGCCGGCCGTAGCGGGGAAAAAGTCACGTGGCGTGAACTCGATAAGTGGCGCTCGAAAAAGGAGCGAGGCGACCGTTGTCCCGAACTCGATTGTGCGAGAAATGACATCGAGCGAGAGTTAGCCTACGGAACCTTGAAGACTCTTGTAATTGCAAAGGACAAACTGATCCGAAAACAGCAACTGGAGAGAGCGATTCTGATTTTTGGAGGTGGCGGACACTCCGAGCATCCTTACGCGACAGGGGCCACGCGCCCCTTTTCGAGCCCATTCTTTCGCCAATCGATCCGGCCTGATCGGGTTGGCATCCCGATACCCAAAGACGTAAACCTAAAAACTCCTCAGCAAAAGTGGATGCGGCGACTCTCGGTCGCCTACGGACTCTCCTTCGATGCGAGTCAGCTCGTGGCTTTTACCTATCCATGCGAGGTTGAGCCGCCAGCTCCAGAGGCGCTTTGGCGGCCGAAAAGAGCCCACATAAACGCGCCGGGGAAAGACGAGTGCTGAGCACTCTTGCCTGATGCAGACAGGCACGGCAGAATGGTCTGCATGAGGACAACTCTTAATCTCGATGATGAATTGCTCGATGCCGCGCTCGAAGCGACGGGTGAGGCGGAGAAGACCAGGGTGATTCATCTCGGGCTGGAGGCGTTGATCAGACAGAAGGCGGCGGAACGGCTGGCGGCGCTGGGGGGCACCGCTGCAAAGGCCCGCGCCGCGCCGCGGCGGCGGGAATGGCAACGGCGGAAGAAATGAAGGTCCTGGTTGATACTCCCGTGTGGATCGATCATCTGCATCGCAACGATGCAACCCTGCGGCGACTGCTGGCCAGTGGTGTCGTTTATCTCGCTGGGCCGATCCTGGGCGAACTTGCCGCCGGCAGCCTGCCAAACCGACGGCGGACTCTGGCCGATCTCCGACTCCTGCGCCGTTTCCCCGATCCGAGCAGTGATGAAGTCCTTGACTGGCTGGAGATGGAGAATCTCGGGGGCAAAGGATTGTCGTGGATCGATTGTATTCTGCTTTCGATAGCCCGCCGAAACGGTGCCGCAATTTACACGCGTGACCGTATCCTCGCGCGCCATGCGGCCGCGCTCAGGCTGGCATTCGCGGGCTAACTCCGGATGGGTCAGTTCACGTTCCTCGCTAACGAGTGGCCGAACATATTGGAATCGGCTTCGAAAGCGGAGCACTCGGCCCGAGCGGATCCCAGGACCTCGTGCTTTTACGCACGGCGTGCGTTGGAGTTGGCGGTTCAGTGGCTCTACAAAAGCGACGCTGCACTGAAGCTGCCCCACAGCGACAGCCTCAGCGCGTTGATCTTCGAGCCAACTTTTCGGGACGCAATCGGCTCGAAGCTGCTGACCAAGGTCCGAATCGTGAAAGACCTCGGCAACCTTGCCGTGCACAGCCACAAAGCGATCCGCGAAGCGGACTCACTCGCGGCGTTGCGCGAGCTGTTTCACTTCTGTTTCTGGATTGCGCGGACCTACGCTCGCCAGGCGAAACCGCCGGACGGAATACAGTTTCGGCCCGAGCTGCTGCCCACCGGAACCGCGGTTCCGCAGCAGACGGTGGCGCAGTTGCAGGCGTTGGAGGAGCAGCTACGCCAAAAGGACGAGAAGCTCGTTGAGCTGCTCGAAGGCAGGAAGTCGCTCGACCGGGAGCTGGAGAGGCTAAGAGCCGAGATTGCCGCCGCAAAGAAGGCAAATGCGGCGACGCCCGACCAGCACGACTACTCCGAAGCGGAAACGCGAGATTACTTCATCGATCTGCTCCTGAAAGAAGCCGGCTGGTCGCTCACGAAAACGCAGGACCGCGAATACCCCGTGAGTGGCATGCCTAACGAGAAAAGGGAAGGCTTCGTCGATTACGTGCTCTGGGCCGACGATGGGAAACCGCTCGCTCTGATCGAGGCAAAACGAACCAAACGCGACGCGCGAGTGGGTCAGCAGCAGGCGAAGCTGTATGCCGATTGCCTGGAGGCAAAGTTTGGACAGCGGCCAATCATTTTTTATTCCAACGGCTATCAACATTGGATCTGGGACGACGCGACTCATCCGCCGCGGCCCGTGCAAGGGTTCTACAGAAAGAGTGAACTGGAATTGCTCATCCAGCGGCGCACTTCACGCAAGAAGCTCTCGGATGCTCCGATCAATCGGCAGATCGTGGAACGCTATTATCAGGAACGCGCGATCAAACGAATCTGCGAAGCATTCGAACGCGACAACTCGCGCAAGGCGTTGCTCGTGATGGCAACAGGCGCTGGTAAGACGAGAACGGTGATTGCACTCTGTGACCTGCTCATGCGATGCAACTGGGCCAAGCGCATCCTCTTCCTCGCCGATCGCGTGGCTCTGGTGAACCAGGCGATCGGCGCTTTCAAGCAGCACCTGCCGGATTCGTCTCCGGTGAACCTGGTTACCGAGAAGTCCAGGGATGGACGTGTTTTCGTCTCGACCTATCCAACCATGATGGGACTGATTGATCAGACCCGGGATGGTCAACGTCTTTTCGATGTCGGCTACTTCGATCTCGTGATCATCGACGAGGCGCACCGCTCGGTTTACCAGAAATACCGCGCGATTTTTGATTACTTCGATTCCTATCTCGTCGGGCTAACCGCAACCCCAAAGGACGAGATCGACCGAAACACCTACTCCCTGTTCGACCTCCAAGACGACGTGCCTACTGACGCCTATTCCCTCGACGACGCGGTAAAGGACAAGTTCCTGGTCCCGATGAAAGCGGTCTCGGTGCCGCTGAAGTTTCAACGAGAGGGGATCAAATACGACGACCTCACCGAGGAAGAAAAAGAAGAGTGGGACGCGAAGGAGTGGGATGAGGACGGAAACATCCCGGATCATGTAGAGGCGGAAGCCGTGAACCGATGGCTCTTCAACCAGGATACAGTCGATAAGGTGCTGGAGCACCTTATGCTGCGCGGTCAAAAGGTGGCTGGCGGCGACCGGCTCGGAAAGACGATCATCTTCGCCAAAAACCACGATCACGCCGAATACATCCGGCAGCGGTTCGACGCGAACTATCCCGAGTTCAAAGGGCAGTTTGCGCGAGTAATCGATTACTCGATCGAGTATGCCCAGACTCTGATCGACGACTTCTCGAATCCGTCGAAGTCGCCGCACATCGCAATCTCGGTCGATATGCTCGACACCGGAATAGATATCCCGGAAATCGTTAACCTTGTCTTTTTCAAGCTAGTCCGCTCCAAGACCAAGTTCTGGCAGATGATCGGGCGCGGAACGCGATTGCGTCCTGACCTTTTCGGTCCCGGCGATAACAAGAGATTCTTTTACGTCTTCGACTACTGCGGGAATCTTGAGTTCTTCAGTCAAAATCCAGCGACAGTCGATGGTGCGTCTGGCGAATCTCTCGCCGCCAGGCTGTTCAACCTCCGCTTGGAATTGATTACGGAATTGGACAAGGATCGATCCATCGCGCCTGTGGTTCAGGAAGAGCCGGATCGTGAACTGCGTGAGGCGACGGCTGAGCTACTCCGGAACGAAGTTGCCGCGATGAACGTGGACAACTTCATTGTTCGACCTCATCGCGAGCTTGTTGAGCGGTTCGCAGATGCAAAGAGCTGGGAGAAGTTGAGTCAAAACGACCTGCTCGACCTGAGTCATAACGTTGCCGGTCTTCCGACACAGCTTGACCCGGAGGATGAGGAAGCGAAGCGGTTTGACGTTCTGATGCTTAACCTCCAACTGGCCATCCTGCGAAGCGAACCGCGGTTCAAGCAACTCCAAAAGTCGCTTCGAATCATCGCGGGTTTATTGGAAGACAAGTCCTCCATTCCCATGATCCAGGCGCAGATGCCCCTGATTCAGGAAATCCAAACCGATGACTGGTGGCAATATGTTACGCCGCAAATGCTGGAGACGGCGCGGAAGCGACTCCGAGCTTTAATCAAGCTCATCGAGAAGAAGCAGCGGAAGCCGATCTACACGAATTTCGTGGACGTCCGCGGGGATGAACAAGAAATCGCCTTCGACGCCTTTGCCAAAGCTGAGAGCTTTGAGGAATTTCGGGAGAAGGCGCGGCGGTTCCTGCGAGAGCACCAGAACCATATCGCAATTCACAAACTGCGGATGAACGAGCCGCTTACGAAGAGCGACCTGAGCGAACTGGAGAAGATACTTCTCGAGAATGACGTCGGCAGTGCAGACGAGATCAAGAAAGCGGCTGAGGAAAGCGAAGGGTTAGGCCTGTTCGTTCGATCTCTCATCGGCATGGATCGGGAAGCCGCCAAACGAGCATTGAGCGCCTTCACTGGGGGGAAGGCACTAAGACCGAATCAAATTGAGTTCCTCGACCTTATCATTAATCATCTGACCGACCGCGGCGTTGTAAACGTCGAAGCGCTCTACGAATCACCGTATACCGACATCAACCAGCACGGTCCCGATGGTCTGTTTCCCGAATTAGAGATTGAAGAAATCACGAGCGTTCTTCACGAAGTGCGCGCCCGTGCGGTGGCCTAATGTCTTGACCGTTGAGCTCGGGCTTGCTCTCACGCTTCCATGAACTCGGCTCGCCTTTCGGATATTCCCCGTCCGGCTGAGTAGGGCAAAATGCGAGCCTGTCGTTAGGCGCGGCAAAACCGAACGTCCGTTATCAGTTTGAGCGCCTCGACCCGGCGCGCTCGTTTTCAATCGCACCATTACGCTGCGCGACACCTGGGCGAAGCAGGCGCGCAGCTAGGACCTGCAGAAGCAGGTCACTCCGGAGCACGGCTTTCCCCCGTGCAGGCGCGGCCGGCCGAGTCGTTAGGCCACAGACCGGCCGGACGAGGTGGCAAACCTGAGGAAAGTCCATCCCGCGACCGCAGCAACGAGCGAACTAAAGAAGATCGCGATCTTGGCCGCGTCGGTCATCGCCTCTTCGCTGTAGGCCAGACCGGCGACGAAAATCGCGACGGTAAATCCAATCCCACCCAGCAGAGCCGTGCCGCAGAGATGACGCCAGGTCGCATCCTTGGGCAAATCCGCGAAACCGAGCCGGACCGCAGCCCAGGCAAAGCCGGTGAGGCCGATAAATTTCCCAAAGAGAAGCCCAGCTGCGACTCCGATCGCGACCCGACTTGTCAGCGCGGCGCTCGCCGCTTCGCCGGAAAGCGAGACACCGGCATTGGCAAGGGCGAAGAGCGGCAGGACGACGAAGCTGACCCAGGGATGAACCAGGCGCTCGATTCGCTCGAGCGGCGCCTCACTGTGCCGGGAGAGAACATCGATCTCGCCCAGAATGGCTTCCCCGCGTTGGCGCTGCTTGTTCTCGACCGCTTTCCGCAAATCCGGGAGCGATTTTTCGAGTTGGTCGACGGTTTCGCCGGCGCTGATCCAGGCGCGCGAGGGGGCGAGCAGACCGAGAATCACCCCGGCGATCGTGGCATGAATGCCCGACTCAAAAACCGCGCCCCAGAAACAAACGCCAAGGATGATATAAACCGGGATCCAGCGAACACCGGCAAATCGCAGAAGAACGATGACTGCCAGGATCGCAACCGACCAGCCGATCGCGATGAGTGACAAGTTCCCGCTGTAGAAAAAGGCGATCACGAGGATGGCGCCGATATCGTCGACGATCGCGTAGGCGAGAAGGAAAACCCGAAGCGCGAAAGGAATCTGCGGCCCCACGAGCGCGAGGACACCGAGCGCAAAAGCGATATCGGTCGCCATCGGAATGCCCCAGCCGTGGGCGCCCTCGCCGCCCGCGTTGATCGCGAGGAAGATGGCGACCGGCACGAGCATTCCACCGAGCGCGGCGGTCACCGGGAGCGCAGCTTTTTTGAAAGTGGAAAGCTCGCCATCCACCAGCTCGCGCTTGATCTCGAGCGCGACGACGAAAAAGAAAATCGTCATCAGGCCGTCATTGATCCAGTGAGTCAGATCGTCCGCGATGCGAAACGGCCCGAGCATGACGGTGATGACGTTGGCGCGGAGGTGGAAATAGCTCGCGCTCCAGGGGGAGTTGGCCCAGAGGAGAGCAATGACGGCGGCGGCGAGGAGGAAAGCGGCGCCGGCGGTCTCGCTGTGGATGAAATTCTCGGCCGGCAGCACGACCTGGCGGGTAAAAGGCGAACGCCGCGCGAGGAAGTCGAGCATGCCGCGACTGCGCGCGGGAATTCTTTTTGCCGCCATGATTTTATCCTCGGGGCAGCGCCACACGCGGCCAACCGAAATCGCAAGCAGCCTTAGCTGCGCGACCGCTGTAGCCGGGATCGGTGATCCCGGCCGGGTCGAGGTTCTCGCGTGGAGCGTCTCTCGTTTATCGAGCGTACGCACCCAGCGCCCGTTCGTTTCCAAATCTCTCCTGCGCCCGGCCGGGGTCGCCGACCCCGGCTACAGCGCGCCACGACTTTTCTGCTGGACAGAACGCATGTTCACACGAACGTGACCAATGCCGGTTCCAATCCACGGCCGCGGCGCCTCGAGCAACCCGGCCAATCGCTTCGAGCAGCTGCACCTCGAACCCGACCCGGAAGACGAACACGACCCGGAACGGCCGGCGCGCAAGACCATCTACTTTCGCGATTTCTCCCGCTCGATCATCGCGCACAATGACAGCCCCGATGTCGGCTTCGAGTCGAGCATCAACCCCTATCGCGGCTGCGAACACGGCTGCATCTATTGCTACGCCCGGCCCACCCATGAGTACCTCGGCTTTTCCGCCGGGCTCGATTTCGAGAGCCGCATCATGGTGAAGGAGGACGCGCCGGAACTCCTCGCGGCCGAGCTTTCTTCTCCAAAATGGAAACCGCAGACGCTGGTGATGAGCGGCGTGACCGATCCCTATCAGCCGGTCGAGCGGAAACTCGAGATTACCCGCCGCTGCCTCGAAGTGCTGCTCCGTTTTCGCAACCCGGTCGCGATGATTACGAAAAACGCCCTCGTCACGCGTGATCTCGATTTGTTAGGCGAACTGGCCGCGCACCAGGCCGCCGCGGTCAACATCTCGATCACTTCGCTCGACCCAAAATTGCAGCGCGTGCTCGAACCCCGCACCTCGACGCCGCGCGCGCGGCTCGACGCGGTGCGACAACTGCGCGCCGCCGGCGTGCCGGTCGGGGTCATGACCGCGCCGATTATTCCCGGGCTGAACGATCACGAAATCCCTGCGATTTTGGAAGCGGCGGCGGAAGCCGGGGCGGGCTTTGCCGGTTACGTCGTGGTCAGGCTGCCGTATGCGGTCGCGCCTTTGTTCGAGCGCTGGCTGGAAGAGCATTTTCCCGATCGAAAAGAGAAGGTGCTCGGCCGCATCCGCCATCTGCGCGGGGGCGAACGGCTGAACGATCCGCGGTTCAAGTCGCGGATGCGGGGCGAAGGAATTTTCGCCGAACAAATCAGCGCGCTCTTTGCCGCCGGCTGCAAACGCGCCGGAATGTGCGAACGCCCGGTTCTCTCGACGCGGGGTTTTCGCCGGTCTGACGAACAACTGTCGCTCTTGTAATGTTCTACGCGGCTGCCGGTCGCGCAGTTTGCTCCGTCTCTGCACTCAGATAATGGCCGAGGAATAACTTGAAGGCGAGAAAGCAGAGACCTGATCCGGCGGCAAACCCGGCGTGCATGAGCCAGAAATTGGTCGTGGCCATCGTCTCGTAAAAGCCGCCAACCCAGCCGACGAGAGTGTTGGCGATGAAGAAGGCAATGTAATAGAGCCCGATCATGGTCGCGTTCACCTGTTTCGGCGCGACTTTCGCGAAGAGCGCGAGGCTGATAGGCAGGAGATGAGCAAAGCCGATGCTGTTGACCACATGGAACGCGACCGGCCAGCCGAGTCCGATTTTCCCGCCCGGCGGCTGGGTCAACGCGGCCATGAAAAGACAGAGCATGCCGAGGAGGGAAAAGATCGAGCCGATAATGATCTTGGTGATCTCATCCGGCTCGCGATAGCGCTTGCCATACCAGCGATAAAAGAGCGCGACGAGGGCAAGGAAAGTGACGCTCACGATCGCGTCGAGGGTGATCAACCAGGTCGTGGGCAGTTTCCGGCCCGCGAAGGAGAGATCGAACTGCTGGTCGCCCCAGACGAGATAGGCATTAAAGATTTGATTGTTAGGCACAATCGCCACCGCCAGCACGGGGATGAGAAGGAGCAGGGCAACAATCGCTCGCTTATCTGCGCTCGTTAGGCGAGGACGCGGGCTGGTCGCGCTCCGGGCCTGCATGTGTTCGCGTGGCAGATATTTTTGTCCCGAAAGATAAATGGCGATGGCGAGCAGCATCCCAACGCCAGCGGCGATGAACCCATAGTGCCAGCCATAAACCTCGCCGAGGGTGCCGACGATCAGCGGCGACGCGATGACCCCGGCGTTGATCCCGAGATAGAAAATCTGAAAGGCATCGGCCCGGCGCAGGTCCTCCGGTTTGTAGAGCGAGCCGACCTGGCTGGCGATGTTGCCCTTGATCAATCCGCAGCCGAAAACGAGACAGAGGAGCGCGAAGAGAAAAGCGGCCGAGGAAGCCATGAGGAACTGGCCGGCAGCCATTGTGATCGCCCCGAGCAGGACGGCGCGGCGTTTGCCGAGGAAGCGATCGGCGAGAAAGCCGCCGAGGATGGGTGTGAGATATACGCTCGCCGTGTAAGTGCCGAAGATCGCCGAGGCCAGGGCCTGACCCTCCAAGCCGCCGTAAAGCTTCCGAAACGCCGCGAACCCCAGGACATGCTCGACCTGGCCCGGGAGGAGGAGAAACTTGACCATGTAAAGGACCAGCAGGGCCTGCATCCCGTAGTAGGAGAAACGCTCCCACGCCTCGGTGAAGGCGAGATACCAAAGCCCGCGCGGGTGCCCGAGGAAACTCGGCTCATGCGCCTCCGCAGTGAGAGGCGCAGCATCATCGGGCTCAGCAACGGCGGTCATCCAAGAAAAGGCTACTTATATGGTCGGGCGCGGCATGTGCGAGAAAATTTGCGGGCGCCGAACTTACCTTTTGTCATCCCGAGCGCAGCGAGGGACCCCGCAAGCGTTCCCTGGGGCGTGTCAAACACACGACGCCGGGAGTAGCCCGTGAGGTCCCTCGTCGCGCTTCGCCGACTGGGATGACAAAGTTGCGGCTACGTCAGGTTCGAACTGGCTTGGCCAGCGTCACTCGGCCCAGAATCGAGAGCATGAGCAACCCGCCGATGATCCCGAAGGGCGCCATGAAATAGAAATACCAGTTCCAGCTTCGGTCGAGCAGATAGCCGAGAAGCAATCCCGCCAGACTGCCACCGAAATATTGAAACGAATCGATCAACCCCGAAGCGAATCCGGCCATCTTTGCGCCGCCAATATCCATCGCCGCCGCCGTCCCGAGGATCGAGTGCGTCGCATTTACGGTGAAGGAGATGAGGATCAAAAAGATCACGGCGGAGTTGGGCGAGGAAAACTGGGCCGCCGTGAGAATCACCGCGCTCTCGAGGAAGTAACAACCGGCCGCGACCGGTGCTCGGCGACCGTGAAAAACCTTATCCGAGATATAGCCCGAGATCATCGAGCCTAACGACGCTACGAGCGGAATCCCGATCCCGAGATACTTGAAGCGCGGGTCGGTGAGATCGAGCTGATGCACGTCCTGCATGTAACGAAAGAACCATTGATCGACTCCCTGCCGAACCGAGCCGGTGCAGGCATAGGCGCAGGCCACAATCCAGATGACGGGATTGCTCGCGATGGTCAAAAACACGGATCGCAGCGGAACCCGGGCGTCGCTCGCATCTTCCACCGCATCAACATTCAAATGAGAGAAACCCGCTTCGTGCGGTGTTGGTTTCGCGACCAATGCCATCCCGACACCGGCGCAGGTGGTGAGCAGCGCCGGGATCCAGAACAACCAGCGCCAATGCAGCGGCCGCACATACCAAAGCCCGAGAAAGACAAAGCCTGCGAGCAGCGCCGGTCCGAAAGTGTTGATGAGGAAACGCCCGGCGTTAATCATGAATCCGAAGATGCCGGCGAACGTGCCGCGCTCGGTCGGCGCGAACCAGGCAGCGTTGATCTTCACCATTCCCGGCGCGCCGAAGGATTGGAGATAGCCATCAACCCCGCGAATGAGAATGAACAGCGGCAGCAATCCCCAAAAAGAGGCAAACCCGAAAAGCGTGTTCATGATCACGGTGCCGGCGGCGCCGATGAGCATCGCGCGCTTCCCTCCAATCCGATCGGTGAGCAAGCCGTTGATGATCTGACCGCAGGCGTAGGCGAGCAGCGCGGTCGTGATGATGCTGCCCATTTGCGCTTTGTTGAATCCGAACTCGTTGCTGATCGATCGGTTCGCGATCGCGAGGTTGTAGCGACAGGTGTAAAACGAAGTGTAAAGCAGGCCGATGAAGCCCCAGTTCAATCCCCGCCGCGCGCGAAAGCCGGGAGGATGCTGGACGACAAAGTCGCTCATTTACAAACGGCGGCGAGAATGCGTGCTCGCCGAGTCTCTGGACAGCAGAATTTTATCGGGGCGGCGGGAACCGCGGGGGTTCGAGCTGCAGGCAGCGCTTTACCTCAGGACTGAGCCGTTCCACTTTCTCGATGTGCAAAAGAGATCGCGCCTCCGGTTTTTTGCAGTTGCACTTGCGGTCCTGATTGGGGGCGCAGCGACAAGTCGCGCGCAAACGCCGAGCCCAACTCCGACCGTAACGGTCACGCCGACCATCACCCCGACGGCGACGCCCACGCCCACCGCTTCGGGCAGTCCAACGCCCTCGCCTTCTGTCACTCCCTCGCCGAGCGTCACGCCAAGCCCGAGCGTCACCCCATCGCCTTCCACTACTCCAAGCCCCTCCACCACTCCGACCCCGAGCGTCACGCCGACCGTGAATCCCTCCGCAACCCCGACGCCGACGCCCAACGGCGAGACCCTCCTCAACATCTCGACCCGGGCCCGGGCCGAAACCGGTGACAATGTTCTCATTGGCGGATTCATTCTCGGCAACGGCAGCGCGCAAAAGGCCATCGTCGTTCGCGCCCTCGGGCCGTCGTTAGGCGCGCGTGGCGTTCTCGCCCCGCTACTCGATCCGAGTCTCCAGCTTTTCGACTCCTCCGGACAAATGATCGCGAGCAACGACAATTGGGCCGACGATCCAAATGCCCAACTCGTGATTGACGCCGGGCTTGCGCCAACCGATACGCGCGAGGCCGCGCTGTACATCACGCTCTCTCCGGGCGCCTACACCGTCGTCGTGCCGGGAATCGACGACGTGAGCAACAACATCGCTCTTGTTGAGGTCTACGATGTTCAATCACTCAACACCCCCGAGTTACTCAACATTTCGACCCGCGGCTTTGTCGACCTTGGAGAAGGGACGATGATTGCCGGGACAATCGTCGGCGGCACGACGGGCCAGACGGTCGTGATCCGCGGCCTCGGGCCATCGCTGGCGTCCTTTGTTTCCAACGTCCTGCCGAATCCGACGATTACGATCATCAACGCGTTCGGCGTCACGGTGGCGACGAATGATAACTGGCAGGATGATCCCGGGGCGGCCCTGATCGCGGGCGCTAATCTGGCCCCGCCCAATGCGCTCGAAGCGGCGACGATTCAGACTCTGCTCCCGGGCGCTTACACCGCGATCCTCTCTGACGCGACCGGCAACACCGGCATCGGTTTGGTAGAAATCTACAACGTCACCCCGCAACCGTAGTCGCATCGCCGGAAGGGCGAGGGCGCAGAGAACGCAGGGTAAACGCACATGGGAAAACGGCGCTAGCCGCTTCTGTCATCCCGAGCCGGCGCAGCGCGGCGAGGGACCTCGCAACTGGAATTCGTGTTTCAACCAGGGAAAGCGTGCGAGCTATAGCACGCCGTGACTTTCGCGGAAGCGCTTCGAACATTGCGAGGTCCCTCGCCGTCCTCCGGCGGCTCGGGATGACAAGGGCGGCGCGCAGTTGCGTTACGTCCGCCCACGCCAGTTGCGCCGATGATTTGTCTCGACGATACAACCGCCTCGCATGGACCAGAAACACACGCTCACCGGCAACATCCACCAACTGCCGCAGTTCCCCTCCCGCATCCTGCGCAACCGGCGTGACATTCTCGTTTACCTTCCCCGCGGTTACGCCCGCGCGACCCGGGAGCACTATCCCGTCATTTATCTGCACGACGGCCAGAACCTGTTTGATGCCGCCACTGCCTTTGCGGGAGTCGAGTGGGGCGTGGACGAGACCGCGCAGCGTCTGGTCAGGCGCCGGCTGATCGAGCCGCTCATCATCGTCGCAGTCGCGAACACAGGAAAGAATCGCATCCACGAGTACGCGCCGACGCGCGGAGTGATCGAAAGCACGCCGACGCGAAAAAGGCGCAGTCGCGGAATGCTGCGGCACTACGGCCGTTTTCTCATCGAGGAATTGAAACCTTTCATCGACCGCCATTTCCGGACCCGCCGCGAAGCGGAATTCACGGGAGTTGGCGGCTCGTCGTTAGGCGGGCTTGCCACGCTCGCGCTTGGCCTCTGGTATCCGGAGGTCTTCAACCGCCTTGCCGTCATGTCGCCTTCGATCTGGTGGGACGACTGCGTGATCCTGCGGATGGTGGAAGAATTGCGGGCGAAGTTGCCGCTCAAAATCTGGCTCGACACCGGGACGAATGAGGACGGCTGGCAACGCGCGCGGGTGTTGCGCGACCGGCTGGTCGAGAAGGGCTGGCGCCTGGACGACGATCTCGAGTACATCGAAGCGGAAGGGGCTGATCACAGTGAGGCGGCCTGGGGTTTTCGCTTCGAAGCGGTCTTGCGCTATCTCTACCCGCCGCTCCCGCCCGGGATGAAGGAACGGCCGCCGAAGCCGATCCTGCTGAACGCCGGAGTTCGTTAGGCAGGCATTTGGAGACGGCCGGCCCTCCGGCCGTCAGCGCGATTTCTCCTGCGGTCATCGGGATCTCCTCCCGGGTCTCCTGCGGCCCGGGGGCGGGCCGGCTCCAAACGTCGTTAGGCGGGACGACGCGGACAAGTTCTAGGCGCCGTTCTTGGCCCGCGCCTCGGAAAAGTTGCCGAGGTTGCGATATTTCGCGTAGCGCGCCGCGAGCAGTTTCTCCATCGGCACCTCTAGCGCCGACTTCAAATTGCGGCGCAGCGCCGCGCCGAGATTCGCCGCCGCCAAATCATGATCTCGATGCGCGCCGCCTTCCGGTTCCGGCACCACTTCGTCGATCACGCCCAGCCGCTTCAAATCTTCCGCCGTCAACTTGAGCGCTTCGGCCGCCTCCGCTCCGTGTTTCCGATCCTTCCAGAGAATCGCGGAGCACGCTTCCGGGCTGATGACCGAGTAATAGGCATTTTCCAAAATCAAAACGCGATCGGCCACGCCAATCCCCAGCGCCCCGCCGGAACCGCCCTCGCCAATGACGCAGGCAATGATCGGCACGCGCAGCGTCATCATCTCCCGCAGGTTGACCGCGATCGCTTCGGCGATATGGCGTTCCTCCGAGCCGATGCCCGGATAAGCGCCCGGCGTATCGATGAGCGCGATCACGGGCAGGTTGAACTTTTCCCCCAGCTTCATCACACGCAGCGCCTTGCGATAACCTTCGGGGTAGGCGCAGCCGAAATTGCGCTTCACATTTTCCTTCGTGTCGCGGCCTTTTTGTTGCGCGACCACGACGCAGCGCTGTGTCCCGAGCCTCGCCAGCCCGCACGGCATCGCTTTGTCATCGCCGAAAACACGGTCGCCGTGCAGTTCGATCCAACCGGTAAAACAGCGCGAAATGTAATCGAGAGAAAAAGGCCGTTGCACGTGACGCGCGATCTGCACCCGCTGCCAGGCCGTCAAGTTCTCGTAAATCTGCCGGCGCGTCTCGCGAATTTTAAATTCCATCGATTCGACTTCCCGGTCGAAATCGAGGTCGTGCTTGTCGGAATGCGACTTCAGCTCCTGGAGGCGGCGCTGCAATTCGAGCACCGGCTTTTCAAACTCGAGCGGTTGGAAATCCATGGGCCTGATGGTCCGTCAAATCGAGAACCGTTACATCGTTACATCGGCTACGCTGGCATCGGCAACTCCGGATTGCGATTCACGCTCCACCGTTCATGGCATCACCGTGACAGGCGTGCGCGTGTTGACAAGGCTGCTGAGCTCTTCCACGTCGCTCGCCGCCATCCCGATGCCCTCCGGCGGCGGCGGCACGTCGAGGATCTGGTGCGCGTCGTCCGGCTCGGAATAAATCACATAGCCGGGCTGCGCGAGCCGGATCCAGCGGGTGCTGTTGAGAAATTCGCGGCTCCCGATCCCGATCCGTTTCCCATTTTTCCACGCCATGATCTCGGCCACGCGGGTATTGATTTTCGCCGGCTTCTTTCCCGGAAGTTTTTCATCGAGGATGCGATAACGCTTAAAGAAGTGTTCGTGGTCGAGCAGGTAGAGCCACTTCGTTTCGCATTGGATGAGGATCGAGAAATCGGGATGCGAGATGAGCAGTTTTTGTCCGATCCGAAGCATCGTCCCGCTCAAATTATTGGTGCGCATGATCAGCTCGGGGGTGGATTTTAGTTTTTGCGCGATCCGGGCAAGGACATCGCCGCTCCGCACGATGTAGACCTCCTTTTCCGGCGAGGGATAATCGCTCAGCAGGATCGAGGTATTGACCTCGCCGAGCAGGTCCTGCGCTTCGCCGACATGCGGGCCGCTCGGATAGCGCTGGATGAAATTGGTCAGCGCGCTGCGAGCTTCGGTCAGTTTGCCTTCCTCCTTCAATTTTTTCGCCGCCTCGAATTCCGGCCGGCCCACGTCCGGGGTCGGCAGGGCCGGAGCGCCGGCGCGTTGTTCCGCCCGCGCGATCATCTCCGGCCGGATAAAGATCTTGTAACTAAAGAGCGCCGCCCCGCCGAAAATCACGACGGCGAGGAGAAAGGCGAAGATCCATTTCATCCCAGCGAAAGGGCTGCGCCTAACGAGCCAGGACCCGTCGCGGTTGCCCCTCGGTCTGCTTCAACCTTCCGTTTTCCGCCGGGAAAAGAGCGCGTCCCAAAATCGATAGCGCGGCAGCTCCACTTCATCGCTCCAGGTGAAATGGCAATCCTGGCAGTAGTATTCCTTCGGAAAAACCTTGAGCGCGAGGAGAATCGCCGCCATCCCGGTGGTGAGAAATTTCCGCGTCAGCTGGGGATACTGGATGCGGGTGGAATTGCATTGCGGGCAGCGCAGCGCCGCGATATCCGGATCGGCTGCTTCCCATTCCACCATCAGCTCCTGGGCGCGGCCGAAATCGGCTTCGTCCACCATGACATGCGCGTTCGCCTTCGGCTTCGACATGAAGGCGTAGGTCTGGAGGTTGGCTTCGTTATGCACATCGGCCTTGAGGCCGGCTTCGCGGAATTTTTCCTTCAGGCGTTTCGCCTTTGCCGGCTCGTTGTAGGTCGCGATCGTTACCATAGGTTGCCCGCGTTTGGGCTGGGCGTGACTGATCAAACATCAACTAGCGCACCTGCGCAAGACTGCCGGGCGGGAACCAGTGATACAGCACCAGGTAAACGAGCACGCCCGTGACCGAGACGTAAAGCCAGACCGGCATGGTCCATTTCCCCATCCGCCGATGTCTGTCCCAGCGCCGCTGAAACACCGGCACGAGCGTGAGGATGACGAGCGGGAGGGTGAGGAACGCAAGCAGGATGTGGGAGATGAGCATCGGGAAATAGAACCAGGCGATGATCCCGTGATAGCCGGAGGATTTTTCCCCCGCCTGCGCGTGGTAAATGAGGTAGCCGGCGAGAAAGAAGGAGGAGGAAACCAGCGCCGTGATCATGCAGGCGATGTGCTGGCGCCAATGCCCGCGGCGGATAAACCACCAGCCTAACGAAATGAAAACCGTGCTGATGCCGTTGAAGGTCGCGTTGATTGCCGGCAGGTCGGAGACGCTCATGGAAGAGAGCGGCAAAATTAGCCCGAACGCCGAGCGCGGCATCTGAAGTTTTGGCGAAGCGGAGCATGGCCGCCAGGTGCGCGGTCGGCGCTGCATGGTTGTTCCTCGGGATCCCTCGACTTCGCTCGGGATGACGAATGGATTGCGTCGGGATGAAACGCCTAACGACGCTCGGCGAAAGCGCGGAAGATGCGCAACTCTTCGTAGGAATATCTCTGCCCTAACGAATCGCGCAGACCGGCGAGATTGCGCGGCCCGACTTTGTCATAGACCGCCGCGATCTCCTTTTGTTGGGCCGGGTTAAGGAAACGCTCGAGCGGAATCGGCGCCCCCTGCTCGATCGCGAGGGCCAGATGCGTCGCGATTGTGCCTGGGACGAAGCCGCGAGCGCGCGCGATCTGGTCGATACTTTCGCCGCTCTGGAACCGGCGCAAGGTTTCCGCTTCGCTCTCGTTCAGGCGCGGCCGCGGCCGCGAGGTGGCGGGAGGACGCGGACCGAAATCCTGCCGCGGATTTCCTGCGAGGTATTCCTCGATTGCGCCGAGGAACGGCCCGGCAAAATCCTTCAGCTTCTGCTCACCCACGCCAGGAATGCGGCGGAACTCGGAAGGCGTAATCGGATAACTGCGCGCCATCTCGCGCAAGCTGACATCGGAGAAGATGACGTAGGCCGGAACGTTGCGTTCGTCCGCCAAATCCCGCCTAACGAGTCGCAGTCGCTCGAAGAGCGCCTCGTCGCATTCAATACTTCCGGCGCGATCATGGAGCCGGCCCGCCCTCGGGCCGCCTGCCGCTGCCGTGCCATCTCCGCCGGCGCGAGGGCGCGCCGGCTCCAATTTCGTGAGCGTAATGGACGTGCGCTGGCGCAACGCTTCCCGACCCGCGCTCGTCAGGTTCAAGGTCGCAAATTTTCCCGGCGCTGCTTCCACAAATCCGAGCCGGAGCAGCTCGCGGCCCAGCGCCTGCCAGCCGGGCCGGGAGAGTTCCGTTCCGATGCCGTAGGTCGAAAGCTGGTCGTGTCCGCGCTGGCGCACCGCTTCGGTTTTCGCACCGGTCAGGACCTCAACGATGTGATTAAGTCCAAACCCAAACCCGCTCTTCTGCTGCACGCGATGAACGCAGGAGAGAAACTTCTGCGCCGGGATCGTGCCGTCGAATGTCTCGCGCGGACTCAGGCAATTATCGCAGCCATTGCAGGATTCGTCAGGCCGATCCTCACCAAAGTAGCGCAGGAGCACGGTGCGCCGGCATTCGCGGGTCTCGGCGTAATGCACCATCTGGCGCAACTGCTCGCGCGCGATCCGCGCTTCCGCTTCGCTCTTTTCGTCGATAAAACGGGTTTGCTTCACCACGTCTCCGGCGCTGAAAAGGAGCACGCAATCGCTCGGCAACCCGTCGCGGCCGGCGCGCCCGGTCTCCTGATAGTAGCTCTCGATGTTCTTGGGCAGGTCGTAATGCACGACGAAACGCACATTCGGCTTATTAATTCCCATCCCGAACGCGATCGTGGCCGCGATCACCCGCACGTCGTCGCGCAGGAACATCTCCTGGTGCTGGCTCCGTTCTTTCGCTTCGAGCCCGGCGTGATACGGTTTTGCCGAAATGCCATCCTCGTTCAACTTGCGCGCAACCGAGTCGGCGCTCTTGCGACTCGCGCAGTAGACAATCCCGTTCTCGTTAGGCCGCTCCTCCAGGAACTCGAACAGCTGCTCGTAGGGCGAGTCTTTCGGCACCACGCGATAGGTGAGATTCGGCCGGTCGAAGCTCGCGACGTAGGAACGCGGCTCGCGCAGATTCAACTGACCGACAATGTCATTCCGGACCCGCTCGGTCGCGGTCGCGGTCAGGGCCATGATCGGCACCGTCGGGAAAATCTTCCGCAGCTTTTTCAGCGCCCGATATTCCGGCCGGAAATCGTGGCCCCATTCGCTGATGCAATGGGCTTCGTCGATCGCGATCTGGGCGATGTTCCAGTTCAGCACCCGTTCGAGGAAACTGTCGAGCATGAGTCGCTCAGGCGCGACGTAGAGGAGGCGAAATTCGTTTCCATGCAATCCGCGCAGCCGGCTCCGCGCTTCCGCGCCGTCGAGCGCGGAATTGAGAAAGGTCGCCGGGATTCCGCTCGCCTGCAGCGAGTCGACCTGATCTTTCATGAGCGAGATGAGAGGCGAGACGACAATCGTCAGCCCGTCGCGGAGCAGTGCCGGCAATTGAAAACAAAGCGATTTCCCGCCGCCCGTCGGCATCAGGACAAATAGATCGCGCCCGGCGAGCGCGTCGCGCATGATCTCTTCCTGAAGCGGGCGAAAGGCGGCGTAGCCGAAATGCCTTTTCAGGGCGGGAACCAGGTTCTGCATCTGCGAGTAATGACCTGATTGCACGGCCGAGACAAGCGCGAATCGGCTTTCGGTTTGCAGTGCGGCTGGAGTTGGAACTTTGTCCTGACGTGTTTCGTCTCCAGCTTTCGCTTCTGGGTTGGCTCGCTCTCGCGGCGAGTGCTGCGCCCGATCCACTGTGCGGCCTTTGGTACAATCAGGAGCACGACGCAAAGCTGGAAATCTATCAGGCGGGTGACAGCTTCGAGGCGAAGATCGTCTGGCTGAAAGAGCCGCTCGCAGACGGCAAACCGAAGGTGGACAAAAACAATCCCGATCCCGCGTTACGCGATCGTTCTACCCTTGGCCTCATCATTCTGCGCGGGCTGCACAAGAGCGATGACCCGAACCGCTACGAAGGCGGCCGGATTTACGATCCGAAGAACGGCAAGACCTACAGTTGCCGGGTCACATGCAAGGGCGACACGCTGGAGTTGCGCGGGTTTGTGCTCGGTCTGCCATTTCTCGGGCGAAGCACGACCTGGTCACGGGCCGATTAATCCGGGCGTTTCATCTCGAAACGATCGCGTGTCCGGCAATACCAGTGCCGACCCGCCATTCGACCGATGACATGGAGGCGCTTGCTCCGGATGCGCAGGCTCGCCGGATCAATCAGCTCATCGCGCCTGACGATCCCGATGACGAGCCGGTTGCCGCCAGCTCGAGCGTGCCCTACTCGCTGCACTCGAGGCTGGCGGGCGCTTCGGCGATGCGCGCTGGCCTAACGACGCTCGAGGGCGCCGTCGTCAGCCCGACCGCTTCGAGTTCGATTCGTTACTATGGAAATTCACCAGCCATGTAACCACGGAATCGTTTGCCGCCAGCGCCCGCTGTTCCAACCGCTTGCATCGACCTCGCGCCAATGCGCTCGTGCTCCTGCTCGTGATCGTGATCGTGATCGTAAACCTCCTCTTTCCTCGAATCTCCACTTGCGAGCACGAGCACGATCAGGAGCACGAGCAGGAGAGGCAGCGGGATTAGGAGCAGGAGCAAGAGCAGGAGAATTGAACCGGCCGCTTTTGAGCGGGGACCACATTCTTGCCGCTAAAAAGAGGATTGTGCTTTACAATCGCGCGGTCTCTGCCGCACCATCGCCGCCCATGAAATCGTCATCTCGCCAGTTCACACACACACACACTGTTCGCAGTGTGGGTTTCGTCGGTCGCGACTGGCGTGGCGACAAGTAGCCCACCAGTCAGGTTGTATGCGAGTCAGTACGATACCGTTTCGTGGACCCAGGAAGATGACATGTACGACGCACTTTTCGGTATTGGAGCGATCGTAACGAAGACCTTCTTCGAGGGAAGCGACAACCACGCCTACGACAACTGGCATGTGATCGACCCAACCACGAATAATTGTGTGAGTACGGATGTCATTAGTTTCCTCCATAGCTACCCATGACCTTTGGGATAAATGAAAATCTTAAATCTCATAGTCGCCGCTGCGCCGCTGTTTTTAGCTGCGCCGCGGCACTCCCTCGCGGGCAGCGCCACGTGGGCTGCCAACCCAACAACTGGCGATTGGAACACGGCTGTTAATTGGGTGCCGCAGACGGTGCCCAGCACTTCGTCTGATATCGCGACTTTCACGACCTCGACTCAGACGCAAGTCGCGCTTTCCGCCCTGACGGAGATTAGTGGAATCAATTTTAATCCAGCCTCCGATTCGTTTACAATTTCGTCTGCTATAGGCAGCCCTCTCAAGATTAGTGGTGTAGGTATTGTGAACAGATCAGGCAAACTCCAGACTTTCCTGTGCGAATCCGATCAGTTTTTTACAGGAGCGTTTCTCTTCTACAATTCTGGGACTGCCGGGGAGACGACCAGTTTTGGTGGAGCGGGAGGAAGCACCTTTATCTTTAACGACTCAGCTTCCGCGGGCTCAGCAGCCTTCGAGGTGGGCGGTGGAACTGCCGCTTCCCACGTAGACTTCTGGGATTCCTCGACTGCGGCCAACGCGACAATCACAGATACGCAAGGAGAAATCAGTTTTTTCGACAGCTCGACGGCAGCCAACGCGCAGATCACCGTGAGCGGTCCATCATTCATGGAGCTTCTGGGCAATGCTCATGGCGGTCATGTGGTAGCCACCTGCTTCGGCGGGAGAACTGAAGGGACCAATATCTCCTTTGCCGAGAATGCCACGGCCGAGGAAGGGACCTACACCGCGGTCGGGGCGAGCGCGCCCGGGGAATTTGGCAGCTTCATTATGTTCCTCGGCAGCGCGACAGCTGACCGGGCCACCTTCGTCATCAATGGCGGCATGGCTGCGGGGCTGGAAGGGACGTCGTTAAGCTTCATCGACGCGGCCAGGGCTGCCAATGCCAACATCACCGCGAATGGCGGAGTGGATGGCTCCAAAGGTGGCATGATTGCCTTTCAGGAGACATCCACCGGCGGCACATGCAGCATCACGCTCAACGGCAATGCAGAGCTGGACATCAGCACGCACAACGGGCCGGGAGTGACGATTGGCTCCTTAGCCGGGGCTGGTTCGGTCTTACTCGGGGCGAATACCCTCACGATCGGTAGTAACAATCAGAGCACGACCTTCTCAGGTGTAATCCAGGGGAGCGGCGGAGTAACTAAGACTGGAACTGGCACACTGACGCTGAGCGGTGCGAGCACTTACACCGGCCCAACCGCCGTCAGCGGCGGTGTGGTGAAGGTGAGTAACCGGAGTGGCTCGGCTACAGGCGCCGGCGCACTCAACGTGAACAGCGGCACCCTGGGCGGCAAAGGAATCGTCGCGGGTGCGACCACGATCGGGACCGGGAGCGGCGGAGGCGCTTTCCTTGCTCCCGCCGTCGGCACAAGCAAGCAGGCCACACTCACGATCCAAAGCGCCCTCACCTTCAACTCCGATGCGACCTACACCTGCACCTTCCAGGCAAAGAAGAACAAGGCGAAGACCGACAAGGTCATTGCCAACGGAGTCACAATCAACGGCGCGGTCATAAGCCTGGTCGGCCAAACTCAAGGCAGGCTGAGACGCGGCCTGACTCTGACGTTGATCAGCAACACAAGCCCGAACCCGATCAGCGGCGCCTTCAGCAACCTGCCCGATGGCGGCACCGTCACAATCAACGGCAACAACTTCCAGGCGAGCTACTCCGGCGGCGACGGCAACGATCTCACCCTCACGGTTGTGCCATAGCTGGTAGTCCTCACGGTTGTGCCATAGCTGTAGCCGGGGGCGCTGACCCCGGCAACGGTTGAATGCCGGATAAACGGGAGAGCCGGGGTCAACGCCCCCGGCTACAGAGGTCGGCCGTAGCGAAATCAACCACAGACTACGCAGATTTCGGCGATAAGAGAAGAAGCCACTGCTTAGCCTTCAATCTGCGTTCATCTGTGAAATCTGTGGCTTAGCAAAAGCAGACTCGTCTTTCTCGGCCTCCGAGCACTTTTCTTTACGGCTGAAGGCCGGGAACCTATTCTCAGGTTCATGCCTGCCTCGCTCGCCTCAATTACCGGGGAAACACCGATGGGAGCCAATCTCATCGCCGGGGGTGCGACGTTTCGGGTCTGGGCGCCGCATGCGCACCGCGTTCACGCCTGCGTCAACGGCGCCGCGCCCGATGATACGAATCTGCTCGTGCCTAACGAGCAGGGTCACTGGCGTGGCTTTCTCCCCCGTGTCCGGGACCGCGACCGTTACAAGTTTTACGTCGTTGGTGACGGCGGCGAAGGACCGAAACGCGACCCGTTTGCGCGCGAACTGGAAACTCCGTTCCCTGGCGACTGCGTTATTCGCTCGCCGGATTTTCCCTGGCATGAGACCGGGTTCGTGACGCCGCCGTTCCACGATTTTGTCATCTACCAGTTGCACGTCGGCGTTTTTTTCACGCCGCATCTGCCGGAAAAGGCCGGCACCTTTCTCGATGTCGCGCGCAAGGTGCCCTATCTCGCCGGGCTCGGGATCACGGCGATCCAGCTCATGCCGATCCAGGAATTCCCGACTCAGTTCAGCCTCGGCTACAACGGCGTCGATTACTTTTCGCCGGAAATGGATTTCGGCGTCGCCGATGCCGACCTGCCGCCGTATCTCGCCGCGCTCAACCCGCTCCTCGAGGCGAAAGGCCTCGCGCCCTACACGGCGGAGGATCTGCGCGGGGAAATGAATCAGCTCAAGGCGCTGATCGATCTCTGCCATGTCCACGGCCTGGCCGTGCTCCTCGACGTCGTTTACAACCACGCGGGCGGCGATTTTGGCGACGAGAGTATTTATTTCTTCGACCGGCAATCTTTTGGCGATGGAAGAACCAACTCGCTCTATTTCAGTCAACACGACCACGCTGGCGGGCTGGTGTTTGACTTCGGCAAACCGGAGGTGCGCGATTTCCTCATCCAGAACGCGCGCTTTTTTCTCGAGGAATATCGGGTCGACGGCTTCCGCTACGACCAGGTGAGCGTGATCGATCACGAGGGCGCGCCCCATGGCTGGAGTTTTTGCCAGGACCTGACGAGCACGCTGCGCTTTATCCGTCCGCAGTCGTTAGGCAAAGCCGAATACTGGGACGTCAATCCGCTCGTGGTCCAGCCGCCGCCCGAGGGCGCGGGCTTCGATACCTCGCTCACCGACGGATTACGGATCGCAATTCGCGATGTAATCGGAAACGCGAGCGCGCCGGATACCCGCCCGCTCAACATGACCGCTCTGGCGCGCAGTCTCTGGCCGGAAGGATTTTTCGAGCAGTGGCGTTTCGTCCAGGGCCCGGAAAATCACGACATCGTTCTGCTCGATCGCGAGCAACGGATCGCGCGCCTGGGCGATCCCTCCGACCCGCGGTCGTGGTATGCGCGGAGTCGCGCCCGCGTTGCCACCGGGCTGAGCCTGACCGCGCCGGGAATTCCCATGCTTTTCATGGGCCAGGAATTTCTCGCGGAAAACCAATGGTCGGATGATTTCGAACATCATCGCGATCTGTTGCTGAGCTGGGCCGGCCTCGAAGCGGGCGACAAACAGATGGCGGATCATCTGCGCTTCACGACCGAGTTGCTGGCGCTCCGATCGCAGCAACCAGCCCTGCGCGGGCAGGGATTGCAGGTCGCGCACGTGCATGATGAAAACCGGGTGCTCGCTTTTCATCGCTGGGTGGAAGGAGAAGGGCACGACGTTTTCGTGATTGTTCATCTTTCCACCTTCAACCGGTTCGATTACGCCATCGGTGTGCCGGGCGGCGGGGTTTGGCGGGAAATTTTCAACAGCGACGTTTACGAGTCGTGGGTGAATCCAAACGTGATCGGCAACGGCGGTTCCGTTTTCGCCGCCGGCCCGCCCATGCACGGCTTCGAGCAGTCGGCGAGCTTCGTCCTGCCGGCCAACTCGATTCTGCTCTTTGCCCGCTGATTCGGACTTGTCGTTAGGCCGCGCGGCTCCGAATTTTCTCCAAAATGTCGGCGATCACTTCGGCGCGCGGCTTTGCCCCGAGGTTACCCCGGCCATGAACCCGGACGCTGACGGCGTTGGCCTCGAGGTCGCGCTTTCCGAGCACGAGCATGGTGTGGACTTTCATCTGCTCGGCCCGCTGGATTTTGCCGTTGATCTTGTCGCTCGAGCCGTCGAGCTCGGCGCGGACCTGGTGCGCGCGTAATTCTTGCAGAATGCTGCGGGCGTAGTCGAGAAGCGGTGCTTCATCGCCGATCGGCAAAATGCGGACCTGCTCCGGATTGAGCCAGAGCGGGAAATTGCCCGCGTAATGCTCGATCAGAAAGCCGATGAAACGCTCGTGCGTGCCTAACGGCGCGCGATGAATGCAGAGCGGCGTCGCTTCGGTGTTCTCGCGGGTCTTGTAAAAGAGGTCGAACCGTTTCGGCACCGCGAAATCGACCTGGTTGGTCGCGATCGTGAACTCGCGGCCGATCGCGCTCCAGACCTGGACGTCGATCTTCGGTCCGTAAAACGCGGCCTCGTTAGGCACTTCGACGTAATTGATCCCGCTCCGCTGGAGAACGCCGCGCACCATATTTTCGGTTTTGATCCAAAGCTCGGGCTCGTCGACGAACTTCTGCCCGAGCTTGGCCGGATCATGGGTCGAGAAGCGCATCAGGTATTTCTCGATCCCGAAGAGCTTGAAGTAATCGAGATACATCTGATTGACCGCGTTGAACTCGCTCTCGAACTGCTCCTCGGTGCAATAGATGTGGGCGTCGTTCATCTGGAGCGAGCGCACACGCATCAGGCCGAAGAGTTCGCCCGATTGTTCGTAGCGATGGCAATAGCCGTACTCGGCGAGGCGCAGCGGCAGGTCGCGGTAGCTGCGAGGGACGGCGGCAAAGAGCTTATGGTGATGGGGGCAGTTCATCGCCTTGAGGTAATAGCGCTCGGAACGCAGGCTTTTAGCCGGCGCGGCGGCCGGGCTTTCAGCCGGGCGAGTCTCATCAGAAGCCGGGCTGAAAGCCCGGTCGCCGCACGGGCCGGAAGGCCCGTGTTCCGTCACTTCCATCGGCGGGAACATCGAGTCGGCGTAGTAAGGCAGGTGACCGCTCTTAACGTATAAGCTTTCTCGCGCGAGATTTGTTGTGCGCACACGCTGATAACCCGCGGCGAACTCGGTTTCCTTGGCCAGCTTCTCAAGTTCTTCGATGATCGCTGCACCGCGCGGGAGCCAAAGCGGCAAACCCGGCCCGACATCCTCGTCGAAGGTAAAAAGCTCGAGCTCTTTCCCGAGCTTGCGATGATCCCGCTTCTTCGCTTCCTCGAGCATGGCGAAGTAGTCTTCGAGTTCCTTTTTGGTCTTAAACGCGGTGCCGTAAATGCGCTGGAGCTGCGGGTTGCGCTCGTCGCCCTTGTAATAGGCGCTGGCCACATTCGTCAGGCGAAAGGCGCCGATGTTGCCCGTCCGCATGACGTGCGGCCCGGCGCAGAGATCGGTAAAATCGCCGTTGCGATAGAGCGAAATTTCTTCGTCAGGGGGAATGTTCTCGATGATGTCGAGTTTGAATTTCGATGGTTCGGGGCGCGCGCCTAACGACGCCAGCTCGCCGCGTCGCGCCATGCCGAGCGCTTGGTCGCGACTCACGACAGAGCGCTCGAAACGGTGGTTGGCCTTGATCTCCTTCTTCATCTCCGCCTCGATCTTTTCGAAATCCTCGGACGAGATGCGATGCTCGAGCTCGAGGTCGTAATAAAACCCGTTCTCGACCGGCGGCCCGGCGGCGAACTGCGCCTCCGGCCAAATCCGCAGGATCGCGGTCGCGAGGACATGGGCGCAGGAATGACGAATCCGCTCCAGCTCCGTCATCGGCGGCCCCTCGTGCGCCGGCGAAACCTCGGCCGCCGCGACATCTTCGGCGGCGTTCATTTCGTTACTCTCCTCGTTATGCATTCGGGGTGGAATTTACCCGCGAAGCTTGCGAAGCATACGAGGATTTGCGAGTCCCTTATTCGCTGCGACCCGCAGCACGCTCACGCCCCCGCCGCCCGCCGAAGGAGCCGCGGTGGATGACCGCGACCCTTCGGGGTTGGCCGGCGCGTTTTACTGGAACCGCGTCCCGTCTGCTCGCCCGCAGCCGGAAAAGAGCAGATTGCCGTTGGCGTCGTAGAAATCGAGCGTGGCGGTATAGCTGAAGCTGTTCGGACTGGTGAGCTGCAATGAACCCGTCGCCTGGAGGCTCCCGGCAAAGACGCCGCTATCATCATAGCCGTAGGAGATGAAGTGGAAGGAGTAGTTGCGATTGCCGAGGTTCTGCCAGACTCCGAAGTCTTCCGCGCCATAAGCATTGGTTGACCCGGGAGGGACCGCCTGGCTGCTGATGATGCCGTCGCGGTGGAAGCTCATGAGCGCCGGGAAGGAATTGAGATCCGTCCCGCTGCTGCAGTCCACACCGTGCCTCACGACCTGCCATACGCCAACCAGGTTCTTCGAATTTGGCGAAGACGACGATTGCGCACCTGCTTCTGGTCCACTGACCAGGATAACGCTGGAGATGATCCCCAGCGCGAGTTTCAGAATAGTTTGTTTTTTCATTGTGGTTTTCCTTTTGTTTGTGGCCCTGGCTGCTCCTCGTCGGGAGGCGCAAGTTGCGGCCGTTCTGTCAGGTACTGCGAGAGAACGGCCCGGCTGTTACGCGAAGCGGCCGAATTTGTTCAACGGCGGCGCGAAAGCGCGCGCCTAACGATGCGCGCCGGTTGGCGGCGCAAGGGAGGCAACGATTTTTTCAAAGCGCGGATCGCCGCGCAGTGCGTCCCAATCCGGATGGAGTTTAAATGCGCCGTAATCATTAAAGCGCAATTGGCCGGCGTAGAGATTAAGTAATTGCAGCGCCCGATCTTTTTCCCCCACCCAGGCGTAAATTACGGCCAGCCGTTTGAGCTGCTCGAGCCCCCAATTTGGCTCTTTGGACAATGGCATTAAGTCGCAAGCGCGCTGGCCGGCCTCAATCGCTGCCTGCTTTTGCCCGAGGGCTGCTCTGACTTTGCCGAGCAAACTCCAGCCCAATGCGTCGTCCGGTGTGTCGCGCAGATGTTTCTCCAGGATCGCGGCTGCTGCGATAAAGGCGGAGCGCGCCATCTCCGGACGATTAAAGACCCAGTCGGTGTAACCCTGAAACCACTCGCGAGGTAGAAGCGTGCCGGAATAGCCGCGGCTCTCCTCCGGAGCGGTCGCGAGGGCACGATCCGCAGCCTCTGCGTTGCGCTCGAGAATGGCGCAGGACCATGAATATCCGAAAATTGAGGACGCGACCACCGAGTCTTCAGCGAGAACGGTGTTCAGCTCCTTGCGCAGCGGCCGGGTATCGGCGCGCTCGGATAACGGCTGACAGGCCGCAAACAGCCGGGCGGAGTTATCGTGCGGATCAAGGGCGAGAGCGCGCTGGCAAAGCCGGACCGCTTTCGCGTAATCACGAAAGCTTGAGCACGTATCAGCCGCATCACAGATGTATTCGGTATTTAGTGGATCCAATTCGATCGCCCGATCGAAATGCTGCAACGCTTCTACCCCGCGACCCTGCCGCCGGTCCATCATCGCGCTCTCGTAGTAAACCCCGGCATCGTTAGGCAAAAGGCGCCGGGCCAGCTCCAACTCGAGGCGCGCACCATCGTAATCGCGCATGACCCGGGCCAGATATCGCGCTCGGACGAGGTGCACCTCGCCGGCATCAGGGGCGAGCTGTGTTGATTTTTCAAGGGCTCTTCTCGCTTTTTCAAGCCTGGCAGGAGTGTGCTCGGGTCCGTCGTAAAGCACCAGGTCGAGCCGGGCCAGCGCAGAATAAGCCCGCACAAAACTCGCATCCCGCGCCACCGCTTCTTCCAGCAACCTGATCGCCCGGTGCAGATCATGATCCGCCGCATCCCGAGACTCAATCGCGATCGCTTGCTGGTAAAGATTGCTCGCAAGGACATCGCGGGTCGGCGGCTGAGCCATCGCCGCTTTTTCGCGCGCCGAAATTTTGGCCTGAAGCTGGTCGGCGATGGTCTGGGCAATCTCGTTTTGAATCGCAAAAGTATCAGCCAATTCCCGATCATAGACTTGCGCCCAGAGATGAGCGTCCGTCCGGGCATCGATGAGCTGGGCATTGATTCTGACCCGATTCCCGATGCGCTGGACATTGCCTTCCAGGAGATGAGTCACTCCCAACTGCTGCCCGATCTCGCGTGAGTTCCGTGGCGTCTCCGGTTTGTAGAGATTGGCCGAGGTGCGGCTGATCACTTTGAGGTCCGCGACTTTGGCCAGGTCGGAAAGGATTTCGTCCTGAACGGCGGCGGCAAAGTAGGAGTTGTCCTTGTCCGCGCTCAGGTTCTCGAATGGAAGGACGGCAATTCCCCTGCTGAGCGGAGGCTTGTTGAGCCCGCTGTTCCAGAAGATCGATCCCACCGCTGCGGCGAGAGCAATCAGAGCGGCCGCGAGCAACGCACTCGACGGATTGCGCCGGGTCCATTTCGCACCGCGCCTAACGAGTCCAGTCCGTCGCGCCGCGATCGGTTCGTGCCGCAGCCAGTGCTCCAAATCCTCCGCCAGCGCGAGCGCAGAGGGATAGCGGCTGGCCGGCTCCTTCTCCAGACACTTCAGGCAAACGGTGGAAAGATCGCGATCGACTTTGCGGTTCCAGAGCCGGGGCGGTCGCGGCTCGCTCTCGAGGAGTAACTTGATCGTCTCGTAAGTCGTGCCGCCGGCAAACGGCGGATGGCCGGTGAGGAGCTGGTAAAAAACTGCGCCCAGCCCATAGACATCCGTCGCGCGACCGACAGCAGCGTTATTTCCAGTCGCCTGCTCGGGCGCCATGTAGCTCGGCGTCCCCATCACATCGAGCGTGCGGGTGATTGTCCCCTCCGACTCGATCAAGCGGGCGAGGCCAAAATCGGTCAGGTGCGGTTCGCCCTTGTCATCGAGGAGGACATTGCCCGGTTTAATGTCGCGATGGAGGATGCCGTGTTCGTGTGCGTACTGCACCGTGCGCGCGATCTTCGCGATCAACTCCGCCGCCTGCCGGATTGGCAGCGGTTTTTGCCTAACGACTTCCTGGAGCTGACCGCCCTCGATCAGCTTCATGCTGAAGTAACAGGAGCCGCCGCGCTCGCTCACTTCATAGATCGGGACAATCCCTGGGTGATCGAGGCTCGCGGCGGCTTCGGCTTCGCGGCGGAACCGTCGGAGGTGCGCTCGCGTTGCCCATTGGCCGAGACCAATCACCTTTAAGGCAACGATGCGGTTGAGACGTTTTTGCCGGGCGCGAAAAACCACGCCCTGGCCGCCGCGACCGATTTCTTCGAGCAACTCGTAATCACCCAACTCGCCGAGCACCGCCGCGGTTTCCGTGAAGCCGGCGTTTTCGCCTTCGAAATCCTCAGGCGATGTGATCGCGGCTTCCAGGACGCAGCCGGGACAGAGCCCCTCGGCTGCGTCGGCAAAAATTCTTGCGCCGCACTTTCGACAGATTCGAATGACCCGGATCACACTCGGGAAGTCGCCGCCTCCCATTTGTACTGCGGCCGATTCCATCGCAGGTTACGTGCGGATCACGGAAATGAGATGGCGCAGCTCATCTTCCACCTCGCCGGGATTCGCCACCGTATGAGCGATCTCCTCGCGCAATAACAATTGGTAGCGATGCCGGAACCGGTGGAACGCCTGCCGGACGGCGTTGGCTGTCATTCCGAATTGTTTCGCGATCTCTGCCTGGGAAGGCGTGCCCGGCTCACCCGGGAGTAATTCTTTCAAGGCTTCGAAAATTTCGAGGTTCCCGGCCGCGCGATACTCATCTTTCAATTGGCCGAGCACGCCCCCAAGCAACGTCGAAGCCCATTGTCGCTCGTAAATCAATTCGGGGGTTATCCGGTCATGAGCTTCTCTTTCGATCTGCTCTTCCAGCTCGATCTCCTCGAGTGAAATCGGTTTCCGTCCCTGGCCGCGTTTGATCGTCATCGTCCGCCGCCATTCGTCCGTCAGAAAATGTTTGAGCGCGGTGAGGAGATAGGAACGGAACCGGCCTTTTTCCTTGCGGACGTTATCTAGATCGCGCCGCTCGAGGATGAGGGCGAAAAAGCCCTGGGTCAGGTCGCGAGCGTCCTCGCGGCTGAGGCCTTCTCGTCGGACGAATGCGTAGAGCGGCTTCCAGTAAGCGCGGCAAAGCGTCTCGAGCGCTTCCTCGGCGGCGGGCGAATCCTCCTGGGCCGTGAGAACGAGACTCCAGTGAGTGGTGGCAAACGCGGCCGCCCCCATTTGCGTCGTGCCGTCGATCGCTCTGGAGGAACTGACCTGATCTTCCGCCGGCACGGTCCGATGGAATCAAAACCGCTCTGAAAAAGCAAGCTTCGACCCACGATGGATCTTGCCTAACGAATCGAGTTCTGAGCGACAGCACGCTCCGGATGCGCTGAAGTTTGCAGCTGGAAAGCGAGCCGAATTCCGCGAGCGTGGAAGATGGCCGCGCGGCTCGATTCGTTTGCCATCTGCCTCCTCCTTTGTTTGACGAGTTGCAAAGCGGCGACCGTGCCGGCGCAGAATTTTGCCGCCGAGCGGGAGCGGATGGTGCAGCAACAGATCATCATGCGCGGCATCGCGGACGAGCGTGTCCTTGCTGCTATGCGCAAAGTCCCGCGCGAGCAGTTTGTGCCGGAGCCGATCCGCGACTTGAGCTATAGCGATCGGCCGCTGCCGATCGGCGAGGAGCAGACGATCTCGCAGCCGTTCATTGTCGCCTTCATGACCGACAAATTGGAAGTCAAGCCGGGCGACCGTGTGCTCGAGATCGGAACCGGGTCGGGCTATCAGGCGGCGATTCTGGCCGAGATGGGGGCGAAAGTTTACACGATCGAAATTGTGCAATCGTTAGGCGAACGAGCCGCCGCTACCCTTGAGCGGCTCGGTTACAAAAACGTGCACGTGAAGATCGGAGATGGTTATCGCGGCTGGCCGGAGCACGCACCCTTCGATGCCGTGATCGTGACCTGCGCGCCGGAGAGAGTGCCGCAGCCGCTCGTCGACCAGACGAAAGAGGGCGGCCGGATTGTCATCCCGGTTGGGCCGCCTAACGATCAGAGACTTTACGTCCTGGAGAAAAAAGCCGGCCGGCTGGAGCGGCGGGCCATCCTGGCGGTTCGTTTCGTTCCGATGACGGGCAGGGCGGACACGGTGCCGCAGTGAGGGCGCTCGCCAGCGCTCAGCCCCGCTTGCTGAAAATCTTGAGTTCCTCGGCCGCCTTTTGCAGTTCGTCGAGCGTGGCGAGGGCGGCTTGTTGTTTCTTCAGCGTCGCATCGTTCGTCGCCTTCATTTCCAGGGCGGCTTGGAGGATTTCCTTCATGTCGCCGGCGCCGGTCAGAACCTTGGTGGGCGCGGTTTGCTGACCGCTGCTCGCGGACGACGCGGCCTGCACCACGACATCCGGCGTGGGCGATTGCGCGTGCAAGAACGCGACCGCAAAACCGAGCGCGAGAAAGAGAGGCAGGAGCAGTTTTTTCATCCTAACGACCTCCTCCCCGGCTGGCATAGATGCGCGCGACCCGGATCGCTTCCGCGAGATTCGCGAGCTTCGCGTCAATTTTCTCCTGGTTATCGGCGATCTGAAGTTGTTGCGCCTGCACGTCCTTCAGCGCGAGCGCGAGTTCCTGCGCGTCGTTCGAGACGGGCGATTGCGCGCCGAACGCAGTGGCGAGCGCAAGCAGCGCGCCGAGCAGCATGATTTTTTTCATAGGCGAATGGTCCGAGGGAAAAGGGAGCAAGTCACGTTCCTTGTCGGTTGCGGCGCGGGCCGCGGCGCGCAAATTGCTTGCCAGAAAAAGTCCACTTGTTACCCTCTGCGCATGGCCGGGCCGGGAATGTTTCAGTCGCAAAATTTGTCCCTCCAACAAGTCCTCGCGCCCCAATTGCAGCAGAGCCTGCTCATTCTCCAGGCCCCGTTGCTCGAGCTGCGCAACCTCGTCCAGCAGGAGATGGAGACCAATCCGGTGCTCGAGGAATTGGCCGACCCAGCGGACGACGAGCGCCCGGCAAGCGACACCGACACAGCGGCCGACGAGAAATTCAAGGAGGAGTTCGAGCAACTGGCGAAGCTGGACGATGAGTGGCGTGATTACATGGCGCAGTCGAGCAGCTACAGCGCGCGCTCGCAGGAGGATGAGGAAAAGCGCCAGTTTTTCTTCGATTCCATTCCGACACAGGAAACCCTGCAACAACATCTCGTCAGCCAGCTCAACCAAACCGTCCTGAGCGCCGACGATCGCAAGACCGCCGAGCTGATTATCGGTAACATCGACGATAACGGCTTTCTCCAAACGACCCCGGAGGACATGGCGATGAATACCGGAATCCCGCAGGAGCAATTCGAGCTCATGCTCACCCTCATCCAGAGCTTTCATCCCCCCGGGGTCGGAGCGCGCGACTTGCGCGAATGTCTTTTGATTCAACTAAAACGCGACGGACGCGAGAAGAGCCTCGAATACCGCATCATCTCCGATCACATGGTCGATCTCGGGAAACGGCGTTTTCCGGAAATCGCCCGCCGAATGGGCATCCCCGTCGACCAGGTGCAGAAAGCGGCCAACAATATCGCGCAACTCGATCCGCGGCCCGGCCAAATCTTCGCCGAAGCGCCGCAGAATTACGTCCTGCCCGATGTGACGGTGGAAAAAATCCAGGGCGAATACCAGGTGATCCTGAACGGCGAACAAATCCCGCACCTGCGCATCAGCAACACTTACAAGGATATCATGGCCAAGGACGGGAACGGCAGTGAGGTTAAGGATTACATCCGGGACAAAATCCGGAGCGGGAAATTTCTCATCAAATCAATCCACCAGCGCCAGCAGACAATCTCCAACATTGCGCACGAGATCGTGGCCCGGCAGAAGGAATTTCTCGAGAAAGGCTCGGCCTATCTCAAGCCGATGACGATGGTGCAAATCGCCGACGCGGTGGGGGTGCATGAGACGACCGTGAGCCGAGCGATCTCCGGCAAGTACATGGCGACGCCGCAAGGCGTGTTCGAGATGAAGTACTTCTTCACGCCCGGATACCAGACCTCGAGCGGCGCTTCGGTCAGCAACACCAGTGTGAAAGAGGCAATCCTTAACCTGGTAAAACACGAGTCAGGGAGCGCGCCCTTGAGCGACAAGGAGATCGTCGAGATTCTCGACCAGCGCGGGATCCCGATCGCGCGGCGCACGGTGGCGAAGTATCGCACCGAGCTAAACATCCTCCCGAGCAACATGCGCAAGAAGTATTGAGCCTGGAATTGTGAATCGTTATACCGTGAGTCGGCTGCAACCTCACCTTAGCTGACGCTCCACGATCAACGATTCACGATTCACGAACCCATGTCACCATCACTTCGCCGTCGCGTCATCGCCGAATGGCGTGGCTTGCCTTCCGATCCGCCGCCGCCGGACCGCACCCGCTCCAGCGCCGAGGTGTTGGCAAAAGTGATGCAAAAGCTCGGCTTGGGCGAACGCCTCCGCGAGCAAGAGGTGTTGTCGGCCTGGAAAATGGTCGTCGGCGAGTTCATCGCCGCTCATTCCTGTCCGATGGCGTTGCGCGAAGGGACTCTCTACGTCCGGGTCTTGCAGCCCTCGCTCCATTATGAACTCGACCGCGTGAAGGCGGAGATTCTGCGCAAATTGAAGCAGCGCTTCGGCGCCAAAGCGGTTCGCGAGCTGCGCTTCCGCATCGGTTAGCGGCGCGCGCGCCTAACGATGCGACCGCTGGACAGCCCCGCTGATCTGGCTTACCGAGGTGCGCTATGTTTGGTCCGACGAAATTCTACTTCCTTGTCTTCGGGCTCCTCACGATCGGCGGCGGAGTTATGGGCTATGTTAAGGCGGAAAGCTCGGTCTCGCTCATCGCCGGCTGGATCAGTGGCCTGCTTCTTCTCCTGGCCGCGTTTCTCTTGCCCACGCACCCGCTCGCTGGAATTGTGTTGGGCGGAATTCTTTGCCTTCTTCTCATCGGATATTTTCTTCCCGGATTTTTCCGCAGCGGAGAGATGATGCCGGCGGGAATGATGTCGGTGCTGAGCTTCATCGGGATCGCGTTTGCGATCGCCGCCTGGATTCGCAAGTAACCACGGCGTGTGCGCAAGTTCCGCCTGAGTACCCTGCGTTGGGTCGCGCTGCTCCTCTTTCTCGGGCTCTTTGGGCTTATCGTCCTGCGCTGGATTTCGCTCGAACGGCTCCGGCTCACCCTGCAGCGGCTTGGGCCCACGGCCATTCCCACCCCGACCGCGACGCCGGAGCTTCCCACTCCGACGCCCTGGCGGACGCCCATCATTAGCGGCAAACTCGACACCGCGAAGCTGTGGAGCGGCATCACGGTGCATGCATCGGTCGATCCCACCCCGGGCGCGGCGGCTTCAATCGAACGAGTCGACCCGGAAAGTTACGTCCTCGATCTGCGCCTCAAGGTTCGCGTCCCGACCGCGAACCGAAACCTCGAGGAACTGGCGCAGGTCACGCCAGAGTTACCGAAACTGCTCCCGCATCTCGCCGAAGCGATCGCGCCCGACGCGCTCTCGCCGCTTTTCCATCAACTCTACGAGGTCAAGCTCCAGACCCTGCGCCAGAATCTCGTCCGGCTCGATCAGCTCCTTTCCCGGCACAATTTCTACGATTGCCAGACCATCCTGCGCCTGCGCGCGCCGGCGACGAAACGGGAGGCGATTCTTTTGCAGGCCGATATGGATGTGGACGCCGACGGGTCAGACGCCGATCGCCTGCCGCTCATCGACGGCAGCTCGGCGAATTTCCGGCCGTTCACCAGTTATCGTTGGCGCAAGAAAACTGCGACCCCGAATCCCTTCCTTGCGCCCACCGAGGACAAGCTGCGGGCTTACGAAACCGAGTTCGCGCAAAAGGGCCTGACGATCGAGCGCAACCGCGACCTGCGCATCGCAATTCAACGGCTGAAAGCGGAAGTTGATTCGCTCAAGCACTTCAGCTTTCTCATCGCCTCGACCGATCCCTACGTCGTCCTGCCGGGAGTGTTCATGCGCGAGAAGAATAGCGGAAAGGTGGGCGATTACGCGGTCGTGATCTATGGCGATCAAATTTATCCCGCGATCGTCGGCGACATCGGGCCGACCGATCGGGTGGGGGAAGCCTCGCTCCGGATTGCAAAGGAAATCAACGCCCGCTCCACCGCCTACAACCGACCGGTAAGCGAGCTGAAAGTGACTTACCTTGTCTTCCCGAACACCGCCGATCGCCCATTTGGACCGCCGGACCTGGAAAAAATGCGGGGCCGTTGCGAAGACCTGGTGCAGCAGCTCGGTGGCGCAACCATCCCGCTCTATCGCTGGCAGAATCTGATTCCTACACCAACACCGACGCCGCCACCCGCTCCGAGCCCCAGCCCGACGGCAACTCCCACCGCCAGCCCGGCTGTTTCCCCTAACGAATCGCCGACGGCAACGTCAACACCGCTTGTGAGCCCGACCTTCGCATTCGCGCTTCCAACCAGCACCGTCAGTCAAACACCGACGCCGGTGGTTTTACCGACATCGGCGAGCGTGTCGCCGACGCCTGTTCTCAGCTCCCCAAGCCCTAGCCGTTAGGCCGGCGCGGGACGCTCAGACCGAGGTCGCGCACCTTGTGATCGGCGCCCTTTTTGCGCTCGGCGTAGCTGTTGAAGCTGTTGGTTGTCAGCTCGCTCGCGTTGCGGGTCGTCTCCACCACGGTCGCGAGGCTTAGTCCATTGGCTTGGGCGAGCTGCGCCCAGCTCTGGCCTTTGGCGCGCTGCAACGCAATCTGGTGGACTTTGCTCGAATTCCCCCGGGCGATGGCGTTGATCGCGCAGAGTTCGCCGAAGCGCAGCCGCAAACGGTCTTGCTGCGCGAGCAGATCAGTTTGACTCACACCCGTGACCCGCGAGACCGCCGCGACCACAAAGGGACGCTCGTCTGTCGAGCCGGCAGCCGCGTTCAAAAGATTGATGTTGCCGAGGAGCGCGTGCTCATCGGTGCCGGTGACTCTTTTCGGCACCCGCACGTAGCCACCACCGAGCAAACTACCCGTCTCGGGTGGAACATACATCGTGGTATAGGCCTGGCTGTTGTTCGCCCGGGCGTCGACCGTGCTGACCGCTCCGGCCGAACCCGCGGAAGCTTGAGGTGCACTCGCGCGTTGCGGCGCCGCGCAACTGGCCAGGAGGCACGCAGAGGAAAAAAGAGCAACGATTGATTTCAACATATGCGCCGTGCTTTGTAGCTGCGGCTGGGCAAAAGCGCAAGATAAATTGTGCGCGTTTCCCCTTACGCGCCGGTGCGAAACGTCCGCTGGCCCGGAGCCTACGCGGTCCGGTAACCTTTGTCATTTGCGGCTTTTCGTTTATCGAAACGGAACATCTCGCAACGCCATTTCTGCTGGGTCCGTTCTCCTGCAAGTTTGCGATCGAATCTACGCCGAAACCGGTCGATTTCGACCCGAGGATGGGATTTACGGATGCCCGTTTGCTGCCCTTTTGACAGCCGCCCAACGTTGATATGACAGCATTTCGCAGTCGTTGTAGAATTGGATTGTGAGCACGGTCGCCGAGATTCGCCAAGCCATAGAAAAACTTTCGCCTGGCGAGGCATGGAAGTTGGCGAGCGAACTGCGCGAGTATTTGGACGCGCTCTGGGACAAGCAATTCGAACAGGACGTGAAAGCTGGCCGACTGGACGCGGCGATCACGCGAGCTCGCAAGGAGCATGCCTCCGGCAGAAGTCGGCCGATGGATGAAATCGTCGGGAACGACTGAGTTTTGGCAGCTCTACCGCGAATTGTCGCAGCCGATTAAGCAGGCGGCGCGTCGTACTTATCGGCTGTGGAAACAAAACCCGCGGGGTTCGGCGGTACGGTTCAAGAAAGTGCGCGATGCTTATTCAATTCGAATTGGAAACACCGGCTATCGCGCCATTGCTACAGATGTGCCGGACGGATTTCTCTGGATCTGGATTGGTTCGCACGATGCATACGAGCGTCTGTTGAAAGAATAATCCTGCGGTTTATTGCCTAACGAACTCGCTGGATGAAGCGGTGATTTCCCGGAGCCTACGGGGCTCGAACCCGCAACCTCCGCCGTGACAGGGCGGCGCTCTAACCAGTTGAGCTAAGGCTCCTCGAAAAAGGGAACCAACCGTAGGTCGCCGCCCCGTCGGTCGCAATCGGATTTTTCCGCTGCAAAATGGTCCCGGCTGCGGCTCTCGTCGCCGCATCGACGTGCCAGCAACCCTTCAGAAACAAAAAAACGTGAATGCAATCGCGCTCCGGGCTGTCTCATAAAGCGATGAGAAGAGCGCGCGCAAAATCGCTCCGATTGCGGCGTGAAACCTGCGCGCGTATTATTTTCGAGAGGATCAGAACAAGGGAAGACGAGGGAAATGAGCGACGAATGGAATCAGCACCCCGGACATTCCGGTTTGCCTAACGACGAAGAGCAGATCAGCCTGCTGGAGGCGTTTGACCGCGCCGTCGCCCTGCTCCCGCCGGATAATTTTGCGCGCGATCGGCTGGTCGCGCTCCGGGCCGAGATCGCTTCGCAGGAGGAAATGATCGGCGACGCGCGCGAGATGATCGAGAAACTCGAGCAGGTGATCAAGAAGGTCACTTCGCCGGCAAACCGGATCGGAACTTTCCTTGGCAGTCCAACCCGCGACACCGCCCAGATCGTGGTCGGGGGCGCGGATTATTATTGCAACGTCGATCCGCGGATCAGCCTCGCGAAATTGGAAAAAGGGACGCGCGTGCTCGTGAATGAGGCCTACGTCATCGTGGGCGATCTTGGCTTCGAAAAAGCGGGGCCGGTAAGCAAGATCGCGGAAGTCCTGAGCGACGATCGGCTGCGCGTTGGGGCGGAGCACGGGACGCAGTCAGTCGTCCTGCAACGCTCCGCCCAGCTGGCGCGCACCCAGCTCAAGGCAGGCGACGACGTGCGCGTGGATGCAAATTATCGCGTCGCGCTCGAGCTCCTTGCGACCCCGCAATCGCGCGATCATTATCTCGATGTCGTCCCAGAGTTGCCGTGGGAAAAAGTGGGCGGGCAGGAGCAAGCGCTCCAGGCGATCCGGGATGCGATCGAGCTGCCCCTTTTGCATGCCGAGCTCTTCGAAAAATTCCAGCACGCGACTCCGAAGGGATTTCTCCTCTACGGCCCTCCCGGCTGCGGCAAAACGCTCATCGGCAAGGCGACCGCTTACAACCTGACGAAACAGCTGCGGAGCAAATCGGGCACCGACATGCACGAATATTTCATGCACATCAAAGGCCCCGAGATTCTCAACATGTGGGTCGGCGAATCGGAGCGCATGGTGCGGGAAATTTTCGCGACCGCGCGCGAGAAACGGCGCGAAGGTTACATGCCATTTCTCTTTATTGACGAGGCCGAGAGCATCCTCGGGACGCGGCGCGCCTCGCGTTACTCGAACATTCTCTCGACTCTCGTGCCGATGTTCTGCACCGAGATGGATGGAATCGATTCACTAAACGAAGTTGTGATCATTCTTGCTTCAAACCGCGCCGACCTGATCGATCCCGCGATCCTGCGCCCGGGCCGGATCGATCGCAAAATCAAGGTGAACCGGCCCAACAAAGAGGGTGCGCGCGAGATCTATCGCATTTACCTGACCGATGACCTGCCCTATGACCAGGCGATCCTCGAGGGCGCCGCATCGAAAGCAGTGGCGATCGATGGACTGATTGATCGTTTGCTCGAATCTCAATTCGCGAAGCGGGAAGAAAATCGGTTGCTTGAAGTCACGTTGCGGAGCGGACGCAAGGAAGCGCTCTATCGCAGCGATGTGATCAGCGGTGCGATCATTGCCTCAGTGGTCGAGCGGGCGAAAGGGATGGCAATCAAGCGTGCAATCGCTAGTGGAAAAGAGGAAGGGATTAGCGAGCCCGACCTGCAGGTCGCCTTTAACGCCGAGTATCTCGAGAACGAAATTCTTCCTGCGACCGACATCACCGAAGACTGGCTCAAGCTGATCGACTACGACCCGGATAACGTGGTCAAGATTTCGCCGGTGCGGATGATCGACCGCGCGAAAGCCAAGCCGACTTCCGGCGTCATCTGACGCTTCTCCAGTCACCTCCGGCGCGTATTTTCCTCTCGCGCACGGCTCGATTTGCGTGGATAGGAAACGGCGATGAAAATTCGGCCGTTTGCTCTCACGCTCGCTCTTATTCTTAGTTCCATGAACGTGGCCTTCGCGAGAGAAACGCGGCAACCGGATAAGGCCAGGCTGGATGAGTTTATCGCGAAATTTGCCCCGACCGAGATCAAGGTCGATCTCGCAAAGTTTTCGCCTAACGACCGCAAGGTCCTGGCCCGGCTGGTCGAGGCCTCACAGATCATTGACGGCCTTTTCCTCCGCCAGGCCTGGGCCGGCAATCCTTCGATGCTGCTCCAGCTTGCCGGTGACCAGAGTCCGGAAGGGCGCTCCCGGCTGCATTATTTCCTAATCAACAAAGGTCCGTGGTCGCGAGTCCATCATAACGCGCCTTTTGTGATCGGCGCGCCGCAAAAGCCGCCGGGCGCCGGCTTTTATCCCCTCGACTCGACCAAGGCAGAAATCGAGAGCTGGATCAAGTCGCTTCCGGCGGAGGAACAGGAAAGGGCGAAAGGGTTTTTCACCGTCATCAAACGCCAGGCCGACAAGTCGCTAACTCTCGTTCCCTACAACCTGGAATATGGCGGCGAGCTCAGGGTCGCGGCCGATCTCCTGCACGAGGCCGCGGAGGCGGCAAGTGAGTCGAGCTTAAAGCAGTTTCTGACCACGCGCGCCGACGCTTTCCTGACTAATGACTATTATGCGAGCGATGTGGCCTGGATGGAGCTACAGGGGGCGATCGAGCCGACGATTGGGCCTTACGAAGTCTACGAAGATGAATGGTTCAATTACAAGGCGGCCTTTGAATCATTCATAACCGTGCAGGACGCAGAAGAAAGCGCAAAGCTGGAGAAATACTCGGGTCAGCTTCAGGACATCGAAAACCATCTCCCGATTGACCCGAAGTATCGCAACCCGAAGCTCGGCGCCCTTGCTCCCATGGTGGTGGTGAACGAGATCTTTTGCGCGGGTGATGCCAACCACGGCGTCCAGACCGCCGCCTTCAATCTGCCTAACGACGAAAGGGTGACCCGCGAGAAGGGCTCAAAGCGGGTCATGCTAAAAAATATCCAGGAGGCAAAATTCGAGAAGACGTTGATCCCGATTTCAAAGATTGTCCTTTCGCCTAACGACCAAAAGGATATCAGCTTTGACGCGTTCTTTACCCATATCGTGGTGCACGAGCTGATGCACGGACTCGGCCCGCACGATGTGACTGTCAACGGCCGTCAATCCACGGTTCGGCAGGAGTTAAAGGATACCTATAGCGCCCTGGAGGAGGCGAAGGCGGATATTTCGGGTCTTTTTGCGATTCAATACATGATCGACAAAGGCGTCCTGCCGAAGTCGCTCGAGCGGCCACTTTATACGACTTATCTCGCTTCGAGCTTTCGCACGATTCGGTTTGGGACGAGCGAAGCGCATGGCAGAGGAATGGTTGTTCAGTTTAACTGGATTCTCGATCACGGCGGCTTTGTCGCGCACCCGGACGGCACCTTTTCGGTCGACATGGATAAGATCAAGAAGGCGGTGGAAGGCTTGACGCACGAGATCATGACCGTGCAGGCGGAAGGCAACTATGAAAAGGCGAAGGCGCTCCTGCCGAGTCTCAGCAACTCAATCCGACCCGAGGTCGAAACTGCCCTAAACAAGATGGGCAACCTGCCGGTCGATATCGAACCGAAGTTCACGACCGCCGAACAACTCGTCCGCGACTATCCGTAGCGCTCGGCTACGGCCTCGTCGCCATGACACTGCGCCCCGCTGGATTGTGATTGTTTAAAGGCTGATCCAAACGAGATATAGCTGAAGCATTTCGACTTTTCGTGGCCATCGCCGTCCACTAGGATGCCCGCCGTGAAGAAAACATCTCTCGCGTGCAGCATCGCCATGCTCGCTTGCTTCGGTCACCTTTTCGCCCAGACGGCCCCCGGACCCAACAACAAGCCGGAGGTTTCCAATAAAGCCTTGATCACCGAGCAAACGCCTCCGGGCCTGAGTCCAAAACTGGGCGGGCCAGGTCTTCTCCAGTTACTCGCGAAACAGTTCTATGACTGGCGCAACCAGCAGTATCCGGTGCGCAGCAGTGACGCCGGCCTCCACACCTGGGATGACCGCTTAACGGATTATTCGGCGGAAAAAATCGCGGAGCGCGCCCGGCACGTGCGCGAGTTGCTGGACCGGGTAAACGGGATGCAGACGGCGAGCTGGCCGAAGGACGATCGGATCGACTGGATCCTGTTTCGCTCCGAGTTGGAGAGTTACGCCTTTGACGATCGCGTCTGGCATTCCACCTCGCGCGATCCGCAGACCTATGTCGGTGAATGCAGCAATGCCATCTTCTCACTCCTGAAAAAGGAATACGATACGCCGCAGAACCGCGCCCGGGCGGCGACCGCGCGCCTGAAGGCGATGCCGGCGATGCTGCGCGAGGGTGAACGCAACCTGACTGAGCCAGTGAAGCTCTTTGCCCAGCTCGCGATCGCCTCCGCCCGCGCAATCGATCCGCTTTTCAACCAAAGCCTGATGACGCTCGCTAAGGATCTTCCACCTAACGAGTATAAGAGCCTGACGGAAGCGCGCGATATGGCGCTCAAAGCAATCCATGACTTTGCCGATCAGCTCGAGCAACAGCTGCCGCAGATGGTGGCCTTTGCTCCGATGGGCGAACAGAACTATAACTGGTATCTCCATCACGTCCTGCTTCTCCCGCTCACCGCCGATGAGGTCGAAATGATCGGCCGGGTGGAGTTAGCCCGGTATCGCGCGTATGAAGCCTGGCTGCCTGATCCTGCGCTTGCCGACCCGGACCCGAAGCGGAGCAAGAACATTCCGCCCGATCAGGCCGCGTTCCTCAAAGCCTACGAGAGCCGCGAGGCGGAGATGATCCGGTTTCTGAAGGAGCATCAGCTTGTAACTCTCCCCTCCGGCCTGGGTAAGTTTGAGATTCGACAGTTACCGGAAGCGTTCAAGCCGACCAGTCCGGGTGGCTTTATGAATCCGCCTGGAGTTTACGATAAGGACCCGACTGGGTTTTACTTCATTCCGACTTACAATCCCGAGTCGAAGAACTTCTACATCAGGGCCGCAATCGAAGATCCACGGCCGATTCTCGGGCATGAAGGTATCCCCGGCCATTTCCTCCAACTTTCGATCGCGAACGATCTCACGGATGAAATCCGACGGCAGCATGGGGACAGTGTTTTTATCGAGGGCTGGGCGCTCTATGGTGAGGAGATGCTCCTGCGCAATGGTCTTTACCCGGTTAATTCCGCCTCGGCCGGGCAAGTGTTGCGACTGGCCCGCTATCGCTCGGCGCGGATCGGCGTGGATGTGAACCTGCACACTGGGAAATGGAGTTTCGAGCAGGCAGTTCAATATTTCATGGACGCCGGCGGCTTGGATCGCGAAGCGGCGGAAGGGGAGGCGGCGGGGGCTGCTTCCAACCCGACGCAGAAGATCAGTTACATCATTGGGAAATGGCAGATCATGCAATTGTTAGGCCGCTATCGCGACAAGATGGGAGATAAGTTCCGGCTCGGTGAATTTCACGACCAGCTTATCAGCCACGGGAGTCTGCCCGTTTCGGTCATTGAGTGGATCATGCTCGATGATTCCTCGGCGGTGGAGAAGGCGCTCGTGCTCTAGCCTCCCTGCGCCAACTCGGCTTCGAGCAAAGAGCGCGCTGTTTTCTGGACGAATTGACGATTCGTCCTAAATTGCCGGTATGCGGTCGTGCGAGATCCTGCAATTGGTTCGCGCGTCACTCGGCGCCTCACTGGCATCGCGTCTGCTTGAGGAGAAACGATGAAGCCCGCTCCCAATCTTTCCCCGGCCCGTCGTTCGCCGTACGAAGATCGGCGCGAGGGAGAAGACAAACTTTTCCGGGCCCCGGAATTCCAATTCCAGCCGCGGCGTTTTGGCGATTTTTTCGGAGGTTACGGCCGGCCACGGCGGCGTCCTGGATTCAGCGCGCTCGCCTGGGAAGTATTGCGTGCCGATGCAAGCCGGACGTTTCCACTCGAGACGGCGGTGCTCGGTTTGATCACGCTGGTGGCGGCATGGCCGGTCGCGGCCATGATCCATGAGGTGATCCGACTTCTGAAGTAAGCGCGGTTTACGGCTGAACCAATTCGGCCGTTCCGCTGATCGCCGGACTATCGACCCCGCCAGCGATCATGATGCGCCCATCATTGAGCAGCGTGGCGGTGTGGTTTTGACGCGCCGCGGTCATCGTTCCAAAGAGGCTCATCGTCTTCCCGACAGGATCGTAGATTTCGACAGAATCGAGCGCGTTTTGTAGCCCGCCAAAAACGGAGTTACCGGTCGAAGCCCCGCCAATCACAAGCACCTCGCCCGCGAGCGAGCCCCAGCTACTGGGGAGCAGGATGGCAATGTGCCGCTGCCGCGGTTGCAAAACGCCGGGAGGTTGGGAGAAGGAGTGAGTCGGCGCGTTATAAAGGTCCCCGGTGTCATTAAAGGATATGCCGCCGGTGATCAGAACCGTGCCGTCGTTCAGGAGGGTTGCGTCGTGTTCGGTCCGGCCAACATGCATCTCCTGGGCGAGAGTCCAGGTGCCGCGTTTCGGGTTAAAGATTTCAGCGGTGGGCGTCCCGGGGTTCACCGGGTCGCCGTTGTTGAGTGAAGCGCCGCCTTCGACCAAAACGGTCCCGTTGGTCAGGAGCGTGGAACGATGGCGTTTGCGCTGGACGTTGAGGTCGCCCGTGCTGGCGAAGGTGCCGGTCGCCGGGTTGTAAATCTCGCACTCTTTCAATGGTGTCGCACCATGCCGGCCGCCTGAGACGAGGACGAATCCATTGTTCAACAGGCTGGCAGCCGCGAGGGAGCGAACACTCAGCATCGAGCCGGTCAAGGAAAACTGCTGGGATGCCGGGTCGTAGAGCTCGGCCGAACTGGTGTCGCGGCTGGCTGTTTTGCCGCCGGCGACCAGGACTTTTCCGGTCTGAAGCAAGGTCGCGGTATGGCTCTTTCTGGCCTGTGAGAGAGAACCGACGAGGGTAAATGAGTTATTCGTCGGGTTGAATACTTCAGCTGACTTGAGGTAGATCGAGTCGGTGCTGCCACCCGCGAGAAGCACGGTGCCATTGGGAAGGAGCGTGTCGGTATGTTGGTTGCGCGCAACCTGCATGTTACCGAGCGAGGTGAAGATGTGGGTCACCGGATCCAGGATTTCCGCAGTTTGGAGGGTCTTGTTCCCGGTGATTCCGCCGGCTACGAGCACAGCCCCATTGTTGAGCAAGGTCGCGGTGGGCCCGGAGCGATTCTCGTCCATCACGTCAAGGACCGACCAGCGTCCGGTGCCAGGATCCCAGATCTCGTTTGTCTCGAGAAAACCGCTTTCCAATGTGGTCCCGCCGATTACCGCGACCTTCCCGGTTGTTGGGATCAGGAGAGCGCGATGATTGGAACGGTGATAGAGCATTTTGCCCGCACCAGTGAACACCTGCGTCGTCGGGTCAAAGATGTCGACCTCATCATGCGGACTCGTGCCGGAGAATCCGCCGGTCACAAGCACACGGCCGTCGAGCAGGAGCGTGGTCTGGTGATTGGCGCGCGGCACCTTCATCGTCGCTGCCAGTTGGGTGAAAAGCTGGGTCGTCGGGTTGTAAATCCACGCGTCGTCGGAGGCGATCGGGCCGACGTAACCGCCGGTGATGAGGATCGAGCCGTCGCTCAAGCTCACGGCCGAATGGCTGCTCCGGTTGGTGGGCGAATTGGTCGTCACGGTAAAGGTCTGCGCGGTCGGATCGTAAACATCGGCCTGCTTGCCGCCGACGATCAGCACTTTCCCACCAGGCAAAATGTTGGCGGTATGTTTGCTCCGGGCGATGCTCATCTGCTTGGTGGTGAGAGCAAAAGTGCCGCTGGCCGGATCGTAAAGCTCGGCCGACTGGATCAACTTCGTGCCCGGCCCGTTGTCACCGCCGGCGATGAGGACGCGGCCATCATTCAACAACGTGGCGGTGTGATTCGCTCGCGCCACCACCATGTTGCCCGTAGGCGTGAACGTTCCATTCGCCGGATTGTAGAGGAGCGCCGAGTTGAGCGTCGCGGTTTCATTCAGGCCCCCAGCGATCAAGACGAGGCCAGAGTTGAGCACTGTGGCGGTCTGTCCGGCGCGCTCGGGAGTGAGTGGAATCGTATCCGCCCGCAGGCTGGCCGGGCTCGCGACCCAGGGGAGAGTTAAAAGACACAAGACGAAAAGGAGTTTTTTCATATAGCTTCGCAACACTTGGAAAGCGGGCCTTCCATTCCCGCTTCAGGGATCCGTTGAAGAGCGGATTCTACCCAAATCCGACCAAACCATCCAGTGAAAATATCCGCTTTTTTCGGAACCTTGTGGACACAGCGCCGTTTTCTCCTACCGTTTCACCCCCAGCGCCGCCACTGGACGGCCGGTGCGGGCTCGCCTCGCGCGGGAATTGCTTCCCCTTCAAAGAACAAACACCAACTCATCATCATTACATCTTGAACACACAACCAACTCACAGCCATCTCATCGCCCCGCACGGCGGCGAACTCGTTAACCTGCTCCTCAAACCGGAATACGCCGCCGAAACCAAAGCCGAATCGCGCGATTTCCCCTCCTGGGACCTGACACCGCGCCAGATTTGCGACCTCGAATTGCTTCTCACCGGCGGGTTCTCACCCCTGCGCGGTTTCATGAATCGGCACGACTACGAAAACGTCTGCGAAAAAATGCGGCTCGCCAACGGCACTCTCTGGCCCATGCCGATCACCCTCGATGTCTCGGAGGCGTTCGCGAAAACTCTGACTCCGGGCAGCACCAGGATCGCGTTGCGCGATGCCGAGGGCGTTATGATCGCAATCCTGCACGTCGAAGATGTTTGGCAGCCGGACCGCGCCGCCGAGGCGAAATCGGTTTTCGGCACCAACAGTCAGGTGCATCCAGGAGTGAGTTATCTCATGAATAGGAGCCACCCATGGTACGTCGGCGGGCTTCTCGAAGGACTTCAGCTTCCGAGTCATTATGACTTTAAGAGTCTGCGCCTGACTCCGGCCGAGCTGCGGGCCGATTTCGCCAACCGCGGCTGGCGCCGGGTGGTTGCTTTCCAGACCCGCAACCCGATGCACCGCGCCCATGTCGAGCTGACTTTCCGCGCCGCGCGCCAGGTCGAAGCGAGCCTGCTCATTCACCCCGTCGTCGGTATGACCAAGCCAGGCGATGTCGATTATTTCACCCGGGTGCGCTGCTACCAGTTACTCGTGGGCAAATACCCGGCCGGCACCGCCCGGCTCGCGCTTGTTCCGTTTGCAATGCGCATGGGTGGACCGCGCGAAGCAATCTGGCACTCGCTCATTCGCAAGAATCACGGTTGCACTCATTTCATCATCGGCCGCGATCATGCCGGGCCGGGCAAAGATAGTGATGGGAAGCCGTTCTACGGACCGTACGACGCGCAGGAACTCTTCCGCAAACATGAGCAGGAGATAGGAGTCAAAATGGTGCCGTTCCAGATGATGGTCTATCTCGAAGACCGGGATAAGTATTTCCCGGCGAACGAAGTCCCCGAGGGTGCGCGGGTGCTGACTCTTTCCGGGACCGAACTGCGCAGTCGCCTCAACGAAGGTCGCGAGATACCAAGCTGGTTCACTTATCCTGAAGTCGCGACTGAGTTGCGGCGTAGTTTTCCGCCCCGGCACAAGCAGGGTCTGACGATTTTCTTCAGCGGCCTTTCTGGTGCGGGTAAGTCAACGATTGCCAACGTTCTCATGACCAAGTTCCTTGAGATTGGTGGCCGGCCAGTAACTCTGCTCGATGGTGACCTGGTGCGGAAGCATCTCTCCTCCGAGCTGGGCTTTTCAAAAGAGCACCGCGACATCAATATCCGCCGCATCGGTTATGTTGCTTCCGAGATTACGAAGAACGGCGGGATCGCCATTTGCGCGCCCATCGCGCCTTACGATGCCACGCGCAAAGAGATCCGAGGCATGATCGAGCCAGTGGGCGGTTTCATCCTCGTGCATCTCTCCACCTCGGTGGAGGTGTGCGAGCAGCGCGACCGCAAAGGTCTCTATGCCAAGGCCCGCGCCGGTATCCTGAAGGAATTCACCGGGATCAGCGATCCTTATGAGGAGCCGACCGATGCCGAAGTGCGGATTAACACTGCCGAGCTGACTCCGGAAGAGGCAGCCCAGGAAATTGTCCTGCACCTCGAGCGCGAAGGCTTCATTGGGATGAATCGCGGCACGGTTTAGGCCGGTCGCGGCAGGCTCGCCAAGCAGGTTTCGGCGGCGTAGAGTCCGATCCTATGCGCCGCTTCCTTGCTTGTCTCTGTCTGCTCTTCGCTGCTGCCTCGTCTGCCCCGGCCGGTCTGACCGCGCTGGTGGGCGGACGGTTAATTGACGGCTTCGGCGGGCCGCCTTTGGCGAACAGCGTGATCCTGATCGACGGCGAACGGATCAAAGCCATCGGCCAGGTCGGCACGCTAAGTGTGCCTAACGACGCCACAGTCATTTCCACTGAGGGCATGGATGTGCTGCCCGGTCTCTGGGATTGCCATGTCCACACCATGATCCTGGGCCATAGCGATTACGCACACTGGGATAAGACTTACGAGAAACGTTTCGGCTCGGAAATCATGCCGGCGGCCGCGCATCAGTTACTCATGGCTGGAGTAACCAGCGCGCGCGATCTCGGCGGCCCGCTGCCTGACAGCATCAGCGTGCGCGATCGGATCAATCGCGGCGAAATTCCCGGTCCAACTCTTTACGTCGCCGGCCCGTTCATTCAACACGAGCCCTACCCGGGGGAAGAACTTTATCGCTGGGGCGTCAAAGGGGCGGCTGATGCCCGGGCCAAGGTCAAGAAGCTGGCCGACGCCGGAGTTAACATCATCAAACTGATCGATCAGGATCAGATGACACTCGAAGAAGCGAAGGCGGTGGTGGATGAAGCCCACGCCCACAAACTCCCGGTCGTGGCGCACGCGCATCGCCCGGACGAAATCCGGCGTGGTCTTGCCGTCGGGGTGGATGACTTTGAGCACACCGGCCTCTCGACCGCCCCAGGTTATCCAGACGATATCCTGAAAGGAATTGCGGAACGCACCGCCAGGATGAATATCGGCCCGCTTTTCTGGTGTCCGACGATTGAGGGCTTCCTCAATTACGATGCATTAATCAAAAACCCCGAACCGCTCGACGATCCGGCGTGGAAACTGGATCTGCCTAACGACATCGTAGCCGATATCCAGGCTTCGATCAGGCATCCGGGGCAGCTGAGTTATTACCAGATTACTCCTTTGCGCGCCGCGACGGTGAAAAAGAAGTTTCACCAGTTGCAGGAGTCAGGCGTGGTCATGCTGGTCGGCACCGACAGTGGAATCCCGATGAAATTTCACAGAAGCTCCACCTGGCACGAGATGGATGCCTGGGTGCACCAGCTCGGAGTTGATCCAATGGCGACGATCCGGGCCGCGACTTACTGGCCGGCTGTGATGATGAAGGTAGACAAGGATTACGGTTCGATAACTGAAGGGAAATTCGCCGATATCATCGCCGTCAAAGGCGATGTCCTGCGTTACATCGACTTACTCCAGCGAGTCGATTTGGTCATGAAACACGGCCGGCAGTGCAAGTAGGTCGCTGCTGCGGGGTTGGAAAAAGATTACCCGCTTTTTACAACGCCGGCATTGACCATCCGCAAAGGTAGTGCAACTGGCAGAGCGCACCTTCGCAAGCACATGCAAATTCGACTTCTTCTCGTTCCGTACGATTCCGGCCAGCGCAACGTGCGGATGGGCGCCGGGCCCGAGCATTTGCGCGCATCCGGGCTGATCGAACATCTCACTACCGCCGGCCACGAGGTTGACTTGGAGGTGATCGAGCCGGCTTCGATCAACTGGCGCGCGGAAGTGCAGACTAGTTTCGAATTGATGCGCGCGATCGCCGAGCATGTGCGCAGCGCGCGCGCCGCCGGACGTTTCCCGCTTGTGCTCTCGGGTAACTGTCTGGCCGCCGTGGGCGTGATCGCCGGCCTCGGCCCCGGCACCGGCGTGCTCTGGGTCGATGCGCACGGGGACTTTAACACCCCGCAGACGACCATGAGCGGCTTTCTCGATGGCATGACTCTCGCCACTGCCACCGGCAGATGCTGGAGCGAGCTTGCGCACAGCATCGACGGTTTCGAGCCGGTCGCCGACGACGCGATTGTGATGTTCGGGGTGCGCGATCTCGATCCGGGTGAAGCGACTGCCCTGGGACGGTCTGCCGTCGTTAGGCTGAGTGCCGACGCCGCGCGCGAGGAGATCGAGCGCGTGACGGCACCGCTGGGCCAGAGGCTGGAGAAGTTCTACCTTCATCTTGATCTCGATGCCATCGACCCGACGGAAGGCCGGGCCAATGGTTACGCGGTGCGCGGCGGTTTTTCGCGTCCCGGGCTTGAGCAGTTACTGACTTTGCTCACCGCCAACCTGCCGGTGCAGGCGATGACGATGGCAAGTTATGATCCGGCTTACGACAGCGAGGGAAAAGTTTGTGCCATCGCCTTCGGCGCCGCGGCCACGGTCGCCAACCAACTCAAACCAACTCGTTAGGCGGGGAGTTCCCGCCGGACCTCGCTCGCGGTCTTGTCTTGGCGTAAGCCGAGAAAAACCGGAGCGCGCAGTTTTCCATCACGGGTCCACTCGGCGAATTTCACCTCACAAACCAGGACCGGGTTCACCCAAGTCATCTTGCGCATCATCCCGGGAGTGATCCCCTGGCTCCATTTCCCCGCGTGCCTGGAAGGCAGGTCCACAAACGGGCAATCGTCCCGCACTTCCGCTTTCATCTTTCCGTGGAGGAGCGCGAGCATCTTGCTGTCGAAACCAGTGCCGACCTTGCCGGCAAAATGCAGTTTCCCCTTTTCGTAATAGCCGACTAGCAGCGCGCCGAAATGTTTCCGCGCCCCTTCCGGCGGGGTGTAACCACCGATCACAAACTCCTGCTCATCGACGCATTTCACTTTCACCCACGCGCCGCTCCGCCGCCCCGGCTCGTACACCGAGTTCGCCTGTTTGCCGATGAGACCTTCGAGGCCATGCCGCTTCACTTCGCGCAGCAGCGTCGTCGGGTCGCCATCCAACTCACCGGAATAACGAATCGGATCACCGGCGGCGCCGCACACCTGGCGAAGCAATTCCTTCCGGCTCATGAGAGGAAGGCGGGTAAGAATTTTTCCGTCAAGCTGGAGAAGATCAAAGACATAGTAGTAAAGCGGGGCAGCGCGGCCTTCCATTTCATAGGCCTGGAGAAGCTGGAAGGAGGAGTGCCCTTCCTCATCGAGCGCGACGACTTCGCCGTCGATCACACATTCTTTGCACGGCAGTTGCGCGACCGCCTCGGCAACCGCCTGGAATTTTTGTGTGAGGTCGTTTTCGTTCCGGGAGAGCAACTTCACCTTTGTGCCGTTCTTCAACGCCAGCGTCCGGAAGCCGTCGAACTTTAACTCATAAATCCAGTCGCCAGCGCCCGGCGGATTGTCCAACAGCTTCGGCTTCATCACGGCGATGAACCGCGGCTTCCCGGCAGGGAGAGAATCGGGCAGCACGATCGCGCTCTGTCGCACCTTTGCCGCCGGCTTACGCTTTTGCTGTGGGCCGCGTTCGCGCCGGGCCACCGCCTTGCGGATTCGCTCCCGCAACTCACTCCGCGAACTCCTTTGCTCGTTAGGCCGGTTCGATTCCCATTCCGCGTCGCGGTCGCGCGCGATCTGCTTCATCGTTCGGCCAGTCTTGACCGATTCGTCGTCTCTTTGCTTCGAGATTGGCTTGACGTCGGCATCGCTCTTCAAGAGCAGCCACTGGTTCTTGCCCCCGTCGAGCCGCGTCCGGATGAGCGCCCAGTCGCCCTTCGCCTTTTCGCCCTCGAGCACGAGGTGAATCCGGCCTTCCTTCAGCGCCTCGAGCGGCTTCTCGCCATGGACATAATAATTGCCGCGGTCCCACACCATCACTGTGCCGCCGCCATAGTTTCCCTCCGGAATTACTCCTTCGAAATCGGCATACTCGACCGGGTGATCCTCGACCTCGACCGCGAGATGTTTTTCGCCCCGTTTCCAGGGCAAGCCCTTCGGCACTGCCCACGATTTAAGCACGCCCTCCATCTCGAGCCGGAAATCATAGTGCAGCCGGCTCGCGTCATGTTTTTGAATCACAAAATGCGACGCGCCCGCGACCCGCTTCGGTCGCGGTTTCTTCGTCCCGCTCGGTTCCGCTGTGCGAGCGAAATCGCGCTTCCGGCGGTATTCGGTCAGGCCCATGATGGAAGATTCCATCCAGAACAGGAAAACGCCACCATCATCGCGAGTGCGGACCGGCCGGCATGCGGGAACGGTGGCGACGTTTCCGGTTCTGCCGCGGCAGTTTGGCCCGCGATCAATTCCAGCCGGCGCCCGGCTGGCACCGTTGCTGCTTTATGGAAATTATGGCGAAATTTTTGAACACCAGCGCCGCGAATTATTATCTCGAGGAGATCATTCGCCTCGCGCACGACCGGCTCGTCCTGATCACGCCGGTCCTGAAGTTGAACGACCGCGTCAAGGAACTGCTCGAGGATAAAAACCAGCGCAAAGTGGAAGTCCAGATTGCCTATGAGCGCAATGACCTTCTCCCGGAGGAGGTCAGCTGGTTGCGGGCTCTTTCTTTTGTTCGCACGAGTTTCTGCCGTCATCTCCATGCCCGCTGCTTTCTCAACCAGCAATTCTGCATCGTGAGCAGCCTGAACCTGCACGAGCTAAGCTACGCCACGAGCAACGAGATCGGCGTTCTCATCTCCCGGGACGACGACGAGGAGCTTTTCCAGGCGTTGAGTGAGGAAGCGGATCGGATCCTCCGCATCAGCGACGAAGTGCGGCTCGGCGCCGAGAAGGTGCGCCGGATGAGCGAAGAGTTCTTGCCTAACGATGGCGAGGAGCCGCAGGCGATGGGCAAACTCAGCACCTCGCGCCTGGCCCGAAAGCTCGGGCTCAAGACCCAGGAACTGACCGATCATCTCATCCATCTCGGTGCGATCGAAATCAGCGAAGGGCGGAAACAAATCACGCCCTTAGGCCGGCGGCTCGGTGGCGAGCTGCGGGTAAGTGCGCGTTTCGGTCCCTATTTTCTCTGGCCGGAAGCGTTGCCCCTAACGAAAGCCTGATTGTCGCCTCCGGCACTGTAGCGGCCGTCTATGACCGCCGCGGCTTGACTGCGTTTCGGCGGTCACAGACCGCCGCTACAGGATCATCCTTCCGCCGATTCGGGCACGGCTTTTTCGGCCGCCTGGAAGCCGATCTTCGAGTGCGTGCCGTCGCAAAACGGTTTCTCGGTCGAAGCGCCGCAACGGCAGAGCGCCATCCGTTTTTCCACCGGATAGCTATTGCCATCGGCATCCCGCAATTCCACTGCGCCCTTCACGATGTAAGGGCCGTTCTTGATCACCTCGATTGTTACATCAGCCATGGCATGATCTTTCATTCTTCCGCTGCCTTGTGGCAACTCCCAGCTTCCTCTGCGTGGCAATTCACCGGTGGCGTCTTTTCCGCCGATCGAGTAAAACAAAAGCCGTGAACTCTCTCCCCGAGGAGACGAAAATGGGAGCCGGATCGTTTCAGTCCACTCGCTGGACGCTGGTCCTCGCCGCGGCTGGTCAGGACGCGACCCCGAGTCAGTCGCACGAGGCGCTCTCAGAGCTATGCCGGATCTACTGGCGGCCTGTTTATCTCTTTGTCCGCCGCCAGGGTCACTCACCGGCCGATGCGCAGGATCTTACCCAGGGTTTCTTTGCCGATCTCATCGAGAGGCGTTCCTACGCCAGGGCAGATCGGGAGAAAGGCCGATTCCGTTCTTTTCTTCTCGGGGCGCTGAAACACTTTGTGGCGGACGAACGCAAAAAGGAGCGGGCACAAAAACGCGGTGGCGGGAAAGTCATCGAATCGTTCGACGAAGCAGCGCTCGAAGAAATGGAGGCGCAGGTAAGCGCAGGGCCGGAAGCCCTGCCGGACAACTCCTACGAGCGCGCCTGGGCAGTTGCCCTACTGCGCCAAACCGCCGAGCGGCTCGCGACGGAGTGCGCGACGACGGGTAAGTCACGGCTTTACGAGTCACTTAAGACCTATGTCGCGGTCGATCGCGAAGACGCTGTGCCGTATGAGGAAATGTCAGACCGACTCTCCCGTCCCATCGCCACGTTGCGGAGCGACCTCAATCGCCTGCGCGCCCGTTATCGCGCCATCCTGCGCGAAGAAGTTGCCGGCACGGTTGCCGGTCCCGCCGAGGTCGATGACGAGCTGCGCTATCTCTGCCGGGTAATGGCTTTGACTTAGCAGCCGGGCAGGGCCGACCAGCGGAACACAGGCGTCCACGCCTGTGCGGCGACCGGGCATTTTGCCTGGTCGATAAAGACCCAGGAGGCGAGACGCCCGCTGGCCGTACCGGCAGGAATGCCGGTGTTCCCGGCCGGCGGCGAAAACTTTTTGCGATGGCTGCAAAATTTTTTCGAAGGAACAGGCAAAACACCAAATGCCTATGAGAACGAATCCACTTCAATTCCAGTTCAAACCGCGTCTGCAACTGCTGCGTATCGTTGCCGCCGGCTTTCTCGTTGTCGCGGCCGCCGCTTTGGCGACTACTGCCGTGATGCGGATTAAACCACCCTGGACCGCGCCGATCGCAAAAGTGGGTTTTTTTCCATTCGCCGCCGCGATCGATGCGCAGACCAATACCGTCTATGTCGCTAACGCCGGCGATAACACGATCTCCGTGATCGATGGGGACAAATGTAATGCCTCGAACCAAACCGATTGCTCGCCGATCGCGACAATGACAAACGTCGGGTTTGGACCTTCCTGGCCCATTTTCGACCCATCGAATGCCACTCTGTATGTGACTGATTCGCTCACCGAGAGCGGCGACGATGGCAATACCGTTGCGGTGCTCAACGTCGCGAACTGCAATGCCCAGAATACCTCGGGCTGCACCCAGCCGCCGGCTGCGTTCGCCACGGTTGGTTCCCAGGCAGGCGGGTTCGCGACCCTGGCTCTCGATTCTTCCCTTCATACCCTGTATGTCGGCGATGCGACCGATGGCCCGATCGCCATGATCAACACCGCGACCTGTAACGGCCAGGAAACTTCGGGCTGTAACCAGGTATCGATGAGCGCCGCGGCCGGGTCCTTCATCGCCGTCGATGAGGCAAATGACAGCGTCTATGTCGTCGGGCAGATAAATCCAAGCCTCAATGTGTTCAACGGCGCGACCTGTAACTCCGACATTCAGTCGGATTGCAGCACCGTCTCGGTGGGACAATTCCGCGCGAATATCCTGCCCTGGGCGGCCCCCGCGATTGATTCGGTTACGCACACCGTTTATCTCCCGGTCGTCCCAGATCCTGGCCTGTTCGGCGATCAGCTTGGATATGCTGCGGTCATCGATGGCTCAACCTGCAACGGAGTTGACCACTCCGGCTGTAATCAGACACCGCCACTGGTCCAGTCTGGCAGCTTCCCAAATTCGGCTTTCATCGATCCGGCGACGCACACGGTCTATCTCGCCAATACCTTTGCTGCCTCTCTTTCGGTGATCGATGCCGCGACCTGTAATGGACAAAACCCAGGTGGCTGTCCGAAACGCGTGCCGGCTCTCGCGACCGGGTTGTCCCCGATTGCCTGCGCGGTTAACTCGAGCACTCACACGATCTACTCGCCGAGCTTTGACACCAACGGCGTCTGGGTTTTAGACGCGTCGCAATGTAACGCCCAGCACGCCGATGGATGCACCAGGTTTGCCCGGGTCGCCGGAGTCGCCGGCACGCCAGTAGGTCTGAAGCAAAATCCCGATACCCATAGCTTATATGTGGCGAATGTGGACGGGAACAGCTTCTCGATCATTGACACGAACCAGTGTAACCAGGATCGCACTGCCGGCTGCAACCAGAAATGGCCGACCTTCAAGGCGAAGTGGCTCCCGCGGTTTTTCGCGGTCAATCGATCCAGCAACACAGTTTACCTGTCGTTACTGGGCACGAACACGGTCGCAGTTATCAATGGGGCCACCTGCAACAGCAGCAACACTTCCGGTTGCGAATCATGGGCAACAACCGCGGTCGGACAAGGTCCTCAACAGATCGCGATCGATGAGGCAACCAACACCATCTATGTCGTGAACCAGGGCGACGATGCCACACCCAGCACGATGTCGATCGTAGATGGGAGTCACTGTAATCGGGCCGACACTTCCGGTTGTAACCAACCATGGCCAACCGCGCCCGTGGGTACTTCACCACAAGGGCTCACCTTTAACCCCGATGATCAGACGATTTACGTCACCAATACGAATGACAACACCGTCTCTGTGATCAGCACGACTCACTGCAATGCGCCCGATAACTCTGGGTGCACACCGGTCGCGACCGTTCCTGTCGGAGCCGGGCCGCGCGCCGCAGGAGTTGTTTATGACACCAACACCCTCTTTGTCGCGAACCGCGACGATCTAAGTGTGTCTGTAATCGACGGCTCAACTTGCAATGGTTCCGACACGTCCGGTTGTCCGCAATCGGCTCCGCCCGCGATCGTGGTAGGTTCCTTTCCCCGGACGGGCGGATTTGATCTGAACCTGCTTGGCCGCTCCGTGACGATCGATCAACAAACGCACACGGTTTTGCTGCCAGTGCCGGCAGATTCCGATCTAGTGTGGCTCGATGGGAATAGCTGCACGGCTGATAACACTGGCGGCTGTCGCGTAAAGGTCATGCCTCGCCGAATGGGTGGATTCCCATTGTGTGCAGAGGTGGACCCTACATCAGATACCGTTTATGTAACGAACAACGGCGACGCCACGGTCTCGGTTTTCCCGGAGCCTCGGTAGGCGTGTTTGCGGTTGTAGCCGGTGGCGTTGACGCCGGCTGACTTAGAGACTGTGTTTGCAGGTAGCCGGGGTCAACGCCCCCGGCTACAACGCTTCCAGCAAAAGAACTTGTCTTTCCACGGGCGAATCGGGTACAACCCGGAGGTGAATTCGCCTCCAGCCGCCTCAGCGATCAGTGCGGCAGTCTGCCCAGGTTGCGGCAGCCGCTTCAAGACCGGCGAGAGTGTCGAGCTGGGGTGTCCGGTCTGCCTTTTGCGCCGCGGCTTCGACCCGGGCGGCATTGCAGCCGATGAAGTTCCTGACTCGTTAGGCGGTTATGTCATCGTGCGCCATGACGATGGCGCGCTTTGGGAACTGGGCCGCGGCGCGATGGGCATCACTTATCGGGCCCAGGACTTGTCCTTGGAACGGCAGGTTGCGCTCAAGGTCATTAACGCGGACCTCACGTTGCGCGGCGCCGACGCGCGTGCCCGTTTCACGCGGGAAGCACGGGCCGCCGCCGCCCTGCGCCATCCCAATGTCGCGATGGTTCACCAGTTCGGCGTCGATGAGCAGAGTGGTCATAGCTTCTACGCGATGGAGTTGGTGGAAGGTGAGACGCTCGAAGAACGCGTGCGCAGCACCGGACCTCTTGATGTGCAAACGGTGGTGGAGATTGCGCGGCAGGTTACCTCCGCACTGGCCGCGGCGGAAAAACGCCGGCTGGTCCATCGGGATTTGAAGCCGGGTAACATCATGGTTTGCACACAGGATGGTAGCGACAAGCTTGTAGCCAAGGTGATCGATTTCGGTCTGGCCAAGGCTTTGGCCGAAACGCCCGACGGGCGCATGCTGACTCAGGGCGGATTTGTTGGAACTCCGGCTTTCGCCAGTCCAGAGCAACTCAACGCCAGGCCGGTTGACATTCGATCCGACATATACTCGTTAGGCGCGACATTATGGTATCTGCTTACGGGACAGATGCCGTTTGGGGGTGAACCGCCCGGGAGCAACGTGAACGACGAACGGCCCGAGCGCGGGCCGTCTCCAATGCTTCAAGACGGCGTGTCGGTCATTGGCGCCGGCACCCGCGCAATTGGAGCCGGCGCGCCCTCGCGCCGCGGACCGCCGCCAATCGACCAACTCAAAGCGGCCCATGTCCCATCTCGTCTGGTTTCACTTCTTCTCTCGATGCTCGCGCCGGAGGCAGCTGCCCGGCCTTCCGTCCATGAGCTGGCTGAGCGGTTGCAGACAATTCAGCACATACTCGACGCTCATAAGAGGCGGTTGATCTGGTGGGCGACGGCGGCGGTTCTGGTCGGGTTGTCAAGCCTTGCAGTCATGTGGGAGTTGCGTCACGAATCAACCGCCACCGTCCTGCCCGAGAAAAGCATCGCCGTGCTCCCCTTCTCGAGCGTCGGCGATGATAAAGAGAATGCCTATATCGCCGATGGCGTGCAGGACGAGATTCTGACCAATCTCACGAAGGTGGCCGATCTGAAGGTGATTAGTCGTCGAAGTGCGGCGCAGTTTCGGGATACGAAGCAGAACGTTCAGGAGATCGGCCAGGCGCTGCAAGTGAGTCATGTTTTGGAAGGAAGTGTGCACAAAGCAGCCGACCGAATCCATGTCACGGTCCACTTAATCGACACCCGAACCGGGGCCGAGACCTGGTCTGACAAGTACGAGCGAGAGTTAGCCGACATCTTTCTTATCCAAAGCGATATTGCGCAGGAGATCGTCTCGCGCTTAAAGTCGGATCTCTCACCGCGCGAGAAAGAGGCGATCGAAGAAAAGCCGACGCAAGACATGGCGGCTTACGACCTTTACCTCCGTGCGCGCTCACTCGTGTATGGCCCGCCGGGTAAGACGGGGAAGGATGCTGCGGAGGACGCAAACAAAGCCATGGAGTTGCTGGAGCAGGCGATTGCGCGCGACCCAAATTTCACTCTGGCCTACTGCGTCGTTCCCGATGCACAACTCACGATCGCCAGCGCGGCGTGGAATTGGGATGATGGATGGAAAAAGAAGACGCAGGATGCGATCGATGCCGCCCTCAGGATCTCCCCCAATTCTGCCGAAGCCCACCTGGCTCGAGCACAATATCTCATCGAAGGTCTTGACGATCCCGCGGCGGGCGAAAAGGACCTGGCCATCGCCGCGGCCGGATTGCCGGGCCGGGCCGCTGTCTTCACCCTGCGCGCGACGGCAGAAGAACAGCAGGGTGAATGGAAGAAAGCGTTGCACGATCGTGAGCGCGCCCTGGAACTTGACCCGCGCGAATCAGATCCGGCGTTCAATCTCGCGCAGCGTTTGATCAGCCTGCGCCGATATCCACAGGCAGAAAGACTGGCTGATCACATGATCGCAATCCTCCCGAAGGAACAGAGTGGATTGTTCTGGCGTTTGAAAAGTCTCATCGCGCTCTCGCGGAGCGACGCCCAAAGAGCGATGGCTGCGCTTGATTCCAGTCCTTCTCGTCACCTTGGACTTATCAACTTCAATCAGCTGATTGCGACCACCTTTATCATTCAACGTAACTACTCAAAGGCGGAGGAGTTTTACGAATCGATTGTAGGACCGGGCAAGATTCCTTACGTCCTTCCTTCGAAACAAGGCGAACCGGGTGCAGAACTGTTCCTTCGCGGCGCCGCCTATGAAGGCCTGGGCCGACTCGCCCGTTTCCGGGGCGAAACCGAAAGATCGCGCAGATACTTCGAATTTGCTCGACCCTATTTCGAACAATGGCTCGCGTTGGACCGCGGTGGTCGCTGGGGTAAGGGAAACGCCGAGGCTTATGTCGCCCAGATTGATGCCGGACTCGGCCGCAAAGAGCAGGCTATCCGCGAGGGACGCAAAGTGGTGGAGTTCTGGTCCGCGCACGACGCGCGCGTTACGCCCGACACGAAAATTCGTCTGGCTATCGTCTATCTCTGGAGCGGCGAACGGAACGCTGCGCTGAAGGAGTTAACCGAAGTAATAAAGGCGCCGGCTTGGACAGCGACTCCCCCCTTTTGTCCGGGAATGAGTGCGGGCGAGCTGAAACTGAATCCCGTCTGGGACGAGTTGCGCGGCGAGCGGCGTTTCAAGAAGCTGATCATGGAAGCGAGCAAGCCAGTGTCGTTGTAGCGCGAGGACCGACTCACCGCTGCCAAGGGCACCAGCTTGCGCCGGTATAAGCGCTGGTTTACGAATTCCGGGGAGCACAGGCCGCTGGCCTGTCGTTGGAGGCGGCTCGCCTCCAACTCGAGCGCATAGTGCGGATGGAGCTAGCACAATTCGCGGTGCGTACGAACACCTCGGCGCAGTAACTCCGACGCTCGCGCCTGCGCTCGAGCATTTGGCGAGCCGCCAAATGCGAACAGGCCAGCGGCCTGTGCTCCCCAGATCCCGGAGCCCTGCGCACAAACCGACGATCGCCGAGGCGGACGCCGGTGACTGTCGAACCAGCCAATTCCCGCTTGGCATTCCCTCCGCCGATCGAGTAAAACAGAACGCGTGAATTCCCTCTCCGCTCGCTCAGACCTGGGAGCGGGATCGCCCATTCCTATTCCAGCCTCCTCAGATTCCGAAATGCGATGATTTTCGCAGGTGACGTTGTTCCCTCGGGAAAGCTTGCGCTCCCGTTTCTTTTGATTTGTCTCGCCATAAGTCTCACTGACACCTTTGCGCAGGAAGCAGTGACTCCAGAAATCATCGTGACCGGGTCGAAGATTCCGACGGCGGAAGAAGTCGGGCCGAATCCGGTGCAAACGATCGACCGCCAGGAAATCGAACGATCTCCCGAGCGGACGACGGAAGAGCTCTTGCGCCACCTGCCGGTCGCGAATGCGAACGGCGTGCCAAGCGCAAATAATGGTAACGGCTTCGCGCCGGGTGCTTCCTCGATCTCGCTGCGCGGGTTTGATCCCAGCGCGACCCTCGTCTTGATCGACGGCCGGCGGGTCGCGCCTTATCCAGTTGGTTTCGGGAATCTCGGCACGCAATCATTTGTCGATCTTAATTCAATCCCGGCAGACGCAATCGAGCGGATCGAGATCCTGAAAGACGGCGCTTCCACGACTTACGGCGCGGACGCGGTCGCAGGGGTCGTGAACATTAAACTGCGCCACGATTACCGCGGAGCGGAGGCTAATCTCGAATATGGCAACACCCTCGACAAAGACAGCAGTGAGTTTCGCGCTTCACTCATCGCCGGTGCGGGCGATGATAACACCAACGTCTTCGCCGTGATGACCTATTACCACCGGAACGCGATCTTCAATCGCGACCGCGGTTACTCTGCCGTCGCCCCTGCGCTCAGTAGTAACTCCAGTCCTGGTAACTTCCAAGTCTCGCGTGAAGCTGCTCTGGCCGCAGGTGTGCCGCCTGACTTGCTGCCGGAAAGCGACACCTTCTTCGCCGTGCCGCCGCCGCTGAGCAACGGACTTACGCCCTCGAGCGGCTATCGCTATTCTCCGAGCCGGCTCTCCTTTTTTAATTTCAACCAGTTCTCGAGCTCGGTGCCCGAATCGGAGCGCTATGGCGGCTTGCTCAATTTTGATCGCAAGGTCCTTGGCGATCAGCTCCTGCTTTACGGCGAGCTGCTTTACCAGCATGTGCACACGATCAACCAACTGGCGCCTTCAGCGACCGGCTCGTTTCAAAACCCCGGTCACACCACCCTGGCGATCCCGCCGCACTCACCGGGCGCGACGATCGGCGGGCCCGGTTATGATGAGACCGGCGTGCCGTTCGGCGCCTACAACCCGTTCAATCCTTTTCAGCAGATCATCTCCGGCGGGTCGCGTTACCGGCTGGCCGAGTTTCCAAACCGCATCGTCGTTGATACGACCGAGGCATTCCTTTCCACGTTAGGCGTGCGGGGGGAAGAGCTTTTTGGCGGGTCATGGGGTTACGATGGCGCTCTGCGTTATAGCGAGGCGCGGGATACTGCCACCGGCACATTCGTCTCCAGCTCGCGCTTTAACCGGATACTTAACGCCGCTGACCCGATCTTCGATCCGGCTTCGCCCGAGTACATCGGCACGACCGCGCCTTACAACCCGTTCGGGGATTACCGCGTGCCGATCCCGAGCAATCGCGCCGGGATTAACTTCGCCACCGTGCATCCGAACGATATCAACATTTCGAAGCTGACCACGGCTGATTTTACCCTTTACACAACTTCACTCTTCACTCTCCCCGCTGGCGGAGTCGGCTTTGCGGCGGGCGGTCAGTTCCGGCGCGAGAGCATCGGAGAACAACCGGATCAGCTCAACCGTGAAGGTGACATCGTCGGCCTGGTTGTTGCTCCCGAGACTCATGCCGGGCGGAAGTCATACGGTATTTTCGCCGAGACAAGCATTCCTATCTTTAGTCCGTCCAATTCCATCGCCGGCTTCCATGCTCTCGATGTAACCGCCTCCGGGCGATATGAGGAATACCGGAATAACGGCACCAACATTGTCGTGCCAAAACTCGGGCTGCGCTGGCAGCCATGGGATGAAACGCTCACGATTCGCTCCACCTGGGGCGAAGGTTTTCGCGAGCCATCGTTGTTCGAGCTTTACGCCGCGCCCGTCGTTTTCATGACTCCCCTGGATGACCCGCTCACTGGTGACAACGTCGAGGCGACGGTGCGGACCAACAGTAACCCAGCCCTCCAACCGGAAGACTCGCGCAACTTTACCGCAGGGATCGTTTACTCTCCAAAGTTCGTTCCTGGACTTACCCTTACGGTCGATCTTTTCGACATTGAAAGACACGATGTCGTGCGTGCGCCGGAGCCTGAGGATGTTTTGAAGCGGGAAGCGCGTGGAAGACTGCTGCCCGGTGAACAGGTCCTCCGTGATGAGAGCGGTGCGCTCAGCGAAGTGATTTTTCCTTTCGAGAACAACGGCGGCGAGACGGCGCGCGGAATCGATTTCGGGTCACTCTATCAGGTCCAAAGCCCGGTGGGCGTGTTCACCTGGCAAACCGACGTGACCTGGCTGGAATCTTTTCGACTCGCGGCGACAAGGCGCGCGCCGGCCAGGGAAGTGCGGAGCACAGGTGCGGGAGGACTTTCGCAGGATGGATACCTCGAGTGGAAAGGGCGCTCGCGTCTGGGTTGGGCATGGAATCGGTTCAATCTCAACGCGACTGTCACTTACCTCGACGGTTTTCATGAGTTTCTGACGCCGGTCAAGGAACACTGGGTAAAGCAGAGCTGGATCTTCGACACCCAAGCCTCTTATGATTTCACCTTTGTCCCACCGGTCGAGCAACGGGCGGTGGCGGGTTATTCCAGGAACGCGAAGTCGATTGTGGAACAGCTTCCCCGGCCTGGCTCCTGGAAGCAGGTTTTGAACAACACCACGGTGGCGATCGGTTGTAACAACATCTTTAGCCAGGATCCCCCGCGCGCCTACAACAGCAACACCGGCTACCCCGACTTCCTCTACGACTCGATCGGGCGCTTCATTTACATGAGCTTAAAGAAGCGCTTCTGAGCCTCGGACACGCGGAAGCCGGCGTAGGGCAACGCAAATTTTGCCGGCGGGGTAACCGGATCTTCGATGCGGCGAATCAAATCCGAGTCACACAGATAGCTGGCGAGACGCCCGGTTGCCGCCCTGGCGTGGATCTGAGCACTGTTATTCAACCTAACTCCGGCTACGAAGTGGTGGTCGCCCGCAGCATCAACAAACGTGGTGAAGTCGCCGGCGGAGCGTTTCTTAACGGCGTGCAACTCGGGCATGCTGTTGTCCTGATCCCGTCGCCCGGTAACTGACCGAACCAACTCAGGTAGTCGATCACGCCCACTCCTAATGGCCGTCACGCCGCGCCAACGCCTTTGAACCCACGGGCGAAATCCGCGCGGTGCTAAGCGTCGAGTGCTGATTCCGGGGGAGCACAGGCCGCTGGCCTGTCGTTGGAGGCGGCTCGCCACCAACCCGAGCGCACAGGGGAGGGGGAGCTAGCAAATCTTAGTGCGTACGAACCCCTGGCCCCAGTAACTCCGCCGCTCGCGCCTGCGCTCGAGCATTTGGCGAGCCGCCAAATGCGAACAGGCCAGCGGCCTGTGCTCCCCAGAATCCCGCAGCCCTGTGCACAAACCGGCAATCCGTGAGGCCGATGCGGATGATCGTCGAACCAGCGGATTCTCACTTGGCATTTCCTCCACCGATCGAGTAAAACAGAGTCATGAATTCCCTCTCCGAGAGATCGACGCTGGGAGGGGGATCGTTTCAATCGACCCGCTGGACGCTCGTGCTCGCAGCCGGCGCCGAGAATGCGACCCCGAGCCAATCGCATGAAGCGCTTTCCGAGCTTTGCCGGATCTATTGGCGACCGGTCTATCTCTTTCTCCGGCGCAATGGTCATTCGTCCGATGACGCGCAGGATCTTACTCAAGGCTTCTTTGCGGATCTGATCGAGACCCGGTCCTATGCGCGGGCCGACCGCGAGAAAGGACGGTTTCGTTCCTTTCTCCTCGGCGCGCTCAAGCATTTCGTCGCCGATGAACGCGCGAAGGAGCAGACCTTAAAGCGCGGCGGCGGAAAGCAATTCGAGCCGCTGGAGGAATGGGCATTGCGCGAAGCGGAAGCGCAGATCTCGACCGGGTTCCACACCAATGCAGACGCGCTCTATGAGCGTGGCTGGGCGGCGGCGCTTCTTCGCCAAACTTTTAGCCGTTTGGCTGAAGAATGTGCAATGAGCGGCAAGACCGCCTTGTATGACTCACTTAAGCCTTATGTGGCGATCGACCGCGAAGGAATGGTGCCCTATGCCGAGTTATCGGCGCGCCTGCGCCGGCCCGCGGCTACACTGCGCAGTGATCTCACGCGCCTGCGCGCGCGTTATCGCGCGATCTTGCGCGAAGAAGTCGGCGGAACAGTTGCGACTCCAGCCGACGTCGATGACGAGCTGCGCTATCTCTGCCAGGTCATCGCTGCAACTTAGCAGAGACCCTTGCCTGTGGGGCTACCGAGGATCTTACGCTGCGGCGGCCGATGGCGTTGGCCAGGGGTGTAGCCGCGTCTCTGTGAGACGCGCGACCGGTTGAGGGCACGGCTCACAGAGCCGTGGCTACACAGCCTTGAACTAAAACCACGGCACCTCTCGATCGCGGGTATCACTTTCTTTGCAGCAGCGCAGCCGGTTTCCCGAAGGAATAGGGAAACAAGCAATACTATGAAAACAAAGCTTCGCTTACTTCAGTCCTTCTCCCGGCTCCGCTTCGTCCTGGCCGCGATTCTTTTTGTCGCCGCCGCGGGACTCGCCGCCAGCGCTGCGCTTCGGTTCAAGCTTCCCTGGGGCACCCCGATCGCAACAGTTGGTAATTTCCCCTTCTCGGTCGCCCTCGACGCAGCGACGAACACGATTTATGTCCCAAACTCAGACGACAACACGATTTCGGTGATCGATGGCTCCACCTGCAATGCGGCAAACCCGGCCCATTGTTCCCCCATCGCGACCATGACCAACGCCGGCTTCGGCCCCGCCAACTCGATCGTCGATTCGGCAAGCCACACCCTCTATGTGACTAACTCGCTCACCGAGAGTGGCGACGATGGCAACACGGTTTCCGTTCTGGACCTCGCCAACTGCAACGCTCAGGATACCTCCGGTTGCGGCGAGGGAGCGGTGGCGCTGGTCACGGTCGGTTCACAAGCCGGCGCGGGTGCGAGCGTGGCTCTGGATCTTTCCACCCATACCCTGTATGTCGGAGATGCCACCTACGGGCCACTCTCGATGATCGACAGCGAGACCTGCAACGGTCACCAGACTTCCGGCTGCAATGATGTCGTGACGAGCGGCGCGACTGGGGCATTCCCAGAAATTGATCAGTCAAACCACAGTGTCTATGTCGTCGGGCAGGTAACTCCAACCATGAGTGTCTTCAACGGCGCTACCTGCAACGTGGATACTCAATCGGATTGTAGCACTGTCTCGGTCGCGCAATTTCCAACCAATATCTTACCTTGGACGGCGCCCGCCATTGACCCTGCGACGCACAGTGTTTATCTCCCAGTCATTCTGGATCCTGGCCTATTCGGCGATCACCTCGGATATGCCGCAGTCATCGACGGTTCAACCTGCAACGGCACTAATCACTCTGGTTGTGCTCAAACACCACCGCTCGTCCAGTCGGGCAGCTTCCCGAACTCGGCTTTTATCGACGCTACGACCAGCAGTGTCTACTTGGTCAACACTTTTTCGGCCTCGCTCTCGGTCATCGATGCTGCGACCTGCAACGGGCAAAATCCGAGCGGTTGCCCCAGGCGCGTCCCGGCTCTCGCCACCGGACTGGCGCCGGTTGTCTGTGCGGTTAACTCAAAGACCCACACGATCTATTCGGCGAGCCAGGATACGAATGCGGTTTGGGTGCTCGACGCATCGGAATGCAACGGACAACACCCGCAGGGCTGTACCAAATTCGCCCGCATTACCCCGGTAGGCGGCACCCCGCTCGGTCTAAAGCAAAACCCTGACACCCACACTCTGTACGTCGCAAACGCCGGAAATCCAGAGACCGGGGAAGCGAGCAGCTTCTCGGTCATCGACACGGCTCAGTGTAACCAGAGTCATCCGGCTGGCTGCAGTCGCAAGTGGCCGATGTTCAAAGCAAACCATCATCCGCGATTTCTCGATGTGAACCGTGCTACGAATACAATCTACCTCTCGTTGCGAGACAGTAATGAAATTGCGGTAATCAACGGAGCGACCTGTAACAGCAGCATTCCCTCCGGATGTGACCCTTTGGTCCGGACACCAGCCGGACATTTGCCGCAGCAAATGGCAGTGGATGAAGCCACGAACACGATCTATGTCGTCAACCAGGGTGACGGCGTAACCCCGAGTACGGTGTCGATTCTTGATGGGACGCACTGTAACGGCACCGACACTTCAGGTTGCAACCAGAAATGGCCCGTTGCTCGGGTCGGCGTGAGTCCGCAGGGACTTACCTTCAATCCCGACGATCAAACCATCTATGTCACGAACACGAATGACAATACCGTCTCGGTGATTGACACCACCCATTGCAATGCTGGCGATCACTCCGATTGCGCGCCTGTCGCTACCTTCCCTGTCGGCAACGGTCCACGTGCGGTCGGTGTTGTCCTTGATACAAAGACCGTCTTCGTGGGGAATCTCTATGATCTCAGCGTTTCAGTAATTGATGGCTCGACCTGCAACGGCAGCAACACTTCCGGCTGTCCGCAGCTGCCTCCCCCTGCGATTGTCGTCGGCGCGTTTACGGAAACCGCCGGATTTGACCTTAACATTCTTGGCCGCTCGGTCACAATCGATCAGCAGACACACAAGGTGTTTCTTCCGGTGCCGGGCGATTCGGATGTTGTCTCCCTCGATGGAAACACTTGCTCGGCGAACAACCTGAGTGGCTGCCGGCCGAAAGTGATTCCCCAAAGGATGGGTGGATTCCCAGTCTGTGCGGAACTGAGTCCAGCCACAGGCACGGTCTACGTGACGAACAACGCCGACGGAACGGTCTCGCTCTTCGCCGAGCCTCGGTAGGTCCGGTTGACGCTGTAGCCGGCGGCGTTGAAGCCGGCTGGTTGGATCCACGTCGCAGGTAGCCCGGGTCGCCGCCCCCGGGCTACAATCCTTCACCAAGCGCTTGCCTTTTCGGTCACTTATTAGCTACAAAGGAAAGATGAACTCCCCTCCCGCTGGGGTCCAAACCAGCCCCGGTGTCTGCGCAATTTGCGGGAGCCGGGTTGAAGCCAGCATCGACGGGGACCTTGGTTGTCTCGCCTGCCTGCTCCGTGCCGGGATTGGGGAAGAACCGACAGTTGCTCCGCTCGCCGCTGACGAAATCCCTGATTCGTTAGGCGGATACGTCATCGTGCGGCATGATGACGGTGCACTTTGGGAGCTGGGCCGCGGCGCGATGGGAGTGACCTATCGCGCGCAGGATCTTTCGCTCCAGCGGCAGGTTGCGCTCAAAGTCATCAATGCCGGCTTCACCGGTCGCGGGGCGGAGGCGCGCGCTCGCTTCACTCGCGAAGCGCGCGCGGCGGCCGCCCTACGCCACCCGAATGTCGCGACCGTGCACCAGTTCGGGGTCGATGAAGCCACCGGCCACAGCTTCTACGCCATGGAGTTAGTCGAGGGGGAAACTCTCGAAGAGCGCGTGCGAAGGAGTGGACCACTTGACGTGGCAACTGTCGTAGAGATCGCGCGCCAGGTTACCTCCGCGCTCGGGGCGGCGGAAACGCGCGGGCTGGTTCATCGCGACCTCAAGCCCGGCAACATCATGGTCGCTACCAGCGATGACGGAAAGCTAACCTCCAAAGTAATCGACTTTGGGCTGGCCAAAGCACTCGCGGAAACGCCCGACGTGCGCGGGATCACTCAGGGCGGTTTTGTTGGCACACCGGCCTTCGCCAGTCCCGAGCAACTGAATGCGAAGCCGGTCGATGTTCGTTCCGACATATATTCGTTAGGCGCGACCCTGTGGTATCTGCTCACCGGCCAGATGCCCTTTGGCGAACAGCCGGGCACAGCTTCGCCACGGGTCGAGCAGCTCAAAACGGCTCACACTCCGCTACGCCTGTGCACGCTGCTTGTTTCGATGTTAGCGAGGGAGCCGGCCGCGCGGCCCTCAGTGAGTGAGCTGACCAGACAATTAGACCAAATTCAGGAACGACTCGCGCGCGGGAGAAAGGCGACGATAATGTGGATGCTCACTGCCGTGACTGTCGCTGCGATCGCGATCGCCTTAGGGTGGAGTCTGTGGCGCGGTTCGCTGGCACCGGCGGTCCCGGAGGCAAGTATCGCGATCCTTCCTTTTACAACTGTAGGCGATGACAAGGAGAACGCCTATCTGGCCGAGGGCGTGCAGGAGGATATCCTTTCTGACCTGGCCAAAGTCTCGGATTTAAAGGTAATCAGCCGGCGAAGCGTGGCGCAGTATCGTGGCAGCAGCCAAAGTGTCCACGACATCGGACGCGACCTACAAGTCGCCTATGTGCTCGAAGGCAGTCTCCGCAAAGTTGCTGACAAGGTTCACATAACTGTTCAGCTGGTTGATACCCGAACCGGAGCGGAAAAATGGGGTGAGAAATATGAGCGAGACCGAGCGGATGTGTTCGCCATTCAAAGCCAGATTGCACGCACCATTGTCGTCAACTTAAAGACAAAGATCTCGCCGGCCGAGAGATCGGCAATCGAAGCTCGCCCAACCCAGGATGAGATGGCTTATGACATGTATCTCCGGGCGCGTGCCCTCATCCATCAACCTGTCGGGACTATCCAGGACGCGCAACGCGAGATTCCGAAAGGTATTCCTTTATTGGAATCGGCCATTGCCCGCGACCGGAACTTCACTCTCGCCTACTGCCTCTTGAGTGAGGCAGAAGTGAGTCTCTTTAACATCGAATACTACAACTACGAGCGACTCCCAAAGGCGCGGGCCGCAGCGGCGGCCGCGCTGCGGACTAACCGGCAATCGGGAGAAGCGCATCTGGCGATGGCGCGGTATCTCTATGAAGGAATCCACGACAAGGAGACCGCCGCGAAAGAACTCGCCATCGCGGCTGCCGCTTTGCCCGGTGATGCGACCGTTGCGCGTCTCGGAGGCGAGATTGCCGCGGAGCGCGGTCAATGGCGGGAGGCGTTGCAGCAGCGCCGCAAGGCATTTGAGCTGGATCCGCGCGACGTCGACACCGCGTTTTCGCTCGCACAGCTATACGAAGGTCTGCGTTGGTATGGGGAAGAGGAGAAGCTGGTGGATAAGATGCTGGACACGCTGCCGCAAGAAACAGTCGGAGCGTTCTGGGACAGAAAAGCCTCCATCGCGGTGGCCAAAGGTGACACCAGAGGGGCGATGATAGCGTATGATAGTCATCCGCTCCGCCACAGCGGATCGTACAGTTTGAGCAGCTACGTGGGATACGTCCTGCTCCTCGAGCGCCAATATGACAAGGCAGAAGAAATTTTGCGCTCGGCCGAAGATCGAGCGCGTGCGCGTAACCTGATGCCGCAGGGCGGTGATAACCCCGGAGCGCGAGGATTCAGGTTTGATCGGCTCGGGAGAATTGCCCGCGCCGCCGGGCAACCGGAAAAGGCGCGCGGCTACTTTGAGACCGCACGGACGAATTTCGACGCCTGGCTGGCGAGGAATCCTGAGCAGGCGACGATTTGGGAGGCGATGGTTGCGGCGAAAATCGCGGCCGCGGACGCGGCGCTCGGGCGCAAGCAGCAGGCGCTTCAGGAAGCAGAGCAGGTATTGAAAGTTTGGCCGACCACACGAAGCGCAGTGATTGCTGCGGATATTGCTCCGATGGTCGCGGTCGCCTATCTCTGGGCTGGCGAGCGCGAGCGTGCGCTGCATCTGCTCGAGCAATTTGCGAAGGTTCCCTCGATCCCGATCTTGACGAACGGGGTAAGTCTTACCGCAGGAGACTTAAAGTTGAATCCGGTCTGGGATGAGCTGCGCGGCGACCCGCGTTTCGAACGCTTGATTGTGGAAGTGGGCAAGCCGATCTCCTTGTAGGGCAGTTGCAGATCTACGGCGTGCAAATTACCGCCGCCACTGGTTTTAGGGTGGCGTTATAACCACCGGGGCAAATGCCGCGACGCCTTTCAGCCCACGGACAAGCTCCGCATCTAATCGCTCGCGCACAGGCCGATCGAGCGTCGTCTTGAAAATGGCCTTGCCTTTGCCCGCATGGTCGTAGGTTCAAGGATGAAAACAAACCTGAGTTATTCAGTTGCCTTCGTTGCGGTGCTTCTCGGGATGGCGCTGTGGTCGAGCACGCCGGCCTATGCCGAGGAACCGAGCAAAGCCATCGCTGTTCTCCATCCGACAGAGGGCAGCAACGTGCACGGGATTGTCACCTTCACGAAAAGCGGCGAGACGATGAAGGTGGTTGCCGACCTTACCGGCCTTACCCCAGGCAAACATGGCTTCCACATTCACGAGTACGGCGATTGTTCGTCGCCGGATGCGAAATCAGCCGGCGGTCATTTCAATCCGGCGAATACTCCGCATGCCGGACATGACGCGGCGCAACGGCACGTGGGCGACATGGGCAACATCGAAGCCGACGCCTCGGGCAAGGCGCATCTCGAGTTGAGCGATAACCTGATGACAATGAGCGGCGAGAAATCGATCATTGGTCGCGGGGTGATTGTGCATGAGAAAGCCGACGACCTGCATTCGCAGCCTACCGGTGACGCGGGCGGCCGGGTTGCCTGCGGAGTTATCGGTGTGGCCAAACCGTAGTCATGGCCTAACGACAGACCGAGCCTAACAAAAGATGCGGAACTGGCGTTTGTTTCGAGCTGCCCTCATCCTAACCTTCTCCCACCGGGAGAAGGAATCCGGTTGTCCATCCGGCGAAGAGCACAAGTAAGCACGCACTCGTCTACTCTCTGCGCTCGCGAAGTAAATCCTCTCCTGGGGGAGAGGGTCGGGTGAGGGCGAAACCCACTATGTTCGTGATCGTTGGCGCTTGCCCCTTATCGTTAGGCTAACGCTGACAGCGCGGACACCAGGCGGTGGTTCGGCCGCCGATGGTTTCACGGCGCAGTGTGGTTTTGTGCTTCGGGCATTTCCCGCCGGGTTCCCAGCGCGCGTGCAGGAGCCACGTCCTTGGCAGTTCGGAGTCGTCCTGACCGATCGTGCGCAGCGATGCCCGGGCGACAAAGCGAACGCTGCGCCAGAGGGCGCCGAGCCGTTCTTCACTCAGTTCGCCGCCGCGGCGGCGCGGGGCGATGTGCGCGCGCCAGAGAATTTCATCGGCCATCCAGTTACCGATCCCGGGAAAGCCGCTCTGGAGCAGGAGCACCGCCTTGATCGGGGCGCGGCCATGTCGCCTGACGAACTCGCGGAGCGCGCTCCTGCTGAAAGCGGCCGAATGAATCTCCGGCGGGAGGGTGCTCCACCAATCAGGTGCTTCCCTGCCATGATGAAAACGGACGCGGCCAAACTGCCGCGCATCGCGCAGCACCAGCGCGCGCGCCGCTTGTTGCAAGACGAGGTGGTCATGTTTGCCCGGGCGAAAGCCGCTTCCCTCGACCCGGAGGTTGCCGCTCATGCCGAGGTGAATCCCGACCCAGTTATGCCCGGAGAAAACAAAAAGCATCTGCTTCCCCCGTGCCTCCGATCGGAGATAGGTTTGCCTAACGAGCCGGTCAAGGGCCCGCGGGTTGGTGCCGCGAAAGATGCGCTTGGTTTGGTGTAACTCTATCGCCAGCACCTTGTCACCAATCCCGGGGTCCCAGCGCTTGCGCGCGTATTCCACCTCGGCCAGCTCCGGCATGGGCGGAGATTAGAACGCCCGGTGGCTCCATGCTACTCTTCGCCCGCATGGAAAAAGTCATCATCGTCGGGAGCGGTTGCGCTGGATTAACGGCCGCGATTTATGCCGCGCGCGCCAACCTGGGCCCGCTCGTCCTCGAAGGCCGACAGCCCGGCGGGCAGCTTTCGACGACCACATTGGTGGAAAATTTTCCCGGTTTTCCCGACGGCATCGACGGACCGGAGCTGATCCTCAACATGCACCGGCAGGCGGAGAAATTCGGCGCCCGCTTTTCCTATGCCGAAGCGACCAACATCGACCTGAGTAACCACATCATCCGGCTCGAGGCCGACGAGGAATGGCTCGAGACCCAGTCGCTCATCATCGCAAGCGGCGCCTCCGCCCGTTTCCTCGGGCTGGAGAACGAGGAGAAATTAATTGGTCACGGCCTGACGAGCTGCGCGACCTGCGACGGCGCGTTTTATCGCAACGTGCCGGTGTGCGTGATCGGCGGTGGCGATTCGGCGGCGGAAGAGGCGCTCTTTCTCACCCGCTTCGCCTCCAAGGTCTATCTCATTCATCGCCGCGACAAACTCCGCGCCAGTCCGATCATGATCGATCGCGTGCTCGCCAATCCAAAGATCGAGCCGATCTGGAACATGATCGTGGTGCGTTATCTGCCGGACGAGAAGGGGGAGATGAGCGCGGTCGAATTGCGCGACGTGCAGACAAAAGAGGAGCGGATCCTCCCGGTCGCCTGCGTCTTTGTCGCAATCGGCCATGACCCGAACACGAAAGCCTTCGCCGGAAAACTGGAGACCGACCCGGACGGTTATCTTCTCGTTAGGCGACTGGTCGAGAGCAAGCATCCCGGCGTTTTCATTGCCGGTGATGTGGCCGATCGAGTCTATCGCCAGGCCGTGACCGCGGCCGGCTCCGGCTGCGCCGCCGCGATCGAAGCGGTGCGGTATTTGAGCGAGCGGGAAGGCTGAGATGAATTTGCGATTTGCGATTTGCGATTTGCGATCGGGTGAGGCGCAATGACTGAGCACGAGTTGATAGCCCGAACGAAGCAATTGGCCTTGCCGGTCATGAAGCTCATAGAAGCCATTCCGCAGAACGTGCAGGGTCGCGCGATTGCAGGTCAATTAATGCGGAGTGGTTCGTCTGTCGGAGCAAATTATCGCGCCGCCTGCCGAGCGAGATCGAAGGCTGAATTCATCTCCCGACTTGGAACCGTTGAGGAAGAAGCGGATGAAAGCGGGTTCTGGCTCGAACTGATTATCGAGAGCGGCTTGTCGGGCGAGAAACGAGTGCGCCCTTTGCTCAGTGAGGCTACTGAACTCGCTGCGGTCGCGGCCTCTTCTCGGAAAACCGCCGCGATGTCGCTTGCGAAATCGCAACTTGCAAATCGCAAGTCGCAAATCGCTTGAAGCTTTGTGACCTGACCCAGTTCTATTCGCCCTTGAGCGGCGGGGTGAAGCGCTATGTCCACGAAAAGATTCGCTACATTCAGCGCGCGACCAGCGATGAGCATGTGCTCGTTATCCCCGGCGAAAAATCGCAGATGGTCGAGAGCGAGCGCTCGCGCATTTACTCCATCCGCTCGCCCTTGCTCTCCCGCAGCTCGCGCTACCGCGCCCTGCTCAACCTGCGCGCGATCGAAGAGATCCTCGAGCAGGAAAAACCCGACCTGATCGAGTCGGGCGATCCGTATCAGGTGGCATGGAAGGCGATTGCCTCGGGCGCGGCACTGCGCATTCCGGTCGTCGGTTTTTACCACTCCCATTTTCCTGAGGCCTACCTGCGAACGACGGCGCGCTTTTTTGGGAGCACCGCGACCGAATTCATCATGGACCTGGCCCGGCGCTACGTCCGGCAGATTTACAATCGCTTCGAAGCCACCCTTGTTCCCTCGGAGCGGCTCGGGCAGGTGCTGACGAGCTGGGGCGTGAACAATGTCTGCGCGGTCGATCTCGGTGTGGATGTGGAAATTTTCCAGCCGCAGCCGGACGACGCCGCAACGACGCGCGCATCGTTAGGCATCCCGGCCGATCGCTGTCTCCTGCTTTATGTCGGCCGGCTGGCCCAGGAAAAAAACACCCAGACTTTGTTTGCCGCCTTTGCCCAACTCACCACGCGCGAACCAGCTCGGTTCCATCTCCTCGTCATCGGCGATGGGATGCAGCGGACAGAGTTACAGAAGTTGCAGGAGCAAGCCGGGAATCTTACCTGGGAACAGTATTGCACCGACGCGCGCGAGCTGGCCCGGCGTTATCGCGCGGCTGATCTCTTTGTTCATCCCGGCGTGCAGGAAACCTTTGGCCTTACTGCGCTCGAGAGCCAGGCGTGCGGCACACCGGTAGTAGGGATTCGCGGCAGTTACATGGACCGGATCATTTTCGGGAGCCAGCAACATTGGGCGCGCGAGAATTCCGCCGCGGCCCTGGCCGATACGATCAGCGCTGCGTCGCATGACGAACTGCGCGCAAGCGGCCTGGTCGCGGCGCAAACCGTGCGGCAACACTACAGTTGGTCGGTGGTGTTCGACCGTTTGTTTCAAGTTTACCGCGAGGTCTGCGCCGCGTATCCCGCGCGCTAGTCTGGTTCTGGGGAGCACAGGCCGCCGGCCTGTCGTTGGAGGCGGCTCGCCTCCAACCCGAGCGCACGAAGCGGTGGAGCAATGGTAAACCGTCCTTCGTACGAACAACATGAACCTATTAAATTCGATCCCCACTCCTGCGCCCCGGCGTTCGGCGAGCCGCCAAACGCGACAGGGCCAGCGGCCTGTGTTCCCCAGATTTCAGATGCTCTCCGAGGGCGAGTTGCCTTGCGCGAAGCCATCGCCAAATTGTTCGCGAGCGTATGAACAACGAGCCGCCATTCACGATCCGAGCTTATCGCCCGAGCGATCGCGCGGCCGTCCGACACCTTTGCTGCCAGACTGGCTTCCTCGGCTCGCCGATTGATCCGGTCTATCACGATCGCGAGCTCTTCGCCGATTTTCTCACCACCTACTACACCGACCATGAACCGGAGTCGTCGTTTGTCCTCGAGATAGACGGCGAGCTAAAGGGCTACCTCCTCGGCTCGCGCAAACCGTTTCTCAACCAGCTCTATGCTTTCCAGCAGAACCTCGTTCTCTTCCTGCGCGCGCTCCTGCGTTACCCGCGCTACAACGCGCGCTCGCGGCGTTTCATCCGCTGGGTGGTGATGAACGGTTGGCGCGAAGTCCCGGCCGCGCCCCGCCGCACCCCGCATTTCCATATCAACCTCTTGCCGGAAGCGCGGAAAATTTCCACCACCCGCGCGCTCATGAGCGCGTATCTGAGTTATCTCTACCGCTGCGGCGAGAAGCGGGTTTACGGTCAGATCGTGACCTTCGAAAGCCGGCGGGGCGAAAAGATGTTCGAGCGCTATGGCTTCCGCGTCATGAACCGGGCCGAGATCACGAAGTATCGCCCCTTCTATCCCGAGTCGGTTTACCTCAGCACCGTCATCAAAACCCTCGAGACGGAAGGCCCGCTCTCGGCCTACGGGACCAGCCCGATTCGCGTCTCCGACTTGTCTGGCCAGCGCGGTGCGCTAGGCTAGGCGTCGCGATTTGCCGGCATAGCTCAGTTGGTAGAGCAGCTGATTTGTAATCAGCAGGTCGTCGGTTCGAGCCCGTCTGCCGGCTCCACTTTGCCTGTTACTCTCGCTGGGCCGCCACCGGTTGCGTGAGCAGCGGCCTGCGGCAACCATTTGCGCGTGGCGCGCGCAAAAAAGAAACGGCCGCTCAAGTCTCGATCGCGGCCGTCCGAGCCGTTGCCTGAGCCATCGACTCTGCGACCTCAGGCGATTTGCGCCGGAGCGGTGTTTGCCCTCGCCCTCGCGGTCTATTGGTTAACGCTCGCCCCGACGGTCACGCTCGTCGATAGCGGGGAGCTGATTGTCGCGGCGCATTCGTTAGGCGTGGCCCATCCGCCGGGATTCCCGCTCTACCTCCTGCTCGCCCATCTCGCTTCGCTTGTGCCGATCGGCAACGTGGCTGTGCGGGTGAATTTCGCCTCCACGTTTTTCGCTGCCGCTGCAGCCGGGATGATGACGCTGACCGCGGGTGAAGCCGCGGTCGCCACAGGTCTGCGCGGTTGGATGAGAATTGTCGTCGCGCTTTGTGCAGGGCTGTTGCTGGCTTTCGGCCGAACACTCTGGGCCTACGCGACGATCGCCGAGGTCTACACCCTTAACGCTTTCCTGATTCTCCTCATCCTCTGGCTGATGCTGCGCTGGCGCCGCGAGGCCGCCCAGGATTCATGGCTCTATGCGGCTGCGGCAGTATTCGGCTTGGCCCTCGGCGTGCATCACGTCACCGTCGCGTCGATTTTGCCGGGAATTGCCGTGCTCGTCTGGCGAACCCAAGGCGCGCGTTTCTATGCGAGCCGACGGCTGCTTTGGGCGGCGCTAATCTCCTTCGCGGCCTTGATTGCCATCTACGCCTACCTGCCGATCGCGGCGGCGCGCGACCCGGTGATGAACTGGGGAAACCCACGCACCCTGGCCGGTGTTTGGCGGCACGTCAGCGGCTGGCAATATCAAGCCTATCTCTCCTTTACCCCGTCCATGCTCGGGGAAAATTTCGAAAGCGGGCTGCATCTGCTGCTGCGCGAATTTGGTCCGACCTGGTTGCCGCTCGCGCTCGCAGCGGTCGCGTCCGGGTTGTGGTTCAGTTGGACACGTGACCGGACGATCTTCTGGCTCCTCGCTCTCATTGTGCTCGTTAACGCCGGATACAACCTCAGTTACTCGATCGCGGAAGATAAGGATGCCTACTATCTGCCCACCTTCATTGCCTGCGCGACCTTCGCGGGGCTGGGGCTAGGTTCGTTAGGCAAACGACTCCAGCTCGCTGTCCCCGTCGCGCTGCTCCTTCCCGCGATTGCGCTCGTTGGCAACTGGCGCGGCAACGACCGCTCACGTTACTTCATGGCGCAGGATTACGTGGATAACATTGAGCGCGCGATCGCACCTGACGGACTCCTGCTCACGCTCGACTGGCAGGTGCAGTCGCCGATGTTCTACACCCGCGAAATCGAAGGCCAGCGTCGCGACATCAAAGTCATCGACATAAATCTGCTCCGCCGCACGTGGTATTTCGATTATCTTCGCCGGGCCTTTCCGGAGATGATCGAACGCTCGCGCGCCGCCGTCGATGCTTTCACGGCCGAGCTAAGGCAGTGGGAGAACGATCCTGGTTCCTACGCGCGCGACCCGGCGCGGACGGAACGAATCACGGCCTTGTTTACCGCACTTTGCGAAGCTCTTGTTAGAAACGAGAGCGCGGTCGCGCCGGTTTATTTAACTTCTGACGTGCTTCTCGCGTCGGCGCCGGAAACCGGGAGCTTCACTCAATGGCTCTGGACAAATTACGAGGCAGTCCCGCGCGGCCTTCTCTTTCAACTTTTCACTGAGCGCGGCTTTCATGATCCGGGCGAGTTACAGCTCGATCTGCGCGGGCTGATCGAGGCAAGGCAGTGGTTCGACCAGGATGATGTCGTGAACCAGAAGGTGCTACCCGCTTATGAGATCATGTTGGTCAATCGCGGTCGCTATCTTGCGGCGGCCGACCAGCAGGAACGCGCGGCCGAGGCGTTCCGGCTGGCGCTTGATCTCAATCCCGAGCTGCAAGTGGCGCGCGAAGGGATCGAAGCCAGTTTGGCGAAGCGGCCGGCGCGGTAGAGTTTGCGAGAAATGCTTCAGCTCAGCGCGAGCGCATCGCGCAAGCCAGACTCGCGAACTGTTCTCCGCGGGATGGCCGCGCGCAAAGTATCTTCGTTCGCCCACAGCATGACCGACTGCCGCGCCCGCGTGATGGCGGTATAAAGCAGCTCGCGCGTCAGCAGCGGATTGTCCTTATCCGGCAGAATCAGGAGGAGACGCTGGAACTCAGAACCCTGGCTCTTATGCACAGTCATTGCGAACGCGGTTTCGTGTGGCGGGAGACGGCCGGGAAGAAAACGGCGCAGCCGGTTTTCGGCCGTGATAAAAAAGGCGCGCAGCTCGCCCCCGGATTCCGGGTCGGGGAGAATGATGCCGCTATCGCCGTTGAAGAGCGAAAGGTTGTAGTCGTTGCGCGTGACGATGAGCGGCCGGCCGCGATACCAGCCTGGGCGCGGCTGGAGCAATCCCGCGTCGGCGAGGATTTCTTCCGCGATCGCGTTCAGGTTTTCGACTCCGAAAGGTCCGTGCCGAAGTGCGCAGAGGATGCGGAACTGCTGGAGCCGTTCAAGCGCCTCACGCGGGTCGTTCGTTTCGAGCGACTCGCGATAGCCGCCAATGATGTGGTTGCGCAATGTCTGGGGAAGTTTGGCAGCGGCGGGGAGTGTCTCCCATTGCACTTCGCCCTTGTCGTCCTGCCGCAGAGTTGCGAGCGCAGTCTCGGCGTCGCCGGCATTGATTGCCGTGCTCACCCGGTAAATCCCGCCCGATTCGGCGAAGCGATAGTTTTTCTGCAAAGCCACAACCGCGCCGTGCAGCCGGTCGTTAGGCGATGCCGTTTCGGCAGCGGCGCAAATGTCGGCGAGGACGTTGCCGGCTTCGACCGAGGCGAGCTGATCGCGATCGCCGAGCAGGATGAGGCGGGCATCGTCCGGCACAGCCGCAAGCAGTTTCGCCATCAGTGCGAGATCGACCATTGAAGCCTCATCAACGATCACCACGTCCGCGCTCAGCAGGTTCTCGACGTTGTGCCGGAAATAGGGGGAATCGGGGAGGTGACCGAGCAATCGGTGGATGGTTGTCGCGGCAAAATCTTCCCTCACTTCGCGCGCCGCTTCGGTCAGGCGCGCGGCGGCTTTGCCGGTCGGCGCGGCGAGTTTGATCCGCAGTTTCTCGCCGTCGGGTTGGTTGAGGAAGAGCCTGAGAATCCCTTTCACCGTCTCCGTCTTCCCCGTGCCCGGACCGCCGGTGATGACGGTGAATTTGCTCTCGACTGCTTTTACCGCGGCGACTTTTTGCAGGTCTCTCTGTTTTGTCTTTCTCGGCGCGGCGGTACTTGATCTCGCGCGGCGCAGAATGGCCGCGGCCAGCTGCTGCTCGTATTCCCAATACCGGCGGAGATAAAGCCGGCCGGCATGGTCCAGGATCAGCGGCGTGAACTCGCCGGGCGCGCCCACGATTTTGCTGGCGCAGAGGTTTTCCCGCAGATCCGCCGTGCTCTCGGGCGCTGAGATTTTTTCGAGCGGAACGCAGACATGACCTTGGGCCCGAGCGCGACTCGCCCATTTCGCCGCGCGCTGCACCTCGGGTGCGGAGCCGCCGGCGAGGCGCTCGAGAAAATCACCGAACTGCTGATCGAGCGCGCTGAATTCCGAGTCCGAGTTCATCCTTCAAAAATGGCGTTCAGTTTTTCCATGAAAGCCTCGCTCACCCGCTGGAAATAGGTCCCATTCTGCGGCCGCTGCGGATCGATCCCGCGCAGGAAAATGTAAAACGCCCCGCCGAAGTGCTGCTCGAAATCATAGCCCGGCTGACGCAGCCGGAGATAGCGGTGCAATGCGACGCTGTAGAGGCAAAGCTGGAGGATGTAAAAATTGTGCTGCATCTCGTTTGTGATCGCGTCCGGGTGATAGGCCTGCGTGGTCGGCCCGAGCCAGTTTGATTTCCAATCGGCGAAATAGAAGCGCCCGCCGCAGGCAAACACCAGATCCACGAAGCCGGTCATAAATCCGTTCACCGCCTGGAATTGGAGGCGATCGATCCGGAGCGGCAGCTTTTCCAGTTCGAAGAGCGCGACCAGTTTCTTCGTGGTGAAGGAATTGATGGGAAAAGAGAACTCCAGCTCGGCAATCCGTGAGTCGTTAGGCACGTCCGACAGCGCGAATCGATCAGGCCCCGCGGTTAACGGCAGTGCGCAAAGCTCGAGTACCTTCTCCGTGACAACGTCGTCGAAGCCGTCGATCCCGTAGACGCGGAGCCGGCGCTGCACGATGTCTGATGCGCCGGCCGGATTCGCGAAATCGACCTTTTCAAGAATCTCGTGCAGGCAGGTGCCGGCGCGCATCCCTTTCGGGAAAGCGTGAATCCCGCTGGCTGGCACCTCTTCATCGGCCGTCGGCTCGACCAGCGGCCCCTCATCGAGCGGGTCGGCTTCGCGTCCGCTGATCAAGCGGCTGAAACTCGAAATGCCCCAATCGAGGTCGATTTTTCCCGTGAACGCCCGTGCTTTCAACTGCGTCGCCCTCTCCTGCTCCGGGTGAAAATCGTTTTCGTCAGGCGCGGGTGTTTCCTCGATCGCGATATTGGGGGATTCAATCGCCGGCTGCGGGCCGCTGCCGAGGAGAAAAGCCGGCGCGCATTTTTGGGGTTTCGTCTTCGCCGGCCAGACCATCGTGCACCGGTGACGGGCGCGGGTGATCGCGACATAGAAAAGGCGCAGCGCCTCAGCGAGCGCTTCCTTTTCCCGGATCGGCCTGGATTCATCGCCGTGGGTGAGATCGAGCGTCAAACGGTAATTTTCCTCGGGGTCGTGAAAGGTCGGACGCACGATTGCGTTCGTTCCGACGTAGGGACAAAAAACGACCTCGTATTCGAGCCCCTTGCTCTTGTGGACGGTGATGATGCGCACGGCCTTTTCGTCGCTCTCCAGGCGCAGCTCGTATTCTTCGCGCGGCGCCATGTTTCCCGTTTGCATCTGCTGGGCAAGCCACTTCAAGATGCCGGTCATGCCGAGCCGGTGCTCGACGCAGGCGGCATGGAGCAGTTCCGAAAGATGAAGAAAATTCGTCAGGCGGCGCTCGCCGTCGCGATAGGCGAGCAGTCGCTGGCGCACGCCAGATTCGACGGCGAGCTGACGCAGCATCTGGATGAACCCATGCTCCCGCCAGATCCGATGATGTTCCTGGAAGCGGAGCAGTTCCTTCTCCCACCTGTCCTCGTCGCGCGCGAGTGCATCCAGTTGGTTACCGCTGTAGCCCAAGGCGTCGGTGGCAAGCGCCGCGCGGACCAGTTTCTCATTGCCCGGTTCGGCCGCGGCCGCGAGCACATCGCGCATCTCGCGCGCTTCGTGCGAGCTGAAAACATTCGCGCTGCTGTAGAGCACGCTCGGCACCCGCCGCGCCCGCAGCGCACGCTGCATTTCTGCCGCCTGCGCGTTTGTGCTCGTGAGAACGGCAAAGTGACCGGGCCCGAGTATTTCCCCATCGATTGTGCCGCCGCGCTCCAGCAAACGAACAATTTCGGTCGCGACGCAATCAGCCATTTTTTCCGCGCCCGATGAGATCCAGATATGAAACGGTTTTTCCGCTAGTCCGCGGAAGAGAAGCGGCTTTTGGTCGGCGTGGGGTCCCGGCTCGGCAGGGAGAAATTGAATCTCGTCGAGCTGAAACGAGTCGGGGCGATTGAAGATCGCATTCACCGCCCGTACGAGCCTGCTTTCCGAGCGCCAGTTTGTGCGCAGGGTGAACTGGCGTTTGGTATCGCGTGCGGCGTTCAGGTAGGTAAAAACATCGGCCCCGCGGAAGGAATAGATCGCCTGCTTCGGATCGCCGATGAAGGCCACGGTCGCGTCGGTTCCGTGGTAGATGCGTTGGAAGATCGAATACTGGACTGGGTCGGTGTCCTGGAACTCATCCACCAGCGCGACGCGGTAGTGTTCGCGGATCGACTTGGCCAGGGTCGCGCCACCTTCGCCCTGCAACGCGTGATCGAGCCGGGTGAGCAGATCTTCAAAGGCGAGAACGTTCCGGGCCTGTTTGCGACGGCGCAGTTCTTCCGGCGCCCAGGCGTGAAACTCGGCTCGCAAGCCGGCACAAAAATCAGCGGAGCGATCGGCGAATTTCTGGCAGACGCCGAAGATGGGATTCCTGGGAAGAATGCAACCTTTTCGCAGTCCTCGGTTCGTGATGATTTCTTCCGCGAGAAGCTCGACGCTCTCAAACTGGCGCGCGCTCGCGCTCTCGCCGGCCGCGACCTGTTCCAGATCCTCGATAATGCGCGCGAGCAGCGACACCGTTTTGTAGTCGCCTTTCGCCCAGGTCGGCTGGGCGAAAAAGGTGCGGATGCCATCCGCGCAGTGCGGCCAGGCGTCGCGCACCTCGCGCAGCGCTTGTTTGACCTCCGCTGCGGCGTCGGCCGAACTGCGAAGGGTTTTCGGAAAAACCGTCAGCGTCGGGTTCTTCGCCAGTTCGTCCAGGTCTTTGAGCAGCTTCTTCGGCGTGATCTTGCCCTGAAGCGCAAGCAATACGCCTAACGAATCGTCGGAGTAAAAATTCCTTCGCCAAAAATCCCACGCCACTTCGCGAAGCAGATCGCGCTCGTCCGTCACCAGCTCGGCGTCGAAGAGGGTGCCGGTTTCAAACGCCTGTTCCGCCAGCACCCGCTGGCAGAAACCGTGGATGGTGTAGATCGGCGCCTCATCGAAATTGGCCAGCGCGTCCTTTAGTGGCATGGCCGCGGCGCGATGGTCGGGATATTTCTTCAGCACCCGCCGGAGCAGATCCTCCTCCGAGCTTCCGGCCTCGAAGGCGAGGAGCGCATCGCGCAGCAGGTCGCGGATCCGGCCACGCAGTTCCGCCGTCGCCAGCTCGGTAAACGTGGTCACCAGGATCTGGTCCATCGTTAGGCCAGGACGTTCCAAAATTAGTCGCAAGACGAGCCCGGCGAGCGTGTAGGTCTTGCCCGTCCCGGCGCTTGCTTCGATCAACAATGGTCCGCAGCCGATCTCGGTTTCAAAAAGGCAGAAATCGGTCATGGTTCCTCCCTTGTCATGACCTCGAGAGCGGGCTTGAAAATTGCCAGTGCGATCTCTTGAAAGTCCGGCCCAAGCGGGTCGGTCACGTTGCGAAAAGCGAGATCGAAATAGTCGTCCTCGCATTCCGGTCCTAATCCGAATTCTTGGTCGTGCGGGCGCGCCGAATCACCCCAGGCGTTGCGCGCTTTCTCCAGCGGCGAAGATCCTCCTGTTTTTGGATGAACCGTTCGCTCCGCAAAGGCAAAAGAGCTGCGAGGAAAAAAAGGCAGCGGCTCGCGCAGACCGCGCCAGTAGAGGTCGAGCAGCGCTGCGAGGAGTGTGCGCGGATCTTCCTCGGGCGCTGCGAAACGCTCGATCACCGGCTGCTTTTCCTTGGTCGCGGTGATGAGGACCGATTCGGTTGGACGGAAACAATTGAGAATCAGATGATCGATCCAGGCGCGGAGCAGATCTTTCGGTTTGCGGGTCGTGAGCCGCTGACGCAGCGCACGGCCATTGAAAAGGTTGTCCACCACGGCGGTGAGTTCGAACCGGCCGATGCTGAGTTGCAACAGCTCCGGTTCGGCCCGGTTTCGCGCGTTTTCCCTGACGACTTCGGCGAAAAGATGCGCGTTGGCCGCGAGTTCGCGCAAGTGCGATTCGCCCGCCCGGCCCGGCGGCAGCACCCCGGTCGCGCGCGCCACGGCAAACAAGGGTTCGAATTCCTCTTCAGCCAGGGCGCGCTTCAGGAAATCCTGTTCCAAGGCATATTTGTCGAGTCCACCCGGTTCCAGGGGCTCCGCGTCCTCGAGAAGCGAATCAAGCCGGGGAATCTTCAGGCCGAGACGCTCGTGGATGAGAAACTTCGACGGGTTGCCGAAAAAGGAGAGGAGCCTGGCATTGTCCAGTTGCTGCCACTCCACTTCCGGCTCCGCAATCTTCTCGGGGATGAACGGCGCCGGCACGGTTCGCTCTTCGGCCGCGGTTCCGCTCGCCTGGCAGTTCTCTTTCGAGTAACTGAAAAGCCCCTCCGTGCCGGTGAAATACTTCGGGCTGAAGGGCTGAAGCGGGTGGGTTGTCACGCTCGCCCCGCTGTAATCGAGCAACTCGCTCACGAGCACACTCGGCGGCAGGGCCTTGTTGTCGCGGATCGATTGCCCGACGTAGCTGATGTAAAAAACGTCGCGCGCGGAGAGGAGTGCTTCGAGGAAAAGGAAGCGATCGTCGTCGCGCGTCGTGCGATCGCCCGGCTGCCGATGTTGCGCGACCAGGTCGAAGGCGGGCGGACGATCGTGCCTCGGGTAGGCGGTGTCGTTCATCCCGACGAGACAAACGACGCGGAATGGCACCGCCCGCATCGGTTTAAGCGCGCAAAAGGTGACGCGACCGACAAGAAAGCCGGAGCCGCTTTCCGTCCGCGCGAGCGCCTGCTCGAGATGAGCGAGAACGACATCGAGCGGGACCGCTTCGGCAAAGCCGGAAAGCTCGGCGATTTCGCCTAACGAATCGAGCGCAAACCGCAACTGGCGCAGCTCCGGTTCGCGCTCGTCGTCGGCCGGGAAGAAGCGCAGGCTGATATCGCGCAGCGTGTCCTGCCACTCGATGAGGGAGCGCGGCTGTTCCAGGTCGCGTGCCGTTCGGAAGAGCGCCTCGGCGAATTCGACAAAATGGCCGAGCGTTTCGGCAAGGCTCCCCTCGACGTCGTCATAGGCGAGAATGCCTTTGAACAATCTGCTGTTCTGCGCGGGCGCGGCATACCCGAGGAGCAACCGGTCGAGCCCGGCGCGCCAGCTGTTCTCGCCAAACTCTGGCAGCCCGAGCGCGGCGCGATGGGCCGCGTCGATCCCCCAGCGGATCCCGGTTTTCTCGATCCAGGTGCGGATGATCTCGAGGTCGCGCTCGGCCAGTTCGAAGCGGCGTTGCAGCGCATTCGACTCGAGGATGCTCACGACCTCGCTCGCCGTGAACCGGCTACCGGCAATTTCGAGAATGCGGAGAAAGGTGTCGATCACGCCGCTCTCGGCGCGCGCCCCGCGATCCGCGACGCTGAATGGAATTTTCAGGTCCTTCGGGGCGGTGTCGAAAACCGCCTCAATCAGTGGCGAGTAGACGCTGATGTCCGGCGCCATCACCACGATATCGTGCGGCTTGAGGCCGGGAAATTTTTCGAAGAGCGCGAGCAACTGATCGTGCAGCACTTCCATCTCGCGCATCGGGCCGTGACAGGAATGGAACTGGAGAGAGCCATCCTCCGGCGGGCCGATCGCCGATGTGGAGCCGGCCCGCCCCCGGGCCGCAGGAGTTTTCGCACTGCGATCGTGCAGCTCGAAGATATCGCGCTGGATTCGGCCGAGGGTTTTCGTGTCGTCCGGCGGCAGGAAATACTCGTGCTCCCGCGCCGGATTCAGTTCCGTGACTTTGTCGAGAAACTCGCGCCCGAGTTTGCCTAACGACGCCAGAAGCGGATGACCCCGTTCGAATCGTAGATCAAGCTGCGCACTGTCGCGCACCTTGCGCCGCACACGCGCTTCTTCGCGTTCCGAGCGAATATCAACCCACCAGTCCGGAGTCGGGCGCATCACAAAGAGGTGCACCGCGGTCCGCTCCGTCAGCTCTTCCAAGAACTGGAGATAGAACGGCGGCAGAGTCGAGATTCCAAAAAGCGAAACCCGCGCCGGCAGGCACGCCTTGCCACTGCGTAAAACGGCTTTGAATTTCTCCGCCAGCGCGGGCGGATGCAAACCCGGAGCCGCCTCGAGCAACTTTCGCCAGAGCACCGCCTGCCAGTCGGATGCGGCGGCCCCGCTTTCCCAGTCGAGAATCATGAGCGGGCGAAAAGCGAGATAGCGATCGAACGCGCCCGCAATTCTCTCCGCCAGCTGAAACCGGCGGAGCGCCGGGCGCGACCTCTCGAGGTAACGGCGCAGCGGTGTGAACTCTTTCCGCCTAACGAGATCCGGGAGGAGCGCCATGATTCGCCAGGTCAGATTTTCGCGCGCGTAGAAACGGCTCTTCGCCTCGTCCGGGAAGACTTCATTCATCAGCTCGCCGACGAAGCGCTGCGGAAAGAGAAAGGAAATATTGGCGCAGATGCCCTCACGGGAGGCAAGCTGCTGCCTCAGCCAGCGCTCCATCCCGAGGCTCTGGATGACGATTCGTTCCTTCGTTAGCGGATTGGCCAGTGGGGTCCGGATCAGCTCCGCGAGGGCAGCGGCCAGCTCCTCCAGCCGGTTGCCGACGTAAAGATGAAGACCGCGTTTCTCGCTCACGGTCGCCACCATATCACAGCGGGACAGACAACGGCTGTCCGAGAGAAGAAGGAAGGGCCGCCGACAATGCCCTCGCAATGACATCAGCGACTGCCGACAGGTTATTTGGCTCGAAGGATTTCGGCGACCAGAGACATGCCGCCTTTTGGCCTAACCTTCATAGCACCGCGATCGGCGTTGAAGCTCAATCCACTTGGGACGAGCTGCGAGGCGATCCGAGATTCTCAAGAGTCATCGCAGAAGCGGCCAAGCCGATCGAATTATCGACAGGTTGTTGCGCAGCCACCTTTTCTCACTCTCCGCAGACAACTGGAGAATGCAGTGGGTTCATCTGCGTGAATCTGCGTGACCTGTAACTTCACCCCGGTTGGCGCGGTGTCGGCGTTAACGCCTCCGGCTGCAACTCAACCGAAACGGCCGGTGATGTAATCTTCGGTCTGGCGCTGGCGCGGCCGGTTGAAGAGCTGGGCGGTATCGCCAAACTCGATCAGTTCGCCGACATAGAAGAAGGCAGTCTTATCGGAGACGCGGCTCGCCTGCTGCATGTTGTGAGTGACAATGACGATGGTGTATTTGTCGCGCAGCTCGCGGATGAGTTCCTCGATCTTGGCGGTCGCGATCGGATCAAGCGCGGAACAGGGTTCATCCATGAGCAGCACCTCGGGCTCGACCGCGAGGGCGCGCGCGATGCAAAGACGCTGTTGCTGCCCGCCGGAGATGCTCATGCCCGGCTTCTTCAGGTCATGTTTTACTTCGTCCCAGAGCGCGGCCATGCGAAGTGATCGCTCGAGGCGCTCGTAGAGGATGCGGCGGTCGCGCACGCCATTAAGGCGGAGGCCGACAAGGACGTTGTCTTCAATCGACATCGTCGGGAATGGGTTGGATTTTTGGAAAACCATCCCGACCCGCCGCCGGACGACCGCGGGATCGACCCCGGGCCCGTAGAGATCTTCGCCGTAAAAACGGATGTCGCCTTCCACCCGGGTGCGCGGGACCAGCTCGTGCATGCGATTGAGGCAGCGGAGGAAGGTTGATTTGCCGCAGCCGCTCGGGCCGATGATGGCGGTGATAGCTTTGGCAGGAATATCGATCGAGACGTTTCTGATCGCCTGCTTTTCGCCATACCAGATCGACAGGTCCTTGACCTCGAATGCGGTAGCGGAGCCTTCTCGCGCCTCGGCTTCGGCGACAGAGCTGGCAGTGATGGCGCCGGCCGAAGAGGTGGATTCCGGAAAAGGCATGATCTTTACATCCATAGATTAGAGGACACGCGCGTTTCGTTCGCGAGTCAAAAACCGCACGAGCACGTTAATAAGGAAGATTCCCAGGACGAGGATGAGGGCGCCGGCCCAGGCTTGGCGGTGCCAGTCGTCGTAAGGCGAAATGGCATAGGCAAAAATTTGCAGGGGGAGGGCGGCGATCGGCTCGGCGAGGCTGTGATTCCAGAAGCGATTGCCGAAGGCGGTGAAAAGCAGCGGCGCGGTCTCGCCGGCGATGCGGGCGAGAGCGAGGAGGATACCGGTGATGATGCCTTTGGAGGCGGTCTTCATCACGATGTGGACGATCGTTTTCCAGCGAGCGATCCCGAGGGCGAGGGAGGCTTCGCGGTAGCCGTTTGGCACAAGGAGGAGCACCTCCTCGGTCGTGCGCATAATGAGAGGAACCATCATGAAACCGAGCGCCAGTCCGCCGGCGTAAGCGGAGAAGCTTTTGAATTGGAGCACGACCAGGCCGTAAACCACCACGCCCCAGGTGATGGAAGGCACGCCATTCAAAACATCGGCGATAAATCGCAATACCCAGTTCACCCGCGCGGAGCCATACTCGGCCAGATAAACGCCGCCGAAGACGCCGACCGGAACGCCGATGATCGAGGCGAGCGCGAGCAGCTCGAGCGTGCCGACAATGGCGTTCGCCATCCCGCCGCCCTTCTCACCAACCGGTGCGGGGAGATGGGTGAGGAATTCCCAGTTCAACGACCCGGCGCCCTTGATCAGGAGATAGAAGAAAACGAGCGCGAGCGGCGCGATCACGAGCAACGCCGAGGCAAAGGAGATCACGGAGGCAAGCGCGCTCTTGAACTTGCGCCAGGAATGGCGGTTAGCGCTTGTCACGGCGCTTTCGTCTTTCATTGGACTGCCCTTGTGACCTGTTTGTTACCCATGGTCTTGAGAAGCAACTGGGCGAGAAGATTGGCAACAATTGTGATCCCAAAGAGGACGAGCGCGATCTCAAAAAGCGCCTGGAGATAGAGGTCGCTGGTGGCTTCGGTGAATTCATTCGCGATCACGCTGGCGAGGGTGTAGCCCGGTTTGAGGAGAGAGAGCACGATCTGAGGCGTGTTGCCGATCACCATTGTGACCGCCATGGTTTCGCCGAGGGCGCGGCCGAGACCGAGAATGACGGCGCCAAAGAGCCCTTTGCGTGCGTAGCTGAGAACGGCAATGCGTGTCACTTCCCAGCGCGTCGCGCCGAGGGCGTAAGCGGCTTCACGTTGCAGATTCGGCACGCTCCGCAGGATCTCGCGCGAAACCGAAGTAATGATTGGCAGGATCATAATCGCAATGATGATCCCGCCCGCGAGCATGCTCACGCCGTAGATCGGTCCGGTGAACAACCCGGTCCAGCCGAAGTATTTCTTCAGGAAGGGAAAAGGATAATCCCGCAGGAAGGGAATCATGACGAAAATGCCCCAAAGCCCCAGGATCACGCTCGGGATCGCGGCCAGCATTTCAACCAGCGAGATGATCGGCTGCCGAATCCAGAGCGGCGCTAACTCCGTGAGATAGACGGCGGTCGCAATACTTAGCGGGACGGCGATGATAAGCGCAATCAGCGAGGAGACAATCGTCCCGTAAATGAAGGGCGCGGCCCCGAATTGCTCGGCAACCGGATCCCAGGTCGTGCTCGTGAGAAAGCTCCAGCCGAACTTCTGGATCGCGAGCATTGAATCGCGCGAAAGTTGCCATCCGACCAGAACAACCAGCAGCACGACGCCTCCGGCCATCGCCATCGCGAGCCACTCGAAAGCTTTGTCTCCGAGGCGCGAGGGCGGCGCCATTTCGACTGCGCCGGAGGATTCTGCTTCGCCGGGCAATGGAGCAACCAAAGGCATAGGAACCGTCGGCGGAAAGGTTCAGATCACCGCCGCTCCTCGCGGCGCGCAACCAACACTTGTTTCGGCCTTAATACTTAATCGTGTCGATCTCTTTCAAGACCCGCTGTCGCACAGTCTCCGGGAGCGGGGCGTAATCGAGATCCTTGGCCATCTTCTCGCCCTCGCTCTCAGCCCATTTCAGGAACTGCACGAGCTTCTCGCCTTTGGCATGGTCTTTCTGCTGTTGGTAAACCAGCAGCCAGGTAGCACCCGCGACCGGATAAGCATCCGCGCCCGGAGCATTGGTCATCGAGAAGCGAAAGTCATCCGGAATTTCCGCGGTCGCGAGCGCGGCGGTCACCGAATCGAGCGTCGCTTTAACGAACTTACCGGCCTGATTCTTAACGTCCGCGTACGGCATCTTGTTTTGAATTGCGTAGATCAGCTCGACATAACCGATCGAGTTTGGAGTTTGCTTTACCTGGCCGGAAACCCCTTCGTTGCCTTTGCCGCCCAGACCGGTCGGCCAGCTCACCGCGGTATTAGTGCCCACCTTCTGTTTCCATTCCGGACTTACTTTACTCAGGTAATCGGTAAAGATATAAGTCGTGCCGCTGCCATCGGAGCGATGAACGACCACGATATCCTGGTCCGGCAACTGCACTCCCGGATTCATTGCGGCGACCCGCGGATCATTCCATTTCGTTACCTTCCCGAGAAAGATATCGGCAATCGCCGGACCATCGAGTCTGAGGGTCGGGCTATTGGCTAAGTTATAGGCGATAACAACCGCGCCCGCGACCGTTGGAATGTGCAGCAGTTTGCCCGGCGCCTTCGCGAGATTTTCATCGCTCATCGGGCCGTCCGAGGCGCCGAAATCGACCGTCTGGGCGAGGATTTGCTTTTGCCCGCCGCCGGAGCCGATCGATTGATAATTGAACCGGGCCGACGGGTCGACCTTCGCATAGGCGTCAAACCACTTCGAGTAAATCGGATATGGAAAAGTGGCGCCGGCGCCATTGATCGTCATCTGCGCGGAAGCCGTCGTCGTTAGGCCGGCGACGAGCAGCGCGCCCAGGAGTCGTGGAAAGAGAGTCTCCAAGTTCATGTCGTTCACCGTGCCGCAGCGCCTGGTGCAGGGTCAAAATGTTTAGTGTTACATTTGGGTGACGCCGAAGGCGTAGGCGTGGCAAAGGAAAGGCCCATCGGAGACATCCCCCGACGGGCCGGATCACCTAACCTTCTACTGCCTCTCCTGGGCACGCGCTCGGAACAAACCTTGTCTAAGAGTTGTCGAGCTAGAACTTGAAACTCAAGTCGGCCTGAAACAGGTTATAGTCATCCACCGGGTTAATTCCGATATCCCCGACGCCACCGGTGCCGAGAGCGTGATCAATCTGCCAGCCATGGGCATAAGTGAGATTTGCGGTCACGGCATTAGAAAGAGCGTATCCTAACTGGACAAACACCCCTTCCATATTAACCCGGCTATCAAAAACGTCGGAGTCGACGAGGTTTGGGTCGAGGGCAAACTGCTCCGCGTGCTGCCAGAACGTAGTCAGGCTGATATCTCCCTTCTTCTTCGTGCTGCCAATGCCGGCCCCAATCTGATAGGCGTACTTCTGGTCCCCCTTATCCGGGTGGCCGGCGGCACGCGCGCGTTCGTCTCCGTCGAAGTTGACCGCAAAGTCGGCGAAGATCTTCGCCGGAATCCTGCCGATTTTGAAGCCAAACTCGGCTGGCAATTCAAAGACCAGGAGACTATTCGCGCCCGTCTGGTTCGGCGTCACCTTGTTACCCGCCCCATCAATGAAGGTAGGATCACCGACAAAGTGTGAATTGAAGGTGTCTCCCGTACCAGTGTAATTGTAGAGAGTCGGGGCGATCTGCACATATCGGTTCTTGTCAAAGTTCAGCCGGGCGCCCACTTGCCAGCCGAGGAGATAGGCGTCGTCGTCCGGCACGCCGCTGGGCGAGGGACCAACCGGATTTTCAGGATTGGTGTCGTCATAGACGAACTGACCGAAGTTGGCGAAAAGGTCGAGAGTCATGCCGGGTGTTGGCGGAACCTCCTTCGTTACAACCGCCTTGCCATCCTTGTCGGCAACGGTTTCGGTTCGGGCTGCGCTCCCGCCGCCGAGCTTAACCGTGTACTTGTACTGCTCAGACAATCCTTCCGGGTTAATATCCGGATCCCACACCATTAAGGTGGTAACAAATGGGTTTGGCAACTTGCCGGCGGTCAAAGTAAGCCCTTCGAAACCTTTGTAGCCAAAGTAGGCCTGGCCGACACTTATGCCATCGCTGTTCTTCGCGAATGGTCCGGGGCCCGCCGCGGTGTCGTCGCCGAAGGTAATGTTGGTCGAGCGCGGGTTGGTGCTGGTCTCAAGCCGGATGCCGAAAAACCAGTCATCGACCAGGGTGCCTTTGAGCCCAAGACGCAGCCGATAGCGGGCGCGATTACGCTGAAAGGTGTCGCCAGGCGGATTGATTGGATCCGGAGCCGCGGTCTGACCATTGCGGATCTCATAACGGACACGGGCATCGCCGTAGAGTTCGAGTTCGGTCACTGAACTGGAGAGCTTCAGCTTTGTCTCCTCCGCCGCCGCCGCGATCGGCGCGGGCTCCGCCGTCTCCCGGACCGGCTTGTTCTTTTTCATTTCCGCGCGCACCTCGGCCGCGTCTTGTTCGGTAATGAGGTGCTTGCGCACGAGTAAGTTGAGCAGGGCATCCTCATCCGCCCGCGCTGCGCCCAAACTGAGCGTAGCGGTTAATAATCCTATCATCGCACTCTTTTTCGAAAACATTGGTATCTCCTTTTGCGCGGCCGGAGCCGCAGGTGGTTAGGTAACGTGCATCCTTGCGGTGCACGCGGTTTGGAATGGCCGAACGGGCAGAGGCTAAAAGCCGATTGTTACGGGCAGGTGGCGGGCAGGCAACACTTTCGTAAACTCGCGCAGGCCGAGCGAACCCGCCCCGCGGCGGTACCCTGCTGCTGTTGTATTTCCTCTATGGCGTGGGCTGAAAGGAGGCGATTTCGGTCGTCAATTCCCTCTGCCGGCTTTCGAGCGTTTGCAGGCGAAGCTGCCAGCGGTGGAGCTGAATCTGCAACTGGTTGATGTAGCCGTTAATCTCAGTGCGCTGAGATTCGTTTTCCTTCAACTGTCGCTCCAGTTCTGCCAGTCGCTCCGGGGTTAGCTGTCCGCCGTTTCCGGCCAGCGGCGCCTCTGCCGAGGGCACGACCGTTGGTCTGCCACATTGCTGGCAGGATAAAGTCATTCCCGCAGCGGATGCGTCCACCACGAGTGCGACCCCGCAGTGCTCGCAACTAAAAAAGAGATCGCGCGGGTTGTTTCCGACGGAGTTCTGAATCGCGCGCTGCACTACCCGCATTCGAGCAAGCCATATACCAACAGCGCGGTGCCATGATGTCGCCGTGAGGACTCTTTCAGCTCCTGCGGTTGCGACAACATGGCGCCAATGAATAAGGCCGTCATTTGGGGCATGGACTCGCAACGAATTTAAAATAAATGACTTACACTTCAGTTCTGGCCCTTGGAACGATGGCTGCTAAGAACCGCTCGAAAGGAATTTCACAACAATGGCAAAAATTCTAGGTATCGATTTGGGCACCACCAACTCCTGCATGGCCGTGATGGAGGGTGGCGACCCGGTAGTATTAGAAAACAGTGAAGGCGCCCGCACCACGCCTTCGGTCGTCGCGTTTGCGAAAAACGGCGAGCGCCTCGTCGGCCAGGCCGCGAAACGCCAGGCCGTGACCAACCCGGCGAACACAATTTTCTCGATCAAGCGGTTCATGGGCCGCAAATACGACGAGGTCCGCGATGAGCAGCATCGGATCCCGTACAAAATCGTGAAGGCGGCGAACGGCGACGCGCATGTGCAGATCGAAGTCAACGGCCAGACCAAGACCTTCAGCCCGCCGGAGATTTCCGCCATGATTCTTTCGAAGCTGAAAGCGGACGCAGAAGCCAAACTCGGCGAGAAAATCGCGCAGGTGGTTATCACAGTTCCGGCCTACTTCAATGACTCCCAACGCAACGCAACCAAGGACGCCGGCAAGATCGCGGGCCTCGAAGTGCTGCGGATCATCAACGAGCCGACGGCCGCTTCGCTCGCCTATGGCCTCGACAAAAAGAAGGATGAGGAGATCGCCGTCTATGACCTTGGCGGCGGAACCTTTGATATCTCGATTCTCGAGATCGGTGACGGCGTTTTTGAAGTCAAAGCAACTAATGGTGACACTCACCTCGGTGGCGATGACTGGGATAACATGCTCGTCGATTGGATCGTCGGTGAATTCAAGAAAGACACCGGGATTGACCTTTCCAAACAGCCCGACGCCATCCAGCGCATCAAGGAAGAGGCGGAAAAGGCCAAGATTGCACTCTCTTCCGTGCAGGAATACGAAATCAACCTGCCCTTCATCACGGCCGACGCGACCGGCCCGAAGCATATCCAGAAGAAACTGACCCGCTCGAAACTCGAGCAACTAACCGAGCCGCTCTTTCAGCGCACGGTTAAGCCGGTCAAGGATTGCCTGGGTGACGCCAAGCTGACGGAGCGTGATATTGACGAACTGGTTTTGGTCGGCGGCATGACTCGGATGCCCAAAGTCATCGAGACGGCGCGCGAGCTCATCGGGAAAGAGCCCCATAAGGGGGTTAACCCCGACGAAGTCGTCGCGGTCGGCGCCGCGATCCAGGGTGGTGTGCTCAAGGGCGAGGTCAAGGATGTGCTCCTGCTCGATGTCACTCCGCTGACTCTCGCAATCGAGACGGCTGGTGGAGTTGCGACCCCGATGATTCCACGGAACACGACCATTCCTACTCGCAAGTCGCAGATCTTCTCAACTTACAGCGACAATCAACCGGGCGTGGAGATCAAGGTCCTCCAAGGCGAGCGGCCACTCTCCCGCGACAACAAGAATCTTGGCACCTTCCACCTCGACGGGATCCCGCCCGCGCCACGTGGCGTACCGCAGATCGAAGTCACTTTCGATATCGACGCCAACGGCATCCTCCACGTTTCCGCCAAGGACCTTGGCACCGGCAAGGAACAGAAGATCTCCATTACCGGCAGCTCCGGCCTCTCGAAGGACGAGGTCGAGCGGATGCAAAAGGAAGCGGAGTTGCACGCCGAGGAAGATCGCAAGGCGAAGGAAGCGATTGAGATCAAGAACAACGCCGACACTCTGGCTTACCAGTCGGAGAAGCAGTTGAAGGAACTCGGCGACCGCGTCCCGGCCGAGAAGAAGAAGGCGGTGGAAGATGCCATCGCCAAGGTGCGCGACGCGATCAACGCCAACGACACCGAGGCGATGAAGCGGGCCTACGAAGACTTGCAGAACAAATTTCAGGAGGTCAGCGCCGATCTTTACAAACAGGCTGCGGCGAGTACTGGTTCCGGGCCCGGCCCTGAAACCGGCGCACGTCCCCAGGCGGAACCGCAGACCGAAGGCCCGCGCAAGGACCAGGGTGATGTGGTCGACGCCGAGTTCGAAGTGGTCGACGAAGACAAGAAGTAGGTCTTTCAACAACAATTTGCCGGGAGCCGCTCGTCCGGTGCGACGAGCGAGGATCCGGCAACAACCAACCAGCTAGAAGGAGTAACTGATACAACTATGGCAATAAACGTGAAACCGCTCGGCGACCGGGTGCTTGTGCAACCGATCGAAGAGCAAGAAACCAAAAAGGGCGGTATCATCATCCCCGATACCGCGAAGGAGAAGCCGCAGGAAGGCAATGTCGTCGCCCTCGGCACCGGTAAGATCGACGACAACGGCAAGAAGGTCGACTTCACCGTCAAGAAAGGAGATAAGGTCCTTATCTCGAAATACGGTGGCACAGAGATCAAGGTGGACGGTGAGTCCTACTTGATCATGCGCGAGGATGACATCCTCGGCATCATCGGCTAACCCTAACCCTCAACCAAGAGTAAGAATTAAATTATGGCAGCTAAACAACTACAATTCGACGAGAATGCGCGACACGCGCTTCTCCGCGGCATCGAGAAACTCTCGAAGGCGGTTAAAGCCACGCTCGGACCGAGCGGCCGCAATGTTATCCTCGACAAGAAATTCGGCAGCCCGACCATCACCAAGGATGGTGTGACCGTGGCCAAGGAAATCGAGCTCGAAGATTCCTATGAAAACATGGGTGCCCAGCTCGTGCGCGA
>DAISXY010000015.1:0-98444 GCA_036825615.1 Chthoniobacterales bacterium
AAACCAAACCCAAAATGAAATCGAATAGCAACACACACACACACACACACACACACACCTCTTCTTCGGGTGTGCGTTTTATCGGCCATCCTGCTTCTGAGCAGGTGGTGTCTCGCGCAGAGTCCTACCCCAACTCCTACGCCTCCTCCTTGTCCGAATAACGGGCAGATTACGCTCGATGATGGGCTTGAGCAGACACTTGCCTCGAAATATCAACCCTATCCAACCGGAACTCCGCCCGTCTTGAAATGCTATCGCTTTGCGCCTGCACCCGGGTTTGATCCACCGTACCCGACCGTGCTGATGGTTCCGCCAGACGTCTTCGAGAACAGTGACATAACCGACGGCGGGGAACCGCACGAGCAGCAGGCGAGTCACGACCTCCAGTTCGCGGGGTTCCTCGTCTTTCAGGTGGAAACGCGCCTTTCGCCTCCGGGGACGTTGCCGGGTCAGACGGACTCAGGAGTCGCGCCAGCTCAAACCGACGACCTCAAACGGCAAATTCTAGCCGCGATCAATGACCCACAATGCAACGGAATTATCTATCTCGTGGGAGGCTCGGCCGGCGGCTGTCTCGCCCTTTGGGTCGCGCTGGACCCTGCGAGCACCGTCAGCGGGTGGGATGAGACCGCGAGAGCACATATCAAAGCGGTCGTAAGCCTTTCCGGGCCGACCAATTTTTGCGATTGGTCGGACGACGATAACATCCCGGCTAACAAGCTGACTCAGTTTCAGGATGACCTCGATGAGTACGTTGGCCTTGATGATGGGACGAAGTGCACGGACGATATGGGCAGTGTGTTGGAGCACGCTTCCCCGTATTGGTTGGTAACCAATGGCGCAACCAGTAACCCGCCGCCGATCATGTTGTATACCACCGTTGGCGACCATGTGCCTTATTACGATGCGGATGATATGTTGAGCATACTGCACTCGCAGTTTCCCAGCTTGGTTGTCGAAAAGTGGACAATGAGTTATACCTACGGGAGTGGATACGAACATGCATTTAATTACTGGCACGCGGTAAACGATGCGATAGGCAGCGACGGGGCGTGCGTAAGCGAAGAAGTGATCAATTTCTTACAGACTCACTAATGAAGACGTCATTGGTCACACTGAGGCTTTTCGTTGCCGCTGCGCTGCTATTTTTGGCCGCGCAGCGGCCTTCCCTCGCCGGTAGTGCCACTTGGAATCAAAACCCTTCAACCGGCGACTGGAACACCGCGGCGAACTGGACGCCGCAGACGGTGCCAAACTCAATCACTGATATCGCGACCTTTAATGCTTCTAATGTCACAGATGTAACCGTAGATTTCGGTTCAAATATCGATGTCGATAGTGTCGTCTTTGACAATGGGGCGTCAGCCTACACAATCACCCTTGATGTAAGCAATCTAAAGCTGAACGGTGCCGGGTTCGTAAATAACTCCGGCTCGATTCAATCAGTGGTCATTCCGGAAGAGGGTGACTTAGTCGGCGCGATGTTTTTTTACAACAGCGCCAGCGCGGGGAGCATGACAACTGTTAGCACCGTTAGCGGACTACTCGACTTCAACGACTCCTCGTCTGCCGGTTCCGCGACGTTGAATCTCGCAAGTGGATTTTCCCAAAGCACCCTTCTCTTCTATGAGAACTCGACGGCGGGAGATGCGACTATCAATGCCAGCATCGGTTCGGAGATTTCATTCCTCGACAGCTCGGCTGGGGGAAACGCGACCCTAAACCTCAGCAGTGCGGCCTTTGCGATCTTCGCGGAGAGCAATGACGCCCAGCATATGAATGGCAACTGTGTCGGCGGGGCGGGAGCGTTTTCTTCCCAGATCGACTTCGAGGGTTCGTCCAGCGCTGGCGATGGCACTTTCACCGCTGTGGGCGGAAGCACGAGCGGCGAAACAGGCGCCTTCATCCTCCTCGACAGTGTGGCCACGGCGAACAGTGCCACCTTTATCATCAATGGCGGCATGGGAGCAGGGCTGACCGCAACGGAGCTATTCTTCATGGATAGCGCCACCGCCGCAAATGCCAATATCACCGCCAACGGCGGAGTAGATGGTTCCAATGGTGGCGCGGTCGTCTTTACCAAGAAATCCAAAGGCGGCAACGCGAGCATCACACTCAACGGCAATGCCGTGCTCGACATTACCTTGCACAACGCGCCGGGAGTAACAATCGGCTCCTTAGCAGGTCAAGGTTCAGTCCTGCTGGCGGCCAACCCCCTCACGACCGGGAGTAACAACCAGAGCACGACCTTCTCGGGCGTGATCCAGGGCAGCGGCGGAGTGACTAAGATTGGCCCCGGCACACTGACCTTGAGCGGCGCCAACACCTACACGGGAGCAACCACCGTGAGCGCGGGCGTCCTGAAGGTGGCGAATAAGACCGGCTCAGCCACGGGCACGGGAGCGGTCAATGTCACCGCTGGCACGCTCGGGGGCAGAGGCATCATCGCCGGTGTGACCACGATCGGGACCGGGAGCGGCACGGGCGCTTTCCTGGCTCCGGCCGTCGGCACCAGCAAGCAGGCCACCCTTACGATCCAGAGCGCCCTTACCTTTAACTCCGATGCGACCTACACCTGCACCTTTCAAGCGAAGAAGAACAGGGCCAGGACCGACCTGGTCGTGGCCAATGGAGTCACCATCACCGGCGCGAGCTTAAACCTGAGCGGACAAACCCAGGGCAACCTGAAACCCGGCTTGACTCTGACTCTGATCAACAACACGAGCGCGACCCCGATCAGCGGCACCTTCAGCAACCTGCCCGACGGCGGCACCGTGACAATCAACGGCAACAACTTCCAGGCGAGTTACGAAGGCGGCGATGGCAACGACCTCACGTTAACCGTGCAATAGTTGTAGCCGGGGGCGACGACCCCGGCAGCTCCGCGTTCGCATTGATCGAGCACGAGCAGGATTAGGAGCAGGAGCAGGATGATTTGTAGGGCGCCGCGCCTTCCGACCGCTGACCTGGCTTCACATCTGTGTTTATCTGCGAAATCTGTGGCTTATCAAAACTTTCCCCGCCGGCGGTGAAAACACGGAGGCGCAGTGCTACGACCGCCGCCGCGCGATCGCAGCTTCAAGCAACGCCGAGAGCAACAGGACGGCGGCGCAACCGATGAGGTTGTACCAGAGATAGCCGATTTTTGTGCCGTAGAAGAGGACGAGCACGAGGGTCTGCGAAAGGATCGCGGCAAAGAAGACCGCCGTTCCTCGGACGAACCGAAGGAAAAACGCGACCAAGAAAATCCCAAGAATGCTCCCATAAAAGATCGACCCGAGGATGTTGATCGCCTGGATCAGGTTCTCGATCAGGTGGGCAAAGAGGGCGAAGGAGATCGCGATCCCGCCCCAGAGCGCGGTGCAGAGTTTCGACGCGAGGAGGTAGTGCGCTTCGCTCGCGTGCGGATGGAGGAGCGCGCGATAGAAATCCACCACCGTGGTTGACCCGAGCGCATTCAGCTCGGACGCGCTCGCCGACATGGCAGCGCAAAAGATCACCGCGATCAGCAACCCGATCACGCCGTGCGGCAGATAGCGCAGAACGAAGCTGATGAAGACATAATCGGCGTCGTTCGTTTCCGATTTTGGATCCGCTGCTTTCAAGGTTTGCTTCAGCTCGCTGCGAATCGCCTCGAGCTTTGCCTGTTCCTGCCTGACGAGTGCGGCCGCGGCTGGAGATTCGCGCTCTTCCGTAAGACGGCGAACGGCCGTCTTCTTCTCCGCGAAGGCAACGTCATAGCGTTCCTGCAAACGGGCGAGCTGCGGGGCCTGCGCACTTTGTGCAACCCGCTCGAGCGCGGGGCGATTGAAAAAGATCGGCGGCTTTTCGTACTGATAAAAAACAAAGACCATCACGCCGGTGAAAAGAATGAAGAACTGCATCGGCAGCTTCAAAATCGCATTGAACAGCAAGCCGAAGCGCCCGGCAGTAAGCGAGCCGCCCGCGAGATAGCGTTGCACCTGCGACTGGTCGGTTCCGAAATAGGAGAGGGCGAGGAAGAATCCGCCGAGCGTCCCGGACCAAAAGGTATAGCGCTGTTGCGGATCGACCGAGAAATCAACCGCGCCGAGTTTTCCCATTTTTCCCGCGACCGAGACGGCGTCGAGGAAAGAGACATCGGGCGGGAGCCGGTTGATGAGCATTCCGAAAGCGACCCCCATGCCAGCGAGGATCACCGCCATTTGCCATTTCTGGGTGTGACTGACCGCAGTCGTGCCGCCCGAAGCGGTATACGCCACCACGAAAAATCCGGAGAGCAGAATCGTCAGGTTAAGTTGCCATCCGAGCAAGGCAGAGAGGATGATCGCCGGCGCATAAAGCGTGATGCCGGCCGCCAGCCCGCGTTGGAGGAGAAACAGGAAAGCGGCCAATAACCGCGTCTTCTGATCGAAACGCTGCCCGAGATATTCGTAGGCGGTGACGACGTGCAGGCGGTGATAGATCGGGATGAAAACCGCGCAAACCACAATGAGCGCAAAGGGCAGCCCGAAATAATTTTGAAGAAAACCCATCCCGCTTTGATAGGCCTGGCCGGGCGTGGAAAGGAACGTGACCGCGCTCGCCTGGGTTGCCATGACCGACAGGCCGATTGTTCCCCAGCGAATGCTGGCGTCGCCCTGGAGATAATGCCCGAGATCATGATCGGCCCGCGTCTTCCACCAGCCGTAGAGCGGGATGATGAGGAGCGTGCCGAAAAGGACGAGGTAATCGAGCCCGCTCACAGGAAGGCGCGACTCACAAAGTAAAAGAACCCCAGCTCAAGGACGAAGATCAACGCGACCGCCAGGTAGGCATTGCGCCAGGACCCAAAGAGCGGGAGGCGCCGGTTGTGCTCTTCCTCATTCATCTTCGCCTAACGATTCGCGGTTGATTTGCATGGCCGGTATCTTCAGCCAGCCGTTGCGCGAGGGCAATGAGAGCCTCGGTCGCGCACGTCGCCTCTCCAGAAAAATTTCCGACCCGTCGCTGCGGAAAAGCCCGACGCCAGCAGGAGCGCGAACGCTCGATTTCATTTGTATGCCAGCGCAAGCGATCCTGCCGAAGGAAGATGGTGTTTGGCGTGGGATGGCATCGCGCGATTTCGAGCGGGTGCGTGAGCTTGGCGATGCCTGGATGAACCGGATGCGAGCGGGCGATCTTGCCGCGGCATGGCGCATCAGCGATCAGCTCTTGCGCTTGCTTAACTCGCAACCGTGCCATGCTTTGCCGCGCCATTACCAATGGATCTGGCGGGGTGAATCACTGCGGGACAAACGCGTTTTGATCCGCTGCTATCACGGGCTGGGCGATACAATTCAATTCATCCGCTATGTCCCGCTGGTGCGACGAATTGCGTGCGAGGTGAGTGTGTGGGCGCAGCCGGAACTGATCCCTTTACTGGCACAAATCCGCGGGATCGATCAGCTCCTGCCGCTGCATGATGGCACACCGGAAGTGGATTACGACTTGGATGTCGAAATCATGGAACTGCCCTACATCTTTCGCACCACAGCCGCGGAGCTGCCGCTAGTGACCCGCTATCTCACGGTCGCCCCAACGTTTCCGAGCACCTCACAGGGGTTGGCGGTCGGTCTTGTCTGGCGCGCGGGCGACTGGGACGAGCGGCGTTCGATTCCAACGAAGGAAATCCTGCGCTTGGAAGATGTGCCGGGAGTTACTTTTCATGTGCTCCAACTCGGAGAGGCCGGCGAGGAAGCGCTCGCCTCATTCGGAATCGACGCCCGTGAACCGGATTTGTTATCCGCGGCGAGTGTGATCGCCGGGCTCGATCTCTTGATCACGGTCGACAGCATGGCAGCGCATCTCAGCGGCGCACTCGGAATTCCGACCTGGACCCTGCTGCCGGAACCGGCCGACTGGCGCTGGATGAACGATCACGCACGCAGTTCGTGGTATCCGACGATGCGACTCTTTCGCCAACCGCAATCCGGTGATTGGGAGAGCCTCCTGGCAACCGTCAGCTCCGAACTGGAACGAGCCGCGGCCGAATGGCCGGAGCGCGCGGTGGCGGACGGCGCTGAAGGCTATTTGCCGGACAACGCCATGAGCGCGACAACAGGTCGGACGCAGATTTCTTCATCGTTAGGCCGCAATGACCGTGACTAGATCTTCAGCCGACGCATGCGCAGCTGTCCGGCTATCGAAGGTCACGAGCCGGCCTTTTTGGCTTTCGGCAAGTGCAACAAGATAGGCGTCGTTCACCTGTTGATGGCCTAATGCCTGAAGAAACATCTCGGGTGTGGTGGCTTCAGGAGAGGACCAGAAGCGATGTTTCTTGTGGGTCACGAGTTCGGAAAGAAGCGCCGCCGCCGCCGCCGGACGCACCGGGTTCGGGGTAAATGCTGGATTTGACGAAAGCCGGACGAAGGCCAACTGGGTGAGTCCGCAGGTTGCCCACCCATGCCTGGCTTCAGCACCAAACCAACGATGGGCTGCGGCGTGGAACTGATGATTGGGCCAAACCAAAGCGACGAGCACATTGGTGTCGAGCAGCGCCGCCTTCACAAACTATCCTCGGCGAGTATTTTCTGGGCACGATCGCCCGGGATGATTGGCGCATCTGCACCCACGGCAAAAACGGGCAGGCCGTTCTTGCGCGCCCTTGCCGCTTCGGCTTGCAGGGCTTGCCGGATGAGGAGGGAAATTACCTGTCCCAGATTTTTGCCGGTGGATCGAGTAAGACTCTGCGCCGCTTCGAAAACGTCATCGTCAATGGAAATCGTCGTTCGCACTCGATACGGTGATACTCTGATCGCCAGATGTCAAGCGATCATCCGATACTCGGTTCTATTCGCCCGAGTGCCCCAACGAGATCAGGTTCGCGAAGATCCGGTAGGCGCCGGGGACGCCCGCGGGTAGCTCGCGAAACCAGGAGTAGCCAGTGTAAACAAACCAGCCTTTGCCGACGCGCGTCACGAGTAATCCGCCGTCGAGCGGTTTTTCGTTCGGGTCGTTGCTCGAGAGAATGGGCGTCCAGGCCGGATCCCATTGATCGGGAAAATAGAGGCCGCGTTCCTGCACCCAGCCGTTGAAATCGTTCGCGCTAATTTTGTTCGGAAAATTCATCACCGGATGATCCGGCGCGAGGATGCGAACCGGGGCCGTCTCGTCGGTCACGCGATCGTGCGAGACATGGAGCGGATGCGGCAACTCGTTAGGCTTCGGGCCGGGAGTGGTGTTGTATTGGACGACCACGATCCCGCCCTGCTGAGCATAGGCGAGCAACTCGGGATACCAGGCGCTGATGCGGTCCGCGTGCACGTTGTAGGCGCGGACACCGAGAACGATGGCGTCGAACTGCGCAAGGTTCGGTGCCTTGATTTCGTCATCGCTCAGGATCTTCACCTCGGAGCTGATCTCGCGCAGGCTCTCCGGGATCGCGTCGCCAGCGCCGGGGATGTATCCGACATGAGCGGCCTGGTTCGCGATCTTTGCCCTAACGAGACGTGCTTCCGCGGGCGCGATGAGCGTCTGCGGCTCGATGTGCGGATAAGCGATCCGCTCCCGGCTGAAGGCGGCCGTCCGCTGCCCGGCATCGGAGACGAAGACGGCGCGCAGAAGTCCCTCTTCGGTCGTTGCCGGCGGCGCGAGATGGAAGGTGCAGTTGGTTTCATCTTCGGCAGTGGCGAGATTCACCGCGACCGACGCCGGCTCGACCTTCCAGCCTGCCGGAACTGCGAGGGCAACTTTCGCGTGGAAGTTGTCCGACGCAGCGATGACCCGGAGATCGACTTGCTTCGATTGCGTCTGACCAAAAACGAACACGGGACGCGGCAGTTGAACAAAGGCGGGCGGGGCAATTACCAGCGGCTCGCTCACTTCGCCGGCGACGCGATCGACTTTGCGAAAGCGCGGTTCAAGCGCGTAGCTGATTTCTTCGCCGGCGATGTCGAAGGTCGTCTGAATGGGAACAGGCGGAGGGTTTTCAGGCCGGCCGATCAGGGTCTGGTCGGAAACTTTGTAGGTGCCGATCGTGCCCGGCTCGCGCAACCAGTAAGGCTCGGTGAACGGCAGATTCTCAGGCAACGAGACGGTGGTTTTCTCCCTCACCAATTCGTTAGGCTTGAGCAGCTGATCGACTGGTTTTGGCGGGGCGCTGGCGATTTGCATCGACTTGAATTTCATCTCGAGCGGCGAGCGGTTGACCGCCTCGATCTGGAGCCCGAGCCCTTCGCCGGGTTGCGCGATCGGTTTTTCCGTGACCGCGGCGAGATGCAAGCCAACGCAAGCGCCAATGATTCCGTCCAGTTGACTCAGCTTTTCCGTTGCCCAGAAGTCGTCGCCCAGTGCCCGGAATTTTTTGCGCAGGTCGATCAGCGCCGAAACCGATTTCCAAGGCGCTGAATCATCGAAGTTCGCGAGGATGCGATTGATTTGGTCGCTGATTCCATCGCTCTTCGCCACGCGCGACCAGGTGGTGTCGATGCCGCTGAAAATGCCCTCGCCGGCGCGGACCGGTTCACCGTCGAGAAACTGAAAATACTCCTTGCGTTCGCCGCGGCGGACTTCGACGCCGAAGCCCTGGCTCTTGTGCATGCTGCGGCTGGCCGCGGCGATTTCGGGAAAAGATTGACCGAGGAGCGGTTGATAGCCGCCAACTTCGAGCGGGATCAATCCTTCGACGTTGAGTGGTTCATGGCGCATCTCGGCGCGAAACGCCGCCCACGAATTCCAGAAGAGACGTTTCGGTTGCCATGGCCTAACGAACTTAAGTTGCTCGGGAAAGCGTTTCGCATCGGCCGCCGCGCGGAATGCTTCCCCCGCCAGGATGGCCGAAGCAGTGTGATGGCCGTGCGTCTCGCGGTCGTTGGTCGGGAAGCGGGTTACGACGATGTCCGGTCGAAACTCCCGCATCACCCACACAACATCGGCGAGAATTTTTTCCCGGTCCCAGATGCGGAGTGTTTCCTCCGGCGATTTGGAAAAACCAAAATCGTTCGCGCGAGTAAAAAACTGCTGGCCATGATCGATCCGGCGCGCGGCCAGCAGCTCCTGGGTGCGAATCACTCCCAGTTCGTCGCGCAATTCGGGACCAATCAGGTTTTGGCCGCCATCCCCACGGGTGAGGGAAAGATAAGCCGCGTCATAGAGAGCGCCGTTGGCCCAGTAAGCAATCAGGCCCGTGTTCTCATCGTCGGGATGCGCCGCGACATACAGGACGCGTCCCATGAGATTGAGCTTTTGCAGCGCGAGGCGAACGTGCGCCGCGTCCATTTCGCGTGGCGCTTCCGCGGCCGGAGCGAGATGAGTCAGACTCACGGATGCGATGAGACCCACCCAGCCGAGGTTACGAAACATTGTCGATCATGAAGCCATGGCCTTTTCGCCCTCACGGCCGCGCTGTGCGCGTGCGTCTCTCCCACAGGGAGAGAGTGGACTCCGCGACGGCCCAAGAACAAGATCTTGTCGCCGGCACCGCGCTCTCGCCGGGATCGGTGATCCCGGGTCTTCGCCAAAGGAATCAACAGAGATTCCTTCGCAGCGCCCTCCACCCCGAAACCTGCCCTCACTGCCGCGCTGTGCGCGTGCGTCTCTCCCACAGGGAGAGAGGGAACGGTGCAATGCCGAAGAACAACATCCTGCGAATGATTTCGCGGCCCCGCTGTAATCGGGATCGATGATCCCGGCCGTTCGCAAAGAAACAAACAGACATCCCTTGGCGATACCGCGATCCAGGCGACCTGCCCTCACTGCCGCGCTGCGCGCGTGCGTCTTTGAAAGCGCGGCCTCGCTTGCTCCGCAAGCTGCGTTGCGGCCGACGGGGAGAGAGGGGCGTCGCGCGCAATTGAACGCCCTTTTACTCCTGCTCCTGCTCGACGTCTGCCCTACCGAATCGATTAGGAGCATGCGCACGAGATGCGAACCGGGGAAGGGCGGTTGCCACACGATCAGTGATTCGCGACCCCTCTCCCAGTGGGAGAGGCAGACGGCGTAAGCCGCCGGTGAGGGCAGGACAAAGCTTTTCAATCCTCGTGGAGCATCAGGCGATCGCGTTCAAAAACTGCGCGCCGGCAACGCATCTCCCATGGTCCATCAGGCTCAGTTTGTGACGACGCGCTACTTGAGGCTGTCGATCACCATCTGGCTGTTGCGAATCGCGCTCTCGTCGGGCTGCGGCTCGGCTTTCAGCAACTCGATGGATTTTTCCGCCGCCGCTTTCGCCTTCTCCTTATGACCAAGCTTCGCCTCGATCTGCGCCTTCTTATAATAGAGGAAATAGCGCGGCTCCTTCTGCTTCGCGATCGCGGTGTCGATCCACTGCGCGGCCTGCGCGAGGTCCTTGTCGTGGTCGTAATAGAAGCTCGCCGCCTGATAATAGAAGCCCGGCTTCAGCTCGGACGGGTTCTTCAAGCCATCCGCAATCTCGGCGTTCACCTTTTCGACCGTGTTGGTCGTGAGTTGCACCGGGACGCGCGTTTTATCCCAATCCAGCTGAAGGATCGCGCCATCGTCCTTCAAATCCGCAACTCCAATCGTGAACGTCTCGACTGTCTCAGGCAGCGTGGCCGGCTTAACCGTCACGCGCAGGGCATCGGCATCCGGTTTGTAGCCGTAGGCGCCCCAGAGCTTCAGGTTTTTCGAGAAGATAATCGTCCACTCGTTTTCGCCTGGGATCGTGTAGAAGGCGTACTCGCCCGCGGCCAAATCATGGCCCTCGATTTTCACCGCCTCGCTGAACTTGATCTTGCTCGGCTGGTTCGCGCCCGTGCGCCAGACTTTTCCGTAGGGAACCAGCCCGCCGAAAATTTCGCGCCCGCGTTTATCCGGGCGGGAGTAATCAATCGAGACATCGGTCAGGCCGACGCGTTGGGTGAGCGTGGCGTGCTGACTTGCGGCCGGGAACTGGAACTCTTTTTCCACGGCGGAGCTGCGGGAAAACGGGATGACAAGCGCGCTGAGCGCGAGAAAAACAACGGAACGAGGTTCGATTAATTTCATAGGTAAGAGCTAGTCTGGAACCTGGCGCGGAGCCAGTTTGCCCTAGATGATACGGCGCGCGAGACGGAGTCAAATTCCAACCTCCAGCGCGCACGTTGTCATCCTGGAGCCGGCGCAGCGCGGCGCAGGACCGCGCAATTGTAATTTGCGCGCTTGTGCAACCATCGCGCGGCTCTCGGTACCACGATCGCCCGAATTGCATCGGTGAGGTCCCTCGCCGTCCTTCGGCGGCTCGGGATGACAAACAAGAGCGCGCGCGGCCCGTGCATAGCCGCGATTGTGGAATTTCCGTTTGCCTTCCATTCTCGCGCGCAGCTTAGGACTTGATCAGTTGATAAAGATCAGGCGAGGGCAGACGCAGGAGGGTGACATCGACAATCGTGCTGCGATGCGGCTGGATGAGGTTTTTTACCTGCCGCCCGGAAAGCGGAATGCGCAACGGCAGATAGGTCACGAGCGGGTTTTGCGTCGGCGCGGCCGGCTCGATCGCGGTGATCTCGAGCGCGAAATCGGCGACGTTGCCTAACAAATCGAGCCAGTCCTTCGCCCGCCGGTCGAAACGCTGGGTGCGAAGATAAAACACAATCACGTTAGGCGAGATCCCGCTGACTGAGCTGTGCTCGATGATCGATTGGATTGGCACGGTTCCCTTTTCGCCCTGCTCGGAAACGAAAAAGATGTCGCTGCTCCCGATCGGGATCGGCAGCCCGTCCTGATCGAAGAGCCGGAAGATCACCTGGGCGTGCGGATCGTACTGGTTGCGCGGGTCGTCGAGGAAATTGAAAAGGCCGGGCTTCTGCAAGGTCCGTGCGTTGTCGAAGGTCGAGGCGGTTTCCCGATCAAAAGCGGTGGCGGCGCGCTGATACGCGGCCGTGGTGCGCTCCGGCGTCTCAAGGGCGAGCTTGAGCATGCGCTCGACCTGTTCGCGCGGAATGCTGCCGTAGACGATGCCCATTTTTTCGCCCGAGTGCGAGCAGCGATACGGGATCCCGCAGGGAACCATCGGGCGATCCTTCCCGGCGAGGGATTGCGCGGTGACGGAATAATACGGCGGGAATTTTCCTTTGACCGCGGCGGCCTGGAGTGCCGCCTGGACGAGCGGCCACTGGAGCTGCGCCGCTCCATCGTTAGGCGTGATCACGAAATGATTGAAATTCAGGTTGCCGGCCGCGACCCGGACGACACCGTCGGAGCCGTCTTCGTGCGCATAACGAATCGGGAAGGTGAACCATTCCGCTTCGGCCTGGGTGCCGATGATGATGAATTCCTGCACGCCATAATCCTCGAGCATGCGCGAACCTTCGCGGATGAAGGAGAGATGGAGCTCGATCGTCGGTGACGAGCCCAGCTCAAGCGCGTTCAGGACCTTGAGGCCGCGCTGGGCGCCGCGCTCGAAAACGAACCGGCCCCAGCGCGCGATCTGTCCCTGCCCGATGCTGGCCCAGCCGCTCCCGAGATTTGCTCCGGCAAGGTAGACGAGGTTGCGGACCGGCGAAGGCTTGGAACTGAAGAGCCGAATCCAGGTGCGAATGACGAGCGCGCCCGTGCTGTGGATGACAACGTGGAATCCCTCCTCCAGCAGGTGTGGGTGTTGCTCGAGGAGGGCGCGGTTGAGAGCGCGCGCGATGTCAGAAATCGAGACCGAGTCGTTGAGCGAGACGTAACGGGAAAGATCGACTTCGACGACATCGTAACTCTCGCGCAAGCGCCGGGGCAGGTCGCCGTAAATGTTCTCGATCGAGCTCGGGTCGGGCGTGGGGCTTTCCGAGCTGTAGCCGTGGATGAGGACGATCGGTTTCATCTTGCCGGACAGGTGAAGTTACGCGAGCGCGACCGAGAACCACAAGCCGGAACACGCATTGCCGTCATCCCGAGCGCAGCCGAGGGATCCCGACGAGCTGCCGGGAAGCTCTCGGTGCATTTAGGACAGCACGGCAGCAACCACGCTTTACGGTCCCTCGCCGGGATCCCTCGACTGCGCTCGGGATGACAACGGGGGCGGCGCGAGGATAATGTCAGCGGCTTCCGGCCGGAGCATGAATTTCCGTCGCTCGCTTAGGGAATTTTTCGGACTTCGACGCAACCTCGTTATCCTGCTGGTTACCATCTTCGCCATCGGGACGGGCGAGGAACTCTGGATGCGGTTCGTCCCCAAGTACCTTCAGTCGTTAGGCGGGGCCGTCTTTGTCATCGGCGCCTTTGACGCCATCCGCACGCTCCTCGGCGCGCTCTACGCCTATCCCGGTGGTGTGCTGGTCGATCATTGGGGTTTTCGTCGCGCTTTCATCGGCTTCACCGTGCTCTCGATTGTCGGCTATACAATCGTCCTTCTCATCCCGCATTGGGCGGCGGTGATCGGCGGCATGTTTCTCTTTCTTTCCTGGAGCTGCTTTTCCCTGCCCGCGACCTTTTCGTTAGTCGCAGAAACGCTCGAGGCGAGCCGCCACTCGATGGGTATTGGTGTGCAATCAGTCATCAAACGGTTGCCGATCATGATTGCGCCATTCCTCGGCGGCGTGCTGATCGATCGCTTCGGGATGATCAGCGGAGTGCGGATTGGCCTGGCTGTCTCGATCGTGCTTTCAAGCGCCACCCTGCTCCTGCAACGAAAACTCACCACCATCGCGGCGGCGGGCGCAGCAAAACCGGAGCGCTGGAGTTTTTGGCGGAGCCTGAGGAGTTTTAACTCTCCACTGCGCCGCCTTCTTCTTAGCGACATTCTCATCCGCTTCTGCGAACGGATTCCGTACGCCTGGATTGTTATCTATGCGATGGATTACGTCGGAGCGGACGCAAAACAGATCGGCCTCCTGACGACGATTGAAGTGGTGACGGCGTCGGTCTGTATCATTCCTACCTCCTATCTTGCGGATCGTTACGGGCGCGAGCCGTTCGTCTTTGTCACCTTCATTATGTTCAGTCTTTTTCCCGTCGCGCTCTGGTTCTCCGGCAGCTTTGCCATGCTCATGCTGGCTTTCGCGATCCGTGGGTTGAAGGAATTTGGCGATACTTCGCGCAAGGCGCTGATCGTCGGTTACAGTGATCCCCAACGGCGGGGCCAAATGATTGGCACTTATTACCTGGTGCGCGATCTGGTCGTGAGCAGCGGCGCCTTTCTTGGCGCTTTTCTCTGGAAATTTGGTCCCGGCGTCAACTTCCTCTCCGCCGCAATTCTTGGCGGTCTCGGAACGCTCTACTATCTCACGACCCAGCGGAGAACCGGAACCATCTAAGCGCTGGCCTCTTTGCCGCTGGAGTTATTGAGTAAGATAGCGCGCCAAAGCAAACTCAACGCTTCTTTTCGTAGCTGTAGCTTGAAATCCGACCGCCACAATTTTTCCATCGGCTTGCAGCGCACCGTCGTTGGCTCCGCCATTCAGGTCGCCAAATGAGGTGCGCACCTTGCCGCCTGTACCAAAGCTACTGTCGAGAGAACCAGTCGTATCTAGTCGCGCCAGTAGGAAATCCGAGTCGGATGATTCGGTATTTGCGTAACCGATGGTGACAATCCTGCCATCGCCTTGCACAAGGATCTTGTAAGCAGACTGACAACAGCTGCCGAAGCTAATCTGGGTTTTCCCGCCGTTACCAAAGGTGTTGTCGAGAACACCACTCGCGGTGTAACGGGCAACCGCGAAATTCTGGACGCCGCCGTTTCTTGAGATGGCAAAGCCCGCCGCAATGATCTTGCCATCGGCCTGCAAAGCGGCCGAATGCGCGCGATCAAAATTGTGAGCGCCAAAGTCGGTGCTGACCTTGCCAGCGACGCCAAAGCTGGTATCGACGGTGCCATTACTTAGATAACGCACCGCGGCGAAATCGTAGAAGTTTGCAGGGTCATTGGCCGAGCCCACCGCAACAATCTTTCCGTCCGGTTGAATCAAGACCGAGAAAGCGTCGTCTTCATGGCCGAAGAAATCGGTGTTGACCGTCCCGCCGTTGCCAAAGGTCGTATCCAGCGTGCCATCCGAGTTATATCGGGCCAGCGCAAAGTCCGTATCCGATTGATCGCCCGGATTGAAATCCACAAAGAGGGTTCCGGCGGCAATGATCTTGCCGTCAGGCTGCAAGGCGACGTCAAAGGCATAGCTGCCTTCGGGAAAAATTGTCGTGACAATGCCGCCGTTGCCAAAGGAGGTGTCGAGCGAGCCGTCCGTGTTGTAGCGGACCAATTCGAAATTGCCGGCAAAGGTAAAGAGCGGAAAAGCGCCGCCCGCGACCACGATCTTGCCATCAGACTGAATTACCACCGCTGAGGGCACCGCCGCCAGGCCGGGAAAATCGGTCGTCACTTTGCCGCCGGAACCAAAGGTGCCGTCGAGTCTCCCACTGCGCTTGTAGCGCGTGACCACGAAATCTTCGCCACTGTAGTCATTGTTTTGATAGGTTTGCCCGACGACGACTAACTTGCCGTCGGTCTGGATGGCGACTGCGTTGGCAATATCCGTGCTGCGCTGGATGTCCGTCGTAAGCTGCCCGTTGATCCCGAAGGCTGGGTCGAGATCACCCGGCGCAGCTGACACCGTTTGCGCAGCAAGAAAGCAACTCAGTGCGATCGCAAGGGCTACGATTTCGCGACAAGGAATCAGCCGCGTCCAAAGTGTTGAAGCAAAGATTGTCATAGGTGTCCTTTCGTTTCCACGATCGGCTACCACGAGCAGCATCGGGTTTCAAAGACACAAGCGTAACGATCCTGTTACCTCCAGAAGCGGGCTGCTCTTGAGGCGGCAGATAAGTCGTTCTGGCTCACGCTGAATTTGGTTCCTGCGTACCCAACAAAGGTCGTTCACTCTCCCGCGCAGATCAGCGGGAAATAAATAGTGCAAAGCTATCAGTCTGATCGAATCCCAGTCCTGGTAGCACCGACAAGTTCGGGCGATCTTTGGACATGAAAAGACTGAATCTATCCGACCATTTTGGAACCGGTTCGGTCTGGGTGGAGTTTCTCGCCGGGCGCCTCGGAGCACCGGAATGCTGGCCCGACCGCTGCGATGTCAAGAAGACTCCGACTCAGGAAGAGCACAATCAACCTGCCCGCCGCGCGCCCGGCACGTTTCTCCTACCGGCGACAGACACGGCTTGAGAAGTTAACCGCCGCCCGGGGAAGTCTCAGGCGCTGCACGGACGCGGGGGGATCTGCCGGAACAACACCTTTTGTGAAGAATAACGAAACCCTATCCGAACGATCGGCTATAAGTCTTAGTCCACGCCGCCGCGGCAGCGTAACGTAGGAGATGATAATAATCGATTACCTCCTGATTGCTGGGGCCGCGGCCGTAGCCCTCTACACCGTTCATCGGCTATTTCTGGGATGGCGCAGCTCACGTGTCCGGCAGGACGAGCCCAAATAGGCGCTCAGTGAATGTCCGGCCAGGAAACGGTGTCTTTGTGCTCATATTCACGTTTCGGCTGACGCGCTCCGGCCGCGCCAGGTAAAGCTCTGAGCGCTGTGCTCGAGCGCGGCCCCAACCTTGTCCGTCCAGCGGAAAGATCCTCGCCATTTCCCACCGCAACGTCCGGAAATTAGTAAATAAAGTTATTGACTACTTAGATCCGGATGCGAGGCTCCCGGAAACCAATGGTGCTTTGTCGCGGTTCGTAAAACACGGCCGCCGGGCATCAACAACGCAAAAGGAAAACGAAACCATGAAGAAACGAATCGCGATCATCGCTACCTCAGTCGCTTTGGCGGCTTTTGGCGTCACCTATGCCCAGACCAGCTCCGCTCAATCACCACCCAACGATGCCCAGATTGCCCAGATCGTGCTCACGGCCGATACCGTGGATGTCGATTACGGCAAACTGGCCGTGAAAAAGACAGAAAACGCGGAAGTGAAAGCTTTCGCCGAAACCATGATCCGCGATCACACCGCGGTGAATGAAAAGGCGGCCGCTCTCGCCAAAAAGATCAACCTGACGCCGGAAGCGAGCGAGACGAGCAAGACCTTGGAATCGAACGGCCATAAGGAATTAGCGACCTTGAAGAAGCTGCACGGCGCCGAGTTCGATAAAGCCTATATCGATAACGAAGTCAGCTACCATGAGGCGGTCATCGGGGTTCTCAATTCAACCTTGATTCCCAATGCCAAAAACGCGGACTTGAAGGCTCTTCTGGAAAGCGGCAAGCCGATCTTCGAATCCCATCTGGAGCACGCCAAACAGCTTCAGAAATCACTCAACAAATAAGGCGCGACCTTAGCGAATGACCTCACCCGCATTCGGAGTTCGTTCGGTAGAGCGGACTTCGAGTGTGCGGGGAGGATCGCGAATGAGCGATCGCACCTCGCAGCAGGCTCGCCAGGGCGTCGATTACGGCGATGAGCCGGATGTGCAACGGCTGCACGTCGCGCTCGGCCGCGAGAAACGCGACGGGCGCGTTACGGTCGAGCCTTTCTCGGTCTGGGTGCTGGTTCTTTTTGGGTTAGCATTCTTCATTGCAGGATTTTGGGCGGCCCGTCCCGCCGCTCAGTTTACCGCCACGACCATGGAGAGTAGCAGTCCGGCGCCATCCCAGTCGGCCCCGCCAGCCGTGCAACCGAGCGTTGCTCCTGCGAGCGCGGGTGCCAATGCCAACGCGCCCGCGGTTTTGCATGTAGCCATGAAGAACATGAAATTCGACCCGCCCAAACTGGAGATACACAAGGGCGATACCGTCGAGTGGACGAACGATGACATCACTCCCCACACCGCGACCGCGCTTCCCTTTTTTGATTCAGGCTCGATCGCATCCGACAAATCCTGGCGACATACCTTTACTGAGCCAGGAGAATTTCCCTATGGCTGCACGTTCCATCCGGAGATGAAGGCCGTCATAACCGTGAAGTAGGAACGATATGACTGCCCATTCGAAAAGGCCGAAGCGCCGGCGACACGTGAGCGCGAAAGGAAGGGCCGATGCGATGCCATCCAGCGGCTTTGTGCAGAGTAAGGCCGCCTCCGCGAAGCCAGCGGAAAGGATCCGCGCGACGAAAGACGAGCCGATCAGATGTGCCAGTCCGCCCTGCTATCTTTCTGAAATCGAAGACTGATGCGCCCAGCTGTTCAAAGCGAGCGCCGGATAAGTCTCCAAAGCGACTTAGCCCGGACCGTCTATCTCGCCGAGTTGGTTAAGATTCAACTCAGTAATCATCTTCCTGATGAGTAACGAAGACTGCCATATCACCTTGGCGCTCCTCTCGGTACGGACCTGGTAACTGCACATCGTGGTGACTTAACAGCCATAGCTCGGGAATGATCTCGGCGATCAACTTCCCGTTATCGAAAATACGGACCATCGCGCTTTCCGAAACCACGATCGCGACCGCATCTGTGACTGCCGAAATGGAAGCGCCCGCCAGGTGCCGACTCCCAAGACCGAAGGGCAAAGCGACACCCGAAGCGGTCGCGTCGAGATAGCGGCAGGCGGAGACGACCAGGCCGCTGTCGGCGACAACGAAAGCGCCATCGAGCTGGGCAAGCTCTTTCACCGTCCCACGCAGATTCGAGTCCGTAATCCTTCGTGATTCATTCGCGTGACCGAGCAGCGGATCGAGGATAAGCGGCCGCGATCGCGCCAGGACGGCATCGGCATCGCCGAAAGTAAACAGTGTCCCAATGCGGCGGCCTTCCCGGCCTTCGCGCGCGATCTCGATCGCCAATTCAATGACCGGCTCCAGATTCTCCTTCTGACAGCGCCGCAGCCGTGCGCAGATCGGCTTGAACATGGTCACGGATCGAGACCGAGGGCCAATCCGGGCGTTGTGCGTCCGGAGCGGGATCATGACGGCCGACGCGATTTGCTCGCGGCCATTATCGGCGCCGGTGAGAATGGTTCGCAGCATGGGGTTATTCACGTTAGGCCTCCGAAGAATTTTTTGCCGGCAGGCGCCCTTTCAGGTTTTCGCTGGTGAATGGCCCAGGCTCCGCGATTAACTGGCGCGCCGCCTCCACCTGGCCCCACACGTTCCAGAGCAGGACACCGCGAACCCGATCGTCCTTTAGGTAATAGACCACGCCTTCTTGGTTAGGCCGCTTCCAGTCGGCAAACGTTGCAAGACGCGAGTCCACTTCGCCGACCGCTTCGTATCCGAGCTCGAAGAGGTCGGAATAGAAAAATGGCAGGTGCTCATAGGTCTCGACCATGCCGGCCATGTTCCGACCAGCCACTCGTCCCATCGTGTTGGCATTGTCTTCATGCTCGACCCGCATCCGCTTTTGCAATGTCGGGTTATAAAATTCAGCCACGTCGCCCGCGGCGTAAATGTTCGCATCACTGGTGCGGAGCAGTTCATTGACGACAATCCCGTTTTCGGTCGATAAGCCGGCGGCTTGCGCGAGGGCGATATTCGGCTCGATCCCGATGCCGGCCACGACCGCATCGACGAGGATGGTTTTCCCCGACCTCGTTTTGAGCGCGCGGCGATGATCGCGCGGTTCCGACGCCACGACCTTTTCTCCGCCTAACAATTCGACGCCCTTCTTCCTGTAAACGCCCGAGACATACTGGGCGAGGTCGCGCGGAAAAAGGCGATCGCCGATTTCCTGCCCGGGAAAAACCATCGTGACTTTCCTGCCGTTCATCGCGAGCGCGGCCGCAATTTCGCTGCCGATGAACCCGCCGCCAATGACCGCGAATCGTTCGCCCTTTTCCGTCAGCGCGCGAAGACGGCGATAGTCGGCGAGCGTGCGGAAATAAATTGTCTGGTCGTCGTCGAAGGGAAGGCGGCGCGGCCTGCCGCCGGTGGCAAGCAGAAGCTTCTCGTAGGTAAAACCGTTTCCCTGGCTGTCGGTCGCACGCCGTTCTTTCGGAACGATCTCTTTGATCTCATGATTCAGATGAAACTCGGGCGCATCTCCCTTTGGCTTGCGCCAGATGCCATCCACCGGATCGCCTTTCCACAATCCTTTCGATAACGGAGGACGATTGTAGGGAGGATCCGGCTCCATGCTGATGACTCCGATGCTGCCGGCCGGATCGACTTCGCGAATCCCATCCACGGCCGCGGCCGCGGTCATTCCGCCGCCGATGATCAGGTATTGATAATTCTTCATTGCGTGTGCTGTCCCTTCCTTTTGCGCTTCGTCTCTTAAGATTCTGAGACCAGCTTGGGGCGTTTCGGCTAATAGTCAATAAATATCTTGACTATTTGTTGAGCTGCTCTTTGCTTGGCTCATGTCTGAACCGAATTCAAACCCGTCTTCCGCGCTCGATGGAGCACTGGGCTTTCCCCTGCCGATTTCCGGGACGCCAGCGCCAATCCGTTCCGCGACGCAGCTGTTTCGATCTCTGGTGGGTGATTTCCGCCGCCGACCGCGAACCATCGCTCCCGGTGGCAATGGCCGCACCGGCGAGAGAGTGGAACGCGAATCTCTCGCGCCGTCCCGCGCCTTGCCTGGGCCAGAAATAAACCCGCGCGATCTGTCGAGCATCGATTCGAAAGAGTTGCTGCGCGAAATCCTAAGACGGGTCGGCGACGACCCCGATCGCGAGGGCCTGCAACAAACGCCGGATCGAATCGTCCGTTCCTGGCAGGAGATTTACGGGGGCTACGCGCAGCGCGCGGAAGACATCCTGATCACGCAATTTCAGGCGGAGCAGTACGACGAAATGGTGCTCCTGCGCGATTTCGAATTTTTTTCCACCTGCGAGCACCACATGCTTCCGTTTTATGGGAAAGCGCACATCGCTTATCTGCCTGACAAGAAAATCGTCGGTCTCTCGAAGCTGGCGCGATTAACCGATATGTATGCGCGACGACTTCAGGTGCAGGAACGCCTCACCATTCAAATTGCGAGCGCGTTGCAACGGGTCCTTAAGCCGAAGGGCGTAGCCGTGATGCTGGAAGGCAAGCACCAGTGCATGTGCAGCCGCGGAGTCCGCAAACAGGAAGGCAAAATGGTCACTTCCTGTCTGCTCGGCGCCTTCAAGGAAAACCTCGCCAGCCGCACCGAGTTCCTCGCGCTCGTAAAAGCGTGAGACGACGCGGTTCTGGAGAAGTGATATCTTGAGTAAGTTCTCCGGCCGCCGAATGAAGACGCTGTTTGCCTGCCTGGTCCTTCTCCTTGCCTGCGACACAGGAGTCGCGGCGGAAAAGGTGGCGCTGATTAAAGTCGATGGCGCGATTGGTCCGGCGACGGCGAGTTACATTTCGCGCAGCATCGCCGAAGCGCAGGCGCAGCAGGCGCAATGTCTCGTCATTCAGCTCAACACCCCGGGCGGTCTGCTCGATTCGACCCAGAAGATCGTGCAGAGCTTCCTCAGTTCGCCCGTGCCGGTGGTGGTCTATGTCGCTCCCACCGGCGCGACCGCGACCAGCGCCGGCTGTTTCATTACCATCGCGGCGAGCCTTTCGGCGATGGCTCCGGCGACGACGATTGGCGCGGCGCATCCGGTGTCGTTAGGCGGGAATCCGCTCGGCGGGGACGAGCAGAAGCCGGACGACACCATGACGAAGAAACTGGAGAATTTTTCCGTGAGCTATATCGAGACGATTGCCGCTCGCCGCCATCGCAATGTCGAGTGGGCGAAATCGGCCGTGAAGGAAAGCGCGTCGATCACCGCGGAGACGCTGGTGACGGCCGCCGCCATGATGAGCAAGGAACCGATCGCGCTGCAACTGCGCTTCCTTCAAACCATGCGCGAGATCTCGAGCGAGCATAACACGACCACTTTCTTCCCGGTCCCGATCGATCTCTTCGCGCTCTTCACCGGAAAAGATGGGCCGGGGAAGCTGTAGCTCTCCTTGAACAAGCTGGCTAACGAGTGAAAGCATCTCCAGAAAACATCCACGGATTACCCAGATTCACACAGGATAGAGGGGCAGCGGTTTCCTGGTCGCCACCGATCCTCGGACTTAGAAGTTGGGCAGCGCGTTGACCGTCTCTTTGCTAAGTCCCTACTCTCTTTAACAGGTTCCGTGCTGCCTCGACGATCGAGTCGGTTCCCATCCCGTAGTATTCGATCAGTTCTTCCGGTTTGCCTGATTGACCAAAGCGATCGTCCACTCCGATGAATGCCATCCGGGTAGGACAACGGCGGGCCAGGCATTCGGCCACGGCCGAACCCATGCCGCCCGTGGTTTGATGTTCTTCCACCGTCACGATCTGAGTGGTCTCGCGCGCCAACGCAATAACCGCTTCTTCATCGAGAGGTTTTATCGTGGAGAGATTCATCACTTTGCTGCTAATTCCATTCATCTCGAGTTCTTTGGCGGCGAGAAGGGCCTTATGCACCAATGCGCCGGTCGCGATAATTCCCACCTCCGGCCTTGCGCCGCCTTGATAAAGGATGGTGGCCCGGCCTATTTCAAAGGGCGCCTCTTCAGTAGTTATAACCGCTGTCTTCTCGCGCGCCAAACGAATGTAAGTCGGACCGATGACCTTCGCGGCGGCTAAAGTCGCTTTCCTGGCCTCAATCGCATCGCACGGTGAAATCACAATCATACGAGGCAGGACTCTGGTGATGGCAATGTCTTCCAAAGCCTGGTGACTGCCACCATCGGGACCGACTGAAACTCCGGCATGACTCCCGGCGATTTTCACGTTGGCGTTGTTGTAACAAACGGTGGTGCGAATTTGTTCCCAGTTTCGTCCAGGGCTAAACATGGCGTAAGAGGAGATAAACGGAATTTTGCCCATGGCTGCCATGCCAGAAGCGACACTGGCCAGATTCTGTTCTGCCACCCCGACCTCGATAAATCGTCCCGGAAATTCCTGCTTGAACAGGATCATTTTGGTTGACTCGGTCAGGTCCGCGCAAAGGCCAACCACATTAACATCCTGACGGCCGGCAAGGAGAAAGCCTTCTCCGAATCCCTGCCGGATGGCTATCTGTTCGACGTCGTCATCGAACACCTTTGGGTTCAAGTCACTCATGCTCACTTCTGATCCTGCCGCCAAGAGTGCGCAGCTCGGCCAACGCCAGCCTTGCCTCTTCCTTGTTCGGAGGTTTGCCGTGCCAGTGAAAGTCACGTTCGAATTCTTTCACTCCTTTGCCCGGAATTGTATGGGCGATGATCATCGACGGTTTCTGGAAAATAGCTTTGGCTTTCTCGACTGCTCCGACAATCTCCCGAAAGTTGTGACCGTTGATTTCCTGGACGTTCCAGTTCCAGGCTTTCCACTTATCGGCCAACGGTTCCAACGCCATCACGTCATCCGTAAAACCATCGATCTGGATATTGTTGCGATCGAGAATGGCAATGAGATTGCGCAGCTTCTCCTTTCCTCCAAGCATGGCCGCCTCCCAGCTTTGGCCTTCGTCTAACTCGCCATCACTCATCAGGCAATAGATATAACGGTCACTGCCGCGACCCCGATCGATCCTATCCGCCAAAGCCATGCCAACGGCCTGCGACAAACCCGAACCGAGCGGCCCGGAACTGGTCTCGAGCATGGGGAGAAATTCGCGATGCGGATGTCCCTGCAAACGAGAACCGAATTTGCGCAATGTCATTAGCTCACTCACCGGAAAATAGCCCGCGTGCGCCATCGCGGCATAAAGCACAGGACAGATATGGCCGTTCGAAAGGACGAGCCGGTCGCGCTCGGGCCAGGCGGGATTCTTTGGGTCTTGTCTTAGGATGCGAAAGTAAAGCGCGGTAAAGATATCCGCCATCCCGAGCGGCCCGGCGGTGTGACCGGAACCCGCTTCGACCAGCATCTCGATAATCGACTCGCGGATTTGATTGGCGCGGCGTTCCAGCGCTTCAATTTCATCATCAGTCAGAGCCACGGTTTACGGATTTAGCAAAAGAGAAAGGGTCAACCTTCCAATATTCTAACGCAGGGCCCGTCCTTCCTGAGTGTATCTATGCGCAACAGCACGATGCCAGATGTTTGGCTGCGCCGCATCATGCCGGAGCGGTGATTGCGACCCGGTGCAGTTCCGTTTCCGCTTCTCCACAATCAAGGACGAACTCGATCTCGGCGCCGGCTGGAAATTTCGCGCTCGGCAAATCAGCGAACCAAAGTCCCAGGCCGCTCTCGCGGGCAGTTACCTCACCCACGGGCCCGCCGGTGACGCGCCACTGAATCACAGCCGGGTGGCCAGTAATCACGCGCAATGTCTTGCCCGCCGAGATGCGCGTGCGCCGGTGGGTCAACGTCCACATTTCGATATCCGAGGTCGAACGTTGCCTGACGTATCGCTCGTAGGCGGGCGCGATGCGATCGAATGGCACGCCATCAGCGCGGCTGCGGACAAGGCTGAGATATTCCGCATGCGCCCAGCAGAGTGGCATGGCCGAACCGGTCGGCAGGCCGGGTTCGAATCGTGTTCCGGCGAGGGGGCGGCCGAACCAGACCTGCTCGGGCAGCATTCCACCGGCGTTTGAAAAGCGTTCGAGCGCTTTGATAAATGGCGCCGCGTCGCGTCCTGCTGCCAGTTCGTAATGGCCGCGCTCGCCGGTCAGCAATGGCCACGCGCCGCCGACTCCCCGGCCGTCAAAGGCCGCGCCATCGTCGTGTTGTCCGTAGCCGTCGTGATTGTACCGCTGCCAGCAGGGACCTTGCGGGAGATCGTGCTTGATCACGGCGTCGATGACCGCCAGCGAATCGAGAATGATCGGGTCATGTGGATCGCGCAGGCCTAGCCGGACGAGGCTGAGAAAATCTCCGCCGACCACATTGCGCGCCGGATATTCACCGCCGCCATTCGCGATCCGAAGCGTGGCCGTGTCCGGCTGCGCGGTGGCGTGCGGGTCGTCGCAATCCGCCGGCGTGATGCGAATGTAATGTCGCGGCCGGCCGGGCACGAGCTCGCCACAGGTCGTGACCGTCCATTCCTCGATGTGCGCCGAGAGCCAGTCGGCGTAATCAAGCACAAACTGCGCGGTGTTTTTATCGCCGCGCGCACGGGCAAATTCTGCCGTGGTGACGAGCCCGGCCAGGATCGCGGCGAGCGTCCCCGGCGAGTAACCGGAGGCTTCCTCCCACCGCTCCTGCCGCGTGATCGGACCATGGAGAATGAGGTACCTCGCCGCCCGCGAAACAATCGTCCAGGGATCGAAAAGCCCGAGCGCATCTGCCTTGTGCAGGTGCCAGGCGAGCAGAATCGGCGCGGCCACTTCGTCGAGTTGCAAGCCTTTCCAATATGCTTCGCCCTGAATCCAGGAATTCTGCGGCAATTCGCCGCTCGGTTCCTGCAAACAAGCCAGCCAGATGAGCGCGGCCCGCGCCGTCTCGACCTGACCGCTCGCGAGCAGGCCGATCGCGCTTTGCACGAGATCACGCGGCCAGACCAGGTGATATCCGCCGATCTCGTCATCGCCTTTGGTTTCGCCCCACGGAATGCTCATCGAAGCCACGAGCGCGCCGCGAAAAGTTTTGTCTTCGTGCGCGAGCAGGATGCAGCGGCTGAGACGATGCATTCCGCCGCCGTCCCCGGTGTGCGGGTCCAAGTCGAGCGAGGCGCAGGCGCGACGCCATTGTTCGACAAAAGTTTTGCGATGCTGCGCGAAAGGCCTGGCGAGCGACTGGAGCAGCTTTGTCATGGCGCTTTGCTTGGTCCGGCCAAAGGCGACGCCGAGCGTGAAATCGAGCCCGTGAGTGAGATCGAGCTCGGCCGTGAGCGCGATGTTTCCATCCCGCGCCTCGGGAAATTCCCAGTCCATTTTGTAGTTCTGCAAATCCTGCCAGCCATCGCTCGCGCCCACGAATCCGATCGAGCGCCGGGTGAAATCCGGCGTGCAACCGACCGCGAGATTCAAATCCTCGCGCCAGGCATGCATCAGGGCGCGCCCGTCGCTGTTGCAGATTGTGGCCGAGTTATGCCAACCGCCGCGCTTCAGATGCGGCGCGAGGAGAAGAAAAACGCGCAGCTTTTTGCGGAGCGCTTCATCGGCGATCTCGAAGCGTGTCTGCATAAGCAGGACGGAGGAATGCGGATCGGCGACGATTTCCTTGATGATGCGGTAGCGGCCGTCGCGATCGGAATTTGTCAGGCGATAAAGCAGCGTGCCTTTCTCCGGATAATCGATCGCGTGTTCCAGATCCCGCCGCTCCTCGTGGCAAAAGGTTTCCCCGTCGGTAATCAGGAACTGGAGATCACGCGTGTTGGGTTGATCGACGTGCGGATCATAAATCTCGTTGATGATGCCGTGGGAGATCGTGTACCAGAGCCGGCAACTGGTGTGATAGGCCGTCCCGATCCCTTCTTTCGTGCTTTGGGTCCAGCGCGGCTCCGCGCCGGGCGCGCCGAAGGCTTGCTCAAGTGCGGGAGTGGATCGGAGAGATTCGGTGTTCATGATATCAGGTCTGAGACGGCGGAGCTGATGCCCGCCCGGTCCCGGCTTTATAATGGCGCGCGCTGAATAAATCAACATAAGTATTGACTTATTTACGATTCTCGGTCTCTTAAAGGTTGAAACATGAAGATCACCGTTTACCGAAAATCGGGGTGTCCCTGGTCGGCCGCCGTCATGGGTTTCTTGAATGAGATGAACATTCCGTTCGAGGTAAAGAATGTGACAAGTCATCCTGCCTACCTGAGGGAAGTGGAAGCGGCCTCTGGCCAGAGTAAGAGCCCAACGCTCGATATTGACGGCACGATCCTGCCCGACGCCAGCGTGGAAGATGTGGCAAAGGCTCTCGAAGAAAGAGGAATAGTTATTTAGGCAGGCCTTTCGCCAATCGGTCCCTCGGAGTTTCGAGCAGACCGATCGTTCGTTGATTCGGGAGAGCTTTCGAGCTCCGCAGATTTCTATCTGGCCAAACCGGGCGCGCTGCTTCAAGTTTGCGCGCGTGTGAGAACGCGAAACTGAGAGCGTGTTCTCGCACCCGTTGGTCTCAATGAATGCGCTGACCGTGCTCGACCCGCAATCGCCGCAGGCGCGCGCGATCTTTCATCTCGCGATCGTGGCCGGGATCATTTTCGCGGCCATTTTCGCGATTGTTTCCGCGATGATCGTTTACGCCCTGATGCGTTGTCGCTGGCGTGAGGGCGAGACCGATCCGAAGCAGATCGCGGGCAACAAGACGGTGGAGCTTGTCTGGACGGTGATCCCGTTTCTCATCGTGGTAACGCTGTTTGTTCTGAGCTGGAAAACGATGAGCGCGTCCGATCCGCCGCCTCCCCCTGAGCCGGACATCGTGATTACCGGTCACCAATGGTGGTGGGAGGCGCGTTATCCGCGGTCCGGAGTCGTGACCGCCAATGAGATTCACATCCCCGCCGGCCGGCCTTTGTCCGTCCGGCTCGAGGCGGCCGATGTCCTGCATGAGTTTTGGGTCGCGGAGCTGACCCGAAAGATGACGACCGTTCCGGGGCATCCGAATAATATTTGGATTCAGTCGGATCATCCGGCGACTTATCTCGGGGTCTGCTCGGAATTTTGCGGAACTCAGCATGCCTGGATGCACTTTCTGGTTGTGGCTGAAACGCCGGAACAGTTTCAGGCATGGGAAAGGGCCCAACTCGCACCCGCGAAAATCCCACTCGCTGGAAGCGCAGCCCAGGGCCTCGCTCTTTTCCAGCGCACAAGCTGTATGAATTGTCACGCGATCAAAGGCACGCTGGCGACGGCGGGTGTCGGCCCGGATCTCACTCACTTCGCCAGCCGGAGAAAATTAGGCGCCGGGATTGCCGATAACACGCCGGAAAATTTGCGCCGGTGGCTCACCAATCCGCAGCAGGTCAAGCTCGGAGTGAAAATGCCTGACTATAAGTTTACTGACGCGGAAGTGACTCAGCTCACCGATTACATCGAAACATTGCAATGAACGAGATTGCTACGGTCCTTCAGCGCACTGGGCTTCTTTCTCCGGAAGAACGAGAGCACTGGAAGATGGCGTGGCTTTCCACGGTCGATCATAAGCGTATCGGCATTCTTTATATGGTGACGGGACTTGTCTTCTTCGTCATCGGAGGGATTGAGGCGCTGCTGATCCGGCTCCAGCTGGCAGTCCCGAACAGCACTTTGCTTCATCCCGACACTTATAACGTGGTCTTCACCATGCATGGCACGACCATGATTTTCCTCGTCGCCATGCCGGTGCTCTTCGGTTTGGCCAACTACATCGTGCCGCTCCAGATCGGCGCGCGCGACATGGCTTTCCCAAGGTTAAACGCATACAGCTTTTGGCTGGTCCCCTTTGGAGGCATTCTCCTTCACTTCAGCTTTCTTTCCGGCGGCGCGCCGGCAGTAGGCTGGTTTGCGTACGCCCCGCTCAGTGAGACGCCTTACTCACCTCAAGCGGGAGTGGATTACTGGGCGCTCTCATTGTTAGTCCTGGGTATTGGCTCAGTCGGCGCGAACATTAACTTCATCGTCACAGTCCTATGCAGCCGCGCTCCCCAAATGACACTGCGACGTCTGCCGCTCTTTTCCTGGATGATTTTCGTCAACGCATTCCTGGTCATCCTCGCCCTGCCGGTGCTGAATGCGGGTTTGGTCATGCTGCTGATCGATCGTCTGCTCAATACACACTTCTTTCTCGTGCCCGGCGGGTCAGCCATCATGTGGCAGCACATCTTCTGGGCTTTCGGGCATCCGGAGGTTTATATCGTCGCGATCCCGGCGTTCGGACTCTTATCCGAAATCATTCCCGTCTTTTCGCGCAAACCGATTTTCGGCTACGAGTTTGTCGCAGGCTCGACCGTCGCGATCGCTTTTCTAAGTCTTGGCGTCTGGGCCCACCATATGTTTACGGTCGGGCTCGGTCATACGATCGACCTGTTTTTCGTCGCTTCCAGCATGCTGATCGCGATCCCGACCGGAGTAAAGGTTTTGAACTGGAGTGCCACGATGATCGGCGGCCGTATCCGCTTTGATACGCCCATGCTCTTTTGCATCGCGGCCCTTCTTCAATTCCTTCTTGCTGGCCTAACGGGAGTAAGTCATGCGGTGGCTCCGCTCGATTGGCAAACCAAGAACAGTTATTACCTGGTCGCACATTTCCACTTTGTCTTTGTCGGCCTGATCATTTTCGCGATTCTTGGTGCGCTTCATTACTGGTTTCCGAAAATGAGCGGCCGCATGCTTTCAGAGCATCTGGGCAAATGGACCTTCTGGCTCATGGTCATCGGCTTTAACCTGACCTTTATCACGCAACACTTTCTTGGGCTCGCCGGCATGCCGCGCCGCGTCTTCACCTATCCCGATTTGCCGGGCTGGGGCTGGATGAACATGGTCTCAACCATAGGCGCCCTCTTTATGACTGCGGCGTCGCTTCTCTTTGTCTGGAATCTTCTTGTTAGCCTGCTAAACGGACGCCGGGCGAGCAATAACCCATGGAATGGTTGGACTCTGGAGTGGGCGACGACCTCACCGCCGCCGCACGAAAACTTCCGTGCCCTGCCCCCTATCGAAAGCCGGCGTCCACTTTGGGACGTGGCCAATCCCGACCGGCCCGATCCCGTAGTCGGAAGCAACGGAGAGATCGATCAGTTCAAGCCGGAGAAAAACAAAACCAGCATCGTTGCTTTCATTCTCTCTGAGAGTGGGTTTTTCGGAGTTTTGATCCTGGCCTTTCTCTACTACAATGCCAGCCCGCAAGCCGGACCGACCGCGCATGGGCTGGACCTGGTTAAGACCGGTCTTTTCAGTATCTGTCTTTTTGCCAGCAGCTTTACGATCTGGCGCGCGGAAGCGGGCTTGCGCAAGAGTCATCAGGGCAAAATGATTGGCTGGCTGGCCGCGACGATTATTCTCGGCGGGATTTTCATCGCGGGTCAGGGATTGGAATACTGGCATTTGTTCAGGAGCGGAGTCAGCGTGGGCTCGAATCTTTTCGCCACAACCTTTTTTACCCTGACGGGCTTTCACGGGCTGCATGTCTGTGTCGGCTTGATCGCGCTTCTGACCCTGCTTGGGCTTGCCCTGGCCGGTGACTCAAAGAAGAAACCGTGGCCCGGGCTCGAGGCGGTGGGCTTATACTGGCATTTTGTGGACGTGGTTTGGGTTTTCGTTTTGTCAGTCGTTTACATCCTGCCCCGCGTCCTATGACTACCGAGCAATTTTTTCTTTTTGCCTGGACCTGGAACCCGATTGTTCTGGCGATTGCGGCCGCTGCTCTGGCCACTTACTTGTTTGCGTTTCGGGTAAGACAGCGGGTTGGCTGGTTTCTCGCAGCTGAAATTGTTTTCTTATTCGCTCTTGTGTCACCGATCAGCGCTCTCGCGAATGGCTATCTCTTCAGCGCACACATGCTCCAGCACATCTTGCTTTTGCTCATTGTGCCTGGTCTGTTGCTCATGAGTCTGCCGCGTTCGTTTTCGCTTTCCTGGCGGTCGCGTCTCTTCGGTCATCCAGTGGTTTGCTGGGTCGCTGGAGTCGGCGCGATGTGGCTCTGGCATTACCCGGTTCTTTGCAACGCGGCAGTCACCTCAACTTCGGTCTATAGCCTGCAAACCGCGTCGCTTCTCATTCTTGGGACGCTGTTTTGGAGTCAGGTAATCGCTCCGCGTGAAGAAGAGCGGCTCTCGCCGCCGGCCGCGGTGCTTTATCTGTTCAGCGCCTGCGTCGCGTGCAGTGTTCTTGGGATCATCCTTACTTTTTCGCCGGTGACGGTCTGCCCGATTTATGCCATGACGGCGGTCGATCCCCTCCGCATGTCAGACACGATCCGGTCGAGCTGGGCAATGACGCCGGAGCGCGACCAGCAGATTGGCGGGCTGCTCATGTGGGTGCCGATGTGCTTTATCTATCTCGGAGCTATTTTCGCTCAAATCGTCCGCTGGTTTGGCCGCGCTCCTGGAACTCAGGTTGTAATACCTAACGATCTATGAATTCGGATCCGCAAGAACATTCAGACCAGGGCTGGCAGCCTCTGCCGATCGAGCACCTTCCCCGGCCAAATTATTTCCCTGCCGGATTGGCCATGGGAACAGCCTTCTTCTTTTGGGGCTTTATTACCTCATGGGTCATCCTTGCGGTCGGCGGCGCTCTCTTCATCGCTTCGCTCGCTGGATGGATTAGCGAAATTCGCCATGAACGAAACCGCTCCTGAGATTCACACTAGTTCTGGAGCGCCGGAAGAGATGACGCGCCGGCGATTTTTCGAGAAGATTTCCATCGCGCTTGGGACGGTTTGTGCCGCCATTCTGGGCGTGCCGCTGGTTGGTTTTGTCATTGCTCCGCTTTTTCGCAAGGCCCCGAATGAATGGCTTACGCTCGGAAAGGTGGATGACTTTGAAATCGGAAAGACAGTCAATGTCACTATCACTGACCCGTCATCTCTACCCTGGGCAGGTGTGACATCGAAGAGCGCGGCCTGGCTCCGGCGTGTCAATGAAAAGGAATTCATCGGGTTTTCCGTTCATTGCACCCATATGGGTTGTCCCGTGCGCTGGCTGGCTGACGCGGGCCTCTTTATGTGTCCGTGTCACGGCGGAGTCTATTATTCCGATGGCACGGTTGCAGCCGGTCCGCCGCCGGCGCCGCTTATTCGTTACGAGGTGCGGATCGCGAATGGAGAGGTGCAACTCAAATCCGCGCCCATTCCTATCACAACGACCCTATGAGGCGGCTGGCCCTCCGTCTCTGGCAATGGGTTGATGACCGTCTCGGCATCGCCGACCTGATTGGCCCGGCGGCCAAACATCTCGTTCCGCGCGACGCGCGCTGGTGGTACACCTTTGGCAGCGCCACCCTGGTAGCATTCATCGTCCAGGTGGTCACCGGTGTAGCCCTGAGTTTTTCCTATGTCTCATCTGCTTCTCAGGCTTATGAGACACTGAAGTTTATTACCGACGAAGCCCCATTCGGTAACTTCCTTCGCGGGATGCATTACTTTGGCGCCTCCGCAATGGTGCTGATGGTCGGGGCCCATATGGCACAAACATTTTTGTTCGGTGCTTATAAGTTCCCGCGCGAAATGAATTGGACGACGGGAGTGTTACTCCTTGGCTTTACCCTCGTCATGGGATTTACGGGACAACTGCTACGCTGGGACCAGAACGCCACCTGGTCGGTTATTGTCGCGGCCGAGCAAGCGGGCCGCGTTCCACTCATCGGCAACTGGCTCGCGCAATTCATTCTCGGCGGCGCGACGATCGGGGGCGCGACCCTGAGCCGCTTTTTTGCCATACATGTCTTTCTCGTTCCGGCGCTGATTTTTGTCTTTATCGCGTTGCATCTCTGGCTGGTTTTGCGTCACGGTATTTCCGATCCGCCTGTGGCGGGTAAGCCGGTTCGATTGGAAACCTATCGTCAGGAATATCACGAGTCGCTTGAAAAGACGGGCGTGCCCTTCTGGCCCGACGGCGCATGGCGTGACTTTGTTGTGGGGACGATTCTGATCGTCGTTATAGCTCTTCTCGCGATCTATTTCGGACCACCCGCGCTTGATAAGCCGCCGGATCCAAGTGTTCTCCAGGCTGACCCGCGCCCTGACTGGTATTTGCTGTGGTACTTCGCGGTTCTGGCACTTATTCCACCTGCTCTCGAGGGCTATGTCATGATTCTGGCTCCAGCGGTAATAGGAATTTTGCTGCTCATTGTTCCCATGCTCAATAATCGCGGCGAGCGCGCGCCATCTCGCCGCCCGTGGTCGATTGCTGTCGTTCTCCTGAGCGTGATCATGATTGGTTCATTGTGGATCGCGGGCGCCCGATCTCCCTGGTCGCCTAACTTCGATCCGCAGCCACTCACTCCGGCCATTATCGGTGCGACGAGCGGGCCGGTATTTGAAGGAGCGCGTCTGTTTGAAGAAAAGTCATGCCTCAATTGCCATCTCATTCAGGGGCACGGCGGCCGGCGCGGCCCGGACCTCACTTATGCCGGAGATCGCCTCAGTCACAATGACATCGTCATTCGAATCGTAAACGGCGGAGTTAACATGCCGGCCTTTGGAAACTCACTTAGTCCGGAGGAGCTAAGCAAGATCACAACGTTTCTGGAATCGCGGAAGCGGTCTGCTCAACAGATTTCCAGGAAGTAGGAGGCGGCAACCAGATCGTCAAATCACTCAGTCGCGCGCTTTATTTCGAGGAGGTCCCGAACCCGCACCGCCGCCGGCCCTCTGATTGGGAAGTGCATCAGATAAACCGGGGTGCCATCGATTTCTTCTTGCCACCCCCAATCGCATTTCTTGCTGCTGTAGAAAGTATTGAAGACAATTTTGCCGATGAAGCAGACTACCCTCGGCTTGCAGGTCCGAATGATTTTTAGCGCGCGACGGATTCCAACTTGCGCTTCTCCTTTTTTCAGCTCGGTCACATCCACGGTTGGACGATCTACGAGGTTGACGAAATTCAGCCGGTATTCCGGCAGGAATTTCTTGTCATAGATTGCCTTAAGCAACCGGTCGTTTTTCAGATCGTTTTCTGATTCCTGGAGTAACCCGGCCCGATTCAACAGATACCAAAACATCTTGTTGTTGGAGAAAGGAACTCCGCGCCGAAAAGAGCCCGGATGCGGGTTAATGCCGACGAACAGGATTCGCGCCCGCTTTGATATCTTATAGGCGATCATTCGATCTGGAGCGGCAAGGAGGGATCTCTAACACGCGCTTCCGGAATTTGGCATCGCCGGATCGATGCAGCTCAACCCTCTCCAGCGGATCACTGGATTTCGAAACGGCACGATGGGGCATCACCGTGAAGACAATTTTCTTTCACCGGGACACCAATGATGCGACTTAGCAAGGATTCGGCGATGAGGCACGCTTCGGGATGTCGAGCGGTGGCGGCGGTCAGAGGACAGCCATTGCCACAGATGAAATGTTTCCCCTCGCTCTGTTCGAAGGTCGCAGATCCGCCGAGATCCTTGAGAATACGCAAGGCTGTTTCGATCCTCTGCTTGCGAGATTTGCCTTTGAGCTCCAAGAGATGATTCTCGGCCACCCTTCTCCCCACTTCCCGCATCGCGGCGCGGAGTTCCTTCGGACTCAATTGTCTTGAAATGACGATCAGAATCAGGTCGAGAAGCACACCATAAGCTTTGGGAAAAATCTGCTCCGCTTCGGGAGTGAGGGCATAGGTTGCGTGTGGTTTTCGGAAACCGGGTTTGGTTCCGGACTGACGAGCAAGGCCGTCGCGTTCGAGACTCAAAAGGTGCGCTCTCACGGCGTTGTCGGTCAAATCCAGGACCGTGGCGAGGTCATTCACGGTTTGCTCCTTTTCCCGGAGCAGTTCGAGAATTTTCCCGCGCGTGCTTTCGAGCAGGCGAGCGCGCCAGGCTGTGTTCTTCATCTGCTAAAGCATATTAGAAAATCGCAATAAATCAAAATGGTCTTTGAGTTATTCGCGACGGCATGCAATGGTTCGATCGTGAGCACTCCTGATATTGCGATCCTGCGGGCCGGTGCAGGCCCCGGCCCTGCCGCGCCGACGGGGCTGCACATCCCGGTTTTCACTGGCTTGGGCGCCGAACCCGTCACGGTCGAGCCTGATGCAGCCCAGGGAAAGAAGGACTGACCATGTTACACAGTATCCAAGAGCGTTACGGCGAGAAACTGCGCGCGACCGACGGCGAAATCGGGCACGTAAGAGATTTCTACCTCGATGATAAGAATGACTGGGCGGTGCGGTATGTCGTTGCTGATACCGGTGGATGGCTGCCCAAGCGCCAGGTCTTAATTTCCCCGCACGCTCTTGGCCACCTTTATCCCAAGGGAAAGGTGCTTCTCGTAAACCTGACCCGAGAACAAATCGAGAGCTGTCCTTCAATCGACGAGCACAAGCCCTTGTCTCGAAAATATGAGGAAGATTACCATCGTCACTTTGGCTATCCTTATTATGCCGAAGCCTGGCCGTTATGGGGCCTGGCCGAATATCCGGTGACCGCGCCGCCGCCGCCGGAGGCCGAGGACGACGGCCGCTCCGGAACGGACTCACACCTTCGGAGCGCGCGCTTCATCAGAGGCTACAAAGTGGAAGCGAGCGATGGACTCATCGGTCACCTTGCGGATTTCCTGATCGACGGCAGAACCTGGAAGGTCCGTGACATCGTCGTCGAAACTGGGCCGTGGTTTACGGGAAAGTCAGTCAGAATTCCTACGGAGAAAATTTCAAAGGTTAGCTTCGGCGAATCCACCGTCTACGTGGACTCGACCAAGGATAAAGTCATAGCTGCCAGACGAAAATACGCGACCCATAAACTTTGAGTGTCGATGCGGTAAGAGCGCTGCCGGGGACAAGTAAGAACAACCAAATGACTATTCGACTTAAACGCGCCTACGAAAAACCTGAACCGACCGATGGCACCCGCATTCTCGTCGACCGCCTCTGGCCCCGAGGACTAACGAAAGAGAAAGCAGCGATCGATCTTTGGCTTAAGGAACTCGCGCCAAGCACGGAATTGCGAAAATGGTTTGGGCACGATCCAAAGAAGTGGCGAAACTTCCGCAGTCGGTATCGGACGGAGCTAAAACAGCAGAGCGCCGCGCTCCAGTTGATCAAGAGCAAGGCTAAAGACGGAGTGGTGACTCTGATCTACGCAGCGCGCGATCAAAAACACAACGAAGCCGTCATTCTGCAACAGTTGCTGACGAATCCGAGGAACGCCACGGCCGCAGAAGGCGACTAGCATTTTCTGGTTCGTGGATAAGAGGGCGACTGAGCCTCGCTCGCGGCGTCCTGCGCCGGTTTTCGCGAAGTGCGCGTGAACCATGTGCGCCAACGCCGTGAAGCGAGCCCGGGAAAAAGTTGGCGATGGCGCGGGCGCGATCACCAACACGCGAGCGCGTGTGCTTCCCAGACATCAACGCAGAGGGCGCGGAGAGCGCAGAGCTACGCAGAGATCCAATAAAGATGGCTCTGCCCCCGCGGCGCTCTCTGCGTCTCTGGGTTAAAAACTCAAATCGCATTGGGCCGGCGCCGGAATACTCGGCTGCCCGCCACCGTTCCACTAAAGGAGCTTCTGACAACAAAGTGCTAACTGCACAGTCTGTAAAAGCATACAAAGCTCCGCGGCCGGAGGCACCTAATCGTATCTGACTCCGCGGGTCACATCACGCGGGACGATCACGCCGGCCAGCTTATCCCACGCGACACGCGCGGCGTCGCGGGCGTCTTCCCAGGGAAGAACCGGCTGATGCTTTTGGTAATCACGCGCGAGATCGGCTTCAACCTCTTCGAATTTTTTATCGGGATGCTTGTGGAAACCTTCACACCCGGTGTGATACGCCGGCGCGTAATGTTCGTAAGTATGCCCCCGCTTCGCGAAGGGCTGCTCGTGATGATGTTCGCGCCAATATTTTTCTTCTTCTGTATTCGTTCTCATTAACTGCTGTCCTTTTTCTTTCACTTTCAAAATCATTTCACCGGCGAGGCTGCATCGGCCCGCGGCACAATCGGAAACGGCACTACGCTCATGGTATCGCCCGGTTGCAGTGCGCTTTGTGCGAAATCGCGAAATGCAGGTGCGACCATGATATGCGAACGCAAAGCCGCGAGTAGCTTTTCCGTTTCAACCGCGTCGCGACCGACCCCCAGCCAGCGATTCTGGTTATTCTCGCGTCCGAGGTAACTAAAGACGGCGGTCGGGAAGTTGTAGCTTCCCTGCATTTCAAAACGGGCGCGACCAATCGGTTCGCCATTCCGAAAGACGACGATTTGTTGATCGGCTTCACTGATCACGATGCTTATCGGCCCCGTGAGCGCGCGCTCAGGATGCCACCGGAAATCGAGTCCGCTTAGTTTTTCCAGCTTCAGGTTTTTCATCCTCGCCGGCATCGCCATGAGCGGGCCGGGATGTGTCACCAAGGCGGAATCCGAGGATTCATTCGCGACCACCACGGTCGTGCCGACCTTGGTCACGCCGAAAAGCAGTTGCGAAAATTCCTTGGGCAGGCGGATGCATCCATGGGAATCGGGATAGCCCGGGAGTTTTCCGCCATGTAGAGCGATCCCGCTCCAGGTCAGCCGTTCCATGAAAGGCATGGCCGCTCCTTTGTAGATGTTCGAGTAATGTCTCTTCTGCTTCTCGAGCAGGGTGAAGACGCCAGTCGGCGTGCGATGTCCGGCGCGACCAGAGCTGATCGCAGTTCGCCCAATCAGAACGCCATTGCGATAAACATAAGCCTGCTGTTCGGGCAGACTGATGACCACGAGCACCGGTCCATTGGGCGAGGTCTGCGGGTGCCACGTGTATTCGTTTGGGCGAAGCTGCGAGTGTGGCGCGGCCGGCGCGCCGAGGGCGAAGTCCAACGCGATGGCTGCACACAGGAACACTGCGGCGCGCACTTTCTTTGATCCGCATTGCGCCATGCAGATTCATCGCCTCGATTCCGAATTAGTCAATATGTATTTGGACTAATTCGCAGGTGACCCTGATGCCAATGGCCCGGCCGCGGATTGTTTGAACTGGCGCGCAGAAGGAAAATCAACAATATGAATATGGATAATCGCAACCTCCTCATGACCGCGGATAACGCCGAAATTAACTCCGTGATCACTGCGTTTCACAAACTGTCGGAACGCGGGCGCGCTGAAACAAAAGCGATTCAAGTGAGCTGGCAGGCGCAGAGAGTCTGCGAGAACGCGGATCGCGCTGGTCTCGATCCGCAAAACGACGAACGGAGGAGTGAATGGTAAGCGAAGTGAACGACAATCCAGGGCAGCATCGTTTCGAGCTGCCGATCGCGGGCGACGAGTTCGCGGCCGCGTATTATCGCATTGAGGACGGCCGCGTAATTCTCACGCATTCCGAGGTGCCGCAGCAATTTTCTGGTCAAGGCATTGGTTCCCGCCTGGCGCGAGGCGTTTTCGACGCGATCCGCGCCAGCGGCCGCAAGGCAGTGCTCGAATGTCCTTTTATGGCCGCGTTCGCCGCGCGTCATCCCGAATATTCAGACATCATTGAGGGTTGATCCCACGAACGCTTCGAAAACCTGGTCAGTTAGCGTGGGAGCTTTTTTAGTTTGAATCGGAAGCCACATGTAGCAATCGCAAATCGTCAGGCGAGCACCCTGGTTAGGCCAGCACGGATACGTTCTCCTCAAGCAAACAGACTTGTGTACGCGTGTTCAGTGATAGCGACGACGGCGGGATGTTTGAGCTGGCGCGCGGCGGTAATCGCGTAGAAGTCGCTTCCGCACTCTTCCACTTTGGCGATGACCCTTAAGCCATAATGTTTCAGCGCGGCACGATGCACGACCGTGTGCACGACTGTAAAGCCACGTCCCGCGCTGGATAAAATCTCCATCAGCCCTGAGTCTTCGTACTCGCCAATGACGCGCGGGCGAATGCGTTGCCTGTCGAACCACGTCTCCAGCGGCGCCCGCATGCCCATGTTCTCGCTCGGCAGCAATGCAGTAGCGCCGTTAAGTGACTGCGGAAAATTGCGGCGCAGCCTGGCCGCGAGCGACGGCACTGCGCAAAACGTGATACCTGACCGGCCGAGCCGATGATTAAAGACTTTGGCCTTTAGGCTACTTGAGGCGGGCTCGTCGGCGAGCACAATATCGAGCCGGTGCACCTGAAGTTGATTGACCAGTGGCCCGATCTCTCCTTCGCGGCAAATGAGGTGAATCAACGGGTCGAAGCGGAAAAGGGCCTTGAATATTTCGAAGGCGATCAACCTCGGAAACGCGTCGGTCAATCCAACATTAAGCCGCAGCGGACGGTTCGCTGGACGCTGTCTGACTGCATTCATTAATTCACGCCCGGTAGAAAAAATATCGTCCGCATAGGCCACAACGACGCGGCCCATTTCGCTGAGGATGAGCTTCCGTCCACTCCGCTTGAAAAGCTTCTGACCGAGTGATTCCTCGAGCAGCCGAAGCTGTGCGCTGATCGACGGTTGCGAGACATGAAGCGCCTCGGCGGCTTTTCGCACGCCGCCCTTTTGCACAACCATCCAAAAATAACGCAGATGATGAAAATTCAGGAATTCCATGCCGCGAAATTACATAATCTAAAGCTATCAGCCTAATCGAATAGGCGTCTTAGCCGCGATCAATGCCGGAGTCTAAACTGCGGATGTAATCCAACACTCACTGATGATCGCTCTAAACTCTTCTTCTTCCACGAACGCCACCTTTAAAGCTTTTTTCGGCCCGACTGCGGGGCGGCCGCCACCGATGACGCGGGCGGAAAAAATTTGGAGCCTTCACCGGATCATCGTTGATCCGACTTCGGACGACGGCACGGTTAGGCGTTCGAAACGCGCACTGCTGGTTGCCCTGGCAACTCCAGAAAGGCGGTTCCGAGCAAATATACCGGGTCTCAAGGGGCGAACGCGCAAGGTAGCTCACTTACAACAATTTCCTTTCTCTGTGGAGGCGGGACTGCCGTGAGCAACAACCAAATCGATTTCGCCCAGCCATTCGAAAAAGTTTTGGCAACCGTGCTCTCTCTGCCAGCGGGTGGCAGCAATGCGGTCAGAAGCCGTTTAAGTAACGAGGCAGAAATCAAACACGTGATCCGTGGCCTGTATGAGGCAGCCAACGGTCAACACGTGGAAACCAACATCGGCCTTATTAGAATCGGCCCGCCCGCGCATGCTTTTCTGAAAACAAAACCCTTCAGCGCCACTACGCAGACTGACTTCTTAGTCGAAGCTGCGACCCGACTCATCGCCGGGCCGGCAATCTCCAACGAACGAAGCGCCGCCGCGGGAAGAATCGACTGGAAAGAGCGTGGCGCACCGCCAAGGAGCGGACACGCGCCCGAAGCCATCGACTCCGGCAACGGATCGACGCGCCGTCGGTGGATTCAATCGGCCAGAATGCCACTCGTAGCTTACGAAGCGTCAGTTCCATGACCAACCTGCCGATTCACATCGCGACGCATCCCTGGCCGAAGAGAAACTACTCAAGCGAGAGCGCTTGGGGGAATTAGTCTTTCCACCCAGCCAATCTGGTTCATCGCGAGCGCGCTCTCCTTGTTATCTCCCGCATAACTCGAAACGAGATTGCGATGAGTATTGTGCAAGTGTCAGTGTCGTAGCCATCGCACTTGCCCTTGTCCTCGTGAGGAGAGGCAATCGCATCTGCCCTTATCATCGAAAGCTGACTGAGATAATCTCTCGCGGCAAATGAGCGCGCGCGCGATGGAATCTACGATTGAGGCGTTGCTCACCGCAGGTAAAGCGTTCCTGGCGGTCGATGAGAGGTCTCCGGCAATCGCGAAGAGATTGGACGACATCAAATCTTAGGTCCAGACTCGAGGCTATCGTGAATTGCAGTTCACTATTCCCGGGCTGATGAATTCATTGCGACTGACTTAAAATCCTACTTATGACGCACCACTTCAAGGTTGGCGATCACGTTGAATGGAACTCGGAAGCGGGCCGGGTTCGGGGAACCATCAAGAAACGAATTACCTCCCAAATCACCTTTAAGGGATACACGGTCCACGCTTCGAAGGAAGAGCCGCAGTATTTGATCAAGAGCGACAAGACTGATCATCTGGCCATGCACAAAGGTTCTGCTCTCAAAAAGATCGTTTAAGCAAAAAGCCGAAAGACATCGCGGCATCGTCCCGCTCAAGATTGAATGATCGTAATCCTAAATCGCGGCGCCGGTCACCATCGGGAGGAGACTCAAGCTCAAATCGCAGAGTTGTTTCAATCGCATGGCGTCACTGTGCGGCTGCTTGTGGCGAGAAATGGCAGTGAAATCGCTTCGCTGGCAAAAGAAGCTGCGCAAAGCGAGGCTGAAGTGGTCGTTGCCGCGGGCGGAGATGGAACCATCGATGGCATCGCTTCCGCTCTGGCGGGCACGGGCAAGGTACTCGGCGTCCTCCCGCTCGGGACCTTCAATTTGTTCGCCAAACGACTTGGCATTCCGCTGGATCTCACGGCGGCAGTTCGAACCGTGATGAATGGGCGCGTGGCCGCGATCAACGTGGGCACCGTAAACGATCGGGTTTTTCTGAGCAGGTCCAGCCTTGGGCTTTATCCCCTCGCCCTGCGGCACCGCGAACAAATGTTCCGGCGTTTTGGACGCAGCCGCCTCATCGCCCTCCTGAGCGGAGCCACGGCCCTCCTCCGCTGGGGCAATATCATGACCATTCGACTCACGACCGATAATAAAGAGCAACTTTTTCGCAGCCGGTTCGTCTTTGTCTGCAATAATCCGGAAGAACTCGATTACTTTCGTCTGCGCGGTCGCGGATGTATCGAGAGCGATAACCTCGCGATCTATCTGCCGCGGCCGCTCAGTCCGGCCGGGATTTTGCGGCTCGGCTTTCGTATGCTCCGGCGACAAGCGCAACAATCTCACGACTTCGACATGGTTTGCACTCGCGAGGCACGTCTGGAAATCGAACCCGCCCGTGTGCCTGTGTCACTCGATGGCGAGGTGGAAATAATGCCGGCGCCGCTGCTTTACCGCCTCCGTTTGGGCGCGTTGCGCGTTCGCGTTCCGGCGTCGCAAAGTCCCTGCGATGCCGGATAGAGAGATACGTTCAATAGCATAACAACATATACATAGTCGCTCCCGCCACTTGTGTTACCTTTTCGCTGGCAGGAGAGGATAAAAACCGAGTTATTATCGGTTGAGAACAATCTCCCGCTTTTAACGGCTGAAGACACTTACGAGCTAAACGGTCTTCACCCTGTCAATCTTCGGACCCCCGCAAATGAACCACTTTATGAAAACAACAAACAACAACCACATGACCCTCTATCGTGATCCGCAACCGGTCCCGACGTTGCTTCAACTCGGTCGCGCCTATAGCAAACAGGCGAGCCGCAACTTCGTCCGGGATGGTATCCTGCTCGCGGTTTTTGGAGCGCTTTCTGCCTGGGCAATCATTCATGCCATTCAAGCGATGGCAGGATGATATAGCTGGAAGGGCGGAGCGCCAGCGTTCAGCGCCCAACGTTAGCCGCGCGATCGCCTTCTCGTGCGACGGGACAAAAATGTTCCACTCAAAATCGCCTAGCTGCTCGCGAAAATGTTCGCGTATGCGTGCTGTGTGATTGCGATCGCGGCGGGATGTTTAAGCAGCCGTTCGGCCGTGATCGCGTAGAACTCACTTCCGCAATCCTCCACCTTTGCGATGACGCGAAGGTTATAATGCTTGAGTGCAGCGCGATCGATCACGGTGTGCACGACGGTGAAACCTCGCCCGCCCGAAGAACAAACTTCCATCAGCGCGGAGTCCTCGAATTCACCCACGAGCTGGGGGCGAATCTCATGTTTATCGAACCATGTCTCAAGGGCGGCGCGCATACCCATGTTCGTGGCCGGGAGGAGCGCGGGCGCACCATCGAGTGATTGAGGGAAGTTACGACGCAGCTTTGCCGCGAGCGCCGGGGCCGCGCAAAAGGTGAGGCCAGACCGGCCCAGCCGGTGATTGAAAGTTTTTGCTTTAAGCGTGCTCGATGCCGGTTCGTCGGCCAGGACAATGTCAAGCCGATGCGCCTGCAAGTGATTAACCAGGCTGCCAATCTCGCCCTCCCGGCAAATCACGTGAATGGGTTCGTTTGACCGGAAAGCCGCTCGAAGAATTTGAAAGGCGATTAGCTTCGGGAAAGCATCCGTCAATCCAATGTTAAGCCTCATCGGATGTTTGCCCGGCCGCTGCTTGATGACACTCATTAATTCCCGCCCAGCAGCGAAGATTTCGTCGGCGTAGCTGAGCACCAGTTGACCAGCGTCGGTCAGGACCAGATTGCGGCCACTGCGTCGGAAGAGTTTTTGACCCAGGGACTCCTCGAGCAGACGCAGTTGCGCGCTGATCGAGGGCTGCGACACATGCAATTCTTCGGCCGCTTTCCGCACACCGCCTTTGCGTGCCACCGTCCAAAAGTAACGCAGATGATGGTAATTCAGCCACTCCATACCTGTGAAATTAGATAATCAGAAGTTATCAGTCCAATTGAATATGAGTCGTAGTTTTTAGCTCGAGAGGGGTGGATGTTTGCGACCTGTGCTGACGAAGCGTCCAATCCACCGGAGCACGCCTCCGCTTCACCTCACGATCTTCCCTGTGCCACTCGAAACCTGATGAATCACTGACATGAATGCCTATACCAATTCCAAGATTTCAACCCCTGAAGAAAAATCGCGGGCGGTTGTCACGGCGGCAGACCACCGCGAGCTGAGCGCCGCCATTGTCGCAGCGAAAAAGCTGGCTGTATATGCGGACCAATTGCCGTTATTACAAGAGAAGCTTTCTCGCGCGCTCGTTTCGCTTCCCGGTGAAGTTCCACCTGATGTGATTACCATGTACAGCCGGGCAGAATTGTATGACCTTGAGAGCGACGAGCGGCTGAACTTGATGCCGGTTTTTCCGATTGATGCAAGTCTCGAACAAGGCCGCGTCTCTGTTTTTCACCCTTTGGGAGCCGCGATGCTCGGCCGCCGCGTCGGCGATCACTTCGCCTGGAACGTTCCTTACGGTGTCCGGCAATTTGAAGTTACAGCCCTCGACTTCCAACCTGAAGCTGTCTTGGCAAAGGCAGCGTAACTCTCGAAGCTCCAGCGACGGGTGCTTTGCAGTTCAGTACTGATAGCCTCAGTTGATCTGACTCATTGGATATGAGTCTTAGTCCGGTCGGAAGAAAGGGGTTACCTTTCAGTGTCGCGAATTGCGATACACAATATGAATCCATTATTCGATATAGCTGTAATCTTAGTCATGCTCCTGTTCGTCGTCGCCGGAGCAAAACTTACTGCCAGAACCTTTACTTACGCTGCGTCGCTCCTGCGATCGTTTCGGCGAGCGGCCTCGAATTCCACCGGCGCAAGCCAGGGAATAGAGGCCGAAATTGCTTAGGCCGCGAGCAGAAAGCGAGTTGTTCGATGGCATTGCGCTTTATCGTTTCAGGTCCTGACTTCTCGTCAATGTACGCGTCCGACCTCGTTCTGCTTCTCATCTTAGTTATCGGTTTATCAGGGCTGAACGCCCTCGGTTTGCAGGTGAGTCGTCAGCGGAATCGAGTCGATAAACGAAATCGAGCGGCACGCTCCCGTCTCATCGCGGCTGCGCAAAAAGGGCCCTGGAGCCTAGGGGATTCGAACCCCTGACCTCCTCAATGCCATTGAGGCGCTCTACCAACTGAGCTAAGACCCCGGAAGAATTGCCGATTTTCGACTGCGGAAGGATGATTTGCAACGGCGAAATGCCGCGCGCAGCACCTTTGCCTAACGACCAGTCACGGTGATCTTTTCCTTGTCGGCCAGAGCGATGAGGGCGGCTTTCTCGAGCAACAGGGTGCGCCCGGCTTCGACCGCGATGACCCGGATTTTCGCTGCACGCGCGACGCGCAACGTTTCGGTCCCGATCACCGGCACATCGAAGCGCATGTCCTGACCCGGTTTGGTCACCTTGATCACGATCGCGTTCTTTTTCCCTAACGAACCCCCGCGCGCAATCGCTTCGTTCGTGCCCTCGAAAGCCTCGACCGCAAGGACGGTGCCGTTTTTTACCACGATCGTCTGACCGACATTGAGGCCGCTGAGTTGTTTCGCGATGGCAAAACCAAAATCGATGTCGGCCGCTTCTCGCTCCTTCAACTTCGGGCCGGCGATGTGGCCCGTGGGCGCGAGAAGATGGTCAAGAAATGTCGTCGCCGGGAGGAGTTCGACGCCGATCTCGGCCAGTTGGTCGGCAATGGCGCGGAAGATCGATTCGGCATTGCGTTCCTTCAGGCGGGCGAGGAGGAACATGGCTTTGAAATCGGGGCGCAGGCTAAAGAGATTGCCGGGCGCGATCTGGCCGGCCATGATCGCATGTCGCAGACTCGCGCCTTGGAAAAATTTCAGCAGCCGGCTGAGCTGCCCCACCCGGAGCCACTCGATCTCGTCCGCTCGATTGCTGATCTCGGGAGCGGTTTCGTTTGTAAACGCAGCGACGACGAGACGCTTCACGCCCGCGACCCGCGCGGCATCCGCGAGGAGCAGCGGGTAAACGCCGCTGCCGGCAATGATTCCGAGCGTGTCGGGCGCGTCCATCTTCGCGACAGGGTCCAAGCTTGCGACGTGAGGCAGCTCCGGCGCAAGCCGGAACCTCGACTAACGACGATGACGGCGCTTGACGTGCAATTGCGCGAGCGCCTTTTGCAGCGCGGCCTGGACCGCCGCAACTTCCTCCGATCCGAGATCGCCTTCCATGGCCGCTTTCGCGCGCTCGACTGCGGCTTCGGCTGCGCTCTCATCGATTGCAGTCCATTCCAGCGCCATGTCGGTCAGGACGGAAATCGCGTCGCTGGTGATCTCAGCAAAACCCTCTCCAACGGCGAGCGAGGTTTCGCGACCTTGCTTCAAGACCCGTAGCTCGCCCGGCTTCAGCGTCGTGAGCAGCGGTACGTGGTTTGGATAGACGCCGAGTTCGCCGTCGGTTCCGGGGAGGACGACCAACTCGACATCTTCGGAGTAGGCTTTGGCTTCCGGGGTGACAATCTCGAGCCGAAGGGTGCGAGCCATGGCTATTCCTTGATCATGTCAATGCCGCCCTTCATGTAGAAATTCTGCTCCGGCACGTCGTCGTGTTTGCCGTCGAGAATTTCCTTAAAGCCGCGAACGGTTTCCGCAATCGTCACATATTGCCCGGCTGTGCCGGTGAAGACCTCAGCGACATGGAAGGGCTGGCTGAGGAAGCGTTGGATTTTGCGCGCACGGAAAACGGTGAGCTTGTCTTCCGGCGACAATTCGTCCATGCCGAGGATGGCGATGATGTCCTGCAAATCCTTGTAACGTTGGAGCACCTTCTGCACGCCGCGGGCGACGTTGTAATGCTCTTCGCCCACGATCTCGGGCGCGAGCGACTTCGAGGTCGAAGCGAGCGGATCAACCGCCGGGTAAATCCCCAGCTCCGCGATCGAGCGCTCGAGCACGATCGTGGAATCGAGATGCGCGAACGTGTTCGCTGGAGCCGGGTCGGTCAGGTCGTCTGCCGGGACGTAGACCGCCTGGAAGCTCGTGATTGATCCCTTGTTTGTGGAAGTGATTCGTTCCTGCAAATCGCCCATCTCGGCCGCGAGCGTAGGCTGATAACCGACCGCGCTCGGGGTTCGGCCTAACAATGCTGAAACTTCCGAGCCGGCCTGGGAGAAACGAAAGATGTTGTCGATAAAAAGGAGCACGTCCTGGTTGCGTTCGTCGCGGAAGTATTCCGTCATCGCGAGCGCGCTGAGCGCGACCCGAAGACGGGCACCCGGCGGTTCATTCATCTGCCCGTAAACGAGCGCGACCTTCGATTTACTCAAATCCTTCTGGTCGATCACGCCGGCCTCGCTCATTTCGGTATAAAGATCATTGCCTTCGCGCGTCCGCTCGCCTACCCCGGCGAAAACCGAGAACCCGCCGTGGCCCTTGGCGATGTTGTTGATCAGCTCCATGATCACGACCGTTTTGCCGACGCCAGCGCCACCGAAAGCGCCGACTTTGCCGCCCTTCGAAAAGGGGCAAATCAGGTCGATGACCTTGATGCCGGTTTCGAGAATTTGCGCCTTCGTATCCTGGTCGGTGAGGGCGGGAGCGGGGCGGTGAATCGGGTAACGCTTCGTGAATTGCACCGGGCCACGACTGTCGACCGGTTCGCCGGTGACGTTAAAAACGCGGCCGAGCGTTCCCTCGCCTACCGGCACGGTAATCGGACCGCCCATGTCTTTGACTTTCATCCCGCGCTTCAGCCCTTCGGTCGAAGACATGGCAATGGAGCGGACCCAACTTTCGCCGAGGTGGTGCTGTACTTCGAGCGTGAGCCTGGTCGGGTTGCCGTTCACTTCATACTCGATCTCGAGCGCGTTATAGATGCCGGGCAGACCGCCGGCATCGGCGAAATCAACGTCCACCACGGGACCGATCACTTGGACAATGGTACCAGTATTCATAAAAAGGAGAACCGGCGGGGCGCTTGCCCGGCGCACGGGAGCCCCAAGGTAGCGAAGTTGGACGCGTGGACAAGGGCAGCGGGAAGAATTTTCGAGACGGAATGTGAATCACTATTAGAAGCCGCAACCGCCTAACGGTTCGCGGACTTTCGGCGATAGAGCCGGAGTTGAAACTTGACTTTGCCCCTGCGGGCCTGTTCGAATCGCGCCATGATGCGGCGTTGCTTTGCAGGTCTATTATTCGCCTGTGGCGGGCTGGCGCTTGGATTGACGCCAGCTTTTGCCACAGAATGGCTGACGTTTGGGTTTAACCTTGAGCGAACGGGAGAGAATCCCTTCGAAACCGTGCTGACACCAGCGACCGTGGGCGGTCTCCACAAGGTGTGGAGTTTCAATCTCCGGGCCGTGACAATCATGCAACCGGTGTTGGCCGAGAATGTCCTCGTCCAAGGCTCATCCAAGACGCTGGTCTTCATGGGCACCGAGCACGGGGATCTCTATGCGATTGATGCCGACACTGGGACGCTGGTCTGGCAGCGCAATCTGGGATCACAAGACACAAATTGCAGCGACATACCAGATACGATCTTCGGCATCAGCGGCTCGCCCGCAATCGACCGGCCGGGCAATCGGCTCTATGTGGTCGGTGGCGACGGGATGATGTACAGCCTCGACCTGGCAACGGGCGCGACATTGCCGGGCTGGCCGGTTGTTATCACGGCGGATCCGGCGCATGAGCACACCTACGGCGCGGTGACCTTGACGCGTCGATACGCCTACGCGGAACTGGCCAGCTACTGCGACATTACGCCTTATCATGGCGGCGTAGTCGCGGTGGATCTGCGGAGCCTCCAAACCCGCACGTTCTTTCCTGGCGGGCCTCGAGTGAACGGAGGCGGAATTTGGGGCCCCGGCGGAGTTTCAGTCGATTCGGTGACGAGGCATGTCTTCACGGCCACCGGCAATGCATTGCGCGATCCGGAATATTACCGCTACTGCGAAAATGTGGTGGAGCTCTCGGCTACACTCGACGTGCTCGGATCCAACTACCCGGGGTTGGTCGGTCTTGATGTCGATTTCGGGGCAACGCCCATTTTGTATCAGCCTCCGGGTTGCGCGCCGATGGTGGCGGCGAAAAACAAAACCGGGGTTCTGGTTACATATGAACGGGGCGACCTCTCCAGCGGGCCTTTTCAGCGCCTTCAGGTTGCCAGCCAGAGCGACTGGCAATTCAACGGAATTCCCGCCTGGTCGGATGCGACGCATTTGCTTTACATCGGCAATTCCTCGGATTCGGGAATCTTCAAGCACGGGATGGTCGCTCTCGCGGTGGACACAAACTGCCAGCTTCAGCTTGCGTGGCAGACCACGGTCGGGCCGAATTTTAGCTCCGTCTCGCCACCAACCGTCGCTGGTGGGGTGGTCTATTATGGTGACGGCTTTGGCAATCAGCTATTCGCCTTTGATGCAGTTGACGGCGATCAGCTTTGGTCGAGCGGAACGACGATCCAAGGCCCGATCTTTGGCGCGCCCGTTGTAGTGAATGGACGGGTCTATGTCGGCGCCTGGGACAAGAAGCTCTACTGCTTTGGGCTGTAGCCCTCCTGGCAACCCCCGACAAACACGGTTGACGCTTATTCGCGCGCATTGATTTGCTCCCGCCGGAAAAATTGGCTTGCCTGAGCAAGGGCAGTGCCAACAGCAGAGCTAAAAAGTTGTCCGGGAGCACACAACACGCATCTTCGTGCGTACGGGGCGGCGTCTTCCCTCTGGAAATCGGCGCCTGTCCCCTCTTCACGGCAGACGCGCGGCCAAGGCAGAATTCTTTCTGGCACAAGAATTTTCTAGACAATGCGAGTCATTTATGAGAATTATGGTTTTCATGAAAGAAGACAGCCTGAGCCGATCCGGGTCACGCTCTCTCACGAAACCATCTCCCCGGTTGGCCCGCGTCCAGCGCGTCTTTTCAAGCCTCTTCCTGGGCTTGGCGTTCGTTTTTCTCGCCGCTTTTGCGCAGCCCGCGGCCGCAGCATCCGAAGGGAAGACAACTGCAGCCGACTCCGCAAAGCATGCAACTTTCGTGGCTGTTTTTCGTAGCCCTGCAAACGCCGAGGCGCTGTGTCCGCTCATTGGGGTTGCTGTGGCAGTGGCTCTTACGCATCTGCTGCAGAGGAGACGGACTGCCCAGGTCCGCGCTTCGAGATCGACAGAGAATTGACTTGAGTTGGTTGGATGAAGGCGGCCGCTCTCCAGCAGGAGGGCGGCCGATTCATTTTCCGGGGTGTGGCGAAAGCGCGGGTCGATTACCAAGGCTAAAGTGCTCCGCTCTCGCGGTCCTGGCACACCGGAGCCTGAGGTGTGCCAACCGCCTTCCACGGGCTCAATCTGATCCCTTCGCACCAGCAGGAGCTGATCGATGGAGCCAGCAGTGGAATGAGGTTGAGTCTCATTTCTGAGACAAAAACGCTTTTCGGCACCGAAAATTCTTGTCACCGCACGGCGTCTTCTTGTAAAAACACCAAAGCGCGATGGAAAAGTTCCCTGTTTATCTTCTCAAGGTATTTCTCGCATCCGCGGTCTTGCTTCCAGGAAGCGCATTTGCGGTCGCGAACGCGGGCGAGCAAGCAGCCAATGTGGTACGGATCTCGTCCATACTCCCGATCTCGCAGTTGGAGGCATTGTTTCCGGTGATCGGTTTGATTGTCGCGGTCTGTGCGACGCAACTGCTGCGCCGGAGAAAGATCGCTCAACTGCGCTCAGGCGCTTCCAGCACCCAGTAAGCTGGTCGAAACAGCTTTGGCTTGGCGGCCGCCCTCGCGAGGGGGCGGTCGTTTGCTTTTCGGCGCTGTGAGTTGTTTAACTGGCGAGAGCTGATTGCGCCGTCGCGATCTCAAGCAGCTCGGTGGTGATGCTCGCCTGGCGCATCTTATTGTATTCGAGGGTCAGGTCCTTGATGAACTGGTTGGCGTTATCCGTCGCATTTTTCATCGCCACCATCCGTGCGCTGTGTTCGGAGGCGCGGGCGTCGAGCACCATTTGGAAGACTTCGTACTGGAGGTAGTACGGGAGCATGAAATCAAGCACCCCGGCCGCGCTCGGTTCAAAGATATACTCCAGGCTTTGCCCTTTTCCTGCCTCCGCGGCGGCTTGCTTTTCACCGGCAACATCGAAGAGAAACGGACTGATCGGCAGCAGCGTGTGCGCGACCGGCTTTTGGTTGATCGTGTTAATGAACTGGGTGTAGAGCACCGTCACTTTGTCCACCTCGCCGGCGAGAAATTTGTCCACGCAAAAACGCGAGATCAGCTTTGTTTCCAGGATCGTGGGTGAATCTTTTAGCTCGAAATCGGCTAGCAACTCGCGCCGGGTGCGGGTGATGAACTGGCGCGCTTTTCGCCCGGCAGTCACGTAAACGGTTCCTGCGGGGTCGTACCCGGCGACCTCCCGCATGAGGTTCGTGTTGAGCGCCCCGGCCAGACCCTTGTCGCTACTGATGACCAGGACCAATTCCTTGCGCATCGGTCGAACCTGCAAAAGCGGATGGAGCAACGGATCGGTGCGCCCCTTCAACGACACGAGCACGCGGTTCATTAATCCGGCATACGGACGTCCCGCGAGGGCGTGCTGTTGCGCCCGGCGCATTTTTGAGGCGGCGACCATTTGCATCGCCTTTGTAATTTGCGCGGTGTTGCGGATTGATTTGATCCGCCGCCGGATGTCCTGCGTGTTTGCCATTGCGTCAACCGGCTATTGCCAAGTCGCCTTGAAATCGTTCAGCGCGGAGGCCAGGTCCGCTTCGAGGTCTTTGTCGAGCGCCTTCTTTGTGCGGATGGAGGCGAGCAGGCTCTCCTTTCGGGTTTGCAGGTAATCCTGGAGCTTGAGCTGAAATTCCTTCACCCGGTCAACCGGCACGGCATCCAAATAACCGTTCTGCATCGCCCAGAGAACTGCCACCTGTTCCTCGACCGCGATCGGGTTGTATTGCACCTGCTTGAAAAGCTCGACAATCCGTTGCCCGCGATCGAGCCGCGCCTTGGTCGCGGCGTCGAGATCGGAGCCAAACTGCGCGAAGGCCGCCAGCTCGCGGAACTGCGCGAGGTCGAGCTTGATCTTGCCCGCGACCTGTTTGATCGCCTTGATCTGCGCCGCGGAACCGACCCGGCTGACCGACAGGCCGACCGAGATGGCTGGCCGCACGCCTTGGAAGAACAGGTCGGTCTCGAGATAAATCTGGCCGTCGGTAATCGAGATGACGTTGGTCGGGATGTAGGCCGAGACGTCGCCCGCCTGCGTCTCGATAATCGGGAGCGCGGTCAACGATCCACCGCCCGCTTCCTCGGTCACACGCGCGCTGCGTTCGAGCAGGCGCGAATGGAGATAAAAGACATCGCCGGGATAAGCCTCGCGCCCGGAGGGCCGTTTCAAGACTAACGACACCTGCCGATAAGCGACGGCGTGTTTCGAGAGATCGTCGTAAATGATGAGCGCGTCCATGCCGTTATCCATGAACCACTCGCCCATCGCCGCGCCGGCAAACGGCGCGAGGTATTGGTTGGTCGCGCTCTCCGAGGCGGGCGCGGAAACAATCGTCGTGTACGGCATCGCGCCATTGCGTTCGAGCACGTTGAGCGTGCGCGCGACGTTCGAGTTCTTCTGCCCGACGGCGACGTAAATGCAATAGAGCGGGCGATGATCCTTCAGCCGCCCTTCTTCCGCCGCCTTATTCAGACGCGCCTGACTGATGATCGTATCAACCGCAATGGTCGATTTGCCGGTCGCGCGATCGCCGATGATCAGCTCGCGCTGCCCGCGCCCGATCGGAATCATGGCGTCGATCGCCATGATACCGGTCTGGACCGGTTGGCTGACGCTTCGGCGTTTGATGATGCCGGGCGCGATCTTTTCCACCGGATAATACGAGTCGGTGTGAATCGGTCCCTTGTTATCGATCGGCTGGCCTAACGTGTTCACAACCCGGCCAAGCAGCGCCTTGCCTACCGGCACCTGGAGCAGCTTGCCGGTCGTTTTCACTTCATCGCCTTCCGCGACGCGCGTTGGATCGCCGAGGAGAATGACACCGACTTCGGTTTCTTCGAGATTGAGGGCGAGACCGAATTCGCCGCTCGGGAATTCGATCATCTCGTTCAACATCACATCGCTTAGGCCTTCGATGCGGGCGACACCGTCGCCGGCTTCGCGCACCACGCCGACGTTGCTTTTCGTAGTCGAGGTTTTCAGCCCCGCAATTTGTGTTTCGATTTCTTCCAGAATGCTGCTCATGATAATTCGTTAGGTTGAAAATTGTTGCTCGAGGCGCTGGAGCCGGTTGCGCACACTGCTATCCCACACATCGCTCCCGATGCGCACGCGCACGCCCCCAAGCAGTCCCGGGTTAATCACATATTCGGGAGTGAGACCACGACCGTATTTTTTCTCAAGCCCGGAAACAATCTCGCTGCTCACCGCCGGGTCGAGCGCCATCGCCGACTCGATCCGGACCTGGCGTTTCTCGAGCTCGAGGCGCAAAAGGCGATGAAAATCCTGCAGTAGCACGATGTAATTGCGCGGTTTCTTGTCCACGATCGAACGCACGAAAAAACGCACCTTCTCCGGATCGAGCACGCCATCGACGTAGCTCGCTCGCACCATGTCGCGCGAGAGTTGTCGGGTTTCCTTGTTGATCTTCATCCGGTGAACGCCTGCTCAGGCCGAGACCTGCCGGCCCGCTTCCTCCTGAAGGCGTTTTTGGTCGTCGGGGGTGAGAACTTTGCCTGTCACCTTGGCGGTTGTTTCCACCACCAGCCGCCCGAGTTCGCGCTTCAGTCGCGCCATCTCGCGCTCGTGCTCGAGCACGGTGGCTTCACGCGCCTTGGCGATGATCTGCTCGGCCGCCGCGATCGCTTCCTGCTGCTTGCGCTCCGCGATCACGCCCGCGCTCGCGCGCGCTTCGTCGATCATCTTTTGCGCTTCCGCGTTCGCCTTCCCGAGGGTTTCCTGATAACGCTGCTCCGCCTCTGCGAGCTGCTGCTTGATCTTCTCTGCGTTGAGGAGACCCTCGGCGATTAGCTGCCGTCGTTCCTCGAGAATGCCGAGGATCGGTTTGTAGGCGAACCGCTTCAGGAGCAGGGCGACGAGGACGAAGCTGATAACCTGCGAGAGAAATATCCAGAGGTCAAAGCCGAACTGTCGGCCGGTATCACGCGCCAGGTCGGCAATATCGGCGGCTGCGGCAAGGATGGTCATGTTCATCGAAATAAAAGCGGCCCACGTGGGCGGCCGTTGGAGAACTTATTTAACCAGGAACAGCGCGTAGAACACGATCGCTTCCGCAAACGCGATCGCGAGAATCGCCTGCACGAGGATGGGAGTAGCCGCCCCGGGATTGCGGCCGACCGCGGCGCTCGCCCCCATGCCGACGAGACCGACGCCGATCGCCGCGCCCAGAGCGGCGAGGCCGACGTGAATGCTTCCGCTTATTTCTGCCAGTAGTGGTAGTGTCATATAACTTTCTTGGTTGTTGGTTGTGATCAGCGGCCTCCGCGGGATCCACGGTCATAGCCGCCGAAATTTTCTAGTGGTGTGCTCTTTCCGGCCCGGGTTGATGCTGTGCGATCAAGAGGGTGAATACCGCCGTCAGGAGCATAAAGACCATCGCCTGAACAATCCCGACGAGCAATTCCATGAAGTAGAACGGAATGGGAATAAGCCAGGAAAGGGCCGGCACCATGTGCGCCATCGTCTCGAGCATGGTCTCACCCGCGTAGACATTCCCGTAAAGCCGGAAACTGAGCGAAATCGGCCGGAACAGAATCGAGACAATCTCCAGCCAGCCGGCGAGGAAAAAAACCAGCGCCATGAGCAGCTTCATCACTCCTCGGTTTTCGCCTTTGGCGCCAAAGATCTCGTGCAGGACTCCGCCGACACCCTGCGACTGGACGGCCCAGTAAAGCCAAAGCGCGAAAAACACCGCCGCCATGGCAAAGGTCATGTTGAGGTCGGCGTTGCCGCCGCGCAGGAGCGGAGTGTCGACGCGAAACCGGTTCGTGGCCGGATCTACATGCCCCCAGCCGACGGTGCCAATGCCGGGGATAAGACCGAACCAATTTACGAAGAGGATGAAAATGAAAAGCGTGGCGAAAAACCAAAAGGTCCGCTTGACCAAATCGCCTCCGATGACGCTCTCGAGGAAATTGTAAAGGCTTTCCACCAGCCACTCCCAGAAGTTCTGCCGGCCGCCAGGAACCGGCTGGATCTTGCGCGTGGCCATTTGCGCAAAAATGATGATCGCGACGGCTACGATCCAGGTCACGATCATCGAGTTCGTGATCGTGAATTTCCCGATGTGAGCCAGGACGTTTGGTTTGAGCGGGACGCCCTCATGCTCTCCGCCGTGATCTGGCCTTGCTTCCGTCGAAGCAACCGCAGCAGGCGCTGGCGTTGGCTGCGCCTCAACCGGTGGAGCGAATCCGCCGCTGAAAAGCATCGCGCCGAGGAGGAGCAGCAGCACGAAATGAAAACGGTGGTAGCGCATCTTGCAATTTGCCAAGCGGCGTCACCGGGTGCCGGTGAAGCGCGACATGTTCCGGACAGAACAGGCTTACGCTTCAGGGCCGCTTACGTCGCGCATACAGAAGAACATCTTCGGGGCGCTGACAAGCAACTTTGCCGAGAATTTTTTCGCCGCCAAAAACTGAGGAAAGACGCGGCCGAAAATCTATTTTGCCGGCACGCCTTCCTGCTGAAAAGGAGGCACAACCACCGGTAGGCTGCGCCGCGCGCGGACCTGCGCTTCGTCTGCGATCGCCGCCGCTTCGCGGTACTGCCCTTCGAGCTCGGCGATGTGGCGGCCTTGTTCGAAATGTCTCGCGACCGATTCGCTCGCAAGAATCCCCATCTCGCTGAAGGAATGCCGCGTCCGGGTGATCTTCTTCATCTCCGCCGCGAGCGCTTCGTGATCGCGTTCCTCGACCAGGATCCCGCAACGGCCGTCTTCAACCGCCTCGGGAATGCCCCCGTGGCGGGTCGCGAGCACCGGCATGCCGGTCGCCATCGCTTCGAGGATGGAGTTCGGGATTCCCTCCTGATTTTCATCCGCCGGCATTTCGCTCGGGTGGAGAAAAATGTGGCAGCTGTGGTAAAGCTCGAGCAACGCGGGCTGCGAGAGGAAACCGGTGAAATGAACATGCCGGCGAATTCCCAGTTCCGTCGCGAGCGCTTCCAAGGCGGGTTGCAGGGGACCTTTGCCGGCGATGAGCAGTTGTGAGCGCGGATTATCGCGCTGAAAAATCGCGAACGCGCGCAGGCAGGTGATTAGCCCCTTCTTCGGGATAAGGCGGCAAGCCTGTAAGAACCTCCACTCACCATCCACCGGTCCGACCCGGCGCATGAGCGGGAACTGCGCGAGCGGGATGCCGGTGCGGTTGATCCGGATCTTCTCCGGAGGACAACCGAGCCTGACGAGTCGTCGCTCCAGAGAGCGAGAGCGCGCCAGCACGAGTGGTACGGCTTGGAAAACCTTGCGCAATTTCGCCGCGTAATCCGGGCTCTCCGCTTTCAACATCACATCGGCTCCGTGAAAGGAGACAATGCACGGTTTGTTCCAGCATTGGATGAATGGCAGCAGATGCACCCCGGTGTGGCCAAAATAGATGTGCATCAGGTCAGCCCCGCGGCGCTCGAGCAGATTGGCGAGCAATTGATATTCGCCCCGGTAAACGATCGGCGGCTGATGTTCGACAAATTTAAGCCAGCCGTGCCGCAATGGATTGCGCCGGGGTGGCGGGATCAGTTCGATGTCTTCAAAGGGAAAGCGCTCGCTGTTCTGTTTCTTTTTCGTCATCACGAAGGTCTGCACCTCGCGGAGCGCCGTCACCTGCCGGTAGATGTGTAACATCTCCGATTTCAAAAACGTTGTGCAATAACTCGCAACGACCAGCTTCGACATAAATCGGGGAACCCCCTTAGTTAAGGCAAAAAGTTGTGAACTACTAAACCATGCATGTGGCTTGTCTAACCAGAATCGCCATCGCTCGAATCGGCAGCCTTGTCACACAATAATTGTGTCATCCCGAACTCATCCTCCTGTAACCATTGGTCGAGCGCTCGCTTCAGTTCTTCAATTCCGTTGCCGTTCTTGGCCGAAATTGCCACTACTTCGCGCTGCGGATAGCGGCGGCGGAAGGCACGGAGCTTTTCCTCCGCGCCCGGCAAATCCATCTTGTTCGCCACCACCCCCCAGGGCCGTTGCGACAGACGCGGATCGTAGAGGTCAATCTCGCGCCGGAGATGTTGCAGGTCGGCAATCGGGCCGCGCCCTTCGCTCCCGGCCATGTCGAGAACAAAGAGAAGCAACCGACACCGCGTGATGTGGCGCAAAAAAGCATGGCCGAGTCCGAGATTGCGGTGTGCGCCTTCAATCAACCCGGGAATGTCCGCGACCGTCGCGCGTCGGTAATCGTCGAACTCAACTACTCCGATCATCGGATGCAAGGTCGTAAACGGATAGGCCGCCACTTTCGGATGCGCCGCCGAAATCCGGCGGAGCAAAGTGGATTTGCCCGCATTCGGATAACCAACCAGACCGACATCCGCAATCGTGCGCAGCTCGAGCAGAAAATCGCCTTCTTCGCCTTCCTCGCCTTCGGTGTATTCGCGTGGGGCGCGGTTCCGCGAGCTTTTAAAATGCACGTTACCCTTGCCTCCCGCTCCTCCGCGGCAGAGGACAAACTCCTCGTTAGGCCGAGTCAAATCCGCGATCTGAATCAGGGATGAGGGATGAGGGATGAGGGATGAATCTCTTTCGCCCTCATCCCTCCGCCCTCCGCCCTCATCCCTCCACACGATCGTCCCCACCGGCACCTTCACGACCTTGTCGGGCGCGCCGCGGCCGTGCATCTGTTTGCCCCGTCCGTGAGCGCCGCTTTTTGCCTTGATTAGCGGCTCGTAAAAAAGCGCCGCGAGATTATCCGTGTGCTCGTCGGCGCGAAGCACGATGTCGCCGCCCTTGCCGCCGTCACCGCCATCCGGGCCGCCCTTGGGAACAAATTTTTCCCGCCGAAAACTGACACAGCCGCGCCCGCCGTCGCCCGCCTTTGCGTGCACCTTGATCCGGTCGACGAACATCGCTTGAGCATACACGCAGCTTCCGCTCGTGCACGAAACCCTCCGCCCACAACCGCCAACTCGTCATCCTGAGCGAAGCGCAGCGAAGTCGAAGGATCCCGTGGAGTCACCGTGAACCCCGCAGCGCGAAAAGCAGCCACGCTTCAAGTCCTCTCCACGGGATCCTTCGACTACGCTGCGCTCCGCTCAGGATGACACCGTGCGATAGAGGTGAATCGTCTCCTTGGCGATCGCGCCCCAGCCGAACTTCTCCTCCGCCCGTTTCCGCCCGGCGCGGCCAAACTTCTTTCGCAGCTCCGGATTCGCCATCAGCTCGTTGATTCGCGTCGCGAGATCGCGCTCGAACTTCTCCGGATGAATCGGTTCAAACGGGCTCTCCTTCATCTGCTCGACCGGCACGAGAAAACCGGTCTCACCATCGACGACCACTTCCTTAATCCCGCCAACCGCGCTCGCTACCACCGGCGTCTCACAAGCCATCGCTTCGAGGTTGATGATCCCAAACGGCTCGTAAATCGACGGGCAGCAAAAGACCGCTGCGTGCGAGTACAACTCCACGAGCGTTTTCTTGTCGACCATCTCGTCGACCCAGATCACGTCGCCGCGCTGCGCCTGCGCCTCGCTCACGGCCGCTTTCATTTCCGCCGCGATCTCGGGCGTGTCCGGCGCGCCGGCACAAAGCACGATCTGAAAATCGCGTTCCATAAACGGAATTGCCCGCGCCAAATGCACGATCCCTTTTTGCCGCGTGATCCGCCCGACAAACAAGAGATAGGGCCGGCGCGGATCGATCCCGAAACGCACCAGCGCGTCGGTCTGATCGGTCGGCCGAAATTCTTCCAGGTCGATCCCGTTGTAGATCACATGCAGCCGCGATGGTTCGATTTGGAACAACCGCTCCACGTCCGTTTTCGTCTCGTTCGACACGGCGATCACTGCGTCCGCCATTTCGAGCGCGGTCTTTTCTACCCAGAGGGAAAAATCGTAGCCGCCGCCGAGTTGCTCGCGTTTCCACGGTCGCAACGGCTCGAGCGAATGGACCGTGATCACGAGCGGCAAGCCGTAGTTCAATTTCGCCAGAATCCCGCCGAAATGACTGTACCAAGTGTGACAATGAACCAGATCGGCGTCGATCCGGAGGGTGTTGAAATCAAGACAACGCTGGAGCGCGCCAAAGACCGAGCGCAACGGTTTCGGGCAGGTGTAGCCGCTCGCGTCCAGCTCGAAACCGCGCACCTTCGGATTTGTGCCTAACGACTCTTGATCGCCGAAGCAGCGCACTTCGACCTCGATGAATTTCGCCAGCTCGCGCGAGAGATAATCGACATGCACGCCGGCCCCGCCGTAGATGTGTGGCGGGTACTCGTTGGTGAGAAAAAACGCTTTCATCCCGCACCGCTCGCTCGCACTTAAAACTTAAAACTTCAAACTTAAACCTTTCCGTCCATGGCAACGCGTTCGGCTCTCGTCCTGGCCATCGACATCGGCACGTCATCGGTCCGCAGCGGTCTGTTCAACGAAAAGGCGCAGCTGATCGCCGGGTCAAAAGCCAGCCAGGCTTATCGCGTTCATCACTCGCTCGATCAGGCCGCGGAGCTCGACCCGGCAGTTCTCCTGCGCGCAAGCAGAAAATGTCTCCGCCTGACGAAAAGTTGCCTAACGAAAAGGCAGGTTCCGGTTGTAGCCGGCTCCGGTTTCTGGCACAGCCTGCTCGGCCTCGATCGAAACGGAAACCCGCTCACCCCGATCTACACCTGGGCCGATGCGCGCTCCGCTCCGGACGCGGCGCGCCTGCGTGACCGATGCGACGAGCGCGCCATCCAGCAGCGCACCGGTTGCATGCTCCGCGCCAGCTTTTGGCCGGCAAAGCTCGCCTGGCTCCGCCGCACTCAGCCGCGGTTGCTTCGGCGCGTCGCGCGCTGGGCTTCGCCTGCGGAATGGGTGTTCGAGAAAATTTTTGGATTCCAGGGGTGCAGTCATTCGATGGCGAGCGCGACCGGGCTCTACCATCTCGCCCGGCGCGACTGGGATGAGGAGTTGCTCGATTTCGTCGGCCTCCGCCGCGGCCAGGTCGGGTCGTTAGGCGATAAGGCCGAGGTGAAAGGGAAGACATTCTTCCCCGCAATCGGCGACGGCGCCGCGGGAAACCTTGGCTCGGGTGCAACTCGTCCCGGCCTGGTCGCGATTAATCTTGGGACGAGCGCCGCGATCCGCGCGCTTACGCCCGAAGAGGTAGTGCTGCCCTTCGGCCTTTTTCGTTTCTTGATCGATCAACGCCGCAGCCTCATTGGCGGAGCAGTGAGCAACGCGGGAAATCTGCGGGCCTGGGCTCTCCGGGAATTGCGCTTGCCTAACGACGCCGACATGCTCGAAAAGCTCCTGCGGCGCGCCGGCCCGGGCGCTGCTCGCCTGACCGTCCTGCCCCTCTGGCTGGCGGAGCGCGCGCCGACCTGGCCCGAAGGCCTCGAAGGGGTGATCGCAGGACTAACTCAGGTCACGACTGCGGCCGATCTTCTCGCCGCGCTCGTCGCTTCCTCGTTTCATCGGCTCGCAGATGTGCTGCACGAGTTGGAGCAGACCGCGGGCCGGGCGAAAAAGCTCGTTGTCTCCGGTGGAATCCTGCAATCGCCCGCTTCGCTCCAGTTGCTCGCCGATTCGTTAGGCCGCAGTCTCGTCATCTGCCAGGAACAGGAAGCCTCGCTCCGCGGCGCCGCGGTCCACGCGATCGAACAGCTCGGCGGCAAGGTCGCGCCGGCAAAAATTCGGCGCCAGATTCATCACCGCCCGGCACGAACGGCGGAACTGCGGGAACAAGCTGCGCGGCAGCGGGAGCTCGAGCGCACCCTCGCGCGTCTCATTCGTTAGGCAAATTGAATTCGCCTACCCGCGGTCGAGCGCCTTCAGCCACTTCATCACGAGGTCATGTTTCCCCCGCTCGCCGGTCCGCTCGAAAATGAAAACCAGATTCGCGAGCATGCGCATGAAGACGAGCCGCGAGGAAGCGGGCGCGAAGTAGGTCGAGTGGGTCTTCAGCCGTTGCCGGGCGAGAATCGCTTCGCAATCCGGCCGGGAAAGAATTCGTCCGCCGTGAAAGGGATCAAACAAGATCCGCTCATAACGCGCGATGAAATGCCCCGGAAGATTGATCCCGTCGATCTGCATCCCCGCGCGCCGGCCCACGATCACGTAGAGCATGGCGAGCGAGATTGGAATCCCAAGCCGTCGCTCGATCACTTCGCTCAGGAGCGAATTGCGCGGGTCATAATATTCCTGCGCATTACCGTGAAAGCCGAGATCGTCTGCCATGAAACTGGTCAAGGCCTGCAAGCGCTCGCGCGAGGAGTTCGCCGCCGCGAGTCGGGCACGCAGCCGCCGACCCCACGCATCGAGCCGGCGCTGGAGCTTCGCGATTGGCGCCTCGGGCGAAAAACAGCGGGTGAGGAGCCACCACGCCGCCTCGAGATCACCATGCTCGGGAAAAAGATGGGCGCAGAGGAGCATCTCCTCGTGCGCCTCATCGGTCTCGATCCGCTCGAGCACATCGCGCACGTGCGCCGTGATCGCGGCGTCATCGAGCGCGAGCAAATCGCGGAGCGTGGCCACATTCTCGATCCCGGCTTCCACCAATTGCTGCTTCAACAAGCTGACCGTCGCCGGGTCGTTATCGCGCAGAAGCCGAATGAGCGCGTCCTTTTGAGACATGGAATTGTTTCTACGATTTTCGCGGCGGAGGCGCAAGGTTCACCGCACTCCGCTCGGGGAGGACGGCGCGACTGTCCATCGCTAATCGCAACCCCGTGTCATCCCGAGTCGCCGAAGGACGGCGAGGGACCTCGCAGTTGCAATGTGGGCGTGCTTGGAAATGCTGAGCGCCCGATCGAGTTTGGGCGTTGTTGGATACATGGAAGGCGCGCACTGCGTTGGCGAGGTCCCTCGCCGCGCTGCGCCGGCTCGGGATGACAAAGCGGGCTCGGGGAGGACGGCGCGGTTGTCCATCGCTAATCGCAACCCCTGTCATCCCGAGTCGCCGAAGGACGACGAGGGACCTCGCAGCTGTAATGTGGGCGTGCTTGGAAATGCTGAGCGCCAAATCGAGTTTGGGCGTTGTTGGATACATGGAAGCGCGCACTGCGTTGGCGGGGTCCCTCGCCGCGCTGCGCCGGCTCGGGATGACAAAGCGAGTTGGCAGTGTGAGCTGACGCACAGTCCTCAGGCACAAGCCGGAGCCGCGCCCGCCTTGCTTCCAGCTTTGTTTTTTTCCCCAAGTCGAGCCAAGATGCCGATGAGGTTGCTCTCGGAGCGGTAGCATCCGAGAGAATCATCGATGGATCGCAGTGCCCAGTCAGTCTAATGGCAAACCGTCGCGCAAAGGCAAAGCCAGCGAAGGCGCGCGAGTTCCCCGTCGCGCTATTCATTCTGCTCGCCTTCGGCCTCGGCGCGGGCACCACCTGGCTCATCATGCGCCAGTCGTCCCATGCTCCGCCTAAGCCGGCGATTGAATCCTTCGGTCTGGCACCCACTGGGCCAACAACGACCAATGCTTCCGTCCCCCCGCTCGTCCCACCGGAGCCGCCCGACGTGTCGCAGCTCTCGCCCGCCGAGGCGGCGCGAACGCTTGGAAACTGGAATTACGATCGGCAGAGCTGGTCCCACGCGATCGATCATTATCAGCAGGCGATCGCGCTTGGCGCCGATAACTCCGATGTGCGGACCGATCTGGGTAATTGCTATCGCTTTCTAGGTCAGCCCCAGAAAGCGCTCGAGCAATATCAGATCGCGCAAAAACAGAATCCCATGCACGAGAACAGCCTTTTCAATCAGATCAGTCTCTACAGCCGTATCCTGCACCAGCCGGAAAGGGCAACCGCACTGGCAAAGGATTTTCTCACTCGCTTTCCACAAAGCGCGAAGATCGAGGATGTGCAGAAAGAACTGGCTACGATCGGCGCGCAGCCTTCTTCTCGGCAGCAATGACAAGGCGCGACCGATTATCTCGTACTTGGAGATCCTCTCCCGGGGTCAGGGTTTCGCCGCCTTCGACCGCGCCTGTGATGATCGCGCTGCCAGAGTTAGCCCTCAGGATATAGCAACCAACCCTGTAACACCTAACATTCATGAACGTCGAAGGCCGCCCTTATCGCACCATCTGGCTCCATCCGGAGAACTCGCGCGTGGTGCAGTTGATTGATCAGCGCGCCTTGCCGCATCGGTTTGTCATCGAAGATATCAGCACGGTGGAAGAAATGGCGATTGCCATCAGTGACATGCATGTCCGCGGGGCCGGTCTGATTGGCGCGGCCGCAGGTTATGGCATGTATCTTGGTATCTGCGCCGGACGCTCGCCTGAGGAGGTGGCGAACCTGCTGCGCCTAACGCGGCCAACGGCGGTCAATCTGGTTTGGGCGATCGAGCGCCAACTTGCCCAACTCGCGACGGCTACTACGCCGCCGGAGAAACTCACGCGAGCCCGCGAGACCGCCGAAAGCATCGCCAACGAAGATGCGGAACATTGCCGGCAAATTGGAGTTAATGGCTTGGAATTGATCCGCGAAATCGCCCGCCGAAAGCAAGGCGAGCCCGTCAATGTGCTCACCCACTGCAACGCTGGTTGGCTCGCTTTTGTCGACCACGGATCGGCTACCGCTCCCGTTTACGCAGCGCATGACGCGGGCATTGCCGTGCATGTCTGGGTGGATGAAACCCGCCCCCGCAACCAGGGCTCGAAGCTTACCGCCTGGGAGTTAGGCCAGCATGGCGTCCCGCACACAGTCATTGTGGATAACGCTGGCGGATACCTGATGCAGAATGGGGCGGTTGATCTCGTCCTTGTAGGGACCGACCGCACCACCTATACCGGCGATGTCGCGAACAAAATCGGCACCTATCTAAAAGCACTCGCGGCCAGGGACAACGGAGTCCCGTTTTATGTCGCGCTCCCCTCCTCCTCTTTCGACTGGAGGATGCGTGAGGGATTGACCGAGATCCCGATCGAAAAACGCGCTCCGGAGGAGGTGACACGTATCGACGGCTGGTCGGACGGCAGGTTCGTGGAAGTGCGCCTCGCCCCGGAAGCAAGCGCCGCGGTCAATTACGGCTTTGATATCACGCCGCGCCGTCTCGTCACCGGCCTGATTACCGAACGCGGGATTTGCCAGCCTAACGAGGAAAGCATTCTCGCAATGTTCCCCGAGAAGCGCAAACCCCGGGACCGATGAACGAAACCGGCGTCGTCAAGTTCCGCCACCAAGGCGATGGGCGAGAGCTGGCGCACTTTCCCGGCTTTGAAGAACTAGCCGCAGCCCGGAACGAAATGCGCCAGATGGCTGTGCTCGGAGTCGATGAGAACGGCATTGGTTTTGGAAATCTGAGTTTGCGCGCCGGGACGAGTGACTCGTTCTATATCACCGGCTCCGGGACCGGCGGGATTGATTCGTTGGAACCGGGCCATTGCGCGAAGATCGTCGCTTGGAATCTGGCAGAGAACTGGCTGCGATCCGAGGGCTGTGTCGTGCCCTCGGCTGAGTCACTCACGCACGCTGTTTTGTATGCGAGTCATGTCAAAGTGCGCGTAGTCCTGCACGGGCATGACCGCAGGTTATGGCACGCGCTGGTCACAGATGGACCGGCGACAGACGCACGCGCGACTTACGGCACACCGGCAATGGCACACGAAGTCGAGCGGTTATTTCGTAAAGCTAACCTGGCAGAGACCAAGCTCTTTGCGATGAAAGGGCATGAAAATGGAGTTATCGCTTTGGGCATGACCTTTGAGGAGGCGCTTGGCGCGTTCCGGCGATGAATTGCGCCCGGATTCAGGTGCCAAGGTGAGCGATTCGCGCGAGGAGATAGCCGAGCAAGGCCGTAAAGGGCAGAGTCAGGACCCAGGCCCAGACGATCCGGCCGACTAAGCCCCATTTCACGCCGCTCAGGCGTTTTGCCGCTCCGACCCCCATGATCGAGGCCGTGATGACATGGGTAGTCGAAAGCGGAATACCATAGGAACTTGCAGCCTGTATGATGACGGCGGCGGTCGTTTCGGCCGCGAAGCCATGGACAGGTTGTAACTTCACCATCTTATGCCCGAGGGTGCGGATGATTCGCCATCCACCTGCCGCCGTCCCGGCGGCCATCGTGATTGCGCAGAGCACAACCACCCAGGAAGGAACGTGAAATTGCGGCGTCTCGAGAAACCGTAGGACTGGCGGCAGATGAGTAAAAGCACCGCTGGTAGTCCCGGTAAAGAGCCCGAGAGCGATGATGCCCATCGTCTTCTGCGCGTCGTTAGTCCCGTGGCTGTGAGCCATCCAGGCTGCGCTCAGTAGCTGTAACTTACCGAAAACATTGTGAATCAAATGCGGCGTCAAACGGTGCAGGGCCAGAAGCAACAGAAACATTAGCAGCGCTCCAACAATAAGCCCGACGACGGGCGATACGATCATCGGGATAATGACTTTGGGCAGGAGCCCGGTCTGCCATTTCAAGACCGTCCAGTCACCATGGGCGGCGGCGAGCGCGGCGCCGCAGAGTCCGCCAATCAGGGCATGACTGGAACTGGAGGGAAGGCCAAGCAACCAGGTGATCAGGTTCCAAATGATTGCGCCGGCGAGCGCACACAGGATCGCGGGCATAGTCACGACTCTTAGGTCGACGATCCCTTTCCCGATAGTCGCGGCCACGGCCGTGCCCGTGAGCGCGCCGGTCAGGTTGAAAAACGCCGCCATCGCGATCGCCTGGCGCGGCGTTAGCACTTTCGTCGAGACGACGGTCGCGATCGCGTTGGCGGCATCGTGAAAGCCGTTGATGTATTCGAAAAGCAGGGCGACAACAACGACCAGGAAAAAAAGAAGCATCCCTTTAGTCGTTAGGCAGATTCAGGAGTATTTCAACACGATCTGGAGAATGGTGTTCCCGGCGTCGCGACAGCGGTCGATCACCTTTTCGAGCAACTCATAGAGATCACGAAGGAAAATGATCTGCTTTGGCGCATAGTCACCATGATAAAGATCGCGCAGGAGATCGAGCTCGAGCTGGTCTGCTTTGCCTTCGATCGCCTGGAGTCGGGCGTTCATCTCCCGCGCCGTCGCGATATCGGTGCCTTTGCGCAATTGTTTAACCATCGCCAGCACCGCTTCCGCAGCCTGGTCGAGCAACTCCAGATGCTTGGCAAAGGTGCGGCCCTGCAGGTCCTCGGGACAAATCAGGACGCGCTCTCCGATCTTCTCGACCGTCTTTGGAATCTTGTAGAGCGAAGCAGCCAGCGCCTGGATATCTTCCCGCTCCAGCGGGGTGACAAAGGTCTTGCAAAGCTGCTCCGTCAACTCCTGTGTGATTTGTTTGTCCTTGCGCCGGCTATGAACGAATTCGTCCAGACTTTGTGGGGAAGCGCCTTGCTCGAGCTGACCCAGCAGCGCCACGAGGTGATGCACACTCGTGTCCGCCTGTTGCGCACTCGCCTCCAGAAGATCGAAGAATTTTTGGTCGTGACCCAGTAGCTTTGCAATTGAAAACATGACTCTCTTTCGTATCGGTTTTTTCTCCCGTGGCCAGCTTGGGCTGGCGCAGGATGAGCATCTTAGGCTGATGAGGGCTGCGCCTGGTGGCGAATGTCTTCCGCAAGCGCCAGGTAAACTGTTTCCTCACCAATGTTCGTCGCGTGATCGCCGATCCGCTCGAGATGACCGGCAATGAACACGAGATTGAGATAGCCCCGCAACTGGCCGAAGTCCTGCGGCACGCGGGCGAGGAGACGGCGCGCGACATCGGCATTCATTAGATCAAGCGCGTCGTCCCGTTCCGTCACTGCCCGGGCCCGGGCATCATCTTCTTCGACATAGGCGGCGATACTATCGCTGACCATTCCCATCGCTTGCACGCCCATCCGGCAGACGAGTTCGACTTCGGCCATGGCAGGGTGCTGGTTCAACTTGCGCGCACGCCGCGCGATACTCACCGACTCATCGGCTATGCGCTCCAGGTTTGGCGAAAGTTTCATCGCGGCCACGATGCGCCGCAGGTCCGACGCGACCGGTTGAAAACGAATGAGTAACTCGAGACCGTCCTGGTCAATCTGCTTTTCCAACTGGTCGATCTCCTCATCGTCCGCGATCGCCTGGAGACAGAGCTCGTCATTGCGCTGTTCCAGACCGCTGAGGGCGTTTTGCAGGTTGCGCAGGGCAAGGCCGGCCATCATCAGGATATTGTTGCGCAAGCTCGCGAGCGCTTCATCAAAGGTTGTGAGGATGTGTTTTGCCTGAGGCACAATCTGGAAACGCTAGCACGGCAATGCAATCTGCGCATGGTCATTCTCTTGTTGCGTTCGCGCGACATAAAGTCGTGGTGACTCATCGCTCTTACTCGTTGCAACCAGGAGTGAGATGGCCCCAGTTATAACTCCGCAGCAGCAAGAGATCTGCCTGCATCGCCTGACCGGTGGAAGAGGATCGCGCAACGTGGTAAGGCAGCCTGCCAGAAAACCCGCTTAGCAGGTTGTCGGCGTCAGCAATTGTGCCGCTGATCGGCCCAGGATCAGAGCCGTTCGCGAGATTGAGCTTGGCCGCGACCAGCTGAGCGGCGAGCGCGAGGCTCGCGTCGCTCGTCTTTTTCTTCGCCCCCACGTACAAGAGATCTTCCAGCTCCGCCATCTTATAACTCTGGCTCCCGAGCAGCAGACTCTCTACCGGCCAACTCTCCGGATGATCGTGCCAGAAGCGGCGTGACTCCGGGCAAACGCTGCCGGTCGTCGATTGCAGACTGCGGAATGCGCCGCCCCCCTCGGTGCCGGCAAAGGCAAAGCCGCCAGAATCAAACGCGATCGACCAGACATTTCCTCCAGCGGGAATGAGCCCGCTGCTAATGTCGCTCCAACTGTCGGCGCTGTCGCTGGAAAGGAAGGCGCCACCGAGCGCGACCGCGATAATGTCGCCCTTGGAGTTAATTCCCAGGCCGTTCACATCCAGGGCGCTGAAGCCGTTGTTCTGTTCCGTCCAGGTCTCACCGTTGTCGGTCGAGCGAAACATGCCACCACCAATCCCGAACTGTGAGTGAGTCCCGGCAAAGACATAGCCCTGCTCGTTAATCGCGAGTGCCGCCACGTCGGTCGAGGTGAGTCCATTATTCATCAACTGCCAATGCTCACCGTCGTCACTCGAGCGATAGATACCCGTTCCACACCCTGCCGTCCCGGCAAAGATATCGCCGTCCCCGTTGACCACGAGTGACCAGATGTTCGTGCAATCCAAACCGCGATTCACCGCCGTCCAGCTCTCACCATTATCAGTCGAACGATAGATGCCGCTATTCGGGTAAGTCCCGGCGAAGATCTCGCCGTCAGGCCTGATCGCGAGCGCGCGGACGTCGGTCGTGATCGTCCCCTGATTTATGTTTTCCCAACTGTCCCCGCCATCGGTTGAGCGGAAGGCGCCGCCGTTGCCATTGACGAAATCCGCTCCGGCAAAGAGGTCGCCGTTCTGATTCAACGTGAGCACTGTGACGTAAAGTGCGCTCAGCCCGTTGTTGCTCTTCCCCCAGGTGACCCCGCCATCAGTCGAGCGAAATACGCCAACCCCATAGGTGCCGGCAAAGATCTCTCCCTGCGCGTTAATGGCGATCGCGCGCACGTTTGTCGCAATCAAGCCGGAGTTTTTCTCACTCCAGCTGTTTCCATTATCCTGAGACCGAAAGACACCGCCGCCAAAGTAGGTTCCGGCAAAGATGTCTCCCTCATCGTCCGTCGTGAAGGAAAGAACAAATGTAGCCGTAAGTCCCTCGTTCACCTGCGTCCAACTCTCGCCGTTATCGCTCGAGCGAAAAACGCCGTCGCCGTAGATGCCGGCAAAAAGATCCCCAGTTGGAGCAACCAAAAGGGCGTTGACATTGTTGCCAGTCGTCAGGCCATTGTCGACCGGTACCCAGCTGTCGCCATTGTCAGTCGAACGATAGATCCCGCCGCCAAAATCCGTTCCGGCAAAGATATCTCCCTGAGCATTAATGGCCAGGGAGATGATATACGGATCACCGATGCCGCTGTTGATTTCGACCCAGCTGTTTCCGTTATCACTCGAGCGGAACATCCCGCCACCCCAGGTTGCGGCAAACACGTCGCCATCATCGCTGATGGCCAGGGCATAGACATAGGTGTTAGTAAGTCCATTGATGACCAGCGTCCAACTCTCGCCATTATCTGTCGAACGATACACGCCGCCCCCTTCGAATGTGCCGGCGAAGACATCGCCCTCAGCACTGATCGCGAGCGAGATGATGAATGGGTAGTCCAGTCCGTTATTTACCGCGCTCCAACTCTCACCGTTGTCCGTCGAGCGAAAGACACCGCCAAAGGTGCCGGCAAACAGGTCGCCTGCGCTGTTCGGCGCCAGGGCGCGAATGTCAGTCGCGGTCAAGCCGTTGCTCACACCCTGCCAGGTTTCACCGCTGTCGGAGGAACGGAAAACGCCGCCACCGAGAGTACCGGCAAAGATGTCGCCACCTGCATTCCGAACCATCGACAGAACATCGCCACCCTGCGGGCCACCGGCCGAAGTCCAGAAGTTGTCCGTTGCGGAGGCTTTGCCGGCGGCGGGTGCGAGCCCGCGACCGGCGGGTCCCGCTGCCCCGGCTGTTTCGCCTGAAATGCCAATCGCGGCGAGTGCGAAGGCGAGGATCGCAGGGATAAAGAAGAAGCGTGGAATGGCTGGAAAAAGAGGTTTGGTTTTCATGGTTGTTCGCGAATTGCAGTGGTCGTTAGGCAGACAGCCTCATTTCGGCAAAAGCCCATCTCCGATGCAAGCCGAAAGCGGCGGAAGCGTTTTTTTGCGCCGCGTTTCGTCTTCAGCGGTGCAGGACTCCTTGCGCCCGAAAGCGAGTTCGCGGTGCGACTGTGGACCTTACTCAGGCCGCAGCAGGCTGCCATCGATCGCGTCAAGCTTTCCACAGCCGCATAAGAGCATCGCCTCATCGAGCTCTCGGCGAAGAATCTCAAGCACGTGCAAGGCGCCTCTTTCGCCATCCACGCAAAGTCCCCAGAGAATCGGCCGCCCGACAAGAACCGCGCGCGCTCCGAGTGCGATCGCCTTGAGCACGTCACCGCCGCGGCGAATACCACCGTCGACATAAATCTCGCAAAGCTGGCTCGCCGCAGCCGAGACATAAGGCAGCACCTCGCAAGTCGCCGGCGCGGTATCGAGCTGGCGGCCGCCGTGGTTCGAGACGACGATTGCCTTCGCCCCATGTTCGGCGGCGGCGCGCGCATCGTCGCCGCGACAGACTCCCTTTACCACCACCGGCAAGTGACTGGACCCACAAAGCCAGTCGAGGTCGGCCAAACTCAAATCGCTTTTGAAGTTCTCCTTCACATAAGCGGCCAGGCCCGAACCTTCGACGCGCGGCAATGCACCTTTACCTAACGAACATAGGTTTTCTATGCTTAGGCCCTGCGGGAGCCGGAACCGGTTACGCGCGTCGCGCTCGCGCGTGCCAAGGCCGGGGGCATCGACCGTGAGAACAATCGCCTCCGCCCCGGCCGCTTCCGCCCGCTGCACCAGGTCGCGCGTGATCGCACGGTCCTTGTAGACATAGAGCTGGAACCAGCGCGGACTCGCGGCCTCGGCAAAGACGGTTTCCATCGCAACATTGGAAAGCGAGCTCAGGATGAACAAAGTACCGGCCGCCTTTGCCGCCCGGGCGGTGGCAAGTTCCCCTGCCTCACAGGCAAGCCGGTGGAACGCGGTCGGTGCAATTGCTATCGGCATCGAGACCTTCTGACCGAGCATCGTCGTGCCCAGGTCTCGCGGCCCCACACCTGTCAGCACCCGATAATAGAGTTTCAGTCGCTGCCAGCCAAGCGTGTTGTCACGCAGAGTCACTTTATCGAGCGCTCCCCCGTCGAAGTAATCAAGCGCTTCCTGCGACACCCGGCCTCGCGCCGCCTCCGCATAATCGGCGATGTTCAGCGTAGTCATTCAGAGCGCGAGGCTAAGCGTGTCATTCGCGCTCGCCAAGAAAATTCCGCAAACCGACAGGCGCGCACACTCGGACTCAAGGAAAGAGGTTTGCCAGCCGGGCGGAGATCGGCGAGAGAGGGAACCTGTGTGAGTATGCCGCAAATTGCCATCACGCGTCAGGTGAGCCCGGCCATGAACGCCTGTGAACTGTCGTTCCATGTCAGGCAACCAATCGACATCGCGAAAGCCATGGCGCAACACCGCAGCTATGAGACAAGCCTGACTGACTTCGGTCTGCGACTCATAACGCTGCCGGCCGAACCGGAGCTGCCCGACTCTGTCTTTGTCGAGGACACCGCGCTGGTGCTGGATGAGTTGGCGGTGATCATGAACATGGGTGCGCCCAGCCGCCGGCCTGAGGCCGCCACTGTCGCAAAGGCCCTGGCTCCATTCCGGCAGCTCGAATGTCTGACTGCCCCGGCAACAATGGATGGCGGTGACGTGTTGCTAGTTGATCGGACTATCTTCGTTGGTCTGTCACGGCGAACAAACCGGGAAGCAATTGAGCAATTACGCGAGTTAGTTTCCAAGTATGGTTACACTGTCCAGGCGATTGAGGTTGCTGGATGTCTGCACCTCAAGAGTGCCTGCTCCTATCTCGGCCGCGGCAACGTGCTCGTAAACTCCTCCTGGATTGACCCGATGCCATTGAGTGAATTCCGCTTAATCGAGGTTGCAAACAACGAACCCGGCGGCGCCAATGTGCTCAGGATTGGTCAGTATCTCATCATGCCCGATTCCTTTCCGGAAACCAAACGGCTGCTGGAAGCGGCGGGATTCGCGCTCCGGACAGTTGACGTTTCCGAGTTACAAAAGGCCGAAGCTGGTGTCACCTGTTGCAGTTTGATACTGAACGAGATAAGCCCGTCGTAATGCTTTGAGATAAACCCGGCACGCGCTGCCTTGTTCGAGTTCGTAAAGGATTTTGGCTTGACGCGCGAAACCGTTTTCCGCTACTCCCAAGGCAATAAATCTTTATGTCAATTCGCGCTATCTTCTGTCTGGTCCCATTTCTCTCTGTCTCGGTAACTCTGGCTGACAGCTGGAAACCGATCTCGCTCGTTAACGCTCCCACCGCCCGCACTGCGCACTCCGCGGTCTTCACGCGGATTGATGGGACCAACCAGATGATTATCTGGGGTGGTCAGGATTCAGATATGATTCCATTCGCTAACACTGGCGGAGTCTGGAATCGGTTAACCAATAACTGGACGCCGACCACAACCGACGGCGCTCCCGACGGGCGCGAAGGTCACCCGGCGATCTGGACCGGCCATGAGATGATCGTCTGGGGTGGCGACGCGGGAACGGATAGTTTTCTCAACACCGGCGGGCGTTACGACCCGGTCGAAGATACGTGGCGAGCCACCAGCCTGACCGCCGCGCCTTCCGGACGGTTTGGCCATTCGCTCATCTGGACGGGTGATCGAGCGATTGTTTGGGGCGGAGCTACTGGCTTTATCGGAGTTACTAACACGGGCGCGCTTTATGACCCAGTGACTGACACCTGGACACCAACCAGCACCGTGGGTGCGCCATCGGGCCGGACCGGTCATGCGACGATCTGGACCGGTTCGCGCATGATTGTCTGGGGTGGGATCGCCGACGGCACTTATGTCAACGACGGTGGCATTTATGATCCACGGGCTGATAGCTGGACACCCATTTCGACCCTGAATGCACCTGCGCCTCGGCTCTTTTTTTCCGTCGCCTGGGATGGGATAAGTCTTTTCGTCTGGGGCGGAGTCAATTCTCACTTCAAGCCACTCAACACCGGCGCGCTCTATGACACCGTCACGGGCAAATGGCGAGCTGTCTCTCTCGTCGATGCTCCGACGGCCCGCTCCGGTGCGACCGCGGTCTGGTCAGGTTATGAGTTCATTGTCTGGGGCGGTTCGGACGCCGCCGGCAATCCGCTCGGCACCGGTGCGCGCTTTAGTCCGAAGAAGAATGAGTGGAAAGCCACCACCCTCACCGGGGCGCCCGCTCCGCGCTCGGGTCACACCGCCGTCTGGGATGGTTCGCAAATGGTTATCTGGGGTGGGTCGGGAGAATGTTGTAACAACTGGTTCAACGACGGGTACAAATATCGGCCGTGATTTACGCGCCTTCATCCATTCCCTCCCGGTACCGCCCGCCGGACGAGACCTCATCGCTGCGATCAGTCTGCCGCGGCGGCCTCGGGAAAAATATTTAAGGACAGGCATCCGGCCAACGCGGAACCGGCGAAGTCTAGCTCGACAGTGATGACAAGCAGAAGTTAGACGTCACTGCCGAGGGAGTAATAAGGAGGAATACACATGAAAGCCCGCCAGAGTAAAATCGCAGCCATCACGCTGCAATTCTTCGCGGTTGCGGCCTTTGCCGCCGCCGCTTCAGCGCAAGAGCAGCAGCCGAGTACCGCGCCTTCCGTGGTCCGAGTCTTCGGCACTCAATATCCAAGTTCACAACAGGTCTTCGACGCTTTCCATTCCAAGGGAAGCCAGGCAACGGCAAGTGCAGCATTCGATTCGACCGTTCCGGCTCCTCTGGGCAATACGGACCCGGCGCAGTACCCGAACGAGTTCCGCAGCATCGACGGGCACGGGAACGCGCCTGGTGACCTGGGCAAAGCCGGGACAGTCCATCTGCGCAACATCACGAACGGCTACGGCGACGGATCCGGCACGCCCGCCGGTGCAGATCGGAAAGGTGCGCGCGACATCAGCAACATCGTGAACGCGCAAAGTGGCCTGATTCCAAACACGAGTCGTTGCTCGGGCTTCGTTTGGAACTGGGGCAACATCGTTGATCATGACATGAGCCTGACGCGGGTTTCGAGCGCGGGGGACGCTTTCCCGATTCCGATACCAGCCTGCGACCCAGTGTTCGATCCGGGCTGCACAGGCCGAAAACGTATGGCGTTCAATCGCTCCAGCTCGACCACCGTCGACGGGGTGCGGGAACAGATTAATGCCAACACCGCCTTCCTCGATGGCTCGCTCGTCTATGGATCGGATCTATCGCGTTCTCGCAACCTGCGGGCGTTCGACGGTCTCGGTCACCTGCGGGTGGGCGACAACAATCTTCTTCCCTTTAATACCGGCCAATTGCCGAATCAGCCGACAAACGATCCGTCGTTTTTCATCGGGGGCGACACCCGGTCGAATGAAAATCTGGCGCTGTGTGTGATGCAGACGCTCTTCATGAGGGAGCATAATTACTGGGCTGACGTACTGCACGCGGGAGACCCGAGCCTCGATGACGATGCGCTTTACCAGCGGGCGCGGGCGATTGTTGGCGCGGAGATCCAGTTAATCACCTACCGCGATTTCATTCCCATCCTGCTCGGGCCAGACGCTCTGCCGCCCTACGCCGGTTATAATTCTACCGTCGATCCGCGCGTGTCGATCGCTTTCAACACCGCGGCATTCCGGATCGGTCACAGCTTTCTGCCGCCAAGCTTCTCGCGCTTGAAAGAAAACAACAAACCACTTGGCGATATCCCCCTGCAGAACGGGCTCTTTCAGCCACAAATGATCACGAATCTCGGGATCGAGCCGTATCTCCGCGGGCTGAGCCTTCAGATCGCGCAGGAAGTGGATGCCTACGTCATCGATGCGGTGCGCAATTTTCTGATTACGACGACAGGCGGCGGGTTCGATCTCCCAGCTCTCAACATCCAGCGCGGGCGCGATCACGGCCTGCCCGGCTACAACCAAATCAGAATCGACTACGGGCTTGAACCGAAAGCCACCTTCGCCGATGTGACCTCAAATCTCGAATTCCAAGCCCGCCTCGCCGCCGCCTACACTTCGCCCGATGACATGGACCTCTGGGTGGCCGGACTTTGCGAAGACCACGTCAACGGTGGCCAGGTGGGTGAGACCTTCGCAGCTATCTTCAAGGACCAATTCGAGCGCACCCGTGACGGCGATCGGTTCTGGTACGAATCCTACCTTGATGCCGATACTCTGGCTTTGGTCCAGCAGCAGACGCTCTCCGGTATTATCAAGCGAAACACGACGATCACGAATATCCAGGACGACGCCTTTCATGTCCCGTGAACGGAGCGGTTCCGCCTCGGCAGCGGAATGGGCAGGGCTGGATTCGAACCAGCGAAGGCGTAAGCCAGCGGATTTACAGTCCGCCCCGTTTGGCCACTTCGGTACCTACCCCCTCGGCCGAAAGAGCGAGCGCTTCATATAGGCTCGCTCGCCGGGGGTCGCAACTGTTTTGGATTTGCGCTATCCTCCGGTGCGATGAATCCGCCGCCTCCTCTCCCGCCACTCGACGAGCGAGAGCGGGAGCAATTCTGGCCCGCCCTCCCCTATCCCGCGTGGCAGGCCACGGCCGAGACGCTCCACATGTGGACGCAGATCGTGGGCAAAATCCGGCTCGCGCTCACTCCGTGGATCAACCACTCCTGGCACGTCACCCTTTACCTGACCTCGCGCGGCCTGACGACTTCGCCCATCTCGCACGGATTTCACACCTTTGAGATCAGGTTCGATTTCATCAGTCATGAGCTGCGCATCCTGAAAAGCGACGGCGCCACTCGCGCCCTCCCGCTTCGGCCAGAGCCGGTCGCGAGCTTTTATCGCGCGGTCATTGCGACTCTCGACGATCTGGCGCTGCCGGTCCGAATCGATCTTCTGCCTAACGAAATCACCGACCCGATCGCGTTCGATCAGGATGAAACCCACCGGGCCTACGATGCGGCGCAGGCGAACCGGTTCTGGCGCGTCCTCCTCCAATCCGATCGGGTCCTGAAAAGATTCCGCTCCCGTTTCTGCGGCAAATGCAGCCCGGTGCATTTTTTCTGGGGCAGCTTCGATCTCGCGGTGACGCGCTTTTCCGGCCGGCCGGCGCCGCCGCACCCGGGCGGGATTCCGCATCTGCCCGACGCGGTTACGCGCGAAGCCTATGCGCAGGAAGTGAGCAGTGTCGGTTTCTGGCCGGGCAACGCCGCCAGTCCGACGCCGATCTACTACTCTTATGCCTATCCGGAGCCGTCGGGATTTGCCACGGCCAAAGTGCAACCGACGGAGGCGAGCTACTACGCGCCGCTGCGCGAGTTCATTCTCCCCTACGATGCGGTGCGAACGGCCTCCTCGCCGGACGACGTGCTGCTCGCCTTTGCGCAAAGCGTTTACGACGCCGCGTCATCGTTAGGCAAATGGGACCGGCTCGCGCTCGAGGAAGAGAGCCTGAAACCGCCTGCGACCTTGCCCTGAAGCTGGAGCGGCGGTCTGTGATCGCCGACGATTGCAGAGCGAGACCACATTCGGCGGTCACAGACCGCCGCTACAGGAGCCAGCGCTTCACCAGGAGCAGCTCGATATTCGTCAGGCCGTGGCCGGCTTCGAAAAAACGCGCGGTGACTTCCGCGCCGGCTTCACTCAGGATCTGGGCGAGTCGTTCGGTGTTCTGCCGCGGGATAATTGGGTCGTCCTCGCCACCGCCGATCCAAACCCGAACCCCGCTCAGGTCGGGCAGCGCCTCCGGTTCAAACGGAACCATCGCGCGCAGCAGGACCGCCGTTGGCAAGAGCTTCGGGCGACGCAAGAGCATGCTCGCGGCGATGTTGGCTCCGTTGGAATAGCCAACCGCCACCAGCTTTTCCGGATCGAATCCATACGCGCCCGCCGCGGCTCCGATGAAGTCCGCCAGCTCGTCGGTTCGGCGTTTCAAATCCTCCACATCGAACACGCCTTCGGCGATGCGCCGGAAAAAACGCGGCATCCCGTTCTCCAGCACCTGCCCGCGCGGGCTGAGCAGGTTGGCCGCCGGGTCAAGCTCACGGCCTAACGGCAGCAGGTCGTGCTCGTCGCCGCCGGTGCCGTGGAGAAGAAGGAGCGTGCGCGCCGAGCTGCCGGGGACGAATTCATGGATGAAGTTCAACTCCGCGCTCATTCGCGAAAGAAATCGGCAATCGCATCAATTACCGCGCCCTGCATCTCAGGTCGCAGCTCGGGATAAATCGGCAGCGCGAGCGATTCGCGCGCCGCCCGTTCGGTCTCCGGCAGATCGCCTTTCCGATAACCCAGCGCGGCGAAACATTCCTGCTCGTGCAGGCCGAGTGGATAATAAATCGCGGTGCCGATCCCGCGCGCCGCGAGATGCTTTTGCAGCGCATCGCGCTCCGGCAACCGGATGACATACTGATGATAGATGTGGTGATTGATCAGGCCACGCGCGCGATACGGCTCCGCCGGCAGCGTCATCCGACTCGTTAGGCTACGACTTTCGAATTCTTCCCGATAAATGTCGGCCACGCGCCGGCGCGCCGCCGACCACGCGTCAAGGTGCGGCAGCTTGAGTTTCAGAATCGCCGCCTGGATCGCATCGAGCCGGAAATTCCCGCCGATGACGTGATGAAAGTAGCGCGGTTCCATCCCGTGCTGGCGATAAATCCGCAAGCGCTCGGCGAGCTGGTCATCGTCGCAAAGGATTGCGCCTGCATCCCCGGCCGCGCCGAGGTTTTTCGAAGGATAAAAGCTCAGCGAACCAGCCGCGCTCATCGTCCCCGCGCGGCGCACCGATCCGTCGGTGGCGAGATATTCTGCCCCGATTGCCTGCGCGGCATCTTCGATGACGGTGAGCTGATACAGCTCGGCCAGGGCATTGATCGCGTCCATGTCGCAACAGAGCCCGAAGAGATGCACTGGAATAATCGCCCGAATGATCCTTCCCGCCGCGTCAACCACTCGGCCCTCGGCGTTGCGCGGGCAGCCCTTAAGAAAATTCGCGAGCGCATCAGGCGAAAGGTTAAGAGTCACCGGATCGATATCGACGAAGACCGGGGTCGCACCGACCCGCGCGATGCAGCCGCCAGTGGCAAAGAACGTGTAAGCGGTCGTCACCACCGCATTGCCAGGACCGAGCTCGAGGGCCATGAGAATGTCGAGGAGCGCATCTGTCCCTGAGGAAACGCCGATCGCGTGTTTCGCGCCGCAGTATTCGGCCAGTGCGCGCTCAAACTCTTCCACCTTCGGTCCGAGGATGAAATTTTGCGTCTGCAGAATTTCATCGATCTCCTCCCGGATCGGCTCCGCCAGGTTTCGGTATTGTTCGCTCAGGTCGAGCAAGGGCACGCGCATCGCCCTACCGAAGCACGAGGCCGGCGACTGGGGCAAGTTTTCAACTGCGGGCCTGCGATGAAATCTTGTCTCCCCAACGCGTCTGGAAACGTCGGCTCCGGGTCATTGACCGCTGCAAGGCAATCCGTTAACCTCCGCCCGTGGCAGTGCTTCGCGCGCTTTTCTGGTTTCTGCTTTTCGTCTTCTTCACCTTCAGCTTCGTCGTGCTCTTCGAGTACGGGCCTAACGATTTCGTCTCCGGTTTCCAGAAGGAACTTCAGCGCGCGCAAGTTTTCATCCAGCAGACAATCCATCCCCCGGCCAAGAAAAAGCCGTGATCTAGCGTCATTGGAGCCGGCGCAGTCTCCATTTTGGAGCCGGCGCGCCCTCGCGCCGCGGACAAGCGCGCATCCAACCCGCGTGCGTCATTTCCAGCAAACTTCTGGTCGAACTCCGACCCTCCCGCGCTGCGACAGCGCACGTCAAACGCCACCACGCCCGGCCTTACCCGCCGACGAATTCAATTTCACCCGTCGCCGGCACCAACCCGCGCTCACTCCCCGCGCGCAGAAACTCGCGAATCGCGCGCCGGCCTTTCTCGCCGTAGTCGCGCGTAAAATCATTCACATACATCCCGATGAAGCGGCCGGCGAGGGTCGCGTCCATCTCGCGCGCATACGGCAGCGAATGGCGCACCCCCGCCTCCCGATGCGCGAGCCCGTATTCGATGCTCTCGCGCAGGATCTCCGCGAGGTCGCGCTCGATTTGCCGCGGCAGACCTTTGCGCAGGACATTGCCGCCCAGCGGCAACGGCAGCCCGGTCGCTGCCTTCCACCACTCGCCCAGATCGAGCAGCTTGCGGAACCCCGCCGCCGCATAAGTCAATTGCCCCTCATGAATAATGAGCCCCACCGCCGCGCGCCTTTCCTTTACCGCGGAAAAAATCTGATCGAACGGCACCACCACGTGCTCGAACTCATCGAGATAAAGTTGGAGCGCGAGAAAGGCGCTCGTCATTTTTCCCGGCACCGCGATCGTTCGGCCGCGTAACCATTTCCGCAGCTCCTCCGGGTTCTCCGAGGTCGGCGCCGCCGGATCGAGCGCCACCAGCATCGGCCCATAACCGTCGCCCATGCTCGCCCCGCAGGAGAGAAGCGCATAACGCTCACGGACATAAGCGTAGGCGTGAATCGAAATCGCGGAGATATCCAGCTCGCCGCGCATCGCGCGTTCGTTCAGCGTCTGGATATCCTCGAGCCGATGCTCAAACTCATAACCGCGCAGATCAATCTTATGCTCCGCCATCGCATAAAACATGAAGGCGTCATCGGGGTCGGGAGAATGACCGAGAGTAAAAACGCGACCAGCCGTGGACGACATTGCCTTTGAGGCTAGGCGCGGACCACCCCCTACGCAATGAGAGGTTGATGCGGTAAGTGTGGTCGCAACGCTGCCCGTGTCAGTCCTGTTTCAACGCCTGATGGTTCGACAACAGCTCTCCCGCGGCCCTGTTGCTACCGACGAGGGGAGTCGACTCGAAAGTCTGCAAGGAGAGACCACTCGGCACGGAGGTGGGAATCAGGGCGGCAAGGTTCTCCGGCAAAGCGCGTGGATCGAGCAGACCATCATGCAGAAAGGCATAGAGACTGTCGAATTCACCGGCTGTAAGACCCAACGGTTGGACGAGGGCAGGGTCAAGCCGGCGCAGCACGGGTGCGGTTGGCCCGGTGTTCTGGGTCAGATCGGCGGCGACACCTTCCTTTACCGGATCATAGCTTCGCGCCAGGGCCAGAGCATTGAGATGATGCTCCAGCGCGTGAGTTAGACTAACGAATGAACCATTGTGAAAAAAAGCCGGCTGAACCGCGAGGTTGCGCAGCGGCGAGGTGCGAAACCTATAAAGGTCGCTCGGAGCTTCGGTTATATCGAAGTTACCGAAATCCTGGTTGCCCTCCTCCGTGAACTGACCTTGTCGATTGCGAAACGGCACGTCCCCGGTACCCGCGCCAAACTTCGGCGCAATCTGTGGGATTCCCGCGACATGATTCTCAAAGTCGCTGAATAACTCATTGGAGATTCCGGCCACAGCATGACATTGAACGCAGTTGGCCTTTCCGAAAAAGAGGAGCGCACCGCGTTTCTGTCGCTCGGTCATGGCCTGGGTCTCACCTCTGGCAAAGCGATCGATCGGCGCGTTCATGAACGTGAGCGTAAACTCAAACTCGGCAATCGCTTGTCCAAACATCGCAAAGGTGATTGCTTCGTCATCCTTCAGCTCCGGGAAAGCTTTCTTGAAGGCCGCACGGTAAGCCTCGCTCGCATTGATTCGGCCAATCACGACGTCGCGGATCGGCTCGTTGCGAAATTCATCGAAACCGCCGTCGTCGCGTGGCACTCGCAGTGGCGGCGGCAACGGGACACCGCAACGCCCGAGCGCCGGCAGATCAAATTGACAAAAATCCGGTTCGCCACCGCGGCTCGACTGACCATTCGCGCCGAACATCCGCACACTCGAGGTCGCCGAAGGATCAAAGATCGCCCGGATTTTCGCGCTTCCTGGTTCTTTTGTCAGACGGACGCCGCCAGCCGACCTACGCTGCACAATCGAGTTACTGTCGGTGCTGCCGCAAATGTCGGTGAAGCCAGCAGCCTCGGATAACTCTGTCGGCGGGATATGCGCCTGGGCTTGCAATAGGTGTTGAAAATCGGGGTCGCCGGCCGGGAACCGGGTTGTGCCTTCTGGTGGTGGAAACAGGAAACCTTTCGAGTTATCGAAGGGATCGCCGGAAATTGCGCTGAAACGCCCATTCCACATCAACCTCGGATAAAACGCAGTATTAACTACCGAAGGCGATCGGCGCTGGTTACGCGGGCCTGTGCGGCGCGGACCGACAAAGTTATTGTTCTCGACCCCGATGGCTATGGATTGCGAATCGCCAAAGCCGTTCAAGGGCGAGTGACAGCCCGAACAGGAGTTATCGCCATGGAGACCGACAAACTTGTCAAAGAAGAGCAAGCGACCTAGCTCGGCTTTGGCCGGGTCAAGCCTTCTTCCGAGCCGCTGCTCGAGGGTGCTTTCCACCCGCCCGCTGAAACCCTGTTGCGCGAGCACACTCTGCAAGTCCCGATCCGTGTCGTTCGAAACGGGGTTGTCGGCCAGAAGAGTATCCGTGGCGATGAAAAACAAAGCCGTCAGCACGGATCTCCGTACGAAGATAAGCGGTCTCGTCATAATTTGGCATTTCGCACGCGGTTGGCCGGCCGGTTTGGTTACCCTCCGGAAAAAAGGTTTCAAAACTGTTACGTTCGCTCTTACCTGCGCGCGTCCCGGTGTAGCTCTCGCTTCCCATTGCGGCGTCGCCTGTCTATGGTTGCGCGAGCAGCAAAAGAGAGGCTCGTCCGCGATCCGGACAAGAGCGGGTGGGATTTCGTCATCGGCGCGAGCGGAGCTCCTCGCCGTCGGCTTTGCGCCTCCGGCTTCCACCGCAAACTTCTATCGCCGGCCACCATGAAAAGTTACAACCCGTTAACTTTTGCGTGCTGGCACGCCGGTTCGCGGGGTCTGAAGATGCGCGCTGCAATCAAGCCCCAACCTTCTGAAACAAGAATTATGATTCAAACCCGTTCGCTGCTCGCTTTGGTCGGCCTCGTGTTGGCCGGAATTCAGTCTTCGCCTTCCTTAACCGGCGCTCCGCTCACCGACGTCTGGACCCGCCAGGCGCCTCTCCCGACAGGCCAGTCACTTACAGGAGTGAAATGGCTTACTTCCACTCACGGCTTTGCCACCGGTCAGGCGCTCACCCTTCTCGAAACCCTCGACGGCGGCGCGACCTGGAAAAACGTCGTGCTCGGTTCTTCGACCGACCCGCTCTACAACGTCAACTGCATTGACGCGAACATCTGCATGGCGATCGGTAACTCCAGCACCGCCAGCCGCGACATCTACCGCACCACCAATGCCGGCGCGACCTGGTCGAAGGTGCCCAACTTTCCGCTCGGCGGCTCCTGGTATCATCTCGATTTCGTTTCCTCAACCGTCGGCTTCATGGGGTCGAACGGCGCCACCGCTCGCTCGACCGATGCCGGTGCGACCTGGAAACTTATGTCAGGCTATCCGAGTTGCCCGGTTATGTATGGAATGGACTTCCGCGATTCGACCGTCGGCCTGTGCGGCGGCGAGCGTGTCTCCGGGACCGACAGCGGACCCGGTATCTTCAAGACCACCGACGCAGGCGTGACCTGGGTGAAAAAATTCTCCCAGTCAGCCAACGACGTTCTCTGGCTCGACAACACGACCGCGGTTGCGATCGTCGGAGTTAATATCTATCGCTCGACTAACTCGGGCGACACCTGGTCGCTTATCTCGGGCGCGATCTTCACCGGCCTGGATGAAATGACCCTGCTCCCGAACGGCACCATCGTCGGCGTCTCATTGGCCGGCGACGCCTGGCGCAGCACCGACGGCGGTTTCAACTGGACGCTTACAATGCAAGGCCCGGGCTCTCTCCCGGCTTCCTGGAATGTCTCCTTTTACGATGACTTTCACGGCACCATCGTCGGGCAGGGCGGTTATATCTTTAACTCTACTGATGGCGGCGTGACCTGGAGCGCGCTCAACAGCGGCATCGGCGGCATCGAATACGGTGACCTCGAGATGTTCGATGATAACACCGGCCTGGCCGTGGGCACCTTTGGTTACTTTGGCCGCACGACCAATGGCGGCGCTCATTGGGATATCGGTCGCCTCATGGTCACAGGTATAACTCTCTTTCGCGATGAAACCCTCCACGCCTTGAGCATCGTGGACCAGGACTTCGCGGTCGCCGCTGGCAACAACGGCGTCGTTTACAAGACGAGCGATCGCGGCCTTACCTGGACCTCGATCGGCTATCCCTTGCTCGCCGATGACCTGACTATCCTCGATGTGAAGTTTATTACCCGCGACCTCGGTTACATCACCGGCACCCGCCCAAACATTGCCCAGAATGTCTTTAAGACGACCGACGGCGGAGCCAGTTGGATTCAGGTTAACCTCGATGCCGGTGGCTATGTTGATTTCGTTGACGCCGACCATGGCTGGATCGTCAACGTCGGCGGGCTGGGTTATCGGAGCACCAACGGCGGCGCTACCTGGACCCAGTTTATCATGCCGAACCAGGGCTTTAGCCCGACCATCAGTCACATTGACTTTATTAACCAGAATGTCGGTTGGGCTGTCGGCTGGTTCGGTTACGCCGCCCGCACCACCGATGGCGGAGTGAGTTGGAAGCTACAAAACATCGCGACCCAAAACGATGTCATCCTCGGCCTGCACGTCTTGAGCGAGACCGAAGCCTGGGCGGTCGGCGCGCCGAGCGGCGGTAGCCCGAGCAGTTATCATACGACCGATGCCGGCACGACCTGGAGCAAGACTTCGCTTCCCGCCCAATACTCACTCAGCGCCATCTTTGGAACCGCCTCGGGTAACGTCTGGGCGGCCGGCTTTGACGGCGTAATCCTCCACAAGACCGGGAACACCTCTGCGCTCCAACTCCTTGGCGCCGCCTCGCGCAAGACCCACCGCAACGCCGGCACCTTCGATATCAATCTCCCGCTCACCGGCGAACCGGGCGTGGAATGTCGCGACGGCACCGGCAGTTACAGCTTTGTCTTTACTCTTAGCAATAACATCGTGAGCGGTTCCGCCAGCGTCGTGGCCGGGACAGGCGTAGCCGGCGCACCCATCTTTTCCGGTGCGACCATGACCGTTCCGCTCACCGGAGTCACCGACGTGCAAAAAATTACGGTCAAGCTAACTGGTGTGACTGACTCCTCGGGCAATGTCCTCCCCGATACGAGCGTAAGTGCAAACATGCTCATCGGCGACGTGAACGCCGACAAGATCGTCAACCGCACCGATGTCACACTTACAAAAGCCCAGATCGGCATGCCGGTAAGCGGAACGAACTTCCGCGACGACGTCAAAGTCAACGGCGCGATCAACTCCGCCGATGCCAAAGCCGTCCAGGCCGCCAACGGCCATAGCTTGCCCTAACCCGATTCTCGTAACCCCGCTCGCCGATCCCGGCCGGAAGAAAATAATTTCTAAGGAAAGCAGGAAAGCAGGAGAAAGACTTGGAACTAAATTCGACTGCCCACCCCACGCAGTTGTAGCCGGGATCGCCGATCCCGGCCAAAAGAAACAAATCTCTCAGGCTGCAACGGATGGGGAGCAACGGCCAGGCTTGGCCGTAACGGTTTCAGAACACCGGCCGGGCTTTCCAAGCCCGTTCGCTCTGTCGATGCGCTACGGCAAAGCAAGAACGCCGGAAATAGATCTGGTTTTGCGTTTACCTGTTTTCTATTTTCCTGCTTTCATGCGTTCCTTAGCAATCCGCTTCCCTGCCTTGATTCCGATCATTCCTGCGTTCCTGCTTTCCTTAGCTATCTCCGCCTTCCGCTTCTTTCCTGCATTTGAAAGCCCGGCCTCGGCCCCGCAGGCCGTTACGCCAGTTTTCGGTAATCCTTCTTCCTTCTGGCTTCTTACTTCTTCCTTTTCCCGCGCCCGGCCTCGGCTTCGCCCGCGTTACGGCTGCTTTCCTTATTCAAATCCTTCTCCCCGGCTCCTGCTCCATGGTCTCACGACTTTCCCGCGCGCGCGTAGAATGGTTGCGGCGATCTCCTGGAGCTGAATTACCGCTCGCACTTTGTCGGGAAAAGAAAAGCGAGCCAGCTCATGTCGGCGCTTTTCCTTCGCCCTCAAAATCCTGGTTACCTCCGCGTTCACTCCGTCCAGAGCATCCATTTCTCCTCAAGGTGACGGCGCTTTAAGAGATCGGCAAGCAGATCGCGATCGAGTTCCGCCTGCTCGCGCAGCATCGCCACTCGAGCGCGATCCTTCGACCGGCCCGTCTGCAAACAGATTGCGATTAGATATTCTGCCTTCAGCACGCGAGTCGGCACGCCTTCGTAATCGGTTTCACGCGCCTGCGCCAGCGCCTCTTCGGTCAATGGGTTGTAGGCCGGCAGAAACTGAACGGAAATACCTTCGATGACCACACACTCATTCTCCTCTCCGTAACCGCGAACGCGCAACGCGTCGTACACGGGCGTGAGCGTGACCAAACCACCGTCGGTGGCGGGAAGGACAATAAAGACATCCAGATCGAAGGTCAGGAACGGCTCGGTGTAAAAAATCGCGCCGATTCCGCCGCCGATCGCGTAGCGCAAAAAAACGCCTTCTTTTTCCAACTCATTCAGCACCTCAATCGTGCGCTTCACTTCGCGCAGATTACTACAACTATTTCTTCAGGTCGTTCGCTATCTCAGCGAATTGGGTGAGGGCGGCTTGGAGATCCTCGACAATGGAGATCGCGGGAGCGGACGACATGGACGGGAAGCCCGAAGGGTGAGCAGCTGGGAAGATGCGAATCAATTGACGTGTGATCACTTCTTTAGGTCGTTGGCTATCTCAGCAAATTGCGCAAGCGCAGCCTGCAAATCCTCCACAATCTCCGCTGCGATCACATCGGGAGCGGGGAGATTGGCGCTGTCTTCGAGGCTTTCGTCTTTCAGCCAGAAAATGTCGAGGTTCAGCTTGTCGCGCTTGGTTAGCTCTTCGTAGCTGAAGCTTTTGAACCGCTCGGATTCTTTTCGTTCGTGGCGGCGCTTGTAGCCGCGGCTCTGTGAGCCGCGCTCCCCGCCAAACCAGCAATTTACAAAGTCGTCGAGATCGCTGCGCTTTAGCGGGTTCTCTTTGAGGGTGAAGTGTTTGTTGGTGCGCAGGTCGTATATCCAGAGCTTCTCCGTCCACGGTTTTTCGGCAGCGGGTTTGCGGTCAAAGAAGAGGACGTTGGCCTTCACTCCTTGCGCGTAGAAGATGCCGGTGGGCAGACGCAGTAAGATATGGACATCGGCTTGCTTGAGCAGCTCGCGGCGGACGGTCTCGCCGGCCCCACCTTCGAAAAGGACGTTGTCGGGCACGACGATCGCGGCGCGGCCGTGCTGCTTCAGGATGGTGAAGACATGCTGGAGGAAATTGAGCTGCTTGTTGCTTGTGCTGGCCCAGACTGCCCGCGCGACAGCGCAGCTCAACAACAAAGGGCCGCTGATTCGCAGAGCCGCGGTGGCGGCAAATCGTCGCGATGGACGACGAGCGATTGTTTCTCTTCGTCGCCGGCTTCGTTCACGATCGTGACGCTGCTCTTCTTTCCGAATGGCGGATTGGTCAGCACCATCTCGTATTCGCCGTGTTTCCCCGCGAGCGCGTCTTTCACCATTACTGGCACGTGTGTGGCATCAGACCCGATGCCGTGAAGCACGAGGTTCATGCAACAAAGCCGCGCGACGCTATCGACCAGCTCCACGCCGCGTAGCTGCTCCGTGTTTAGACACATGAGCTGTTTCTTATCGAGCTTGTTGTTGTTGCGAATGAAATCGTGGGCCGCGAGAAGGAAGCCACCGGTGCCGCAAGCTGGATCGCAGATCGTAAATGGCTGCCCGCCCTCGGACGGTTGCGGCTGCATCACATCGACGATCGCACGGATGAGCGGACGCGGAGTGAAGTATTGGCCGGCGCCGCCTTTCACGTCCTCGGCGTTCTTTTGCAGGAGCCCTTCGTAAGCGTCGCCTTTCACGTCGGTATCGAGCGACGACCATTCTTCCTTGTCGATCAGGTCAGCGATCAACCGGCGCAGCTTCGCCGGGTCCTGGATTTTGTTTTGCGCCTTGCGAAAGATGACGCCGATCAGCCCCGGTTCCTTGCCGAGTTCTTCGAGCGTGTGGCGGTAATGAATCTCCAGTTCATCGCCATCGCACTTCAATAGCTCCGGCCACGCATACTTCTCCGGAATCGGCGACTTCTTGTTGAACGGCGGTCGACTCTGCTCGTCCGCCATTTTCAAAAACAGAAGAAAGGTTAGCTGCTCGACGTAATCACCGTACGACAAGCCATCGTCGCGCAAGATGTTGCAGTAGTTCCAAAGTTTTTGGACTAAGGCTGCCGGAGCGGTCATCTAAAACCTCCAGCCTTCCCGTCGCATCAACCCTAACAAACTAATGCTTGGAATTCCAAGCTCACGGCAAACATCCGGGATATATTGTGCTCGCTTGGGCTTGTGCTTTTCCGCCGCGGGAGTTTCCTGCGTTACGACAATTCCGCCGCGTATTCGCGCCAAGGCAATGACATACGCATCAGCCTCTTCATATTCAGCCTTTGGGTCGCGGAGGCCGGTAAACTGATTTTGGATCGAGAGCGCCTCGTTGAGAATTTCCGGCGTCGGAACGAAAATAGATTCATTATCGGCAGCCCACTTAATCAGTTCCGCGGTTCCGACAATTTTTATTTCTTCATGAACCAGAGCCGAGGCTTCGAGTCTGCCGGCTTTTATCAAATCGGCGATTTTACCGGCGAGACTTGGAAAAACGTCAACGGGATAGGGACGCGCCTGCCATTCCATCAACGAACTCGCATCAACCGAGTAAGGTAATTGCGCGCCGTCACTCATCTGTGGCGGCTTCGCCTGGTCCTCCGCGCAGATGATTTTTCAGCGTCTCGAAATGCTCGAACCGCAGGTCAAGGTAACGCGAGGCATCAACCGCCGTTAGTCGATTGGCTGACAAAGCCTCCAAAACCAATTGCGCGAACGGGCGCCCCGCCCGACTCACTGCCTTCTCGGCAGGGCTGGCGAAACCGCCGCCACGCGGTCGAAGAGTTGCCACGTAAGAATCCCAGTCCGCCCGCCATTGGTGGTAGCGCGTCCACGAAATGAACCCGGATTCCCGCAGCCGCGTTGCCATTGCCAATGGTGTGATCTTGAATGCGCGCGCTAGCTTGCGAACATCGGTAATATCCCAACTGGAGTTCGACAGACCTTCGTTTCTGATGACGGTGCGAAGTGCCGTCTCGGGAACCAGCGCGTTGCTCGCCGCGATTTCGGCAAATCGTTCAACCTTCTCCCATTCAACCGATGAACGCCGTTCTCGCAAGGCAGGTTCCTCCTCATTTGCTGCGGCCAGCATGAGATGAGCGAGCTCGTGAAAAACAGTGTACGCTTTTGCTTCCGGCATTTCCTTGCCGTTGACAGCAATAACGGGAAGCGGCAAGCGCAGCAGGGCGAGACCGCGTGTTTCTTCGAGTGTTACTTTTGGAAATTGGAAAACGAGCAGACCCAACCCTTCGATCGCTGAACGCCAGGCACTCCAGGCGCGCCATTCGTTCGACCAATCGAGTTGAGTCATGCTATCGATCCCAGTGGCTTCGCGCATCTGTTGTCCCACCTCGACCGGCGAATCTCTCAAGTGGGCTCGCAGCTTAAATTCGGGGACCGGTTGGCCGAGTTCTTCCATCAAATTCAACGCGTTTTCTCGGCGATTCAGCATTTGACGCAATGCGAGGCGGAGTTCCGGCGACTCATGCCCGGGTTCAACACCGGGCAACCTTCGATACTCGGCAGCAAGTGGCGGCAACTGGGGCGGCCGGGAAAGATAGAAAACGCTGAGCGGTCGATGAAGGAACTTCGCCAACTCCTCCACCTGCCGGAACGTAGGCTGCCGCTCCCCTTTTTCCCACGCTTCCACGCGCTCCTCTTTGACCTGCAAACGTTTGGCCACGCGCTCAACGCCGTAGCCGCTCTCGTGTCGAGCCCAGGCAAGGAGTGTCGGATTTACCAGGATGGCGTCGCTCGCAGGCATAGAAAAGACTACTGCATCAGTCAACCCCGGCAAAGACCGGGACCGATTTCTTCGAGCGTGTGGCGATAATGAATCTCCAGTTCATCGCCGTCGCGCTTCAATAGCTCCGGCCACGCATACTTCTCCGGAATCGGCGACTTCTTGTTGAACGGCGGTCGACTCTGCTCGTCCGCCATTTTTAGGAAAAGCAAAAAAGTCAGCTGTTCGACGTAATCACCGTAGGAGAGCCCGTCATCGCGCAGGATGTTGCAGTAGTTCCAGAGTTTTTGTACGAGATGCGACGGATCGGCCATGAGTTCACACAACCTTCTTTGGCGAACTGGGGCCAGGCCAGAGCGTGAGCGCCCGGACGAGAAGATCTTGAGCACGAGCCTTGATGCTCCCTTCATCCCAAACGTCTCGGCTGGCAGCCATCTGATTCAACGGCAGCACAGAGTGTTCTGCGATTTTCTCTCGCTTGATTCTCCAAGGTCCGTTTGAAATCGAGATGTTTAGCTGCTGTGTGAGAAGCGTGAGATTGCCAATGTTCTGCACCAACCGGTCCCGCTCAGCGGATTCGGCATAACCCGAGCTAGTTGGTTCGAGCGTAAGCCTGTCCACTACTGTCAATCCCTTACTTCCGTCAGCTAGAGGCCAGTGCTCCTGCCACTTCTGTGGCATCAAATGCTCTACCCAGAGGTCGGATTGGATAGTAACCTTTTCTGATCGGGACGAGTAGAAAGACTCGTTCAGTCGTCTCAACATGTGTAGCACTCTCGGCTGAGACAGCGTGTAGTATCCAGCTCGAGTTAAAAACGCTGCGGAAAAATCAGAGTCGTTGGGCCAGACTGAAGAGTCGCCGGAAAGAGCGCTTAGTCGATTGCGTAGGTTGACGCTGCTAACGCCATCTTCGCTTACTCCAGCGGCCACAGTTAAGAAGACCCGGTTGTACGCTTTGGTAGGAAGCCCGCATACTGTTCGGCGTACGATGTATGACTCAAGCATTCGGAGCATTGATTCAAGCTCGTCATCCGAGAGCGTAGCCTCGGCAATAACCATCATTAGCGGATGAACTGTTCCGACGTCAAAGCTATCAAGAAATCGGGCGAACGCGCCCAAGCTGGTGGTCGGCGGGGATGACAGAAACTTTTTGTAGTTCTCGCGGGCTGCGGCGAGAGCAGCTAATTCCTGCGCGACGGTGGTAAACGGTTGCTTCTTGTTGATCCAGTATTTGTATTCAACGAAAAGGTGGGTCACAGGGACGTCATTAAATTGCCGACTAGCCAAGTAGTGCTGCATAAAGAGATCGCTACGTGGCCTGATTAGCCGACCTTGGCGCACTCGTTCTCGCCAGAACGAGTCGTCAAAGGGTTTCCAATACTCTTCGTAGAGGTTTTCCTGCGATTCGCCGCGTCGTGCGGCGCGCAAAAAAATGTAGTTCCGTAGCAAGTCTGCGGGTAAGAGTGGCTCGCCGCGAGCATTTAGTGTTTCGAAAATCACCTGCGCGTCGTCGTCCTGTCCTAAATCAATGACGACAACTTGGAGCGCTCCTCGTAGCGCATTCACAACCTCATCCAGCCGACTTTCTAAGTCTCTGTCTTTGTCGATCGGTTCTTCGACGCCGCCACCGATGAAGAACTCTGTAAGTTGACGGTAGAAGAACATGTACGCCTCCACCATTCTAGGGCGCGGCTCATACTTGCGACGGCGCGGTAGTTTTCGGAGCGGATGCCTCTGGTCGAGCACCTGTTTAGCTCCGGAATCGAGCACGTCGCGGAACTGATCGCGGTCACGCTGTGTGGGCCAAACCTTGTAGTACTCGGTGGGATCTGTGACGCGGCCGCGGTTTCGCGTTAATTCCTCGAGATCTGCCGCCGCGCCTGCGCAACCCTGCGCTCTTGCGAAGTCCCGAAATGCCGCAAGAAATATCTGAAGCGTTGTTAAACGCTGCTGCCCATCAATGATCTGGCGCTTCTCGATTCGAGTGCTTGGCGTCTGTTTCTGATCAAGAACCATCGCACCTAAGAAATGAACAGGCCCGTCCCGCCGTCCACGCAGATAGTCTGATGCTTTCCGGGCGATGTCTTCCCAAAGGGGGGCCCATTGATGTTCCTCGTTCCAGACATATTGACGTTGGAATAGAGGTACTTCGAGTCGGTGGTTCTTATCGAATAGTTCTAAGACGCTTACTGCGTTTGCATCCATAGCTTATAGACCGATAGACGTTTCGCCAAACGCGCTGGTTAACACGGACTGCCTAAGACGCGTCGCACGGTGAACATTGTCGCTTGTGACTGCTTCCAACTCGTCAAGAACGCTAAACCTCCGTTCAACCTCGGTGACGATGCGCTTCTGTTCTTCGAACGGCGGAAGCGGAACTGGCATGGCCGCGACCGACTTCGTGTTGAAGTGTGTCAGAGCAACGCCAACCTTTCCTGCCTCGACACGACGCTTTGCAAGCGAGTTCATGTAATACGCGCCGTACTCCGGCACAAAGGCGAGTGGTTGTTGGATGAGGACTAAGTCAGCGCAGTTTGCCGTCCCAAGCGTATCAGGGATGACGCATGTGACTCCAACTGAGCCGGAACGCACTACCGCAAGATCGCCCGCGCGAACACGCGACTTTTCTAGCTTCGAATCGAACTCAGGGCGTATGAAGAGCAGGCCTTCTGCGTCAAACCGGTTTTCGCGTACGTTTTGAGATCGGAGGAAAGGTATTCCATTCTCCACGTACTCATGCTTCATCGGCCCGACGTGGCCGACAGTTACGCGCAGAGCGATCTGCTCGAAAGTTGCCCACGTCCATCCTTCAGGAAGGCTTGGAATAACGACGGTATTTGGCGCCTGCGGTTCTTTGTATTTGCCTTTGCCGTTCCATTTCTCGCGACGCTCTTTGAGGATGCGCTGCAAAAGTTGTTCGCCGGTTTCGTAGCTGCGATTTTCTTTGCGGGCGAGTTCGGCTTCGGTCGCAACGAGCCGGCCTTCGCAAGCGGCTTTGAGGACGCTGGCGCGGTAGCGTTTAAGCGCGGTCTGCACGCGCTTCAGCGACGCCACTCCTGCATCCAATCGCGTGAACTGCTTCTCGATTTCAGCGACGATGTTCTGTTGTTCATCGAGTAGAGGAAGTGGAACAGGCAGCCGAACTAAAGCTTCGCGCGTGAAATGCTTGATCGTGCTACCGGTAAAGCGCCGCTCTAGGCGACCGGTTTTCGCTAGCAACTCAAGGAGGTAGACCAAGAGCCGAGGTTCATATGGTTGCTTAAAGCGTATTCGATGAATGGCCTTTTGATACTTAATGTCTGAAATCGAATTGTTCCAAACGGCAGCGCGACCGGGCTCGCCACCTTCGCAAACGAGAACATCACCTTTCTTGAGTCCGAAACGATCCAGCTCGCCTTCTTTGAAATACATTTCAAGTAGATCGGTCGTATCGACTGAGCCCCAACGGACATTGATGTTCCGAAGATAGGGGAATCGTCTTCCGGTAATGTGCTTCGACTTGTCGAGCATCTTGCCGAGTTTCACTTCGGCAATTTCACCGAGCGGGATTGAACGCCATCGAATTGCGTCGTCTCTCGGTGCAATCATTTGCGAGTTTTTTTGCCGCGAGATGCCTCGATTTCAGAGCCGTCAGGAGTTCTTAATCGAAGGGAGGACAATCCGTGTAATAGAGTGTCGGAAAAAGCTTCCGGATGAATGTCCGTGTCAGGACTCGATGAGAAGGCGAAGAGGTTACGCGACAACTCATGCAGTAGCTCGGTGGGTATTTCTTTGTTTCGCTGTTGGGCATCTCGTACCGCCTCCAGCAGCCAAGATGAACGCCCGATATCAATTAATAGCGCGCGGTTTCGGAACTCCTCCTCCGCGTGCTGTCGTGCCCAAGCGGAAGACCACCGAATGAAATAAATTAGAAAGGTCGTGAATGCTGCGATCGGTATGGCAGCCTTGAGGGTTAACGCGATCCACTGCCACCATAGAAGTTTTGCAACGTCGCTGGCGTTCTTTAGCAGGTCATAGTTGTGATAGATCGAGTACGCCGCCCACAATCCAGTCGTTACAATTCCGGCGATGTACGCAACCGCAATGGGCCAGCGTTTTCGAGCCGTGCCTCTCGTAAGAGTCCAATTCTCCAGCCAAGTTTTAACCTGCTGGATCTGCTCGTCCTGTTTTTGCCGGGCCACGTAGCCTGCTTCCTTGGTGTTGAACGCTGCCTCGCGTTCTGCAAAAGCTTTAATCCGCTCGGCGTGTTCCTTGTCCCGCGCTTCCTGCTCGGTCCGAAACTTCTCGCGCTCTTGGTTTAGTTGCTCCCGAAGGTCGGCTTCCAGCTTTTCAAAACGTTTCGCCCGGTCCCTATCGAGTTCGGCATTCTTTTCGGACGCCCTAAGTAGTAGAGTTTCTGTCGCCTGTTGTAGGCTATTGATTACAGCGAGTTGAGCATCTCGATATCTACTCCAAGCCGCTCCGTCTGCCCCCTTTAGCGCGGCCTCGATATCTGGCGCCTTCAGTTCTATTCGCGCTGAGGTAAGAAGCGATGCATAGCTATGCGGTAGTTTCTCCCGATATTCGTCGCTTTGATGCTGAAGCCACTCATCGGGAATTGTGACCAAATCTGAGATTTCTTCGGGCTTTCGCACTACTCGCAGTGCTGGCCTGTTATTGGGACTAATCAGGTCGAAATTATCGGCGAGTTGGGAATTGTAATCGAACAGGTATTTCAGCGCAGTGTGTTCTTCTGGGTGCTCGTCGTCGACGTCGACGTCTCCTGTCACGGGAACACGTATCCTTAGCTTCAGAGGCATCCACTGATGTACGTCGTCTCGGACTCGGCCAAGTGCCATTGCTATTTCTCGGTCTGTAAGCTTTGGTATGTGGAACTGAACTGACATGGGAGTGATGGAATAGTAGTTTATGCAGCCAAGGTGATGTTTAGTTCATCCATCAACGGCCAGAGCTTTTCGCCAAAAGCTTTGTAGATCGGACCGAGGACGTTGTCGGCTTCCAAGTGTTCGCGGTCAACGCTGCCGCTAGCGCTGATGTAGTCGCGCATCTTTTCGAGCCAGGCGAGTTGATCGGGAGTGAAGATAATTCCGGCGGCGCGCTTCTCTTCGAGCCACGCGGCGAAGCGTTGCCGCACGTGTTCTTCGAACGGTTCGAGCGGAGTTGCGGGTTCGATAGCGGTGCGGACAAGCGAGACGAGATCGGTGAAACGGCGTGTTTGGGAGGAGCGGCTCGCAGAGCCGCTGCTACAGAAGGCATTCCAGAGTTTTGGAACGGGTTGGGGGCCGAACTCGGGTTTTAGCTTGGCTTCGAGTTCGCGTAGCGCTTCTTCGGTTAGGTGTTTCTTGAATGGGCGACTGTAGAGAATCTGGAGCGCTTCGATCTCGGCTTTGTGTTGCTCAATGTAGTCGCGGAAGGACTTGATCGTGTCGCGCGCGGCTGCGGTTGTTTTCGCGTCGGCGCCGGCGAAGAGGAGTTTGTCCTGCGAGACGGTGTCGATGGTTTGATCGGCTGCGCGTTGGATACCGAGGATCTTCTTTCGCAAATCGGGATTGGTAGCGATGGGGGCGACGGCGGTTGCAGCCAAGGTAGCGTAAGCCTCTGGCTTGCGGTCGGGGGGAAGCAAGCTGGAAGCTTGCTCTACCTTATCCGGATCAATCGCGTCGAGGAGGTCGCGCGCGATGGTCGACAGGGTCTTGCCGCCGGAAAGCTTTTCTACTTCGGCGCGAACGGCTGGTTCGATGCGTTTTTCGAGTCGGATAAGTCTGCCGGCTAATGATGAGAGTAACTCCGGCTCGCGTGCGCCGATAGCGATGTGCTCGAACAATTTCTCAAGCGAGACGGTTGGCTTCTGCTCGAGCGGGCGTGAGTCGGTCTTGTCCCGTTCGCAGACGCCGACGGCATCGACGATCACGAAGTGCGTCTTTGTTTTCGCGTCGGGCGTGACGGATTGGAAGTCGGTATCGGAGATGACGCGGACGCCGCGGCCTTTCATCTGCTCGAAGAAGCTGCGCGATTTGACCGAGCGCATGAACATCACGATCTCGAGCGGTTTGATGTCGGTGCCGGTGGCGATCATGTCGACGGTGACGGCGATGCGCGGATCGACGCTATTGCGGAAGCGCTGGATGAGATCGGCTGGTTTCGCGCCGGTGGTGCGGTAGGTGATCTTCTGGCAAAAGTCGTTTCCTTTCCCGAACTCTTCGCGCACGATCTTGACGATGTCGTCGGCGTGCGAGTCGTCCTTGGCGAAGATGAGTGTCTTGGGAACTACGGTGCGGCCGGGAAAGATGTCGGTGAAGAGGCGGTCGCGAAAGGTTCTTATGACGGTGCGGATTTGATCGGGCGCAACGACGGCGCGGTCGAGCTCGTTCTCGGCGTAGATAAGATCGTCGCCTAACTGTTCCCAGCGAACTCTGCGCGTGAGACGGTCGCGCTTATCGACATAGAAACCTTTCTCGACGCGGCTGCCGCCTTTGGTGATCTCGGTCTCGATCTTGTAGACGTCGTAGTTGACGTTGACCTGGTCGGCGACGGCGCGCTCGTGGCCGCATTGATTCGCGCTGCAGGCGCTCACCCTTCGGGCCTTTCCTTCGGATAACGTCTTGTCGCTGCTGCTCCAATCCATGACGAGGTTCTTGTTGAAGAAGCCGATGGTCTGCTTCGAAGGCGTGGCGGTGACGGGGACGCGCGAGCGCGCGCCGGGTTCACTGGTGGAATTATTGCTTTTCTCCGAGGAGGGACGGGTTCGCGGCATAAACCGCAGAAGAAAAGCGGAATCCAAAAATCCTGACAAGAGAAAATCGGAGAAGCAGGGAGCAGTGGAGCGAGCGGATGGAAACCAATTCGCAAATGCGGACTGCGGATTGCAGATTGAGGAAGAAGGGGAGCGTCCGGCGGGCCGCCGGGACCCGACAGGCGGGTCGCCTGTGCTCCCCCGAAGAAAAGGCAGAAGGAGGAAGGAAGAAGTATGAAAAAGCAGGCGCGGAGAGCTCAATTCTCTCGCAGTTTGCTCTCATTCTCTCGGAGTACGGCGTCGATCTCTCGGAGTTTGCTTGCAATCCCTCAGGGTTTGCTTGTGATCTCTCGGGGATTGCCTTCAATCCTTCGGAGCTAAAATGACATTTTGTGGTCTGCGGCAGGTCGTTGGCTACAGAATGTGGTTTGGATAAGGGGACGGTCTGAAAGCCACGTTGGCCGCACAGGCTGGAAAGCCTGTGTTCCGGGTTTGCTCGGCGGTCGTAGACCGCCGCCATAGTTCGCAGCGGGGCGTCGGTGGCAGGTCAGTGGCTATCGGGTGCGGTTTGTTCCAGGGGGACGGGCTGAAAGCCGCGTCGGCCGCACAGGCTGGAAAGCCTGTGTTCCGGGCTTTGCGCATCGCAGCGCGGCGGGTAACGGTGGGGGCGATGGATGCGGTGGTTTCACCTCAGCAGATGGCTTGCCCGGATTGCGATGCGCTGCTTGCGCCGGCGGCGTTGCGCGAGGGGCAAAAGGCGGTTTGCCCGCGTTGTGCCGCGACCCTCGAGAGTTTTCAGCCCAATGCGCTCAATCGCACCGCCGCCTTCGCGGCGGCGTCGGCGGTGCTGTTTGTGGCCGCGAACTGGTTTCCGTTTCTCACCCTGCGGGCCGGGTTTCGCGAGAGCCAGATCGAGCTCTGGCAAAGCGCCTCCGGGCTCGAGCAACAGGGTTCTCCTTATCTCGCCTTTGCGGTCTCGATTTTCATCCTGCTCGCCCCGGCGCTGCTGATCGCGGGCTTGCTCTACCTGGTGCTGCCGCTTTTCTGGGGCCGCCGTCTGCCCGGCGCGATCCCGATCTGTCGCGCGGTCTTTTGGGCGCGGCGCTGGAACATGCTCGAGGTTTTCCTGCTCGGCGCGCTCGTTAGTCTGATCAAGCTGGGGAAGCTGGCGACGCTCTCGGTCGGCGTCTCTTTCTGGGCGTTCATCGCGCTCATTCTTTGTCTTACCTCGGCGCTCGGCTCGATTCATCCGCGGGAACTCTGGACCCGGTTGGAAAGGGCGCGCCCGTGAGGAGGTTTGGTCCACATTCCGCGGCCAGGCGCGGGCTGGCGCGCTGCGAAACCTGCTCGCTGCTCGCGCCGGCACGGACGACGCGTTGCCCGCGTTGTCGCACCCGGCTGCACCTGCGTTTCCCCGAAAGCCTGCAACGGACCTGCGCGCTCACGCTTGCCGCCTCGATTCTTTATTTCCCGGCCAATCTGTTACCGATCCTGAAAATCGAATCGGTCACCGGCGGGCAACAGAGCACGATCATCGGCGGCGTGATCCAATTCTGGCAACAGGGCGATTTTCTGGTCGCGGCGATTATCTTCACCGCCAGTGTCATGATCCCGGTGTTGAAAATTATCGCGATCGTCGCGCTCTGTCTCGCGGCCCGGACCGGCCGGCGCCCGGTTGGGATGACGCGCCTCTATCGGGTGACGGAATTCATCGGACGCTGGTCAATGGTGGATGTGTTCGTGGTCGCGATCCTGGTGGCGGTGGTGCAACTGGGCTCGACGATTTCGATCCATCCGGGAGCGGCGGCGCTCTCGTTTGCGGGAGTAGTGATACTGACGATGTTGGCCGCGACCAGTTTCGATCCGCGCCTGATCTGGGATGCCGCCGGGAGACAGACGAACCCCGAGCCGCGAGAGGCATGATGGCGCGCGCGGACGCAGAGGAACCGCTCGAGCCGATCGTCAAGGGCGGGCCGCGTTTCTCCCCGATCTGGATTATTCCGCTCGTGGCGCTGGGGCTCGGGCTCTGGCTCGCCTGGCGCTATTATGCGGCGCTCGGGCCCGAGATCACGGTGCACTTCGAGACGGCGGAAGGGATCGTCGCGGGCAAGACCCCGATCATGACCCGAAGCGTGAATGTGGGGACGGTGGAAAAAGTTCGCCTAACGAAAGATCTGCACGGCGTGATCGTGACCGCGCAGATGACGAGCGAAGCCAGCCGGTTGCTGGTGAAGGACACCAAGATCTGGGTGGTGCGGCCGCGGACGGGCGGCGCGAGCCTGATCTCGGGATTGAGCACGCTCTTTTCCGGGAGCTACATCGCGCTCGAGCCGGGAGTCTCGAACCAGCCGCGCCAGGAGTTTATCGGGCTGGAGCAACCGCCAGTCACGCCCGCTGGTGTGCCCGGGTTGCACATCCGGCTTTTCAGTGACGAAGCTGGTGGGCTCGGGCCGGGCGCGGCGATCACTTACAAGGGACTAAACGCGGGCCGGATCGAGAGCCGCACCTTTCACGTCGATACGGGCAAGATCGAGTTCGGCGCTTTCATCTCGAGCAACTTCGCCCCGCTCGTGACGAAGAACACGAAATTCTGGAACACGAGCGGAATCGATGTGAGCCTGGGCGCGAATGGGCTGGAATTGCATACCGGGACGCTCGAGTCGCTCCTCACCGGCGGGGTCAGCTTCGGCGTGCCGGAGAATCTCGAGCCGGGAGGACCGGTCTCGGACGAGACGCGCTTTGTCCTTTTCTCGAGCCTGGGCGCGACGAAGGCGTTCGCGATGGAGAACGGGCTCAATTATCTCCTCCTCTTCACCGGCAGCGTGCGGGGACTGAATGAAGCCGCGCCGGTGGAATTCCGCGGGGTCCGGGTCGGGACGGTTGAGGGCATTTCCTTCGGCTACTTGCCTAACGACCCCGAGCGGCGTGTGCCGGTGATGATCCGGGTTGACCCGAGCATTATCAGCAATCTCCCGCCGGACGACACAAAGGCGGAAGAAAACTTCATGGCCAACTCGGTCGCAGCGGGGATGCGCGCGACGCTCAAGAGCGGCAGCCTGCTCACCGGCTCGAAGTTCATTGATCTTGATTTCCAGAAAGACGCGCCGCCCGCCACGATCGCGGAGATCGACGGATACCGCGTGCTGCCGACGGTGCCGGGCGGTTTGAGCGAGTTGCAGGACAAGGCGACCGCTTTGCTCGATAAGCTGAATGCGCTCCCGCTCGAGGAGACGGTCGAGAACGCCTCGGCGGCGCTGGCCGAGATCAAGAAAACAGCCGCGAGCCTGAATGTGACCGCGAGCAGTTACAAGCAGAACGCGCCGCTCTATCAGAACCTTTCCGAGACGCTGCGGCAGCTTGATGAAACGCTGCGCTCGCTCCGCACCCTCAGCAGCACGCTCGAACGCAAACCGAACTCGATCATCTTCGGCAAACCGGGCAAGGTGCCGCCGCCGAAAGGAAGCGACCACTGATGAAGGCGGCTTTTTGCCTAACGACATTGCTCCTGTTGCTCGCCGGCTGCGGTTCAGCGGAGAAATTTTACCGGCTCAGTGCGGAGGCGCCGGCGACGACGGGCGGAGCGGCGCTCAGTCTCGGGGTCGGCCCGGTGACGCTGCCGAGTTATGTCGACCGGGCGGAGCTGGTTTACCAAAGCGGGCCTAACGAGTTCGCGGTCCCGACGAACGCGCGCTGGGCCGGGTCGCTCCGCGACAACATCACCCAGGTGCTGGCGGCCGATCTCGGGCGATTGTTAGGCGGGCGCGAGCTGCTCGCCTATCCCTGGCCCGCGGGCAGCCCGCCGGGCACGGAGGTCGCGATCGATATCCGGCAGTTCCACGGCATCAGCGGGAACGACGCGGTGCTGGATTTTTCCTGGCAACTGCTCGGACGCAACGGCCCGACGAGCGGGCGCTACAGCGCGAGCCTGCGCGAGCCGATCCACGGCGATGGCTATGCCGCGGTCGTGGCGGCCGAGAGCCGGCTCCTCGCCCGCGCCGCGGAGGAAATCGCGCGCACCGTGCGGCGCTAAGCGCCGCTTCTGTCATCCCGAGCCGGCGCAGCGCGGCGAGGGACCCCGCCAGCGCAGTCCGCGCTTTCCATGTACCCAGCAAAGCCCAAACTTCATCGGCCGCTCAGCCGTTCCCAGCACGCCCACATTACAACCGCGAGGTCCCTCGCCGTCCTTCGGCGACTCGGGATGACAACAGGGGTTGCAATTAGCGATGGACCACCGCGCCGTCTCCCTAGCCCCCGCTTTGTCATCCCGAGCCGGCGCAGCGCGGCGAGGGACCCC
>DAISXY010000016.1:0-93712 GCA_036825615.1 Chthoniobacterales bacterium
GCAGGCTCACTAGCACGGTCACGTTGCGGATGTCCGGTTCCACCGCGGGCGCCGCGGCCGCCTCTTCCTCTGTGGTCGCGGGAACGGGACGGGTCGGCGCGCCATTTTGGAGAAGCTGCGCGAGTTGGCCGATCAGGACAATGGGCAATGGGAACGTACGCTGTGCCTATTTTTTCTTTTCGAACCGCGGATCTATTTCAGCATTCGACTCGCAGACGCGAACCGCTGTCGCTTGCACGATTAACCCGGTAGTGGACAGGCCGTTGATGTCGTTATTCACGATCATCGTGATCGTGTGCAATCCGGCCACGTTGGATGCCGGGATCGTGTAAGAAAAGCTAACGATGTTGTAGGTTGCGAAGCCTGTGATGAACGCACTGCCAAACCCTGGCGTCTGGGCAACGAAATTGCCATCTACGGACATTTGTGCAGCATTGTCAGCTGCGAACTTGCCTGAAATCGTGATGGTAGATGGGATAACGCAATAACGAGCATCGAAGGTTAAACGATAGCCGTAATTGCCGGGCCCGGCGCCGCCGGTTGGGTTCGACCCCGAGCCAAACCATTGTGCGGCGAGCAGGCTTGGAGCTACCCATTGGGCCGAAGGTGACAGCGCGGTCGTCCAACCCAGATACGGTGCTACGACTACCGCCGGATAGGGAGTCACCGGGCCAGAGGATGTCGACACGAACATCCAGGGTGCAGCGCCGGTGTTGAGGAGGATCACGCTTTCGGGACTCTCCTTGCCAATACACTGACAGCACTCCAGCGGGTGCGGCGGCGGCGGGATGCCCGGCTGTCTAGCGGCCGGCCCCCCGCGGATAGCACATCCGGTAAACAGGACGCCGGCTGCCACGTATCTGATTGCGGTTCTTAGACGAGTGTTGATTTCTTTGTTCATCTGAGACTGCATGCGCGAAAGCAGTGCTGGATCACAAGAACAATCTTTGGGGGCAGGAAGGTGTCAGTGTTAGAATTTCGATCTTGCCGGAAGGCGGGAACGGTAGCCGCGCCACGCCACTTAAGGCGCGAGTTGAATTCGAACGGGCAGCGCGGCAGGGCCGAGATTCCTATGGGCACTGGGGAGTATTTTTGGGGTCGTCTCTGCACTACAGACACGGCCCCGAGATCCCGTTTATGGCTCGGAGACAGAAATCCCTCGGCTACGGTTTTGTCGCCTCGATCGTCGCAGAAACGAGGTAATCCTCGACCCGCTTGCCCGGCAGCCATTCGCGAATGAATGACCGCGAAGTGTCTTTCGGGGCGATCTTGATCTGTTCAAATCCGGCCTCTCTAAGCATCGCTTCGAGTTCGCTGATCTGCGACGCACCAGCCATGCAGCCGGTGTAAGCCGACCAATTCGATCTCACATCATCTGGCAAAGGCGCTGTCGCGACGATATCCGCGACCGCAAGGCGCCCGCCGGATTTTAAGACACGAAAGGCTTCGCGAAAAACGCGGGGCTTTTCGGGTGAAAGGTTGATAACGCAATTGGAGATGATCACATCGACGCTGTTGTCCGCCGCCGGCAGCGCTTCTATCTCGCCGAGGCGAAACTCGACATTGCTGAAGCCATTCTTGCGCGCGTTCTCCCGCGCTTTCGCGAGCATGTCATGGGTCATGTCTATGCCGATGACATGTCCAGCCGGCCCCACGGCGCGCGCAGCGAGGAAGCAATCGAATCCTGCACCCGAGCCGAGATCGAGCACCACCTGACCTTGCTTCAACGACGCAATTGCGAGTGGATTGCCGCAGCCCAAGCCCAGGTCAGCGGCTTCCGGCGCCGCCGCCTTATCCTCTGCTGAATAACCCAGGTCTGTCGCAGCTGTACCTGTCGAGCTACAGCATTCGTCGCCGCAGCCGGTGGATTCGCCGCGGGCGGTCGCGCCGTAACGTTTGCGGACTGCGTCGCGGATGGTTTCAAAAGAAGATTCAGTCACTGTCGTGCTCATGATGTGTCTGCCGTATATTCCATTCAAATTGCAAAGCAAACTGGGAATGTGTTTCGCGAGCGGAAGGCGCTAACTGAACCGCGGAAGCGCTTGTTGGGTCGGAGCTGCGGTCAATCGGGACCGCTCGAAGCACAAAAGCCGCCCCCGGACAACCCAGGAGCGGCTTTGTGTCGAAATTAGTAGTTGGTTGGTTTATTACTCTTAGTTAGCCCAGTCGCCGGTCGTGCGAAGGCTTTCGAAGTTGGTCAGGAACTCGGGTTCCACGGGTGTGCCGTCGGTCTTTAGCGGAAGGGCGAGGAATTGATCGATGGCAATGCCGCCGTCGGTCGGATCTTCGATGACCGGGCAGATCGCATAGCGCAGCGGGTCGGTCTCCGCCCGAGTCACCACCGTGATGTAGCCTTTGCTCAGCAGGCTATCGATGTCACTCGTGGTCGCGATGATGGGAGTGCCGTCGAACGATTTACCGTTCTTTTTCGCCAGCCCATTAAGGAATTGCTTTCCGGCACGGGTCGTCAAGGCCTTGGGAGTGAAATTCACCCACTTATGAATCCAAAGACCGAGCGGATCTTTGCCGAAGTAGCCATTGCGCATGTCAAGCAACGAGGATTGGCAAAAGGTGAAGCCAATCGGATCGGTGCCGGCCTGCGGGAAGAGGTACTCAGTGAAGCTATCCGCAATCGCGCGGGCATTTTGTCCAGCTGAGTTAGCCGTGAAGGCATCGGCGCTGAAGCCACCGAGAACGGTGAAATAATTGATGTTGGCGCTGTGATCATAGGCCGAAAGGGTGAGCAGCGCGCGCACATTTCTCTGGAAAGAAAAGATGGGTGTGTCGACCACCGCGATCCCGGTGCCCTCTTCCATTCGTCCGCTGATGAGAGCGGGGTTGACGCCGTTTTGGAGGTAATAGGCGTCGGTGAAATCGTAAAGCCGATCCTCCACGTCGGCTTTGGTGAACGATGGGACTGCAAAGAGTGCCATCACTGCTAAGATGAGTAGGTTTTTCATGGGGGCGACCGGTAACGTGGCTCACCCGCGGACGCGAACGGCCAATCTTTACGCCGTTGTAACTTTTCCTCGGCCACTGGCGAAGGCGGACGGGGTCGTGTGCCTCAAAGGAAGAAGTAGGAAGGCAGAAGGAAGAGGGCGGGGGAATTGCGGAATGCGGATTGTGGATGCGAATTGGAGTCCGTCACGGCAGCTTGTTCTTCGTCCTTTTTGCGATCGGTTTGCGGTAAGCGTCGCAAACGCAAAGCAGAACCGCTCAGGTGACCGAAAAACTTATTTCGCGTCGGAGTTTGGCAACGGGATCGACGCTCGCCCGAATACGTAACGCCAACCAGTGGGCGTCCGAACATAAATCTGATTAACCGAGACTTCGTAATCGAAAGGGTTTTCATCTCTCCGGCCTTTGATCCTCAAGAGCGCAGTAACTACAGCCGTATCGCGCCATATTCGCACTTTCTGTGTGCCTTCCTCCTCCTCCTGGATCTCGTAGATCGTCCGGTTGTCTCGTGCTTCCTTGAGCAGGTCGGCTTTGGTCAAAGAAGCACCGCGGTCAGTTACGAAAACGAAGTCATCGGCCAGGATCTGATCCATGATTGCGGCGTCATTGGCCGCAACGGCCTTTTGGTAGACCGTGTCGAACGTGGCAACGGTTTGTTCGTCCACATTTGGCGGCGGTTTCAATAAAGGTGATGAGGGTGCGGTGAGCGGGCGCAGAGAATCGGCCGCCGGAGTGGGTATCGGGTAGGATTGTGGCTTTTGGGCATCAGGTTGCGCGGCTGGTTGCTTCGACACTCGGTCGGGCGCGGTTGGTTGGGTGAGTGCAGCCAGAAGTTCCTGCGCGCCGGGCGAAGGACCCTCTTCTGGTACGGGTGCGGGAGTTTGCTCCACCGTTGGCGCTAACGTCACTGCCGGGGTTGGCGCCGGGGTGGCTTTTTTCTCAGGTCCAAGGCGATTGTGTGGCGAGCGATCCACCGATCGCCGGTTAGCAAAAGTCGCCGGCAATCTTTTTCCATGGCGATCGACGGAAGTGACAGCTCCCTTCCATTTGCCGTGCACCATCTTGCCAGAACGGCGGCTGACGACGATCGTGTATCTTCTGGTATCCGGAAGGAGAGAGCCAGTGATGAATGTGGGTATAACTTTATACGACGTCAGTATACCAGAGCCAGTGGCGAATCCATGCTTGTCGCGCTTGCCCGACCACGTCGCCTCCTCGTCTGGCTTGGGCGAAGCATTCCAGAAGAGCGTTTTTCCATCTCTCGTGCGCTGATACGAGCCGACAGCGCAAGCGACGCTCGCGAAGAGCAGGAGGGCGCTGCAAACAAAAAGCCGTCGCATGATCATGACGAGATGATTCAGCCAGCGTGTCAATATTCTCAACGTCGAGACCGGCCGCCGCAACTGTAAACGCCGTCAATCGAATGATCGCCACGTGCCGCCGCACGGAGGGCCGATGAGTCCTACACCAGCAAATCTGCGGCGGAGGCAGATGCTTTTGCGCTGAGCACACGCGACTGTTTGAGATTATTCCTCTGTGATGGAGATCGGACACGAGCTTGGTTGTGCTATTGAAACGGTGAAGAAGCACCTCAGTCACATCTATCGGAAGTTGAAAGTGAGTCGACGGCGCGTTCTGTCGCTAATCCCTGCCCCTGCTCCTGAAACGCCAGCCGCGCCGCAGCAAGACTGGCTTTCGGCTGCAACCCGCATCATGATTGCCGGGCGATGGACGAAAACCTGCAATTTGAAATTGGGCACGTCCTTTTCATCGACATCGTCGGATACTCGACGCTGCTGATCGAAGAGCAAAAGGAGCGTCTCGCTCTCCTGAACGACATCGTGCTTGCGACTCCGCAGGTGCGCGAGTCGCCCGACGAGCAACTCGTCAAGCTCCCGACCGGCGACGGGATGGCGCTGGTTTTTCGTCATAGCTCCGAGGAACCGGCCCGTTGCGCGCTGGAGATCGCCGAGGCGCTTCAGAAGCATCCCGAGATCCCGGTGCGAATGGGTATTCACAGCGGTCCGGTGAGCGAAGTGACCGACGTGAGCGGTCGCACGAACATCGCCGGGGCCGGGATCAACATGGCGCAGCGGGTAATGGATTGCGGCGATGCCGGCCACATCCTTCTCTCGCAGCGAGTGGCGGATGATCTGGCGCAGTATCGCCAATGGGCGCCGCGCTTACATGATCTGGGTGAGTGCGAAGTGAAACACGGCCTCCGCCTGCACCTCGTCAATCTTTACGCAGAGCAAATCGGCAACCCCGCCTTGCCGGCCAAGTTTCAGCGGGTCGAAGGAAAGAAACCTGCCGACACACCCGCCCCGACGGCGAAGAAAAGCCGTTTCCTCCCGGCGGCGCTCGTCGTTTTTGCAATCCTTTTGCTTTGTCTCATCATCGTTGCGCTCATCTTTGTGCCCGCGATCATCAAGTCGATCTCGCGTCCGCCTCCTCCGCCACCGCCTCTTCCGCCCTCTTCCGCTCCGGCATCATCCATTACCGAAAAATCGATCGCCGTTCTGCCTTTTGAGAATCTCAGTGATGATAAGGCCAACACTTATTTCGCCGATGGCGTACAGGATGAGATCCTGACCGACCTGGCGAAAATCGCCGACCTGAAAGTGATTAGCCGCACGTCGGTGATGCAATTCAAGGACACCGCCAATCGTAACCTGCGCGAGATAGGACACGCCCTGGGGGTCGCGAGGGTCCTTGAAGGCAGCGTGCAACGCGTCGGCAATCGCGTCCGGGTGAATGCGCAGCTAATCGACGCGCGCAATGATGCTCACCTTTGGGCCCAGACTTACGACCGCGACCTGGCCGATGTCTTTGCGATTCAAAGTGAGATCGCCAAAGCGATCGCCGACCAGTTACAAGGCAGGCTTTCACCAAAGGAAGAGGCCGCGATGGAGGCCAAACCGACGAAGGACATGGTCGCCTACGACCTCTATCTCCGGGCCGAGGAGATCAACCGGAACACCGTCACTGCCGGGGGTGGGACGGAGAATTTTAAACGATCGATTCCTCTTCTCGAAGAAGCCGTTCGGCGCGATCCAACCTTTGTTTCCGCCTTATGCGTTCTGGCAGCAAATCATCTTTATCTCTACTGGCAGGGAGATCACTCACCGGTAGATCTCGAGGCTGCCCGACACGCGATCGAGCAGGCCGCGCAGCAGCAACCGGATGGCGGCCGAGTCCACCTTGCGCGCGGCATCTTCCATTATTGGGGGCAACGTGATTACGACGCGGCTCTGCGCGAGCTGGCGGCAGCGCGAAAAGAGCTGCCTAACGATTCCTCGGTGCCTTTCTACATCGCGATGATCGAGCGCCGACGCGGACACTTCGAGCAAGCCCGAGCCCAAATCGCGGAAGTGATGGCAGCCGATCCGCGCAACCTCACCGTCATCTCAGAAACCGCGGCAACCGACGCTTCCCTGCGCCGTTATCCCGAATCCATCCGCATTCTCGACCAGGCACTAACCTGGAAGCCTGACGCTTACGACCTGCAATTCGAGCGCGCCGCTTTCATTATCGAATGGAAAGCCGACCTGCGCCCCTTGCAGGATATAGTCACGGGCGAAGCGGCAAAGAAGATGACCGCGGAAGAGTTGGCCTCAGGCCGCTTCTGGCTCGCGCTCCTCCAACGCGATTACCATGGCGCTGAAGAAATCCTCGCGGGCGGCGCGGTCCCCGAGATCGATCTGGAAGGATTCGGTTTCTTCTTTCCAAGAGAGTTTCAGGAAGCGGTCGTGGCTCGCGGTTTGGGAGACAAGGAAAGGGCGAAAACAAAACTGCTCGCTGCCCGGGAACGAGCCGCCGCCAACGCCGAGGCGCATCCCGAGAGCGGCCCGGCGCTCATGACCCGCGCCGAGATCGACGCCGCGCTCGGGCGAAAAGAGGAAGCCGTGCGCGACGGCGAGCGCGCCGCTCAGCTGCTTCCGGTGACGAAGGATTCCATCATTGGGGGCGAGATTCTGATTCGGCTGGCGGGTATCTATGCGCAGGTCGGCGAGACCGATCGTGCCTTCGAGATCCTCGAAAAACTGAGTCATCAGCCAGCGGGCGTCACCTATGGATCACTCAAGCTCGACCCGGCCTGGGACTCACTCCGCAGCGACGCGCGCTTCGGGAAACTGCTTACCGCGCTTGCGCCCGCGACCGGTTAGCGCGGGGAATCGGGCGGCGCAGTGCCGCGGTCGAGTTAGAGTTAGGGTTAGCCTTAGTCTTGGCGTCACGCTGCGCCCAGGCAGAGCTGGATCTGGATTAGTTTTCTTGACAGTTCCCCTGCGATTCCTCTTAAACAGACTTGCACTGGTTTCCACAACTGCAAATTCCCGAACCTGATGAAAACGCTCTCATTTCTTTTTCTGCTCGCGATGGCGAGTATTGCTCAGCCGCGCACCGACTCCATCTATCAGCCTTACACCGTCACAACTGCCTTCGGTTGGGGCGGCGGAGGCAGTCAGGATGGCACCGGCATTGAAGCGCGCTTTAACTATCCCCAAGGCGGAGCCTTCGATCGCGCCGGCAATCTCTACGTCAGCGACACATCTAACGATACCATTCGCAAGATCACCCCCGACGGGGTGGTGACGACCTTTGCTGGAATGGCCGGCGAGGAAGGAAGCGCCGATGGGCAGGGGAGCGCGGCTCGCTTCAAGGCTCCCGGAGAGATAGCTATTGACGCTGCGAGCAATGTTTATGTCGCCGATATAGAGAACAACACCATCCGCAAAATCACTCCCAATGCGGTCGTCACGACCATCGCCGGCACGCCTGGAGTATTTGGTCATGTGGACGGACCGGGCCCGGAGGCGCTCTTTAATTACCCCTATGGCATGGTGATCGACCGCGCGGGTAACCTCTTCATTTCAGAAGTGGGCAACCAGGTTATCCGTAAGATCACGCCGGACGATATCGTCAGCACTTTCGCCGGCGGCGGTTGCTGTGATGAAGATGGCACCGGGACGGAGGCGGGGTTCGTTCAAATCGGTGGGCTGGGGATTGACCAGAATGACAACATCTTCGCAGCCGAATATAGCACTGAGCAGGTGCGTGAGATTACACCTGCCGCCGTGGTTACCCATTATAACCGCAGCGCCATTGTTCTGACCTCGGACGTAGCAGTGGATCGCCAGGGCCATGTCCTCGCCACGGATGGAGATTTCATCTGCTACGTGCCGCCAACGGGCATTCGTGTTCTCTACGCCGGAACTCTTCCCGGGAGCGAGGACGCGGTGCGGCTGAAGGCCCACTTTGAGAACATCGCGGGCCTCGTTTTCGGTCCCTCGGGCGATCTCTACGCGATTGATGCATGGAATCATAACATCCGGCGCATCCCTAACCGCGGAAGCACCAGCACAGTGGCCGGACTCGCTCCCGAGGGCAGCCGCGATGCCGCCGGCACCGAAGCCCGCTTCAACGGCCCCGTCGGCATCGTCTCCGACGGCGCCGGTGGCTTCTATGTCTGCGATACAATCAACGATACCATCCGCAAGATCGACTCCGCCGGCGCTGTGACCACAATCGCAGGCAAAGTGCTGCGGGCTGGCCTTGTCGATGGCAAAGGAGATCACGCGCGCTTCAATCAACCGGTCGCGATCGCGCGCGACGCTTCCGGCAATCTCTACATTGCCGACAGCCTGAACAACGCAGTCCGCAAACTGGACAGTGCTGGCAACGTCACCACCGCCGCGGTGGTCTCTGGTAACACTGCGGGCATTGCGGTTGATGCGACAGGAAACATTTACGTCTCGGTCCTCAATGAAATCGACAAAGTCACGCCCGATGGCCAGGTCAGCATATTCGCTGACCACTTGAACGCTCCGCATGGTCTCGTCTTCGACAGCGTCGGGAACTTGATCGTCGCAAACTCGGGCGACAGCACCATTCGCCAAGTCTCAGCCGCGGGCGTCGTCACCACGATCGCGGGCACGGGCAAGAATGGTGCTAAAGATGGCCCCGTAAGCATCGCCACCTTCCACACTCCGCATGCCGTGGCGGTGGATAGCGCCGGCGACATCTTCGTGACCGACTCAGATAACAGCTTGCTGCGCAAAATCAGCGGCGGTCAGGTAACCACGCTCGCCGGTGCGCAATTAAACTGGGGTTGGAAAGATGGCACCGGCGCCGATGCGGAATTGACTTTCCCGAAGGCGATCATCGTCGATACAACCGGCGCCCTTTACTTCTGCGACTTCCACACCATTCGCAAAGCAGTCCCGGCCCAATAACTGGCGGCTCGGCTTGAGGGCCGCGCCCGGCACGAATGTGCGCGGCTTTTGGTGCTTTAGAAGTGCGAGTAAAGTCTGCGACCAAACTTCATGATGCAGAAATGAAAATGGTCGGTCCTTCCTGACAACCGACCGCGCTTGACCGGGGCGCTGCGGGCGCTATCGAGGGCGCATGGACGAGACGAAGCGGGTGCAGCTCGCGGCTATCCCGCCGATCCCGGCAATCCTGGGCGGGATCGTCAGCGCACAAGGCGGCGCGGCGCTGGCCAAAGGCCTTTTTCCCGCGCTCGGGCCGACTGGAACGGTGGGCCTGCGCGTCGGCCTCTCGGCGATCATGCTGCTGGCGGCGTTCCGACCGCGGCTGGGCCGGGCGACGGCGGCGCAGTGGCGGGCGGTGATCCCGTACGGCCTGGTGTTGGGAACGATGAACATCGTCTTTTACCTGGCGCTCTCTCGGATCCCACTGGGAGTCGCGGTGACGGTGGAATTCGTCGGGCCGCTCGCGGTCGCGGTGTTCGGATCGCGGCGCGCGGTGGATATGGCATGGGTGGTTTTGGCCTGGACGGGTATCATGCTGATCGCGCCTTGGACGGGCGGAGGAGCGGACGCGCTCGGTGTCTGGTTCGCGCTGGCGGCGGGCGGGTGCTGGGCCGCTTACATCCTGCTCGGTGGCCGGGTGTCACGCCTGATCTCGGGCGGCGCCCCGGTCGCGACCGGAATGGCAATCGCTTCGTTCGTGGCGCTGCCGGTCGCGGTCGCAACCGGCGGGTTCGCGCGACTGACGCCCGCGCTCTTCGCCGCGGGAATCGGGGTGGCGCTGCTCTCGAGCGCGATTCCCTACACCCTCGAGATGATCGCGCTGAAGGAGCTACCCGCGCGGACTTTTGGAATCCTGATGAGCCTGGAGCCCGCTGTGGCCGCGCTTGTCGGGCTGGTCTTCCTGCACGAACTGCTCTCGCCGCGTCAATGGCTCGCCGTGGCGCTCATCATCGCCGCGAGCACGGGATCAACCCTGACCTCGCGCCGTCCCGCGCCCGTCGTTGGCGGTGAGTCGGGAGAGGGGTGGCAGGGAGGGTGAGGGGAGAAAGTAGGAAGGATGAAGGCGGAAGGAAGAAGTAGGAAGAAAAGCTGAAAAGCTGAGATCCTGAAAGTGGAAAACTGAAAGCTGGCGGCTCAACCGTGTCAGCAGGATTGAATTTGGAAACCAGGAACCCAGGAAATGAGTTTCAATCACAACTCGTTTGGGATGTCGACCGACTTGCCCACTCGTCGATTTGCCTGACAAGGAACCCTGACGACAGACAAAGTGAGTCTGCAAGCGCTTTGCTGTGGCCTCAAAACCAATGCGCACACCGAAGCCTTGCCCGGTCGCGCCTTGGGCGGACCGGGCAAGGTTCGGTGGTGGCTTAAGCTCGCGCGACTCTTCCTTTATGGGGCCCGGACAAGGAATTTCGCGGTGCCGACGATCTGGCCGGTCTCGAAATCGACCGTCGCCTGAAAAGTGCCGTTGCCTTGGGCGTTGGCGTAGATGCCGGTGCCGCCGGTGAGCATTTCCGGGCCTTCGATAAAGGTCGGATTCTTGTCGACCGGTGTGGTGCCGGTAAAGGTCGAAGTGAGCGTGCCATCGTCCGTCGTGATGGTGACGGTGCCCGTGACGTAAACCAGTTTACCGACCTGGGTCGCGGTGAAATCCTCGTGGCGCGTGCCGGCGCCGGTGAAGAATCCCGTGAGAGTGCTATCGCCATCAATGGTCGTGTCGCCGGTGAACATTTCCTCAAAACTGACGATGAGTTCCCGCTGGTGCTGACCGGTGTCGCCGGCACACAGCGATGCGAGCGGCAGAGCGAGGATGACGGTAAGGATCGCGGCAGCGATCCGGTTGCATGGTCTTGTTTTCATAAGGCTGATTTCCAATCTTGTTGTTTTTGTTTGTTTCGTTAGGCCACCGGCCGAAACCGGGGCTTTGGTCGTAACGCAGGAAATCGGTCCGAATCGGCTCAGGAATTTTTCCCGAAGCCAGCCGGCCGGAAGACGCCCGCCGTAGACGGGCCCCTGGTGTTTGTGGTTTAATCAGCGGCCGTGGCTGCTTCCGATTGCCGCCCTGAACCAGACGCTTTCCTTTCCGAGGCGGAGAAGGATTTCATCGCTACCCTGCAGCGTGCCCCCGAAGCGCGAAGCCAGAATCTGGCCGCGGTGCTGCCGGCGGTGTATGCCGAACTGCGACGACTGGCGGCGAGTTATCTGCGCGCTGAACGGGCCGGTCACACTTTGCAGCCGACCGCGCTGGTGCATGAAGCGTATCTGCGAATGCTGGAGCAGCGCGAACTAAACGCTGAGAACCGGGCCCAATTTGTCGGCCTCGCCGCCCGGATGATGCGTCGGATTCTAACCAATCACGCCCTCGCCCGGGCCGCGGCGAAACGCGGCGGCGAGGAGGCCATCCGCCTGACTCTCGACGACGCACTCGATTTCTACGAAGAACGCGACTTGGCGGTGGAAGAAGTGGATGAGGCTTTGCGCGACCTGGAACGGGTGGACGCGAAGCAGGCCCAAATCGTGGAGCTGCGTTTCTTCGCCGGCCTAACGATTGAAGAAGTCAGCAAGGCCTTGTCGATCTCGGTCGCGACCGTGAAACGCGAATGGGCCACGGCCAAGCTTTGGCTACGGCGTCGATTGACCGGGGCGGCTTGAGGACATGGCGCTGGAATCGCTCAACGATCCCCCGCCAGCCAATGGTGCCGCAACCGCGGCGCGCTGGCAGCAGGTGAAAATAATTCTCGCGGACGCGCTCGAGCTGAGTACGCCGGAGAAGCGAACCACGTTTATCGCTCAGGCCTGCGCCGGGGACACCACCCTGCAGGCCGAGATCGAGTCGCTCCTTGCCCAGAAGACAGCGGCCTTCGACCAATGCGCCGATCAACTTACCGCTGCCCCCTTGCCGATCGGCTGCCGTCTCGGCGCCTATGAGATCGTGCGCGAGGTCGGCCGCGGCGGAATGGGCGTGGTTTATCTGGCGCGACGCGCCGACGGGGAATTTGAAAAGCTGGTCGCGATCAAGCTGCTCAAGCGCGGCACCGACACGGATGAAATCCTGCGCCGTTTTCGGGCGGAACGGCGCATTCTGGCGGGCCTCGACCATCCGAATATCGCGCGGCTCCTCGACGCCGGCACGAGTGATGACGGGTTGCCCTACTTCGTGATGGAGTACGTCGAAGGGGAACCGATCACCGACTTTGCGCGCGGTAAAGCTCTCTCGATTGCAGAGCGGCTCGCGCTCTTTCTCAAGGTCTGCGGCGCGGTCGAGGCGGCGCATCAAAATCAGGTCGTGCATCGCGATCTCAAGCCGAGCAATATTCTCGTTAGGCGGGACGGCGAACCGAAGCTGCTCGATTTTGGCATCGCGAAACTCTTGGCTTCGGAGGAGGAGGACGCATTTGCTGTCACGCTCACAGCCGAGCGCCGGTTTACGGCGAACTGCGCCTCGCCCGAACAGGCCCGGGGCGAAGCCATCACTCCGGCGAGCGACGTCTATGCGCTTGGGGCGCTGTTCTACGAGCTTCTCACGGGCGCGTTGCCTCATCGGTTTGCGTCGGCGAATCCCGCCGCCGCGGAAATCGTGCGGGTGCTGAGCGAGGAAGAACCGATCCTTCCAAGTGTCGCGGTAGCGAATGCCGAGATCGGGCGCCAGTTAAAAGGCGATCTAGACACCATCGTGCTCATGGCGCTGCGGAAGGAGCCAATTCGCCGTTATGCCTCGGTGGCGGCGTTCGCGCAAGACGTCGAGCGACATCTTTCCCACCGGCCGATCGTCGCGCGCAAGAATAACGCTTCGTATGTCGCGAGGCGTTTCCTTCGTCGCAACTCAGGGCGAATTGCGGTCGCCTGCGCGCTCGCCACGATCGGCCTTCTCGTCGGCGCGCTTCTCTTCCGCTCCGCCGGTCAGCCGCGCGTAACGGGCTCGCCGAAAATCGCGGCCGCGGACAATCCCGAAGAAGCGACGCACAATCCGGAAGCCCGCCAACAATTCCTCGAAGCACGGACGCTGGTTTACGAATTCGGCACCGGCGCGAAATATCATGAGAGCCTAACAACCGCCGTCGGTTTATTGGAAAACGCCACCGCGCGCGATCCGAAATTTTCGCTCGGGTATTCGCTGCTCGCTGAGGCACAGCTTTATTTGTATCGAGACTTCGAGCACACCGACGCGCATCTTCACACCGCCAAACTAGCCGCCGATAAGGCGCTTCAGCTCGCGCCCGACTCCGGCGCCGCTCATTTCGCGCAGGCAGTCTACTATTACGATGGTGAACGCGACTTATCGCGGGCGGAAAAGGAGATCACCGCCGCCTTGCGCGCGTTGCCGACGCGCGTCGACGCGCTGGCAATCGCAAGCTTGGTCGACTCCCGCCTTGGGAGATGGAAAGAGGCGATCGAGCACGGTGAGAAAGCCGTCGCGCTCGATCCGCGCGACCCCGCGCTGCTTCCGGCGCTCGCGCAGTGTTACACCCTGTTACGCCGATACGCGGATGCGGAGCGGGTGGTCGATCGCGCGCTCGGCGTGCTCCCGCCGCAGTTTGCGGGTCCACTTTGGCGTCGCAAAGCAGCGATCGCCATGTCGCAAGGCGGCTTGAAAGCGGCATCGAGCGCAGTGCAGTCATCGCCCGTCAACGCTCCAATGGAGGATTACTTGCGCCTGCAAATTGCGATTCTTCAGAGAGACTTCGATGCCGCGCAGCAGATTGCAGACAAGGCCACGCTCTCTGAGCTGGAACCGTGGGTGCTTTTTTGGAAAGGAGTGATCGCGCGCGCCCGCGGTGATAACGATCGCGCACGGGAAACATTTGCGGCGGTGGCGAGCAAGCTCGAAGCGGAACTGCGCGACCAGCCTAACGACTCAGACCTGCTCAGCTATCTCGCACTCTGCGAAGCGGGAGCTGGCGAGAAGGACAAAGCGCTCCAGCAAGCGCGCCATGCCGTCGAGGTGTGGCCAATCGCAAAGGACGCAATCGAGGGTGCCAAAGTCGCGCTGTTGGAAGCGCAGGTTTATGCCTGGCTCGGCCAAAGCGATGTCGCAATCACCAAGCTGGCTGCGCTGGTAAAGATTCCTGCTGGTCCTGACTACGGCGAGCTGGCCTTGAGCCCGGGATGGGACGATCTCCGTGGTGATTCACGCTTTGGGCAGTTGGTCGAGCAAGCGCGTCAACCGATCGATCCGATCCCGAACGGGTAAGCTTGGTTCAAGAAAAATCGGAACCGATTCGCGCTGTCATTTCGCGCAACTGCCCGAGCGCTGGCTCCATCGGGAGTCGCACTCCGCGGGTGGCAAGCGCCTTGCAGACTTCCTCGGTCGCAATATTCCCGACCAATTCATCCTGCGCGAAGGGGCAGCCGCCGAGGCCGCCGAGCGCGGAGTCGAAGCGGCGGCAGCCGGCGTCGTAAGCCGCGAGGATTTTTCCTGCGGCTTCGGCTCGCGTGCTGTGCAGGTGCACACCGACATCGCAGCGGTCGCAGTCGCATTTCACGGCGGAGACGAGCTGCCTGATCGATTCGGAATCGGCTGCGCCAATCGTGTCGGCCAGGGAAATCGAGCAGATGCCGAGGTCGGTGATTTTCTCAACGACTTCGACGACGCGCTCTCCGCTCCAGGCATCGCCGTAAGGGTTTCCGAAGGCCATCGAAACATAAACCACGATTTGGAGGCCGGCTTCGCTCGCGCGCTGCGCAATGTGCGCCAGCACCTCGATGTTTTCGCCTAACGACTGGTTCTGATTCCGGCGCAGGAAGGTTTCCGAGATCGAACAGGGAAACCCGAGCGTGGTCACCTTACCGGTCGCGATCGCGCGCTCGGCGCCTCTTTCGTTCACGACAATCCCAATGATCTCGACGTCGTCAGGCAGAGCGAGTTGGGCGAGGACTTCTTCGCTGTCGGCCATTTGTGGGACCGCCTTCGGCGAGACGAAGCTGACGGCATCGAGGTGCTTGAACCCGGCCTCAATCAAGGCGCGGAGGTATTGCACCTTCAAGTGAGTCGGGATTTGGCGAGGCAAGCCCTGCCAGGCATCGCGCGGGCACTCGATTAACTTCACCGTTTGTTCCTGCATCGCCGGCAGCTAGCTTAGGCGCGATCGCTTCTGAATTCGAATCACTCACATGCCTAACGTCCTCATCGAAGAAAAAGACCCGCGCATCACTGTGCTCACGCTCAACCGCCCCGAGCGGCGCAATGCCTTAACGATCGAATTGCTGACCGAGCTAACCGATGCGCTCGATCGCGCCGCCGCTGATTCGCAGAAGCGCGTTCTCATCCTCCGCGGTGCGGGCAAGGCCTTCTGCGCCGGGCTCGATCTGAACGAAACCACGATCGCCGAGCGCGCGCATCGCTCCGCGGAGATGGTAGCGAAAACGTTGCTCGCAATCAGCCAAACGCGCCTCATCACGATCGTACAGGTGCACGGAGCCGCGCTCGCCGGCGGCGCCGGGCTGATGTCGGCCTGCGATTTTGTGGTCGCGGCTGAAGGAACCAGGATCGGTTATCCCGAGACGCGCCGCGGTCTCGTGGCCGCGCTTGTCCTCACCTTTCTCCGCCGCCAACTGCGCGAGCGCGACATCCGCGAGCTGCTTTTCACGGCCGAACTGATCGAGGCCGGGCGGGCGCGTGAAATCGGCCTCATCAATCGCGTGGTTCCGCCTAACGAGCTGGAAAACGAAACGCAAAAGTTTGTCGATGCGGTCTTGCAGGGCGCGCCCGGCGCGCTTGCGAGCACGAAGAAGTTGATCGAAGCGCTCTGGTCCTCCTCGGTGAAAGAAGATATTGAGCGCGCCTTGCAGCATCACATGGAAGCGCGCGAATCGGCCGAAGCGAAGGAGGGCATCGCCGCGTTTCTCGAGAAGCGATCGCCGAACTGGACTGCTGGGTAATCCACTTGCCGCCCGGCGCGCGGCGCAGTATCGATTCCATGTGGTTATCGCTTCAATCCGTGAATTTAATCGCGCCGTTCCCTTTGTTCCGTACGAGATTCGAATGGTGAGCGGCGAGCGATTCGAAGTGCCTCATCCGGATTTCATTTCGATTTCGCCCAGGGGCTCCTTTGTCGTTTTTATCGACCGCCATGAGCGGCCACATCATCTCAGTTCGCTGTTGATCGAACGTGCTTCGCTGCTGAATGGCAGCCGCCGGCGATCGAAAAGTTCCTAAGCGGCAGCGATGAGGAACCTGCGGCTCCTCTGCCTCCTTCTGTTTCTCTCGTTAGGCCGAGTCTCGTCCGGCGAAACGCACGATTCTGCCGATCTGATACTCCTGAATGGCAACATCTACACCGTGAACGCCGCACAGCCGCACGCGGAGGCGATCGCGGTCAAGGGTGAGCGCATTTTGCTCGTCGGCTCGAACCAAGAGGTGAAGGAGCGCGCGGGCGCGAAGACGAAAACGATCGATCTCCACGGCCGGACGGTCGTGCCCGGTTTCACCGATTCGCATTATCACATCTTCGGGGTGGGGGAGAGGCTCATCACCCTCAATCTCGATAACGCGACCAGTCACAAGATTTTCCTGGAGGAAGTGAAACAACAGGTCGCCGCGACAAAGCCGGGACAATGGGTCGCCGGTCGCGGCTGGATTGAGACTTTCTGGAAGCCGCCGGTCTTTCCCACGCGTCAGGAGCTGGACAAGGTTGCGCCTGATAATCCCGTGTTTCTCACCCGCGCCGATGGTCATAGCGCGGTCGCGAACAGCAAGGCGCTGGAGCTTGCCGGAATCAACCCGAAAACGCCCGATCCATTCGGCGGCAGGATTGTGCGTGACGAGAAAACCGGTGAGGCGACCGGCATGCTCCTCGACAACGCAATGGAACTCGTGCAGAAGGAAATTCCCGCGCCTTCGACGGAGGAGCAGGAGCGCGCGCTCTCGTTAGGCGCAAAGCACAGCGTTGAGCTTGGCTGGTGCGAGATCCACAATCCCGGCAGTTATCTGCCCGAGGTCGCGATCATGCAGAAGCTGTATGGCGAAGGAAAAATCAAACTCCGGATTTACAACGCGGTCTGGGGGCCGGGTCCGGACGCGGAAAAACTTCTCAAGACCGGGCCAACTCTTGACGCCTATGATCATCATTTCACCAATCGCGCGATCAAGGTGATCTTCGATGGGTCGTTAGGCTCGCGCAGCGCGGCGCTCCTCGAGCCGTATTCCGATGAGCCCGGGACTTCCGGATTTCTGACTCAAAAACCGGAGGAGCTGCGCTCGATGTTCCGCGAGGCCTTGCGCAAAGGCATTCAGGTCATGACGCACGCGATCGGCGACCGCGCCAATCACGAGATCCTGAATCTCTACGAAGAAGCATTCAAAGCCGTTCCGCCTGACGAACGCAAAGTGAAGGAGCCGCGCTGGCGGGTCGAGCATGCGCAGATCCTCGCGGCTCAGGACCTCGCGCGTTTCGCCCGACTGCACGTCATCGCCTCGATGCAACCTTCGCATGCGATCAGCGATTTCTTTTTCGCGCCGCGCCGGCTCGGCGAGAAGCGTCTCCGAGGCGCCTACGCCTGGGAGAGCCTGCTCAAGAGCGGCGCGATTGTGACGGCCGGCTCCGACGCGCCGGTCGAGAAAGGCGAGCCGATGATCGAGTTCTACGCCGCCGTCGCGCGCAAGAGCATTAACGGTTTTAGCGCGCCCGACTGGCACCCGGAGGAAAAAGTCTCGCGCGAGCAAGCTCTGGAGATGCTGACCAAGTGGCCCGCTTATGCGGCTTTCCAGGAAAACGAGAAAGGCGCGATCGAACCCGGCAAGCTCGCCGATCTCACAATTCTTTCCGACGACATCATGAAAATTCCCGAGGCCGAGATCTTGAAGACGCGTTGTCTCATGACCGTCATCGGCGGCGAGATCGTCTACGACAGCGGGCAAGTCGCGCGGAAATAGGTCGCGACCGGACGGCGTTCGCCTCGTGACTTCAACCGGCTAATTTCCCCCGCACATGCGCGGCTTTTTTCGCGAACTGAGACAGCGGCGAGTTTACCGCGTCGCGATCGCTTACGGCGTCATAGCTTCGGGTCTGGTCCAGCTCGGCGGAACAGTGCTCCCGATATTTCACGCGCCGGTCTGGCTGCAGCAGGTCCTGATAGTGATGGTTGCGGCCGGGTTTCCGGTCGCGCTCGTTCTCGCCTGGGCGTTCGATATCACGAGCAGCGGGATTCAGCGGACGCCCAACGTCAGCGGCCTGCGTATTTCGCATTCCCGACAGATCTGGGCGCTGGCCGGCGTCGGCACAGCGATCGCGGCGCTGGCTCTGAGCGCCTACTGGTTTTGGCATCCGTGGCGAAATCCTCGCCTGACGAACCAGCGCATCCCGGAAAAGAGTATTGCCGTTCTCCCCTTGGAAAACCTGAGCACGGAAAAGGAGAATGCCTTTTTCGCCGACGGCGTGCAGGACCAGATTCTGACCGATCTCGCCAAGGTGGCGGACCTGAAGGTGATCGGCCACACCAGTGTGCAGCAGTACAAGGCGGAGCGCGCGCACGACCGGCAGAAAATCGCGGAACAACTCGGCGTCGCTTATTTGCTCGAAGGCTCGGTCCAGCGTTCCAATCGCCGGTTGCGCATCATCGCCCATCTCATTGACGCCCGGACTAACGAACAACTTTGGGCCGAGACTTTCGATCGCGAGCTGGCCGATGTCTTCGCGATCCAGAGCGAGATTGCGCAGACGATCGTCACTCAGCTGCAGGCAAAAATTTCTCCTAAAGAGAAGGCTTCGATCGAACAACGGCCGACGAAAGATCTCGCCGCCTACGATCTTTATTTGCAAGCAAAAGAGCTGATCGATTCCTACCTGAACGCCGAGGATCCCAAGGTCTCCTTCCTCAAAGCGATCGATCTGCTCGATGAAGCGACGAAGCGCGATCCGGGCTTTGTGCTCGCCTATTGCTACGCCGCGCGCGCTCATGACCTGCTCTATTTTCTCGACCTTGATCCAACGACCGAACGCGCCGTTCGCGGCCAGGTTGCAGCGGAAACCGCACTGCGCCTCCAGCCCGACCTGGCCGAGGCGCATCTCGCGATGGGCGATCATTATTTTCGGTGCCAGCGCGATTACGAGAAGGCGGAGAAAGAACTCGCGCTGGCCAAACCCGGCCTGCCGAACAGCGTCCCGTTCCTCACTCTCTCCGGTTATCTCTATCGCCGCCTCGGACGCTGGGAAGAGGGCAAACATGATTTCATGCGCGCGGTCGAGCTCGATCCGCGCAACCCGAACGCGAGCAACCTGCTTGCGGATACCTATGTTCTGCTGCGGCAATTCGACCCGGCGATTGCCGAGGCGAACCGCGCGATCGCGGCCGGGCTCGACCAGCCGATCACAAAACTGCGGCGCGAATTCATTCGCTTCGCCGCGACCGGCGAGGTAGAAATCTTGAGTCGCGCCCTGGCCGAAGCGCCGCCTGATTTGGATGTCGCCGGTGGTGAAACGCCGGTGCGAATTTTGGTTGCGCTCGTCAGGCACGATTTTGCCGCCGCGGCGCGCCTGCTCGCCGCCTCCCCGCGTAACACATTCCAGGAAGTGGATTTCAGCTTCTATTATCCGCGGCCTTGGTATGAAGCGATCATCGCGCGCGCCGCCGGAGACCAGGACAAGGCGCACGCCGCTTTCACCGCAGCGCGAAAAATTCTGGAGCAACGCCTGACGATCAAGCCGGATGACGCGCGCACCATCGCAGTCCTGGCGCAGGTTGATGCCGGGCTGGGGGAGAAGGAACGCGCGCTGGCGGAAGCACAACACGCCGTCGAACTCATGCCGTTGAGCCGGGATGCTTATGACGGAATGCTCGTCCTCTACGGGCAGGCGCAGGTTTTCACCTGGACGGGCGAAACCGATCGCGCGCTCGAGCTGATTCACCGGCTCATGAACCTGCCCGGTTACCTTACCTACGGATATTTGAAGGTTGATCCACTCTGGGATCCGCTCCGGAGCGATCCGCGGTTTCAAGATTTCGTCGCCTCGCTCGCGACGAAATAGCTAACCTGTATCGACGATCTGCGGCCGCCGAATCCGTGCTCACGAAGACCCGTGCCCGGCGGTCACAGACCGCCGCTACAGCAGCGCCAGTTGCGCGGCATCCGGCGGCGCAATTTCGGCGAAACGCACCCCGATGCCGAGCAGCCGCACCTTCTTTCCCGCGCGCTGAAACGCCTCTGCCAATAGTTCGCGATACGCGCCTAACGACGGTAAAAGCCCGGCCCGCTCCACCGTGGTGCGGGTGAAATCAGAGAATTTCAGTTTAACGAAAATTTTCGTGACGACGCGGGTCGTTTCTTTTTGCGCAACGTCCGCCATGAAATCAGCGAAGAGTTCCTCGAGCTTTTCTTCGCAGGCTTCGAGGGTTTCGAGATCGCGCGCAAAGGTCTCCTCGGTGCTGAGAGATTTTCTTTCCCGATGCGGCTCGACCGGCCGTTCGTCTATTCCCCGGCAAAGGTCGTAAAGCTCGGCGCCGAATTTGCCGAAGATATTGCGTAGCTCGAGGCGCGAGTAGCCCTGCAACTGGCCACAGGTGGTGATTCCGCGCTCCTGCAGCTTGCGCTCCGTGACCGCGCCGATGCCCCAAATCTTGCGCACCGGGAGCGCGGCCATGAATTCCGCGACCTCGTTAGGCGCGACCTCGTATTGGCCGTTCGGCTTGTTCAGATCGCTCGCAATTTTCGCGATCAGTTTGTTTGGCCCGATGCCGGCCGAGGCAGTCAGTTTTGTTTTCTGAAAAATCAGATCGCGAATCACCTGCGCGAGCGGTCCGGGTGCGCCGGGATGCGCGCTGACATCGAGATAGGCTTCGTCGAGCGAGAGCGGTTCAACCAAGTGCGTGAACCGATAGAGGATCCCGCGAATCACGCCCGATTCGCGGCGATAGAGATCGAAGCGCGGCGGAATGACAATTAATTTCGGGCAGCGTTGCAGCGCCATGAAAGTCGGCATGGCAGAGCGGACGCCGAATTTGCGCGCCTCGTAATTGCAGGTCGTGAGGACGCCGCGCCGGTCGCGCGCGCCGCCGACGCCGATTGGTTTGTCGCGCAACTCGGGCCGCTCGCGCATCTCGATCGCGGCGTAAAAGCAATCCATGTCGAGATGGATAATGGCGCGCGGTGGCGCTTCCTGGTTCACGAACGAAAGCCAACTCCAGACCGCGGCGCATGCAAACGTTTGGGTAACGCACTCGTCCATGAGTGCTGGCGAGGGTGTCGCACCGTCGCGAACTTTCGCGGAGCTTTCGATCACTATTCGGAGGCGCCGTGGCCTAACAATCATCAAACGCAAAGTTCGTCGCGCTGGAACAGCGCGACCAGCACACGGGACGTGAGCGCTACCCAGGCCGCTCTGTAGCGAGACGCGCTTCGAACGTTGGAAGCGCGCCGGCGTGAGTTGATTTTTTGTCTGCCAATCTTAATTCCGGAGGGATGGAAAAGCCGATTCGTTATGCCGCGGTGGGGGATTCCTATTCGATCGGCGAAGGCGCAAACGAAGAAGAATCCTGGCCGGCGCTGCTCGCCCGTCGGCTCAAACTCGACCTGGTCGCGAATCCATCCCGCACCGGCTGGACCACGGCCGATGCGATGGAGAAGGAACTGCCGATCTTCCGCGCCGTCTCTCCGGATTTCGGGACATTGATGATCGGGGTAAACGATTGGGTGCAGGGTGTGGAACCGCTGCTCTTTCGCGAGCGCCTGGGCAAATTGATGGACGAAATGCTGATCGTGTTGCCTAACGAGAAGCGGTTGCTCGTGATTAATATTCCCGACTTCTCGGTCACGCCGAAAGGAGGTGAATACGCGCGCGGTCGCGACATCAGCTCCGGATTAACGAGCTTTAATGAAATCATCACTGAAGAAGCGGAGCGGCGGGGCCTGATGGTGGTCAATATTTTTCCCGAGAGCCAAAAGATGCGCGATCGGCCTGAGTTGATTGCGCCGGATGGATTGCATCCCTCGGCGCAAGCCTATGCGGAATGGGAGGCGCTTATCGCACCCGCTGCGTCGCGGTCGTTAGGCCATCCGGCATAGATCGAAGTGGCAGGTTCCGGGGAGCACAGGCCGCTGGCCTGTCGTTTGCCGGCGGCCCGCCGGCAAACAGTGCGCCACAGGCGCCCTCGCGCGAGGATGTCGGTGCGCTCGACGACCTCTGTTTCTCAGGCGCAAGATCTGCGCTCGACTGCGAGGCGAACCGTCGCGCGGAACAGGCCGGCGGCCTGTGCTGCCCGGAAACTTGCCGCTAAGTCGCGGCCGTGGCGGGAATCTTAAATCCCTCGACCAGTTGCTTGATCGCGTGGGCGAAACTGGCGGCGCCGGCCCCGTTCACGACCCGGTGATCGAAGGTGAGCGAGAGCGTAATCACCTCGACTGTGCGGGTGCGCTTCCCGTTAGGCGAGAGCTCCGGGTGCGCCGTGCCGACAAAGAGCGTGCCGACCGACGGCGGGACCACGATCGGCGCCGCTGCTTTCACCCCGAAAGCTCCAAGGCTGCTGATGACAACCGGCGCGTTCATCGCATCGACGCGACCGCCGCGCGTCGCCGCAACCGTTTCGTTATAGCGTCTGACGAATTCCGGCCAGGTTAGCGTGTTTGCGTTTGTAATCACCGCGGTCGCGAGGCGATCCTCTTCGAGCGCCACCGCCATGCCGAGATCGAAATCTTCCTGTTCGACGATGCGATCGTCATCGAGCATGAGGCTGCGAAAAGCGGGATGTTTTTCCATCGCCCTAACGACCGCCCACGCGATCATGACCGAGGGCGAGGGGGCATTCTGACCATTGCTCTTCTTCGCCTCCGCCCGCGCGTCGCGGATCGCATCCCAGCGCGCGTCGATTTGCAGATTCGCCGGAATGACCCGGCTCAGTTTGCGCGTGATCGTCGCGGAGAGGGCCGGTTCACGCGCCGCAGGCTCCTTCGCCTTTGGCGGGGTAGCGGTTTCGCGCGGCGAAAACTCGGCCGCGGTTTCCAATTGCTCTTCGAAATCGCTCGCTTCGGTCTGGATCGTGCCGAGTTCCTGCCCGATCTCAACGGTGTCGTCGACCTGCACTTTCCATTCGCCCATCGTGCCGGCGAAGGAGGACTCGATCGGATAAACCGCCTTGTCCGTCTCGACTTCGCAGAGCGCGTCGTCGAGTTCGATCTTCTCGCCCGGTTTCTTGAGAAGCGCTACGACCTTGGCCGAGCGAATGCCTTCGCCCATGATCGGGACAACGATTTTGCGGGCTGAGGTTTTTGGAGCCGGCGCGCCCTCGCGACGCGGCGGCTGGGGAGCCGGCGCGTGTCCCGCGGCCCGAGGGCGGGCCGGCTCCAATGTGCTCTCCAGACGCCGGTGCGATTGCATCACGCGCTCGATCGCGCTCACGATGCGCTCGACGTCGGGCAGGGCGGCGTATTCGTAGATCGGGTTGTAGCCGATCATGACGTTGCCTTTGCTGACCAAAACCGGTGGCGCGATCATTCTTTCCCAAAGATCGGCTTCACTCGTTAGGCTGGAAATGATCATCTGCCCGACGCTGCAATTTTCCGTGTCTTCCTGCACGACAACGAGCCGGCCGGTCTTGTGCACCGACTCCGCAATGGTTTGCTTGTCCCACGGAGCGATCGAGCGCAGGTCGATGAGTTCGATGCTGCTGTTGTTGCCGATCTTCGCGACTGCTTCGATCGCTTTTTCCATGGTGTTGCCCCAGGCAACGACGGTCACGTCGCTTCCGCGTTGATGGACGCGGGCTTTGCCTAACGGTACCGCCCGGATTGGCTCCCGGTATTGGTGTTCCGCCCAAAGCAGATGTTTCGGGATGAGAACAAAGGTCGGATCTTCACAATGCATCGCCGTCCAGAGCAATCCGGCGGCGTCCTCGGGATTACTCGGGATCACGACGTGGAGTCCGGGGTAATGGGCGAGGGGAGCTTCGTTTGCCTGACTATGCCACAAACTGCCGCCGGGCAGGTAGGCGCCATAGGGTGCGTAGATCACGAGTGGACAGGTCCAGCTCCCGAAGGAACGCCAGCGCAGGTTGCAAAGATTAGTCACGACCTGGTTCCAGCCCGGCCCGATAAAATCGATGAACTGCAGCTCAAAGACTGGCCGCTTGCCGTAGGAAGCGAGCCCACAGCCAACGCCGATAATGGTCGACTCGGCGAGCGGCGAATTGAAAACCTGGTCCTTGAATTCAGTCGAAAGCTTTTGCGTAAGGCGAAAGACGCCGCCTTTGGGGTCCTCCACGTCTTCGCCAAAGATGACCCGGCGGGAGTCTCTCGTTAGGCCAAGACGCAGCGTCTGGTTAACGACGTCGCCGATCCGGTATTTTCCCGGCGGAAGAAGCTCGTCATCAAGGTCCGGCAGTTTGCCCGTGACCTCGAGCTCGAGTTCGCTCGCGCTGGGATCTTCGTCCCGTTCCGCATCGGCAAATTCCTTCCGGATTCGCTCCTTCACCTCGAGGTCGAGCTTCGTGAATTCCTCTGCGCTCAAGTCGCCCTCCGCGATCAGGCGATCGCGCCATTTCGTGAGGGGATCGCTTTTCGCCAGGTTGGCGATGTCTTCGGCGCTGCGATAAAGCTTGTGATCGTCCGAGCTGGTGTGACTGGAGAGCCGCTCCATCATCACCCAGAGAAAGACCGGTCCGCGGCCGGCGCGGAGATGTATGATTGCTTCCTCCGCGGTGGCGTGAACGGCGGCGACATCGCTGCCATCGACGCGCTGCCAGTCGTTAGGCTGAAGCACATCGAGGGCGAGGGGATTGGTCTCGCGGGTTGGGCTGCTGATGCCGTAGGCGTTGTCCTCGACCACGAAAAGGACCGGCAGCTTCTTCTCTTTCGCGAAGGAAATTGCCTCGTAGAAATCGCCCTGCCGGGTGGCGGCGTCGCCCACAGTCGCGATCACGAAGTTCGCTTTGCGGTCGAGCTTCAAACCCCAGGCGATCCCGCAGGCTGGAAGGAGTTGAGAGCCGGTCGGGGTCGGCACGCTCCAGATATTTTTTGAGGCGTAGCTGTAATGCGACGGCATCTGCCGGCCGTGACTCTGACCTTTGCGCTTCGCGAAGTAATCGAGCGCCAATTCCGCCGAGGAAACACCGCGACCGAGAACGAGCGCGCGATCGCGATAATAACCGCAGATGTAGTCGCCCGGCTCCGTCTGAACGGAAATGGCGGCGAGCGCCTCATGGCCCATGCCGGAAACGTGAAAGTGGCCCTTGCCCTGGCGGTTGAGATTCTGCTCGCGCAGATCGCCATGCCGGCTCTCGAGCAGGATCGTAAGGAGTCGGAGTTTCTCTTGCTTGGTCAGAGGCATCGTCAGGGCATGGCAGTTGAGGTCTTTTTGGAAAGAAGAGACCGAAGCAGTCCCGGGCTCGACTTTCAACCGCGAAAGCGCCCCCGGCAACCCCGCTCGGCGCAATCAGCAGTCGCGCTCGCCGCGATACTCCTGGCTGAAAGCGTGTCGTCGCCAACTTGGTAAAAATCATATCGAAGCGAGCGCAACACCGAGGCCGAGTTTATATGACATCTATTGTCTGATGTTGTAATCGAAAGCAGCCCAGGACGGTTTCGCGCTGGTCGTTTCTGTACCGCGCGTTTCATACGGGCAACCCATCCTGCTATAGTCGGCAGGGATGAAGCGTTCGCCAACGTCACCGGTCGACAAGCCGGTCAGTCCGCGTTCAGCGGCCGACTGGGAGAAATATTTTAAACTGCGCTGGCGCGTATTGCGCGCGCCGTGGGGGCAGCGGCCCGGGTCGGAAAAGGATGAGCGCGAGGCTGACAGTCAGCATTTCATGATCGTTGGGCCGGATGGAGAGGCGGTGGCGGTCGGACGTTTGCATTTCAACTCGCCCGATGAGGCCCAGGTGCGATTCATGGCCGTCGCGCCCGAGGCCCGAGGGCGCGGGCTCGGGAGCGCGATCCTGCGCGCGTGCGAGGACGGCGCGCGGGCGACGGGCGCACGGTCAATCGTCCTGAATGCGCGCGAAGAGGTCGTGCCGTTTTATGCGCGGCATGGCTTCGTCTCGATCGGGGCCGCCGAGACGCTCTTCGGTGTGGTGAGACATGTGCGGATGCGCAAGGACATTCCGCCGCGCGCCACCCAACGTCAGCGTGCTTGACCGAGATCGCTCCACTGATACGCTGCGGCTCTCGCGTGTCTTGATTCATGAAAACACCTATCCTGCTCCTTCACCGGCCGTTCCTTCTTGTCCTCGCACTGGTCTCGCTTATTGCCTTAGCGAACGTGCCGCGAAGCGCGGCGCAGGAGGAAGCAGCGAACATCGAGCAGGCGATGAGCCCGGACGAGTTCAAGGCCGCGGGACTGGAAAAACTTACTCCTGCCGAGCTTGCGAAGCTGAATCGCTGGCTCCAGGGTTACCGGGAGAAGGCGGTCAAGAGTGTGGAAGCAAAAGCCGCCCGGCGCGAGAAACAGGCCAAACTGAGTCTGATCGTGAGTCGTTACAACGGCGTCTGGAGCGGCGTCGGACCGGGAGAAATCATCGAACTGGAGGATGGCTCGAAATGGAAGCTGGCGAACAAGGACGAACACTACGGCGGACATGCCGATCACCCTGGCGTGGCGGTTTACAAGGCCGGCTTGTTTGGCTGGAAAATGCGGGTAAGCCAGATCGCCGAGTTTTACGTCAATCCGGTGCACTAGCAATTGGTTCGCTTGAGCTTTAGGAATCCTTTGCTCGTTAGGCTGAAACAATCAGGCTGAATCGATAGTCTTATCGTCATCCTTGTATCTCTCGCCACGGGATGGGCGGGAGAAGTAAAAGGCGCAGCTGGCACCACTGTTGGTTTGGGCGGGTGTCCCAGACCGACGACGCCGGGGATCGTGTCATCCGAGGAAGGGTTAAGCCATTCCGTCGCTCAGCAAGGATCCCCGGCGCCGCGGTGGTGTGCACTCGCACAGTTGCAAGAGCCAACCAAGCTCGCATGACAAGGAGGAGTCAAAGAAAAACATGGATTAACAAGGAAGAAAAACCCTGCATTGGGATCGCGGTGCGCCATCACCCGGCCTTGCGCAGCTTCTACCAGCGTCTGCGCGCAAAAGCCAAACCGCTCAAAGTCGCCCTCATCGCAGCAATGCGAAAACTGCTCATCATTCTTAACGCCCTCCTGCGTCCGCTCTACTTCGCTCCCACCCATGGCTGAACAAATCGCTTGTTTTTCAAGACAGTTCCTGAGCGGAGCACAGCCCCGAAAGCTTTCGGGGAAGGATCCCGCGCGCTCACGGAGACCCAGCCACCGCACTCCACGGCTAACTCACGGGATCCCTCGACTTCGCTCGGGACGACGAACTTGGCCCGCGCGAGTCTCTACGAAACAGGTGCGCGCGCCAGACCAAAAGCGGCGTGGGTGGTCTGCGCGGCTTGCTCCAGGTCTTTTTCGTCAATCACGACCGCGATCTTGATCTCCGAGGTCGAAACTAACTGGATATTCACCCCGGCGGCGCCGAGGGCAGCGAAGAGCCGTGAAGCCACGCCGGCATGTGAGCGCATGCCGATGCCGACGACACTTAGCTTGGCCGCTCCCCTGCTAGCTCTAAGTGCGGTTGCGCCTATCTCTTGCACAAGCGGCTGGAGTATCTTTTCGGCAACCGCGAGGTCGTCGTTGTGCAGGGTAAACGAAAGCTCGGTCGTGCCGGTGCTGGAGGCATTTTGCACGATCATGTCCACGCTTAGGTTTGCATCCGCCAAGGCCGAGAAGATTTTTCCGGCGCACCCGGGCCGGTCCGGCAAGCCGCACAGAGTTATCTTTGCCTGGTTGCGTTCCAGGGTTACGCCGCGCACGACGACGTCCTCGAGACTGGCGGGCGCAGATTTGGCACGCGTCCCGGTTTCATCTTTCAAACTGGAACGCACTTCGAAACCGACGCCGAATCTTTTTGCAAACTCGACCGCGCGCGATTGCATGACCTTGGCGCCCGCGCCCGCCATCTCGAGCAGTTCGTCATAACCGATCTCGTCGATCTTGCTTGCGTCGCAAACGACCCGGGGATCGCAGGTATAAACGCCGTCCACATCGGTAAAGATCTGGCAATCATCGGCCTTGAGCGCGGCGGCGAGCGCGATCGCGGTCAGGTCGGAGCCGCCGCGGCCGAGGGTGGTGATGGCGCCCTCACGGCTCTGACCCTGGAAACCGGCCACGACGACGATGTAGTCCTCCGCCAGTAACTCCTGGATCTGTCGCGGCGAGATATGCGAAATCTTTGCCTTGGTGTGGACGCCATCGGTGATAATGCCGGCGGCAGCGCCGCTGAGCGAAACCGCTTTGCCGCCAAGTGCGTTCACGGCCATGGCGATGAGCGCACTCGAACCTTGCTCGCCGGTGGCAAGGAGCGCGTCCATTTCACGCGCCGTTGGCTCGGGGGAAATTGCTCGAGCCATCCCTATCAGGTTATCAGTTACACCCGCCATGGCGGAGATCACCGCAACCACGTCATGTCCGGCGTGCTGGGTTGCGAGCAGACGCGCGGCCACCTTGCGAATGCGTTCGACGTCGCCGACCGACGTGCCGCCGTATTTTTGAACGATCAACCCCATGATAACCGCGTCGCTGCGTTTTCCCTATTCTCGCGGCGGTGTCAACTCTGCTCCTGCCGCGAAGATCGAAAAACGCGTCACCTCCCCTGCCGCGGCCGACTACCGTTAGACCAGGGCTCGGTCTTGATTTTGCAATCGCAAGCCCACTGCATGCTCTGGCAAATCATTATGGCCGGAAAACTCTTGAAAAAAGGATGCGCCAATAACAAGGTGGAAAAAATTCCTGACCTCTTTTCAACTCTTCGCCGATGGCTAAGCCTTGGAATCACGGCGGCTGTGGAGAGAGGCGATTTCAGTTGGAGAATCCCTGCATGATAAAGTTCTGTCTTCTCATTCACCATCGATTCGCCTTCGCGGCAGTGCGCTTCATGGCGGTAGTCGCAGGTTCAAAGCCGGCAATTTTTCTTCTTACGTCTGCTCTCCTGGCCTTGATGATCCCGCTGACAGCTTCAGCTGAAAAGAACAAGCCGAGCTCGAGTTCCCAGCTCTTTGTCGTGGCGAGCCTGTCAGATTGGGTTTCGGTAATCGATCCGGCCACAAACAGGGTAACGAATCAGATCCCGGTTGCCAGTCACCCGGTGCGACTGGCTATTACGCCAGATGGCCAAAAAGTGTATGTCTCGAGTGACACTGGCCACACGGTTTCGGTTATTGATGCCACCAGCAAGACTGTCACCGCGACACTCCCGACGTCACCCGGTGCGCCCGAGGAAATTACCGTCACCCCGGACGGGGCCTACGTGTTTGTTTGCTATAGGTCCGCTGGGTTAGTCGGGGTGATCGACACAGCTACCGATACTTTCCTCACCCAGTTGCCCATCGACGGACAAGGCAAGGATGTGCTTGCGACCCCGGATAACCGGTTCGTCTATATCGCCGATTACACCGCCGATGAGGTGACTGTGATCGACAGAGCCACCTTTGCAATTAGCAATATCCCGACCCCGGCAGGCCCGCGTCGGTTAGCGATTAGTCCAAGCGGCGATCGTATCTATGCAGCCGATTTCCGTGGCAAATCGTTCTCGGTCATCGATGCGGCCAGCCAGACGCTGATTAAGAATATCGAGGTTGGGAACAAGCCGCGAGGGATGGCGGTGACCCCGGATGGCAAAGAAATTTATGTCGCAAATGTGATTGATGATAATGTGTCTGTCATTAACAATGATGACCTGAGCGTCGTCGCGACGATTCCGGTAGGGGCGCAGCCCTGGCAGTTGATCAGCACCCCCGATGGCGTCTTTGTCTACGTATCCAATTCGCACTCACATACCGTATCGATCATTGCGACTGCAACGCACACGGTCGTCAATACGGTTCGGGTTGGAAGAGGAGCTTTCTTCTCAGTTATCAATCCAAGTCAGACGAAGTTCTACGTTTCCAACGCCCTGGACACGACAGTTGACGTGCTTGACCTGGCGACCCAGACACGTGTGGCAACAGTCATAGACGTAGGAGAACAGCCCTTTGATTTGGCGTTTGCCGTTCACCGGAGAGCGGCCAGCGGCCCTTCCCGCTGAGAGACACGGGTACATCGCAGCCGGAGAGGGTTTCGCCATTCTCGAATTTCGAGCCGCGATCCATCCCAATGACGGCAAAGGTGAGATGGGCGGACTGAAAGCCGCCTATAAGCCCGCAGATTGTTGCAGTGACTTACGTCTCCCGGGACTCGCAGTAAATAAACCAAGTGAGGGAAGACTTCAGTCGGTTCACTTGGCTGCCGCCGGTTCGCCACCGCGGCGACCGCTCCCCGCCAGTGCTAGAATAACATCGGTCTTGGCCAGACTGCCGATGAGCCGGTGCACGCCTTCATCGGAAACCACCGGCAGGCGTTCGCCGCGGTGACGCGCGAAGCGGTCAAGCGCTTCATTTAAAGTCGCACTCGGCCGGATCACCGGGATATCTTCGCGCAGGATGTCTCCCGCAATCACTACCTCGGCCAGCTCGGGCGCGTTGAGATAGTTCTTGATATCGTGCAAAGAAATCGCGCCGATAAAACGGCCGTCGTCGGTGACGTAGAGATAGTTAAAGCGATTGGCGACGAATTTTTGGCCGATCTCGGCGAAGCGAGCGGTTGGAGTAACTGTGAGCGGGTCGGGTTTCATGAGGTCGCGGACGTGTAACTCGGCAAGCTGGTGGCGGTAGTCCCCTGCCCCTTTGCGTTTCAAGGCTTCGCTGTAGATCGAGCGTTTCTCGATCCCGACGGAAACATAGTAGCCGATGACGCACGCGAGCATGAGCGGGAGAATGATTTGGTAATCAAGGGTCAGTTCGAAGATCATGATTATGGCCATGATCGGGGCATGGGTGGTGGCGGCGAGAAATGCGCCCATCCCGACAAGAGCGAAGGCGCTGGGGTTGATCGTGAGGTGAAGCGGGAGATGACCGGTCGCGGCGCCAAAAATGTAACCGAGACTGGCGCCGACAAAGAGGGTCGGTGTAAAGACGCCACCGACCGCGCCGGAACCGAAGGTTGCGGCCGTGGCCAGGACTTTACTGATGAGAATGAGCGCGACGATGTTCCAGCCCCAGTTACCCGCGAGGATCATGTTCACGGCGCTATAGCCGTTGCCGCAGACTTCCGGGTGAAAGGTCGCGAGCACGCCCACGATCGCGCCGCCCGCGAGCATTTTCACGAAGACCGGTCCGGGCACGTGCCCGACCAAGCGCTCGCTGGCATTGAGCAGACGCAGGAACCAGGGCGCGAGGAGGCCGGCAAAAAGGCCGAGCAAGAGATAGGGCACAATTTCCCAATCGGAATTGAGCTGGAAATGCGGGATGGCGTAGATCGGGTCGCTCCCGATGAAAGCACGAACGGTCAGGGTCGCGACGACCGAAGCAAAGACGAGCGGGCCGAAGATTTCCATCGCGACGGAGCCGAGCACGATTTCGGCAACAAAGAGCGCGCCGGCGATTGGTGCGTTATAGGCGGAAGCAATGCCGGCAGCGGCGCCGCAACCGACGAGCAGGCGGAGGCGCGGTGTCGACCAGCCGCGCAGTCGCCCCAGGATCGAAGCGACGACGGAGGACAGTTGCACGAGCGGACCTTCGCGCCCGATCGATCCGCCGGAAGCAATCGTAAACATGGCGGAAAGGGATTTCACGATGCTGCGCCTGGTTGAAACCTTCCCGTCGCCGAGCACGACCGCTTCCATGTAATCAGAGGTGGTGACGCCGCCGTGCCAGCGCATGCCGAAGAAGAGGACGAGGCCGGCGCAAAAGCCGCCGAACGCCGGAATGAGCAGTCGCTGCCACCAGGATAGCTCCATGAAACTCTCGACGAGCCCGGGGGTGGTGCTGCCAGTAAGCAGCTTGTGCAGCTCGCTTGTAAGATAACGAAACCCGACGGAAGTGAGCGCGCCGCCAAAGCCGATCACACCTGCCCAGGCCAGTGTGATCTGGAGGTCGGTGGGATGAATAACCTCGGTAAACCAAACCCACCATTTCAGCCGGCGCAGCCAGCCGAGATGCAACCGCGGAGCGCCCTCGGGCGCAGGATTGATCGACACCTTTACGACCTGAGCCGATCAGGCGCGGGCGTCAAGCTGCGGATGCCGGTCCTTTGCCGGAGGTGGTCCCGGCAGGTCGAATTGCAATTCGCGTCGAAACCGGCCCTTTTCATCTCGAGGCGAGACGGCGGAGCGCTTTGGCGCCATCGCCGCGCTTGCCCTTTGCCGTTTCAAGCGACAATCTATCTTCACGAACCAATGAAGCTCAGACTTTTGCTTCTTGTCCTTGTTACCAGTCCGCTCTTCGCCTCCGCCGCGCCGCGACTCAGCCAAATGCTCATCGGGACGTGGCATTATGCGGGAAAGGATGGGAGCTGCACTTACACGTTGCGCAGCGATGGTAGCTTTAGCGGCGAACTGAAGGCCAAGGGAAAGGTCAGTTGCCGCTTCTCGGGCCACTGGTCGATTTCTGGCAGCACCATTCACTACGAATACCGAAGCTCATCGCCCAAGTGCATCTCCGCCGGAAGCACGGATGACGACAGGTTGATCGAAATAAGTCCGGTCCACTTCCTGATCGTCGCCTTCGATGGTTCGCGCCGGGTTTATCGGCGGGTCGAGAGCGGCGACTGATTCATGCAAACGTGGCGGAATCTTTTCTTGTTCCTCGGAGTTATCGCACTTGCCACACCGGCCTTTGCGCAACTCGACCGCTGCCTGGAAGCGCATGGCGGCTTGGGCAAATGGCGAAGCTTTGGCGGAGTTGAGTACGACCTGACTTGGAAATCGCCACATGAGGAGACGAAAGATCATCAGCTTTTTGATTTGCAGCGCCGGACGGGAGTTATCACGAGCAACCGTGGGGAGCGGCCCGGGGGCGGGCCGGCTCCAAGCCCCTCGTCTGGAATTGCCAGCCCAACAGCTACAGCTTCGCCGGCTGCCCGAGGAAAGAGTTACATGATCGGAAATGACGGCAAGGAAGTGTGGGTGAAGCCGGGCCTGGACGCGCTCGGCGGTACACCGCCGCGCTTCTACATGAACACGCCGTTTTACTTCTTTGGGATGCCATTCGTCTTTGCCGATCCCGGGGCGAAACAGGAGTCACTGGGGACGAAGAAGCTCCAGAATAAAGACTATGAGACGGTAAGGATCACATTTGCCAAAGGGACGGGTGACAGCCCTGAAGACTATTATGTCGCCTATATCGATCCGCAGAGCTTCCAGCTCAGGATGGTCTACTATGTTGTGACTTATCCGCGACTTCGCAAAGGCCGGCCAGTCTCACAACTTCAGCCGCACGCGATCCTTTTCGATCAATGGCAAACGGTCGATGGATTGCTCATTCCAAAAGTTGCATCCTTTCACAAATGGAACGGGCACGAGATTGAAGGACAGTCCCTCGGGGAATTAAAGTTCGAGCATGTTCGCTTTACAAAGGAAGAGCCGGATCCATCGAAGTTCGCGAAACCTCCGGACGCTGTCGTTGCTCCTCTTTAGCCGAGCAGAAACCGTGTCGCCGTAGCTCGACAGCTATGGAACCGCTGGAGCTGGATTTCGAGCTGTAACTCCAGCGCAAACAACGGTACGCTGAGGACAGCGCCACTCAGTAACTTTAGATCGTGCTCCCACTCCACTTCAATTTCTGGCGCACCACACTGAAGAAGGAGGTCTGGGGCAGAACCGCGAGTGGCAGAATCTTTTCCGAGCGGCGAATAGCCACGACGGACTCAAACTCGAGCGGGACGGGACTGCGGCCATCGAGCGTGAGATAGATCGGGTGATTCGGTTCGCCCGGCTCAATCTCAATCACGGATCGATCTTCCACGATAACGGAACGGTTGGTGAGCACATGTGGACAAATTGGTGTGATGACGAAGACACCCGATTGCGGGGCGAGAATCGGACCGCCGGCGGAGAGCGAGTAAGCGGTGGAACCGGTCGGGGTGGCGATGATCAGGCCATCGGCGTTGTATTCCGTGAGCGGCTCCCCATTGATTCGCGTGCGCAAACGAATGAGTCGCGAGATTTCGCCGCGACTGAGAACGACATCGTTGAGGGCCAAACCGGCCGGCCGTCTTTCGCCGGCGGTTACAATTTCAACCGATAGGAGCACGCGATCGCTGAAGGCAATCTCATTGTTTACGATTGATTCGACGGCTTCACGATAGGCTGATGAGTTAAGGGTGGTAAGGAAACCGAGGGAACCGATGTTGATCCCAAAGATCGGTTTGATGATCTCGTTCAGACCACTAACGACCTGGAGAATGGTCCCATCGCCGCCCAGAGCGACGAGCAAATCAGCCGCCTCCCCGAGCTGCTCGATGGTGTGGCCCGGCTCTGCACCGATAAGCCCTGCGGTATCGGTTTCGAGCTGCACCTTGATCCCGGCGCGCTCGAACTCCCGATGAAGTTCGCTCACCAGCTCAGCCGCGCCCGGCTTACCGGTATGCGCAATCAGGCCGATCGTTTTCGGAGACATATGAAAAATTCCTGGTTTCCGTCCGCCCCGGTGATAACCGAGGGAACGACGCCTTCGACTCGCGCGCCAATTCTTTCTGCAAAAACTGCGATCTTCTCCTGCGCCCGCTGATGCAAGACCGAATCGCGGACGATGCCACCGCGTCCGACATCCTCGCGTGCGAGTTCAAACTGCGGTTTGATCAGCGCCAGGATCACACCGTCTGGAGTTAGCAAGTCAAAGGCGTTCGGCAAGATCAAAGTCAGCGAGATAAAGGAAACATCGATCACGCAAAGCTCGATCGGTTCGGGAATTTCGGCGCGGGAAAGATGACGTGCGTTTGTCTTTTCGACCACGCTGACGCGGGGATCTTCCCGGATTTTCCACGCAAGCTGGCCGTGACCGACATCGACCGCGAAGACCCTGGCCGCGCCGTGTTGGAGCAGGCAGTCCGTAAAGCCGCCGGTGGAAGCGCCAATATCGAGGGCAATTTTGTTCTCGCAGGAAATGCCAAAATGGCTGAGCGCGCTTTCCAATTTCAGGCCGCCGCGACCGACGTAGCGAGCCCGGGCCGCGATGACAATGTGCATTTCCGGCGTGATCCGCTCGGAAGCTTTTGCAGCGCGATGGCCATTCACATTGACCTCGCCGGCCATAATTGCGGCTTGCGCCTGCTGCCGGGTGGCGAACAGCCTGCGTTGGACGAGCGCCTGATCGAGACGAAGGGACTTAGCCATCACCTTAACCCTTGGATTTTCAGGAACAGAACCATGAACGGATTTTCCATGAAAACATCTCTAGATTCTTCAATACCAGGAGAAAATCTCGAAAGCCAACCTGCATCCGTTATCGAGGTTCATGCGACTGCAAAACTTTGACAGGTATCCGGAAGTTCGGATCAAGAGATGCAAAGCATCGAAGCGGATCAAAGGATCACGTGTTTACAGTATAAACTAGGGATAAGAAACTTATCTTGAAACTGTTATTGACCTACTCCGTTCGGTTATTAGCATCTTGTCGATCGCCATGACGTCCTCAGCTGAAGCGCGGCGGCGTTGGTATTTTCGAAAGATAATCTCCCGCAGCTCCCGCAAATCGTCGAGCAGCGGCACCTCGTAATAGGTCCAGCCATCTTCGTCCCGAAATTTCGCCTGGAACTTCCACTCCCCGCCAAATTTGTGCGCGCGCACCTCGCGTTTGCGACCCTCCTCGTCACGGGTCGTCCATATGTGTTGACTGCGCATCGTTCCGGCTCCTTACATTAGCGCCTGAGCCGCGCAAGCTCGAAGCTCGCACCACCTGCATGTTGAAAGATCCGGCCAGGCTATTGCTTTATCTCGCCGGCATCGTCCTGCTCGGGGCGCTGGCAGCCCCGCCGCTTTTCTGGTTCGCACAGGCGCTTGCCGGGCACGGAGTTTTGTCCGGCCTCGCTCGATACGATTTCGAGACCTACTTCCATCGCGCTCTCCTGATTGCGGCCATCGTCCTCCTCTGGCCGCTGCTGCGGGTGCTGCATGTTTGCAACTGGCGCGATCTCGGGCTGGCGAAAAATCCGCGTCCTGCAACCGACACACTGGCCGGGTTTCTGATTGCCGCCGTTCCCCTGCTCTGCTGCGGCGCGGTCCTTGTCGCGCTCCACGTCTACTCGCTCCGGAGTTCGTTCCTGTGGTCAAAGATGCCTGCGGTGCTGGCCGCGACGTTCGCGGTGCCGGTGGTCGAAGAGATTCTCTTCCGCGGGTTAATTCTCGGAGTTCTCTTGCGCGGCTTTTCACGTCTAGCCGCACTGCTCCTCACTTCGGCGCTCTTTTCCATCATTCATTTTCTGAAAGCGCCGGAAGCAACCACGCCTAACGACTCGGTGCGCTGGTTCTCCGGGTTCGTCTCGGTTGCGCATTCCTTCGGGCAATTCCGTGATCCGTGGCTTCTGCTCGCCGGATTCCTCACGCTTTTCATCATCGGCTGCATTCTCGCCGATGCCCGACTCGCCACCCGCTCGCTCTGGCTGCCGATTGGCTTGCATGCCGGCTGGATTTTCGGCAATGGCCTCTTCAGCAAAGCCGCCCATCGCGCACTCCTTGCCCTGCCTTGGTTGGGGAAAGACTTGCTCGTCGGAATCGTGCCTCTTATCGTGGCGCTCGCCAGTTGGGCACTGGTGCGCGGCTGGCTCCGTTATGCCGAGACTCGTGCTCCCGAATCCCTTTCCCGGACTCGTTAGTCTGTTTTACCCAACGGCCTGCGCTGTTTGCACGCAACCGGTCGTTGCAGGTGAGACTCTTTGCTCGCAGTGCGGCGAGGACGCGCCCCGCCTGCTCCCGCCTTTCTGCGCGAAATGTTCCCAGCCCTTTCCCGGCGCGATCAGCGATTCGTTCATTTGCGCAAATTGCAAAGGGCGCACCTTGCATTTCGATGCCGCGGTTTCCTGTTATCGGAGCCGTGGGGCGGTGCGAAAAGTCATTCACGATTTCAAATACGGCCGCCAGCTTCACCTCCGGCACCTGATCGGCCGCTGGCTCGCTGAGACACTCGCAGATCCGCGCCTCGCCGGGCGCCGCTTTAATTGCCTTGTGCCGGTGCCATTGCACGCCGCGCGCAAACGTGAGCGCGGCTTCAACCAGGCCGAACTGCTCGCCCTCCAGCTCCGTCGCCACAGCAGCATTCCGATGCGCGATCTTCTCCAGCGCGTCCGCTACACCACCACGCAAACGCAATTCGATCGTGACGAACGAATGCAAAATCTCAAAGGTGCGTTTCGTTTACGGCAGGGCTGCGACGTGCAAGGTTGGCGCGTGTTGCTGGTGGATGATGTTCTCACAACCGGCTCGACCCTGAGCGAGTGCGCTTCGGTTTTGAAAAAAGCCGGCGCCGTCTCGGTCCACGCCGCAACCGCCGCACGCGGCTAAGCCATGGCGATTTTCAAGAAACCTTCGATCAGGACCGATAACCGGCGAAAACGCGAGATGCCGCAGGGGCTATGGCAGAAATGTCCGGGCTGCGGTGAGGTCGTGCATGAAATCGAGCTGAACGAAAACGAGCGCGTCTGCCCGCGCTGTGATTATCACTTCACCCTCTCAGCCGCGCGCCGGATTGCCACCCTCTGTGACGCGGACAGCTTCGTTGAGCTCGACGCCGGCATGACTTCCATCGACACGCTCAAATTCCAGGGCATGGCAAGCTACAAGGATCGCCTCCGGAAATACCAGGACAGCACCGGCCTGATCGACGCGGTGCTCACCGGCCACGCGCTTATTGACGGCTACAAAGTCGGCATCGCGGTGATGGATTTCAGCTTTCTCGCCGCCACCATGGGCTCGGTCGTGGGTGAACGCATTACGCGCATGATCGAGTACGCGACCGCGCACCGGGCCGCGGTCATCATCATCTCGGCGTCCGGCGGCGCGCGCATGTACGAGGGCATGCTCAGCCTCGTGCAGATGGCGAAAACGAGCGGCGCACTCGCCTTGCACGCGGAGCAGAAGCTGCCCTTCATTTCCGTTCTCACCAACCCGACGACCGCGGGTGTGATGGCGAGCTTCGCGTCGTTAGGCGACGTCATCATTTCCGAGCCGAAAGCAATGGTCGGCTTCGCCGGTCCGCGCGTGATCAAGGAAACAACGCACCAGGATTTGCCACCCGGGTTTCAGACCGCCGAGTTCCTCGAGGAACATGGACTGATTGATTTCATCGTCCATCGGCGCGATCTGCGCGCGCGCCTCGCGCAGTTGCTGGCCTATTTCGCGCCGCAATAGTTCCACGCCCAAGGCCGTCATCCTGAGCGAAGCGCAGCGGAGTCGAAGGATCCCGATGAATTACCGAGAAGCCCTGAATTGGCTCTTCCAGACCCAGCGCTTCGGGATAAAACTCGGTCTCGAGAACAGCCGGCGCCTCTTTGCCGCACTCGGAGTTCCCGCGCCTAACGAAAAGATCATCCACGTTGCCGGCACCAACGGCAAAGGCTCGACCTGCGCGCTGATCGATTCCATTTGCCGCGCAGCCGCTTATCGCACGGGTCTGTTTACTTCACCGCATCTGGTCACCTTCCGCGAACGCATCCAGGTAGACGGCGAAATGATATCCGAAGAAGAAGCGGCAGCCGGCCTGACGAAGATCCGCGCGCTGATCGCCGCTTGGGAACCGCATCCGACGTTTTTCGAAATCACGACCGCGCTGGGTCTCGATCATTTCCGCAATCGCGAGGTCGAGGTCATAGTTCTCGAGACGGGAATGGGTGGTCGCCTGGACGCGACCAATGCGACGCAACCGGTGGTTTCCGTTCTAACCCCGATCGATTACGATCATGAGAAATGGCTCGGCACCAGCCTAACGAGTATAGCATTCGAGAAAGCCGGGATCATCAAACCGGGCGTGCCGGTCGTGTCCGCGCTGCAAAGCGAGGAGGCGGCCGCGGTCATTCGCGAGCGGGCGAGGCAATGTCATGCTCCGATCGATCTTATCAGGCAACCGTTCGATCGCTTTCCCGTCGCCTTGAGCGGAACCCATCAGCGCTTCAACGCGGCGCTCGCGATTTCGGCTTTGCACACCGGGGGAATTGCAGTCGATAACGCCGCCATCGAGCGCGGACTGGCCGAGGTCAGGTGGCCGGCGCGCTTTCAGCGCTGGGACGACCGCACCGTGATTGACGGCGCGCACAATCCCGGCGGGGCAGAGATTCTCGCCCAGACCTGGCAACAGGTATTCGGCGATCGACGCGCAACTGTGATCTTTGCTGTGCTCCAGGAGAAAAACGTAGCCGGGATTTGTCGCGCGCTCGCGCCGATCGTGCGGCGCGCGCTGCTCCCGACGATCCAAAGCGCGCGCGCTCTTCCAGCGGAGGAACTTCGCCTAACGATGGCGGATGAGCTGCCGGGAGTGGCCGTTGCAACCGCACCGTCCTTCGCAGCTGCGTGGGAGGAAGCACGGGCGGATGCGGCGCCGATCCTTGTTTGTGGTTCATTGCACTTTGCCGGTGAAGCGCTCGCCTTTCTCCGCGGTGTGCCAGCGGCTTTTGAGGAATGTTTGCAGTAGCCAGCAGTCATCCCGAGCGAAGTCGAGGGATCCCGCGAAACAACTGAGAAGCTTCGGTGCAAGAACAGCATGTCGGCGGCTAGCCACATTGCTTGCAATTGACGCTTCCCGGTTTCGCCACGGGATCCCTCGACTTCGCTCGGGATGACGAGTGCGGCATGCGCAACTAATCGCTAAAAAATCGCAAGAAACCGGCAGCCATTGGGATGCGATTCAGTTACGGTGCCAGGATGAAGTCGACGACGGCGGCAGGAGCGGTCGAATTGTCGCCGCCAATGCTCGACGGCTCCGCAGCACTCTTCACCTCGCGTCGCCGCCTGCGCCCGCTCGCGATCGCGGCCGGATTCATCTGCGCGATTTGCGTCCTCGCCATCCTGGTGTGGCAAGGCATTACTGCGCATGGCGCACCGGATCCGGAACATCCCGGCACCAGTCCCGCGATGGCGTTTCTCGATATCGGCGTGCTCGTTTTCCGAGAAGGTTTGGAATGCATTCTCGTGCTCGCTGCGATCACCGCGAGTATGACCGGGGCTCGGGCTGTCCATCGCCGGCCGGTCGCGTTTGGGGCCGGGTTAGGATTTGTGGCGACTGCGATCACATGGATGATCGCCATCACCATCATGAAACAGTTGATCGAGAGCGTCCCCGCGCTTGATCTCCAGGCCGCGACCGGTCTGCTCGCCGTGGTGGTGCTGGTGGTGATCATGAACTGGTTCTTTCACAAGATTTATTGGGGCGGCTGGATTCGCGCGCATAATCGCCGCAAGAAAAGCCTGCTCGCCGATGCGGAAACGAATGGCGGCGCGCAGCGCAGATTACTCTGGGGTTTGGTGCTGCTTGGCTTTACCTCGATGTATCGTGAGGGGTTCGAGGTGGTGCTTTTCCTCCAGAGTTACCGGCTGAAATTTGGCAGTCTGGTCGTGCTCGAAGGCGCGCTTGTCGGCATCATTCTCTCCGGAATGGTGGCGGTGATGACTTTCGGTCTGCAACGCCGGTTGCCCTATCGCCAAATGCTCATCACGACCGGGATCCTGCTTGGCGGCGTACTTCTTGTGATGGTCGGGGAGCAAGCGCAGGAAATGCAGCTTGCGCATTGGATCACAACCACGCCGATCGCAGCGCTCGAGCCGATTTTGCGTCCCTGGATGGGAATGTGGTTCGCCGTTTTTCCGACGGTCGAAACCCTCAGCGCGCAGTTAATCGCCGCGATCGTGGTCATCGGCTCCTATTATGCCGCACGCCGGATGGGTCGCGAAGCCGCCGCGGAAACAATGGCGCAGCCACGACGCCGCCTTCTCGGCCGGTGATGGGCTAACTGCTAAGTCCGTTTCTCCTTCCCGGAATGCAGAGTGCCTGGCTGCAAGCCCTTACTGCAACCGGTATACTTCCAGCAGCGCGACACCAGTAACTCCATTCTTGCCACTGAGAATCGCCGTGTAAGCGCCCGGGCCAAGTGTCTTCAGGATCACTGACTCTAACTCATTTGAAGGCGCCAAGCCGGCCGCTTCGATTTCGCTCGTCTGAACGTCCTGCCAATTGTTGTTCGTGGCGAGGAAATTCCCATTAGCATCATAAAGGCTGAGTGTCGGATTGGATAGCGCACCAGTCACGCCAAATTGAGTCAGCGAAGGTCCTAATCCCCGCACGAGCACGGTTGTAGTACCGCCACCGCCACCAAGGATCAAACCGCCAATCATGACGTCGTTGCCGGTCCGTACCTCAGCGCGCGTGCTGATGTTGGCCAGTTGCGACTCCGTCGTCTTGTCAAGGTCGTAGACTTCCACCAGGCCGATGCCGGTTGTGCCATTCTTTCCGCTCATTACGGCCGTGTAACTGCCGGGGTCGAGGGTCTCGACCATGGCTGACTCAAGAGGATTCGTGGGCGCCAACCCTGTCGCTGTGATATCGGCCGCATTTGAGTCTTGCCAGTTATCGTTGCTGGCGATCAGAGTTTGATCACTCGCATGGAGCTCCAGCACCGGATCGGGCAACGCATTCGCAATCCCGAAGCTAGCCAGCGATGGTCCGATGGCCCGCAGCACGATCCGTTTTGGACTTGTCCCCTCGATGATAAAGCCTGCAATCGAAACCTGATCGCCGGTTTCCACTTCCGCGCGCGTCGACAGGTTCACCGCCTGAGCGGGGATCGTCGGGTTCGGAGTCGGCGAAGGCGCGGGATCGGCGGTCGCGGAACGAAACGACGCGGCACCCACTAAGGCAGCGACGATTACGGAAACGATTCGTGGCTTCACAGGTAAGATCGAGCCAATCAAGCTATCGAGACTGCTCTCCGCCGCAAGATGAACAGAAGGGAACTGGTTAGCCGCTACTCGTCATTCACTTCGATCCGCGGGAAGAGCGGTGTCGGCCGGCCGACGATATGGCCATCGGGCAACTGGCCCCAGACTGCTCCAGCCAGGGAGAAGCGTTCCTCGGTTCCGCGCAGATCGCTTTTCCAGTTGAGCTGGTCAAAAATGCCGTGCGCGGCGGTTGGCAGCACCGGACTGACAAGGATGGCGATGATGCGGAGGCGCTCCGACAGATCGTAGAGAATCTCAGCAACTTCCCCCTTCCTCCCTTCCTTCATCATCTTCCAGGGCGACGTTTGCTCGATCTGGAGATTTGCTTCGTCACACATTCGATTCACCACGTCCATTGTACCGCTCATCCAGACATCCTGCGCTAAGTCACGGTAAGCCTGGACCATATCGCCAAGACTCGTCTCATTCCTTCGACGAGGGTGCCGCACCGTACCATCACAGTAGCGCGCCGCCATATTGAGAGTCCGGTTCAAAAGATTGCCTAATGAATTGGCTAGATCGCTGTTGTAGCGTTCAATGATCCGGTACTCAAGGAAGTCGGCATCCTGACCGATAACCATGTCACTCATCAAGTAATAACGGAGCGCCTCCGGGCCGTACTTATTCACAAGTGCTTCGGGGTCGATAACGTTGCCTAAGGACTTGCTCATTTTCGTCCCACTCACATTCCACCAACCGTGGACGAGAAATGTCGGGATTTGGTCGTCGGGAAAACCAAGCGCGTGAAGCATGATCGGCCAGTAAATGCCGTGCGCAGGAACGAGGATGTCTTTGCCGATGATGTGCAACGCGGGCCACTTCTCCAGAAAGGCGGAAGACTGCTCGGCGAAACTTCTGGCTGGATCGTAGCCGATGAAGCTGATGTAATTCGTGAGGGCATCGAACCAGACATAGCTAACGTAATCGCGGTCGAAAGGCAGCTCAATGCCCCAGCTCAGGCGTGACTTCGGCCGTGAGATACAAAGATCGCCACTTAGTTTCTCGAGCGCGTTAATTAACTCGGACCGGCGGAACTCGGGAGTGATGCAATTGGGATGAGACCGTAGGTGGCTGAGGAGCCACTCTTTGTGTTTGGTTAGTCGAAAATAATAGTTCTCCTCCACCCGATGCTCGACCTCGCCCCACTCCGGCCCGAACTCACCGTCGGGCCCGCGCTCCTTCTCGGTCAGGAACTGTTCCTGGCGAATACTGTAATAGCCTTCCTGCTTATCTTTGAAGACTTCGCCCTGGTCGTGAACGCGTTGGAGCATTCCCTGCACACAGCGCTTGTGCAGCGGATCGGTCGTGGCGGCCCAGCCGTCGTAGCGGATCTCGAGTTTCTCCCAAAGCGCGATGAATCTCGCCGTGAGCTCATCCACGAACTGCTGCGGGGAAACGCCCGCTTTCTCGGCGGATTGCTGGACTTTCTGGCCATGCTGATCGACCCCGGTGAGGAAGTAAACTTTGTCTCCCTTGAGCCGGTGATAACGCGCGATGACATCGGCCAGGACCTTTTCATAGGCATGGCCGATGTGCGGCGGACCGTTGGTGTAATCGATCGCGGTCGTGAGGTAAAAGGTCTTTGACATTGGCTCGGTGATATTGGCGCGAGGGCGCCGCGCTGCAACCAGTCTTACTCGAGGCCGAGCGCGTGGAAAGTTTCGTCGATATGGCGGAAATGAATCTCAAGCGAACAGAGCCGGTCGATTTCCTCGGGCGAAATCAGCGCCGTGATCTCGGGCTCGAGCTTCGCGTTTTCGGCAAAGGCAAGATCGCCTTTCCAGGTCCGCATCGCCGCGCGCTGCACGGCTTCGTAGGCGCTCTGGCGTTTGGCACCGGCGCGGGTAAGGGCGAGAAGAATGGCCTGGCTGTGGCAGAGACCTTTCGTCAGGCCAAGGTTGTGCTCCATGTTTTCGGGGTAAACCTGCAACTGCTCCACCAGCTCGCGCAACTTGTAGAGCATGTAATCCAAAAGCGTGCACGAATCAGGCAGGATGATGCGCTCGGCGCTGGAATGACTGATGTCGCGCTCGTGCCAAAGGGCGACGTTTTCGAGCGCGGCGAGGGCATTTCCCCTAACGACACGGGCCAGCCCACTGAGACGCTCGGCCGTGATCGGGTTGCGCTTGTGCGGCATCGCCGAGCTGCCTTTCTGGCCCGCGCTAAAGAATTCCTCCGCCTCGAGCACTTCGGTCCGCTGCAGATGCCGCAACTCGGTTGCCCAGCGGTCGATACTCGAGGCGACGAGCGCGAGCGTGGTCATGAATTCCGCATGCCGATCGCGCTGGATGACCTGGGTTGAAATGGTCGCGGCGCGCAGCCCAAGCTTTTCGCAAACGTAGCGCTCCACCTGCGGATCGAGATGCGCATGCGTGCCAACCGCGCCGCTGAGTTTTCCGACGCGCACCCGTTCGAGGGTTTGTCTCAGTCGTTCCTCCGCACGACCGAACTCATCAAACATCAGGGCAAGCTTAAATCCGAAGGTGATCGGCTCGGCGTGAATGCCGTGGCTGCGGCCAATCATCGGCGTCATTTTGTAACGGCGCGCCTGATCCGCCGCCACGCTTCTTAGTTCCTCCAGGTCGCGCAGGAGAATTTTGCCTGCCTCGCCCATCTGCACCGCCAGCGTCGTATCGAGAATGTCTGACGAGGTCAGCCCCTGATGAATCCAGCGGGCGGCCGGTCCCACGGAAGCAGCGACGTTTTCGAGAAATGCAATCACGTCGTGATTGGTCCGCTTCTCGATCTCGTGAATCTCGGGAATCGAAAACCGCGCCCGCTCGCGAATTTGCTCGGCATCAGCGCGCGGGATTTGGCCCAGCTCCGCCATCGCTTCGCAGGCGAGGATCTCGATCTCGAGCCAGATTTCGAATTTGCGCTGCTCCGACCAGAGCTCGCGCATTGGCGGCCGCGTGTATCGCTCAATCACGCGCCAAGATAGAAAGGCGGCTCGTCCGCGGCAAAGCGATTCGTACAAAAAACAACGTCGCTCAAGCAGTGCCTGAGCGACGTTGAGAGTTGGTTGGCTAGTTCGGAAATTCTTAGCAGACCCGCGCTTTGGTGAAGCGGCCGTTATTTTCCACCCGCACCTGACCGCTGCCGAGCAGATCGGCGACCGCCGCGACGGTTTCTTTCGTGTTTTTGGTGCAGTCGCTGACGGCGAGAATCAGGTCGCCGAGTGAGAGCTTCGGTCGGGTCTTCAGGATTTGGGCATTCTTTTTCATGTCAGAGCACATTTATTTTCAGCAAGATAAATGCCATTCAACAGACGTAGACGGTTTTCCCTCGTAGACGTTCAAAAAAAATTCCGCCCGCGGCGGCAACACGCGCCTTAACTCGAACACTTTTGTATCGATCGTGAACAGCGACACTTACGCGATCGGCTCTCGCGCCGGCTCCTTTTTCGCCGAAAAGCGCAGCATCAAAATGTAGAGGATCGCCAGCGCCGCCACGATGATGATAATCCAGTGCGATTGCGTCTTAATGAAGTGGAGGAGCGCGTCGGGGTTCGTCATCAAATCGGGTTGCAGTTGGTAGGCGCGATGGCCGAGGTAGGCCAGGACGCCGCACCAGATCGCCGAACCGATGATTGTCGTCACGCTAAAGACCCAGAAGTTCATCCGCACAATGCCGGCCGGGATCGAGATGAGATGGCGAATGACCGGAAGCAATCGGGCAAAGAAAACGCCGCCCGCCTCATAGCGTTCCAGCCAGACTTCGGCGCGTTGCAGGTTCTGAGGGCTGATGAAGAAGAATTTGCCGAAGCGCAGGATAACGGGCCGCCCCACAATCCGCGAGACCCAGTAGGTGATCGCCGCCCCGAGATAGGAGCCGAAGGTTCCGGCCAGGATCACCCCGGCGAGGCTGAGGTCGCCCTGGGCAGCGAGAAATGCCGCGGGCGGAATGACGATTTCGCTCGGCACCGGGAAAATCGAGCTTTCCATGGCCATGAGCGCGATGATCGCCCAATAGCCGCCATCCTTGACCCAGTTGAACCAAACTTCGAGTAAATGATGCATTTGAGATTTTCCAGTTCCACAATCGGGATTTCAGATTAGCCTCGGCCGTCCGCCGTAGTTCCATGGTTGAAAGCAAACCGCAAACCAATCCTGCATGATTTATCGGCGCGTTCTTCGCTATTATCGACCGTTCCTCGCGCCGACGCTCCTCGGGCTCTTACTTTCGCTTGCCGGCATCGGAGTGAACCTGCTCAAGCCCTGGCCCTTCAAGTTTATCGTCGATAACATCATTCCCGCCGGCTCCGCTTTTCGCGCCGCTCATCCCAATTGGCGCATCTACATTCCCCTTCTCTGCCTTGCCTTGGTCGGTCTGCAAATAATCTGGGGGTTGCTTAACCTCGCGACCAATTACCTTTTCGTGAAGATCGGATTGCAAGCTTTGCTCAAGTTGCGGACCGACGTCTACACGCACCTTCAACGCCTTTCGCTCAAGTTCCACGATGCGCGCCGTTCGGCTGACTCGAGCTTTCGGGTTGCTTATGATTCGCAGGCCATCCAGACCATCTATAACAAAGGGTTCACTAACATCTTTGGTTCCGTCATCACCCTGGTCGGCGCTTTTGTCATCATGGTCGCGCTCGACTGGCAGCTCACCCTCCTCTCCTTAGCCATTGTGCCTTTCATCATGGGGGCGATCTATTTTTTTGCCCGCCGCATCCGGCAGGAATCCACCACGGTAGCCGAACAGGACAGCGCGCTGCTGACCCAGACGCAGGAAGGCCTCGGCGCAATCCGGATGGTGCACGCTTTTGGGCGGGAAGATTTCGAGGTCACGCAATTTCGCGAGCGAGCGCAGCAAAGTCTGCGCGCCAACCTGCGGCTTACTCTTACAAACGTAAACAGCGCTCTAATCATCAGCACGGTTACCGTGATGGGGACCGCGGCGATGTATTATCTCGGGACAATGCATGTTCTGTCCGGAACGCTTACTCTCGGATCGCTTATCGTCTTTAGCTCCTATCTCGTGATGTTGTATCAACCGCTCGAGGCTCTCACTTACACCGCCTGGGCGATGGAAGGAGCTACGGCCGGGGCCCGGCGCTGCTTCGAGGTGCTCGATCGCCCCGATGACGTTCATGATTCACCCAATGCAGTTGATATCTCCGGCACGCGCGGCGCGATCGCGTTCGAGGAGGTCAGCTTTGGCTATGACGAGGAGCGTCCTGTCCTGCGCAATATCGACCTACAGATCGCGCCCAACCAGATCATCGCATTGATCGGCGGCACCGGGGCGGGCAAGAGCACCCTGCTAAGTCTCGTCCCCAGGTTTTATGATCCAACTTCAGGCGCCGTCCGGCTCGATGGCCGCGACCTGCGTCAGATCACCAAGAAATCGCTCCGCTCCCAGATCGCAATTGTGCTCCAGGACACCTTGCTTTTTTCCACTACGATTCGCGAGAACATCGCTTATGGCCGGCCTGACGCGACCGAGGAGGAAATCCGCCAAGCCGCGCGGCGAGCACAGGCCGACGAGTTCATTCGGAGTTTACCTAACGAGTATGAGAGTCCTGTGGGTGAACGCGGCGGTCATCTCAGCGTCGGACAACGCCAGCGCATCGGGATCGCGCGGGCCTTTCTCAAGAACGCGCCTATCCTTCTTCTCGACGAACCGACCTCGGCCCTCGACCCAAAAACCGAAGCAGCAATCATGGAAACGATCAAAGAGTTAATGCGCGGTCGCACCACTCTCATCGTTACTCATCGCCTCGCGACGGTACACAACGTCGACCAGATCGTCGTTCTCGAGCATGGTCGGGTGGTCGAGCGCGGGCGCGGGCCCGAGTTGGTTGCGCAGCAAGGCGCTTACGCCAAACTCTACGCCGCCGGGAATTACCCAAAGCATGAGTAACGTCAAGAGCGATCGCCGCGTAGAAGGCGACTGGTGGACTGAGCCAATCCCGCCCAACGTTCATTTTGGCGCCGGCTTTTATTGCGAAAGCGCGCAAGTTTTTCGCAAACTGCGGAGCCGGCGTCCGGATGCTGTCTCGTTAGGCAACTATGTCTCCTGCTACGCCGGCTGTTCCTTTGCTATTGGCGAAAATGGCCGCTGCCAGGTGGGCGATTTTACCCTCATGAACGGAGCCCTTATTATGGCCGAGGAACTGATCGAGATTGGCAGTTACTGTCTCATCTCCTGGAACGTCGGCATCGCCGACTCCGATTTTCACCCCCTCGACCCGGCGGAACGCCGCCGCGACGCGCTCGCCCTCGCTCCTTATTACAAGGAGCGCCCGCCCCGCCCGCCGATTCGCACCGCGCCGGTGCGGATCGGCAACAACGTCTGGATTGGAATGAACGCGGTTATTCTGAAAGGAGTTACAATCGGCGATAACTCTGTCGTCGCCGCGGGAGCAGTCGTATCGAAGAGCATTCCGGCCGATACCGTCGTCGCGGGTAACCCTGCGCTTATCGTCAAGCAGCTATGAAACGTAAACGAATCGTCGTCATGGGCTTTATGGGCTCAATGCCAATCGCCGGGGTAATCTGGCAACATGTCCACTACCTCGTCGGTCTGCAGCGACTCGGGCACGAGGTTTACTACATCGAAGACTCTGCCCGGCTGCCTTATAACCCGCAGACCTTTGAAGTGAGTGAGGACTTTACCTATGCGGCGCGGGTACTGGCGCAGCTTGCGAATGAATTTGGATTCGAACATCATTGGGCCTATTGCGCACGTTATCTCTCCGGCAAGCCCACGGCCGGCCTGCGCCTGGCCAAAATCCAGCAGCTCTATCGCGAAGCCGATGCCATCCTGAACGTTTGCGGCGCGCAGGAATTCAATGACGACCTGCTCAAGAGCGACAGCATTCTCTATATCGAGAGCGATCCCGGCGTCGAACAGATCAAGGTCGACAAGCGCATTCATTGCACCATCAATTACCTGCGCAAGCACCGCGCTCTTTTCACCTTTGGCGAGAACATCGGGACCGACCGCTTTCCGGTTCCGCTCCACCGGCTGACGTGGCTCCCGACGCGACAACCGGTCGCGACCGATCTTTGGAAAACCAGCCGCCCGCCCGCCGGCCCGGCTGTCTTTACTTCCATCGCCAATTGGTCCACGAGCGGACTCAAAGATATCGAATGGCGGGGCGACACCTATCTCTGGAGTAAGTCCCGCGAATTCCTCCGCTTCGTCGGCGCGCCGAAGAAAGCGGACGAGCCCTTCGAGCTCGCAACCGATATCAAGGAGGAAAAAACGCGCGCCCGTTTCCTCGCCAACGGCTGGCGCTTTACCAGCCCGCACGAGATGAGTGTGGACTACTGGCAGTACCGCGATTATATCCGCCGTTCCAAAGGCGAATTCACGGTCGCAAAAGACCAATACATCCGTCTGCATACTGGTTGGTTCAGCGATCGCAGTGCCTGTTATCTCGCTGCGGGACGTCCCGTCATAACCCAGGAAACCGGGTTTACCGACCATTACGGGAATGGCAGCGGCTTGTTCGCCTTTAGTTCGTTAGGCGAGATCAGCGAGGCTGTCCGTGAAATTAATTCGGACTATCGGAAGCACAGCCGCGCCGCGCGTGCTCTTGCCCGGGAAGTGTTCGAAGCGGAAAAGGTCCTGCGTGATCTGCTCGAGCGCGCCGGCATTTAATTGGTCAACGGAGGGATCACGTGACAGGTTCCAGAACCAGAGTTTGGCGATGGTTGCTCAGTTTGCTCATTGCTCCCCTTACTCTGGCGGTTGCTCGCCCGGCAACGGTTCCACGGCTGGAGAACGACCTGCTGAAAATCGATGTTTCGCCCGAAAACGGTGAGATCCGTGTCCAGGATAAGCGCAACCAGATCATCTGGCGGCAAGATATCGTTCCCGGATACAAACTGGCAGGCGACAGCATTCATCTGAGCGATCGCTCTCTCTCGTATCGTGTCCTTGGCCCAGGTGAAGTTTGTGATGTGACAATCGACCTTAACCCCGGCAGATCACCGGGGCTTGACCTTAAGCTCAATCTGCCTAACGAGCATTACGCCAGGCTCCCGGCTTACCCTTTCCATTTTGTCGCCCCGGGCGCCGATGGCTGGTTCTATGTCCAGAATACCACCGGCGAAGGCATACTCATGCCGCTCGACCGTCCCGGTCAAATTGAGAACGCCTTTTCCTGGAGCGGCAGCCAGCCCTGGTGGGGTCTGACCGATCTCGAGCATGGTTTGATGGTGCGCCTTGACACGTTCCGCAATGTGGAACGCCGTGACTCGGTCTACGGCCTACCCATGCGGCTCCACGTCGATGTGCTCGACAAGGGCGGCTATGTCGCGATGGCGCAGCTTTTCCGGGATTACTTCCTGGCCGGGCACCCGGAGCTGAAACCATTGCGCGATCGAGTAAGCAGGCGTCCGCCAGTAGCGGCCCTCAAGGACGCTGTCTATGTCTATCTCTGGGGCGAAAACCCGGCGGATGACTTGTCGCTCGTGAAGGAGATGAAGGCCGCGGGAATCGAGCATGGCATCGCCGTCTTCTATGGCAGACATCCGGTGGATAAAGCGCTGTTCGACGGGATCAAGGAAGCTGGCTGGGTACCAGGGATGTATCAGATGCCGACCGGCAATCTCTTTCGGGTCGGTCGGCACGGCTGGCCCAACAAGGTCCTTACTGGTCAGCTCCGACCAGATGAACTGCGGCGCGGGAATGATTCACGCGGCTGGGATCGAATCTGCGCAAAATACCAACTCCCGCGGTGGTTGGAGAAAGCGAAGTCACTCCTTGGCAGTTACGGACCGGAGTTGTTTTACTTCGACACACTGGTCGTCCAGTTGGCGCCTTGTCTAAGCCCACAACATCCTTCGACGATTGAGGAAAACAAGGACGCCCGGCTTAAGCTCATGGAGGAAACTCAGCAGCTCGGCACCGTTGTCGGCTCCGGCGAGGGACTTTGTCCTACCTGGGCCTTGCCTGGGCTCGACTACTTCGAAGGGATGATGTCTTTGCGCACTTATGCAGATCCGCGGCTAAAAATCCCGCGCGGCGGTTATGCTACCGATCTCGGCCAGGGTTATGCGGAAGACGCAGCGGTTCTGCTCGACGAGAAAAGAAGAATCCCGCTTTATCAACTCGCGTTTCACGACTATGTCGCGGGGACCTGGGTTTGGCGCGATACAAATTTTCAGAGCCGGCCTTTCGCCTGGAAGAAGGACCTATTCAATATCCTCTACGGGACGATGCCGATGTGGCATATCAACCGCCAGCTCTGGCAGGAACATAAGTCGGAATATGTTGCGAGTTATCGCGCGATCGCGTCGGTCCGTTCGAAAATTGGCTTTGCCCAAATGACTGGTCACGGCTGGCTGACGCCGGATCGAACTGTGCAATATAGTGACTGGAGCACAGGTGATCGCGTGATTGTCAACTTTGGTGACCGCAAGTTTTCGGGGCCGGGAGACATGACGATTGCACCTCGCTCATTTCTCTTGAAACGCCGCGATGACGGGAATCAATAAGGTTCGTCACCTGCCTCGTTGTCAGGCCCAGACTGTCACACTGCCGACCAGTTAGCGGCGAGTTGATGAGTTAATCTAGCAGTTGCGTTCCCGGCGTTCTGCCTTCATCGACGTCATGCAGATCGACCCAGGTCTGGATATCATCGCGCTTACCCCAGCCGTAACGTTCCTTGGCTGCCTGCAACTCCGCGCTTCCCGCGTCGCGCCAACCGCGCTTGGCGAGAAAGGCATTCCAAATTTGGATTTCTTCCTCAGTCGGGCGGCGGCCGTGGGCGAAGCACCATTCCAGGACTTCCTCGTCACTTCCGCCCTCCAAAGTCCGTCTTACCAGCTCGTCGTAATTGACGCCGAGAAAACGGGTGCAGCGGGCGTCGAACAAATCGGGTTCCTCCACCCCGACGCAATAATCCGGCGGCAATTTGCCTGCGGCGTGGAGCCGAATCTTGTCCAGCATGCGCGCAAAATAAATCAGGCCTTCCGTTTTTTGGTAATCACTGCAAGGCGGCCGCATCTGCCGAAATCTCCGGCGTTGTGGTAAGGTGTCAATATTAGCTGTGAGAAAGAAAAAACAGATCCCTGCCGGAACGAAAGGAAATCGCTCGCGAGAGAAAAGACGCCGCCGCCGTTCAATCATCGCGTTCGAAATGATCCGGCTGGACCGAACGGCCAGTGAGCCGTTGCACCAGCAACTCTATCGTCAGATTCGCGATGAGTTACTCACCGGCCGGTTTAGTCGCAGCTCCTCTCGCCTGCCCTCCTCGCGCGCCTTGGCTGCCGACCTTGGGATTGCGAGACTAACAGTCAATCTCGCATTTTCGAAGTTACACGAAGAAGGTTATCTCCGTTCGCAGGCAGGATCGGGGACCTTTGTCGCGGACCGGCTGCCGGAGACATTCCTAAGCGCCCCGGTTCCCCAGCGGCCACCGCTCTTCGAACGGCCGCCCCGGATTTCGCGCCGAGTGAGAGACATTCCTGACCAGCGAGTCGGCAGTGAGTTCAACTATGGGATCGCCGGAGCGCCCGGTGTCTCCTTTGTTCCAGCACTGGCAGCGCTTGATGAGTTTCCGGTTGAAACCTGGGAGCGACTTAGGGCTCAGGTCCTGGCAAATAAAGGAGCGCATCTGCTTCAATATGCGTCCAGTCGCGGGGACCCCGACTTGCGCCAGGCACTGGCCGGCTATCTCTGCGATTACCGCGGCGCCCGCGGCGACGCCGATCAGATCATCATTACCGCCGGGACACAGCAGGCAATGATGATTTGTGCCCTCGCCTTGATCGACCCGGGGGATGTCGCATGGATTGAAGATCCGGGTTTCTACCAGGCGCGGCGGGTGCTTGGCTTTGCCGGGGCAAGAGTGGTCCCAAGGCGGGTTGATAGCGAGGGAATCGTGATCGCGCGCCGCGCGAAAGAACCCGCGCCCAAAATCATTTACGTTACACCGTCGCATCAATTCCCACTCGGCATGACGATGAGCCTGGCGCGAAGACGTGCATTAATCGATTTCGCTCATCAACGCGACGCTTATATCTTTGAAGACGATCATAACTCGGAGTTCCGTTTTACTGGACCGCCGCTTCCCTGCCTGCAAGGATTGGATGACTGCGGGCGCGTGATCTATGCCGGGACCTTAAGCAAGATCCTCTATCCTTCATTGCGCCTCGGCTACATTCTCGCGCCCAGAACCCTGGTCGAGCCAATGATCAAGATCCGCGCCGTCCTCGACCAGCATTCGCCGGCGATCGATCAGGCGACCCTCGCTCGCTTCATTGCTGAGGGATACTTCCTCAGCCACATCAAACGGATGCGAAAGCTGTATGCCGAGCGGCGGGAGTTTTTCATTGGCCAATTCAATGAACTCCTCGACAAACATTTCTTCCTCCAGATTCCAGAGGCGGGATTGCACTTTGTCGCGTGGTTGCGACGCAAGGATGACCTGCCGAAAATCATCCGCGTCTGCACCCAGCTTGGGATCAGACCCTCGCCGCTCTCTTCCTGTTTTATGCGACCAACGCCCAACCCGGCTCTCACTTTTGGATTTGCCGCCTGGACGGGCGCCCAGATTCGGGAGGGGTTGGCAAAGCTGGCAGCTGCCCTGGATAAGCCCGAATAAAATACTTCGCCGCCGGCACAGCTCAGAATAAGTGGTCTTATCCGAAATCACGAAGTGGCTCTTTCCGAGTTAGGTCAGTGTTCTCATGATGGTTGCAACAAAGGAGCAATCAAATATGAGAACAAATCAAACTAACATACCAGTCGTCTGGCGCTTGATCGCTTTGATCGCGGCCGGTCTTAGCTTCGGTGTCATGTCGGTTTTCGCCGACGACCTGCCGAATTACACCGTCACAAGCCTGGTATCGCTGGGCGGCAGTTCGAGTGCGGGAAACAGCATCAACAATCGCGGTTTTGTCTCCGGTTATTCGAACCTCGCAGATAACATGAGCCGCCACGCCATCGTCTGGCGCAGGAACGAGAGCCACACCTTGGTCGACCTGGGCACGCTCGGGGGACCGAATAGCAGTGTCACTTGGAATGTGAAGAATGACCACGGCTTCATCGTCGGGATTGCTCAAACCGACATTCCTGATCCGCTCGGCGAACTCTGGAGTAGCGCATTCTTTTATCCAGGACCGAACAACTTCGGGTTTGTCAACCGCGGCTTCATCTGGAAACACGGCCGGGGAATGAGGGCGCTTCCAACTCTTGGAGGCACGCATGGCTTTGCGGCTGGCGCGAATAACTACGAAGAGGTGGCCGGCTGGGCGGAAAATACCTGTCACGACCCGCTTTGTGTCCCGCCGCAGGTATTGCAATTTCGGCCGGTTATTTGGGGACCGCGGGTGAACCAGATTCGTGAGTTACCACTTATCGCCGGTGATAGCTCGGGCGCGGCGACAGCGATTAATGACCAGCATGTCGCGATTGGAATCTCGGGTATCTGCGACCAGGCGGTCGGTCGTTACACTGCGATCCATGCGGTCGTGTGGCAGCATGGCACCGTGACAGACATTGGGAATCTCGGGGCGGAATTCTGGAACACACCTACTGCCATTAACGCCTTAGGCACCGTCGTCGGCTTTGACGGTGATCCCGCCTTTCCCGAAGGCGATATTCTCCACGCCTTCATTTGGACGGCGACTGGCGGTCTCCAGCCTCTTCCTCCGCTGCCCGGCCACGTGGATAGCGAGGCGTACGGCATCAATGATAGCGGCACTGTTGTCGGCGTCTCATGCGATTCAGACTTTGTCGATTGTCGCGGCGTGCGTTGGGATGATGGAGTCGTCACCGACCTTAATGACCTCAAGCAGCCAGAGTTCACCGATCGGTTGGAGACAGCCAAGGACATTAACAACGAGGGCGAGATCACCGGTCGTTCCATTTCCGCGACCGGCGTCCGCACATCCTACCTGGCCCAGCCTAACGACTGATCGCGTAACGACGCAAGAGCGGAGGGACCGCGGTCCAGCGTCTCCCTCCGCTAAATTCGCGCGAGGGCCAGGTCGAGCACCTCAAGAATAAAGTCGGCGTCCGCCGCGTGGATGCACATCGGAGGTGAGAAACGAATGGTTTGGCCATAAAGGCCGCCCTTGCCCAGCAACAGGCCGAGATCACGACAGAGCTCGAGAACCTGCGCGCATTCCGCGGTGGCTGGTTCCTTGGTGGCGCGGTCTTTCACCAGCTCGATCCCAAGAAGAAGTCCTTTGCCGCGCACGTTGCCGATGACACTGTGTTTTTCCTGGAGGCGGCGCAGTCCTGAAAGGATGTGATCCCCCATTGCCAGCGCGTTCGTCTGTAGCTTTTCGCGTTCGATCACTTCCAGCACAGCTTTGCCCTGCGCGCAGACAACCGGGTTTCCGCCGAAAGTGTTGAAATGAATCCGCTGAGTCAACGCCTCGGCGACTTGCGGGGTGGTGACAACCGCACCTAACGGACAGCCATTGCCAATACCTTTGGCCATGCAAACGATATCGGGAATTACACCCTGGGTTTCAAAGCCCCAGTAATGACTGCCAGTGCGGCCGAATCCCGCCTGCACTTCATCGGCGATGCAAACGCCGCCGGCGGCGCGGACATGCTCATAGGCATGCTTGAGATACTCATCAGGGAACACAATACAACCGCCCACGCCCTGAATCGATTCGGCAATGAATCCGGCAATGCGGCCGGGAGTCGCGAACTCGATCAGGTTCTTGACATCGGCGGCATATTTCTTTCCCGCCTCAGGGTCATCGTGGCCCCACATGCCGCGGTAAGGATCAGGCGTAATTGCATGATGGACACCGAAGCTATGCGGGACGTTAAATTTCCAGGTCCGATGCGCGGTCAATCCCATGCCGGAAGCGTTCCCGCCGTGGTAGGCATTGCGCAGCGCGATGATATCGTAGTTACCGGTGTAAGCCCGAGCCATGAGCAAGGCGAGGTCGTTCGCTTCCGACCCAGAATTAACGAAATAGCAGACTTTGAGATCACCGGGCATTTTCGCCGCGAGAGCTTTGGCGTACTCGGCCACGTTTGGATGCAGATAGATCGTGGTCGAATGTTGCAGTGTCTCGTTCTGTTGGCGCGCCGCTTCGACTACCTTGGGATGACAATGACCAACGCTGATCGTGACGATCCCGCCGAGGGCATCGAGATAGCGTCGTCCGGTTTCATCCCAGACGTATTGCATCTTTCCCTCCACCAGCATGAGCGGCTTCTTATAGTAGAGGAAGATTCCCGGGTTCAGGTATTGCTTGCGCAGGCGCAGGACTTCATCGAGCGACGGACCGGTGTAGGGCTGCGGCTGGTGGTCAAATGATGGTAGCGACGGCGTTTGCATGGGCAATCCTCAGCTTGGGCCGGATGCAAGTTGGCGCAACCCGAGACAATTTACAAAACCAACCGCGGTGCCTCGCCAGGCGCGAGCGCAGCCGCTATTTCTTTGCGGCGGCGAACAGTTCCGTATCGATGCTGTAGCCCTGCTCGTCGATGCTGTTAGGCGCGGTGAAAAGGAGTTTGTTGCCGACGACCATCAAGTTGTTGATCGCGTAACCAAAGCTGTTTCCCGGCTCCTCATAGACCATCTCGGTGCCGTCCGTCGTGCCATCGGTCACCCAAAGCTGCGTGCGCACGGCAAAATGCGCGTCGTCGGGTAGAATCGTGACGAAGAAGAGTAGCCCGCCTGCAACCGTGAAATCCTGCGGCGAGGAGCGCAATGATCCCGGGTTGATGTCGGCAAAAAGCTGGGTGCCGGCCTCCGTTCCATCTGTCACCCACAGCTCGGTCCCGTGCACACCATCATCGGCGCTGAAATAGACGCGACCTTTGTATTGGGTCATACCTAACGGAACCGAGTCGCCACCTGAGTTGATGTCCTTGATCAGCTTCGTGCCTGCTTCGGTGCCGTCGCTTTTGAATAACTCCAGTCCGTGCGTGCCGTCGTCCGCAAGAAACACCAGCTGGTCAATGGCGCTACCCTCGGAGGGCTGCGCCTCTCCGCTCGGGCGAAAACGGGCAATGACTGGATATTGCGGCCCAGAACTGGCGGGACCGGGATTGATATCAGCTACCTCGAGTGTGCCGGCCTCGGTTCCGTCGGTTCGCCAAAGCTCCGTCCCATGCACGCCGTCATTTGCGCTGAAGAAAACCGAACGATGGTAGCGAATGAAGTCAGTCGGAGTTGACGGATTAAATCCGGGAAAGATATCCTTGACCCGATAAGTTCCTTCGGCTGTCCCGTCGGTTCGGAATAACTCTCGGTTGTAAATCCCGATCCCGCCATGGTGGACAACGGAGTCATCCGCGCCGAAGTAAGCGACGCCGCGCAGAGGAGTGAACTCGATCGGGATCGACCACTCCGGTCCCGGGTGCAGGTCGATTATCCGGGTCGTGCCTGCGGTTGTGCCGTCCGTCTTCCACGGCTCGAGACCACCTTCCGGATCGAGCGCCGTAAACAAGACTGTTGAGCTATCAAGCGCGGTGAAATTTCCCGGCAACGGTGGACCAAAAGTGCCGCCACCCGAAAGATCAGGATAAGTGTCACTCAGCAAAGTCGTGCCCGCCGCGGTGCCGTCGCTCTTCCAGATTTCCGAGCCGAGAAAGTCAGGATTATCGAAGCCATTAAAATAGAGTGCGCCGTTGACCGCGGCGATGCTATCGGGAAATCCATTCGGTGCGCCGGGATTGAGATCAATCACAAGCTGGGTCCCGGCTTCGCTGCCATCGCTGCGCCATAACTCGAACCCATGTGTCCCGTCGTTGGCGCGGAAGTAAGCGGTGCCGTTGAAATTGACAAAGGCGGTGGCGTCCGAGCCGTTCACGCCCGGATTAATGTCCTTCACCAATCGGACCACCGGAGTGGTTTGCGCGAGAGCGTGGGGACCAATCAACGCAGCCGTTACGAGCGCGAAAAGGATCGGCCCGAGCCGGCGGACAACATGCGAAACAAACAAAACAACCATCAAGATCGGTAGCGGCGACGGCGCGAGCGTCAATTGTTTTTTGCCGGTTCGTTAGGCAGAAACTGGCAGCGGCGCCCAGATCAGAACCGGCTCGGACCAATGGCCGGGCAACGGCTTCCATCCCTCGGGGGCCGCCTCAATTCGCTCCCAACCGAGACACGCGATCCGGTTCTGGCTCATCCCGGGTGCAAGTGCGTCGCCCCACGCGATCCGCACCGTGTGCACGAGGCGTTCTGGCGCTAATCCGGGCGGCATGATCTCCGCAATCGCGCTCTCCTCCTTACCATCGAGCTTCATTCGAAATCGGAACAGACCTGTAAGGACATTCACCTGCCAGCAGGTTCGGCGCTCAACGTCCCGTTGGATGTCGCCCCCAGAGTTTTCAATCCAAACAAGACCTGCGGTGCGTTGCTGGTTACAGATTGGAATTGGAAGTAGTGACGCCTAATCTTCAATTTAGGCTCGCTGCCCGTCAGCCGAATGGACGACGGCCCCAGGTCATGAGTCACCGCTGGGAGTCACTCCTCTTCCTTCACTGGGTGCTTCCTCCGGAAGCAATTCAGCGGACGCTTCCGCCGGGACTCATGGTAGACAAGTTCGACGGCAAGGCATATCTGGGGATCATCCCCTTCTTCATGCGTCGGGTGCGATTGCGGGGGTTACCAGCCATACCAGGTGTCTCAGATTTTCTTGAGCTGAATGTGCGCACCTATGTCTACGATCGCTCTGGCGTGCCTGGCGTGTGGTTCTATTCGCTGAGTTGTAATCAGCCGGTCGCCGTCGCCGGGGCTCGTCTTCTCACCGGCCTCCCGTATGTCAATGCCGAAATGACCGGGCGCAGTGGCAACGTTATCGACTACAGCTGTCGCCGAACAGATACCGACGAGGTGGCGCGATTTAGTTATCGCGGCGCAGGCGTGGCAGCGGAAGCGGCCGTGAGCTCGCTGGAGTTCTTCCTGCTTGAACGCTACTATCTCTATGCGATCCGCTTTGGTTCTCTCGTTCGCGCCCAGGTCGCGCACGCGCCTTACCGCTATAGCGGCGCGCAAGTGGAAGAATGGTCCTCAATCCCTGCTCAGCTTGATGGGTTTCCCGGCATCATTCAGGATCCCATTCATGTCTGCCATGTCAGTCGTCTTGACGTAAAGGTCTTTGCGACCGAAAAGCTCAGTCGGTCGGCTGAGCCCTGAATCAGGATCAACTTACTTCTTCGTCTCAGCTGCAACCGGGTTCCCCGCATGCCCGAAATGAACGAAGCGATCAAGGCGGTGACGCCGAGCCCGAGCATGCCGGAGGGGAAGTAATGACCCGATTGTTTGTGTGGGTGAGAGCGCTGCTCAAGAATCGGCCTCGGTCGAGACGGAAGCCTCGCCGGCGCCGCTCTCGAGCGCCTGTTCGAAGGCGCGCCAGGCTAGGACGGCGCACTTCACGCGCTGGGGAAACTTGCGCACCCCGCGGAGAAGACGGAGATCGCCTAACGACGAGGGCGCTTCGTCCTGCTCTGTCGTGACCAAATCCTGGAAAGCGCGGAGCATCGATGTCGCCTCGGGACGGTTCTTGCCCTTCACCTTCATGGTCATGAGCGAGGCCGAAGCCTGACTGATCGCGCAGCCGTGGCCGGTAAACCGGATATCCTGCACCCCGCCATCGCGATCGAATTTGACCGCGAGATGAATCTCATCGCCGCAGCTCGGGTTATCGCCATGCACGCGCACTGCTGCGTCCGGCAATTCGCCAAAATTTCTCGGCCGCCGCGAGTGATCGAGGATGACCTGCTGATAAAGTTCTTCGAGGTCGCTGTTCACGAGAAGAACCGCACCGCCTCGGCGATGATCTCGACCATCGCATCCACTTCCTCGGTCGTGTTATAGAAATAAAAGCTAGCCCGGGTCGTGCCGGCCAAGCCGAATCGGCGCATCAACGGCTGGTTACAATGATGACCGCCGCGCAGGGCGAGTCCGCGTTGATCAGCGAAGGTCGTGACATCGTGAGGGTGTGCCGCCTCGAGCACGAAACTCACGATCGCGCCGCGCGGCGGTTGTGGTCCGAGCAGACGGATGCCCGGCACCTTCGTGAGTCGCGCCAGAGCATAAGCGGTGAGCTGCGCGTCGTGCTCGAAAATGGCGGCTCGACCGATTTGCTCGAGGTAATCAATCGCCGCCGCCAGGCCGATGGCGCCGGCGATGTTTGGCGTGCCGGCTTCGAAGCGATGCGGCGGCCGTTTGTAAGTGGTCTTCTGCAAAGTCACGCTCGTGATCATCTCGCCGCCGCCCTGCCAGGGAGGAATAGTGTCGAGCAGTTCCTTGCGGCCATAGAGAACGCCGACGCCGGTGGGGCCAGCCATTTTGTGTCCGGAAAAGGCAGCGAAATCGCAGCCAAACGCGCGCACATCGACCGGCATGTGACCGGCGCTTTGGGCCAGATCGACCAACGTGATCGCGCCGGCTTCCCGGGCCCGCGCGCAGAGCTCGGCGACAGGATTGATTGTGCCTAAGGAGTTCGAAACATGGGTGAAGGCGAATATTTTTACGCTTTTATCGAGAACCGATGAGAGCTGCTCCAACGCGAGTGTGCCGTCGTCGCGGACTGGCACAAAACGCAGCTCCGCGCCTGTGCGTTCGCCGATCAATTGCCACGGCACGAGATTGCTGTGGTGCTCCATCTCGGTGAGCAGGATCGTGTCGCCTGCCCGGAGAAATGTCCCGCCCCAGGCTTGCGCGACCAGGTTGATGCTCTCGGTTGTGCCGCGGGTAAAGATAATCTCTTCCGGGCTCGCTGCTCCGATGTACTCGGCGACGCGGCGACGCGCGTTTTCGTAGGCGTCGGTCGCGCGGGCGCTGAGTTCATGCAGGCCACGATGCACGTTGGCGTTGTCGTGTTCATAGTAACTGCGCAATGTCTCGATGACTGCGCGCGGTTTTTGTGTGGTGGCGGCGTTGTCGAAATAGATCAGCGGACGACCGTGCACCTCCTGATCGAGGATCGGAAAATCCGCGCGCACTTTTTTCCAATCGATCGCGGCTATTTGGTGCACCGCGCAATCTGCGCCCTTCTGATGGCGTGCGCTACTGCTGGAATTTTCCCTTTGTATCAGCGTTCGCGCGACGCAAGGAGATCCAGATTGGCAACTGCGAGGTCCCTCGCCGCGCTTCGCCGGCTCGGGAGACAGCAGGGCCCCCTACTCTGCGGCGGCGGCCGGTTCCATCGCGTGACCGAGATCCTCCACCGGATCGATGTGCCAGCGATTCGCGACCGCTTCCAGCTCCGGGTTAAGAGCCCAGCGATCCGCCAATGGTTCACCGCTGTGCTCGGCGCTCCCGCCTTTCAAGGCCATGCAATTGGCATTGCTTCCTATCTCAGCGATACGCTCGAATTCGTCGGCTCTCAGAGTTATCTCAGGTAACTCGGCCAACTCCTCGAGTTTGCGTTCGATTGTCTTCGCGCCTGCGCCTGATTCCTGGATTAAAGTCGGAACCACACTTTGCACCGGACCGTGCTGAAGATTCCAGATGCAGGCGAGCTGGAGCATCGTCAGGCCATGCGCATCGGCGACCTGCCGCATCTGCTCGATCTTTTCCGTGCCGGCTTCCACCCAGCCCGCGGGTCGAAATGTTCGATGGTCGCGCGCTCCGAACTCATGCTTCGGCTTGACATCGTCATGAAAGAGTCCGCCGTGATCGACCACACGCGTGATCACTTTGGTTTCGGTCTTCTCGGCCGCGGGCAAGACGAGCCGGCCGGGCCAAGGCTCGAGCGGATTGAGAATAATCATGGCCCAATCGATCAAGCCCTGGAAACGCTCGAGACAAAGAATCAGGTCGAGCGTGAACCCATTCGCCGGCCCGGGAGCGACCCCGAGCCTGGTCGTTAGGCCGGCATCCTTTAATTTCTCCATCCCCTTCCAGACCGCATCGGCGCTGTAGCCGGTGGAATCCGGGTTATGCAGGAGGAGCAGGTCGAACCGGTCGCTCCGGCAACGCTCGAGCGATTTCTCTGTCGCCATCCGAAGGTAGCTCGCGTACTCGGCCGGTTTGCGCAGGATTGGGTTTGTGAAACGGGGAAAGCCTTTCGCTCCTTCCCGCTTCCCGGTGTAAAAGTCGTGCCCGACCGCGCCGATCAGACAATAACTCTCGCGTGCGATGCCTTCCATGGCGCGTCCGAGAAGACGGTCCGCCTCGCCCGTCCCGTAAACATCCGCGGTGAGAAAAGTGCGAATACCTTTCTCGTGCGCCAGCCTTACGAGCGCGAGGAATCGCTCATCCGCCAGCGGCTCACCAAAGTGCATGAACCGCCCGCCGCTCCACATTCCGAAAGCCGTCCTCGTTAAGTCCATCGCAGCGAAAGTAAGCGAATAATCGGCGGCAGCTCAAGCATTCGTGTTTTGTAGACAGCGAGCGGCGGAGCAGGCGGCCCGAGGGCGGGCCGTCTCCAATGCGATTTGGAGCCGGCCCGCCCCCGCGCCGCGCACTCGACCAGCGGCAATCTTGGAGCCGGCGCGCCCCCGCGCCGCCGATCGACAGCGCGCTCGCATCTTGCGAGCGAGATGCCCACCGCTACACTCCTCCTCATGCCGTACAAAGATCTCACGCCGCCCGCGGGCGAAAAAATCACCCGCACTCAAACACTCAACGTCCCCGATCACCCAATCCTGCCTTTCATCCGCGGAGATGGCACCGGGCCCGATATCTGGGCAGCGAGCGTGCGCGTGATGGATGCCGCGGTCGAGAAGGCCTATGGCGGCAGGAAAAAAATCTCCTGGTTCGAAGTCTTTGCCGGCCAGGCCGCGAAGGATAAATTCGATAGCTGGCTCCCCGATGATACCGTCGAGGCCTTTCGCGAGTATCTCGTCGGGATCAAAGGACCGCTCACCACTCCGGTCGGTGGCGGGATTCGTTCGCTCAATGTCGCGCTGCGACAGATGCTCGATCTCTATGTCTGTCTCCGCCCGGTGCAATGGTTCCGGGGAGTTCCCTCCCCGGTCCGGCATCCGGAGAAGGTGAACATGGTCATCTTCCGCGAAAACACCGAAGACATTTACGCCGGGATCGAATGGGCCGCCGGCACGCCGGAAGCCAATAAGGTGCTCGATTTTCTCGAGAAGGAATTTCCAAAGTCATTCGATAAGGTCCGCTTCGGAACCAAGGCGAAAGCGGAAGAGTTTTGGCAGCGGGTCGGGGCCAAAGGATTTCCGACCGACGTGCGGGTCGGGATCGGGATCAAACCGGTGAGTTACTCCGGCAGTGTGCGGCTGATTCACAGCGCGATCAGTTATGCGATTCAGAACAAACGCAAAAGCGTGACCCTGGTGCATAAGGGTAACATCATGAAGTTTACCGAAGGCGCGTTTCGTGACTGGGGATTCGAGGTCGCGAAGCAGTTCTTCGGCGCGGAGGAATTCGACGGCGGTCCGTGGTGCCGTATCCCGGAAGGCAAAGCCGGCGCCGGGATTGTGATCAAGGACGCGATTGCCGATATCACGCTCCAGCAGGTCCTGACCCGGCCGGAGGAGTTCGATGTTATCGCGACCTTGAATTTGAATGGCGATTACCTGAGCGACGCCCTCGCCGCGCAGGTAGGCGGGATCGGGATTGCGCCCGGCGGTAATATCAATTACATCACCGGCCACGCCGTTTTCGAGGCGACTCACGGGACCGCGCCTAAGTACGCGAACCAGGACAAGGTAAATCCTGGCTCGGTGATTTTGTCCGGCGAGATGATGTTCCGCTACATGGGCTGGACAGAAGCGGCCGACCTCATCATCAAAGGCTTGAATGGCGCGATCGCGAGCAAGCATGTGACCTACGACTTCGCGCGCCTGATGGAAGGCGCGACCGAGATCAAGTGCTCACAGTTTGGCGATAATGTGATCGAGCATATGTGAAAAGAGTGATGAGTGACAAGTGATGAGTGAATCTTGCATCGAACTCCCCTCACCGGCGGCTGGCGCCGTCCGCCTCTCCCTGAGGGAGAGGGTAGGGTGAGGGCGATTTGTAGCTAGACCGGAGCCTAACAAAAGAATGACAAGCAAAGTGATCAAAGAACCTGGCAGTATGTCCCGTCTGTTTGCCATCCTCATTTTTGTAACAACCGCTCCGGGCGCGCTCTTCGCCGCGTCCCCTACCCCCAGCCCGACGCCAGCGGCGAAGCCGGGCTCGGCGCAGGAGCGCGCTGACCGCTTTCTCGGGCTGGTTAATTCGACTTACCAGTCGCTCTACACCGTCAATAGCGAGGCGCAGTGGAAAGCGGTCACCGATGTCACCCCGGAACACGACGCAGCCGAGCAGGTCGCGGCCAAGGCTTATGCCTCATTTGTCGGTAACCCGGCAATCATTCAGGAAACGCGCGAGTTACTTGGCCAAAGTGACCAGCTCAATGACCTCACGCAGCGGGAACTGAAGCAGCTCCTGCTCTACGCCGCCGAGGGACCCATGACCAATCCGCTGCTCGTCAACCGGCGGATCGAGGCGGAGACACGACAAGCTTCCCTCCTTAACAGCTATCAATTCAAGCTCAACGGCAAGCCGATCACGGCAAACGAAATCGACAACCTCCTGAGCAAGAGTAACGATCTCGCGGAACGCAAAGCAGTCTGGGAAGCCTCGAAAGAGATCGGTCCCACCCTTAAAAACAATCTGCTCGTCCTGCGCAACCTGCGCAACGGCGTCGCCGGGGAGGTTAATTATCCCGATTATTTTTCGCTCCAGGTCGCCGGCTACGGAATGACGGCGGACGAGATGGTGAAGATGAATGATAACTTTCTCGACGCCTTGCGCCCGCTCTATCTCCAACTGCATACCTGGGCGAAATACAAGCTGGCGGAAAAGTTTCATCAGCCCGTGCCCGACAAGATTCCCGCGCACTGGATCAACAATCGCTGGGCGCAGAACTGGACCGGGCTGGTCGAGGCGGCCGATCTGGATCCCTATTTCAAAGGTAAAACCGCCGAGTGGGTCGCTAAGACAGCCGAAGAGTTTTATCTTGGCCTCGGTTTTACCGCGTTACCGGGCAGCTTCTGGATAAAGTCAGACCTCTATCCCGTACCCAAAAACAGCCAGCGCAAGAAGAACACCCATGCCTGGTGTTATCACATCGATCTGAATTACGACATTCGCTCGCTCCAAAGCATTGAACCGAATGCGGAATGGTTCTTCACCTGCCACCACGAGTTTGGCCACGGCCATTACTTCGAATCTTATGTCCGGCCCGAAGTGCCGATGCTCCTGCGCACCGGCGCCGCGCCCGGGTTCCACGAAGGCATGGGCGAGCTCGCCGGATTCGCCGCCAGTCAGGTGCCGTATCTGAAAGCCAAACGGATTTTGCCGGCTGACTTCAAGGAAGACAAAACCGCTTTTCTCCTCGATGACGCACTCGCCCGCTCCATCCCGTTCATGTTTTTTGCCAGCGGGACGATGACGCACTGGGAGTATGAGATTTATCATCAGCGGCTGGAGGGGAACGATTGGAACGAGCGTTGGTGGGAGTTAGTCAGTAAGTATCAGGGGGTCGAGCCGCCGGAGAAACGGGGCGAAGAATGGGCCGATTACGCGACTAAGACCCACATCAACGATGCGCCGGCTTATTACTACAACTACGCGGTTGCGACCGTGCTGAAGTTTCAGCTCAATGATTACATTGCCAAACACATCCTGCATCAGCCGCCGCAGTCATGTAACTATGCCGGCAACAAACAGGTCGGCGATTTCCTTTATAACATCATGAAGAAAGGCGCGACCGAGGACTGGCGCAAAGTCTTGAAGGAAGCAACCGGCGAAGAACTTTCGACCCGCGCGATGGTCGAGTACTTTCAGCCCCTCATGGCCTGGCTCCAGGAACAAAACAAAGGGCGCAAGATCGGCTGGAGCGAAGACAAAGACTGACTGTAGCCGGGGGCGCTGACCCCGGCAGGAGCAGGATTAGAAGCAGGAGCGGGAGAAAGAGCGTTGTAGCGGCGGTCTACGACCGCCAACGCCCGGCCAATAGTCCCCTCGGTGCGCCGCGCATAATCCTTGCTCTTACCAGCCCCGTCATGAACGCCGATACCAGCCTCAAAGACCAACTGGAGCGCTTCGCGCACGGGCTCAGCCTGCTTCGCCAGGCTCTTCACCGCGGACCGGAGTGCCTCAATCCGCTGGAGAAAGAAGGCGCGATCCGTCGCTTCGAGTATTGCCTCGACCTGGCCTGGAAAGCGGCGCTCGATTTCCTTGAAGAATCAGGCCTGCGGATTGCGCCGGTCACCCCGCGCGAAACCCTCCGCCAGGCGGCGACCTCGAAGCTCGTGCCCGACGCCCAGGTCTGGATTGACATGTTCAACCATCGCAACCTGCTCGCGCATAACTACGACGGAGTAGTGATCGGCGAAGTCACCTCCGCCCTGGCCGCGCGCTACTTGCCTGCGATGGAGCATCTGCACGAAGGCCTCGCAGTGCACGCGATCAAAAGCAAAGGAATCGCTTAGGGAAGCAGGAAAGCAGGAATGGAGAAATTGTAGCTGGGATCGGGGATTCCGAGAGAGAGCAGGAGCACGATTACGAGCAGGAGCAGGAGGAATAGCCCTAGTCCGCAGGGCTGAGCGCTACGATGCGGCCAGGTCGCCATCCCGCAGCAGAATGACTAACTCGATCCGGCTTTCGACACCAAGCTTCCGGTAGATCTGCCAGCGGCGGCAGTTGTAGCGGCGCTCCGTGACCGCCAAGCGCAAGAAGGAGCAAGAGCAGGAGCAAAAGCCGTGGCCGGGAAACTTGCTAAGGCAACGTGAATGGCTTCGAAACGTCGGCTCCGGCGCCGCATCCGCGGCCGGAAGCGGAGCTTTCCCACGAGACAGGCGGCTTTCAACGCGATGTTCCACATCCTTCGCACCCGATCCGCCGCAGGCGGGCCGTCATCGGTCGCTATCGCTGCCGCTTTCGTCGTTCAGGGCATGGATCGCCTTCAGTAGCTCGGTCTTGGTGAGGTCGAGTTTGCCCTCGCGCCAGCGCTTACGTTGCACATTTCGGGCATACCGGCCGGGTCTTCGATTTCGACTCCTACCTGCCTCCTCGGGCGCATCTGACCTCGCGCCGCGCTCACAATTGCCCTTCACGCCAGGGCCCTCTGACTCCGGTTAAGGCACTAGCGTGCGCTTAAGATGAATCCGTGCCGCTGGCCGGCGGCGTCCTTGTATTGCCCGCAGATTTTAGCTTGGTCGTTAATTCCTTCGAGACTTGTCAAGGTCGAGTCGGGATAGGTAAAGGACACGAAACTGTTCGGCGGCTGGAAGAGAAACCCACGCTGGACCGACTGCGTATCGAGATAGCTCCCGACGATCCATCCGTCGCTGTTGATGCCGCGTGTTGTCGTGCTCGTCGCGCCTGGATAATCGATCGGAAAGACGAAGTCGCCGGACGAATCGCGAATGAACCCGTGATTATTTGTATCGCCGACTTCATAAATACCGACAACGGAACTCTGATCGTTGATCGCGTTTGCAGTTGTAAGGGTGGCGCCCGGGATGGCAAATTCCTCCACGTGTCCGGCGATGCTCACAAACGCTTCTGTTACTCCAGACACATCATCGAACGACCCGCAGTAATCATTCATTGAGTTCAATCCAATCACCTGCGTGGAGACGGCGCCCGGCAGGTCAAGGCCGATGAAATTCCCGTTCACGAGAACAAAGCTATGCGAGGTAAAGGTGGTCACATCAAAAAAGAAACCAACTACCGCCTTTCGGTTCAGATCGAGGGCAAAGGTTTCACCATCCTGGTCATTTGGATCGGTGATCGGGGGGCTGAAACTTCCATCGCGATACCGGATGAATCCGTGGGCGCCAGTAATATCGCCGAATTCACCAGCGACATCTCCCTTTTGGTCTATGCCGTGAGGAATGGTGAGGGAGCTTTGCGGGTAGTCGAAGCTAACGAGAAGCTTAAATGCCGCAGGCGACTGTTGTGCCAGCACAGGGACGTTAGACAGTAGCAAAGCGGCGGCGAAGACAGCAGAACACCGGACAATAGAAGATGGCATGGGAGTCATAGGAACGTTCGCGATATATTCTGGTGCGGCACTGAAAGTCAAGCCCATTTCGACCCCTACCCGCCCCCTCGGGCGCGCCTGGAGAACCTGAGGAGTGACCCGGGCTGGCGAATCCCTGACAAGTCGTTGCCGCAGGCGGCTTAGTCGGCCGGTGTTACTCGAGCGATAAATCCGTGCTCTACACCGTCAGGCGAATCGTATTCGCCGCAGATCTCGCCGTGATTATTAATGTCGCTAAATTCGGTGAAGATCGCGCCGGGATAAGTGAAGAAGGTAAATTGATTCGGGGCGCGCAAGAAAACCGCCTGCGTGGGAGTGCCATCGAGATTGGTAACAAATCCTACCATGCGCCGCTTATCGTCCAGACCGAACAGACCCGTGTTACGAAATCCGGGCGCCCGAATCGGCCAGATAAGAACGCCATTGGGGCCGCGCCGGAAACTATATTCGATTTCAAAGCCGTGGACGGCGACGGCGCCACCCACCACCTGGTTGAGATTGTTGATGCTGTAGGCATCGATGATCGCCTGCATCGGAATATCAAACATCGTCACGGTCCCGTTGATGCTGACGAAACCCTGGTCAATCGTAGTTCCGGAAAAATTCCCCGCGTCATTCACTCCCCGCAGGAGCGTATTGGGGCCATCAAGATCAAAGCGGGTGAAGGTGGAACCGGAGAGAAAGAATCCGTGATATCTGCCATCCAGAAGATAACTGCCGCACATGGTCCCTGTGTTATTGAGATCTGAGAGATAAGTGCTCTCGCTCCCCGGGTAGATAATAGGGTCGCTGAAGGTACCGTCGGCAAACCGGACAAAACTCTGAGTCTGATTAAGCTCATTTACAAACGTCCCGACCACAATCCCCTCGTCGTTGATCCCGCTGGCGGCGGTCCCAACCGCTCCGGGATAATCGAAGCTAGCCATGATCTCGAAGGTGACCTCCTGTGCGGCCTCTATTTGCCGAGGGAACAACAACACCCATGTCGCCAGAACCAGAACCCAATGTCGCCTCGAACCCATGCTCATCCCGCTAGCGATTGCCCGTTGCATGTCAAGGCTCGCTGCCGCGCGGGATATGTCCTTTCGCCCTGCACGTGAGGGCCCCCGGAGTGCGGTGATCACCGCTTCTGGCGATCGAACGCACGTAGTTTCTCGGTGAAGTAATCCGCGGCATCGACCGTTTTGCGGTTCGCCAGACGCACCTTGTATTTCTGATGCGTGATGGAGGATTCCGACGCGCAATACTTGATGAACTCCTCGGCCGTCTCGACGCGACCACCAGCGAAACGCAGTTTCATCCGTAGATGGCTTACGGCCGCGGCGGCATCGTATTCGGTGCCGTTGCGGATGAAGACGACACCGTGCGATGTCTCCACTTCGTGCAGAAGAAAGTCGATCCGCGCCTCCTCTCTGGGATCACGCGCCAGCGCAAAGCTGGTCAGGGCAAAGACAAAACCGAAGAGGAGCAGAGTACGTCTCACCGTCCTATTATACGCCGCTGCGCCCGAATAGCCGGTAAAGGAAGGAGCGGCTCGGTTCAGGTCTCCCACTGGCACAGAGGAGCTTCGCTTGCTCCAGCAATGGCTTCAAACGTCGGCGTCGTCGCGGAGAGCTACGCAATCGAAAGCTTGCACTTATGCTCGAGTTGATACCGCGCCCGCTGGATCATCGCCTTATCGATGCGGACCGGGCGGGAGAGAACCGCGCTACGAATCTGCTTTGGGTTCAGCACTTGGATTTGAGTTGACGGCTTTGTGGTTTCGACGAACCAGCCCGGAATAGTAAGAATGGCGTCCGCATCCCATCGGTCTCCCGTCGCGGCAGAGAGCCATTTGGCCATTGACTTCCTGTTTCGGACCGCCTGTTCGAGCGCTTCCGTTCCCCGGAAGGTGGGAAACTCCAAGGCGGCACCATCGAATTTCACCGTTCCTTGCTTTCTTCCGTCCTTGAGCGGCTTTCGCCTTGTCTTCGTCTCAATAACGAAAACACCGCGCGGCCCGAGCAAAACGTGGTCGATATTGAACTTGTCGAACGGGACATCGTGAAACACATCAAAGCCGTCCGCGATGAGAAGGTTCAGTTCCTCGGCGACATATCGTTCGCCCTGAAATCCCAGAACGTGAGCCCGGCGGTCCCTCCGCAGAGGGCACAGCTTCCGCTGGGCGACGGCGGTCACGATTACCACGATCAGAAAGAACCAGGCGCCAACGACCAGATCACGCCGCGGCTGCAGGGAGAGCCCGAGAGCAAGCGCGATTGGCACGATGAGAATCCAGGCGAGATACGCTTCAATGTCTTCGTCCAGCTTTTCGATTCTCAGGCGTGTGCTCTCGCCGGCTGGACGCCGCTGAAGTTCGTCGAATGGCAGCGAAGTCCGGGTAGAGTCCCGCCTGCGCTCGCGTGCAAAATCCAGGATCAAAGCGGCAGCGGGAGTGAGGAGCAGAAGGCCGTAGGTAAGTTGGAGGAGCAAGGCTGTTAGCATGGTCTTGGGTGATCAAATGACGCTTCCAAGCAGCTTGTGGGCCGAAATTGAACTCAGCTGTCAAGGCCGGGGAAGCCCATACTATTGGGGTCGCAAGATGACAGGCCACTCACGGCCAAATGGTTCACCGATTTCTGGCAGGAGCTTTTAGCAACCTCATCGTCAATTGATCATCCGGCGGTAATCGGGACCAATGTTATCGTGTCATTGCCGAAGATATCGATCACCTTCACTGCGCAGATGTAGCGGCCAGCCTTAGCATATGTATGCGGGGCGCTCTTTAGCTCAAGTTCGCGGTTCTGACGGGTGCGGAAGCTTTGCCACTCGTTCTCGAAGATGTAGGAACCTGTCCAGCGTTCTTCGAACTCCAAGAGTTCCTCGCCAGCGACAACCACTCCCGGGAGCGCGCCTTCCACTCCCATGGTTTTCGCCACTTTGATGATTTCCTTTCGGCTTTCGTAGTCGAAATCCACCGCCCAATAGTCGACCCAGTCCGTCCACTGCTTCGTCAGCACTTCGCGCTCCTGCACGACCCCTTCTTTGTCTTTGCTCACCTTCATCAAACGGCCGGAGTCGCAAACGACGGCGCTCTTGCCGTTCTTTAACTCGGCTTCGATCGAGTCGATCAGGCCTTGCGTGTAATAGACCGAGAAGTCGACCAGTTCGATGCGCAGGGTGAGCTTGTCTTTGGGATCATGGCGCGGCGTTGCTTCGATGTAAGCGACATCAAAGAAGCGCACCTGGCCCTTCTCGACCGCGCGTTTGTCGAACACCTCCGGAGGAATGGTTTTTGGCGCGAGGTCGATGCCTTTGCCGCGCGCTTCCTCCAGCACAGCGGGGAAAAGCCCCATCTCAAACTCGAAGGCGAGCAGGTCCACCCGTGTCGCCCCGCGCTTGCGGCATTCGGTGATCACTTCTTCCACAAACAAGCGGCCGACCGGAAGATTGATCGGCCCGATGACGACGAGCCGCCCGGCATGTTTGCCGTGGAAGAACGGCTCCGTCGCGGCGAGCGGCTCGGCCCGATAAGCGCGCAGGATAAGCTCCCGATACTCTCGTTCCTTGCGCGCCAGCGCCTCGGCTTTCTTCTTCCCGGTTAATCGGCCGCGGACATTGAGATAAGCCTGCCGTTCGTACCGGCCGAGGTTCAACACTTCGAAGGCGCGGAATGGTTTGCCGGAACCTTTCAGTTCGCGTTGGACCTGGATAAGTCGCTTGCGCGTGGTGTGAATGGCAAACTTGCCCAGGTCAGTCGCTATCCACTTACGGCCTAGCTTCTCGGCGACTGCGGCGGTAGTTCCTGAGCCAACAAAGAAGTCGGCTACTAAGTCGCCTTCGTTAGTGCTCAGACTTATAACGCGTTCAAGTAGCTCTTCTGGCTTCTGTGTTGGATAATCCAGACTCTCGGACTTCGTGTGAATGCCACGAATCATTTGGATGTCGTCCCACAAATCCTGAATCGGAACTCCTTTGCTTTCATCAAGGTAGCGTTTCTGGTATGGCATGCCTGAACTGGAGTAAACGATCCTCCCATCGCGGTCTAACTGCTCCATTCGCTCACGGCTGTAACGCCATGCGCGTGTGATTCCTTTCCACTCATACACAGGATTACCTTTCTTTGCTCCACCGGGTCCTGTGATATCTGCTTTATTATAATGCCGTCCGCTGCCTTCTTCGATGTTTCGATACCACTTCTCTACAGTTGATTGAGGTAGAGGCGTAAACTGCATGTTGAGCGTTTGCTGCTCTGGCTGCCGCGAGTAGTAAAAGATAGTGTCGCAGATCTTGCCTAGATGCTTCGCACCTTGACCAACATCGCTGTGTGCATCCGAACGACGCCATTTGATTTCATTGACGGCGTTGTTACTTCCAAACACTTCATCCATAACGAGGCGGATATATGAATTTACTCTCGAATCACAATGCACATAGATACTCCCTTCCTCATGGAGTAAGTCGCGCATGAGGATGAGGCGCTCATAGATCATGGAGATAAAGGAATCGGCCCCGCGGCCCCAGGTGTCGCGATAGGCGATTTCTTCCAACAGGTTAGGTTCTTTGTGGAAGGTTTCGCCGCCGATCTCGATGTCCATTGAGAAGTCGGCCCCGACATCGAAGGGCGGGTCGATGTAGATGAGCTTGAGCCCGCCAGCCTCTTCAATTTGGCGGCGGAGCGCGCCGCTCTTGAGCGAGGACAGGATGAGTTTGTTGTCGCCCCAGATGAGCTTGTTCGTCCAGCCCTTGAGCTGGCGGCCGCGATCGTCGAGGCCTAGCTCTTCCTCTTCCTGTGCTTCCCTCCGCGGCTCGTCGATGTGCTCAAGGGTCTGGAAAGGAAGAACGGCAGTCGAAACCTCCCGCGTCTTACCATTCCAGACTAACTCCACCTCGCGCTTATCTGCGAAGAGCAGGAACCGATACTTTTCTGGCAATGGTTTACCTTGCTCGATCAGGCGGATAAGATCGCGCTTTTCGGCGTCCGATAACTCGTAGGCGTCTTCTTTTGGCCGGGCCATGGCTAATTTTCTCCTGCTTCCTTCAAGACCTGCTGGCGAAGCTGCGGTGAGATCCAGAAGTGAGCTTTCTCCAGTCCATCAAGGACGGGAATTACCGAGGGAAGCAGATTTCGGCGCCTGGCCCTGATCAGAATAGCCAGGACTCCTGCGACCCGCAGGCCGAGCTTTTCGGCAACTTCGCGGGCGACAAGTTCGTCGACGAGCACCTCCGGCGCGTGTTTTTCCAAAGCGAGTGCCAAGGCTGCGCGTTCGCCGGCATCGAGCGCTTGAGCTGACCGCAGTACTTCGGGAACCGTCTGCGGATCTTCCACGACGATGAATCCCGGAAAGGATAGTCCCTCGAAACGCGCGACCTCCCGGGCCAGACGTTGGAACTCATAGCGCACCACCGAGGGCGCCAAAATAAGATCGAAGAGATGCGGGAGGAGGGCGTCCTGGCGAACGAAACAAAGGTTGAGCACCACGGAGGTGTCCGTAACGACAATCACCTGTTGTCGTGCAAATCGCGAAGCGTGGCGAGATCTTGCTCGAGCATCTCCATCGTGTAGCTCGGAATTTTGCGGCGATAAAGCTCATCATCGAAAGCGCCGCGATCAAGACCCGCCAGACGCGCGGCCGGACCGCGCGAAAGCTTACCGGCGGCATACAGTTCACAGGCGCGGTCGATGCGCTCTTGCGGGGGAAGCGCCTCGATCTCGTCCGAATTCGTCTGAGTTGCTCTCGTCATCACTCGGTAAGCATTGGACACCTCCTGAACCACTGGCGTTCGGTATTCGCGGAAGCTCGTGGCAAGACTCGCAAAGGTGTCAGGCCTGGTCCGTTCGAAGCTATCCTGATCAACATAGACGTAATCGTATATCGTGCCGGATTCTCCGGCTTCGGCAGCCGTCGCGTCTGCGCACCACTGCGCCAGCCGTTCGATCTTTTGCGGCAGGTCTAGCTCCTCGCGGCCTTTCGTTTCGACGATCCAGACATTTCCGTCTCTTGTTCTGACAATGAAGTCGGGGGTGTAGGTCGACAGGTCGCCGTCGGCTTTTATGTAGTCGAGCTTAAAGCCGACCGCGAGGTAGTTCTTGGCGAATGACTGCACATCGGGAGCGGCCTCGAGGAACTTTGCGAATTTGATCTCGAGTCCGCCGCTGCGCGGCTCGCCGACTATCTTATTAAAGACGGATTTCTTCGGGACGATTGATTTGCGAGGATCAGTGCGGAAGGGACGGGTCTCACGGAGGCGAATATAATCTTCGATGCGGGCGCTGCCGGTGTCGCGAACCGTGAGCGCATTAATGCCCGCTTTGAATGCATCGAAGAGCTCTTTCCCAGGCGCTGGCTCGGAAAGATTCCGGAGCACTACCGGGTCTTCCAAGTCGGCGGGGGATTGTTCGAAGAGATAGTCGCGAACAAAGTCACGAACCTTTGGGTAAAGAATCTCATAGCCGCTTACGAGCCGAAGCTCTTTCATTAGCTGCCGGGCGAAGAACGCAATCACTGGGCGATAGTCCGCTGGGCCTGAGCCGTCGAGATGGATCGTGTGGTGCACCTCGGCATCGAGCATGGTCTTAAAAACGATCTCCCGCGTCTCCTCAGGGCTAAAGGGTCGGAGCGGGAAGCGCTTGTTCCCTAAATTAGCCGGATTCAAGTCTGTGAGTTCTTTGAACTCGCGCCGGTAACGACGCGAGAGCCTCGGGAGCGAAATGTCCAATGCGTCGATATCTTTCTCGGGATTCTCGCGGTCGACCTCTACGACAATCGAATCTTCGCGTGTTCCGTCGCCCATCGAAACACGTTCAAGCGTTACCCCTTCACTCTGGATGGACTCGACAAAGTCCATAAATGCTTCGGTGCCGAGGACGGAAACAGTCTCTCGGAAATCTTCGCTCCGGCGGTACATCCGACGGAGTCCGCGACCCAGGGTCTGTTCCGGCAGGATATTCGCAGCCGCAGCGTAGGCCCGCAGACCAACAATGACGGTGACGTTACGAACATCCCAGCCTTCTTTCAGCATAAGAACTGAGACGATTGCTTTGCACGGGCTATCAGCTCGATCGATCGCATTTGCCGCCTTGCGCAGCTCCTCTAATTGTTCCTTTTTTTTCCCCGACGAAGCCTCGGATATTTCACCGTTATTCTTCGTGTGAATGACGAGTGTGCCGCTTCCCTCGAATTCCGGTACACTTTGGCGAAGCCGCTCACCGACTTCGTCGCAATTACGGGTATCGTCGACCATGACGAAGAGCACTGGCTTTTTGCCGAGCTTCTCATTATCGGCGGTGCTCTTTCGCCATTCCTCGACCCCCAAGGCGAGATAGTCACGATACTTATCGCTGAAAATCGCTGTGTGATGCTCACGAAGCTTTGCGCGACTTGGCGCGTCTGGCAGGACGGGGTGCTTTACCACGTTCTGATGAATAGCCTCGACCAGCGGGTAATCGGAAACTGTCTGAACGAAGATCGCACCGTTGTTGTGGCGGGGTGTAGCAGTTACATCGATTTGCAGCGCGAGACGCTTGTCGCGCTGAAGCATCCGGTGGTGGATATCCTGGATGTATCGAAACCACGCGAGCCGCTCATCATGGATATGGTGTGCCTCGTCGTTAAAGACGGCGAGCTCATCGATTGCACGAATTATCTCGCCCAGATCGGCGCTGCGTGCGGTTGTCTTACCGACCGGCTTCGGCCCAAAGGGGTCGAGGAAGTAGTCGCGAAGATCCTCATCTTCCAAGCTGGGTTCCTGAACCTCGGTCAAAGAAACACGGTGAACGTTCGTGAGAAATAGATTTCCTGTTTCCCTGGCCACCCGGACATCATCCTGGATGTGGAGCGTCATCTGAAAATCATCTCGCCAGTTCTGGCCTTCGTACCCGTTGTCGGGCAAGACTGGATCGCTAAAAAAAATCTTTAACCCATCAAAATCGGCCAGAAGGCGATCTAAAACGATGATGTTTGGCGCGATTAGAAGAAAGTTCCTGGAAAGAGTCGAGCTTGGTTCGAAAAGCTTATGAAAGAAGCTCCAGGCGATCAGTAGTGAAAGCACTTTGGTTTTTCCAGAACCCGTAGCCATTTTGATGACATAGCGAGTCCATTCTTCCGGGAACATACCGTGCGACACGGCACCGGAGGCATCGAACCGAAGAAGGTCAAATTTGTCGCGAGCGCGTTTTACGTCATAGAGCCACACGACCGTTTCTACCGCTTCACGCTGCGCGAAGTAATACTGGAAATCGTTCAACGTGCCGTCTGCATCTTCGACCAGATGCGCGTATTCGAACCACCATTTCAACAGAGCCTGCGAAGTACGGGATGCGCCTTGGTAACCACCGGCCCTCCATTCTTCCACCTCTCTGCGTATTTTGGCGACGAGCGGAGGCAACAATTTTTCATAAGCCGTCGTGCGCAGTTCTTCTGCCGCCGGAAACCAGCGCTCCTCTGCCTTCGCTATTTCGTAGGGCGATTGGGGAAATTTTGGGTGAAGGGCCATTGCTTCTAACGATATCGGGCGATTTCTGATTTTCTAGCGGGGCGAAATTCTTTTGGCAAGGCGCTTGGCGCGCAAAAGCGCTTCGCGCTCAGTTGAAGTTGGAAGTTTAGGTTGAAGAGAAAGGCGGATCGCGGAAGGGTGGAAGAAAAGGACGAAGGAGCTTCGAAAGGTACCATAACGGCTTGCGCAGCAAACGGCCGGGCTCTCAAAACTGAAAGCGGGGAGAATTATGCGGGGATGTAGGTGATCGTTCCCGGCCGTAACCGCGTCATCTTCTCCAAGACGAGCGGCATCAGCGGCAGGGTCTCCGCCAGTTCCGGGCTTTCCAATGGGGCCAGCTTGGAGGTTGCAAGAAAGACGTCGAAGGCGCGATTATTTGGACGCAGGGCTGCGGCGCCGGATGATCTCGGCGAGCGCGCGTAGCGAGCTGTTCACAGCTTCAGCATTGGGGAACATCCGCACGACATCCGGATCGAGCACCACAACATTTGTCCCTTGGGCATAGCGCCGACCATATTTGCCAAGGACGCCTCCGGAAAAATCATACTCCGGCTGCATTTCGAGCTCCTTCTTCTTAGCTGATTTCTTCATACGTACGCTTTTCTCGCCGGCTCGCCCGGCGCGCGCTGATGATCCGGATATTATTACCGCGCTCGGTGTGAACGACAGCCAACAACCTCCCATCATGCGAGCGGCCAAGGGTGATAAGGCGCGCCTCGCTCTGAGAATGGAGCGAGTGGGGCGAGCGACATAGACGGGGAGCCGCGAGGTAGCGGTGATCGAGCGGGATGCGAGGGAATCAATGGACCGGATCATCAATGGTTAACGAGCGCTCGTCGCCAAAAATCGTGGATGCTTCTTCGAAACTGACTCCATGCTTTTTCGCATTGGACGCCGCCTTCTCCCCGTCCCACTCGAACGTCAGTGGCATTATCCGGCGTTCTTAGCGGGGCGAAATTGTTTTGGCAAGGCGCTTTGCGCGCAAAGCGCAGTTTGAAGTGGGAGAACGCGAAGCGTTCTGTTGAAGTTCGAAGTTTAGGTTGAGGAGAACGCGAGGCGTTCTGTTGAAGTTGGAAGTTTAAGTTGAGGAGAACGCAAAGCGTTCTGTTGAAGTTGCAACTTTAAGTTGAAGGGAAAGGCAGAAAGGATGAGAGCGGAAGGCGAATCGCGGAAGGTAGAACGCGGAAGGGGAAGAAAAGGATGAAGGAGCTTCGAAAGCTGCCATAACGGCTTGCGCAGCAAACGGCCGGGCTCTCAAAGCTGAAAGCGGAAAACTGAAAGCGGGGAGAATTATGCGGGGATGTACGTGATCGTTCCCGGCCGTAGCCGCGTCATCTTCTCCAAGACGAGCGGCATCAGCGGCAGGGTCTCCGCCAGTTCCGTGCTTCCGGACCGCAGCACGACAACCGCTATGCCGGAAGCCGGCACATGCTGCTGGAACTGAAGATTGCGATCGCCGGTGATGAGAACATCAAAGCGCTCGCTCCTCATCCTCTCGAGTAGCGCCCCGTTTTTGATGCCGCTCCAGCCCAACCGCTGGACGGACGTACAAAAGTATCCGGGCAGGCCGCGAGCGAGACGCCAATTAAGGCACTCGTCGATAAGTACCCTCACACCGTCTCCAACATTCGCAGCTTCCCGGCCTCGATGACGGCGATAACCTGCTCGCGCTTGACCGACGGAAATCCATCGAGGAAGTCCTCGATGGATTCGCCGCCTTCGAGTGAATCGATCAAGTTCTGAAGCGGCACCCGTGTACCAACGAAAACAGGGGTCCCGCCCATAATCTCTGGGTCGGAACGAATAATCCCTTTTAAGTCGTCTGCACTCATTTGCCTATCCTACTCTTTATTTGTTTTTTTAGCGGGGCGAAAGTCTTTTGGCAAGGGACTTTGCGCGCAAAGCGCAGTTGAAGTAGGAAGTTTAGGTTGAAGAGAAAGGCCGGAAGGCGAATCGCGGAAGGGAAGAAAAGGATGAAGGATGAAGGATGAAGGATGAAGGATGAAGGCGGCGCGGAGAGAGTGCAGAGCGCTCAGTTGAAGTTGCAAGTCTAAGTTGAAGGGAAAGGCGGAGGGCGGACGATAAAAACGCTTTCGGCGTTTTGGCCATCGGGTATCGGCTGCCGGTTATTTAAAAAATATGAAGGACGAAGAACGAAAATCAGGACGGCGGAGATGGCCGGGCGAAACTCGGAGGCCGCTCAAAGGCCAAGGACCTTCTTCACTTCGGCGGTCGAGTAGCGTTTGCCGCCGGCTGCTTTGGCACGCGCCTCAATCACGGCAAGGTGGTCGAGCATGTCGGCGAGCGTTTCTTGCAGGCGCGAAACTTCGCGCCGCTTCCGGGCGATCTCGGCGGTGAAGTTCTTTAGTGCAGCCTTAGTCATAAGCGTCTCGCCGATGCCGGACACGATGCACGACGATCTGCCCTCTCTCAAGATCGAGCAGCACGCGATAATTGCCGCACCGGAGCCGGTAGTCGCAATCGAAGCTGGTGAGCCGTTTCACGTCCCCCCGCAAGCCATGTTCAAGCGAGCAATCTTAGACATGATCTGGCGTGCGAAGCGTTTCGGGATCCGACGCAGGTCCTCGACGGCAATTTCGGGTGTAAATGATCTCCAACCTTCATTGGCTTAGCGGGGCGAAATTGTTTTGGCAAGGGGCTTTGCGCGGAAAGCGCAGTTCAAGTTGGAAGTTAATGTTGAAGGGAACGCGCAGCGCGGAGCAGGGCGCAACCGGAGTTAGGCGGGCAAGTCATAGCGGCAGAGTTGGTTGGTAACTATTTGCGGAAAAAGGGAACCGCGCCACTCGCCAATCCCGTATCAAGGTGTGCCGCCAAGGTCGGCGGCTCCCACAAAAATATGAAAAAAATAAGTCTATCTATTCTCTGTCTCGCCGCGCTCGCGGCCTCTGTCATGGCGCAGGATAATTCCTCGCCGGCAGCAGATAACTCGGGCCGCAACCAGCGCGACCGCTCCGGGGAAACGCAAACTTCCGGCGATCAATCAAACAGCTCGGCGGACATCAAAACGACAGCGGCGATTCGCCGCGCGATCATGCACGATGATTCGCTCAGCATGACAGCCAAGAACGTGAAGATCATCACCGAGAACGGTGTCGTGATGCTGCGCGGTCCGGTGCAAAGCGAGGCGGAGAAAACAAAAATCGCGGAGCTGGCAAAGACGCATGCCGGCAACACCAGGGTCGAGGATCATCTCGAAGTGAAAGCGTCACAGTAACAGAAACTAACTAACACAAACTAACTAACTAGAACCAACTAACTAGAAAGAATATACACATATGGATAAGACACAGGTTTTCGGTATCGCAAAGGGCCGCTCGCAAGCGGAACAAATCATTGAGCGGCTGGAATCCTCGGGGTTCCCAAGCTCGGAGATATCTATTCTCGTGCCGGACACGGAGGGGAAGCATAACATCGGTCCAGTAAAGGCGACGAAAGCTCCTGAGGGCGCGACCACCGGAGCAGCGGCCGGCGGAGTGACCGGTGGCGTGATTGGTCTACTCGCGGGCATCGGCGCGCTTGCCATCCCGGGAGTGGGTCCGTTGATCGCAGCGGGTCCGATCGTGGCGGCGCTGACCGGGGTCGGGGTCGGCGGAACGGCGGGCGGCATCGTCGGCGGCCTGGTGGGTCTCGGAATTCCCGAGATCGAGGCGAAGCGCTACGAGGAGAAACTCAAAGCCGGCAACTACCTTATCGCTGTGCGTGTGCGCAACGACGAGGAGGAAGATCGCGCCGAAGATATCTTCGAAAAGGCGGACGCCGAGGACATCACCAGTTCTTCGATGTCATCGGCTCCGAAGGAAGAAGCCGCCCGGGCCTAGCCTGTAAGAAAGAAACGTTAAAGGGGCGCCCTGTGTCGAAAGGCACAGGGCGTTTCTTTTCCTGGGCGTGGCGGCTTCTCTCCGCGCTGGCGCTAAGTGTCGCAACAGACTTGCAGCTCGTTCCGCCACCAGAGAGGCAGGAAGAGAAGGACGAATGCCGCCGGCGGAAGGAGCAAGATTCTGAGCACGGATCCGGGATAGTGGCGGTGCGGCGCGTTGTCCTGCGAATCACGCCTGCGAGCGAATCAGTCGCTCGTATTCGTCATGCGGACGGCATTGAGCGGCTTGGTGCGGCCTGCTTTGATCTCTTCGAGAGCTTCTTCCCAGAGCTTGTCGAGTTTACTGGCTTTGGCGTCTGCTTCAATTTGCCGATCCCATGCATCGTCGAAGTCGATTTCGGCGAGCTTTTCGAGAAACTCTCCCTTCTGGCGTTCGTCCAGGCGCTTCACTGCCTCAATTGTTTCCGCGACGGTGCTCATACGGGTGTATACCATACGGCAGAAAAACGGCGAACACGAGGACCGAGGAAAGGCTGAAGGATGAAGGAGCTTCAAAAAGCGGCCGTAACGGCTTGCAACTCCAAAACCCTTCGCGAGCAGGCTGACCCGGGCTTTCGAAGCCCGGTCGGCGTTCGCCGCCACGGCAAAGCTGATAGGTGGAAAATCGGAATAGAAGAAGGCGCTCCGACAACAACCTAAAGGTTTGCTGCGTCAGCGAATAAACGGCGCTACAACTTGAGCCATCGGGCAAGCGCCGCCTCTTAGGTGCAGCCGCGTAAGAGGAAAATGATGAAAAGGATTGGGATCGGGATTCCAAGCAACCAAAGCAGAATGTAGCCGGTCGCTCCTGCTTCTTTGATCTTCTGGTCTGGTTTCATGACATGGTTTGTTATCGGCTTATTCGGAGTTCGTCCGCATTGTGGTCGGATAGGGAAGAGGAGGGAGGAGGGAGGAGGGATGAGGATAGGTTATCTCTTTTTTCCCGGGAGTTGCTTGAGGAGTTGGCGCAGCCGTTTTGTCGTGTGTGACCGGTCGAGCCGGCCGGTCGCGACATCGACAACAAGGGTTTCCCAGTCAGTAACAGGCAATTTCGAGGTCGGCAGACGGTCGTTCGCTTCCAGAAAAACGAGACAAGCCGCGAGGGCGGTGCGTTTGTTCCCATCCATGAACGGATGATTGCGGCACAAATAAAAGAGGTAGGCAGCCGCGACTTCGATCGGATCGGAGATGAGCGGCTCGCCCATTATCGTGGCCTGCGGCGCGGCGAGACCCGATTCCAGCAATCGCTCGTCGCGCAGGCCGGGCGCGCCGCCGTGCGCGGCCAGCACCTCGCGGTGAATCGCTTTTACTGCCGCGACGCTGAGATGGGAGAGGGGTTTGCTCAAGACAGACGCTTGAAGAGCGCTGCGTTCTTCCTGATCAACCGCTTTGCGCTCTTGCCTGCCGCCCCAGGGTCAATCGCGGGATGAAGTGGCGTGAGAACAATCGACCCGCCCGGATGCACGGTGACGTTGAGCTGGTCGCCAACCTTGACGCGGGCGAGATCCATCAGGGCGGCATCGAAGATGATCCCCTGGGAGTTGCCGATCTTGGAAATGGTCTTGGTCATGCGTAATACTATGTTTTACACGAGAGAAGGCAAGCGCGAAGGCGGAGCGCTTCACCCCGCAAAAGCCCAGTTGAAGTCGCAAGTTGAAGTTGAAGGGGAAGAAGCGTGGAACCCCCCACCCCGCTTACTCGTCGCTCCTGGCTGGCTCGTCACTTGTCACTCCTCCTTCACTTCTCACTTGCCACTGGCCAGTTCCGCCTCCTAGCTAGCGCATGGCCACGCAATCTCTCTGGCAGCGTTTCCAGCAGTATTACCTGCGCTACGACGATCTCGGGTTTTCGATTGATATCAGCCGGATGCGTTTCCCCGAGGGGTTCTTCGAAAGGATGCAGCCGCAGGCGCAAAGGGCTTTCGCGGCCATGCGCGAGCTGGAAGCGGGCGGGATCGCCAACCCGGACGAAAACCGCATGGTCGGCCATTACTGGCTGCGTAACCCGGAGCTCGCGCCTAACGACGAAGTGCGCCGCGAAATTGTCGAGACGAAAGAGCGCATTCTCAAGTTTGCCTCCGATGTCCACGTTGGGCGCATCTCGGCCCCGAGCGGGCGGCCTTTCGAGCATCTCCTCCTCATCGGGATTGGCGGGTCGGCGCTCGGGCCGCAGTTTGTCGCGGATGCGCTCGGATCGAAGAACGACGCGATGGATGTTTTCTTTTTCGATAACACCGACCCGGATGGCTTTGACCGGGTCTTCGAGCGGATGGGGAAACAAATCGATCACACCCTGGTGGTGGTCATTTCCAAGTCGGGCGGGACGAAGGAAACCCGCAACGGCATGCTGGAAGCGAAAGCGCATTTCGAGAAGGCCGATCTCGATTTCGCGCGACACGCGGTCGCGGTCACGGGCGCTGGGAGCGAGCTGGATCGTTATGCAGAAACGCATCGCTGGCTGGCGCGCTTCCCGATGTGGGATTGGGTCGGCGGCCGCACTTCGGTGATGAGCGCGGTCGGTCTGGTGCCGATGGCGCTGGAAGGATTCGATTGCGAGAGTTTCCTCGCCGGGGCGGCGGCGATGGACGCGCAGACGCGCCAGCCTAACGAGACGCACAATGCCGCCATGCTCCTCGCCCTGATGTGGCATTATGCGGGCGACGGCGCGGGCAAGAAGGACATGGTGATTCTCCCCTACAAGGACCGGCTCCTGCTCTTCAGCAAATATCTCCAGCAGCTCGTGATGGAGTCGTTAGGCAAGGAGAAGGACCGCGAGGGAAAGGTCGTGCATCAGGGCATCGCAGTGTATGGGAACAAAGGCTCGACCGATCAACACGCCTACGTGCAGCAACTCCGCGACGGGGTCGCGAATTTTTTCGTGACTTTTATCGAGGTGCGGAAAGATCGGGCGCGCGAGCGGTTCGAAGTCGAGGAAGGGGTGACGAGCGGCGATTATCTCCAGGGATTTCTCCGCGGGACCCGGGCGGCGCTTTATGAAAACGGGCGCGACTCGATCACGCTCAGCATTCCGGAAGTGGACGCGTTTCATATCGGCGCGCTGATTGCGCTCTACGAACGCGCGGTCGGGTTCTACGGCTCGCTCGTAAACGTAAATGCTTATCATCAACCCGGCGTGGAAGCGGGAAAGAAGGCCGCGACCCGTATTCTCGAGCTTCAGCCGAAAGTGCGGGCGCAGCTTTCCAGTTCCGGCGCAACGGCGGAAGCGATCGCGAAGAAGATCGATGCCGATGCCGAGGATGTTTATCACGTCCTGCGGCACCTGGCGGCGAACGACCCGGCGATCAAAACGCGCGGCGACACGCCCGGCGAGGAAGAATTCGCGCTCTAGCGCACGGGCGCAAAGGCATCGGAAACAAGGAGGGCGATGAGAAAAGGTGGCGTTTTCTCACCTACCGTATCGCGCCAGGAGAAAGGATTCTCTTATGGTGGTGTTCGCCTCATTGCATCCTCTCTCAAGCGAGAAGTCAGGCCGCTATTGAGAAAGTGCGGGTTGCCAAGTGCGGGTTGCCCTCACCGGCGGCTGACGCCGTCCGCCTCTCCCACAGGAGAGGAATTGCGTGTCCTCGCAACCCGAGAACTGGCTGGCTCCCGGCTGAAGACCAATCTTCGAAGTGGAGAGGAATCGAAGGATCAGTTGCAACCTGCGCAATCGGCTTCTTCTCTCCCGGTGGGGAGAGACGCACGCGCGGAGCGCGGCAGTGAGAAGTGCGGGTTGCCAAGTGCGGGTTGCCCTCACCGGCGGCTGACGCCGTCCGCCTCTCCCACAGGAGAGGAATCGCCTGTCCTCGCAACCCGTGAACCGGCTGGCTCCCGGCTGAGGGACAATCTTACAGGTGGAGAGGAATCGAAGGATCAGTTGCAACCTGCGCAATCCGCTTCTTCTCTCCCGGTGGGAGAGACGCACGCGCGCAGCGCGGCAGTGAGGGCAGCACACCCGTGCATCAGCGTCGCCACAAATTGCTTCGGTTTTTCAACAGCCGGTTAGGATGAGGCCAGCAGTCCAATTCCCGGTGGTGTTGCACGGCACTCGGGGTTTTTCAGAAAATTTCTCACAACCGTGAGTGGCGCAGTTCGCGCCGTCGCCTAGATTTCGCTCCGCTTGCGAGCGGGAACGCTCGCGCTTTTCCAAATGACGGAAACGGAACCGAAAATCTCGTGGGAGGTTGTGACGAAATTCATTCGTCAACTGAATCACGACCTGCGCAATCATCTCAATGCGGTCGAACTCCAGCTTGCGTTTTTGAACGAGATCGCGCCGGACACCGAGACGAAAAGCGAGTTGAAACGCCTGCGCGAGATCACGGGCGAACTCGGCGGCGTTATGCAGAAGCTCTCCAATTCGCTGAAGAAGCCGCGCCCGCAATTGATAACCTACCAGGCGAAGGAATTCATCGAGGACCTGCGGGCGAAAATCTCCCAGACGCAGCCGGAACTGGCGAAGGTGATCGAATGGCGTGATTCGTTAGGCGCGGAGGTGCTCGAGATCGATCCGTCCCTCTTGCTCGAGGCGTTCCAGGAAATTTTTGCGAACGCCGCCGAGCACTTACTCGACCAAGGTCGGCTGATTTTCGAGGCCTCGAAGCAGGAGGATGCGATCGAATTCAGCCTGCGTGAACCGAAGAAGGATTTCGACGACGCCCCGGAAGAATGGGGCACGCGGCCACTGAGCGTCGTGCGCCAGGGCCATTATAGTCTTGGCCTGTTCCGGGCGCGCGGTATTCTGGAAGCGCATCATGGAACTCTCCGGGCGCAATTTGATCCGGCGGCGTCGGTTCTGGTCACGACCGTTCGCCTGCCGCGCTGCGTTTCCTGAGCCGGCACCCACCGCCGGTGGGAATCTGAGTTTGCCATGACGACGGAGAACCGACGTGTCCTGATCATTGACGACGAGCGCCCGATCCAAATGACGCTCGCGGCCTTGTTAGGCCGCCATGGCTACGAAGCGGACGTGGCCGGGAACGCAGCCACCGGGCTCCGTCTCCTCGAGAGCAAGTTGCCTGCGCTTGTCCTGCTCGATCTACAACTGCCGGATGCGGAGGGCCTGCACATGCTCGACCAGATCAAGACCGATCATCCGGAGACGCAGGTGATCATCCTGAGCGCGCACGATTCGCTCAACAACGCGATCGAATCGATCAAGCGCGGCGCCTTTCATTTCATCAGCAAGCCGTATGCGCCGGAAGAACTGCTCAGCCTGGTGGAGAAGGCGCTCGAGAAAGAATCGCTCCTGCGCGAGACGATCGAGCTGCGCGAAACCGCGCGGCGATTGAAAAAGCGCCTGGCCGCGGCCGAGACGCAACTGGCGCCGGTCTTCAAAAGCAAGGTGATGCAGCAGATCGACGACCTGATCACCGCGATGGCGCCCTCGGAAGCGAACGTTCTCATCACCGGCGAGAGCGGCGTCGGCAAGGAAGTGATCGCGAACGTGATCCACAGCCGCAGTCGCCGGGCCGATCGACCGATGGTGAAATTGAACTGCGCCGCGTTTCCGCAAACCCTGATCGAGGGCGAGCTGTTCGGGTATATGAAAGGGGCCTTCACCGGGGCGACGAGCGACTTTCGCGGAATGATCGCGGAGGCGGACGGCGGGACGCTTTTTCTCGATGAAATTTCGGAGATGCCTTCGGAATTGCAGACGCGATTTCTCCGCGTCCTGCAGGAGCGGGAATACCGGCCGTTAGGCAGCACGAAAACGTTGAAGGCAAACTTCCGCGTGATCGCGGCGACCAACCGCCCGGTGCAGCAGGCGCTGGCGGAGAACCGGCTCCGCTCCGACCTCTACTATCGCCTCAACACCTTTCAGATCGAGCTGCCGCCGTTGCGCGAGCGAAAGGAAGATATCCCGCCACTCGTCGCCACTTTCGTGAAACGCTTCGCCCAGCAGCTCGGGAAACCGGAGCCGGCGATCACGCCGGAAGCTTTCCAGAAACTGCTCGATTACGGCTGGCCGGGAAATGTGCGTGAACTACAGAACGCGATCGAGTACGCGGTCGTGCTCGCGCGCCAGGGCCAGATCACGGTGAAAGAATTGCCGGCCGAAGTGCAATTGCCGGTGGTGCTGCAAAAGACCGAACGAGCGGCAAGCCGAAGCGGCCCGGTGCGCCGGCTCAGCGAAATGGAACGCGACGCGATTCTCGACGCGCTCGCGCAATGCCACGGGAACAAGAAAAAAGCCGCGGAACTGTTAGGCATTCAGCGGCCGACGCTTTACAATAAGATGAAGCGTTACGCGATCCAGATCTAGGTTGAAGTGTTTGCAGCGTTGAAGGGTTAAGGCGGGCCGGATCAGTTCTCGGTTCAACGCCTCAAAGCACCATGTTACGGGATCAGGATAAAGTTCTGGAACACGCGCAGCGTGAGCTCCCCCCCGCATCGGGCGAAGTGCCGGGTTTGCTCCCGGTTTACCAAAAATTCCTCAAGATCGAAAATCATCGCCTCCGGCTGCGGCACCAGGCGGGCGGCGGTGGACGCGAGGTCTGTGCGAGCCGTGCCTCGCTGATTGACGTTTTGCTCCGGCACGTTTTTGAAGCGGCGAGCGCCTCGGCGAAGACAGGAAACGGAAGCAAGCTCGTACCGGTGAGCCTGGTCGCGCTCGGTGGTTACGGTCGCGGCGAGCTCAATCCCGGGAGTGATGTTGACGTGATGTTTCTCCATCCACACACCGGGAAAGAAGTCCCCGAGTCGCTCGCGCACACGGTCGAGCGCGTCCTTTATTTCCTTTGGGACGTCGGGTTCAAGGTCGGGCACTCGACCCGCTCGGTGCGGGAAGCCGTCGCGCAGGCTAACGGCGAGATGGTCACCAAGACGGCAATGCTGGAAGCGCGCCTGCTCACCGGCGACGCGGAACTTTTTCAGCGTTTCCGGGCGCAATTCCGGCGCCAATGTGTGCTCGGGCACGAGAAGGAATACATCGCGGCGCGCATGGAAGACCAGGCGCGGCGCCACGCGAAGTTCGGCAACAGCGTTTACCTCCAGGAACCGAATGTGAAACGCGGCTGCGGCGGGCTGCGCGATTACCAGAACCTGCTCTGGATCACCTTTTTCAAGGAAGGTGCCCTAACGACAACGCATCTCGAGGGCAAGGACTGGCTGAGCGCGGGCGATCGGCGGCGGATTGATGCCGCCTATGACTTCCTCCTCCGCGTCCGCACGCAACTGCACTACACGAACGAGCGCACGACCGATGTGCTCCATCTCAGCCTCCAGCCCGAGGTCGCGCGCCAGCTCGGTTACCCCCAACAAACGCCGGTGGCGCGGAGCGAGGCGTTCATGAAGGATTACTACGAGCACACGCGCAATATTTTCCGGCTCACCGAACGGTTGACGGAACGCTTCGCCACCGGGACCGCGATGACGACGCGGCGCCTTTTCCTTCCCCTCCTTCCACGGCGACGCGAACCGGAGGAGCACTTCGGGAATTTCTTCAGCCGGGGCCGACAGTTGCACGTGGGCGACGCGCAGCTCTTTGCGCGCGAGCCCGAGCAGTTGATGCACGCCTTCGAAGAAGCGCAGGAACGCAAACTCGAGTTAAGCCCGGAGCTGACCGACGCGATCGGTCGCCGGCTGCGCTTCGTGACGCGGGAGTTTCGTTATGCCAAGGCGCCCCGGGAAATTTTCGCGCGCATGCTCAGGCGCAAGGGCGAAGTCGCGCGCGTCCTGCGGATGATGCACGAGGTGGATTTTCTCGGCCGTTATCTGCCGGAATTCGGCCATCTCACCTGCCTCGTGCAGCACGAATACTTTCATCGCTACACGGCGGACGAACACACCCTCGTCTGCATCGAAAAACTCGATGCACTGCGCGACACCGAGGATCGAAAGTTGCAGCCGTACCGGAAATTGTTTGAAGCGATTGGCGATCCTTACGTTCTCTACCTCGCCCTTCTCTTGCACGATACCGGCAAGGGGGTCGGGGCCCGGCCGCATTCCGAAGCGAGCGCGCTTTTCGCCCAGAGCGTCGCGGCCCGGCTTCAGCTCAACTCGGAACAACGCCGCTCGTTAGTCCTGCTCGTGGATCATCACGTCACACTCTCGAGCATGGCGCAACAGCGCAACGTGGATGATCCCGCGACCGTGATCGAATTCGCCGCGATCGTGAAATCGCAGCCGAACCTCGACGCCCTCATGCTCCTGACCCTCGCCGACGGCCAGGGCACGACCGACGCGTGGTCGGATTGGAAGGAATCGTTAGTCTGGCATCTCTATCACGCGACCTCAGCCTATCTGCGCGACCAGGAAGGTTTCGTCCGGCAAGGTGAAAAGGAACGGCAACGCCTCCGCCATGCCGTGGCCGAAGAGCTCGCGCCCGATTTTGCGGACGAGATCGAAGCGCATTTCGAATACATGCCCGACACTTACTTTCGCGCTTTCAAGGCGGAAGAGATCGGGGCCCATCTCGAACTCTTCCGCACGCTCTGGCGCAGTCTCTACCTGGCTGACGAACCGGCTTCCTCGCCCGTGCTGCGCTGGGAGGCCCTGCCCGAGAAGGGCCATAGCGTGGTTTCGATCGTGACTTGGGATCGGCAGCATCTCCTCGCCGATGTGGCCGGCGCACTGGCGGTCGCCGGGCTCAGCATTCTAAGCGCGGACGTTTTCATTCGCGGCGATAACCTAGCCTTGGAAGTTTTCCGCGTCAGCACGGCCCAACGCGGCCCGGTGACAAAAGCGGGCCAGATCGAGCAGGTCGGCGCGACCCTGCGGCTGGCTTTGGAAAGCGAGCGTTTTGATTTTGCACCTTTGCTCGCGAAGGTCCCGGCGGGCGCGGCGAGGCAAGCGCCGGAAGTCGAGTTCCCAACCCGGATCAGCATCGAAAACAAGACGCACCCGACCTGCACCCTCATCCAGGTGGAGACGCCGGACCGGGTGGGACTGCTTTACGATCTCGTCGCCTGTCTCGGGCGCAACAACGTTTATATCACGCTCGCGCGCATCAGCACGGAAAAGGGCGCGGCGATCGATACCTTCTACGTGACCGACCCGAGCACGCGCGGCAAGATCACCGATGCGAACCGGGTGAGTGAGCTGCAACGCCAGTTGCGCGAGGTCACGCTCGCCAGCCGCCCTAACGACTAACGAAATTGCCTCAAGAGCTTTGCCGAAAACGCGGATGCGTTTAGGTTGCGACCCTTTTACCTATGAACGTCCTCATCCTTGCTGCTGGTTACGCGACCCGGCTTTACCCGCTGACATTGAACAAGGCCAAGCCGCTCCTGGAAGTGGCCGGCAAACCAATGATCGAGTGGGTGCTCGATAATCTCGCGCCGGTTCCGGACATTAAGACGGTTTACGTCGTGACGAACGACAAGTTTGCGAAGGATTTTGAACTCTGGGCGGAGCAGTATGGCCGGAGGCGATCGAACCTAAAATTCAAAATCATTAATGATGGCTCTCGGACCGATGAAGACAAACTGGGCGCGATCGGCGACATCCGGCTCGTGCTCGAGCGGGAGAAGCTGACCAACGAACCACTGATCGTGGTCGCGGGCGACAACCTTTTCAGTGAGCCGCTGACGACTTTCGCGCTCCACGCCAAAGGCTCCGCCGCGACCCTTGCGATCTACGATGTCGGTGACCTGGAAGCGATGAAGAAATATTCCGCGATTGATGTCGACGGCGAAGGTATGATTACCCACTTCGAAGAGAAGCCGGCGAACCCGCACAGCACACTCACCGGGATCGCACTTTACTATTTCGCCCCGGAAACGCTTCGGCTTTTCGAGACCTACATCGCCGAAGGAAATAATCCGGATCAGCCGGGAAGATTCATTCAATGGTTACACAAGCGTCGCCCGGTGCAGACCTACCAGGTGAAGGGCACCTGGTTCGACATCGGGAGCAAGGAGACGCTGGAGGAAGCGAACCGAATCTTCGCCAGGTTTGTTCGTTAGGCCAGCCGGCCTTCGTCGAATTCGATCAGATCAAAGTAGGTGCGGATGTCTTTCCTTCCTGCACCGCCGGCTTCGCGCAGGAAGTGGAGGAAGCGCGCTTTTTTCTCGGCCGTATCCGGTTGCCGCGAGATCATCGCCTGGTTCCACTGCTCAATCTCTTCCGGCGAATGGGAGACGCCATGTTGATTCACCCATTCAAGGATTGCCTCGTCGCTCTCCAGCTCGTTGGCGGCATTTTCGAAGGCGTCGGGCTCCAGCTTCAGGAACGCAAGCAGATGCTGATCGAAGCCAACGGTTTTGTAGTTGTAACCGGACAGGAGCCCCTTGCGGTGGAGACGCGCCTTATCGATCAGACGCGGCAGATGAACGTAACCGCCGAGCCGCTCGTAGGGACTGCGCGGGAAAATTTTCCGCATCGAACGATGCTATGAACTCGCGGGCAAACCGTAGGGGTGCGGCGGCGGCCGGCGCAGGGCTTTGGCCTCCGATTTGCCTTTGCCAATTTCAAACTCGGGAAGCAACTCGGCCTGCTCGTATTTTCTTTGCCCGATCACCAGTTGCCCGGTAAAGGTCCCGCCCTTCTCAACGTTGATCGCGCGCGCGACCACATTGCCGTCGAGCGACGCGCTGCTCCGAATCGTTACCAACGTTTCAGCCACGATCTCACCCGACATTCGCCCGCGAATTTCAATCGAGCCTACCTGGAGCTGACGGAAAAACTGCACGTCCGCGCGCTTGCCGATGATGACGAGCGGGGCGGATAATTTTCCCTGCACCTTGGCGGGCGCGCGGAACTCGACCTTTTCGATGCATTGCAGGCTGCCCCGCAGTTTGCCTTCAATGACTGCGGAGCGGCAGACGACACTGCTGCTGCTCAGGTCACCGGCCGATGTCACGTAAATCGAGCCGTGAGTACGAATCGCGCGGCTAAAGGCGGTATTGATGCGGTAATCGCGCAAATCCATGTGGACGCTGCACGAGGGACAGATGGTCGAGGTGGCGGCGGAATTCAGTTCCTGGGTCGTGCCGCAATCGAAGCACGCGACTGAAGTGACCCGTGGCCGGTTCCAGACTCCGTCGAACTTATGGAGCAACGACTGCGCTGCCGCCAGGCCGCCGCTGAGATCAAACGCCGTCTTGGCCGGAGGCCGCTCCTGCGCGACAAGGAAATGTTTGCCGCATTGCCGGCAAAGCGTGCTTCGAGCGGCGGCATATTCCATCTGCTTAAAGCCGCAGTGCGGACAATCCACACTGACCTTCGCAGGCGACTTAGCCACAGACCGCTCTTGGTGTAGGGCTTGCCCTTAGGCGCGGCTCGTCGTCAACCTGGACGAGGCGGGCGATTCTTCGCTGCGCGAACTGTCCGGCCGGGTGCCGCCATTGGCACTGACGGCGCTCGGCTTTCCACTCGTCACTTCGGACTTGCCGATAAAAGTGGCGCCCTCTTCGATCACGAGCCGGGCGGCCTTGAGATCGCCCTGGAGGGTGCAACGCGATTTCAATTCGCAACGCTCACCCACCGTGATGTTCCCATGCACTTTCCCGTAGACGGTGATCGATTTGGTTTTGATCTCGCCGCGAATGTCCGCGTTTTCGCCGATCGTCAGGACTCCGTCGGAGTGGATTTCGCCTTCGACTTTGCCGTCGATCATCAACTCCTTTTGGAATTTAATGCTGCCTTTGATTTCCACATCCTTGGAGAGGATGTCCTTGCCAGAGTTCTCGGCCATATATTTTTGCTGCTCGCTCATTGTTGATGGTTTGGGTGTCTCCTCTCGGTGAGAAGAGACCTGAGGCTCCTCAGCATAACTCGGGCCGGATGAAGAATTCTCCACGGGCGGCGCGGGCTTCTGCGGGATGAATTTTTTTAACACGACCGATTATTAGAAGCCGCTTCCGTACCTGTCAACGTGAAGATGCTGGCAAACGCGTTTTTTATTTTGAATCGCGAAATTCGTAGACTTTGCAGGCTCCATTTTGGGCGCGAAGCGCGAGAAAAGCCGGGGCCCGGGATGGCTCTCGATCGAGAATCCAGCAGAGCGCCTTGGGCGGCGCCGCACGCCTGAGAAGCGCGGCCGAGTTTTGCGCCACTCGCCTCCCCTCGCCCGCCAAGACCCAGTGCACACGGTGGCGTTCGAGAATGGCACGCGCCTCGCCCGGTGAGGTCGTGAGAAAAAACCGCGCGGTTGCAACCGTCCCGGGCAGACTTTCATGCGCGCTGCCTCCGACGACCGGCCGCTGCGACCAATAAGCAGTCGCCGGCGCGAGCCACCACGGGCTGAGGACGGCTCCGGGAGCCTTTCCGCCTAACGAGTCGACGGCGGCGCGCCACTCCGCCATCTCACGGCGCGCGATCATCCGGCGAACAATGCTCTCTTCATCGGGCCAAAACTGCGCGTCCCAGAATTTAAGCAGAGGCCAGAGGGCAAATCCGAGCAGGCCGAGCGCAAGCCATTTTTGCCTAACGATCCCGATTTGCGCCGGAATTGTCAGGACAAAAATCAGCGCGAAAAAGTATCCCCATCGCGCCTCCCAGAGCGTGAGCAGAAAGGAAAGTCCGAGCAGGCCGGCAAAGAGCGGCGAGATCACCCCGCGGCGCAATCCAAGCGCGAGGAGCAGCGGACTAACGAGCACCAAACCGCTCACCCAGCTGAGCCAGATTGGATTCGTTAGGCCGACCGGCCTCAATTCGCCAATTGTTGCCGACCAGTTGGCGAAAAATGGCTGAACTGGCGGCGGCTCTGGCCAGCGTCGCTCGACGACTGCCGCCAGCACGAGAATCGCGAAAAAGATCGTCCACCCGATTCGCCGCTCGCGCTCGATCAGCCGCCCGCGCGAGCTAATCAGGACGCCGAGCATCGTGGCGAGGAAGAGCACAAGCGGTTCGTAAAGTGAAACCCAGAGTGCAACCGCCCAACTCGCTCCGCTCACGATGCTCCACGGCCGCGAGGGTCCTTCCTGCAATCGCCATTCCGCCCCCAGCGCAATCAGCAGGAGCGGAACAAGCAGAGCCTGTTGATCGGGCCGCCCTACTGCTGTGCTGTGCACGAGGATTGCACTGAGCGCATAGACGAGAAGTGCTCCATAACGTCCCGGCCAGGCAAACCGGCGCGTCCACCACCATAGAAACCAGCCGGCGGCGAGTGCGAGCAAGGGCGAAATCATCGCTCCGGCCAATTCGAGCGGCTGCGCCGTGACCGAAGAAAGAGCCACCGTGAGACCGGCAATCAAATAATCCAGCGGAGCGGTCGTATGCGGATCCGTGCCGGCGGGAAAATTTTCAAACGCGTGATGCCTCACGACCAACCCGGGTTCCGCCACGACCATGCGCACTCGCGTCATGCGCGCATAACAATCGGCATCGACGAAATAAACCCGGCCGCCGACAAAGACATCCGAATAGTTGGCGCAGCGAGTGACCAGAATGATTCCACTAAGGACCGCGACCTCGAGAACCGGACCAACGATACGCCACACGCGGTCGTTTCTAATCGAAAATCGAAAATGGAAAATCGAAAATGCGCCGTGGGCCCGCCAGGATTCGAACCTGGGACCAAGGGATTATGAGTCCCCTGCTCTAACCGCTGAGCTACAGGCCC
>DAISXY010000017.1:0-93034 GCA_036825615.1 Chthoniobacterales bacterium
GGGCGGGCGTGATGCGGGCGGCGTGGTGCGGCTTCATGAGATGAATTGTTTTAGAAACCGGAGATCATTCTGCGCAAAGAGCCGGATATCCGGAATGTCGAAGAGAATCATCGCCAGCCGATCCATCCCGAGGCCAAAGGCGAATCCGGTCCAGTTTTCCGGATCATACGCCAGGTCGCCGCGCGCCCGGTTGACCTCTTCGAAGACCGCCGGATGCACCATCCCGCAGCCGCAGACCTCGATCCATTTCTCGCCGGCTTTGAGCGCCTTCGATTTTACATCCACCTCGAAGCTCGGCTCGGTGAAAGGAAAATAGTGCGGGCGAAACCGCACCTCGGTGCCCGTGCCGAGCAGTTCGCGAAAGAAAAATTCGAGCGTCCCCTTTAGATCCGCGACGCTCACCCGCTCATCCACATACAGCCCTTCGATCTGGTGAAATTGCGCGCTGTGCGTTGCATCCACCTCGTCGCGCCGAAAGGCCGCGCCCGGCGCGATCACCCGAATCGGCGGAGGCGCGGCCTGCATCGTGCGGATCTGCACGGTCGAGGTGTGAGTGCGCAGGAGGCGACCGTCCGGTAGATAGAACGTGTCCTGCTCGGCCCGCGCCGGATGATCGACCGGGGTATTGAGCGCGTCGAAACAATGCCATTCGTCCTCGACGTCCGGTCCTTCCGCGAGTGCGAAGCCCATTCGGCGGAAAATCGCGATCGCGCGATCGAGCATCTGGGTGAGTGGATGCAGCGCCCCCATGTCGTTAGGCGGGCCGGGAAGGGAAATGTCGAGATCGACCAGCGCGCTCGCTTCTTTCTCCGCCCGCAGCTTCTCGCCGCGTTCCTCGAGCGCGGAGGTGACGGCGCTGCGCGCCTGATTGAGCAGCTTGCCGACGATCGGCTTCTCCTCTTTGGAGAGCGATTTCATCCGTTCGCCCCAGGCGGAAATGCTCCCGCTCCGCCCGAGATAACGGACGCGCACCGTCTCCAGCGCCTGTTCGTCAGTCGCGGAGGAGATCTCGGCGAGGGCGGCCTCGCGCAGTTCTTCCAGCGGATGATTCATGCTGGGCGTGAATCGTTACATCGTTAGACCGTGAATCGAAAGACTCGATTCTCGATTCACGATTCACGCCGCCGCTGATTTCTTCTCCAGCGCGGCCTTCACCTGCTCGACGATATTCTTGAATGCCGCCTCGTCGGTCACGGCAAGATCGGCCAGAATCTTGCGATCGAGTCCGATGCCAGCGGCCTTGAGGCCTTCGGCGAACCGGCTGTAGGTGAGTCCCTGGGCGCGACAGGCGGCATTCAGCCGCTGCACCCAGAGCATGCGGAAATTGCGTTTGCGGGTTTTGCGATCGCGATAGGCCCAGTATTTGGCTTTCATCGTCGCGTCCTTCGCGTAGCGGAATAGTTTCGACCGGCGTCCCCGATAACCCTTGGCGCTTTTCAGGACGCGTTTGCGGCGCTCGCGGCTGGCGGGCGCATTGGTGGCTCTTGGCATTTTGTCTTTCCCGCAAGCGCGGGACTCCTCGTTCGGCGAATTGTTGTTTTCGTTAGGCGCTCCCCGACCTCACTCGCCGATTTGGTTCCGCAAACGGAACCAGATGGGCAGCGCGACGGCGCTTCGTCTGGAAACGCCGGGGCTCGCAAAATAGGCGGAGGGCCGGGAATGACAACCGTTTTCTCCGCTGCGATTGCGCCCGTGCTTCCCTCTGATACAAGGCCGGCCGTGCGCGGGGTGACGACCGCGTTTCTTCCCAAGTTGCAAACTCGAGATTTCAGATTGCCTCCGCCGCTTTTCAATTCGAAGTCTCCGCTGCTTGAACGCACCGGAGAAAAAACGCCTCCTCCTTTTTGATATCGACGGCACGCTCATCAACTCGGCCGGCGCGGGGGTGGCGGCGCTGCGCGATGTGCTCCGTGATCAGTTTGGGATCAGCGACGATCTGAGCGGGATCGAGATCGCGGGCCGGACCGATAGCGGGATCGTGCACCAGATTCTGCGCAAGATCAGGATCGAGCCTAACGAATCGAACACGGCGCGTTTTCTTGATCAATATGTGGAGTTCCTTGCCGCCGAGCTTCCGCAGCGGCGCGGTCGCGTTTTGCCCGGCGTGCGCGAAATGCTCGAACGCCTGAAGCAGCGTCCGCATCTGGTGCTCGGCCTCCTCACCGGCAATGTCGCGCGCGGCGCGAAACTCAAGCTCGAGCATTACGCCCTCTGGCATTTCTTTGAATTCGGCGCCTTTGCCGACGACCACCACGACCGCAACCAACTCGGTGCGTTCGCCCGCCAGCGCGCCAGGGAAAAGCATGGGGTCGAGTTCGACTCTGCCGCGGTCGATGTCATCGGCGACACGCCGCATGATATCGCCTGCGGGAAAGCGATCGGTGCGCGCACGATTGCGGTCGCAACCGGAAGCTTCTCCCGTGCGCAGCTGGCGGCGCATGAACCGGACATTCTTCTCGAGAATTTCGCCATGGTGGATGCAACCATAAAAGCGCTCGATTGGTAGGTGCAGATCGGTCGCGCGGTTCGAATCGGAGTTAGCTGAAATTCGATTTCACGAAATGCCAAAAACCAAACCAGGAATCCTGCCGCTCGAAGGCGAAATTGACCTGCACGTTGCGCCGCAGATCACGGCCTCGCTCGCCAGTCTGATTGCAAAAAAACCGTCGCCCGTCGTCGTCGACCTCTCGAAAGTCAGCTACATCGACAGCTCCGGTCTCGCCGCCCTGATCGAAGCGATGCAAAAAGTCGGCAAGTACGGCGGCAAATTTGCCCTCGCCGGCCTGCAGGAAAATGTGCGGCCGATTTTTGAGATCGCGCGACTCGATCAGGTCTTTCGCATTTTCCCCGATACCGATTCGGCGCTCGCGGCCTGAGAAAGAAGGGCGAGCGTCTCGCGGAGATTGCGCGCAAGATCAAATTCGCTCGCCCGTTCGAGAATTTGCGGCTGGGCGGCGCGGCGGCGATCGGCATCCTTCCAAAAAAGCAGAGCCTCGCGTAGCTCGGCGATATCAGCGGGCGAGTTGATGATTGTGCCCTGGATTCCGTTCTCGATCACTTCACTGAAACCGTTGTCACGCGTCGTGATCACAGGCAGGCCGGCGGCGAGCGCTTCGAGACAGGCATTGGAGAAGGGGTCGTAAAGCGTGGGCAAAAGAAAGATATCAGCCGCGCCGTAGAGGGCCGGCAGATCGTGCACCGGATCGAGGTGCGTGAGACACCGGCCCGTGGCGAGCCGCCGCGGGCCGCGCCCGGCGATGAGGAGCCGGAAATTTTCCCCTAACGACTGCACGGCCTGGACCGCGAACCGCAAACCTTTGCGCTCCCAGCCGGAGCCGACGAAGAGCACCGCGATCTCTTTCTCGTCCAGACCTAAACTTTTGCGGCGCGGCTCCCGCAGCTCGGGTCGCGGCCGGAAATCGGCCACCGGGACGCCGTTGCGAACTACCTCGATGCGCTCGGCCGGGTAGCGGTAAAATTCCTCTGCTTCCCGCTTCACCATCTCGGAATTGGCAATCACGCGACTGGCGCCGCCGCTGAAAAGAGCGGCTTCCAACTCGAGAATCTCACGATGCTTGGAATTGAGAAACAACAGCCGTCGTCGCGGCCAGCGCGCGAGCGCTGCCCGCCGCCGCATCCAGGCTTTGTGGATTCCATCGCCCGCTCGATAGACATCGCAGCTCCAGACGCGCTCGAGGCTGAGGACGACATCGCACTCTTTCTTCGGATCCAATCGCGCGAGTTCATCGGCAAAGCGCAGTGCGGTCTCGCCGCGCAGCCGGGTCATCGGTCCCCACGACCATTCCTGCGCGGGCCATTCTACGCTCGTGAAAAGGCGCGGCGTGTGTCCCGCTTCGCGAAGTCCGCGCCCGAGTCGTTGGAGGTAGGCCTCAGCGCCTCCGGTTGCCGAATGGCCTCGCCGGACCAGACCGATAGTGAAGACACGCTCAGGCATGACGACGGACAGATATCCGGAGGCGAAATGCGGGAGTTCTACCTTTACTTGCGGGCATTCGCTACAATAGTGATACCCGATGGTGGGTGGCACGCTAAAAAGCCCGCCGCGCGCAGCCTCGAACACAACGGCGACACGCCCGTTACCGAAGCAGCTTCTCTATTCGATTTTTGCGCGCATCGGCGGCTCAGGGTTGGACACGGATGCGTTCGAAACGCTTCGCGCTTCCTGGCGTGGCGGCTTTCTCGGGAAGGCTGTCGCCTACGATAACAGGCAAAAGGAAATTGCTGCCTCCCGCATTCATTCTTTGCGCTGGCATCCGGTGCGGCTGCTCTCAAATCTGGAGAGCCCCTACTATTACGGGGCGAAAAAGAAATATCTCGATTGGATCGCGGCGCGGCACCTGGCGAGCGGACGCTATGACCTGTTCCACAGCTGGTCGGGCGATTGCCTCCTCTCACTCCGCGAAGCGCGGAAACGCGGCATTCCGTCTCTCCTGGAAATCCCAACCTGGCATCGCGATCGCGGCAAACTAAAGCGCACCTCGGGGCCGCCAGCCGAGCCCCGGCTTCCGTGGCGCAAACGCTGGAAGCAAGACCTCCTCCTCGACCGCGAGAGATACCTCGAAGAATATGACCTTGCCTCTCTCGTCGTGGTTCTTTCCGAACGCGCGGCCGAGACTTTCCGCATCCAGGGTTTCGCCGAGGAGCGGTTGTTTTACCTCCCGCGCGGCGTCGATGTGGAACGCTTCACCCCGGGCGTGCGACCGCCGATTTTCCGCGCGATTTTTTCCGGAGCACTGATCGAACGCAAGGGCGTACATCATTTGCTCGAAGCATGGCAACGGCTCGCCCTCAAAGATGCCGAGCTGTGGCTCATGGGCGCGGTCCATGCCGAGATGAAGCCGCACTTGAAAAAGTTTGCGACCGAGAACGTGAAGGTGATCGGGTTCGCTGCCCGTCCGGAAGAATATCTGCGCCAGGCGACGATCCATGTTTTTCCCTCGCAATGTGAAGGCAGCGCGAAGGTGACCTACGAAGCTGCCGCCTGCGGTCTGCCGCAGATCACAACCCGCGAAGCAGGCGATGTCGTGCAGGATGGGCGCGAAGGAATTCTTATTCCGCCGGGGGACGTCGACGCGCTCGCAGCCGCGATCCAAGATCTTTACGATCACCCGCAAGTCGTCGAACGGATGAGCCTCGCGGCGCGGGAACGGGTCGTGAACAATTTTACCTGGGACCATTTTCGCACTCGTCTGCTCGAGGCTTACCGGACAGCGATGGAGATGGCGCGCTAGTCAACGCTTGAACCTCCTTCTGCTTCAGCTCAAGCGTATTGGCGATCTCATCCTCACCGTCCCGGCGGTCGCGGGGCTGCGGAAGAATTTTCCCGCTGCCAGAATCACGCTCGTCGTCGCACATGGCTCGCGTGAGCTGCTGCCCGCCATTCCCGGGATCGATCGCGCTTTTGTCGCGCGCGGGAGAATTTCGGACGCACCGCAGTGGCTTGCGCTGGTAAAGGCGAAGTTCGATTGCTGCCTGGATTTTTCGCGCACCGATCGCTCGGCTTTTCTCACCCTGCTCTCAGGTGCGGAAAGGCGGATTAGCTATGCCATGGCGCGGCACGAACGGCTCCGGCAACTTAGCTACAACGAGTTTGTTCCTTCGCGTGTCCGCATGGTGCACACGATCGATCATCATCTCGCGTTGCTCGCGCCGCTTGGTGTCCATGATGTTGTGCGCGAAGTCCGGCTCAGCCTCCCGGTCGAGGCCAAACGAAAGGCCACCGCCCTTATCGCCGAGCACGAACTGGGCGACGATTTCCTCATCATCCATCCCGGCTCAGCGCGCCCGGAGAAATTCTGGCTCGCTCGCCGCTGGGCCGCAGCCGCCGATGAAATGACGGCGCAGAAGCTGCGGGTTGTGCTCACCGGGACGGGGTCATCGATGGAGCAGGAGCACATTTTCCGAATCAAAAAGCACCTTCGTCAGCCGGTCACCGACCTTTCGGGTCAACTCGACCTGCTTACCCTCGCCGCCTTGATTCAGCGCGCGCGCTTGCTCGCGACGATCGATTCCGCGCCGATGCATCTCGCCGCCGCGCTCGGCACGCCGCAAGTGGCGCTTTTTGGTCCGACGAACCCGTTTCACTGGCGGCCGCGCACCACCCCGGCGGTCATCCTGCGCGCCGGCTATCCCGCGCCGCTCGGGGAATTTCTCCCCAAGCAGCTCCCGCGGCCGATGAAGGAAATCTCGACCTCCGAGGTGATTGATGCTATGCAGAGCCTGCTGCCGAGGCCGGCAGCACGAGCGATATGAGCAAGGTGCCAGAAGCTCCAGTGACCAAGCAGTCGTTCTGGACAACGCTGCGGCAGGCCTGGGGTCCGTACCGGCGCCTCTTTGGCTACGCCATGCCTTATAAATTCCGGTTCGGCGCCGGACTGGTCTTTGGTTTTCTTACTGGCGCGATCGGTTCGCTTCTCCCACTCGTGATTGCACACGTCACCTCGTTCATCTTTCACGGTTCCGCCCCAGCCCCAACCGCGCTCGTCTCTCACCCGGAGCTGATGCAAAATGGGCCGAGGATCAATTCCCTCCTCTGGTATTGCCTCCTCATCCCCCTGGTCATGACCGCGCGCAGTCTCTGTGACTACGCCGAGAGCTACTACACGCAATGGGTCAGCAACAAAGTCGTGACCGACATCCGTAACGAGCTCTTCGGCAAAATGCTCAGCCACTCGATGGATTTCTTTAACCAGATGCGCTCCGGCTTCCTCATGTCGCGCATCACGAATGACTCGCGCATGATGCAAACCGCGCTCTCGACGGTAAGCAGCGATGTCTTCAAGCAGCCGATCGCGATCATTAGCGGGGTCGCCGTTCTGCTTTACATGGATTGGAAGTTCACGCTCGTGACTCTCATCCTCTTTCCAAGCTGTCTTATCCCCTTGCGCCTCTACGGCCGGCGCGCCCGCCATGCGGTCAAATACGAACAGGAAGAGCTCGGCCAGATGGTTGTGACGATGCAGGAAACCTTCGGCGGCATCCGGGTCGTCAAATCGTTCGGCCGCGAGGGCCATCAGCAGAAGTCATTCGAAAGAAGCAACCGCATCCAGTTTACGAACGCGATGCGAATCGTGCGCTCGATGCAGGCGGTCGGGCCGCTCGTGGAGACGATCGCGGCCATCGGCGTCGGGCTCGCGCTCTTCTACGTTTACCTGGAAAATCTCCCGGCCGCGAAATTCATCGCCCTCATCAGCGGCATCTTTCTCCTCTACGATCCGATTAAAACCCTGAGCCGGATTCACGTCACGATGCAGCGGTCGGTGCAGGCAACGGTCGAGATTTTTCGCATCCTCGATTCGAAGCCAACAATCCGGGACGTGCCCACCGCAGTCGCTCTTCCCCGGGTGCGTGGCCTGATTGAATTCGACAACGTTAATTTCCGTTATGCCGGCGGAGTGAGCGATGCGATTCACGGACTGAGCCTGCGCATCGAACCAGGAAAAAACTTCGCGCTCGTCGGCGCCAGCGGCGCCGGCAAGAGCACAATCCTGTCGTTGATCCTGCGCTTCTACGATCCGACCTCGGGCGTTATCCGGATCGACGGCCAGGACCTGCGCAAAGTCACCCAGCAATCGCTTCGGCAACAGATCGGACTTGTTTCGCAGGACACTTTTCTTTTTCACGATACGATCTTCAAAAACATCCAGTTCGGCCGGCTCGATGCGACGCCAGAGGAAGTTTACGCCGCGGCCAAAGCGGCCTACGCGCACGAATTCATCGTGGCGCAGCCAGCGGGGTATGAGACTATTGTCGGCGACAAAGGTTGCCTCCTTTCCGGCGGGCAACAGCAGCGGGTCGCGATCGCGCGGGCCTTGCTCAAGAACGCGCCCATCCTGCTCCTCGACGAAGCAACCTCGGCCCTCGACTCGGAATCGGAACAGCAGATCCAGATCGCGCTCGAACATCTCGCCCGTGGCCGCACCGTGATCGCGATCGCGCATCGGCTCTCGACCATTCTCTCGGCCGACCAAATCGTGGTAATGGAGAAGGGCCGAGTCAAAGAGATCGGCCGGCATGCCGAGTTGCTGGAAAAATCCGGCTATTATCGGCGGCTCTACGACCTTCAGTTTAATCGCAACCCGGAGGAGCCAGGCGCCGAAGTCGAGTTGCTCGCGGGCGCTCTCGCCTGATAAGCGAGCGGGTTGTAGCGGGGCCGGCGACCCGGGCAAACCTTCGCGTCAAGATCGCCGGCAGCCGCCGATGCCAAAGCCAAAACGGGACTTTGCTTTTGCCGACCACCCAACTACGCTCCCGCCAATGCCGCTGAAGATCGACCTTCACACGCATTCCTTCTTTTCCGGCGACGGCGTCTCGAGTCCGGAGGAAAACATCGCCTCGGCCCGGGCCAAGGGTCTGCACGGCTTCGCGATCACCGATCACAACACAAACGACGCGGTCAATTACCTGCTCGAAAAAGGACTAATGCGCGAGGATGGCCTGCCGGTGGATGGGTTTCTCATCATCCCCGGCGTGGAAGTGACAACCGCCGAAGGCCATCTCCTCTCCATCGGCGCCTCTTTGCCATACCTGAAGGGACGACCGGCACGCGAGGTTTGCGATCTCATTCACGAACGCGGCGGGCTCGCCATTCCGCCGCATCCTTACGATCTCTTCCGGGCCGGGATTCGGTTTTCCGCCTTGGAAAAATTGCCGATCGACGCGCTCGAGGTCTTCAATGCCGCGACCACCCTCCGCCGCTACAACACCTATGCTTTTAAATACGCCCAGCTCCGCGGATTGCCCATGACCGCGGCAAGCGATGCGCATCATCATGCGGCGATCGGCACCGCCTACACAATTCTCGACACAGAGGATTTTTCGCTGCGCGGAGTGCTGGCGCAGATCGTGAAGAACAACCAGTTGAACCAGCGATATCTCACGCCCCGCGACAGCGTGCGCAAAACCTGGAACAACTGGATGCGCCTGCGCCGCCGCAAGATTCTGCCCCCGGTCGCGGCGGAGCGGAACGGATTCCGCAACGGCGGGTAGCGCTCCCGCCCGTCGTCCCAAATCGTCATCCCGAGTCGCCGAAGGACGACGAGGGACCTCGCGCCTGCAATCCGGAGGTTCAAGAATGACAGCGCCAGCACCCATAGTGCGCGTTGTGTTTCGCGAGAGCGCTTGGGGCATCGGGAGGTCCCTCGCCGCGCTTCGCCGGCTCGGGATGACAACTGAGCAGGGCGCCGGCTTCGATCCTACCGCTCCGCGACGTGAGCGGTGGTGAGCAACTTGCGCAAGTCCTCGACGCTCGCGACCGGCGCTTTGCAGGTGAAGTTCTCACAAACGTAAGCCGCAGCTTTGCCTCCAACCGGCTTCATCGTTTCCAGTTCAGGCAATTTCTGGGCGAGGTATTTTTGGCCCTCCGCGCCGTCGGCCAGGAGGATAACGGTGTTCGGGAGATAATGCTTCCGCACTTCGTCGAGCAGGTCGCGCGTGTCCATCGCGCCGCGCTCTCCCGCGATCACGATCTGCTTCGGTTTGGTCACGCTGTAATCGAGTGCGACCAGCATCTGCGGCAGTGCGCTGGGGTAATGATCGAGCGCGGCGGCAAAGGCCGCGATCGTTTTCCCGGCGCGCTCGCGCCATTTGCTCGACTCGCGAATCTGCGCCAGCCGCAAAAGATTGCGCGCTGCGATCGAGCTCGGCGCCGGCTCGGCGTTGTCGCTGGCTTCCTTCATCCGGATGAGGATGCTCGGGTCCTCACCCGCGCTCGCGAAATAACCGCCGTTACGCTCGTCCCAGAAAAGCCGGTCCTGCGTCTCCTGAAGCTGCTCGGCGAGCCGGAGCCATTTTACATCGAAGGAAGTCTCGTAAAGATCGAGCAGGCCGTGGATGTAGAAGGCGTAATCCTCGCAAAACCCCGGAATGTCACCCGGCCCGTTGCGGTAACTGCGCCGCAGCGTGTGCTTCTTCTCGTCATAAAGATTTTTCCGGACGAACTCGGCCGCCTTCGTTGCGGTTTCAAGGTAGGTCGGGTCGCCCAGGATCTGCGCGCCGCGGGCGAAGGCGGAGATCATGAGCCCATTCCAAGCCGTGATAATCTTGTCGTCGAGATGCGGCCGCGGCCGTTTCTGGCGCAGCTCGAGCAAAGTGGCCCGGCGATAGCGCATTGATTCATCCACGTCCAGCTCGCTCTTGCCGAAATGTTTTGCGGTCTCGGCGAAACTTTGTCGCTGATAGAGGATGTTTTTTCCCTGGAATTCACCCTGCGGATCGCTTCCCGGTGGCGCGTTTCCATCCGGCTCGACCCCGTATTGATAGTCAAACAGTTCAGCGTATTCGCCGAGCGCCCGATCAATTTCCTGTTTCGTCCAGAGATAGAACGCGCCTTCGGCTTTCTGCGTTCCGCCGGCGGTCGTTAGGCTATCGGCATCCTCGGCCGAATAGAAGCCACCCTCGGGGCTGGTCATGTCGCGCCGGACATAATCGAGGGTGTCGCGCGCCACGTCCTGGTAAAGCAGGTCGCCCGTGATCTGATAGGCGTCGAGGTAGGCGCTCGCCAGTTGCGCCTGATCGTAGAGCATTTTCTCGAAATGCGGCACCCGCCAGAGCCCATCGACCGAATACCGGTGAAACCCGCCGCCGAGCTGATCGTGAATCCCGCCCGCGGCCATCTTGCGCAGCGTGGTGAGCGCCATCCCGAGCGCGGCGCCGGCTGCATCGGAGCCCTCGGGCGAGCGATGGTAAACCGCGAAGAGAAAATTCAGCGTCACCGGGCGCGGGAACTTCGGCGCACCACTGAATCCACCTGCTTCCGCGTCAAAGCTGCGCGCGAGCTGTTGGTACGCGGTGTCAATCAGCTTCTCGTTCACCTTCCCCGCGGGCGGCGCGGTCGCCGAATGCGCGATCGCGGTCATGATCTGGTCGCCGCTCTCGCTCAACTTGAGGCGGTTACTTTCCCATGCATCGGCGACACGATGCAGCACCTTGAGGAAACTGGGCTGGCCATAGCGATCTTCCGGCGGAAAATAGGTGCCGCCGACAATCGGCTTCAGCGTCGGGGTGAGGAAGACACTCATCGGCCAGCCGCCGCCCCCGGTGGTCGCCTGGACAAAGGTCATGTAAACCCGATCCACATCCGGCCGCTCTTCGCGATCGACTTTGATGTTGATGAAACGCGAGTTCATGAAAGCGGCGACCTCCTCGTTCTCGAACGATTCGCGTTCCATCACGTGGCACCAGTGACAGGTCGAGTAACCGATCGAGAGGAAGATCGGCTTTTTTTCCCGGCGCGCCTTATCGAAAGCCTCCTGTCCCCAGGGAAACCAATCGACTGGGTTATGCGCGTGCTGGAGAAGGTAGGGCGACTTCTCGTGGATGAGACGGTTGGTGTGTTTTTCGACGTGCGCTGGCGGAACGGTGGCGGCAGGCGGTGTCGGTGTCACGCTTGCAACCTAGGCCAACTGCGCCGATGCGGAAAGGTTCAACGTGGCCGCGCTGCTCGACGCAACTCATCTCAGTTTGCTTCTGCTTGCGATTGCCGCGGTCGCGTTCCTCTACTCTTCGGTCGGGCACGCTGGCGGATCAGGCTACATCGCGGTCATGACGTTGTTCGGCCTTGCGCCGACTGTGATCCGTCCGACCGCGCTGCTTCTGAACATCTTTGTCGCAGTGATCGGGTCAGTGCAATTTGCGTCCGCCGGTCATTTTCGCTGGAGATTGTTCTGGCCGTTTGCCGTTCTTTCAGTTCCAGCGGCGTATGTCGGCGGGCATTTGCAATTGCCAGTGACTGCTTTGCGAATTCTCATCGGACTGGTGTTGTTCTGCTCCGCAATCCGGCTGTTTTTCCGTCGGCAGGATTCGGCCAGCACCAAGGCTCCCGCGCCCGCTGCCGCGATCACGCTTGGCGCAGGCATCGGGCTGCTCTCCGGGCTCACCGGAACAGGCGGTGGGATTTTTCTGACGCCGATTCTCCTTTTCTTCAAATGGGCACGCATCCGTGAAGCCGCCGCAGTGTCTGTCCTTTTCATCCTGGTGAATTCGATTGCAGGTCTGGCAGGCTATTTCAGCGCGCACGGCTCGGTGCCTTCTCTCGGCCTGGTGCTGGCGGCGGCGGCAATCACCGGCGGCACCATCGGGTCCTACTGCGGCAGTCGCCGCTTTGCGCCCCGCGGAATTTCTCTCGCTCTGGCGGTTGTCCTCATCATTGCCGGGCTGAAATTGATCTTTACCCGGTGAGCTGCGGGCGCTCCAGCAAGGAGAGCAGATCGCGCAGCGAATTCGCAGGCCGTTTCAACTCGAACACCTGAAGTCCGGCAGCGGCCGCCGCGGCCCAGTCGCGCTCCGGGTCATCGCCCACATGCAAAACTTCCTTCGCCTCAAACCCGCTCACCTCGAGCGCGCGCCGGTAGATGAATGGGTCGGGTTTATCCGCCCCCAGTTTACTCGAAATGAAAAGGTGGCGGAAAAATCGCGAGACACCGAGATGCTCGAAGATCATGCGGAGGCGGCCGTCGAAGTTTGAAACTACGTCGAGCTCGAAACGCGCGCTCAATTTTGGCAAGACCTCGGCGGCGTCGGGATAAAGCTCCCACACTCCCGCCTCCGCGAAATGGCCGTAGGCCGCTTCGAAAAAGGTATCGCGATCGAGCGGGCCAACCTGCGGCGCCACCCGATCCATCAACTGGTCGACGAGTTCACGCCACCAGCCTTTGTCGTCATCCTCCCGCGGCTGGCCGGTGGCAGGCCGGTGTGGCATTTCCTGCCAGAGCTGGGCGAAAACGCGGTCCAGCGCCTTCGAATCGAGCGTCAGGCCCTGGCGCGCCGCGACGAGCGCATAATGCTGGCCCACGCTTTTCGTCAGGCGAATAAGCGTTCCGGCGGCGTCGAAGAAGATCGCCCTGGGCAGCATTTCTTTTCATTTGCGCAGGTCGCCGCTGCTCCGCAAGTATGAGGCGGTGGCGGACGCGACAACTTTGGCTGACGAGACTTTGCCGGTCGAACACAACGACCCGGTCAATGCCCGCATCCTCGCCATCTCCGAGGACAAGATCGCCGGCTTCGTGCGCGAGCCGTTTCAGGAGATCGCCGAACGCGCGGATCTGCCGGTCGCGACCGTGCTCGAGCGAATCACGGCAATGCTGCGCGCCGGCACCATCCGCCGTGTCCGCCAAACCCTCCTCGCAACCAATCTCGCCGAAGGCGCGCTTGTGGCTTGGAAAGTGCCGCCGGAGAAAATCGACGCCGCCTTCGACTGGATGTCGCAACGCGATCCGTTTTCCGGCCACGTTGTGCTGCGCTCGACTGACGCGGTCACACCCGGCTCGGAATACAAACTTTGGACGACGTTGAAAGTGCCGCAGGGCTTTTCGCTTCAGCGCCATGGCGAGATTCTCGCGAGCATCGTTGGGGCCGAACATTTCCGGCTCATGCCGGCGAAGGGAATCTTCACCCTCGGTGTCGGGCACGTGCGGCGGAAGAACATCGAGCCGGGAACAAAAGCGGATCACCCGGCGAAAATGATCGAGGTTCAGCAGGCAAAATTGAGCGAGCAAGAATGGAAAATCCTGACCGCGCTGAAGCGGGAGTTCGCACCGGAGGAAATTCGTCAGTCGCCGTGGATCGCGCGCGCCGAGGAAGCCGGCGTTTCGCTGGAAGAATTCTTTGCCGTCGCGGAGGAGCTGACGCGCCGCAAAATCATCGGGCGTTTCTCCACCTTCCTCGAGCATGTCAAGCCATCGGTCGGCGGCGTGCGTGTGACGCGTTTCAACGCGCTTTTTCATTGGGCCGTGCCGCCTGGGCGCGAAATCGAAACGGGCGGGGAAGTAGGCCGGCACGAAATTCTCACCCATTGTTACTGGCGCGAAGCCGGCCCGGAATTTCGCGATGTCAACATTATGGCGGTGGCGCACGGCACGGACAAGACGCTCCTTCTCGAACACAAAACGGCCATCGATCGCCACCTGGCCGAGTGTGGGATCCCGGTCGCCTACACGAACGTGTTCTGGGGCGGGCGAAGTGAGATCAAGCCCTCGGAAATTTCGCCGCAGATTTATCGGCGCTGGCTGGCGGAGATCGGCGCACAAGCCTAACGACAACCAGCCGCTGTCATCCCGAGCCGCCGAAGGACGGCGAGGGACCTCACAACTGCAAAGTGCGGATGCAGAAACGCAAAGGCGTGCAACCAACCCGCGCCCAGCCTATCGCGGAAGCGCTTTGGAGTCGGCGAGGTCTCTCGCCGCGCTACGCCGGCTCGGGATGACAGCGGAGCGAGACGCGCGTCCGCTCCAGCTCGCGAAGCAGCGCGATGGCGAAGGCGGTCCGATCGATCCTTCCCTCTAACGCCATCGCGAGTGAGCCGGCCCGCTCGCGCAAGTCGACCGGAAAATCCTCCGCCGCATGATTCACATTAACCCCAATCCCGACGACCGCAGCGATCACCTGCCCGCTTCTGCTCTTTGTTTCAACGAGCACGCCAGCAACCTTGCGACCGCTCAAATAAATGTCGTTAGGCAATTTGACCGTCGGCTCCAAACCCGTTTCCCTCGCGATCGTCACCGCGACCGCTTCCGCCGCCCACTTCGTCAGGCGCGCCGTTTCCGTGAGCGGCAGTTGCGGCCGGAGCAGGATCGAAAACCAAAGCCCGAGATACGCCGCCGAAGCCCAACGGTTGCCGCGCTGCCCGCGCCCGGCGGTTTGTTCTTCGGCAAAGACGACAAACCCCTCCGGCAGCCCGGGCGTGAGCATTTGGAGAAGGAAATCGTTCGTCGAGCGCGTCGACTGGAGCACGATGATCCGGCAACCGATGACGCACTCGCCTAACGAGGCCTGAATCGCGGACGCGCTCAGGCAATCAGCCGGCGACATGGGTCAACTCCAGCGAGTAATCAATCGCCGGCGCGGAGTGCGTGAGCGCGCCGATCGAGACATAATCGACCCCGGTCGCTGCCACCTGCCGCACGTTGCGCAGGTTAATCCCACCGCTGGCTTCGAACTTCACTTTGCCTTTCCCGATCGCGACCGCTTCGCGCATCTGGGTGCCGGGCATGTTGTCGAGCAGAATCACCTCGACTCCGGGCACCTCGAGCAAAGCCCGCACCTGATCAAGGTTATCGGCCTCGACTTCGATGAGCAGGCCCGGTCGCTCTTTGCGCACCCGCTCGATAGCCGCGCTTAAGCGCGCGAGACCGTTGCGGGCGAGGAGGTGATTATCCTTTACCAGGACCATGTCGTAGAGGCCAAAACGATGGTTCGTCCCGCCGCCAGCCTTGACCGCCGCTTTCTCGAACTTGCGCAACCCAGGCGTGGTCTTGCGCGTGTCCAGGATCTTGGCCGCGTTCGGCCCAGCCGCATCCACAAATTGCCGGGTCAAGGTGGCGACTCCGCTGAGATGCTGGAGAAAGTTGAGCGCGACCCGCTCTGCCGTGAGAATCGAGCGCGCTCGCCCGCGCACTTCCAGCACCACCATGCCGCCCGCAACGACGGCGCCGTCCCGCTGCACAATCTCAGCCTGCAATTCCGGATCGACCCGGCGGAAAACCTCCGCCGCCACTTCCGTTCCCGCGACAATCGCGCGCTCTTTCGCGATCACCCGCGCGGAGGCGTGCTCCTTTTCATCGACAAAATACTGGCTCGTGATGTCGCCGCTCCCCACGTCTTCGCGCAGCGCGAGATCAATGATTTGCAGGTCGTCAGCAGAAAATTCGGTCCCCATGCGTTGCGCGGACCGGCCGCGGCGACGCGCTCAGGGCCGGCTCCGAAGGAACAATGGGGGAAGAACGCCGGGCAACAAGCTACGAGTATAAAAAAAAGATCCGGACGGGGCACGCGGAGAAACCTTCGAATGCGAGAACGTGCCACCGCCCGAATCGCCTTAACCAGTGAATATAGACAGGGAACGTTAGGCGCCGTTCAAAACATTTTGCGGAAAATGGGCCTGCGGAAACCCTTAGAATGAAGCAAGCCGGCGTTTGCCGCCCGCGAAACATCTACAGAAGCTCGCCCTGAACCGCTTTCGCCGACCGCGCCGCCTCGTCCCGCACCTCCTGAAGGAGCGATTTGAATTCATAGCGCTCCATTGCCTCGATCAGGCGGGGATAATCGGGCTCGATCCGCAACTCCTCGATCGCGACCGGCAGCTCGAGAGCACAATCGAGTTCCACCATTTTTCGATTTTGCAGAATCCGCTCCCGGCCGGCCGCGATTTTCTCGCGCGTTTTGACAGCCTTGATTTCATCGAGCCGGCCGAGCAGCGCCTCGAGGCTGCCGAATTCCTTCAGCAGCCTGGCCGCAGCCTTTCGGCCAATCCCCACGCCCTGGATGTTATCGACCGCGTCGCCCGAGATCGCGAGCACGTCTCCGATCAATGCCGGCGGCACCTCCCATTTCGCCATCACCTCTGTCGAACCGAGCAGGGCAAAGGCATCCTTGGGTGAGGCAAGATCGGCCTTTGCCGTGCTGTAAACTTTCACATCGGAATCGACGAGCTGGAACAGGTCCTTGTCGTTGGTGGCGAGGATCACCTCGAGGCCGCGCTTGCGCGCTTCGAGCGCGTAGCACCCCATCAGGTCGTCGGCCTCGGTGTCGGGCAGGGAGAGGCATTTGAAACCGAGCCAGGGCGTGAGCTGCTGGATCACGTCGAGTTGCGGCACCATCGGCAGCGGCATTTCCTTCCGCGTCTCCTTGTAGCCGGGCTGCAATTCGGTCCGGCGCTGCGGCAAACCGCGGTCCCAGACAACCGCGGCCAAATCCGGCTGGAGATGTTTCAGCATCAGCCGGAGCGTTTTTGTGAACCCGAAAATCGCGTTCGTCGGTTCGCCGCGCGAGTTGGAGAGATGGAGGATCGCGAAGTAAGAGCGGTAAACGTAGTAATGGCCGTCAACGAGGAGAAGTCTCACCCCGCTACAGTACAGCAATGGCTGATCCCGCAACCAGAGTGCCGCGCCGTCATCCCGAGCGCAGTCGAGGGATTCCCGTGAAATGGCCGTGAAGGTGTGGGGCAGCTCCGGCGATGAAACTTATCCGTGACTCCACGGGATCCTTCGGCTCCGCTCAGGATGACTGAAGCGTATGCCTCGCTCCTAGTGTTTCTCCCGAATCACAGTTTAGTGAGCCCGATGGCGGACCAATGGATCGTACGTGTGCAGGACCGAGAATACGGCCCGGTTGGCCTCGAAGAATTACGCGAGTGGAAACGCGAAGGTCGCCTCATTCGCGAGAACGAAATCCGCGAGTCCGGGAGTGAGCGCTGGATTCGCGCCGGCGAGCTGCCCGAGATTTTCGCCGATGAACCGACCCCGCCGGAAATTCCACCCGAACTCATCCGGCCGCGCCTCAGTTTTGGCCAGATGTTCACCCAAAGCTGGAATATCTACCGCACCGGCTTTGGACGGTTCTTTGTTCTGTCGCTCCTCGTCGCGGTGCCGGCCTTTGTCCTCCAGCTCGCCGCGCCTTTCCTCGAAATGCCGAAACCGGGCGAGCCAATGGTGCCGGCGATCGTGAGTGCGGCGGTTGCCTTCCTCATGCTGGTGCTGCTCGTGATCGCGTTGCCTTTTTCGATCGCCGGTTATCAGCTCCTGGCAGCCGATCTCATTGCCGGGCAGAACCGCACTCTGCGCGACGTGCTCGGTCGCGCGAAACCGCTCTGGATGCGCATTTTCGTGCTGGGACTCATCGTTTACGGAAGTTATCTGCTCTGGACCGTAATCCCTGCCCTCCTTGCGCTGTCTCTCGTCGCCGGGGCAGCTTCTTTTACTTCGCTCTTTCTAGCCCTCTGCCTGCTTATCTTCACCGCTTACATGGTCGCGCGGCTCTTCATTAATTTCCTTTTCTGGCAGCAAGCCGGCACTCTCGGGAGTGGCGACACGATCGAAGCCCTGCGCGAAAGCAAGGAACTGGCGCGGGGGGAAACCAATCGACCAATCACTCAGCGCCCGCTCTTTCGCGGGGCGATAATCGCATCCGTCTGGCTGCTGGTTATTATCGCGCTCAATCTTGCGATTGAGCTGCCGGTCCTGCTTTTGCAGCTGCGAAATGTGAGCACGTTGGAACAAACCGCCGCCAGTTTGCAATCCATCGCGACCCTGCACCGGCTGGACGTGGCGACGGTCACGACCACGCTCGCAAGCAGTCTCATTCACGCGGTCCTGCGTCCCTGGCTGGCGGTGATCTTTGTCTTGCTTTATCTCGACACCAAAGCCGCCAAGCTGCCTCGGCCTAACGACTAAAGCTCTCCTCACAGCCGTCATCCCGAGCGCAGCCGAGGGATCCCGTGGAACTACCGTGAAGCGACGCGACCGGGGTCCGGCTTGCAGCCCGTAGGGTTACCCGGCGGGATCCTTCGGCTCCGCTTCGCTCCGCTCAGGATGACAAGGTTAGATAGGGCAGTAAGCCATGCAGGCCGCCTTCGCGGCCGAAGCCGCTTTCGCGATAGCCACCGAAAGGACTCGTTGGGTCGAACTTGTTATAGGTGTTGGCCCAGACCACTCCCGCGCGCAGTTTGCTCACGATCTTGAAAATCTTACTCCCCTTATCGGTCCAGACCCCGGCACTCAGGCCGTAAGGAGTGTTATTCGCCCGCTCAATCGCTTCTTCCGGCGTCCGAAAAGTCATGACACTCAAGACCGGACCAAAGATTTCCTCCTGCGCAATCCGATGAGAAGCAGTCACGCCGGTGAAGAAACTCGGCGGATACCAGTAACCTTTCTCCGGTAAACGCAAGCGCGGCTGGACTAACTCCGCGCCCTCTCGCAGGCCGCTGTCAACCAGTTCGCAAATCTTATCCAGCTGCAACCGCGAGTTAATCGCTCCGATGTCCGTATTCTTGTCGAGTGGATCTCCAACCCGCAAAGACGAGATCCGGTCGCGTAACTTCCGAATCACTGCCGGGAAAACACCTTCCTGCACGAGCAGGCGCGAACCGGCGCAACAGACATGACCCTGGTTAAAGTAAATCCCCGAAATGATTCCCTCGATCGCCTGGTCGATCGGCGCGTCTTCGAAGATGATATTAGCCGCCTTCCCGCCCAGCTCGAGAGTGAGTTTCTTTCTTGTCCCTGCCACGGCCCGCGTCAGGAGCTTGCCAACTGCGGTGGAACCGGTGAAAGCAATCTTGTCTACATCATCATGCTCCACGAGAGCTTTACCCGTTAGGCCGGTGCCCGTGATGATGTTGACCACGCCCCTGGGTAGCTCGGCTTCCTGGAGGATTTCGGCCAAATGCATCGCGGTGATGCTGGTCGTCTCCGCCGGCTTGAGCACGCAGGTGTTACCGGCGGCGAGTGCCGGCGCCAGTTTCCAGGCCGCCATCAGGAGCGGGAAATTCCACGGGATGATCTGGCCCGCTACGCCTAACGAACAAGGCGTCCGCCCCGGAAAGGCATACGCGAGCTTGTCTGCCCAGCCCGCGTAGTAAAAAAAATGCGCCGCCACCAGCGGCAGATCGATGTCACGGCTTTCCTTGATTGTTTTGCCGCTGTCGATCGATTCCAGCACCGCCAGTTCTCGCGATTTCTCCTGGATGAGGCGGGCGATGCGGTAGAGATATTTGCCCCGTTCCCGGCCCGGCATTCGGCTCCAGGTCTTGCTGTGCGCCCGCCGCGCCGCTGTGACCGCGAGATCAACGTCGTGCGCATCGGCCTCGGCAATCTCGGCCAGCTTCTCTTCCGTCGCCGGGTTGATCGAATCGAAGTGTCGCCCGGAGTGCGGCGCGCGAACTTTACCGTCGATGAAGAGTTGATAGCGCGGCTTGATCCGAATGTAATCGCTCTCTTCCGGGGCCGGCGCGTAGGACCAGCGCTCGCCGAAGTTGAGCCGCCGCTCCGCCGCTGGAACCGGCTCGCGCTCGACCGCCACCAGTGGCTGGTTGCGCACCGCCAGACCGCTTCGACCATCATGCTTCTTCCGCGGCATTTGCTCCGTTCTAGCGCGAGTGGAGAAATCGCGCACCCTCAAATTTCCAGCACGACGAGCGCCGGATCACTCGACTTACCGCCGCAAAGGGCCAATTTGTTCCCGCACCAAGATGGACGCAACGAAGATTCCAAGCCGCGATGAAATTCCTGAAGCCGACAAGTGGGACCTTTCCCACCTCTTCACCGGTGCCGATAACTGGAGCGAGGATTTTGCCTGGATCGAGGCGACTTATCCGCGCCTGACGACCTGGAAAGGCCGGGTCGGTGAATCGGCGCAGGCCTTGGCCGAGCTGCTCGAATTCGAGAAGGCGCTCGACCTGAAAATCGAGCGCGTGTATCACTACGCCTCGCTCCAGCTCGCGGAGGATGGCGCCAACCCGGAATACCTCGCGCGAATGGCCCAGCTCCAGAACCTTCTCACTAAGATCGGTGAGGCCGCCTCCTTCATCACGCCGGAGATCCAGGCGATCGATGACGAGAAGTTTGCGCAATTTCTCGAAGATCCCGCGCTCAAAGACTGGCGCGTCCGGTTGCACAAAATCCGCCGGATGAAGCCGCATGTGCTCTCGGAAAAAGAGGAACGCCTCCTCGCGCTCGGGAGCGCTGCGCTCGACGGCTATGACGACGCCTTCTCGCAGCTTACCAACGTAGATATGAAATTTGGCCTGCTCCTGGATGAGAAAGGAGTCGAGCGTCCACTCACGCAAAGCTCATTCAGTTCCTTTCTCGTCAAACGGGATCATGACTTGCGAAAGCGCGCTTTCCACCAGTTCTATGCCGAGTTCCAGGATCACCAATACACCCTCGCCTCGGCCCTGGCTTATTCGGTCAAAGCGGATGTTTTTCGGGCCCGCGCCCGCAACTACTCATCCGCGCTCGAGGCTTCGCTTTTCCGTGATGATATCCCGGTTGCGGCTTACGACGGACTTATTGCTACCGTGCGAAAGAATCTCGCGCCACTTTTCCGCTACTACGAACTGCGCCGGCGCGTCCTCGGCCTTGAGTCACTTCATCAATACGACACCTATGTCCCATTGGTGGCGGAGATAGAGTCGGATATCTCTTTTGACGAAGCGATCGAGAAAGTCCTAACCGCGCTCACCCCGCTCGGCCCGGAATATGTCGACTCGTTAGGCACTGGCCTTCGCGGACGCTGGTGTGATCGTTATGAAAACAAAGGAAAACGCAGCGGCGCCTTTTCTTCCGGCAGTTATGGCGCCCCGCCCTATATCCTGATGAATTACAAGCGCGATGTCTTTTCCGATGTCTACACGCTGGTGCACGAGGCCGGTCACTCCATGCACACCTGGTACTCGCAACGCCACCAGCTCTATCAGGACGCCGATTACCCGATTTTCCTCGCCGAGGTCGCTTCCACTTTCAATGAAGAGCTGCTGACCCATCATCTGCTCGAGCAGACGAACGAGCCCAGGATGCGCGCCTACATCATCAACCGCCAGATCGACGACATCCGCGGCACGCTCTTTCGCCAGACGATGTTCGCCGAGTTTGAGAAAATCATTCACGCGATCGAGGAACGAGGCGAGGCGCTGACGCTGGATGTTTTCAAGCGCGAATATCGGCAACTGCTCGAGGCCTATTTCGGTCGCGGCGTGGTGCTCGATCTTGAGCTGGATCTCGAGTGTCTGCGCATACCGCACTTCTATAGCGCGTTCTATGTCTACAAATACGCGACCGGACTTTCCGCCGCGGTCGCACTCGCGGAACGAGTCTTAGACAAGCAGCCGGGCGCGGTCGAAGCGTATCTCGGTTTCCTCAAATCCGGCGGCTCGAAATTTCCACTCGAGACCTTGCGCGAGGCCGGGGTGGATATGACCTCGCCCGCGCCGGTCGAAGGCACGCTCCGGCTTTTCGAGCGACGGCTGAGCGAACTCGAGGCGCTCTTGTAACCGTCGCGCGGACTTCGCCGGCTCGGGCTGACAGCGCGAACACCACCTCGGCCCGCGACTTGCTTTGCCAAGAGCGGATGAGACTTGAATGGCAATTGCGCACCGCTTGCGGCTACGCCGAACTCGGCATGGAACGCGAGTCGATCGCCGCGCTCAACGCCATTCCGCGGGCCCAGCAGGATCGCCCCGAGGTGCTGCAACTCCGGCTGCATCACCTTATGATGCGCAAGTCGTGGAGACGCGCTCTCACCCTCAGCCGCAAACTCTGCCGGGTCGCGCCCGATTGCGGCGCGGGATTTCTCCACGCTGGTTTTTGTTTGAACCAGCTCGGCCGGACCAAAGAAGCACGCGCGCTCTTGCTCAAGGGTCCGCCCGCGCTCCGGCGCGAGCCGATCTATTTTTATAATCTTGCCTGTTATGAAGCGCTCCTTGGCTGCGCCCGCGACGCCCGGCGCCACTTGCGCATCAGTCTCGAAATGGACCCGACCTTTCGCGAGATCGCACGGAACGATCCCGATTTGCAATCACTCCACGATTTTTTGCAAGCGGTCTAGAATAGGCCAATCCGCGGAGTGCCACGGCCGCAGAGAAATCGGGTTGGCGAGGCTGCGCTTAATGTGAAAACGTCCCGGGAATTTTATGCACGACATGTCTGACCAAACCGCCGCCGCCACCTCTCCTTGGACCCGTACCAATCCGTTCCCCGCAAGAATGCTGGTCAACCGCCGGTTGAACAGCCCCGACTCGGAAAAAGACACCCGCCATTTGGAGATCTCGCTCGAAGGCTCCGGCCTCACCTATGAAGTCGGCGAATCGCTCGCCGTCTATCCGATGAATTGCCCCGACCTGGTGGATGAGATTCTCCAGGCGCTCGGAGCCAAAGGCGACGAAACCGTGCCGAATAATCGCGGTCTCCCGACCAGCTTTCGCGAGGCCTTGCTGCGTGATTACGGCATCACCCAGCCTACCCCGAGAATCTTGCGCGCGGTCGCGGAGCGCGCTTCCGCCGCGCCGCTCCTCAATGAGTTACTCGCGCCGGCGCGCAAACAAGACCTCGATACTTATCTCTACGGAATGGAGATAGTCGATTTTCTTATCGAGCATCCTTCAGCGAAGTTCGAGCCGGCTGAATTCGTTAAGCTCTTACCGAAACTCCAGCCGCGTCTTTATTCCGTCGCCTCGAGTCTCAAGGCTTATCCTGAGATGGCGCACCTTATCGTGGATGTCGTGACTTACGAGAGTCATGGCCGGAAACGCAAAGGTGTCTGCTCGACGTTTCTCGCCGATCGTTCTTCTGCATGCGCGGTGCCTGTCTTCCCGAGCAAGTCGAAGTTCCATCTGCCCGAGGACGGCGACATACCCATCATCATGGTCGGACCGGGCACCGGCGTGGCGCCGTTTCGCGCTTTCCTCCAGGAACGCAAGGCAATCGGCGCGCGCGGCAAGACCTGGCTCTTCTTCGGCGCGCAACGCGAACAGAGCGATTTCTATTACAAGGAAGACTTCGAGCAATTCATGTCCGAGGGCTGGCTCACCCGGCTCGAGACCGCTTTTTCCCGCGACCAGGCGCATAAGATCTATGTCCAACACCGGATGCTGAGCGCGGCGGACGAAGTCTGGAACTGGCTTAAGGAGGGGGCTTACTTCTATGTCTGCGGCGATGCCAAACGGATGGCGAAGGATGTCGACGCGGCCCTGCGCCAGATCGTGCAACAACAGGGCGGGCTAGGGATCGAGGAGGCGAACGCCTACATTGAGAAACTCAAGACCGACAAACGCTATCGTCGCGACGTCTATTAATAACCCCCCGGCCCGAGGGCGGCCCGGCTCCAGAAGCTAATCTTTGTCCCCGGGCCGGGAGACGGCCTGCCCCAGGCCTTGGCGATGGCCCTAAGGCTTGGAGACGGCCCGCCCCCGGGCCGTCAACTCTCGGCGCGAACAGAAAAACGACAGCAGCCAAACTACCGCGCAGAAAACCGCGACCGCTCCACCCCAGAGCAGCCAACGCGGCCGATAGATAATCGTCAGGCGGCCGCTCGTGCCGGCGGGAAGCTCGATCGTCGGAATGAGTCCGCGATAGGAACTCACCCTGAAGCTCCGGTCGCCGATGTAGGCGTGATAACCGTCAAAATAGGGTCGCGAGAGAAGCAGAAGCGCGGGCGGGCCACGCGGTGGGACTTTCACTTCGGCGCTCCAGCGGGTTCGCGAATTCTGGCCCAGCTGAATTGCAGCGATCGTCCTTTGCTCGTTAGGCTGGATATCGATGGATGGGACCGAGCGCAGCCACGGGATAGCTCCGCCCCGGCGGTGATAAACCCGGCCTTCCGTGGAGGAAAAGACGAGCGACCATTCATCCGCCGGCGGGGGTGGACTGGCGGAGTCATGCGCGAGAATGATCCCGTCGATGCCCAGCGTTGCGAGCAGGCCGTGCGCGCCGGCTTCGCGACTCAGGAGATAATCCGCCATCGCCGGATCGATTTCGCCGTGCGTGTAACAGGCAAACGTCCGCGCCACGCCCGCGCCACCGATCGGGCTATAGCCATTTATAAGATGTACTCCAGCCCACATCGAGGTTGAGCCAGGCCGGGTGAGCTGACCAACCGGGGAAGGATGATTAGAGATTGTATCTGCCGTTTCCGGCGGCGGGTAGATGCTGAGATAAAGCCGATTGGGGTCGAGCGGCTCAGGCCTGGTCAGGCTGGAGGTGAAATCATATCTTGGCAGACCTATGCTGGTCGGAAGGAGCAAGTAACTCGCCAGGAGCGACACGAAGACGATCGCGACGAGGAACCAGTTCCAATGCGATTGAAGCCGGAATTGTGCGAGTGCTTCCGCCGCGACGAGCGCAAGGAGAAGGTGGAGGAGCGGGAGCCAGCGAAAACTCCAGCGAAAGATTCCCGCCGTCGGGAGCATGGCCAAAAGCAGGACGATAACAAGCAGACCCAGCTCCCATCGTATCTGCCTAACGAATCTAAGTCGTAGGAAAATCAAGCCGGCGCCGAGCGCAAGGGGCGGAACGGTGCCGCAGGCCAGTTCGATCGCCGGGCGCACGACCGGCTGACTGGAAAAATCGCGCCAGATCGCATTCCAACCGGGAAAGACAAAGCCCGGGAGCGCGCCCGGCGGAAGGAGCCATTGCCAGTGAGCGGCGGGGTTGAAGCTCGCGGCCCGGGTCGAGCCATGGGTGTAATCGAGAAGCGCGAGCCAGGCGGGCGCGGAAAGACCGACGCCCAAAGCGCAGCCTAACGAGAGCGGTCTGAGCGAGGAAAGCCGTCGGGTTTCGCCTAACGACCTTAAGGCAAGCCACGCGGCAAGCAGCGCGAGCATGAGGACGGTGTAGGGAAAACCACCCGTGAGCACGAGATACACGAAGGGCGCCGGCCAAAGGAAGCGCCATTTGCTTCTGCTAACATCGAGCGCGCGTTCCATCGCCCACCAGGCCCAGGGCAACCAGGCAAACGCAGCAAGCGCGCCAAACCAGTCACTCGCGCCCCAGCAAATGATCCAGCCATTCAGGGCGGCGACAAGCGCGACCATCATGGCCAGGGATGTCGAGAGCTTGCGTTCGCGCGCGAGCAGGAACGCGCCCGCGCCGAGAACAAAGAGATGCGCCATCGAGAGCGCCGCCGCCTGTTGCGCGAACTGGAGCGGGAATTGCCAGATCAAAACCACCGCCGCGTTAACGAAAAGTGAGAAGGTCCCGTACTGATATTCACCCGCGAGATTGCCACAGGCCCAGGAGTAAGGACTTAGCAATGGCAAGTGACCTTCCGACCAGCTCCGGGCGACATCGGCGAATACGGGCAAAATAGAAATCTGGTAATCGTCTTTCCAAAAAACCTGCGGGTCGTGCCAAAGGAGCAGCGCGCAGAAACCAATGACAAGCAGACTGGCGGCGAACGCGCCCGGCAGTTCGGTGCGCGCGGACGTTTTTCCGTTCACGCGAGGCGCGCGAGCTAGAGCACGACCGGCCGGCCTTCGGTCATGAGGAGCACCTTGTCCTCGACCGCATTGGCGCGCGCGCTCGAAAGCAAACGCTGCGGCGGTTCGTCGAGCGGCTCGAACCCGAGCCGGAAGGTTCCGTAATGCATCGGCACGAGTTTCTGCGCCTTCAGTTCGAGAAAGGCGCGGACCGCTTCCTCCGGGTTCATGTGCACTTCGCGTTTGCTCGGGGCGTCATAGGCGCCGATCGGCAGAAGTGCGATTTCGACCGGGAAACGTCTTCCGATTTCCTCGAACCCCGGGAAGTAAGCGCTGTCGCCGCAGTGGAAAATCGAACGGCCCGCGCCCTCGATCACGAATCCGCCGAAGCCGCGGTGCATATCGGCCAGCATCCGCGCGCCCCAATGGTGACAGGGGGTGAGCGAGACCTTGAGCGGGCCGAGTTGCACACCCTGCCATTCGTCGAGCTCGTGCACGATGTTGAAACCGAGATCGTGCACGAGATTGCCCACGCCTGTGGGGACAACGATCGGCTGATCGGCGGCGATTCGCCGGAGCGTGCGCCGGTCGAGATGATCGAAATGGGCATGGGTGACGAGGACGGTATCGATCGAGGGCAGATTATCGAGGTGAAGGCCGGGACGTTTGAGCCGCTTGATCACGCTTAGCCACATCGACCAATTCGGGTCGATGAGGACGTTCATCCCGCCGAGCTGAAGCAAGAACGAGGCGTGCCCGATCCAGGTGATGCAGACTCGCCCCGGTTCGACTTTGGGAAAAAGCGGGTTGGCGCGCAACCCACTGCGTTTGGTAAAAAGCGAGGGGATGAGGACCTCGGTGAGAAAGTTGCGCTTGTGCCAGTCGAGCCCCGGTTTGAGGCTGACCCGGCGGGCGGATTTGGTCGGCGCGCCGTTCCTTTCCCCGGCACGGACGACACTGCTGCGTTTCTTGCGCGAGAAAGGTGTCGGCACTGTAAGGAAACGATATGAGCGAAAGCCGGTGAAGCAATCGCTTTGCCGGAATCGGCGGGCGATTTGCAAATGCGATCGGCGCGTTGCGGCCATTCCACGGGATCGCTCGGCTGCGCTCGGGATGACCGCAGCGGTGTAAACAACCTTCTGCCTTCCCCATGAGAACTTCCTGTTTCCCCCGCCAACCGCTGGTCGGAGTCGCGATCGCGGCGGTGAGTGGCATCATGCTCGCCGATTTTTGCACTGCGCCCATTCTGCCGCTTTGCCTAACGATCGCAGGGCTGGCGGCTGCCTGTTTGATTCGACCGATCTCCTGGTTGGTGCCGCTGCTCGCGGGCGCCGGCTTTTTTGCTCTTCATTTGGTGCAACAAACCGACGCGCCCGGCAAAGCGTGGAGCATTCGGCTGGGTGAGCGCCCGCGGCCGGTGGTGGTCATGGGAACGGTGAGCAGCGAACCGAAGCTTTCACCGACCGACTACACAACCTTTCTTCTTCGCCTCGATACGATTGATCTCGGGCAGGGTTCGGAAACGTGTCCCATCACCGTGCGTGTGCGCTGGAAGGGAAACACGCAACTTGGCGATCAGATCCAACTGCGCGGAATGATCGAGCCAATCCCGCCGCCGAGGAACCCGGGCGTCTTCAACCTGCGGGCGTATCTCGCGCGACGCGATGTTTACAATGGCCTGTTCGCACGCTACCCGGATGACGGCACGATCCTTCGCACCGGCGGCGGGAACACGCTCGTGCGTCTCGCGAGCCGCGCGCGCAACTGGATGCAGGCGACGCTCTCACGCGATCTCGAAGGCGCGCCGGAGATCACAGCCATGATCAACGGGATGGCGCTCGGCATCCGGCACGATTCGCCTAATGATATCGAAGAACCATTCCAGCAAACCGGCACGCTCCATCTCTTCGCGGTCGCGGGCTTACATGTTGGGATCGTGGCGCAGTTGCTCTGGATTGTGACTTCCCTGCTGCGCCTCCCGCGCGCGCTCGCGGCGGCCGCGATCATCCCGACTCTCTTCTTTTATTCGGCGGTGACCGGATTTCATGTCTCGAGCGTGCGGGCGGCGACGATGGCGGCGTTCCTCTTAGGCGGCATCTTTTTCGATCGCCCGGTTTTCGCCCTCAACAGCCTGGCGGGCGCCGCGCTCGTCATTCTCGCGGTGGATACGAACCAGCTTTTCACGTCCGGGTTTCAACTCTCGTTTGCGGTCGTAGGCACGATTCTGCTTTTCCAAAATCGGATCTTTCTTGCGCTTCTCCGGCCGAGCGAGACCGATCCGTTTCTGCCGCGCAGTCTGGTTAGCCGCAGCCGGCGGCGATTTGAGCGGGGCTATCGCGTTGTGGCCAGCGGGATGTCGGTCTCAGCGGCGGCGTGGGCGGGATCGCTTGCGCTCATCATCTGGTATTTCTTTCTCATCACGCCGATTTCGCTCCTCGCGAATCTCGCGGTGGTTCCGGTCGCCTTTTGCGTTCTCGCCATCGGGCTCGTGTCGCTCCTGACCGCGCCGCTCTCGCACGCGCTTTCGATAGTTTTCAACAATGCGAACTGGAGTCTGGCGAAACTCATTCTCTGGCTGGTGCAGCTTTTTGCGCAACTGCCAGCCGGGCATTTGTATGTCGAGCCGCCCCACTGGCCGAGCGGCGCCCGGGTGGAGATCACGGTGCTCGACGCGGGTGCGGGAGCGGCGGTGCATTTGCGCGACGGCGGAACCGACTGGCTGCTCGACGCCGGAAGCGAGCGCGATTACGAGCGGTTCCTGCGCGATTACCTGCATGCGCGCGGAATTGACCGGCTCGACGGCCTGCTTCTGAGTCACGGCGATGCGCTGCATATCGGCGGCGCGATTCCGCTGCTCGAGGAATTTCGGCCCGGACGTGTGATCGACAACGGCGCGACCGATCGCTCGAGCGTGCATCGCGCGCTGCTCGCAAGGCTGAACAATCGCGAGACCACGGCAAGTGGAGACATCCTGCGACTTTCGCCTCATGTTTCGGGGCGGATCCTGCATCCGCCGAAAAATTTCCAGGCAAAAGCGGCCGATGATCAGGCACTGGTTGTGCAGTTATTCATCGAAGGCAAACCGCGGGTCCTGCTCGTTTCCGACAGCGGAGTTGCGACCGAGCAATCGCTCCTCGGGCGTTCCGACGAACTGCGAAGCGAGATCCTGGTCAAAGGTCAGCATTACAGTGGCGCCTCGGGTTCCGCCGCGTTTCTCGATGCAGTCGGACCGCAACTGATCGTCGCGACTTCAGCCGATTTCCCGGCGCGGCAGCGGATGACGGACGATTGGGCGAGAATGGTGCGCGAACGCGGCATCCACCTCATGCGCCAGGATGAAACCGGCGCGGTCCGACTCGAGTTTTTTCAAAACGACTGGCGCGCGACCGGTTTTCTGAATCAGGAAACCTTCCGCAGCTCGAGCCGGTAAATTGGCGCGCCTTCGGCGAGAAAATGCTTTTCAAAAGCCGTCACCGGAAGTGACTCGTCAGGCGACACGCTCGCTTCCACAAACATCTCAGGACGGATCAACTCGCGAATTGCGGTAAAGTAATTTTCCTGGTCGGTCGCAATCCGGAAGCGTCCGCCGGAGACGAGCAGGCGGTGAACCGAGTCGAGGAAGCCGGGCTGGACGAGGCGGCGGCGCTTGTGCTTGCGCTTCGGCCACGGATCGGGAAAGAGGAGGTGCACAACTTCGGCGGATGCCGGCGGGAGGAGATACTGGATCGCGTAGCTGCTTTCGATGCGCAGGAAACGGGCATTCTGCACCCCGAGACGGAGCGCTTTCTTGCAGCCGCGCAGGATGCGGCCGCCGAGCTTTTCGATTCCGAGGAAATTGCGGCCGGGAAACCGCTGGGCGAGCTGTGTGATGAAACCGCCGTCGCCACAGCCGAGATCGACTTCGAGCGGCGCGACCCGGCCGAAGACCTGCGCGAGATCGAGCGGCGCCAGATAATTTTCTGGAACGAACTCAAACTCCGCCCCGGGCGGCGGCTTGCCTTTTTCTTCGGGCCGCCAGGCGCCGGGCGGAAGTTGCTGGAATATTTGCTCGCTCACAGCATTCTCACTCGAAAACAATGCACAAATTCCTTCTCGTTCTCGCGCTCTGCGGTCTCGCGGCAACAACTGAGGCTGAAACGAAAACCGCGGTTTTCGCCGGCGGCTGTTTTTGGTGCATGCAACCGCCGTTCGATCATGCCAAAGGAGTAACCCAAACCGTGGTCGGCTACACCGGCGGGAGCAAAGAAACCGCCAATTACAACCTGGTCTCCGCGCACAAAACCCAGCACCGGGAAGCGATCGAGGTGACCTACGATCCGGCGCAAACAAACTACGAGCAGTTGCTCGACATTTTCTGGCGCAACATTAATCCGACCCAGGCCGACGGGCAGTTTCACGACATTGGGTTGTCCTACCAGGCCGCGATTTATTACGGCAACGAAGAGGAGAAAAAAATTGCCGAGGCTTCGAAGGAGAAGCTGGGTAAATCGGGCCGGTTCGATAAACCGATTGTGACCGAGATCCTGCCGCGCCAGCCGTTTTATCCCGCCGAGGAATATCATCAGAAGTATTACCTGAAAAATCCCGCCGAATTCGAGGCCTATCATATTGGATCGGGCCGCGTGAGCTACCTCGAAAGAATCTGGGGCAAGAAATAACGCGCGCGGGGCTTTGCCTAACGATTCGATTTCTTGTCCGAAACGACCCGGCCACTCATCGCGTCGACCGAAACTTCGGAGACCCGGTTTGCCTTGGGGCCGGTCAACTCGATCAGCCAGACGCTCTTGCCATTGACCTTTGCCAGCCGCGCCGAACTGACGCGGGCGCCGCGGTGATGCTGGAGCGCGATGTGTTGCGCTTCGTTTTTCGTGATTCTCGCGTCGCCCCTCGGCTCATTTGCGTTCGCCTGCAAAGGCAAGAGGCTGACGATGAGCGACAAGCTCAGCAGGGAAAGAAGCTTCATATGGAAATGAAGCGGCCTTTTTCCCGTTTAGGCAAGCGAAAGCGACTGATTGGGGGCGACAGTCCCGGACTTTTAGAACTTGTAGAGCGACGCCTTTGAGGGCTCGACAAACTCCGCTTGCGCGACCGTGAGGCGCTCGTTCAGCGCCTTGGACAGCCCCTCCGCGAGGACGCTGGCGATCTCCTTTGGCTCTCGCGCGTAGGCGGGGATGGGGAAGGAGCCGGCGTTGCGATCATAGCCGTAAATGGTGCCCTCGGTTTCCCAGACGCAGTAGGCATGACCCGCCGGATGATCCTTGTAACGGACGAGGAGAATTTTCGCCCAGAAGTTGGGCTCGAGCTGATGCTGGGTCTGGACGGCTGCAAGATAGTTGCAGGCGGAAATGACGCAGCCGTTGAGCACGACGAGATCGTTCTCCGTCGGCTTAAGGACAACCGCACGCTTCTGCGAGGAGGCAAACACGATTGCCCCGGCGAGCGCGAGCGAGGCAACGACAATAGTGTAACCGCGCAGATGAGAGTTAGGTGACAAACGCATACGACCGTGAATTATGGCTGTTATAGCACTCTCGCCTCCCGCTTGGGAAGAGTTACTTTCGCGGGCCGTCCCTTCCCCCTGACCCCAAGGTTATTTCGCGGCCGGAACCAGCCACGGTCGCTTCTTTTCCGGCAGTCGGCTCAGGTCCGGAAATCGATTTCCGCGCCGAGCCCCGGCAGTTCCGCTGACCGCGAACAGGTAACCTGCGACAAGGGCGCTAGATCGATTTGTACGTCACGGTGATGTTGCGATAGACGTTCGGGTCTTTCTCCGCCGAAAAATAGAACAGCTCGAGAGCGGATTTGCCGACTACCCACTGGTAGCCGACGAGCGTTTGGATGACCTCGCTGTCGTTGTCGCGCGAGCGCGAGATCAGGCGGCCGACGCCGTATTTCGAGTCAAAGTATCGCCGCACCTCCCCCATCCGGCTGTTGTAATGCTCGAGCGTCCAATCGGGGTACTCATATTGCAGCTCGACCTGGCTCAGGCCGCCATCCTTAAAGGTGAAAAGGGTGCGCTTGAGCCCGGGATGGATCAGCCCTTCGACCGTCCAGACCTCAGCTCCACTGTTCCGTTCGCGGGTGACGAGCTTCGCCTTGGCGCCCTTGAGAATCTTCTCCACCCGGGCGGCCGGGTCGTTCCAGCGAAAGCCGAAGGGCGGCGGAATTTCATCCGCCCGCAGCGAGCCGAGAAGGAGAAAAAGGAGGCCGGCGGCCGTCGCCAAGACGCGCATCTCTGCCTAACGACCGGTCAGGTTATGGGTTTCGTAATGTCGCACGAGCGGTTCGAGATAGCGGCGCAGCGCTTCGCGATGACTCGGGTCGGCTTCGTACCGTTGCAGGGCGCTGCGGTCGCGGAATGTGATCACTACGCCGAGGTCAAAATCGCGTGCCCGATAGGGCTGGAGAACGGCCAGCGAGCGCCCTGTTTCCACCCGCACTACGCCGGGGATGCGGCGGAGCGAATGGGCCGCGCGCACGAGTTGGGCGCGATCGGCCACCCTGTGCGGGTGTTTCAACCATATCAGCACGATGTGGGTGACGTTCGGTTCGGGCGCCGGCGCGGTCAGGCAACCAGCAACAGAGAGGAGCGCGCTGAGGCAACCAAGCGCCAGAGCCACGCGCCCCGGGCGAGCGAACTTGTTCAAACCTCTCATCTCGTTTTTCGAGCCGGAATTTCGAGCAAATTGACGTCTTCGCGAACATTTTTCGGGCTTGAAAGAATTCCCTCGAGTCGCGCCTAACGACCGGAAAATCGCCTCGCCTAACGAACTGCTCGCGGCTGAAAAGTGCGCTCCCCAAGGAGAAAATCGGAACTGCCAGAGTTCGTTTTGCGTCAAGATTTTTTTGTGCGGAAAAAACAAAAAAAAAATCCGATTTTTCTTGTGAGCGATGGAGCCGATTTCTAATCTGGAGCCGCAGGCCGGGAGCGAACGAAACCGGTTGTGAACAAGATGTGAACAAGGTGAACCCTTAATTAGCCAAGCCAAATCATGAAGAGAACCAAGCAGCAAAGAGCCGCCCGCACTCCGCTGGTCCGCCCCGCTTCCGGGAGCGGAACTGATCTTCTGGAAAATGCCGTTTTTCCCTCGTGTTTTGGGCTTTTACACTCGCTCCGCCGGCTGAATTTTTCCGAAGCGATTGCTTTTCTCCGGCTTGCAAAACGCGATTTTTCTTTTGATTTTCTTTCGCAGCGCCTCTCCCTCGGCAGTGTTTAACGCTGTTAACAAGTAGCCATGGACGAGAAGTGCGCCCAGCTTTGGACGAAGCTTTCCGCTGCCCTCAAACCGCAGGTCAGCGCCGATACTTTCAAGCGCTGGTTTTCCGCCACAAAATTGACCGGCGTGAGCGCCGAAGAGATCACGCTTTTGGTCCCGAACAACATCTATCAATTTTGGATCGAGAGTAATCATATGCCCGCTTTGCAAAGCGCGATCACTTCCGTCCTCGGTGCGCCCCGGTTGGTGAAATTTGTCTGCGCGGTCGATTCCGCCGCCCAATCCGATGGAGCTGCGGGGCCGGCCGCGGCCAGAATCAAGCTGACCCCGGGCGCCGAGCGAGCGAGCAGCGTTGCCGGGCTCAATCCACGCAACACCTTTGAGTCATTTGTGGTCGGGCCGAACAATCAAATCGCGCATGCCGCCAGCCTCGCGGTCGCGCAGTCGCCCGCCAAAACCTACAACCCGCTTTTCATCTACGGCGGCGTCGGCCTGGGCAAGACGCATCTCATGCAGGCAATCGGGCAATACATCGTCTCCCGCAGCAGGACCACGCGGGTGATGTACCTCTCGAGCGAGTTGTTCATCAACGAATTCATCGATGCCATCCAGCACAACAACCTGGTCAAATTCCGCAAACGCTACCGCCAGGCTGATCTCCTCCTCATTGACGACATCCATTTCCTCGGCGGGAAAGAGCGCTCGCAGGAGGAATTTTTCCACACCTTCAATACCCTCTTCGACGGCCACAAACAGATCGTCCTCTCGAGCGACCGGCCGGCCTCCGAGATTGCCAATCTCGAGCATCGGCTCGTCTCGCGCTTCGAATGGGGACTGACCGCCGAGCTGCAACCCCCCGATGTGGAGACGCGGCTCGCGATCCTGCGCAAAAAAGCGCGCACCCTCCACATCAAATTGCGCGATGAGATTTACGAGTTTCTCGCCAATCGCATCAAGACGAACGTTCGGCGCCTCGAGGGCGCGCTCATGCGTGTGGCCTCCTTCGCCTCTTTGAGCGGCCGGGAACTGACGCACGATGTCGTCGAGCATCTCCTCAAGGATATTTTGCAGGAAGAAGCGCGCCGTGCCGTCACGATCGACCAGATCCAGCGCCGGGTGGCTGAGCACTTCGACGTGCGGCTGGCCGACATGACGAGCAAGCGTCGGCCCGCCAACATCGCTTTTCCGCGCCAGGTCGCGATGTATCTCGCCCGCGAGCTGACAAAAGCCTCGCTCAACGAAATCGGCGAAGCCTTTGGCGGGCGCGATCACGGGACCGTGCTGCACGCCTGCAAGCTGGTGAAGAAGCGGATGAAAGAGCAGGACAAGATTCGGCAAACGATCTCGTTTATTGATAGCGCACTGCAACGTTAGGCAATCGCGTCAGCCCCGCTCCTCGTCATCCCGAGCGAAGCGCAGCGGAGTCCAGGGATCCCGTGGAGAAACCGGGAAGGCAACCCACGAAGAGCTACAGCACTTTCCAGTCGCTCTACCGGATTCCTCCACCTCGCTTCGCTCCGGTCGGCATGACGGAGTCTTGAGAAGCGGCAGATTGCGGTTGCCGGATAAAATCGAAAGCTTTACATCTGTAGCGATTCATTCCCGTTCTCATGAAATTTAGTGTCACGAAAGAGAAGCTTCTCGAATGTTTGCAGCAGGTTCAGAACGTCGTCAGCACCCGCACGACCCTGCCGATCCTCTCCAATGTCCTGATGCAAACGAACGGGAATCAAGTCCGCCTAACGACCACCGATCTCGACGTCGGGGTGCGCGGCAGCTTTGAGGCCGAGGTCGAAAAAGAGGGTGCGACCACCCTTCCGGCGCGCCGGCTTTTCAACATCATCCGCGAGCTGCCCTCGAGTGAAATTTCCTTCGATATCGATGGCAAAAATGCCGCTTCCATCCGCAGCGGGCAGAGCTTTTTCAAAATCCTCGGCCTGCCGGAAGAGGAATTTCCGCCCCTGCCAAAGTTCGACGAATCGAAAGTCGTCACCATTCCGCAAAAAGACCTCCGCGACGGCCTGCGCAAGACTTCCTACGCGATCTCAACCGACGAAACCCGCTACGTCCTCAACGGCGTCCTCTTCAGTTTCAAGGACAACAAACTGACGCTCGTCGCGACCGACGGGCGCCGGCTCGCGATGGTCGACATCGATCTCGAATTTCCCCGCAGCCATGAAGCCGACATCATCGTGCCGACCAAAGCCGTGACCGAATTGCAGCGCTTGCTCACCGATGAAGGCGACGTGCGGGTGAGCGTTTCCACTGGCCAGATCGCGTTCGATCTCAACAATACCCTGCTCGTCTCGAAGCTGATCGAGGGCAATTATCCCAACTACAAGCAGGTCATCCCCGCGGAGATGAAGGAGCGGGTCACGCTCGAGCGCGAAACTTTTCTCAATTCCCTCCGCCGCGTCTCCCTTCTCGCGAGCGACAAATCGAATTCGATCAAACTCAATTTCGCCAAGAACAACATCGACATCACCGCGAACACGCCCGAGGTCGGCGAAGCGAAGGAGTCGCTCCCGGTCGCCTACAAAGGACGCGAGTTTTCGATCGCCTTTAATCCCGAGTTCCTGATGGCGCCGCTGCGCAATCTGGCGGAGGACGAAATCTTTCTCGACCTCATCGACGAGATGAGCCCGGGCGTGATCAAGATCCAGAGCCCATTCCTGTATGTGCTGATGCCGATGCGCATCAGCTCGTAGCACAGCCGTCCTCGGCTGTGGGGCCACCGGGCGTCTCGCCCGGTGAATCACAACTTCAACCGACAGGAAACACCGGGCGAGACGCCCGGTAGCCCCACAGGCACGGATGCCTGTGCTACGCCCGTTCCGTGCGCATCCTTTCCTCAACCGCCATGATGACCGAATCCAGCTCGATGCCCGACATCGTTAGGCAAGGTGCGCGCAGGACTCGCACCCGCGGATTCTGCGGCGCCCAGATCGCCGGATCCGTCGGGCCATAGAGCAACACCGACGGTAGGCCGAGGGCGGCGGCGAGATGCGAAATCCCGCTGTCGTGCCCGAGAAAAAGCGCACACCTGCCAAGCTCTCCCGCCAGCGCGATCAGCGGCAGGTTTTCCGCGATCTCAATCCGGTCGTCAGGCAAAGCTCCCCTCAAGACCCGGAGCCGGTCGCAGTCCGCCTCGCCCCCGATCAGGAGCAGCCGGCGCTCTTCATCCTCCTTCAGAAGCCGGTGCGCAAGTTGAACAAACCTCGGCAGCGGCCAGTTCTTGGTTTCGCTCCCGCTTCCCGGATGAATCGCGATCAGGTTTGGCTCGACCCTCCTTTTCTCGTTAGGCAGAATCCACCCCGCCGCGTCCTCCAGATGGAGCGCGAGTTTCTCCAGCGGGCGCGCCAGTTGCCGCGCGGCGTGTTCTTCGCCGGTTATTTTCGGCGAGCCCGTGATCAGGTTGCGCACACCGGCCCGGCGGAGGTTGCTCGCGAAGATCTCGTCCGGGTCAAAGAGATAACTCACGACCTGTTGAAAACCGGCGAAGTATTCGACTAACTCAGGCCCCAGTTCGCCATCCCGTGCAAAGAAACCGGCAAGCAATCCCGATTCAATCGAGCGCACCGCATCGGCATACGCGGCGAGCTGGGCCAGACCGGCAATGTGACTGTAACCTAGAATTTCCAAGTGAGCGCCCGGGAACGCTTCCCGTAAAAGCCGGAGCGCCGGCAGAGTTAGAATAAAGTCCCCCAGCGCGCCCCCACGAATGACCAGGATTCGGCTCAACTATTTATCTTCGCGTGGGTCACGATATCCACAAGAAGTACAGCGTGCTTGCTGCTAAGGATGGACCAGGCGAAAGCCGAGGAGGGTCGCATTGAGGGCGTGAACCAGCAGCAATATGCGCGGTGTTTTCAGTGCCGATCAAAGGCTCTGCGGGTCCTTCGATTGGCCGACGGTGCGGGGCCGCGCTAGGTTTGTGCGGTGAAATTCCTGGTGACAAATGACGACGGGATCGAGGCGCGCGGGATTCAAGCGCTCACCGCCGCCGCCCGCACCATCGGCGAGCCGGTTGTAGTCGCACCGGCAGCTGCGCAATCGGGTGTGAGTCACGCTGTGACCTGGCATGGAGGGGTGCGAATCGAGCCGCGCGGGGAGCAGAGTTTCGCGGTCCACGGCACTCCGGCCGATTGCACGCGGCTGGGATTACTCCATCTCGTCCCGGAAGCGGCCTGGATCCTGAGCGGGATTAACCAGGGCGCGAATCTCGGCGCTGACATTTATTACTCGGGGACGGTCGCGGCGGTGCGCGAAGCGCTTCTTCACGGCTGGCCCGGAATTGCTTTTTCGCACTATCGGCGCGACCAGGTCGAGTTTGACTGGGATCGGGCGGTCCGCTGGATCACGCCGATTTTGGCGGAGTTGGTCGCAAGGCCGATCGAGCGCGGCAGTTTTTATAATGTCAACCTGCCGGTGTTGCCGGCCGAGGCGCCCGATCCGGAAATTGTCTGGTGCCCGCTTGATCCCAAGCCGCTCCCGCTGAACTACCGGCATGAGGAGGAGAGCGGCCTCTATTATGCGGGCGATTATCACCTGCGCGACCGGACGCCGGGGGCCGATGTTGATGTCTGCTTCGGGGGCCGGATTGCCATTACGACCGTGCGCCTCCTGTGATCGCCAGCATTCGTTTACTCGTTAGGCTGATCCTCGCGCGGCTGAAGTCCGCTTGAAAATCCTCGCGGTGATCCGGAAGTTGAGGCAAACTCGCACCACTCTCTTGCGCCCCGCCTGATGCACATTACCGATATCATCACGAAGGATTCGCCCACCTTTTCCTTCGAGTTTTTTCCGCCCAAGACTGCCGCGGCGGCGGAGAGCCTCTTCCACACCATCCGCGAGCTGGAAGAATACATGCCCCACTTTGTCAGCGTCACTTATGGCGCCGGCGGTTCCACCCGCGAGTTAACCCATGATCTGGTCGAGCGAATCAAAAATACAACCAGGCTCGACCCGATTCCCCATCTCACCTGCGTTTGTCACAAGGCGGAAGAGATCGAGGCAATCCTGCAGCGCTACGCGCAGGCTGCGATCGGCAACATTCTCGCCCTCGGCGGCGATCCGCCCCAGGGGATGAGCTACGACCGCTCGCGCGACTCTTTCCGGCGCGCGATCGATCTGGTGAAGTTCATCCGCCGTTTCAATGAATCCGGCGCACATCCCGAACGGCGCGGTTTTGGGATCGGCGTGGCCGGTTTTCCCGAGGGACATCCTGCAACCCCAAATCGGCTCCTCGAAATGGATTACTTGAAAGCGAAGGTCGAAGCCGGCGCCGATTACATTGTGACTCAGCTCTTTTTCGAGAACCGCGACTTTCTCGATTTCCGGGAAAGATGCGCCCTCGCCGGGATTGATGTCCCGATCATCGCCGGGATCATGCCGATCACTTCGATGAGTGGCTTTAAGCGGATCGCGGAACTGTCGGGCGGGACGCATTTCCCGGCGCGTTTACTGCGCGCCTTGCAACGCTGCGAGAATGATGCGGCGATGGTCAGGCGCGTAGGCGTGCATTTCGCGCTCGAGCAATGTCACGACCTGCTGGACAACAATGTCGCCGGGATTCATTTCTATACCCTGAATCGCTCCGATGCGACCCGGGTTATCTTCGACAGCCTTGGTATTCCGCGCCGGCGCCGCGCCCCGGCCGAAGCGGCCTCGGAGTGAGAAGCGCTGCAAACAGGAATCGGTCTGTCTCACTCTTGCTAAAGGTTTGGGTAAAACAAGCTACTCCGTCAGCGACCTTTTGACTTATCGTTAGGTTGGCGACCGCCACCACCTCCGGCGCCCATCGGGTCGCGTTCCGCCCGCAGGTCGCGCAGCTTGATTTGCGGAAGTTGTTGCTCGGTTTCGGTCGTATTTTCCTCGACCGGTTGATCGGCTTCCTCCTCGTGCTCTGTGTCCATCTTCTTGAAATTTTCCCGCTTCCATTTTCCTGGTCAAGCAGCACTCGCGCCAGGGCCGGGGTGCATCGCTTCACATGCTGGCGGAAAATTGATTCGCGTCCGGCGCGTCCTCGATTACCGGTAGTTCGAGCGCGCGGCTGTCTGGGCCTGCTGTGCTGCGCCATCTGTGTTTCAAAAAATCGTATCTTCAATCGCGCCGAAACGAGCTGACGATTTGTGAATTGGCAGAATTTTTTCTCCGAGCTGAAGCGGCGCCACGTTTATCGGGCCGCGGTCGTTTACACCATGACGAGCTGGCTCCTGATCCAGATCGCGACCCAGGTCTTCCCGTTCTTTGAGGTTCCGCACTGGGTCGTTAGGCTGATCATCGTCATTCTGATCGCCGGTTTTCCGATCGCGGTCGCGCTCGCCTGGGCTTACGAGTTTACGCCCGAGGGCCTGGTCAAGACCGATGAGCTGCCGGCCGGCCGGGCCCCGAAATGGCCGTTGATTCATCGCATTTACACCGCCGTCATAGGCGTGCTTGCGATCGCCATCGCCTTCCTCCTTTATCTCCAGCTCGCGCCCGGCCATCGCGAGCCGGCCAATTCGGTCCCGGCGAAAAGCATCGCCGTCCTGCCTTTCGAAAGTTACAGCAAGGATAAGGAGAACGTCTTTTTCGCCGACGGCATCCAGGACGATCTGCTCACCAACCTGGCCAAGATTCAGGACCTGACCGTGATCAGCCGCACAAGTGTGATGAAGTATCGCGACAGCGACGCGCGCGACATCAAGGAGATTGGGAAGTCGTTAGGCGTGGCCAACATTCTCGAGGGCAGTGTCCGCCGGGTCAGCGATCGGGTCGCGGTTAACGTGCAGTTGATCGATGCCCGGCGCGACCGGCACATCTGGGCCAACCGCTACGATCGTACCATCCAGGATTCGTTAGGCTTGGAAGGCGAACTCGCGACCGAGATTGCCGACGCCCTGCGCGCCCGGCTCACGGACGAGGAGAAGGTACGGGTGGCGAAAAAGCCGACGCAAAATGCCGACGCCTACCTGCTTTATCTCCGCGCCCTGCCCTATGAACAAGGGCCGGATACCTTGCTCGAAGATTACCGCAAGGCAGTCGATCTTTACTCGCAGGCGATCAAACTCGATCCCGATTTCGCGCTGGCCAGGGCCCATCTCGCCTCGACCTGCGCGGAGATTTTCCATTTCTATGAACCGCTCGAATCCTGGCGGCAACGCGCCCGGAGCGAGGCGGAAGCCGCTCTTCGCCTCCAACCCGATTTGGGCGAGGGGCACTTTGCCCTCGGCCAATGTATCTATTGGTTCGACCAGGACTACGATCGCGCCCTGAGTGAGTTTGCGATCGCGCAAGGGCTTTTGCCTAACGACAGTAACATCGGCGGCTACGTCGCGGCGATTCGCCGCCGGGAGGGGCGCTGGGGCGAAGCGCTCGCCACTTATCAGCGCATGGAAAGGCTCGACCCGCAAAACCCGAACATTATTCGCAACCTCGTCTTTACTAACACCTCGATGCGGCGCTGGCCCGAGGCGGCTCACGCCGCGGACAGGTTTCGGGCCGTCGCCCCAGATTCACTCGTCGCCAAGGCACAGTCCGGCTATGTCGATTTCATGTGGAAAGGAGACGTGAATGCAATTGAGCGCTCGGTGAGTGACATTCCGCACAATGTCGATCCCGACGGATCTGTAACCTGCGTGCGCTGGGATGGCGCGATGATTCGGCGCGATTTTGCCCGGGCCGCTACCGTCCTGGCGCAATCGCCGCTGAAGGAGTTTGCCTATCTCAACACCGGTCTGCAGCCGAAAAGCTATTTCGAAGGACTGACGGCCTTGGCGCAAAACGATCGCGTCACCGCGCAGCAGAAGCTGACGCTGGCGCTCCCGGCTTTCGAAAAGGACGTCGAAGAAGCGGCCGATGCGGCGAATCGGCACGCAAACCTCGGGTTGATATACGCCTTCATGGGCAGACATGACGATGCTATCCGCGAAGGACGGCTCGCGATCGAGCTGAAGCCGCTGGCCCAGGATGCGAACGACGGTGCACTCATGCTTTGCTATCTGGCGTTGATCTATGCGCGGGTGGGTGAAAACGATCAGGCTATTAACTTGATCGAGCGCTTGCTTGTGACTCCGGGCGCAGTGGATAGCGTGGATTACAGCGTTACGCCTAACGATCTTAAGTATCGCTGGGAATGGGATCCGCTCCGGAATGACCCAAGATTTGAGAAGTTGATCACTCTCCCAAGCAAACCCTGGGCTGTCATCCCGAGCGCAGTCGAGAGATCCCGTCGCGCACCCGATCTGTGTTTTCGGCTGACCAGGGACCGATCGCAGCAAGAGTTCCCAGTAGTTTCTCGCGATCCCTCGGCTGCGCTCGGGATGATGCTAGGCCGAATATCTCCACTTCGCTAACTCGGGTCCTAGGGCTTCAGAGAAACGGTGCTGCAGATGCGCCGGCAGCTTCTCCCGCCACTGGCCGCTCCTGCCAACGCGCAGAAATTTCGCCCGCCCAGTCTCACCTTCTGCCAGGAGCGACTCCTTCTTTTGCGCAAAGGACTGATTCCGAACTGCGATTGCGATTTGCTCCGCTGTTCGTTGTAAGTCGAGGTAGCGCAGGATGCGGGCGCATTCTGCTTCCGGCGCGGCGAGCAGGTCTTCGTAGCGCACGATCGGCACTCCCGCCGCCTCGTAAGGCCGCCAATGTTCCCGCCAGGAGACCCGGACCCAGTTGTGAACCGCGGCGGAGCCATGAAGGAGCGCTTCCGTCATTTGCTCGAGGCGATAATTTTCCCTAACGAGCAAAGGATAAAGCGTATGGCGAAAGAGTTTGTTCCCCTGCGGCAAAGCACCGAAGATCGCGGCCAGTCTCGGGAAGCGATCAAACTGAAAGTAGCTGGCGGCCGAGATCGCGACATCGCGCGGATCGCGCAGGATGTAAATCGGCCATGTCCTTTGCTCGTTAGGCGAAATATTTAACTCCGCCAGCTGGTGATGGGCCTTGTAACAGCGGTAATCGGAGATCCGCTCCGCCCCTTCGACCGCGATTTCCTTCTTGTTTGATTGCCAGAAACCGGCGACCGGACAGCCGACCAGCTCGGCCACGAGCCGGGTCGCCCAGGTGCAACCACTCTTCGGATAACCAACAACGATGATTTGTTTCACCAGCGGCCAGTCAGAGCCGTTGCAATTCCCGGAAGGCTGCCCCGAGATGGTCGAGGACGTCGCGCGGGAGGAGCGATTCCTCACTCGCCATTCCATTAAAAATCGCAAGCTCGGCCGCCCGGCCGCAAGCCCATGCCCCAACCCGCGCCGCCTCGTGAGGCGAAAGCTTCGCTCCGAGCAATCCGGCGCACACGCCGGTGAGCACGTCGCCCATGCCGCCCGTTGCCATCCCGGGATTGCCGGTTGTGTTGTAACTCAGCGGACGCCCGGCTTCGGCCACGACGGTGCGACTGCCTTTCAGAAGGAGCGTGACCTTGTAATGCTCGCAGAACTTTCGCGCCAACTCGGCGCGTGACATTTTCTCGTTAGGGAAAAGCCGCTTCATCTCACCGGGGTGAGGCGTGAGCAGACGCGGCCCGCGCAATTGCTGCAGTGTCTCCATCTTTTCCGAAAGGATGTTGAGCCCGTCGGCATCGAGCACCATCGGTTGTTGCGCAGCGCGGATCAGCGGCAGGATTTCGTCCGCTCGCGTTTTGCCCAGGCCCGGACCGAGCGCCCAAACGTCGACTGGTTGCTCGAGCAGTTCGCGATAAGATGAGACCGGTTTCACCATCACTTCCGGTGCGGCCGCGGCCGCGACGATTTGGTAAACCTCTTCCGGCACGAAGAGCTCGACGAGGCCGGCGCCGGCGCGGAGCGCGCCTGACGAACACATCTGCGCCGCACCGGTGAATCCGCGGGAACCGGCGACGATACCGATGCGCCCGTACTGGTTTTTGTAGGAAGAATAAGGCCGACGCGGGAGCAGGTGACGGAGGGATTCGGCGGTGCCAAGCTCTGCTTCCCCCACTCCCTCCGGCTGCAACTCGGCAAGCGTTACGACCTCGAGCCGGCCAACGAAATCGAGCGCGCCATCAGCGAGCAAACCGCTCTTGGCGCAGCCGACCGTGATCGTGAAATCGGCCACGACACAGTCGGCGTCCACCTCCCCCGTTTCGCCATCGAGTCCGGTGGGAAGATCAACCGCGATGACATAGGCGCCGGTTTTGCCTAACGAATTGATCTCCTGACAGGCGCTCCGAACTGGGTCACGCAAGGGCGGGTGCGCCCCGAGCCCGAGCAAGCCATCGAGAACAATCCTGTAGCGGCGGTCTGCGACCACCGAATCGAGCGTTGGCCGGCGCCCTTCTCTGCTGGCAAGGTCGTTTCGGCGATCATGGACCGCCGCCACAGGAGCAGCGAGTTCGTCGAACTTTTTCTTCGTTAGGGCACTGAGTTCGTGCTCCGGGAAAATGAGCCGGGTCTCGATTTGCCAGCCCGCCTCGGCGAGCGCGCGCGCGGCGACGAAGGCATCGCCCGCGTTATGTCCTTTGCCCGCAAAGACGATGCAATTTCCCGGGCACGGGAAGAACTTCTCGATCGCGCGCGCAATCCCGGCCCCGGCCTGCTCCATCAGCGCTTCGGCGGAAATGCCGCGCGCGAAAGCCGCTTCCTCAGCGGCGCGCATCTCTGCCGGAGTGATAATGGGTAAGCGCACGTTAATCGTCGTCGGAGTGTTTCGATTTCTTCTTCTTCTTACTGCTACTGCTGGAGCTTTTCTTTTTTGTCCTGCTCCGGGAAGACTTTTTCGAACTCTTGTGCCGGCTGCTCTTGCGCGTGTGATGGCGCGTAGTGGAACGCTCCGGCGTCGCCCTGACGAAGTCGTAGTAATTCACCGACTGCCGGATGGGAGACGGGACATGAGTGAGTCCGGCGATGACCGGGCGATAAGTCTCCGGAGTTTTACCCATGACGCCGTTGGCAATGCGGTCGGCCAGGCGGTCGCGATAGCTCGCCTGGAGGGCGAGCCGGGCTTCGGTCGTGTTGGTGAGAAAACCGCACTCGACGAGCACGGCAGGGATGGCGGTGCGGCGCAGCACGTAATAGCCGCGGCGCCGAATCCCGCGGTTGTCGGTGGTTGTGCCGGCGACGACCTGGCGGTGAATGTTGGCCGCGAGGGCGGCGCTCTCCGAGCTGTAATAGTAGGTCTCGATTCCATTCGCGCCTTCGCGGGTGGCGGAGTTGAAATGAATGCAGACAAAGATTGCATCGCGATAGCTGTTGGCGATCCGGACGCGTTCGCCTAACGAGACAAAGACGTCACTGTTGCGGGTCATGACGACGCGATAACCGTGCTTGCGCAATTTCAGGGCGAGGCGCTGTGCGACATCGAGCGCCATGGTTTTTTCCGGCACCCGTTGTCCCGGGATGCCGCCGCGATCGAACCCGCCGTGGCCGGCATCGATTACGATTGTGGTCGGCCGCGGAATCACCGCCTCGACGCAAATCGGCAGAAGAAGCGCGAGCCCGAGGAGGAAGGAACGATAGAATCGGGCGCGCGCACGGGCGCGTGAAAATCGAGCCGCCATTTTCGATCAATCTTCCGGCGGCAGCCTGGACGTTGAATCGGACAGTTTCGCGGCGGCTTTTGCGCTCCCCGGCGCGACCGGCCGGTCGAGCATCCCGCCGCGGACCGTGACGGCACCATCATCGCTCCGGCGCAACCGGGGCATGCTGCGAGTTTGCGAATAGGTTTCGCGTTTCAGGAGCCGTCCATCGAGCCCGATGACAGAATACGACCAGACGCGGGGGGCGGAGCATTGCAGGACGTGGAGACGATTTTCGCGATCCACTTCGGCATGAGGTTCGTCAAAAGCAATGACTCGGCCTAACGAATAGGTGGCATAGACGAGACTGTGCTCCCGGTCTTCGACCCGGACGTAAAGCGAAGTGTGGTCGGGGAAGCGATTGGTCATGAGCGAATAGGTGCGAACCCGGGCGCTGGCCGGATCGCCGACGGTGCGCTGCCAGATGGGCCGGGCAGAGGTAACCTCGAATACCTTCGGCCGGGCGTAGAAAAATTTGTTCAGATCGGCAAAGAACACATTCGCCCGCACACGGTAGAGGCCGAGATCGCCGATCGGGAAAAGCTCGCCGAGATTGATCTTGCGGGTAACGGAAGAGCCGGCGGCGATGTGCAAAGACGGTTCGGCGGGGCGACGGGTCGGGGCGATGAGCCGCTCGTGCTCGCCGGTAATTTCGAAGCCGTACCAGGTTTGATCGCCCTCATCGCGCAGGTCGATGTCGCGACCGGCAAGGTTGGTGATCGTGACCCGCGCCATGACCGGTTCGTAGGCGATGTATTGCAGCCGGCTGAATTTCAGGTCGACCTGAATCTGGGCGCGCGCCGTGAGAACGGAGGTGAAGAGCACGGCGGCGGCGACAAGGGCGCGGAACATAGGCGCGTAAAATAACGCAAGTGGCCGGAGATGAAAGTTACCCGAACCGGTTCAGCTGCTTTTGCCAGGCGTCATAACGCCTTGAGCATCCCACAAACTGGATCACTGCGGGGGAGCGGTATAAGGCGGCGGGAAAAGGTCGAGCAACCGCGTCGGATCGGCCCGCACGGCCTGGAGCTGGTCCTTGTAATAAATCCGCACAATGTAGCCGAGGAACTGGCGCGGGCCGCTCTCGGCTGGCGAGGCAGGTTCGGCGCTCTTCTGTCTTTGGCGCGCGGCGAGCTGCGCCTTCTCGACCGAATCAGGAACCTCGGCGGGCGTGACCGCGCCGGCGGCGGAATCGGAGCGTTTCGGGCGCAGATAAGTGACATCGAGAACTTCCGTGCCGCTGTCGGCCCAGTCGTGGCCCGGGGTCACCCATTCGTAACTCACGTCGGCGTCGGTGAGCACGACCTGATCGTTATTCAGCATGTCGTAAAAGAAGACCTGGATCTTGACTTTGGTGTGATCGATCGGCGTGTCGGGTCGCGCTTTCACTCCGAGGCGCAGGATGAGCTTGCTCTCCGCGTCCGGATCGGCCTCCTGTTTGAGGGTCGCTTCCGAGATCCCAAAAGTGGAGCCCTCGGCGATATCGCCTGTGTCTGCGGCCTTGCTTCTTTCTTCTGCGCCTGCGGCCGTGCCCACGATCGTGGCGCGTTCCCGCACGGCCGGAACGCCGACACGCAACTTCAGCTGGGCCAGTTCGTAGAGAGGGCCGGCGCTTTCGCCTAACGAGTCAAGGCGGCGCCAGACCTCGTTCGACCGGTCGAAGAGTTGCATTGACTCATAGGTTAGCGCGAGTTCGGCGAGAATCTCGGCATTGGCCGGGTCCAGTGCCGTTGCCTGCTGCAGTTTGGCAATCGCGTTCGTCGTGTCGCCGCGTTCGCGGAAATTTTTCGCGAGTCGCAGGAGCGTTTGCGCGACTGACTGCGGCGGCGTTTCGACGGGATGAACGGTGGTGGACGGAACACCGGTGACGGCGGGCAACTTGACCGGCTTCGGCACCCGCGCCGGTGTCATCTTCGGACCTTCGAAAAGACGCGACTCGATCGCCGTGCGCTGCATGGCGCGGTCCGGGGTTTCGCTCCGGTGACTGAGAAGGTAAAGCGTGGCGATAATTTGCGTCGCGGCAACGGCGCCTAGTAGCGCGCTGACAACGGCAAATGTCCGTTGCGCGCTGTTGCCATCGGCAAGGGAGAGAGTGCTCATGCGCCTGTCGTTCTCTAGCTAAGCCCGCCCAAAAGTGTCAACGAACCTCATGCAACGGGCACAGCTGTCCTCTGCCGATCAAGCGAGTCTCATGCCGTTCAACTGAAGTCCGATGCGGCACTTAACGGGAGATATCCGCCTGGGTGAGAATTTTAAAGCCTTCGCCCTGGAGAACGGAACAGGCGCACTCGGCATCATCGACATGCATTACGAGCGCGGCGCGGCCATGCGGGCGCATCAACAAAGGATAACTGAAATGCAGGTTCACTTCTGCCATGAGCAGCGCGGCGAGCAGCTTCGACAGCTCGGTCGCGACTTCCTGCAACTCGACCACGACCATTTCGCAGATCCCGAAGGGCACGTTGTGCTCCTGGAAAATATTTTCGACCGTCTCGGGATCGCTCACGACAATTCGCGCAATCGCGGAGTCGGTTTGTTCGGCCACACTGAGGGCGACGACATGGGTGTTGCGAGTCGCGAGCAGCTTCACGATCTCGAGCATCGCGCCGACCTTGTTGGGCAGGAAAATCGAGAACTGCTTCACGAAGGGCCCGCCGATCTTCGCGCTCGTTTCAGGTAACTTGGACGTCATAACACCGACCTGTTCTGGCGGGTCGGCCAATATGCCGGTGTCAGCGAGAGCATGGCAACTGAAATATCGGCTTGGCAGCAGCGCCGGGATCGCGCTGCGGCACGGCGCTTGTTTTTTCGCGGCAAAGGTGGTTAAAATAAAATCCCGATGATCCAGGCGAATTGTCGGGCCCGCTTCACCGCGGCGGATTTCCAGTTCATTGTCCGGACCCTGGCCCGTTCGCCTAACGACCAAGTCTCGCTCGTGGACCTGCTCAGCGATGCGGAAACGCGCGACGCCGTCCTCGATCATCCGCGTCTCGTTGAGACGATCCTCTCGCAAACCGGGCAGCTTTCGATCTCCTCCGCGTTCTACTTCTACGTTCTCGCCCGCCATGTCCTGCAGCGGGCCGAGATCGCTGAGCGGAAGCTTTGCGACTACATCGGCTCACTCCTTGAAACCTTTTCCCGCACCAAAGGGCTGCGGCCCCCACACGCCGAGGAGGAGTCGGGGCGGCAGTACATTTCCGACATGTTGATCGCGCTCAGTCGAGCGTCGGCCGAGCAGAGTTTTCTCCTCCGCGCGCACGTTGGGAATTACTCGCTTTTTGTCAGCGGAATCTTTCATGAAAATGCGCAGCACCGCAGCCGGCGAGGTGCGCCGGACCTGGAGTTTTACGAAAAAGTTGGACGCACCAATTTCCAACTCGTCGCCTGCCACTCGGCGGCGAGGCGCTGCGAGTTAAACGACGTCTACGAAGAACTGGCAGACCGTTTTCACGAGGTGCGGCTGGCACTGAACCGGCTCGCGGAAGAATTGATCAACCTCGACGACGACCATCACACCAGCTCGCTTTTTTTGTGAACGAAACCCTCTTCAGCCAAATCCAGCGACTCTTCGAGCGGACCTACGCGCAAGTCGGGATCAACCTCGAAGATTGCCTGATCGATCAGCGGCGTTGCCGGCAATTATCAAAGCTGGCCGGGGCCTCGGCGATCGAGCTGAGCGAGCTGGCGCGTACCTTTTTGCGCACCGCCAACGACCAACTTTACGTCGGCATCTACTATTCGCGCTGGCTCATCGAGCAACTGGAAGAACACGACCCGCGCGCCGGGCTGAGCAATCGCAACATCCGTTCGCTCATCGCCTTTGTGGAGGAAATCAACCACGCCGTGCACGCCGCCCTCAATTTTCGCAACGGCCGCCGCCGCATCGGCTCGGAGGATTTTGCGCGCGACTTAGAGTTACAAGCGCGGGTCGACACCTATCTCGTGCTGCTCCTGTTCGTCGCCTTCTTTCGCAAGACACAGCGCGTCTCACGGGTCGATCGTCGCTGGCTGCGGTTTCATCTCTTTGAAGCGGAATCCCCGGGCGCATTTCGAGATGGGAACCTCCGTGGCCGCTATCTCGAAACGACCGAACTGGCGGCGACTTACACGCGCTTTCTCGATACGCTCAACGGCCTCCGGCGAGTCGAGGAAATTCGCACCTTTCGCGCGCTTGATTACGATGGGAAAAAGCAGCGTATCCTCGCGCTCGTCGCGGGTGGGCCCGCGCCGCGACTCCTCCTGCCACCCAGCGCTCCCAGGGCGCGCGACGAAGCTGCGACTTAGCAAGCAGCGAATCCCAGCTTCAAAGCGGATTTGCGCAGCCGGTGATCGCTGCGGCCGCGCGTTTTGCGCTCATTCTGCGCGGTGACGGAGGAAATTTGGCCCTTTCCTCTTGAAAATTTTCAACCGATAATCACGGTCTCAATCGCACCATGGACGCTTCTTCTTCCGTCTCACACGCCGAACATCACGCCCACGCACACGAAGGTCACGATCATCACGAGCTCGGTTTTTGGCGAAAATATATTTTCTCGACCGATCACAAGGTGATCGGAATTCAATACCTCCTCACCGGCCTCTGTTTTCTCCTTTTCGGCTTCATGCTGATGATGTTGATGCGCTGGCAGTTGGCTTATCCGGGCCAGCGGCTGCCGCTGATCGGCGACATCATCGGAAATGTCCTCGGGCCGGGCGCGATGGCCAACGGGGTGATGACGCCGGAGTTCTACAATTCGTTAGGCGCGATGCACGGCACGATCATGATCTTTGCCGGGATCGTGCCGGTGGCGTTCGCGGCCTTTGGAAATTTTGTCGTGCCGCTGCAAATCGGCGCGCCCGACATGTGTTTCCCGAAGGTCAACATGGCGAGCTACTGGGCCTATTTCGTCGGCGGCGTGATCATGTTCGCCAGTTTTTTTGTGCCGGGCGGCGCGGCCAAGGGCGGTTGGACAGCTTACGCGCCGCTTTCCGTGATCGACGACCAGGGGCCGGGCCATCTTCTCGTCTTTAACGGGCAGACGATGTGGCTGATTGCCTTCATTTTCCTGATCACGTCGTCATTGTTAGGCTCGGTCAACTTCATCGCCACCATCATTCAACTGCGGGCCAAGGGCATGACCTGGATGCGACTCCCCTTCTTTTGCTGGGCGCAGTTTGTAACCGCGTTTCTGCTCCTGCTCGCGTTCCCGCCGCTCGAGTCGGCCATCATCATGCAATTGATGGATCGCGTCGCGGACACGAGCTTTTTCATGCCGAGCGGTCTGGTGGTAAACGGCGCGGCGGTCTCGATCAGCGGCGGGGGCAGCCCGTTGCTCTGGCAACATCTCTTCTGGTTCCTCGCCCACCCCGAGGTCTACGTCCTGGTCTTGCCGGGAATGGGAATTGTGGCTGAAGTTCTGGCCAACAATACGCGCAAGCCGCTCTGGGGTTACAAGTCGCTTGTCTTCGCGATTCTCGTCCTCGGTTTTCTTTCCTTCATCGTCTGGGCGCATCACATGTGGCTCACCGGGATGGGCGCGGTGGTGAGCGCGTTTTTTCAGACGACAACGGTGATCATCTCGATTCCATCGGTCATCATCCTGAGCGCGTTTTTCATTTCCCTCTGGGGCGGATCGATCCGCTTCACCGTGCCAATGCTTTTTGCGACGACGTTTTTGCCCATGTTCGGAATCGGGGGTCTCACGGGCATTCCGCTCGCCTTCAACACTGCCGATCTGTATCTGCACGACACCTATTACGTGATCGCGCACTTCCATTATCTCGTCGCGCCGGGAACGATCTTCGCCGTTTTCGCCGGGATTTATTACTGGTTCCCAAAGGCGACCGGGCGAAAGATGAGCGATTTCTGGGGGAAGGTGCATTATTGGCCCACCATGATCTGCATGAACGTCATTTTTCTGCCGATGTTTTTGCAGGGCATGCTCGGGATGCATCGCCGCTGGTACGACGGCGGACAGGGCTGGAACCTGGCGGCGGAGAAGGTTTGGGGGCTGAGCGGGTTCCACTGGAATATGCCAATCTCGATCGCGGCCTGGGTCATGGGGCTGGCGCAAATTCCCTTCATCATCAATTTCTTCTGGAGCATGCGGCGCGGGGAAAAAGTGGACGATAATCCGTGGGAAGCGACCACCCTGGAGTGGACCGCGCCCTCACCCCCGCCACACGGCAACTTCGTCGTCCCGCCGGTCGCCTATCGCGGACCTTACGAGTACAGTCTGCCGGGACGAGCAAAGGATTACACGATGCAGACCGAGCCGGTCCAGCCTCACGAACGCCGCGTGCCCGAGCCGACCTTGTCGTTAGGGCATTAGCTCAAGACCTCGCGCCTAACGAATCGATCGAGATGGAAATTCCTTATACAGTTACGGCACGGCCGGATACCGGACTCTGGAACGCCAAAGTCGGCATCTGGCTCTTCCTTGCCTCGGAAGTCATGCTCTTCGGCGGGCTCTTCTCGGCTTACATTTTCCTCCGCCTCGACGCCCAGCCGGGCTACTGGCCGCACGGCCTGCTCAACGTCCCGGTCGGCACCTTTAATACCGCCATTCTCATTATCTCATCGGTCACGGTGGTGCTGGCCTGGGCGGCTTTAAAGATGCGCCGCTTTGCCCGTTACAAGCTTTACATGGCGATCACCATCCTCTGCGGGATCGTCTTCCTTGTCGTGAAACTCGGTTATGAGTGGCCGCAGAAGTACGATCACTTCGGCGCCTACATCAAACCGAGCGCGCTGGAGAAATATGAAAAATACCTCGGCAACAAACATCTTTTATCCGAGGGCCTGCCGCCGCGGGTCGAGATCACCGGGCACCTGCACAACCATGAAGCGCTGCACGATCCCAAGATCAAGGAATACGAGGTCGCGCTCGATCCGGTCTATACCGATCCGACCAATCCGGCGATGGATCGGCCCCATTTTCTCTATGTCCCGCCGACAGATAAGATCGGGATAATTGAAAAAGCCGACGTGGAGCGGGCGACGATGTTCCTGCCGACGCACAACACCTATTTCGCGAGCTACTTCACGATTACCGGGCTGCACGGGCTCCACGTGCTCGCGGGCGTTCTCGTCTTCATCTATTTCTGGCTCCCGCCGAGCACGCGATTATACCGGCAGAACCCTGAACATCTCGCAAATCGGGTTGAGGTCGCAGGCTTGTTCTGGCATTTTGTTGATCTGATTTGGATTTTCGTTTTCCCGCTCTTTTACCTGCTTTGATGCTCGATGAATAATCCGCCGACGACCGAACCAATCGAGACTGAGACGGAGCATTACGCGCCCCAGGCGCACGACGTGAGCAAGCACGTCCGCGGCTATCTCATGGTCGGGGCAGTATTGCTCTTCTTCACCGCGCTGACGGTGTTTCTCTCCTACGTTAACTTTGGCACGGAAAAGGCCAATGTGGCGGTGGCGGTGGTCGTCGCGGCGATCAAAGCCGGCTTGGTCGCTTATATTTTCATGCACCTCTCGGCGGAGAAGAAGCTCATTTACCGGATCCTGATTTTTACGGTGATTTTCGTCCTCGGCCTTTTTTGGCTCACTTATCTTTCCTGGTACGACCCGATCGTGCGCTGAGATGTCGCTCAAGACTTTCCACATCGTCTTCATCGTCTTTTCCACCGGGCTGGCGTTTGGCAGCGGGATGTGGTGTCTCTGGGTGCGGCAGGTTGCCGGTGCGCCCAATTACCTTTTCGGCGCGATCTTTTCCTTCGCGGCTGCTCTGGCGCTGATTGTTTACGGCTGCTGGTTTTGGAAAAAAATGAAGCGCCTGCGTTTGATCAGATGAAAGCCAGAGTCCTTCTCATCACGCTCCTCTGCTGGGCTTCGCAGGCGACCGAGGTTTTCGCCTGCGCCACCTGCATGGGCGATAAGAACTCACCCGCAACCACGCACATGGCCGTAGCAATCTGGGTCATGATCGCCGCGATTATGTCGGTCATGGGTGGTATCGGCGCATTCAGCTTTCATCTCTGGCGTCACGCCACGACGCCCTTGGAGCCGCATGAACAATTGATCACCGAGGATCTTGATCGCTATGAGTAGTCTCGCCTTGATCAATGAGTTCCTCGGGATGCCGCCGAACGCCTCGCTGGAAGGCTACCAGGTCGATCACATCATCGAGTTCAGCCATTGGTTCATGGCCGTCCTTTTCGTCGGCTGGTGGGTATTTTTCATTTTCGTTCTTTGGCGGTTTCGGCAAAAACGTAACCCGGTCGCCAGCCATGAAGGCGTGACCAGCAGTATTTCGACTCACCTCGAGTTTGCTGTCATTCTCATCGATGCCCTCCTCCTGATTGGGTTTGCGATTCCGCTCTGGGCGAAGCGGGTTAATCAAATTCCCGATGAAAAGCAGGCCATCGTTGTCCATGCGGTTGGCCAGCAGTTCAATTGGAACTTCCATCTGCCGGGTCACGATGGTGTCTTCGGCCGGCGCGACATCTATCTCGAGAGCAACTCCAATCCGCTCGGCCTCGATTCAAACGATCCCCACGCCCGTGACGACCTCGTAGTGCTGGGCGAATTGCACGTGCCGGTGGATCGGGATGTGATCGTGGATATCTCCTCGAAGGATGTGATTCACAATTTCAATATCCCGGCGATGCGGATGGCACAGGATGCGATCCCCGGCCAGGTCATCCCATTGTGGTTTAAGCCGATCAAGACCGGCACCTTCGAAATCGTTTGTGGCCAGCTCTGCGGGCTGGGCCATTACGCGATGAAAGGCACACTTGTGGTCGACACACCAGCCGATTACCAGGCGTGGCTAAAAGAACGTGCGGAACTCGCCGGCACCCCGGCCGCTCCGCCCCCGCTCCAGCGCCCGCCGGGCGAACCGCCGCCCGGTCCCACTCCTGGCACGGTGCCTCCGCCGGGAGCACCAAACACTGGGAACCCTGGCGGCGGATAGAAAGGTGGACCGGCCCCGGGCCGGGTTCTCACCACGATGTGATGCGTAGCTCCGCCGCTCCGACCAATCCTTTTCTCCGGCGTTTCGCCTGGTTCACCGCCGCCGCCACCGTCCTGCTCATTTGCAGCGGAGGAATGGTGACGAGTAAGAACGCCGGACTCGCCGTGCCCGATTGGCCGACGACCTTCGGCTATAACATGTTTTTCTTTCCCTTCTCGCAGTGGGTCGGCGGAATTTTCTTCGAGCACACCCATCGCCTCATCGCTTCGCTGATCGGTTTTCTTACCATCATCCTCGCCTTTTGGCTTTGGCGCTCCAAAGCCGAAGGTTGGATCAAGACGCTCGGCTGGGCAGCCTTAGGTGCAGTCGTATTGCAAGGTATCCTCGGGGGCCTGCGGGTGACACTGCTAAAGGATCAGATCGGGATTTTCCATGCCTGCCTCGCACAGGCTTTCCTTGGCTTGCTTGTTCTCATCGCGCTCGCCCTTTCGCCGGTCTGGCATCGCCTTGCCGGTTCTGTCGCGACAGTTCCGGCACGTTCACTCGCAACCCTTGTCATCGTGATCACGAGCCTGATTTATGGCCAACTCGCCCTCGGCGCGACCATGCGCCACCAGCATCGCGACCTCTCGATCATCGATTTCCCACTTGCCTACGGGCAACTCATTCCAAGGACTGATCCAGCCACAATCGCCGCGATCAATAAGGTCCGGGACGCTCAGGCGCTCTCCGATGTCACCCCGGCGCAGATCTGGCTGCAACTGGTGCACCGCTTCCTCGCGCTCGTGATTGGCCTGACGATCGCCGCCTTTTGGTTGTTCGTTAGGCGGAATCAGGCCCCGCCAGTCCTGCGCAAGCTGGCGAACTTCTGGCTCGGTCTCGTGCTCCTGCAAATTGCGCTCGGCGCCTGGGTGATCTGGAGCAACAAGGCTGCCGATATTGCCACCGCGCACGTTGCGGTTGGTGCGATTACCTTTGCGACTGCGATTGTAATTACGGCGCTTGTCCTTCGTTTACGCTATCTTGCCGAAATGCCCGCTGCCCTTCTTGGAAAAACTCAACTCGCCGAGGTCGTCGCCTCATGAAAACAGCCGTGATCGAGGCGCCGCCGGTAGCGATCGAACGCGGTTGGACCATGGCCGACCTCGCCGAACTGGTGAAGGCTCGGCTGACCTTTCTGGTTTTGATCACAACCGCGGTCGGTTTTTATGCCGGCTGGAAAGGCCCGTTGGATTTCGTTGCGCTGCTCCACGCCGTCTTCGGAACCGCGCTCGCCGCCGGCGGCGCCGCCGCCCTCAATCAATGGTGGGAGCATAAATACGATGCGATCATGATTCGCACCCGCGGCCGGCCGATTCCCGCCGGCCGCATGACGCCGCGTGAAGGCCTGATCGTCGGCGCCCTCCTGAGTTTGGGCGGTGTGCTTTACCTGGCCATGGTGGTTAACCTGATCAGCACCTTGCTCGCTGCGGCAACGATTGCGATTTATGTTTTCGCCTACACGCCGCTGAAGCGAATCAGCACCGTCAACACCCTCGTCGGCGCGATCCCCGGCGCGCTCCCGCCGTTGATTGGCTGGGCCGCTGCGCGCAACGATCTCGCCCTGCCGGCCTGGACTCTTTTCGCCATCCTCTTTTTCTGGCAATTGCCACACTTCTTTTCCATCGGCTGGATCTACCGCGAGGATTATGCGCGGGCCGGTTTTGTCATGCTCTCCGGGCGCGACTGCGAAGGCGAACGCAGCGGGGGGCAGACGGTCCTGTTTACCTTCCTCCTCCTCATTGCGAGCAGCACGCCGGTTTGGTTTGGAATCGCGCGCCTCATCTATCTGCCGGTGGCGTTGTCGTTAGGCGCGATCTTTCTTCTTCTCGCTTTTCGTTTCCAGAAATGCCGCACTCTGCCCCGCGCTCGTCAGGTATTTCTCGCTTCCATCATTTACCTGCCATTGTTGCTCGGCGCTCTGGTCCTGGCGAAATGACGAGTGCACCTTCGGCTGTCGCACCAGCCCAGCCGCTCCATTCCTGGAGATCGCTCGCCTGGAAGGCGATGATGTTACTCACTCCCCTGCTAATCCTCGCCGGGCTCCTTCTCCTTCGCCAGGCGCAAGTGGCCCGGCTCTCAAGTCATAGCTTACCTAACGATGGCCTCGTGCCGCCCTTTCAGTTGGTCGACCAGAACGGCCAGTCCTTCGGCACGGAACAGCTCAAGGGAAAAATCTGGATTGCGGATTTCGTTTACACCACCTGCCCTGGTCCCTGCCCAATCATTAGCAGCCGTCTGAGTGAGACGCAGAAGCCGCTGCGGGAAACGGATGTGAAGCTGGTTTCCTTTAGCGTTGATCCGCGACATGATACGCCCACGGTCCTGCGGACGTACGCGAACAAACTCGACGCCCAGGCCGGGCGCTGGACATTTCTCACTGGGGAGAAGGACACGATTTATCGTCTGCTGCGCGATGGTTTTAAACTGGCGACCGTGGATGGCGGCACGGACGGACCGATCCATAGCACGCACTTCGTCCTGGTCGATCGCAAGGGGGTTATTCGAGGTTACTACAATGCCATGGACGCCGATGTCATTACGCGTCTGCTCGCAGACACTCACCACCTGCTAAAGGAACAGCCGCCGGCAAACCAGGCAGGTTCCTGAGGCCGCCTTACAGATTCTGCCAGGTATACAAACTTCTGTGAAAAAGTTGCCGTAACTCTGGATAATCCTTCTGCCGGCAACTGAGTTTGAAACAGATCGACTCCGGCTTGCGATCGAGAAAGAGCTGGTAGGAGGCAAATTTCTCCCCGAATGCCACATAGCTCAGCTCAACCAGAAAGGTTTGTTTTTCGTTGATCAGGAGCGGATTTAACTGTTGTGATTCAAGCTTGACCTCCCGGCTGCCTTCAGGCAGGGACGCGATCGCCTGTTCCAGCAGTCGGGTTTGAGTGTCTGCGCCCGTCAAATCAACCGCACCCGGGCTCAGCTTGCTAATCTTCACGCTGGCTTGGGACACGCCTGGGGGCTGCAAGTCAAGATGGTCATGGTCACCGGAATAGCGCCAGCCGCGTGGCAGTTGGTAGGTGGCCTTTACACTGGCGCCATTCTGGAAAGCGAGCTGCGCCATCTCCATCCCCTCCAGCTCATAGGTGTCCGTCTGCGGGGAAAGATCGAGTCCGGCCTGCAGGCGCCCTCCTGCCGCAACCGAGAGTAACCCGAGACTCAAAAGCAAGAGCGAGCGATACGTCCTCCGCTGAATTATTGCGCCAGAAACCATCTTCCTTTGGTGTAACTGTAAACCGCCAGCGTTCCCGGCGGCGTGTAGACTTGCAGGTTGGTGTCAAAATACCATTGCCGGTTTGGCGGGTTATAGACATTCGACAGTCCCCAGCGGCCAATCGACTGCCGGCTTTGATAAAGCTCAACCATCGATCCGTAGTAAGTCAGGCTTTTTCCACTCCAGTTTTCGAGAAACCGGGGAAAGTTCTCGGCCCCACCGCTGTAGTAGTTATTGGCGCTCGGCACGATGCCGGAAACGATCGCCGTGTTCACGGTCGTGTTACTGGCAGTTCGATAACTCAGGCTCCTCGTCGAGTTGCTATCGAGCCAGGCATTGGAAAGAATATTAACCGCATCGCCGATGACCGCGCAGGGCTTGCGGGTGTAGCCGGCTACCTGTGGCTGACTGTAGTTACCCGAGTTAGAGGGCGGATTGCCGCCCGTGTTGTAATCGCCCTGAATGTAAATCGGGTTCTGGCTCGCGACCGTAACCCCGTTGTCGGGCAGGGTCGCGCCATTCTTCAAACGGATTCCGCGCTTCGGTGTCCCGCCGGTGGTGTTTGCGCTGGTGTCGCTGATATAGATGATGTTGTTAAAGGGCGAAAGGGTGCCATCGCGAATCTTGGCATTTACGACCCCCATATCCAGGGTTGCGAGCCGGACCGAAGCGGCTTCGCGGTTATCCTGGATCGACTGATTTGTTGTAATTGCACTCGAGAATACAGAATAGATTGCGCCTCCAATCCCTGGGCTGCCCGGTCCGAGCGTGTTGCCGCTCTGGTCCTTAATCGTGACCACGTTGTTGGTGTCGATGAGAATCTTCACCCCAGCCTGATCGTAATAACGTTTGCCCGCCAGCGGATCACTGTAGCCGGTCACCGGCGGCTCAATCAGCTCGTGGTAACTGTCGTTATTAGGGTTGCTGTCTGTCGACGAAAAGATCCGGCTCGCGTCGAGCCCGAACGGCTGGTGCGCGACATCGAACGCCGGCGGCAGGTTGGCAGGATAGTTCGGGCTCGTCGGCGTTTCCGGGGCGCTGCCGTTCGGAGAACGGGAGTCGCCCGGCGCGAACCCGACGATCCAGTCGGTCGCATAGGTCACTTTGCTTTGAAAGGTTAGCAGATTATGACCGGTATAAAGTGTTCCATTCGTATGCACCCAACCGTTGACATACATCGGAGCACCGGGATGAATTTCCAGGAGGTCGACATAGAAAATCGCCCAGTTCCACGGCGACAATTGGTCCTTTTGCAAAACGCGGCGGACTTTGGCGGTCACTTTGCTTCCGAGCACCGGCAGGGTTACATCCGCCTGCGCAAGATAGTTATAGGTTACTGTGACTGGGGACTGACCAACGGCCGGGATGAGTGGATTGCCGGCCGCGATTGGATTCATCTGCGGATCGACCGCTATGACGCTGTAATTTGAGACGGTGGGAACCTGGGCTTGCGTGAAATCAGCCGCTCCGCGTTGCGCGGTGAAATTTGTCACAAACGGGAATTGGTCCTGGGTCGGCAGCGGAATGTTGGCGAACGAAGCCGTATCCAGCGCTGCGTCAGTATTGCCGCGGCAGATTTCTCGCCAATTGGAGAAGGCGTAATCCAGCACGCCGTCGCCGATAGTAATGGCATTTTGTAAGCCATCGGTTCTTTGCACCTGATGGCGCAGGCCGGTGGTGTATTCCATGGCGACCAGCGCAGTCACAGCGAGGGTTGCGATGACCGAAAGGACCACAATCAAGGCGGTGCCGCGCGACGATAAGGTGACTTGCGTTTTCATTGGTAGGTTGTGAGTCTGGCCCGGGTGGGGACCTGGCCGTTGAGCAGGATATTGGCGGACTTGAACCCACGGTTCGAGGTCCGGCTATCGGCCGTGGAAAGATCGATCGCGGCGACAAAGCGATAGTAAGGAGAACCTCCCGGGGTACTCGGAATGGAAAAGGGCGTTGGGCTGGTAATATCAAGGACTGTAAGTGAATTGCGCTGGGTTGGTCCGCGCCACTGAAGGACGCCGTTTTTCACGGCATAGGAACAGCGGTCGGTGATAAAGCAGGAGATATTGTAGTAAGTGGGCGAACCGGTCCCCTGGATTGCCACCCCAATCGGGCCGGCGAGCGTCAGGTTATATTTGCCGCCGCCCGCACTTGCGACCGTAGTTATGTCCTGTTCAATTCCGTGGCTTTCGACGATCAGCCTCTCGCCCGCCTTTGGGATAGGATCGTTGGCCGTGACCTGGATCTGGACGACAGATGAAGTAGCGGTTGCATCGGCCGAAATTTTGTAAGGTCCACCCGCCCAGAGCTGGAAGGTGATTCCGGCCGCGGCTGTGCCCGGGGGCGGGTTGGAGAGCGGCACGCCGTCGCTATCTGTGAGTGCCGGAAGAGAGACCGCGGCGTGAATATCCTGGACAAGCTGTAACATTGCGACCCTGGCCTGCTGGTGGGCCGTATTGACGGCGGAATTCTTCGCGCCGAGGACAAGGCCGAGGTTGAGCATGGAGTAGATCGCGAGCCCGACGCTCCCGACCAAGCCAAGCGCGATGCTTAACTCCAGCAAGGTTGTCCCACCTTTCGCTTCTTTTCTCGTGAGTTTCATATGTCGGAAGCGCGCAGGGTACTGCGCGTGACCGAGTAGCTCTTGTTTCGATAGGTATAGGTGATGCGCACATCCGCGCGATAAAGCGGCAGGGTGATGCCATTGAGCACCGGGCTCATGTCGGTCACGGTCGTGGTCAGGGTACCGGAGACAATTGTGCCGGTGGTCGGTTCCTTGTAGACGGAGACATTGTTAGTCACGTGGGTGCCGAGAACGAGTTCCGGCGGAATTTGCGGCGTGCCGTCGGAGTTGGTCTTCTGCGGGTTAAACGGGCCGTCGGAAAGAATCAGGTCAATCTGGTTTTGCACGGCCGCCGCCGCGCCGGTGCTGTTGCGGGTCACGCTGGCCGATTCGTTGAGACTGCTCATGGTCATGACAAAGGTGGTCATGCTGATGGCAATGACGGCGATCGCGACCGCGGCCTCCGTGAGGGTGAAGCCGGCCTGGGAAAGGGAGGCCGGTTCAGAGCGTAAAGGGGTCCTCACTCCTATTGAAAAGAGCAAGCCACATGCCGGAAGTTATAATTTCCATAATACGAAACCAGCCCCGGAGGCGATTACGGGGCGGTTCGGCCACCGCGCCTGAAAGGGTCACGCCCTCAAGGCTGCTCGCTGCCCGGAGGAGGGAAGTCTTCCTCCGCCACCAGGCGGAGATAGTCGCGATATTCGCCCTTGGGACGCTGGTCGATCAGCCGGGTGATTTGCGCGCGATCAATGAAGCCGGCGCGCAACGCCACCTCTTCGAGACAGGCCACCTTCAGGCCCTGCCGGTGTTCTATGGTGGCGATGTAATTGCCGGCCTCGAGCAGGCTGGCTTGCGTGCCGGTGTCGAGCCAGGCCATGCCTCGACCAAGGAGCCGCACATGGAGCGCTTTTTGGCGGAGATAAAGGAGGTTGAGATCAGTGATCTCCAGTTCGCCACGGCCAGATGGGCGCAAGCTTTTGCAGTATTCGATCACGCGCCGATCGTAAACATACAGCCCCGGCACCGCATACTGGCTCTTCGGCCGTTTCGGTTTTTCTACGAGGCTGACCGCGCGTCCATCCGGTCCGAACTCAACCACTCCGTAACGCTCCGGGTCGCGCACCTGGTAACCGAAAATGCAGGCGCCTTCTTTCAGCGCGAGCGCTTCGCGGAAGAAGTCGAGATTGCCGTAGAAGATATTGTCGCCAAGGATGAGCGCGACTCCGTCGTCACCGATGAACTTTTCTCCGATGAGAAAAGCCTGGGCGATCCCTTTCGGCTCGGGCTGTTCGGCGTATTCCAGGTGAATCCCGAGGTGCGAGCCATCGCCAAGAAAATCGCGCAGCATCGGCAGATCCTTCGGGGTCGAGATAATGAGGATCTCGCGCAAGCCGCCGAGCATGAGTGTCGCCAACGGATAGCAAATCATCGGCTTGTCATAAACCGGCAGGAGCTGCTTGCAGACGATCTGGGTGAGCGGGTAGAGACGCGTACCGGCGCCACCGGCGAGGACGATTGCCTTCTTTCTCACGGGCGCGTCCAGCCGACCAGTTGCTGCGACCATTCCTGCCAAAAGGCCCGCCCGCCCCGCCATTCGATTTTGGCTTTGCGGGTCAGCCAGGGGCCAATGTCGTTCACCGATGGCTTCTCCAGGGTTTGATCAAACAGGAAGCCGCTTCCGCGCCGAGCAAGCAATTCACGGTCGTTGCTGCGGCCACCAATGCATTGATCGAGCGCCTCGCGAATCAACCCTTCACTCAGGACCGGGTTCGGCTCAATTGCGACACTGATGCTTAGATCGAGCAGACGTCTCAGATAAAGCACCGTCAAAAGGGTGCGAGAACTGGTCGCGTGCACATGAGCGATGTTGTGCGGGCGAAAGAGTCTGCGCAAGATCAGAGCCGTGCGCGCCTGGGCAAGGAAGAGTGCGGAGGAAGGCCGCTCGGGCTGGTTCGCCCACATCGCTTCCAACTCACGCACGAGCGGCTGGTGTGACAACCACTCGGCTTCGATCACCATTGGATCAGGCAAATAAGTAAACGAAGTCGTCAGGTCGCTCGTCTTCTCGGTCAGCGCGGATTCATCCGGCGGGTGCAAGATAAAGACGACGTGCGGCACCTTATTGCGGTCGAGCGCTCGCAGTTCCATCTCAAGAAAAGGGAGCGATTCATCCGGCCAGCGATCAACCAGGTAAGCGGTCTGCTTTTCTGCCGCAATCTGCACCGCCCGGCCGTGAGCTTTCGCGGGCACGGCCGAGATTTTCTCAACCAACAGTCGATGCAGCGGCTCGATGGTTTTTGTGATGCTGAAATCGGTTTCCATCCGATGCCGGCCGGCGTCGCCGAGGCGCGTGCGCAGGGCAGGATCGCGCACCAGTTTGTCGAGCGCATGAGCGAATTCCTCCCAGTCGTTGGGCGGAACGAGCGCACCAGTCAGGCCATCGATCACCAGCTCAGGAATCCCCGCGATCGTGGTTGAGACCACCGGCTTGGCGCAGGCCATTGCTTCCATGATCACGGTGGGAAAAACGTCACTCGCGCCGGCGGCGTCGACCACGCTGGCGAGCGCGAAAATGTCGCAGCCGCGCAATTTCGCATACACCTCCGCCTGCGAAAGCGAGCCGCAAAGTTCAACCCGGCGTTTGAGCCCGAGCTGCGCGACCGTGGTCTCAAGCTTTTCGCGCAGCGGACCGTCGCCTGCGATCTGACACCGAAAATCAAAATTTCTCCGGTCCAGCTCCGCACAAGCTTCAAGCAGAATCTCAAAGCCCTTGAAGGGAACGAGCCGGCCGACGCTCAGGATCCTCACCGGACCCGGAGGCCGTTCCCCCGCCGGCGGCGCGGGCAAATTGGCCAGATCAATCCCGTTGTAGACGCGGTGAATTTTGTCGGCGGCTTCCGGGCAACGCTGCCGGAGCAGGGCGCGACTGTAGTCGGTCTCGACCGCCACGAACTCCGCGCTCATGCAGATCTCGCGCAGCAATTCGTCGTGCCCGAGGTCGGACATGAAATCCTGCCCGTGCGCCGTGACGCTAAACGGAATGCCCGACATTTCCTTGAGAAAGATCGCGGTATGCGCAGCGCGATTGGCAAAATGGACATGAAAATGCGTGATGCCGTGTCGCGCGAATAGCTCCGCGAAATAGCAGGCGTTGCGGGCCCGGAGCGGCGCTTTGAAATCCGGACCATAACGGCGCTGATGCCGCTCGATCAGGATTTCCGGCCAGCGCCCGGTCCGCCGCATTTTCCTTTCCCAGAGGCGCAGGATCGGCGCGGGCGGAGCATAGAAAACTGGCGAACGGAAGCGGGAAAAATGCTCATGCCTGAGGCTGGTGAGCGGGGCATGAACCGACCCGATCAGTAGCTCGTAACCGCGCCGCTCCAGCTCGAGCATTTCCATGTCGCAGAAGGTCTGCGAAACGACCGGGTAGCGGGAATAAAGATAAGCAAGTTGCATGGGCATGAAGCGATGTGCCGCCGTTGTATCGGGAGCAGGAAAAACGCCGCCCGTGTGGGCTTAGGACGCTAGTGCAAGGGAACTCTCTTCGCCGGCGCTTCCAGTCTCACGAGATCTCCTTGCCTGGGTCCATCTCGTAATCCAAGGCGAGGCATTCGGAGGTCTTCGGCTTGATCACCTCCTCGACGAATTTGATGTAGATCGGGTCCTCGCGAAAGATCGCCTGCTTGTCCATCGACTCGAAATCGATCGCGATGAAAAAAGGCCACGGCACTTTCGGGTCGACGCGCCGGCCACACTTGATGCTGAGCACTTCATCGATTTTCAAGAGCTGCATGCGCGCCTTCATCATCATCTCCTCCGTTTCCTCCGGGGTCACGCCCGGCTTGAGCTTGTAGAGTCCGATGTGATGAACCATGAGCGGATAGCTATTAGGCGGGAGCCGCAGGTGGCGCAAGCAAGAATCGGTAACCACGAAACGGTGCAAAAAACATCCGCACCTGATTCGCAGATCTTGCGCCGCGCGACGCCAATTTCCTAATCCAAGTCATCCTGAGCGAAGCCGAAGGATCCCGTAGAGCAACCGCTACGCTGGCAGCTCCCAAACTGCCCCAAAGTGCTCCCGGATAGTCCGCCCGATCCGTCGGCTGCGCCTGGAATGAGAACAGCGCTATTTCTTCCAGTCGAATGCGCCTTTCTTCAAGGCGTAAACATAGCCGACCATCAGGATCGAGACGAAGCTCAGCATGCTCCAGAAAATTACCTGCCCATGCGCGATCGCTTCGCGATAAACCACCGCCCAGGGGTACATGTAAACAATCTCGAGATCGAAGAGGATGAAGAGCATCGCCACGAGATAAAACTTCACGCTGAAGCGCGGCTGGCCTTCGCCTTGCGGCACCATCCCGCACTCGTAGGCGGAATCCTTTGTCCGGGTCCGAAGACCCGATTTGCCGAGCAGCACACTCAGGACCAGCGCGCCGACGGCAAAGCCGATCGCGATTGCCGCCTGGAGCAGAATGGGAATGTATTCGCGAATCATACCGTCGCCGCCACGGCGCAACGGCATCTCCGGCGACTTAGCGCGAGCTGGCCGCCGTCGTCACATGGCCGTTTGCCGGGATCAGCGCCTTGGCCAGCGCGGAGGGCAGGCCGCGATATTTCTTGCCGTTTTTCTTGACCATGCCGCGCGCGACGAGGTTTTGCAGTTTTTCGTAGGCGCGCAGGCGCAGCATCTCTTCGCCGCCGCTGGCCGCGTTACGAGCGCGGAGGTTTTCGTGCAGGATCTCGAAGAGCTGCTTGAACTCGAAGGAAGTGCGGCGGGAAAGCACCGCAACTAGCTCTTCGGTAACAAGATCCGGCACGCGACGTGAGAAGGCATTCTTTTTTAGGATGGCCATAGAGCGCAAACGATAACACAGATTTCGAAAATCGCAGCAGCTTTCTCGTTTTTGCGAAAACAGTCTGTCCCAGGGCATACCCGCTCGCCCGATTGTGCCGGATTGGCATCGATCCATCAGATCGCGCTTGGGGTCGGCGTGGGTGAGGAAGATGGTGACGGCGCCGGCGTGGGTGGCGGCGAGGGTGTGGCCGCCTGGTTTGCCGGAGGCAGTGAGAGCAACCCGCTGTGCTTCAATCCCTCGCCCAAGTAGACGAAGGACGCTCCCAACCCGACCGCGACCGCGAGCGTTGCTTCTCGAAACGTCACCGGCCCGACCGATTCGCTCACGTAGCCGTCGCTGGCGTAGCGCTGCGACATCACGATGGGCGAAAGATGCTTTGTGATGGCCTCTGCGGGCGGAAGTTTCGCGAGGTCGACCGTGTCACGCAGACCGGGATAAATTGTCGCGCTCACTGTGAGAAGCGGCCGAATGGCCGCGTCCAGGCGTTCGAAGAGCAATTTCGTATCGACGTAATTGAAGGCTGTCTCTGCGGCCGGCACCTGAGCGGCGGCATCGCGAAATACCGCGCTTTTCTCCAGTTCGCCCGCCGGCGGACCTGTGTTCACAATCGCAGCTTCGACCGCATCGTCATTGGTGCCCGCGAAGAGCATCTTGTCAGTGACCCCAATCACCAGGCTCAAAGGCACAAGCCCGGTAAAGGGTTGTGCGCTGTAGAGCGTGACTCCGTTCTTTGTTGTTCGTGTCCAGGCGGCGCCGATCTCGATTGAGGTCAGCGCTTCAGCGGTCTTCCTCGCTCGCGCAGCGTCGCGGACCGGCAGCGCCGCGACCAGACTCGGCCAGGTGGTTTGCTCCGGCCATTGCGCAATCACCTCGAGTTGTTCCCCGAAAGCGGCTTGCAAGTCCGCTGCTTTGAGGCCGTGGCTGCTCAGGGCCGCGCTGAATTGGCCGATCAGCGCGCTGAGTCCGGTCGCGGCTGCAGCGGAGACCGGAAAAAACTCATCCGACCAATGAATCTGCGAGATCGAGTAAAAAAACGTCTCCTTGCCCGCAGCCGAAAGGAGCGTCCGTGTGAGCTTATTCTCGGCTCCGAGGCGGGGCATGGCGACGAAATCGGTCTCGCGCATTTGGGCGTGATCAAATCCAAAAGCCGCCGCCAGGCTGCGCACCGATTTGAGACGCTCAAGTTGCGTCGCGGGCAGTGCCTGGCCCGTGATCGTGAGGAGCGGGAGCAGTTTCTCGACGAACGGCTGCGGGTCGAGAAAGACCATCGCCGCATGATCGGCTGGCAAATGCTTCATTGCAGCGACGAAAGCTTCATTCTTTTTTAGCGAGACTTCGGCCTTTTCCGTCCGCCGGTCGGCCCGGTCGAGCAGGGCCTTGAGCGTTGCGAGGTCGTTCGCGGCAAAGAACCAGTGCTCGTCGACGACCCGCGCGAACTCGAGCCGGGCAGCCTGCAACTTCTCGATCCGATGCTGCCCGTAAGTAATCGTCTGGCGTTTTGCTTCGAGCGATTTGGGCCACCATTTCGCCTCCCGCGCAGCGACGAACTTGCGCACGTCCGCCGGTGCGGCTTCGAAACGGAACCCGCCGATTAGCTTCGGTTCGTTGTTTTCAATCGAGGTCAGCGCGAGGAACACACGGGTTGGGCGGAGAGCGAGAAATTCGTCCAGGGTTTGCCGGTTTTGCTCGCTCTTCGGCAATTGCTGAAGCGGTTTGCGCAGCCAGCTTTGCACCGCCGGTTCAGTCCAGATTTGATAGAGCGCGCTTTGATGCCAGCGCTCGCGGCTCCGCGACAAATCCGGTGCATGCACCAGGAACAAAGTTCGCTTTGGCAGGAGTTCCGGCACCGTGACGACGCGCCGCGACAACTCCACCCGCACTGCGATCCAGACCGCCGCTGCGACCACGAGCGCAATCGCGATCACCGCCACAAGCTTCTTCATCGGCTCAGTCTCGCATCAAATTGTGACCCCGCGAGCCGCCTCCACGCTCGACATTTGCTCCTCCCTCGACGATCTCCTCCCATGGATCATTGCGCTGGTTCGCGGCTCGTCCTTGGACCGTTCCAGGAAACTCCAGTCGCCGCGGCCGCCGAGGAAGCGCTGGCGGACTGTGGTGGGCAGCCCAGTTGCGGGTTTGTTTTTCTTTCTCCCGACTGGCTGCCACAGATTCATGAGGTGCTCGATCTCGTCAGACTCCATGGCCGCGTCCCGCTTTTGCTCGGGTCGGTCGGCGGCGGGTTGATTGGAGTGAGTCAGGAAGCCGAAGGCGCGAGCGGGATGTCGCTCCTCCTCGTTAGGCTGCCGCAGAGCACCTTCACCCCGGTCTGCATTTCCAACGAGCAGATCGAGGAATCGAGCGGCCCGGCGTACTGGCAAATGGAAACCGGCCTTAATCCCGATGACGTGAAGTCCTGGATCGTTCTGGCCAATCCGTTCGCCGCCGGCCTCGAAAATTGGCTCACGGAATGGAATGTCGCCTTCCCCGAAGCCGCCACGATTGGCGGATTGGCGAGCGGAATTAGCGGCAACGGTGAAAGCGCCCTCATTCTCGATGGAGAATTGATCGATGCCGCGGTCCTCGCCCTCGCCGTTAAGGGCGGGAAAATCCGCACTCTCGTTAGCCAGGGATGCAAGCCGGTGGGCGAACCGTTCACCATTACGCAGGCAGAGCAGAACCTCGTTTACGCTCTTGGCTCCCGGCCAGCGTATCAGGTCTTGAGTGAAACCTTCACCGCTCTTTCCGATGAGGAAAAGGAGCGCGCCCGCGGCAATCTCTTCGCCGGCCTCGCCGCCTCCGAATATGTCGCCGATCTGAAGCGCGGCGACTTTCTCGTGCGCAATTTGCTCGGCGCCGACCCGCAGAGCGGTGCGGTTGCGATCGGTGCCCGCGCCCGCACCGGGCAAACCTTGCAGTACCAGATGCGCGACCGCATCACCGCGCATGCCGATCTGGTCGAACTCGCAAAACATCAGCTGAATGAGGCCGGGCCGCCGTTTGCCTCGCTCGTTTTTTCCTGTAACGGGCGCGGACACGGTTTCTTTGGCACGCGCGATCATGACGCCGCGACCCTGGCGGAAATCTTCGGGCCGGTGCCGAGCGCGGGCTTTTTCTGCAACGGCGAGATCGGTCCGGTCGGCCGCGCCAGTTACCTCCACGGCTACACTGCCTCAGTCGCCCTTTTCTGCACTTAAGACATTCGTCGCGCGCGGGGATGGAACCGATGATGCACCGCCTTTAACCGCTGCTGGTCCACGTGGGTGTAGACCTGCGTCGTCGAGATGTCGGCGTGCCCGAGCATCTCCTGGATGATGCGCAAATCGGCGCCGTTGCCTAACAAATGCGTGGCGAAACTATGCCGGAGCAGATGCGGGTAAATATTCGCTTCCAGTCCAGAACGCCGCGCCGCCGCCTTTACGATCTGCCAAATCCGCACCGTCGTCAGGCGCCTGCCGCGCGCGGAGAGAAAAATCTCACTCCCGCTCTTTTGCCTGACGAGTCGTGGCCGCTCGGTTTGAAGGTAAGCCGCGAGCGCGCCGCAGGCTTTGCGCCCCACCGGCACGAGTCGCGTTTTGTTCCCCTTGCCCGTGACCCGAATCATGCGCTGTTCGAGATCCAGATTCTCCAGCCGCGCACTCGCCAGTTCGGAAATGCGGAGCCCGCTCGCGTAAAGCAGCTCGAGCATCGCCCGATCCCGCAGCCCGAGCGGCGCCCTTACCTCGACGCTGTCGAGCAACTGTTCGACCTGCAGCTCGTTCAATGTTTCGGGCAGATAGCGCTCGATCCGGGGCAGGACTAACGAGTCGGTCGGATCCTTCGTCACAAAGCCCTGCGCCGTCCCGAAGCGAAAAAAAATCTTCAGCGCCACGACAATCAATTTGATCGAGGAAGCGGAAAGCCCGCCGCGTTTTCGTTCCGCAAGATACTCGCTGATCAAAGGCAGCCCGACCTCGCGCGCGTGCGTGATCTGCTTGCGCTGGCGGCACCAGGTGGCGAACTCGCCTAACGAGCGCTGGGTCGAGAGCTGGTAGTTTTCCGAGAGGCCTCGCTCGACCGCGAGATAGCGAATGAACGCCTCGATCTCCTCCTCCATCCTCGCCACTCTCCGCAAACCGCACCGCGCTGGCAATCTCGCGTGCGTTGACAAAGCAGAGGCGGACTCGATTGTTTTCTGCGATGAGCCTCGACTTGAACAGCCTTCTCCAGGATTGGCCGCACGAGCCCGGCGCGATCAAGGTGCGCAAAATTCAGGGCCTGGATGGCCGCGAAAAACTTCAGCTCCGGATCGATCTCGGCCTGCTCCAGATGGAAATCGAGGGCCGGCCCGACGGACAGCGCCCACACAATTGCGAGTCCTACCTCGTTTACCATCAGCGCCGCGCGATTCGTGCCGCTCAAAAAGGCGAAGAGTACGAGCTGACCCCGGAGCAATGCGGCGAGTTGCAGCAGGAAGGGATTCAATATTATCACCGCTACCTCAGCCTCTTTCAGATCGAGGAATACGAAGGCGTGATCCGCGATACCCAGCGCAACCTCGACCTCTTCACTTTTGTCGAGGAACACAGCAACCGCGAAGACCTGGTTTGGAGCTTTCAACAGTTTCGCCCTTATGTCCTGATGATGAACACCCGGGCTCGCGCCTCGCTCCTCCTCGGGGACGGCAAATTTAACGAGTCGATCCGCGAGATCGAAACCGGGCGAGAGCGCATCGTGGAGTTCTACCAGCATTCGTCGTTTCCCGAGCTCGAGTCGAAAAGCTCCGAGATCGCATTTCTGGATGAATGGCTCGAGGAAGTGCGCGCGAAACGGCCGCTCTCCAAACTGGAAGTGATGGAGCGCGAAATGGAACGCGCGATCGCAGGCGAACGCTACGAGCGCGCGGCCGAGCTGCGCGACGCCATCCGCCAGTTCAAGGCGAAGCCGCTCTAGCCGGGAGCTCTGACCCGGGCCGCTCGGCCTAACGAATCCATGGCCGCTTCGAATTCTACTTTGACCGAGCGGAAGGAACGCTGGGCCCGCAAGATGGCGGGCAAAGCGAAACCGGCCGTGCGCTCTGAAGACCGGTTGCCGCCCGGGCAACATCTCACCCCGGGCTTCCCCGTGCTCGACCTCGGGATTCGTCCCGAGATTTCGTTAGGCGAGTGGCGGCTCGAGATCGGCGGGCTGGTGGAAAATCCGCAAACCTTGACCTGGGAAGAGTTCAACGCCCTTCCACGATTCGAGGACGTGAGCGATTTCCACTGCGTCACGACCTGGAGCAAATTCGACTGCCGCTGGAAAGGGGTCGCGTTTTTCACTCTCGTCGATCTCGTTAGGCCAAAACCGCAGGCGCAACATGTCCTCTTCACCAGCTACGACGGTTATTCGACCAATGTCCGGCTTTCCGATTGTCTCGACGACGACGTGTTGATCGCGACCCACTTCGACGGCAAGCCCCTGACGCGCGAGCACGGCGGACCGGCGCGCGTCATCATTCCGAAGCTTTACGCCTGGAAAGGCGCGAAGTTCGTCCGGCAAATTGAGTTTGCGGCCAAGGATAAGCCGGGCTTTTGGGAGGTGCGCGGCTACAGCAACACGGCTGATCCCTGGACGGAAGATCGTTTCTCGTGAGCGGGCCGGAGCGTGCGCCGCGCAAGCTCACGATCTTGGCGGCGTTTGCGGCGCTTTACACGGTCTGGGGTTCGACCTATCTCGGAATTCTCTTTGCCATTCGCTCGATCCCGCCGCTGCTCATGGCCGGGGCGCGTTTTTTTCTCGCCGGCTTGATCATGCTCGCCATCGCGCGCACGCAAGGCTCAATCAAATCATCGCTCGCGGAATGGCGCACCGCGCTGATTGTGGGCGCCTGTTTGCTTTTCTTCGGCAACGGCGGCGTCACGATCGCGGAGCAATGGGTGCCGAGTGGTCTCGCCTCGCTCCTGGTTGCAACCGTCCCGATTTACATCACCCTGCTCGCCTGGTTGGGCGGGATGTCACCCCGGCCGCGGCCGGCGGTGCTGCTTGGGCTCGTGGCGGGGTTTGTCGGGATCGGTGTTCTCGTGGGGCCGGCGCTGTTTGAACCCGCGGCCGGAAGGTCGCAACACGCCGGGTTGGGAATGGTGATCCTGCTTTTCGGCTCGTTAGTCTGGTCGATCGGCTCGCTTTATTCGCGCCGTGCCGCGTCCTCCGCGCCACCCTTTCTCTCCTCCGCGCAAACGATGCTCTGCGGCGGCGCGCTCATGCTGCTCGCCGGGCTGGGGAGCGGCGAACTGCGCCAGTTTCATCCGGAAAAGATGACCCTGCTCTCGTTAGGCGCCTTTGCCTATCTTGTTCTCATTGGCGCAATCGTCGGCTACACCGCCTTCATTTTCCTCATGCGCCACTGCGATCCGGCAAAGGTCGCCACCTATGCCTATGTCAATCCTGTCGTGGCCGTGCTCATCGGCGCGTTTTTTGCCGATGAAACCCTGACCGGGCGAACCGCGTTGGCGGGCGCGATTATTCTCGGCTCGGTCGCGCTCGTGATCACAACCACGCCGCCGCGCCGAAAAATTCTGCCGAGCCCCCGGGGCGCGGTTGCACAATTTCGCTGAGAACGGCAATTAGGAGCGACAAATGAAGCCGGAAGAGGCGAAAACGATCGAAGCGCTCCAAGGCAACTGGCGTGCGGAACGCGAGAGCGCGCAGGCTTATTGTGATCTGGCGGCAAACGAGCCGGACGAAAAGCGCCGCGCCATTCTCGTCCGGATGGCGGAAGCGGAAGAGCGCCACGCGCGCCGCTGGGAAAGCAAATTGCGCGAGCACGGTGCGCAGCCGCCGGTCCTGAAAGAGGGCTGGCAGCGCAGGTTGAAACGCTGGTGGACGCGCGCGGCGGGGCCGGAGGTTGCGATCCGGCGGATGGAAGCGGCGGAAAACCGTGACCACCACCACTACCAGACGCAACAACGCAGCCTCGCCAGTGAAAGCGCGGAGGAGCAGGAGTTTCTTCGCCAGACCGCGCTCGAAGAGAAAGCGCACTCCCGCATTCTCAACCAATTGGCCGGCCCATCGCCCTCGTTAGGCACGAAAGGCCGGCTTGATTCGATCCTGAAACGGGAACGCTGGCACGGCCGCGGCGGCGACTGGGTCGCGGACGCGATTTATGGCGTGAACGATGGGCTCGGGGCGGTTTTTGGCATTGTCTCCGGCGTCGCCGGCGCGACCAACAACCAGCAGCATTACATCCTCATCTCCGGCCTCGCCGGCATGCTCGCTTCGGCGCTTTCGATGGGCGCGGGCGCCTATCTCGCGAGCAAGAGCGAGCGCGAAATTTACGAAGCCGAAATCGCCCGCGAGAAAGCCGAGGTCGAAAAGAACCCCGAAGAGGAAATCGAGGAAATGGCGCTCTTTTATCAACTTCAGGGCTTCGCCCCGGAGGAATCGCAACGGATGGCGGAGCGGCTCGCGCAGTCGCCCGAGCAACTGGTGCAGGCGATGGCGCAGAGCGAGCTGGGACTCTCGCCGCACCACTTTCCCAATCCGTGGCGGTCCGCTTCCTCGGCTGCGGTTTCGACCGCGATCGGCGCTTTCATTCCGATCATTCCGTTCTTTTTCCTGACCGGCTGGGCGGCGGTGATCGTCGCGTTCGTGGTCAGCATTCTCGCCCACTTCGCGGTCGGCGCGGTGAAGTCGCTGATCACGATTCGTTCCTGGTGGGCCTCGGGTTTGGAGATGACCATCGTCGGGGTCATCGAAGCGGTTGTGACCTACGGGTTGGGACTTGCCTTCGGGGCTATTGGTTAGGCAACTCTTTGGCGATGGACGCGCCCAAGCTTGCAGTCATTGTTCCAGCCTTCAACGAGTCGCGCCGTCTGACCGATAACCTGCTCACCCTTCTCGCTTATCTCGAAACTTTTCGCCCCGAGGCGGAATTGATCGTGGTCGACGATGGCTCGACTGATGGTACGGCAGAAGTCGCGCAAGCTCTCTTCGCGCAACGGCCGGATGTTTGCGCGCGCGTGCTGCGTTTCCCGGAGAACCACGGCAAAGGTCACGCTGTGCGCGCCGGTCTGCTCGCAACGCAGGCGTCGATCGCGATGTTCTCGGATGCCGATCTTTCCACCCCGATCACCGAACTGCCAAAAATTGTCGAACCGATCGAAGCGGGAGATTACGATATCGTCTTCGGTTCGCGCGCGCTTGATCGCTCGCTCATCGGTCAGCGTCAGCCCTGGCGGAGAGAACAGGGCGGCAAGGTTTTCAACCTCGTTGTGCGCCTCACAACCGGGCTGCCTTTCGCCGATACGCAATGTGGCTTCAAGGCGTTTTGCATGAAAGCCGCTCGACCGGTGATCGAGGCGGCGGAAATCGACGGGTTCGGCTTTGACGTCGAACTGCTCTTCCTCGCGCAACGGGCCGGGCTGCGCCTGCTCGAGGTGCCGGTGCGCTGGGACCACAACGAGGGCAGCAAGGTGAGTCTGGTGCGCGATAGCTTGCGCATGTTTGGGGAAGTGATGAGTTTGCGGCGGCGAACACCCCGCGCCCGCGGGGCCGATCTCGCGGGCAACGGATCTCGTTAGGCAGGGGAACAGGGAATGGGAAAAGGTTTTCTTAGACAACTGGTCAGGATGGTGGTTTGCGCCGCGCTCTTCGCTGTCGTGGCAGAGGGGCAGGAAGTGCGGCGCGCAATTCCGGTGAATCCGCCGGTCGCGCAAACGCCCGCGCCGGCTGTTGCACCCAATGTCCCGGCGGCGACACCGCTTCCGGTCGCCCCTGCGATACCGCCGCCCCCGGCTGCGGCCCAGTCGCCCGCGCCCAACGTTCCGGCTGCGCCCATTACACCGCCCGCGCAACTTCCGCCCGGTCCCGCGACGGTTAACGATACCGCTCGCTTCCTCGCTGGGATTCCAATCGTGGAAAATTCCGCCCTCGCATCCTTCGAGGAAACGCCTGCGTGGCAGGAGCATGCCCGCGTCTTTGACGAGGCTTGGGCGAAAATGGCGGCGCGACAGTTCGCCGGGATCCGGGAGTGGGAAGTGAACTACTTGCCCGATGCGACCCAGCCGTTGCCGGTCATCTTCTACATGTTCAGCGGGCCGGATTTTCTCTACGCCAATCAGTTCTTTCCGAACGCGAATACCTACATCCTTGCCGGGACGGAACCGATCGGGTCGTTACCGGATGTGACCCGCTTCAGCGGCCCGGCGCTCCAGGCGGTTTTGCAGAATCTCGAGAAATCGCTCAATACCGTGCTCAGTTTTTCGTTCTTCATCACCAAGGACATGAAGACCGATCTGCAACGCGAGGAGCTGAAAGGGACGCTCCCAATCTTTTACGTCTTCCTCGCGCGCGCCGGCAAAACCATCACCGACATCAGCTTCATCACCCTCGACCGGAGCGGTGAGCCACATACGGCTGCGCCTAACGAAAAAGGGAAAGGACTCACCCGGGGGGTGCGCATCAGCTTTACAGCCGCGCCCGGCGCAGGCACACAGACGCTCTATTATTTTACGACCGACCTTTCGAACGACGGAATCCGGAGCGGGCCTGGATTCTTGAAATTTTGCGCGGCGCACGGGACCGGGGCGAGCCTGCTGAAATCGGCTTCCTACCTCATGTTTGAGCATGGCTTCAGCACCGTGCGCGATTTCCTCCTCGAACACAGTAAAGCGATCGTGCAGGACGACTCGGGCATTCCGATCAGCGCGTTCGATCCGCAGAAATGGAAGCTTCGTTTTTTCGGGAACTACGCGGGGCCGATCGATCTCTTTAAGCAATATTACCAGCCGCAGTTGCAGGGCCTTTATCAGCAAAGCAACCCAGCGCCGCTCAGCTTCGGGATTGGTTATCGCTGGAGCCCGCGGCAATCAACTCTCATCGTCGCAACCCGGCGCGGAATGGAAACGGCGCCAATCGAAGGCACGGCGGTGCAGCCGGGGCCTGCGGTCAGCCCCTCGCAATAAGCGCGCGCTTTCCCTCGCTGGAGCCAGCATTACTTTGCTGGAATGAGCACGCGCATCTTTCTGATTCGGCACGGAGCCACGACTCTGACGGCGGAGGATCGGTTTGCGGGCGCGACCGATGTCGCGCTTTCCGACGAAGGCCGGGAACAGGCACGGCGGCTCGCCGAACGACTCAGCTCCGAAGAGATCACGGCGGTTTACGCTTCACCGCTGGGGCGAACGCTCGAGACCGCGACGATCATCGCGCAGCCACACGCGCTCGAGGTCGTGACACGCGATGGCTTGCGCGAAATTTCGCATGGACACTGGGAACAGATGACGCGGCGCGAGGTGGAAGAACAGTTTCCCGAAGAAGTCGGCTGCTGGGAAGAGGATCCTTACACCTTCGCCCCGTTTGGCGGCGAGAGCGGTCTGGCGGTGACGGCCCGGGCGCTCCCCATCCTTATCGAAATCGTCCGCGCTCATGCTGACGAAAAGGTGATCGTGGTTTCGCACAAAGCCACGATTCGGCTCCTGCTCAGCTCGCTCCTCGGGTTCGATCCGCGCCGTTACCGGGATAACCTCGACCAGAAGCCGGCGGCATTAAACATCGTGGATTTTTGCGGCACGGTGCACGCGCGGCTCACACTCTTCAACGATACGTCTCATTACACAGCGACGATGGGCGCGATTCCTTCCGCGCCGCGAGCGCGTCTTTCGAGGTGGTGGTCGCAACCCGAAACAGTGCAGTAATCCGAGACAAAACAGGCCGCGCTCCTGATGGAGACGCGGCCCGTGGTTGAGCCGGGGAAACCAACTACGCTGTTTAGTTCGGCATCGGCATCAAACAGCACGCCGTCTTGCTGTCTCTCGGCTTCAGGTTTGCGATCTTCGCGCCCACGCCCGGCAATCTATCTCCGCCCGCGACCTTCTCGACCTGGGTCTTTTCGATCCACTCATCTGTCACCCCATCGAGGTGCATGAATGCCTTTTTGGCCAACTCCTCGGGTTTGGTGGTCGGGGCGAGCATGCCGGCCTTTTGCATCTCGTCAGCCGCGGTCCGGACCGACACCTCGGCCCGCGAGACGCTTGGCATGTAATTTAATTTCGAAAGGGCAACTCCGTTCAGCTCGGGATTGGAAGCGAGGTACTTTTTTTCCACCGACATCTTCGCGGCGGCGGCGGGGTTTTCATGCACCCACTTGGCGCCTTTGAGAATGGCACGCGTTGCAGCCGCCGCGGTCTTCGGATTTTTTGCAAGCCACTTGCCATTTGCAACCACCTCACAGCAGTATTCATCCTTGTAGGGGACGTCAGCGGCTTCGTCGAGAACGTTGCGGACTTTGCCAGCGCTTAAGAGCATGGTTCCAATGGGCTCGGAAGTAGCAACCGCATCGACTTCGCCCTTGTCGATCGCGAGGCCGAGTTCGCCGGCTGGAAACACCTTCCACTCGATGTCTTTGCTGCCGTCGATTCCATAACGCTTCAGTGCGCGGTTGGCGAAGACGAACGGGGGTGTGCCCATACCGGGGACACCGATGCGCTTGCCTTTAAGTTGCTCCGGCTTTGTGATATCGCTCCTGGACGAAGCTTGGACACGCAAACAGCCGGTGTGCACACCACCGAGGAATTTCACATCCAGGCCCTGCTCGATTGGTTTGAGAAAATACATCACCAGATGCTGAGTGATGTCGTAGCTGCCAAGAGCGAGTGAGTCCTTGTAGGTCTTCCAGTCGCACTTGATGAGTTCAGCATCGAGCCCTTCCTCTTTGAAATAGCCGTTTTCGACGGCGGCAAAGATTGACGCCTCACACGTCAGACCGATCCAGCCGACGCGGACTTTCTTTGATTCCTCGGCCGGCGCGCGGGAGGCAGACGCCAGGAGTAAGCCGCTAAGGACAGCCCCGCTGATGAGTTGGGTTCGTTTCATGGGAGTTCTCCTATGCCTTTTTTAACGGTTCGTCTAGAAGTTAATCGTCGCTTGGAAGTAGCCGAAATCCGCATCATCGCCCGGACCGGTATCTTCAACGTAACCGCCGGCGAAAAAGTGACTGTATCCAGCCCAGATATTGAGGAATTTGACCGGCTGATAAGTGATGAGCAGATCAAGTTCATTACCGACATGACTGTCCGCACCCGGAGTGATTGGCCGCACTTTGGTAACTCCGTTGGCGCGATACCAGGCATCGTTGGTATTAGCGAGCCAGAAGCTATGAATATCTCCCTCCAACACGATCTGTTTGCAGGGTTTGGCTTTCAGACTTAGCTCGAGATCGTGGAGATTTTGCCAGGAGAACAGATCCATAAAGCCATATTTTGGGTGATTTGAAGGAAAGAGATTCTGGAAAGTCTCGATGTCGCTATCGCTCGCATTATCATCGCCAGTGGCAAAGTTGTATTCCAGCCAGAGCCGCGGCTTCCACATGGCTTGGAAGTTATAGCCCGCACCTACATGGGCGGCGAAGGCGGTGAGATCGAGGTCGGCCACTTGCCCGGTCTGGAAGGCAAATTCTCCTTCATACTCCCACCCATTGAGCTTCTTTGGGTCACCCTTGACTCGAGTCCCGATGGTAGCGAAATCGGTTCGCTTGCCGCTTAGGCCCCGGAAAGTAGCCGGCGAAGTAATGGCAGGAGCGGTCGGGTTTGGTACCTCCTGGTCGAGGAGAAAAACGTAGAAGTCGGTTGTCTGGAAACCAAGTGCCGGAGTAGTCGCGTAAATGCCGCTGAAAACCTGGTCGCGATGCATCTCACTCCCGTTGAAGAGGTCGGAAAGATCGATCGAATCGCGATAGATGTTAACGATGCTGGCAGCAAACACATCCACCGAAAACTTCGGCTGCACGAACTGGATTCGCACCGCGTCCCAGAAATTGCTGAAGTTGTTCCAATCTCCTGGACCGACCAATCGCTCGTCGCCGTAAGCCAAAAGCTGACGGCCAAGCGTGAGGTTAAAGGACTTGGGTCCGATTTGGACATAGGCCTGGCGCAGGTCAAAATTGTCGTCGCCTTCAGCTCCAAGTGCCTTCGGGATGTCAGGCCGATCGGAAAACCACTCCTGCGCATCCTGGCCTTGCACATAGAATTTGAGCCAGTCGTTCGGTTTGAAAGCGAGGCCGATTCGAAATCGGTTCAGCACAAAGATATCATCGGTCAGCGTGTGATGGGCCTCGTCGAAATCGAATGTGTTCTCGCGCGCTTCAAAGCGAATTCGCTCCTGGATGTCGAGGCAGATCTTGCCGTCGTCGAAACAAAGCGGATTGGGTTCAGGTTTCTTCTCCATCACTATGTTCTTGCTTGAGGCGGGAGTAGGTTCCGGCCCGGCAAAAGCGATCGTAGTGAGGACGAGTAGAGCAGAGAGCAGGAGCGAGGGCAGAAGAGCGGCAACCTTACAAATTCCGTGACGTCGATGTGCAGCCGGATGCTTGGCAGAGATCATATGGGTGATTTTGGTTACGGTTTTCATAGTAGGAAAATGACCTGATTTTATGAAAGCATTTTTTATCACTGTTTTGTCACGCGATTGAAAGCACCTTTCGTTCTATCTGAATCCTGTGCCCGAGCCCTTTGATATCCGGCAGTTGCGTTATTTCCTCGAAGTGGCCGACGCGCGTGGCTTTAGTCGAGCGGCCAAACGCCTCGGAGTGTCGCAGCCTGCAGTCTCACAGCAGATTCGCGAAATGGAGAACGCGCTCGGCGCGAAGCTTCTGCAACGTCAGGGGCGGCGGATCTTGCTCACGCCGGCAGGCCGGCTCTTCCACGAGCGGGCACACGAGATCCTGCGTCAGGTGGACCAGACGGTGCAGGAGATCAGCAGTGAGCCGCGCCAACTCCATGGCACGCTTCGGCTCGGGGTGATTCCATATCTCGATGTTGCGCTCATGCCGAAGTTACTCGGCCGCTTTGCCGAGGCATACCCTGCGATTGATCTGAGTGTGCTGGAAATTTCCTCGACCGATATCGAGACCCTGCTCGAAGAAGGAAGGCTCGATCTCGGTCTTGGTTGGTTGACACGGCATTCGCCGGCGCTGCACTACGAACACCTTTGCGACGATGAGTTCACGGTCGTGATCGCGGAGAACCATCCCTGGGCGAAACGCCGTGTCATCGAATTCGGGGACCTGCATCAGCAGCGTCTGGTGCAATTGCCCGACAGTTATGTGATGCGCCGGATGACGGACGATCTGTTCCGAAAACACCGCATCCGACCGCGGACGGTGGCGGAAATCAATTCAGTCGAAATGCTGCTGCGTTCGCTGGGTCCGCTCAGGGCGCTTGCGCTTATGCCGCGCGTATCGCTGCGCGAGGCCGGAAACCTTGGTTTGCGCGCGGTCCGATTGCAGGGCCGCAATCTCAGCCTGGAGATCGGACTCTTCCAGTTGGCCGATTCCCAGAATAGCGCGGCAAGTGCGTTTGCCGTATTGGCAAAAACGGTTACCGGCAAATGAGAAGCTGGAGTTGCCGCCGGCCCGAGGGCGGTGGCCCAAACCAGTCTGCGAACTTGACTAAGATGTCTGCGCGCCCTGCGCCTTTCTGGCGATGAGGCTATCCAGGCTGCGCAGGTTCGCGAAGTTTTCCGCGATCAGCTCTTCGTCTTCTACCCGGATGCCGCAATCGCTTTCCATGAAGGAAACCAGACGGATCAACCCCAGAGAGTCGATTTGCAGGGGCTGGTCCGGATCACTCACGGGGGGCAGCGGTGCGCGGCTCTCGTTGATATAATCAATCAGCTTCTGTGGTATGTGTTCCATGGTTGTTTTGCTGGCTAAAGGCTACCTAGTTGCCATTTCCTCGCGCGGCTGAGCCGCATCCGTGATCCATTCCTCAGTCCCGGGCACCGGAGAATTCGGCTCCCAGAGAGGCGCGCGCTCCGGATGATAGCGCGATCCAATCGGAATCGAGTAATCGTCGGGATGGTCGTAATCGCGTTCGCGGTTAAGTAACTTGCGGAATCTCAGGATCGCGGGCGAAGGCTGATGTTCGCTCTCGTAGATTCTGCCGGCGAACGCGTCAATCAATTGATCGCGATAGCGGAAGTGGACGAAGGTGGCGAAGGCGAACGGCTGTTCCCAGAACAGATCCACCATGTCCTCGAGATTGTCCGTGCCTTTCTCGATGAAGCGCTGATGACTATCGAATGGGTTCTCCTCATCGCGACGGTTGCCATTGAGATAGTCGATAATGTGAGGGATGGCGAATTCCGCCTCCCGCATCGTTGCCGAAAGTCCAAATGAGAAGATCGGATCAATGAAGCGGTGTGCGTCACCGATACAAATAAAGCCTTTTCCGCAAAACCGCCGCACCTGGAATGAATAGTTGGGAATCACATGCACCTTCTCGACGTATTCGATGTCACGCGTGCGACGTTCCAGTTCCGGATTAATCGTGGGCATGTAGCTGCGGAAAAAGGCATCCGGCGACTGCTTGCTGGCGGTGAACTCGGCCGTTGGCACCACCAGCCCGATGCTCACGACTTCGTGATCAACCGGAATCATCCAGGCCCAGTGATACTTTTTCTTATAAAAAATCAGGGTGTTATTCCGCGCCATCTCGCCTTCCGTGCCGCTGTCGCGCAGCGCGCCTTTCACATGGGCAAACAAAGCGATCTGTTTATCATAACTCCCGACGTATTTCGGCCCGGTCACTCGCTGATTGGCGAGAAAGGTCGCCATGCCCGAGCAGTCGAGCAGCACCTGCGATTCGATATCGAAGGTCGTGCCGTCGGGCTTGCGAATCGTGGCCCCGCGGACTGCGCCGTCCTCGCCCCGAAGCGCTTTGGTCGCGGTTCCACGAATAAGCGTCGCGCCGCGCTTTTGCGCTTCCTCTAACATGATTGAATCGAAGTCGCTCCGCCGCACCGACCAGGTGAAGGCCGGCTGGATCTTCCAATTCTCATCCCGGCGCGCGACCGGAATGAACCAGCTGCTCGTGCCAAAAACGCGCACCCCGTGTTTCATCGGGTATTGCCGCTCTTCCATCACCTTGTGCATTCCAAGCCGCCGAAGCACCGCACCGGCTTCGCCTGTCATCGATTCGCCGATGTGAAAGCGGGGGAACTCTTCCTGTTCGACGATGATTGGCTTAACCCCTTCTTTGAGCAGAAACATCGCGGCCGCCGACCCGCCGGGTCCGCCGCCGACAATTAGGACATCAGTTTTCATATTTATGGAAGTGTTCGAGCGACCTTGCAGTGGCGGGTTCTCCCTCGCCCCTTTCACAGCATGTTATGAACCACCCACGCAGCCGCCAAAATGATCAACGGAAGCGAGGAGCGCGAAATCACTTTGACGTCATTCTCCCTCGATGCCGTTGCACTGATAGTGAAAGATTGAAAGCTTTTTGTAAAGTAATTTTCATTCCTCACCCGTTCCAACAGCTTGCTGCGCCCGGGCTCGAAGCCACCTCGAGCAGTGCCGCCCGACCCAGCGTTCGGGCCTCCGGCAACGGTTGCCGCGAACGTCCGACCGAGAAGATTGCCTGTCCTGAGTTGATCACTGAGGCCGTTGAAGATCTGTACGTTGTTGATCAAGATCGCGGCGGCGCTGGGGATGGTGATTGCGTTTGTGCTCGCAACATCCCTGTTGCGGCCGCAATTTCGAGAAGAACCGGCGCAAACACCTTCAGGCGGTCGGAAGGCTGCCGCATAGAACGAACCGGTTTATTCATTTACGGTGCGTTTCCAGATCACGCCCGAATCGTTCCCGCGGATCGCTAGGCAACCGTGTGGACTCGTTTCTGCAGTTCGTCGATCTGTTCGAGGAGATCGACAACGATACTTGCTGTCGCCAAATCCATTCTGTGCTCACGCCTAAGAGCGGTCATCCGTTGCATCGCACAGAGTGCCGGCGCATCGAAGATGAAATCGCCCGGCTTCCGCTCGGCCACGGGAGAAATGACCCGCCTCTCACAATAGTAACGGATCATTTCCGGTCTGAGTCCGGTCAGCTTGGCGGCCATCTGGACGGAGTAACCAACTCCTTCCTCGACTCGACGCACAGGAATTTCAAAGCGCTCGATGCGTCGGGTAATTCGCTTCATAAAACCCCGGCCTGGTTGATGGCCGATAGGTGTTTCGCGCGACCTGATCGCGGCGGTTTTAACTTTCTTCGCTCGTGACGGCAAACCCGTCAGCACATTTCTAAATTCCGCAGGATCGCTCGAATCAGACGCCATCGGTATTCGGCATGCGACGCCCGATTCGCGGTCTGACGCCCTCCGTCGCAGCAAGGTCCGACTTGAGGAACGGGATTGGATTGCGGACTCACATCGGCTGTCACAACCGGGCGCGCGCGTCGTCGATGAGGCGGACCTGCATACGTCTGCGCGTCTTTCCCTTTGCCCGCGTTTCAGATCGCCGGCGGCGTCATGCTATTTCTCATCGCTCTCGAGATGATCTTCGAGCGCCGCAACTCGCGTCGTGAAAACCGCGCGCAGCAAGCGAGCGACAGCCCGGAGACAGAAGATTTCGCCGTTTTCCCAATGGCGATCCCAATGATTGCCGGGCCAGGTTCGATCACTTCAGTGATGTTGCTTGTCGGGCGCAGTACCGGATTTGGGACAACGCTCGTCGTCTTCTTCGCGCTCTTGTTGTGCACTTCTGATCACGTTGCTGATGTTGCTCACCGCAGCGCCGCTCATGCGCCTGCTTGCAGTTATCCTTGCCGCCCTCGCGACGCAATTCGTCATCGATGGCATCAACGGCTCCATCAATCTGCCGCACTAAGTCGTGCCGCCAGAACAGAATCCTTCTTAAGTTGCGCTAACTGCGTTCGTAAACCTGTTCGCCTTGAATCCAGGTCTGGCGCACAAGCGCTTTGTCGACGTCATTGATGTCGATAGCAAATATGTCGCGGTCGAGCACGATGAAACTCGCTTCGAAGCCCGGCGCGATCTGGCCTAACGAGCCGTCGTAGGGCGGAACGGTCGCCGCGCGCGCGGTGTAGAGCAGCACTGCCTGAGGCAGAGTAATCGCCTGTTCCCGCACGATGTCCGCGCCGTTGTAAGCCTTGCGCGTGACGGCGGCTTTAAGTGAAACAAAGACGTTGTCCGGATCAGCCCATGTCGTGGCCGGAGCGTCGGATGACAGTCCTAAGTGCTCTATGTTTCGGTAGAACATTTTCACCGGGTAAGTGCGCTTGAGTTGCGCGTCGGTCAGGTTCTCTGAGTAGGAGTCGTACTCAGCGAAGTAGAAGATGATTTGCGTAGATGCGCCGAAGCTCATCCTGGCATTCGCCATCTGGCGCGTCTGCTCTTCACTAAGTAACGTGATGTGCTCGAGGCGCACTGATGGGATGTGGCTGCCCATCCACGGCTCCTTGTCGGCGAAAAAGTCGAACACATCTTGGAAGGTCTTGTCGCCCATCGCATGCACTGCGATCTGGACTTTGTTCCGGCTCGCCCACTCGTAAGACGATTTCAGGTCGTCTTCCGTCAGCGTCGAGTAGCCGTGGTCGTTTGAGTTACGATAGGCCTCCGTTACCCAGGCGGTCCGGTTCGAGACGGAACCGTCGGCGAACAGTTTTAATCCGGCGAATTTTGTTCTGCCGGTTCGCTGCTCGTCCGTCAGATCGGAGACCATGTTTTGCTGCAAGGCTTTCCACTCGAAGTAAAGCGGCACTTGCTGTTTCAAGCCGCGCTTCTCTGCTTCGCGATAGATGTCGAGGTCGTTGCAGGGTTTGGTGAAGACCATCATGTCGCTCATGGCGACGATGCCTCGCTCGTTGTAATGCGGGCCGGTCTCGGCAATTTGTTGCACCTTTGATTGAAAGCTCGGGACGGCCTTAGCTTTTAGAACGGCGTCGTTAGCGGCATGCTCCTGTAGGACGCCATTTGGTTCCCCATTGTCGTAGCGGCCAAACTTCGCACCAGGTGGGTCGGGTGTGTTCTTTGTGATACCGGCGAGCTGGAGTGCCTTGGTATTGCAGATGCCGGAATGGCAATCAGAACGGAGAACATATACCGGCTGCGTCTTTGAAACCTCGTCTAGGTCTTTTGTCGTCGGGCTGCGGTGCTCAGCGAGCTTTGATTCGTCATAGCCCCAACCTTCGATCCAATCCTTCTCGCTCTTTCCGAAGTTCGGATGCGTTTTCAACGCAGCGATCATCTCCGCGATGTTATTGACGACCGGAACCGTGCAGGGGACAGCGCGCACCGTCATCGCGACGTAAGTCGGGTGGGTGTGAATATCGAGAAATCCGGGAAGCACCGTCTGGCCTTTAAGGTCGATCGCGCCGGTCGAATCCACATCGCTGCTGTTACCGATCCAGGTAAACTTTCCGTCCCCGATTCGAAAAGCGCTGACAAACTCCTCCTCGCTCCGGCCGGTGAAAATTTTCCCGTTTATGAACGTCTGAACGTTGTTTGTACTCATGTGTTGTTACTATGACTTGGCCTTGATCCTGGTTTGTGCTTGATCAAGCTCTCTCACTCCGAAACGGCCTGTCGAGATGTAAGGTATGTTATCATGAGCAGGCCGAACAGAAAGCTAAGAAACGCAAGATAGCGATCATCCAGGTCCGGCTCCAGTTTGCACGCGAAGACATTTGGGGTCGACGGGATCCGCATTTTCGTCGGCTCATTTAACTTCTATCCGCGTTCTGCGAAGCTTAACACCGAGCTTCGTGATCGAGAGCGCGGCGCTGGCGCGGCACATCACCGGCACATACAGTCGTTCCGAAGCGCGTCTATCAAGTTCACCTATCAGAGCGCGGTGAGATTTCCTGGACTGCGCGACAAGGTGACAAGCTAATCCAGTACAACGTCGAGCCAAACACGAGCGCTTGCTTGCGGGCTGCGGTTTGGATTTTGTCGCTGCGGCCGATCGAGTGGCTTTTGTGATTGCCGCGTTTTAATTAGTAGCAGCAACAGGAAAGACTGAGCTGGAGCGCCCCGCTATCAGAGCACGCCTTCTTCGACGTCATAGACATCGAAGAAAAACTTCACCTTGCTCTCGGGCTTGCAGAATTGCGGGATATAAGTCTCGAAATACTCCTGCGTTTGATCGGACAGATCGCACAAACGGAGGCCGATCATTTCGTTGTTCCATTTGATGATCGCCTTTGGATCTTTCTGCGTCGCGTTTTCACGTATCCATTTGTCGATCTCCTCATCGCTCGCGCCAGTTCCAACGAATTCCCTGAACTGCGCATGATCCAGTCCGGTAAATTTCCAAAAATAGGCGCCTAGTCCGCAAGGATAAAAATTGTATTCGCCATTAACTCCGAGCAGATCGGCGCGCGCCTTATCCACCATCCTTGCCGCGATTACAAATCCTCCCAGCTTCTGGCGCGGGCTGCGCGGCGCTATCTTTCTCAAATCCCGAGCGACGCTTTGCAGTTTCTGCTCGTCCTTCGGCCGTGGCTTGTCTTCGATTGTGTTGGTTGCCATTTTGTGCCTCCTCAATGTCGCGGCGTGCCCGTGCGCGCTGTCTCAAAAAGAAACCAGGTGCGTCGTTCGGTTTCGTCGATCCAGGTCTCGATCAAACTGGCAGTGGCGATATCGCGATGCTCTTCGCAAAGTTCGTGAGCTTCTCGCAGGCGGGCCGCTAACTCTTTGTTGTCCTCCCGCAGTTCGGCAATCATGTCGAGCGGCTCGACGTAGCCGGCATCGTTATCCGTGACCCGCTGCATTTTCGAGATCTCACCGATCGAGTGAAGCGTCATCCCACCGATTTTGCGCACCCGCTCGGCCATATCATCCGTCATGGCAAAGAGCTGCTCGGCGTGTTCATCGAGCAGCAGGTGGTAATCGCGAAAATGCGGACCGCTCATGTGCCAGTGAAAGTTTTTCGTCTTGAGATAAAGCGCGAAGACATCGGCCAGGATGGCATTCATCGCGCCGGCGATCTCTTTGGTTGCTTCCGAAGACAAGTCTGTCGGCGTGATTAAGGGCGCTTCGAACTTACGGATAACTGCTGCCGCGTGGTTCTTCTTCATAGGTTGGCCTTGAGTTAGGGGAGAGCAAAGATCGCGATCCACGCCGGTCCGCTCTCCGTCTGCACAATCGAGTTTTTCATGCCGCCAGCAACAGCGACATATTCTTTGCCGCCGAGCATGTAAGTGACGATGCTGCCGCCAATCGGATCGTGCAAATCCTTCTTCAGCAGCACGTCGCCATTGTCCGCGTTGAAGGCGAGAAAGGTTCCCTTCGTGTCACCGGTCAGAAGCAGGTCTCCGGCGGTAGGTGTGAGCGCCGCGACCATTGGTGTGTCCGTATCGTATTTCCAACGCACCTTGCCGGTGTCTGCATCCACCGCCGTGATGTGACCGAAACGCTGGCTCTTCGGATCCTGGTCGCCAAAGGCGTTGGCCGAGCCAATGAATGGTTTGCCCGGTTCTTTCTTGAGATCATCCGGACCGCCAAGCTTGATCGTCGTCGCCCAGTCGATCGTGGGAACGAAGAGCGTGTTGAGGGGCGGCGAATAGGAGGGGCCATACCAGTTTGTTCCGCCCTGAGTTCCGGGAAGGAAACGGGTGCCTTTTTTCGTTAGGGGCGCCTCAGCATTCTCGATCCGCGTGACCGGTGTCTTGAACAACTCGCCTTTGAGGTCGCGACTCAGGCCGTAGAGATAACCATTCTTACACGCGGCCGCTGCCATTTGCCGGCCGCCTCTTGAGGTGAAAAGGATCGGACTCGCGGCCACGTCCCAATCGTGAAAATCATTTTTCACAAACTGGTGATAACCCTTCAATTCGCCGGTTTTTGCATCCAGCGCCACGACGCCGCAGGTGTAGAGATTGTCGCCCTTGCGATAGTCTTTCACGAAGTCCGGGCCCGGATTGCCGACCGGCGAGTAGAGCAGACCTGCATCAGGATCGAGCGCAAAAGAGGAATAAATTCCGCCACCGGCTTTGATCTTGTTCGGATCGTCGGGCCAGGTCTTGGCGGCTTCACCGGTTGAAGCGACGTTATCGAAGTTCCAAATGCGCTGCCCCGTTTTCGCGTCGAGCGCGCGGATGTGCCCCGTCCCGCCCATGTCACTGCCGGAGTTGCCGACGAAGACCATTCCGTGCCAGACCACGGGCACCGCGGTGTAGTATTCGCCCGCATCAGGATCAACGCTCTGCACGTCCCAGATTACGTCGCCGCTCCTGGCGTCGAGGCAGAGGACGTGGCCATCCATCGTGCCGCGAAACAGCCGGCCGTCGGCATACGCGACACCGCGCACGGGTGTCCCGATCATCTTTGTCTTGGGCTCGATCGTGCGCACCCAGTGTTGTTTGCCAGTGCGCGCATCGATCGCGTAGGTGCTTTTCACCGTTGTAACGAACATCGTGTCGCCGACGACGATGGGATTACACTGAAAACTCAGCGTCTCCGGGATTTTAAATCGCGCTACTTCCTTCAGCTTCGCGACATTCGTCGTGTCGATCTGCCTGAGCGGCGAGAACCGGATCGCGTCGTAGCCGCCATTGTAACCGAGCCATTCGGTGTCGGCCCCGCTGCTTTCCGCCTCTGGAGTTTGCGCAATTGCGAACCCGCCAACGCCGAGAGTCAATCCAGCCAGAAGCGAACGCAGCAGGTGTTTCACGTTTGAACCTCCGATTGAAGATTCGCCGGCGGCTTTCCCCTTGGATGGCCGTTTTTGGACCGCCGTTTCGATGATCTCTGCCGGCGACTCGGCAAATGTGCGTAATACGTCGGCTCTCTTCAACGCAGTGAGCGCAGAGGCCGCAGCGGACGCAGAGATTTAAAACTTCTCTGTGCCCCTCCGCGTTCTCTGCGTCCTCTGCGTTAAGTCATGACATGGCTCACCGCGAATCGGTTCCGTGCGTCATACCGGCAATACCTGTTCGCCTGCCCGAATTGTTTCAATGACCTCTGCCGGCGACTCGGCGACCCTCAACCGGTTCAGAACATACTCGCTCTCGATCAATGTGGCGATCGATGCGAGCAACCACGCTTCCAGGTTGGGACGGCTGCTCGGGCAGATCGCGACAAAGAAAAGCTCTGCGCGCTGGTTTGCGGGACCGAGCTCGACCCCCTGATCTGCGCGACCAAAGAAGACGGCGGGCTTCTCGATTCCACTTAACCTGCCGTGCGGGACCGCCACGCCATGACCGAGGTAGCGCGTATTCCCGGCGTGTTGCGTCAGCGCCTGGATGATCGTCTCTGGCTCGGCTGGAAGCTCTTTTTTTGGCACAGCGCGAATGAGATTCTCGATCAGCTCGCGCGTTGAATTTGCCTCCAACTCAAGGACGACACGGCCGGGCGTGAGAGCGTCAGCGACCGAAAAAACGGTTTCGCTCGGGTGAAGCGTAGATTCATCGCGAATCTCGCCAATCAATTCCTCGACAAGGTCCTCGAGTGTGATGATGCCCGTCCAGTTATTGTTTTTGTCCACGACAATTCCCAGTTGCCCGGAATGACGTCGGAAAAGTGCGACGGCATCGCTGACGGAGATGTCTTCGCGCAACTCGAGCCCGGGCCGGATCAGCTCGCAAAGCGAATTGCCGGTAAGCGGAACGCCGGCTCCAGCGAGGGCAAGGTCTCTGAGATGGAAAATTCCCAGAGGCATTTTCGCATCGCCGTCGAGGACCGGATAGCGCGAGAAGGAATGTTCGCGCACGACGTGCATATTTTCTTCCGCCGCTCTTTCCACCCGCAACACAGTCGCCGCGCTGCGCGGCCGCATCACTTCACGCACCGCGTCGTCGGCATGATCGATCAGGTTTTCGATCACGAGCAGCCGGCGGAAGGGGATCAATCCAAGTCGCGCAGTCCGTCCGAAGACGCCCTTTAAGTCAACTTTTCGTGGACGCAGGAGCGAGATGAGCACGCACAAAAGAAGGATGAAAACGATCAGGACTAACGAAAGCTCGATCGGCACATGGACAACGCGATCGACCAGCATCTTTGCGCCGAGAATCACCATGATCGATGCGAAGCCATAACGCAGGAAGTAGAAGCTCTGCACGAATCCGGCGACGGCGAAGTAGAGCGATCGAATGCCGAGCATCGCGAGAATGTTCGAGGAGAAAACGATGAACGAGTCGTTGGTGATGGCGAAAACTGCGGGAATGGAATCGACAGCGAAAATGATGTCGGTCGATTCGATCGCGATCAGAACGGCGAGGAGCGGGGTCGCCCATCGTTGGCCGTTTTGCCGGGTGAAGAAACGATCGCGGTCATATTCATCGCTCACCCGAAACAAACGACGGAACATCCGGCTGACCCAACCTTTCTCCGGCGCGACTTCCTTCTCCTCTTTCTTGAACATCATTCTGATGCCGGTGACGACGAGGAACGCGCCGAAGAGATAGATCATCCAGTGAAAGCGATCGAGGAGCGTTAGCCCGCCGAGAATGAACGTTGCGCGACAGACAAGGGCGCCGAGCACGCCCCAGAACAAGACTTTGTGCTGATAGGCGCGCGGGACTTCAAAGTAACTAAAGATGAACAGGAAAACGAAGATGTTGTCGATCGAGAGCGATTCCTCGACGACGTAGCCGGTAAAGAACTCCAAGCCGGCAGCTGTTCCGCGCGGGTGAAAAAGGAAGATGCCGAGGTTGAAGACCATCGCGATCCCCGCCCAGATGCCGCACCAGATGAGCGATTCCTTCATGCTCATCACCTGTTTGCCGCGCTGAAAAACGCCCAGGTCGAGCGCCAGCATCACCAGGACGAAGAGGATAAAGCCGACCCAGAGGATTGTGTTTTGACCCATCATGACATCAAAAGCTCAATCGAAGATTCTTCCCGCCGCGGCGCTCTGGTAAGAAGGGCATGACAACGATGCTTGATTGGAATCAATATCATCAGCAGGTCCTCAAACGAATCGCGGATGTCGGCAGACTTAGCCCTGAAACAGTTCGCGGTTACCTCGGACTCAGTGAAGCTGGTGCAAAGACCACAAGCTCCATGCGAAAAGGCGCGAGCTGATTGCGCTCGCCGTCGCCGTGACCCGGCAATGCGACGGCTGCATCGTCGTGTAAGCGGATGCAGCGGTGAAGAATGGCGCCACGCGCGAAGAGATCGCGGAAGCTCGTGGCGTGGCGGTGGCGGTCAACGCAGGCGCGGCGCTCGTTTATTCTGCGCGGGCCATGGATGCTTTCGACGCGAAAACGCAAGAACCGCGTCTGGCGCGACATCCTCGACATGCCAAACACGAGAGCCGCCGGCTGCGGTCACGCTCCAGGTGAAGCAACTCGCGATCAGTCTCTTGGAACCACGGAGCGAGTTCTCCGAACTTTATCGGCGATCACCGCGAGCGCTGCATACGCGCTAACGAGGTAAGTGCCATAACAACCTTTCGAGCGAGAGATTGCCGCCACCGGTCGTAACGATCACCAGGTTCATAATCACAAGCATGGCGTCATAGCTCCAGCCGTTGGTTCCTGAGCTACCCCAGAACCCGGAGCGCCAGACGAACATCTTCTTTTGAATCGCACCGAGCATGATCAAGATTAATCCTATAGCAGCTAATTGCGCTAAGACACCAGTGATCACCCCGAGGGCACCGGCGAGCTCCGCTAACCCCAGAAAGACGGTAAATCCCTTGCTCATACCGATGTCCTTACTACGCGCACCGGGATCTCTGAAGTGTTTCCATCCGCTTGTGAGGAAGATAATCCCAACCATCAGACGGAGAAGAAGCAGCGCTATATCTGTGAACTGACTTAACTGAGGAAAGATCATGGCATGATCGCAATACGGAATGCTACTCGGTTATTTGCACCTGCTGGTCTCAGAAACGCGATTGTACCGGTGCAGACGCAATTTGGCCAGCCGCAATGTGCTCCGTTCCAGCCCGAGCAATGGGTCGTTCAGGCTGCAACTTTAGTTCCTGTCAATTTCATTGGACTGCCTTACCTTGATCTCCGCACACGGAGCCCGTTAACAACAAAATGGAATCCTATCAGGTCATTATAATCGGCGGCGGGAAGGGCGGGAAAACGCTCGCGACTGAACTCGGCCACAACGGGATCAAGACCGCGCTGATTGAGCGCAGCGCTGAGATGATCGGCGGCAGTTGCATAAATGTCGCGTGCATTCCGACAAAGACATTGATCGCCAGCGCGCGAGTGGCGCAAACGGCTCGGCGAGCCGCTGAGTTTGGGATCCAGCTTGGTGAAGTGCGGGTGGATTGGCTGAGCGTTCGGCGCCGGACGGAAGGGGTCGTCGCCGGAATGCGGGCGATGAATTACAAGAACTTCACGAGCGCTCCTAACCTCGACTTCATTCTCGGCACAGCGCGCTTTATCGAACCTCACGTGATCGAGGTGGAAGATCCGAACGGCGTCAGGCGGCGGCTTACTGCCGGCAAGATTTTCATCAACACCGGCACGCGTCCGGCGAAGGCCGACCTGGCGGGTTTAGCTGACATTGGCGCGCTCGCACTGGATAGCGAGAGCATCCAGCGGCTCGATGCTTTGCCGCCCCATCTGCTGGTGCTCGGCGGGAGTTATGTTGCCTTGGAGTTCGCGCAAATGTTCCGGTTTTTCGGAAGCGAAGTAACCGTTCTCGAGCGCGGCTCACAGTTGTTAAAGCGCGAGGACATGGACGTAGCAGAGGCCCTAACCGGGATCCTTCGCGACGACGGCATCGACATTCGCCTGAACTGCGTCGCAGAACGCCTCGAGAAAAATGGAGACACTCTGGAAGTCTTTGTGAAGGAAGGTGCCCGCACCAATCGTATAACTGGGTCGCACCTGATCCTCGCAGTCGGCCGTAGGCCGAACACGGAAGAGCTCAACCTCGCAGCGGCCGGTGTCGAAACGAACACGCGAGGATTCGTCCGTGTTAACGAACGATTGGAAACTTCCGCCGACGGCGTGTGGGCGCTCGGCGATGTAAATGGTGGTCCTCAGTTCACCCACGCATCACTCGACGATTATCGGATCGTGAAGGCGAATATTTTTGAGAACGGTCAGCGCACGACGAAAGACCGGCTCATCCCATTCACCCTTTTCACTCAACCGGAGCTCGCGCGAGTCGGGCTGACCGAGAAAGAGGCGACTCAGCAAGGACTTCAGTTTCGCATCGCAAAAGCGCCCGCGGCCGCAATTCCGCGCGCTAAGACGATGAGCGAAACGCGCGGCTTCATCAAAGTGGTAATCGATGCCAGAACCAACCGTCTTCTCGGTTGTACGATTCTTTCGCTGGAAGCCGGTGAAATGATAAGCACGGCGGAGATGACGATGACCGGCAACCTTCCATTCACGGCGCTCCGCGACGCGGTGCTAACTCATCCGACAATGACAGAGGGCTTCAACACCGTATTCGCCGGGCTTTGATTGTGTACTTCTCCGGTTCCATGGTCTAATCACAGTCGATCAGCTCGCGAAGGTCCGGTCTGGTCGGAAGGTTGACGCGGGCTGCGCTGCGTTCGTCGAGATCGGGCCCGCAGTTCATGCGCACGACATCGTAATCTCGCACTGGAAAACCTGCTATCCGTCGCTTCCGCCTGGACAGGCGGTTTCATGGCGCATGCCTTGCCGTCGCGATCCTGAATCTGCTTTGCGAATTCGACATGCTCGTCGGTCTGGCGTTTAAGAACGCGATCCCGATTGGACCGTTTCGATGCGGCGGTTGAAGCGGCGCGGGAACGCCTGCGCGCCATTCTCATGACCTCGTTCGCATTCATTCTCAGCATGGTGCCGCTCGTCGTGAGCTGTGGCGCCGGCGCGGCGCCTCCGCGCGACAAAATCCGTGCGGCGACAGAGGCGCAAGCCTAACGAGCATGAACCAATGGCATTAACGCAGAGGAGGGAGAGGTTTCGCAGAGAATGCACGCTATCGACCCTTTCCCTTCCCCTCTCCGCCCTCGGCGTTGAAGTAAATCTGGTCGCGAGATGAAGCTCGAGTGGGATGCACATGGCGTTCTTTCAACAGCCGGAACCTTCCCAACCAGGCTGCGGCATCAACAGCTCGCGGCTGCGCATTGATAAAGCTCGCAACGTTACTTCGAGCGAGATCATTGGTGGGCGACTGGAACTGGTTGGGCATCGGTGTCAGCCATTTTGGCTTCAAGCTCAGAACGAATTCTTCCTTACCCGAATCGCATCGCGCCGCTCTCGAAGCTGTGGCGGCCGATTGCGCAATCTCGGCGCATAGTAATTCTGTACCAGCGCGCTTAGGCTACCGCGCGTGGAATGGCTAAGCGATGCGAACGCCTGGATCGGGCTGCTGACTCTGATCGCCCTCGAGATCGTTCTCGGCATCGACAACATCATATTCATTTCGATCCTGGCCGGAAAATTACCGCGTGGGGACCGGAAGAAAGCGCGCACGGTGGGCCTCGCCGCGGCGATGGCGATGCGCATTCTGCTGCTGCTTTCGCTTGCGTGGATCAGCGGACTAACTCGTCCGTTGTTCGCGGTGGCCGGTTTCGATGTCACAGGACGTGCCCTTATCCTGATCGCAGGCGGTTTGTTTCTGCTCGCTAAAAGCACGCATGAAATTCACGATCAAATCGAAGGCGATGACGAACATGAGAACGTCACCGTTGTTCCTTCGTTCGCTGCCGTGCTCGTGCAGATCGCGCTGCTCGATGTGGTCTTCTCACTGGATTCGGTGATCACAGCGGTGGGCATGGTTGACCAGATCAGCATCATGATCATCGCCGTCATCCTGGCGATCGTTGTGATGATGCTGTTCGCAGGGCCGGTCAGCGGCTTCGTCGAGCGGCATCCCACGATCAAGATGCTTGCGCTCAGCTTCCTTCTTTTGATCGGGGTCAACCTGATCGCCGAGGGGGTCGGCTTTCACATCCCGAAAGGCTACACTTACTTCGCGATGGCTTTTGCGGTTTTCGTCGAGCTTTTGAATTTGAGAATTCGCGGGCGAAAGCCCAAGCGGCGCCCAGTGCGCAGCCGCCGATTGAACAGGGCGATTCACCGTATAGAAAAGTCGCGTTGAGTCTTGCCGCTGCTTCAGATCATTAAACTCGGAGTCTCTCCCCGTGGCGCCGCTCCTGCGAAAACCTCTCAGCCGAAGCCGCTGCGGTGCGCAAAACCGCTGTTATCGCAACGTGCGAGCTTCACACTCGATGACGCGCACTGATCGTTCGAAGCGCGATGGCGTGCCGCGCGCAGCTCGTCAAAAACGAGGAGTGAAAGGTGGTGCGCGATACAGGGTTCGAACCTGTGACCCCTACCGTGTCAAGGTAGTGCTC
>DAISXY010000018.1:0-79995 GCA_036825615.1 Chthoniobacterales bacterium
AATGTGTTACCCATCTGCCCGGTCTATTCTGTTACCTATGTGCCCGGTTCATACCCGCCGTCCGCCTCTCCCACGGGGAGAGGGGATCGCTCGCTCCCCTTTTCCATTTAATCGTCTTCGCGCGCTCGCGCCGTCGCCTCTCCCACGGGAAAAAAGGGATCGCTCGCTCCCTTTTCCATTTAATGTGTTCGCGCGCTCGCGATTTTCGAGACGCTGAATCCGCCGAGAAACAGTTGCCAGAATTGCACCTGCTCATCGCCATCTGCGCAATCCATCTCTCTCCCCGTGGGCCGTAACGCAGCTCGCATAGCGAGCGAGGCCGGGCCTGCAAAGACGCGCGCGCGCAGCGCGGCAGTGAGGGCAGCTCGATGCTGCAAGCTACTTAGACTGAGGACGTGGCCGTCCGGCCGACTATTAACCCAGCTTCCAGACCGTCCTGCCCTGGACGATCGTGCGCACCGCGCGGCCTTTTAATTTCCAGCCGTTGAACGGCGTGTTGCGCGATGCGGATTGGAAATTCTTCGCGTCTACAGTCCACTCCAGCCCGGGATCCATCAGGGTCACATCGGCGGGCGCGCCTGACGACAGCGTGCCGGCATTGAGCCCTAACAATCGCGCCGGATTCACCGTCAGCATTGCAATCAGCCGCGGCAGCTCGAGCACTTTGTGCCGGTGCACGAGCAGGTCCATGAAAAGGCTGAATTCAGTCTCGAGTCCGACAATCCCAAACGGCGCGCGATCAAACTCCACTTCCTTCTCGAAACCAGCATGCGGGGCATGATCGCTCGCCAGGATTTCAATTGTGCCGTCGGCGATCCCCTCGAGCAACGCTTCAAGGTCGCGCGCGCTCCGTAGCGGGGGGTTCATTTTGCAGTTGGTATCGAAATTCTGAATCGCCTCATCCGTCAGCGCGAGATGATGCGGGCAAACCTCGCCGCTGATTTTCACCCCGCGCGCCCGTGCTTCGCGCAGCAGACGCACGCTCCCGGCCGCGCTCAGGTGCTGGCAATGAATCCGATGATCGCATGATTCCGCGAGCAGGACATTGCGCGCCACGATTGCTTCCTCGCCCGCACTCGGCCAGCCGGGCAAACCGAGGAGCGTGCTCCAGTAACCTTCGTGCACGACCCCGTTGCCGACGAGGTTGTAATCCTGGCAATGATCCATCACCGGCAATCCGACCATGCGCGCATACTCGACCGCGCGCCGCATCAGCTCGTTATTCTGAATGCAATGTCCATCGTCGGTGATCGCAACCACGCCGGCCTGCGCGAGCGAACCGATCGGCGCCAGTTCTTCCCCCGCGAGATTTTTTGAGATCGCGCCCGTCGGTAAAACATTGACGCCCGCCACCTCCGCGGCGCGATCCTTGATCCAGGCGATCGTGCTCGGGCTGTCCGCGACCGGCGAGGTATTTGGCATGCAAACCACAGTCGTGAATCCGCCCGCCGCCGCCGCCCGCGCCCCCGATTCGATCGTTTCCTTCCACCCAAACCCCGGCTCGCGCAGATGGACGTGGATGTCGATCAAGCCTGGACTAACGATTAGTCCGGTCGCGTCGATCTCTTCTGCCGGCTCGGTATTCCGCTCCGAGGTCGCGGCGATCTTTCCATCAACGATCAGGAGATCGCCGACTTCATCACGCTGGTTCGCCGGGTCGATGATGCGACCATTTCGAATCAGCGTCCTCATGATCGCGCCAGTCCTCCGCAGAGATAGAGAACCGCCATCCGCACCGCGAGGCCATTGGTTACCTGCTCGAGAATCACGCTCTGGGCGCCATCGGCCAGTTCGCTGTCAATCTCGACCCCGCGATTGATCGGGCCCGGGTGCATGATCAGGCAATCGGGCTTGAGCAGTTTGGCCCGCTCTTTTGTTAGGCCAAAGAGCCGGATGTATTCGCCCAGCCCGGGAAAGTATTCCTTCCGCTGCCGTTCATGCTGGATACGGAGCAGATTGACCACCTCGGCGCCGGGTAGGACTTCCTCGAGCTTGTGCGAGACGCTGACGCCGAGTTCCTCGAAGACGCGGGGAACGAGCGTGCTCGGACCGACGAGGGTGACACGCGCGCCCAACTTGAGAAGGGCGAAAATGTTCGAGCGCGCGACGCGGCTGAAAAGGATGTCGCCGATAATCGCGATGTGCAGGCCGGCGATGCTCCCCTTCTTTTCGCGAATCGTGTAGGCGTCGAGCAAACCCTGTGTCGGATGTTCGTGCGCGCCGTCACCGGCGTTGATCACGCTCGCGCCGATGCGCTCGGCGAGAAATTGCGGCGCGCCGGGCGAGCTGTGGCGCAGAACGATGATGTCGGCGTGATTCGCTTCCAGGACGCGGGCGGTGTCCTTCAGGGTTTCACCTTTCGTTAGGCTGGAAGCCGCGGCGGTGATGTTGACGATGTCGGCACTGAGGCGTTTGGCCGCGAGCTCGAACGAAGTGCGGGTTCTTGTGCTCGGCTCGATGAAAAGATTGACGAGCGTTTTGCCCTGGAGAGCAGGAACCTTTTTTATCTCACGCATCCCGACCTCCTTGAAGGCATCCGCCGTGTCGAGCACAAGCGTGATTTCCTCGGCCGACAGCTCGCGCAGGCCGAGCAAATCTTTGCGGGTCCAGCGCGTCATGGCTGCTCCTTTTCCAGCCAGACTGCATCCGGTTCGTGATCGGTTTTTTCCAGCCGCACCCGGACGCGTTCACGCGGCGCGGTCGGCAGGTTCTTGCCGACAAAATCCGGCCGGATCGGCAGCTCGCGGTGTCCGCGGTCGATCAAAACCGCGAGTTGAATGGAATCCGGCCGCCCGAAAGCGCGAATCGCGTCGAGCGCCGCGCGACAGGTGCGCCCGGTAAAAAGCACGTCATCCACAATCACAATCGTCTTGCCTTCGAGCGGAAGCGGAAGTTTCGATGCCCTGACGACCGGAAGACTTCTGCGCTTGCCGACGTCGTCGCGATGCATTGAAACGTCGATCACACCCGTGGGCACTTTGATCTTCTCGATCGCCTCGATCTCCTGCGCGATGCGCTGCGAAAGCTCGACTCCGCGATTCGGGATTCCCGCCAGAATGAGCGCCGCGAGGTCGCGGTTCCGCTCGATGATTTCGTGGGCGATGCGGCGAAGCGCACGCCGGAGCATTTCCGCATCGAAGATGCGGACGGCGTCGTTGTCGTTAGGCGATTCTTTTTTGCTCATCTTCCTTCGCGGCCTCACGGGACCGCCTTAAAGGAAGCGCGAAAAAAATCAGGCCGGCGTTTTGCCGACCTTGTTCTCGCGCATTCTGCGTTCGCGCCAATTGGAACGATGTTTCACGATCCAATCGAGCAGCGCCTTTTCAAATCCAATATCGGACCCGGCTTTTTCGCTCTCGATCCATTTGTGTTTCAAAATCTCTTCCCGCTCGGCGAGGAATTCCTTGTAGAGCACCGAATTTTTGACCAGGTGCGCATCGGCCTCCTCGGCCGGCTCCTTTGCAGCGTCATCTTTCATTGCAGCTCCTGCGAAATCTTTGCCCTGTTCTTTAGCATGAGACGAACCAGAGCCGGCGTTTATTTAGCCGAAGCGGGGAAAATAATGCAAGCCTCACCTTGTTGGCAATGCGGCGCGAAGCCGCTCCGCAATCCGGCGAAACTCCGCGCTCACCGGCGAGTTTGGGTTCTCTGCCGTGACCGGACGGCCGCGATCGCCGGCTTCGCGGGTCGCGATGTCGATTGGGATTTGGCCTAACAATGGCACCCGAATCCGCTTTGCTTCCCGCTCGCCGCCGCCGCTGCCGAAAATGTCGTAACGCTTCCCATCGGAAGGCGAAATGAAATAGCTCATGTTCTCGATCAGACCGAGCACCGAGACGTTGACTTTCTCGAACATGGAAAAAGCCTTGCGCGCGTCGATCAGCGCGACCTCCTGCGGCGTCGTGACGATGATCGCGCCGGCGAGCGCGACCGTCTGCACGATCGTGAGCTGGATATCGCCCGTCCCCGGCGGAAGATCGAGCACGAGATAATCGAGTTCGCCCCATTCGACCTGCCGGAGAAATTGCTGGGTGTAGCGGGTGACCATCGGGCCGCGCAGAATCGCCGGTGAAGTATCATCGAGGAGGAAACCCATCGACATCAGCCGCAACCCGTATTGCTCGATCGGGATGATCCGGTTTTCTTCCGTTGCCATCGGTCGTTCGCGCGAGCCGAACATGAGCGAAATGCTCGGCCCGTAGATGTCGCAATCGCAGAGGCCAACGGCGGCTTTGGTTTGCTCGAGAGCGACGGCAAGATTGGCCGCGACGGTCGATTTGCCGACGCCGCCTTTGCCGCTCGCGACCGCGATCACGTGCTTTACCGCCGGGATTGTTGTTGCACCCATCGCGGCTCCGCCGCTGCCGGCCGGCGGCGCGTGAATGTCGATCCGCACTTTTGCCTCGCGCACCCCGGCAAGATTGCGGAGCGCGGCCTCGGCGTTGGTTTTGATCGCCTGTGGAACGTTTGGATCGTTGGTCGCGAGGGCGAGCTGCACAATCACGTCGCCGTTGCGCGCCTCGATCCCCTTCACCAGCCCGAACGAAACAATGTCGCGACTGAAGCCCGGGTATTTCACCGTTCTGAGCGCTTCTCTGATCTGGTCCTCCGAAACAGCCATGGAAATGGAAAGTTACTGTGGAGGATTCGAGAGTAAAGAATGCACCGGTATGTGACCTGCTCATAAACGGTGATGCGCCAAATCAAACTCAGCGGCCGCGAACGCACCGTCATCCGCGCAGTCGGCTTCGCCGAAGCCATGGCGGGGGAAGAAATCCGCGAGCACACCCGGCTTGCACCGGACGATTTGACCGATGTGCTGAATGCCTTGCTGACCGCCGGTTTTATCGAAAGTCAGCCGTACCGTGAATCCATCGAGGCATCCGACCTCGAGACGATGAAGTTTGAAGTGAATCCGAGCTATGCGCACGAGCTCAGGGAAGCAATGTTTCGCCTCTAGCGGCTCCCATAATTACGCCGTGTGGTTTTCGGGAATGATCCTGCACGGTTACTCCGCGGGATCCTTTGACTGCGCTCAGGATGACGGTTCGGACGCGATCTGCTCGCGCTGGCTGGCGCGCGATTGTTGGTCAGGCCGGCTGCGGCTCGGGCGCCCGACGATACTCGGCGCTGCGTTCGCCGAAGAGCTGCCGGATCACGTCTTCCACCGGTAACTCCTGCACGTTGATATCCGAAACCGTGCAGGCGCTTAGCAGCCGCCGGCAGACCTCGGTGACATTTGCCCGCGGCACCTTTAACTGCACGCTCATCGCGGACTGCTCGATCACCTCGCCAAAAGCCGAGAAATCGCAGTTCTGAATTTCGGCAAAGGTGAGGCTGACAATCTTGTGACCGGAAAAGCGGTCGATGATGTCACTGAGGGCGCCATCGAAAAAAATCTTTCCGCGATCGATCACGATCACGCGGTCACAGAGCTCCTCGATGTCCTGCATGTAATGGCTCGTCAGCATCGTCACGATCCGGTGTTCCTGGTTGTAGACACGCAGGAATTCACGCACGCGTTTCTGGCTCACGACATCGAGCCCGATCGTCGGCTCATCGAGAAAGAGAATGCGCGGCTCGTGGATGAGCGCGGAGATGAGCTCCATCTTCATCCGCTCGCCTAACGACAGCTCGCGGACCATGACATTCATCTTCTCCTGCACTTCGAGCAGTTCGCTCAGGCCACCGACGACTTTTTTGAAACGATCGCGATCGATCCCGTAAATTGCGCGGTTGAGTTCGAGTGATTCCTGCGCCGGCAAGTCCCACCAAAGCGCATTCTTTTGCCCCATGAGGAGACTGAACTGCCGCTTCATCTCATCGCGCCGCTCCCACGGGACAAAGCCGAGGACGCGCGCCTGCCCGGAAGTCGGGTTGAGCAGGCCGGAGAGCATCTTGAGCACAGTGGTCTTGCCGGCACCGTTCGGCCCGAGGAAGCCGACCAGCTCGCCCTCCTCAATCTGGAAAGTGATGTTGTCGGCCGCGCGGGTTTCCTGGTATTTGCGCCTCACGAGCCCTTTGATCGAACCCCAAAGCCCGCTCTCCTTCCGGTAGGTGCGGTAAACCTTGGTCAGGTTTCTGGTTTCGATGATGGCCATCGCAGTGGAACTCTCCGGTTCTTGATTGATACTCAATTAGTATGCCTGCGACTACGTATTTCCAGTCGCGCGCGCGCTGAGAAGCGCCGAGTCTTAGGCCATGAGCTCCGACGCCCCGTCGGGTCCGAAGCTGGAGATCGCGCACGTTCTGACCTTGGACGTGGTGGCGTACTCGAAGTTGCTCATTACCGAGCAGACGCAGGTGATGGATGAGCTCGGGAATGTGGTCAGAAATACCGGGCGGTTTCGTTCCGCGGACTCTGCGGAGAGACTCGTATGCATTCCAACGGGCGACGGCATGGCACTAGTTTTTTTCGATGATCCGCAGGCTCCCCTCGAATGCGCGATGGAAATCGCGGCGGCAATCAAGAGCCAGCCACAAATTCGGCTGCGGATTGGAATTCACAGCGGGCCGGTGAATCAGGTGATTGATGTGAGCGGTCGGCCAAACGTGACCGGCGCGGGCATCGACGTTGCGCAAAGGGTTATGGATTGCGGCGACGACGGCCACATACTTTTGTCCAAACGGATCGCCGAAGACCTGGCCCCCTTTCCCCGCTGGAACCCGCATCTGCACGAGCTCGGCGAGTGCGAAGTGAAACATGGTCGCCGCATTTCGCTGGTTAATTTCTACACTGACGAGATCGGCAACCCGAGGCTGCCGCAAAAAGTTCAGCAGGCGCGCACCCAGCGCGAGGCCGCCCTGTTTACTTCGCTCGCAGTCTTACCGTTGGAGTCGGAAACGAACGATTCCGAGGAGGAATATTTTGGCGATGGTATGACCGAGGCGCTCATCACCAACCTCGCTAAGATCGGAGCGCTTCGAGTGATCTCGCGCGCCTCGGTCATGCGATACAAAGGCGCGCGCCGGCCGTCGCCGGAAATCGCTCGTGAATTGGGTGTCAACGCGGTGTTGACTGGTTCATCGACGCGAGCCAACGATCGTGTTCGGATTGCGGTTCAGCTCACCGATGCCGCGACAGAGCGAAGCTTGTGGTCGGAAACCTATGACCGGCCTCTGGCTGGAGTGCTGGAGTTACAGCGTGATGTTGCACGCGACATCGCCGATGAGATCCGGATCAAGCTGACGCCGCAGGAACAGCTCCGGTTCGGAAAAGTGCGCCCGGTCAATGCCCAGGCCTACGACAATTATCTGCGCGGGAAGTTTTATCTCCACCGGCAGACCAGGGATTGCAACGAAACCGCGATCAACTCACTGCAACAGGCCGTTGCCGCTGATCCAACCTTTGCCGCCGCTCACGCAGAACTTGCCCAGGCGTACTTGTGGAAATTGTTTCTCTTTGCTCCAAACGAAACCGAGTGGGCGGAAAAGGCTTTCATCGAGGCCGAGAAAGCGCTGCAACTGGATTCCGATCTGGCCGTCGCTTATCTGGCGCGAGGTCGAACGCTCTGGACTCCGGCAAACCATTTCCCTCACGAAGCGGCCATCCGAGATTACCGCCGCGCGCTGCAATTGAATCCGGCCCTGGACGAAGCCCGCAACCAACTCGCGCTGGTTTATTGCCACGTTGGGCTTCTCGAGGAAGCGCTCCGCGAATCACGCAAAGCGATCGCGACCGATCCTAATAATTATCTCGCCCAATATCGAATCGGCGAAACGCTCAATTTTCAGTGCAAGAACGAGGAAGCTCTTACGGCATTGTGTGCCATTCCAAGGGATGCCAATCCAGCTCTGGTCGGACACCAAATTGTTTGGGCGCTCTACAATCTCGCCCGAAATGAAGAGGCCTCAGCTACGGCCGAACGATACTTGAAAGATTTTCCGGACGATTATGGCGGGTTGTTCACAAGCCTCGAGGCAATCCTGGCGGCGGCGAACGAGGATGATGAATGGGCGGAAAGAAAAATCGCCCAGGCGGTTGAAAGAGGCAAAGGTTTTGGCCACTTCCATCACACTGCCTACCACATCGGCTGCGCTTATGCCGTCATGAAAAAGACCGAACAAGCGATCAAATTCCTGGTCTGGGCCGCGGAGGATGGATTCCCCTGCTATCCCCTCTTTCAAAACGACCCGAACCTCAACAGCATTCGAGAAGATGCGCGGTTCGTCGCGTTGTTGGCAAAGCTCAAGCAGCAATGGGAACACTACCGCAGCCTTGTTTAATCCGACGTTTCCCTGCCCAGCTAAGAGCCACCTGAATCAATCGAAAACAACCATGGCCGATTCGAAGACACGCATTGATGAAATCGTGGACGGGATCTATCGCATCTCGACCTGGCAGGAACCTTACGGCATCACCTTTAACCAGTTCCTCATCGCCGATGAGCGCTCGGTGCTGGTTCACACCGGGATGCATCACCTTTACGATGCGGTTCGTGACGCCATCAGTCAGGTCCTCGATCCGGTCAAACTTGGTTGCGTCATCCTTCTCCACTGGGAAGGCGACGAGAACGGCGGAATGGAGCGGTTCATGAGTGCCGCGCAAGGTTCCGAATTGATCGGCTCGCTCCTCTCGATTCAACTAAACGCCTCCGGTTTCGGTTTCACCGACCGGGTACGCGGCTTTCGTGACGGCGAGACCCTCGACCTTGGCAAGCACAAATTGCGATTCCTCGAGACCCCGCATGTTCATCATTGGGATTCCATGATGGTGATCGAGGAAACCACCCATAGTCTCTTCCCCTCCGACCTCTTCATTCAACCGGCCGACCAACCGCCGGTCGTGGGCGAAGATCTCTCCCAGCCGATGCTCGAACTCTATCGCGGCGCCGGGATTTTTGCCCACGAGTTTCCCATCCGGGACGTCGTCGAGCGGCTGGAAAAAGAGAACCTTGCCTGGATTCATCCGATGCACGGCGGTTCCTTCCGGCAGGAAGAACTTCCCCATTATGCGCGCGCCTTGCGGGAGAATGATTTCGCTTATCGCGGCCGGCTGCTTGGGCGCGAAATCGCCAAAGCAGCGCCGATGTAGCCCCACATCGCGAATCGTCTGATGAAAGCCGGCTGCGTTGTTTTAATCGGGCTGCCGGCGGCCGGGAAGACCAGTTTCTATCGCGAGCGCTTCGCAGCCACTCATCTGCATGTGAGCAAGGACCTATGGCCGAGCGCCACCGGTCGCAACGCGCGCCAGGAACAACTGATCGCTGATTCGTTAGCCGCAGGTCGCTCCGTAGTGATCGATAACACCAATCCAACCAGGGCGGAACGCGCGGCGATCATTCGCCTTGCGCGCAAGCATGACGCGGACGTGATCGGCTACTTCTTTGACGTGCCAACCCGCACCGCGGTGGCGCGCAACGCCGAACGCACGGGCCGCGGCAAGGTCCCCAACGTTGCCATCTTCACGGCCGCGAAACGGCTCCAGCGACCAACTCGCGACGAAGGTTTCGATGAGTTATTTCGAGTAACTCTCGCCGCCGACCGGTCGCTTAAGATCGAACAGATCGAAGAGTGCGCTTGACCACCTAACGAGTAAAGGAGTCGGTTTAAGGCTGGCCGCTGCCCCCGATCGAGCCGTAGATGTTTCCGTTCGCGTAGCTCGCGTCGTTGGCTGCGAGTTGGACGTAGATCGAGGGCAGCTCCACCGGCTGGCCCGGCCGCCCGAGCGGTGTCTGGCCGCCGAATTTCTTCAGCTTTTCCATCGTCGCGCCCCCACTTGCTTGAAGCGGAGTCCAGATCGGCCCCGGAGCGACGCCGTTTACGCGGATACCTTTTGGACCGAGCTGTTTCGCGAGCGACTTCACGTAGCTCATGGTCGCGGCCTTGGTCTGCGCGTAGTCATAAAGATCGGGCGAAGGGTCATAGGCCTGCTCGGAAGTCGTCCCGATGATGACCGATCCGGGTTGCAGGTGCGGCAGGGCAGCTTTGATGATCCAAAAGGGCGCGTAGATGTTCGTCTTCATCGTCGCGTCGAAATCCTCGCTCGTCAGGTCCAGGATCGACTGGCGCTCCTGTTGGCGGGCGGCGTTGCACCATGCCCGAGTCACCACCGGTAATGAGTGCCTTGCGCCCGGCGAGCCGGCCCCAGCCTTTGTAACTCTTCTCACCATGATCCGGTCGAGGGTCCATTTTGCTCGCCAGACCTGGCCAGGGTTGTGACTGTTCCTTGAACGGCGGCTTCGGATACTTCGCGGTTGGATCCTGGCGCTTCGCCTCTCCCTTGTTCCCTTTCTGTAATTCGGACCGCCGCTATTTTTCTCCGGCAATGGCGGCCACGGCATCCGAATCAAGAACAAGATGACCACGAGAGGAACAACTTCGATCAAAGGCAGCGGCGCGGAAGAAGCGAAAGAAAAACGCGAGCGCCGCAGGCGCGCACGGAAACGAGAGGATTTGCCGACGGGAGATTACGCCGCCCTGGTCGCGATCTTCAACGCCTTGCTCGCGACCGCGCTCTTTACCCGCAAATGCACGCAGGAACCATTGCCCGAACGGGTCGAGCCGAAGGACATCGCGCTCTTTGCGATTGCAACGCAAAAACTCAGTCGCGTCATCACCAAGGATAAGGTGACAGCCGCCTTTCGCGCGCCCTTTACCGAGATCGAAGGAAAAGGTGGCGCGGGTGAGCTGGAGGAACGCCCCAAGGGTCGCGGCTTGCGTCGCGCCATTGGCGATCTCGTCAGCTGTCCCTTTTGTCTTGGGACTTGGATCGCGTCCGGTTTCATCTACGGACACATCTTCGCGCCGCGTGTGGCGCGGACCATCGCCAGCATCTTCGCGGTCGGCGGGCTGGCCGATTTTCTCCAGCAAGCCTACGTCAAGGCGCAGGAGATGAACGATCAGGTCTAGCGGATTGCCCCATCCAATCCCACTCCGCCCCGCCGCGCCTAACGAGTGCATCAACGCGTGCGATCCGATAAGCCTCAGGGCAGACCCGATGCCTCGCAATCCGTTTCACGCTTAGGCTGGCGCGTACTGGAGGAAACCGCTAAATGTCCGAAACGAAGCCGCCTGCCGATGAGTTTGTTTCGCGAATTGAAGCGTCGCAACGTCTACAAGGTGGCGGCGGCCTACGCCGTCGTCGCCTGGCTCCTCGTCCAGATTGCAACCCAGACCTTCCCGTTTTTCGAGATCCCAAATTGGGCGATTCGCCTCACGATTTTGCTCCTGGTGATCGGCTTCCCGATCGCGCTTGTCATCGCCTGGGCGTTCGAGCTCACACCCGAAGGAGTCAAACGCACCGAATCCGTGCCGGGCGGACCATCGCGTGCGTCCAGTGGGCGGGTTTGGATCTATGTTGTGGCCGCGGCGGGATTGTTCTCGGCCGGCTTGTTCCTGCTCGGACGCTTCACCGCGCCTCATATCTCGGCGGAGGCGGGAAAGTCGATCGCGGTTTTGCCATTTGAAAACCGGAGCGAAGACAAGGCGAACGCGTTCTTCGCCGACGGGATCCAGGATGAGATCCTGACCCGGCTGGCTAAGATCGCCGACCTCAAGGTCATCTCTCGCACTTCGACCCAGCGCTACAAAAGTTCTCCGGAAAATCTGCCCGAAATCGCGCGTCAGCTCGGGGTCGAACACGTCCTCGAAGGAAGCGTGCAAAAGGCGGGCAAGCAGGTGCGCGTGACGGTGCAGTTGATTCGCGGCACGACCGATTCCCATGTCTGGGCCGAGACCTACGATCGCAATCTAACTGATATCCTGGCGGTCGAGAGCGAGATTGCGAGCACGATCGCACGCGCCTTGCAGGCGAAGCTCACACCACATGAAGAAAAAGCGGTCGCGGCCAAACCGACGGAGAACCCGGACGCCTACGAAGAGTACCTGCGGGGGCTCGCAATCTGGAACAAATTAACCTACGCCCAGGAGGACAACGAGGAGATGGTGCGACATTTCTCGCGCGCGGTGCAGTTGGATCCGAAGTTCGCCCTCGCGTGGTCGTTTCTCTGCATTGCGCATTCGAACCAATATTGGGCGTTCAATTCGACGCCGGGATTGGCGGAGGCGGCGCAAACCGCGCTCGATCATGCGCAGGACCTCGCCCCGGACGCGGGCGAGACCTTCTTCGCCGCCGGAATATATCAATACAAGGTGCGCGAAGATTACGACGCGGCGCTGACGGCGTTCGCCAAGGCGCGCGAACGTTCTGCCAGTCGAGTGATGGCGACTGAATTCTCCGCCTACGTTAAACGGCGTCAGGGAAAATGGGACGATGCAATTCCCCTCCATGCGGAGTCGCTAGAGATCGATCCGCGTAATCCGATCATCCTTTCGGAAGCGGCGTTGACCTATCGCGCCTTACGCCGCTTCGACGAAGCGCATGCGCTGATGGACCGCGCACGGGCGATCGAACCAGAGAATCCCGAATTGCGGGCGCAAAAGGCCGAGTTCGCTCTTGCGCAGGGTGACACCGCCACGGCCGAGCGTTTACTCAAGGACGTTGTCATCGCTGGCGCCGATCCAAATGTCACGATGACTTGTGTCCAGCTGCGTCTTTTCCAAAGAAGATACGCGGAGGCAATCGCCATCCTCGAACGCGTTCTGGCGGCGCCGGAAAAACTGGCCAGCTCGTTTGCCGGGTTGACGGCGAACTATCGCGCCGAGCTGGCGATTGCGAGGGCGCTGGCGAACGATCCGGATGCGAAGCGAGGCTTGGAACGCGCCCGCGACGAATTGGCGTCCATTCATCCGCAACCTGGCGGTCTCGGCTGGAGCACGACGATGGTCCTTTTGGTCTCCGGGATTCTGCACGACAAGGCGACGGTCGATCGCGTCGCGGCGCAGCTTCAGGATCGGATCGAGAAGGACGCTTTCACTGCATCGTTTCACCGCGGCACGATCGCGACGGCGCGCGCCTGGCTGGGCGAAAAAGAAACCGCTTTGCAGGCTCTGCCTGAGCTTCTGCAACTCCCGGGCGAAGCTTGCCTGACTCCGGCATTGCTCCGGCTGAATCCGTTGTTCGATCCCTTGCGGAGCGAGGCCCAATTCCAGGAGCTGGCAAGAGCGAAACCGTGACTTGCGCCCGCGGCCGGGCTCCAGGCATTGCCTGCGCAAAAACTGCACAGCAAAACGCAAGGCTCGTGCATCGCTTTTTTTGGAGATGGCTACGGTTCAAGCATGCAAGCCACGACCGAGCCCGCTGAACAAATTCACCCAACCAGCCCCCAGGCGCGGCGGCAGCGAAAGCCGCAATTCAAAACTCTCGACGCGAACGAAGCGGTCGCGCGGATCGCCTATGCGCTCAATGAAGTGATCGCGATCTATCCCATCACGCCCGCCTCGCCGATGGGCGAATGGGCCGACGCCTGGTCGGCGGCGGGAGTGAAGAACCTCTGGGGCACGGTCCCGATGATCGCTGAGATGCAGAGCGAAGCCGGGACCGCGGGTGCCATCCACGGCGCGCTTCAGACCGGCGCACTCAGCACCACCTTCACCGCTTCGCAGGGATTGCTCCTCGTGATTCCTAACATGTACAAGATCGCGGGCGAGCTCACCCCAACGGTGATTCATGTCGCCGCCCGCTCGCTCGCGGCCCAGGCGTTATCGATTTTCGGCGATCACAGCGATGTCATGGCGGCCCGCGCCACCGGTTGGGCGATGCTCTGCTCCGCCTCGGTGCAGGAAGCGCAGGACCTCGCCCTCATCGCCCATGCCGCCACCCTCGAATCGCGTCTTCCGTTTCTGCATTTCTTCGACGGCTTCCGCACCTCCCATGAGATCGCGAAGATCAATCTCCTGCCTCACGACGTGCTCGAAGAGATGATTAACGAGGAGCGCATCTTCGAGCATCGCGCCCGCGCGCTTTCGCCCGATCATCCGGTCCTGCGCGGGACAGCGCAAAACCCGGACGTTTATTTCCAGGCGCGCGAGACGGTGAACCCGTTCTACGCCGCCGCCTCGCAAATCGTGCAGCAGTCGATGAATCGTTTCGCGGAGCTGACCGGACGACAGTATTCGCTTTTCGAATATCACGGCGCACCGGACGCCGAGCGCGTCATCGTCCTCATGGGCTCGGGCTGCGAGGCCGTGCACGAGACGGTCGACTATCTCGTCGCGCGCAAGGAAAAGGTCGGAGTGGTCAAAGTGCGATTGTATCGGCCGTTCGATACGAAAGCCTTCACTGAGGCGCTCCCGCCGACGGTGCGCAGCATCGCGGTTTTGGATCGCACGAAAGAACCGGGCGCGAGCGGCGAGCCGCTCTATCTCGATTGCCTCAATGCGCTCTACGAACAGGAATGGTATGACCTCGCGATCATCGGCGGGCGCTATGGTTTGTCCTCAAAGGAGTTTACCCCCGCGATGGCCAAGGCGGTCTTCGATAATCTCGCCAAGTCTGCACCGAAGAATCATTTCACGATTGGAATCGAGGATGATCTTTCCCACACCAGCCTGACCTTCGACCCTGATTTCACGGTCGAGCCTAACGACGTCGTGCGCGCGCAATTCTTCGGCCTCGGCGCGGATGGCACGGTGGGCGCAAACAAGGAGTCGATCAAAATTATTGGCGAAAACACGCCCTTCTTTGCCCAGGGCTATTTCGTTTATGACTCGAAGAAGTCAGGCGCGATGACTATCTCTCATTTGCGTTTTGGTCCGCGCCCGATTCGCTCCACCTATCTCATCAGCAAGGCCAATTTCGTTGCCTGTCATCAGCCTTTCCTGCTTGAGACTCAGGACGTGCTGAAGGATCTCGCGCCGCGCGGGACTTTCCTTCTCAATTCGACCTTTCCGCGCGACCGGGTCTGGGCGCGATTGCCTGAAAACATCCAGCGCCGGCTGATCGAGTTACAGGCGCATTTCTTTGTCATCGATGCGGGCAAGGTCGCACGCGAATCGGGGATGGGCGGCCGGATCAATACCGTGATGCAAACCTGTTTCTTCGCCATCTCCGGTGTGCTCCCACCGGAAAAGGCGATCGAGGCAATCAAGCGCTCGATTCGCAAGAGTTACGCAAAGAAAGGCGATGAAGTCATTTCGATGAATCTCCGCGCGGTCGATGAAGCACTGACTCATCTCTACGAAATCGAAGTTCCCAAGGCAGTGACAGCGCGCCCCGCGAGCAGCAACGGAGCGCTCAAAAGCGCGCCGAAGTTTGTCCAGAATGTCCTGGGCGAGATCATCGCGGGCCGCGGCGACCGCCTTCCGGTGAGCGCTTTGCCTAACGACGGAACCTTTCCTACCGGCACAGCGCAATTTGAGAAGCGGAATCTTGCGACCGAGGTGCCGGTGTGGGATCCGAAGGTCTGCATCCAATGCGGCAAATGTGTCATGGTCTGCCCGCACGCTGTCATCCGCAGCAAGGTCTACGAACCAGCGCGGCTCGAGAGCGCGCCCGCCGGCTTTAAGTCACATCCGGCGCGGCTCCCGGAGTGGAAAGACCTAAGTTACACGCTCCAGGTCGCGGTCGAGGATTGCACCGGTTGCGGCATATGCGTTGATGTTTGCCCGGCGCGCAACAAATCCGAGGCACGCCTCAAGGCGATCAACATGCAGCCGCAGTTGCCATTGCGCGAAGTCGAGCGCGCAAACTGGGATTTCTTTCTTTCCCTGCCGGAGTTCGATCGCACGCGCCTGACGGATGTGAACGTCCGTGAAATGCAGGTCCGTCAGCCGCTCTTCGAGTTTTCCGGAGCCTGTGCCGGTTGTGGCGAGACACCTTACATCAAGTTACTGACTCAACTCTTCGGCGACCGGCTTGTGATCGCGAACGCCACCGGCTGCTCGTCCATTTACGGCGGCAACCTGCCGACCACTCCTTACACGAAGAACAGCGACGGCCGCGGCCCTGCCTGGTCTAACTCGCTTTTCGAGGATAACGCGGAGTTCGGGCTCGGCTTCCGGCTCTCGCTTGATAAGCAACAGGAGTTTGCCGGTGAGTTACTTGTTCGGCTTATCCCGCAGGTCGGGCGCCATCTGGCGATGGATATTCTCAATGCCCGGCAGCGCGACGAAGCCGATATTGCCGAGCAACGGGCCCGTGTCATGGAGTTAAAGCGCCGCCTTCACTCGTTAGGCGACGCGCATGCCAGGCGTTTGCTCGCGATCGCCGATACCCTTGTGCGCAAGAGTGTCTGGATCGTGGGCGGCGATGGCTGGGGTTATGATATCGGTTACGGCGGCCTCGATCATGTTCTGGCGAGCGGTCACAACGTCAAAGTCTTACTTCTCGACACCGAGGTTTACTCCAACACCGGAGGGCAATGCTCGAAAGCGACCCCGCGTGCGGCGGTGGCAAAGTTTGCCTCCGCGGGCAAACGAGCTTCGAAGAAAGACCTGGGGCTGATTGCGATGACATACGGCCATATCTATGTCGCCTCCGTCGCGATGGGCGCAAAGGATGAGCATACCTTGAAAGCTTTCCTCGAAGCCGAAGCCTACGATGGGCCGGCACTGATCATTGCTTACAGCCATTGTATTGCTCACGGAATCAACATGACCACGGCAATGCAGAACCAGAAGGCAGCGGTCCACTCCGGTCACTGGCTGCTTTATCGTTATAATCCGGAACGGATTCGGCGGAAGGAAAATCCCCTCCAGCTCGACTCCGGACCGGCTCGGATCAAGACGGCGGATTATTTCAAACTGGAAAATCGTTTTCGTATGCTGGAGAAGAGTGATCCGCGCGCCGCCACAATCTTACTCGCGCAAGCGCAGTCGGAAGTCACTGACCGTCGCGCACAGTACGAATTTCTCGCCAGCAGAACCTTCAACGGAGCAACGACTCATGAACCTAACCACTAACTATCTCGGTTTTAAACTTCGCACCCCGCTCGTCCCGTCGGCCTCGCCGCTTTCGGAAAATCCCGACAACATTAAGCGAATGGAAGACGCCGGCGCCGCCGGGATCGTCTTTCATTCGCTCTTCGAGGAACAGCTGCGGCGCGACCATCATGAGTTACATTACTACCTTGAACAGGGGAGTGAGAGCTATGCGGAGTCGCTCTCCTTCTTTCCCCAGCAAGAGGAATTCAAGGTTGGGCCCGAGGCGTATCTGGATCACATCGCGCAGGCCAAGGCCGCGGTTCACATCCCAATCATCGCCAGTCTCAATGGCTCGACTTTTGGCGGCTGGATGAAGTATGCGCGCGAGATCGAGCAAGCCGGCGCTGACGCACTCGAGTTGAATATCTATAACGTCCCGACCGACCCGGAACGGAGCGCAGCCGATATCGAGAACGAATACCTGACGATTGTGGCTTCGATCAAGGCCCAGTTGAGCATTCCGGTAGCGGTAAAGCTAAGTCCCTTCTTCACGAACTTTGCCCATTTCGCCAGTCGCCTTGATCAACAGGGAGCGAATGCTCTCGTCCTGTTTAATCGCTTTTATCAGCCTGATATAGAGCTCGAGACACCTGAAATCTCCCCGAACATTCTCCTCAGCACGCCGATGGCGATGCGGCTCCCGATGCGCTGGATCGCAATCCTTTACGGCCGGATCGGAGCGAACCTGGCGGCGACGAGCGGGATTCATCGTGCGAGCGACGCGCTCAAGATGCTCATGGCCGGCGCGGATGTGACGATGTTGTGTTCCATCCTCCTGCGCCGCGGGATCGGTCACCTCGCGGTCATCGAGCAGGAGATGCGGCAATGGATGGAGGAACATGAGTATGAGTCAGTCGAGCAGCTCAAGGGAAGCATGAGCCAGAAACATTGTCCGGACCCAGCCGCCTTCGAGCGTGCCCAATACATGCGTGCGCTCGCGACCTATCCAGCCAACACTTGAGAGCCCGAGGGAGCGGTGGTGTTAAACCGCTGTGCTAAGCGTCGTCACTATTGCGCCGGCATGGTGCTGTAGAGCGAGACGAAGTTTTCGACAATGGCATGACCGATGGTCGAGGTATTCGAGAGCACCACAATTGCATAAGGTTCCTTGAGGTCACGGACCAGGGCATAATCGGCGCAAATCCCGGGAGCGTCGCCTACCTGGCCGATGATATCGCGTGGTTCCTCGGCCGACTTATTCGTGACGAATCCGTAGCCATAGGTCTTGGCATGGAGTTCCGGTTTTGCCGTGGTCAGGAGCTGATAGGTCGCCGGGGAGACGAGCTTGCCGTTGCGCAGGGCGGCAACGAAACGCACCAAATCTTCCGCCGTCGCAACCGTCGCTGAATCCGGCGCCCCGCGGACCGGCGGCGGCGAGATGTATCCGTAAATCGCGGTGACAAAGCGATCCTTTGAAAAGTAGTCCTCGTAGCGGATCGCTGACTTGGGATTCGGTCGTTGCAGGAAATCCTGGAAGCTATGCTCCATTCCGGCAGGCTTGAAGATGTGGTTCTGAACGTACTCGTAGTAGTCCTCGCCGCTGGCGATCTCCACGACCCGGCCAAGCAGGAGATATCCGATGCTGCTATCCTGCCAGTCCGTCCCCGGGGTGAAACCGGGTGGCTTATGATCCAGGATGCTCAGGTAGGACTGGACATCCCTCAGGCGGCGCACATTCGTGAAAAACTTGTCGGTAAGGTAATCCCCCAGCCCCGAGGTATTCGAGAGCAAGTGCTTGATCAGAATCTTACCGGCGTTCGCCTGATCGGGGTAAGGCAGGAACTTGCTCAGAGGATCATCGTAGGAAAGCTTTCCCGCTTCGGCGAGTTGAGCAATCGCGACCGCGGTAAAGCTCTTGTCGATTCCGCCGACGGCAAAGCGCGTATCCGGTGCGTTTGCCACGTTGAAGCTGCGGTCCGCGAGTCCGAAAGCTTTCGTTAAGATCGGGCGATCGTTCCGGGCAATCGCAACAACTCCTGAAAACAACTCCGCTTTTGCCAGCTTGGTTGCGAGGGCCGAAATCTGCGCCAGCCGTGCTTTCTCGCTCGGTGGGACGGGAACGGCGGAACCTTTGGGCGGGTTGGCTCTCTGAATTTGGAACGCGTTGATCCGGTAGGGCGCATTTGGCTCCACCGTCAGGGTGATCGCGCCCCAGCGCGTGGTCAGGTTTGATTGGAAAAAGGCGATCGCGTCATTTCCTTCCACCCGAACCTTGCCTCGCCAAATGTCGCCGGCGCGGCGCATGTTGTCTGCCAGAAAACTCGTAAAGTCGCCTTCGCCCTGCGCGGCGATGAACTCGGGGGTAAAGCTTGTCCGCAACAGCGGTCCGATGGACGCGTAATCGTGGGTTTGAAAGAGCTTCAGAATCTCCTCCATCCGATCGCCCGCTTTCGACGGCGCCGCGGGCGCAGCTGCGCCTGGCGAAGCCGCCGTGGCGCTGGGCGACGCCACCTGTGCAGACGCTGTTTGCGGAGGCCAGCCAGCAAATCCGAGGATGGCAATCGTGATTGGGACCCAGCTAATGACCAGTTGTTTCACGGGAAATTTCATACCTTTATTGCAATTGATTTTCAAACGCTGGCGCCTTTGTGAACGAAGGAACCGTCAAGGTCAATCCTTTGCCCACATCGCCCCGGGCGAGGAGAGCCCGCGCGGGATCAGGCATTATTTCTTGGCCGGACCATGCCGATAGTGAATCACCTTCACTCGTTCCAGGGTGACGAGACCGCCGCCCATCATCTGGTCGAGCAAAGGAAGCAGGCTTTTCACTTTCTCTTCCGAGTCGACAATCTCGATCACGATCGGCAGATCGAGCGAGAGGCGCAGGATCTTGGCGGTGTGAATGTGACTCGCCGCGCCGAAACCCATCGGCCCGCGGAGGACGGTCGCCCCGGCCAGACCGAGCTCGCGCGCCTTGAGCACAATCGCTTCGTAAAGCGGCTGGTGCTGCCAGCGATCACTTTCCCCGATAAAGATCCGGAGGAGCATCGCGTCTTCAGGTAACTGCATATGAGATAACCTAACGAGAAAGAATAAGGAGGCCAAGAGCACGCCCCAGCCAGACGGAAACAAGACAGCACGCCACGGAAAGCACCGAGTTGAGTCCGGCGCGGAGCCAATCGCCGTCGCGCGCCAATTCGAACGTTTGCAGACTGAAGGAAGAAAAGGTCGTGTAGCCCCCGCACAGCCCGATCATGACAAACTGCCGCATCCGCGGACTAACGAGAAAAGGACCGGCAGGGTCGGTGAGTGCGGCGAAGAAACCAATCACAAACGAGCCGCTAATATTGACGAAGAGTGTGCCGAGCGGAAAGACTTCGCCAAAGCGCTCCGCGATGACACCCGAGGCCCAGTAGCGCGCGCCGGTTCCGAGCGCACCGCCGAGCATGATCCAAAGGTAACTGAGCATGGAAAAACTCCGATTTTTCAGGAGTCATCAGCTCACGCGGTTCTCTCCCGCCGTCGCGGTGGAAGAAGGCAAACTCCATTGCCGTGCCGCGACGGTAGCGCGTTTCATCGCGCAGGCAACCACGTTGCACCGCCCTTCGCGGGCCGCACAGGTCGAAGTGATTATGCGACGAAGTCTCAAATTGTCGGCTTCTCGTCTCCTCCCCTCTTTTGACAAAAAAGGCGTCCTTCGTCAAAATCGAAGCGTATGCTTACATCTCGAACGCTTCACTTTGTTCTTTGCTGTTCAGTCTCGCTGCTCCTCACGCTCCACCCGCAGGCCGCCGCTGAGAGCCTGACCTGGACCCAACTTTCGCCCGCCACCGCGCCCTCCGCGCGCGGCTATGCCGCGATGGCCTACGATATGGCTCACAAAAAAGTAGTGCTCTTCGGCGGGTATGATGCGCATAACTACCTTCAAGATACCTGGACTTACGACGGGACGACCTGGACCAAGGTTGAGACCGCAAATGCGCCCGCCGCGCGGGTCAACGCGCAAATGGCTTATGATTATCAGACGCGTAGAATCGTCCTCTTCGGTGGTTATAACGGGACCTACCTGGGCGATACCTGGATTTGGGATGGCGCGACCTCGAGCTGGACTCAGGCTACCCCGGCGCACTCACCCAAAGCCGTGACTGGTCCGATGGTTTTCACGGACATGAATGGCCGCGTCGATGAGTTTGGCGGATTCGACGGCCAGTTCTATCAACTCACGATGTGGCAATGGAGTGGCGAGAACTGGCGCAAGGTCAACGCGCCCACCGTTCCCTGGGCTCGTTCCTCATCCGCCGTCGCGCTCAATCATGTCGACCGTCAGATCGTTCTCTGGGGCGGCTTGGGAGACGTGAATGTCCTTAACACCTGGACTTACGATGGTAGCACCTGGACCCTGCAAACTCCGGCGATGCAACCGCTCACGGTTTACGGCGCGTCCGCGGTTTTTGCGCCGAATCTCGGCACGGTCGTGCTCTTTGGCGGCGCTGATGGCGGAGTCCCGCAAAGCCGCACCTGGTCGTGGACCGGTTCAAACTGGGTCGAACTTTTTCCTACCCTCTCGCCCGCGGCCCGGGAAGGCGCCGGGATGGTTTACGACCCCGCGCTTCGTCGCATTGTCCTCTTCGGCGGCCAGAGCGGACGCAGTTACTTCGGCGATACCTGGGAACTGACGCGCTAGACCTTTGTTCGTTAGGTAAGGCTACGGTCGAGGCGCCCGATCCGGCGCGTCTCCGGCCATTTCCAGGCGACCGCGAGCACGACCAGGATGGTCCCAATGCCGCCGCCGATGACGGACAAGACCGGTCCGAAGGCGGCGGCGGTGAGGCCGCTTTCGAGCGCACCGAATTCATTCGAGGTGCCGATAAAGATGTTGTTGACTGAGGAAATGCGGCCGCGCATTTCGTCCGGCGTGAGTAACTGCACCAGAGTTTGCCTTACAATCACACTTACGCTGTCGAAGGCACCAGTGAGCAAGAGCATGATGAGTGAGAGCCACAACCAGTGCGACGCTCCAAAAATAATCGTCACGACCCCGAACCCAGTTACACTCCAGAGCAAAGTTCGCCCGGCATGCCGCATCGGCGGCAGATAAGCGATTGTCACCGCCATGGCAAAGGCACCGATCGCGGGCGCGGCCCGCATCCAGCCGAGCCCGATTGGACCGCAGTGCAGGATTTGGTCGGCAAAAATTGGAAGCAAGGCCGTCGCGCCCCCGAGCAGAACCGCGAAGAGATCGAGCGTGATCGTCGCGAGAATGACTTTCCTGCTCATCACAAAACGAATCCCTTCCGCGAGGCTCTGCCAGGCGCGCGCCGTCACCCGTGGCGCCTCCCGGATTTTCGCGATCGGCAGGACAAAGAGAAAAAAGGTGAGCGCGCAAACCGCGTCGAGTGTGTAGATGAAGGGAAAGCCCAGGTGCACGATCAGGAACCCAGCTGCCGCCGGGCCGAGAACGCTGCTAACCTGAAAGATGCTGCTGTTCCAGGTGACCGCATTCGCAAAGCTTTCCCGCGGCACGAGCGTGGGGAAGAAGGAGGCACGCGCCGCCCAGCCAAAAGTACGGGCGGAAGCCGAGCAAAGCATGACGAGATAGAGCAGCGGGAGCGAGCGATCGTCGAAATGAAACGACGGGTGCCGCTCGAAAATGTTTGCGACCGCGCGCAGAAAATTGTTTGCCCCGAGTAGCACCGGCCAGCGCGGGATAACGAGATGATACCAGGAGATGAGCGCGAGTGAGATCGAGCAGCAGGCGCTCAACGCCTGCGTCCAAAGAATAATCGAGCGCCTGCGGAAGCGGTCGGCGACATGACCGGCCGGGAGTGAGAGGCTGACGATCGGCACGGCTGCGACGAGACCGACGAGACCGAGCGCGGTTGCGGAGTGGGTGCGGGCGTAGACTTCCCATTCGATCGCGACCGTGAGCATTTGGCGCCCGGTCATGGCGATGAAATTTCCGAGCGCGTAAAAGGTGTAGCTGCGAAAGCGGAATGCCGCGTAGGGATCGTGACGCTGGGATCGATCCGGGATTGGAGCCGGCGCGGCCTCGCGCCGCCCCGCCTGTTCAACTATCGGTGGCGGCGCGTACGGTTTTCGCTCGGGCATGGTGGCGCGCCGCCTTGGCTCGGGCGCAGCACACTTTAGAAATGGCAGACCCGAGCCGCAACGAGCGCGATGTAACCGGGTGGTCCCGGCCACTGTGCGGCGACCGGTGCAGGCCCAAGAATTTGATCGCGCTCGCGAGGAGATCTGGGAGAATTCAATTCTCGTGACTCGGTCGAAAGCCATCGGCGCCGGATTGCTGGCCGGGGCGCTGGCCGGCATCGTCATGACCGCGGTAATGCTCGCCCTGATGTGGGCGGGGATCGGCACACCGCTCACGCTCATCGGCGATCGCGTTACGGTCTTCATCAAACCGGGGCCGTTCCTCACCCTCATGGGTCGGGTCGGCGGTTACAGTCATCTCAAGCAGCTCGGGGTTGGTGGAACCATTGCGGGGCAGATCATGGTCGGGGCGGTTGCCGGGATGATTTATGGGCTGATCATGCGCCGGCGGAAAAAAGATCCTCCCTTTGTCGTGACGCTCGGGATCTTTTTCTTTCTGCCTCTGCTGGTTTTTCTTGGGCTTCTCTGGCCCGTGCTTGGGACGAGCAACCGCGGATATCCGATCCGGCCCGCCGCCATTCTTGTCGCTCTTGGTCTGGCGCTCGCTTTTTTCATCTTCGAGCGCGTCCTCGTTCTGAGCTTTCGCTATCTCACAACGGCGCGGGGTTCGCCTAACGAACTCGCCTATTCGCCTGCAATTGGACGCCGGGCTCTGCTCCTGGGTGGACTTGGTCTGCTCTTCGCGGGTGGCGGCGCGGCAATCGTGCGGCGACTCTTTCAGGTCGCGACCTTCAGCTACGACGGCACCCAGTATCTCGGACCCGCGGTGGAGGGGATCACGCCTAACGACAAGTTCTACTGCGTGACCAAGAACGTGATCGACCCAAAAGTTGATGAATCGCTCTGGCGCCTCGAAGTCACTGGACTCGTGCGCCAGCGGCAGACCTACAAAATCGGCCGGCTCCATTCCCTCCCCGCGGTCGAGCAGGAGACCACGCTCATGTGCATCAGCAACGGACTCGGCGCCGGCCTCATGAGCAACGCCCGCTGGCGCGGCGTCCCCATGCGCGAACTGCTCCACGCCGCCTCCCCGCTTCCGGGCGCGGCGCGGGTGCGGCTGCACGGGGTCGACAATTACACCGACACATTCCCGCTTGAGAAGGCGCTCAAGCCCACCACCCTGATCGCCTACGGAATGAATGGCGAACCGTTGCCGCACCGCCACGGCTTTCCCGCCCGTGTCATCGTTCCGGGTTACTTCGGCGAGAAAAATGTGAAATGGGTCACCCGGATCGAGCTCGCCGGCCCCGAGGCGGAAGGCTTCTACGAGAAGCAGGGCTGGGGACCGAACTTTATCGTCCCGACGCGCTCCCGCATCGACTACCCGGGCGATTTCGGCTGGTTTAGCCTAACGACTGTAGGCGATGGGATCCGGATGAAAGGCGTCGCCTTCGCCGGCGACCGCGGGATCGCGCGGGTCGAGGTCAGTAGCGACGATGCAACGAGCTGGAGCGCCGCGCAGATTGATTACCCCGGGACCAAGCTGACCTGGGCGCTCTGGAGTTACCGTTGGAAACCGACCGAGCCGGGGGAATACCGGCTGGTGGTCCGTGCGACCGATGGCACCGGCGCGGTGGAGCATTTCGAACCGGAACGGTCTGCATTTTCCGGCGCAACCGGGCTGCACAAGATTACCGCTTACATCGGCGAGTAGCCGAATCAACGGGCCAGCCCGGATAAGGCTGCGTCCACCGCAGGTGGAAAAATCTTCCCCACTTCACCCTCGAGCCGGAGCGAGACACACGGCTCGTGATCGTGCTCGGTCGGGCCGCGATTGATGATGATATAGGGGACGCCGCGCCGGGCGGCGAGAAGCGGGAACCCGGCCGCGGGATAGACCGACAAGGTTGAGCCGAGCGCGATGACCAGATCGGCGGCGCGGGCCGCACGTTCGGCGCGCGCCAGTTCGTCAGGCTGAAGGCTTTGGCCGAAACTGATCGTGGCTGGCTTGAGCAAGCCGCCACAGGCGCAGCGCGGCGCGACGCGATGGGCACGGAAGAAATCGAAATGCGGCTGGGGATCGCTGCGCTCCCCGCAGCTTATGCATTCGACGAGCGAATTTGTGCCGTGCAACTCGACGAGCCGCTCCGGGCTGGTGCCGGCAAGGGTGTGCAGGCCATCGATATTTTGCGTCACCACGATCTCGATCTTGCCCGCGCGTTCGAGCCGGAGGATGGCATGATGGATTTCGTTAGGCCGGGCGTTCTTGAAAGCATCCCAGCCCTCGAGCTTGTAATCCCAATGCTCGATCCGGGCCGCTTCCGAGCTGAGGAAATCCTCGTAGTAAACCGGCCGCCGCCGCGTCCAGACCCCCTGCGGGCCGCGGAAATCCGGAATCCCGCTGCCGGTGGAGATTCCCGCGCCGGTAAAGATGAGCGCCCGTTGCGACGCGCGAATGAGATCGGCCAGCTCCGGCACAGGCTCACGTTGCGGGCGAGGTGCGCCTTGGCAAATGCAGAATCCGCCGGCAAAATTCCGCGGTTGCGCTGAATGGCCTGACTCCCGGGACCGAGCCCTTGCCGCTGGCCAGAATGGAAGCCACCTGGCTGAGCAGTTCCTCGGGCCGATAGGGCCGGCGAAGAAATCCGGCGAGGCCCAACCGGATCAGCCGCTCGAGCCGCCGTCGCTCGATGAAGCCGGTATTGAGAAGCACGAGCGCCGAAGGGTGAGCCGCGCGCAATCGCAGGAAGGTCTCCTCGCCATCCATTAACGGCATGTTGAGATCGACCAGGTAAAGATCGAACGATTGCGAACCGCCGCTCACCAGTTCGAGCGCTTCCGGCCCGGAGCGGGCGGTGCTCACGAGATACCCGGCGTCGGTCAGCAGACGATTTGAAAGTTCCAGCGCCATCGGCTCATCATCGACCACGAGAATGCGATGGGCGATGCGCAGGTCGGCGCCGCGGGACGCCGGCGCGAGCGCGACCAGCGCGGGATGGAGAAGGATTTTCTGGCCTGTTCCGCCGAGCTCGGCCGCCAGTTTCTCCGTGAGGTGAGCTGCGCGGTCCACGCTGGTTCGAACAACCGTCAGCGGTTTTTCCGAATCGGGCAGGCCGCGGCATATCTGCTCGAGCGCAGCGACTGCGCCGGAGACGATCTGGAGCAGGTTGTTCAGTTCGCTCGCAGCGGCGGCGAAAGCGTGATCACGGTCGGAGTTCTTCATCGAAAACGGCCCGGCAGAATCGGTGGCAGGCTCTCTGCACCCGCACGCCGCGTGCCATGCGTCGCGGGACGGAGACGCGGCTTAGTGCTCTGGCATCGACTTGTAGCCGGCAGCTCTCAGCTCGGCGCTCAGCGGCGCAATCACCGGCAAAATGCCTTGCCATTTTCCAAGAACACCGCCGGCCTGCTGCTCCAGATCGTCAACCGCCGTTTGCTGTTGCGGCGTCGGTCCCACGTCCGCCTGCTGGATGTCATTGAACAATTTCCGGGCCCTGCTCAGGAGATCGAACTCGAGCGGCTCGCCGTTTCGTACCCGGGAAGGTGCGGCGAGCGACTCGAGCTTCTCGCGCAGGGGGCGCATCTTCTCCGGCGCCCGTTCTTCCGCTTTGATGAGCGCGGCGAAAAGCGCGTCGTATTCTTTGCCGATCGGCTCCAATTCGGTCCGAAGCTTGACGAGGCGTTGCGAGATTTCGAACTGCCGCGCCAGATCGGCTGACGAAGTTTTTACCCGCGGATCCATTTTCACGAGTAATGGTTGGGTAAGGGTTTTCCCGCCTGCGGTCAGACTGACGGAGTAAGCGCCCGGCAGGACCCACGGCGCCGTCGGCTGCGGCGCGGTTTCGTGCGCGACCGCTGTCATTGGGTATTGCGATTCAACCTTCGGGAGCGGCTCGCCGTGGAGGTCCCAAAGAAAACGATGAATGCCCGGCTCCGCCGGGAGCACCTGCGGCGGGCGAAGCCAGTAGCGCGGGATTTTCAACTTAGGGTCGGGCGTGGGAGTCGGATCGGTGCTGGCGTAACGCCGGACGAGATTGCCCTTCGCGTCCCGGACTTCGAGCGTCACCGGGCCGGTAACATCATTGCCTAACGAGTAGTCAATCAGGGCGCCGGGCGGCGGGTTCTCGCCTGCCGGTTCGTCGGGCGGAAGCGGGGTATCGGTGTTGGTGTTCCAGCGCACGCGCATCGCGAGCTGCGGCTTGAGGAGGCGCGTTTGGCTCGGTTCGTCAGGCGAAAGCTGGCGGAGCGGCGTGATGTTATCCATGATCCAAAACCCGCGGCCGTGGGTTGCGATGCAAAGGTCGTCATCCTTCACGATCAGGTCGCGGACCGATGTCGCCGGCAGATTGAGGCGAATCGATTGCCAGTTGTCGCCGTTGTTGAACGAGACATAAACGCCGCGTTCCGTGCCGGCGAAGAGCAGTCCACGCCGCTGCGGATCTTCCCGCACGACGTTGACGTTTTCGTCGTTAGGCAAGCCACGCACGATCTCCAGCCATGTCTTGCCGTCGTCGCTCGTCCGATAAATGTGCGGGCGCAGATCGTCGAGCCGGATGGTGTTCACCGCCGCGTAGGCCGTCTTCGGATCGAAATGGCTCGCCTCCATCAGCGAAACCTTCCACCACGCGCCGATCTGCGGCGGAGTGACCTCGCGCCACGTCTTGCCGCCGTCGGTCGTGAGATGAATCAGGCCGTCGTCGCTGCCGGCCCAGATGCGATTTCGGTCGAGCGGCGAAGGCGCGACCGTGTAGATCACGCCGCGCTGTCGCGGCTGCGCGCTTGGCTGGTCGCGAAATTTTCCCACGCTCGCCGGGATCGCCCAGCTCTTGCGCGTCAGGTCAGGGCTGATCTCTCGCCAATTGCGCCCGCCGTCGCGTGTCTGCCAGAGCGTGTTGGCAGCGAAGAAGAGCAGTCCCGGATCGAGGGGCGAAAAAATCACCGGCTCGGTTCGGATGACGCGGAACTCATCGGACCGAAACGGCTTCGGCAAAATGTCCTGGGCCTGACGGGTGCGCTGGTCGTAGCGGGTTAGCTTCCCGCCGTAAACGAACGTCGGGTCGCGCGGATCGGCTGTGACGTAACCGTATTCCTCCGCGCCGACCGGATGCCAGTCGCGAAAGGTGATTTGCCCGTTCGCTCCGCGGCTCGCGATCCCGACCGAGCCGCTCTCCTGTTGGCCGCTGTAGAGGTGATACGGGAACTGGTTGTCGGCACTGACGTGATAAAGCTGGGCGGTCGGCTGGTTGTACCATGAGCTCCACGTCCGACCACCATTGACGGTGATGATCGCCCCTTGATCGCTTCCGAGCAGGATAATTTTCGAGTCGTTAGGCGAAATCCAGATGTTTTGATAATCATCGCCGCCGGGCGCGCCCCGCCAGCCGTCCCACGTCTTGCCGCCGTCGGTCGATTTCCAGCAAACCACACTCGCGGAGTAGACGACCTTTGGGTCCTTTGGATCGAATCGCACCACCGGCAGATCGCCCCCGCCGATCCGGCCGGCGGGCCGATCATCTTCCGTCGCCTGCTTCCAGCTCGCGCCCGCGTCGTCCGAGCGATAAAGCCTCACCATTTTCGGGGTTGCGATCGCGGCAAAAAGTTGCTGCGGCACGCTCGGCGCGATCGCGAGGTTGGCCTGCGTGATGTCGTTAGGCAGGCCGCCGCTCAGTTGCGTCCAGGTTTTGCCGGCGTCGGTCGACTTGAAAATTCCGCCGTTGCCCCCGCGCCACTCCGCGTTTTCCCACGGGCCTTCCCGCGCCTCCCAGAGCGAGGCGTAAACGATCTCCGGATTCTGCGGATCGATCTGGACATCGTTGCCACCGGTGTTCTCGTCGCGGTAGAGCGTTTTCGCGAAAGTCTTCCCGCCGTCGGTCGAAAGGAAGATGCCGCGCTCCTCGTTAGGCCCGTAGGGATGACCCGCGACCGCGACAAGCAGGTGATCCGGATTGCTTGGGTGGACTGCGATCTGCGCGATCTGTTGTCCGTCGCGCAGGCCGAGATGGGTCCACGTTTTGCCGGCGTCGGTTGATTTGTAGAGCCCATTGCCGAGCGAGAGATCGGGCCGATGCAAACCTTCGCCGCTCCCGACGTAAATGATGTTCGGATCAGAGACGGCAACCGCGAGCGCGCCGATCGAGGCGGTCGGTTGATCGTCGAAGATTGGGTTCCAAGTGCGCCCGAAATCATCAGTGCGAAAGACGCCGCCGTTTACCGGTGCCATGTAAAAAATGTTCGGCTGCGAAGGCACGCCCGAGATTGCCCGGGTCCGTCCGCCCCGGAATGGCCCGATGTTTCGCCAGCGCAGCACTTGCGAAAGATCGGTTCCGGCCAAAGCCGCCAATGTCGCGGCGAGCAAAACGAAAACGACGCGGAAGCTGAGTTTCACGAGCGCACGATAAGCGAGACCGGGTGGCGAGCGAGCCTGGGTAGCGCACTCGTCCACGAGTGCTGGTCGCGGTGTGTCACCGCGACGAACTTTTCGAATGGCTTTGCTCGCAAACAGGATGTCGCGTCGAAGGAAAGTTCTCGACGGTGAGACACAGTCGCCAGCACTCGAAGACGAGTACGCTACCCGGGCGGCGCTTGCGGCGCCGCGGGTGCAGCCGGTTTCTTCTTCGCTGCGGCGGCCGCGAGCGCGGCGTCGACTCCCTCGGCCTCGACCGGATGAATCCGGTGATAATAGTCGTTCGACTTCGCGAGATCACTCTTGCGCATGAGCAAGGCGTCAAACCGTTCGCGCCGGCTCAGCTCATAGACCTTGTCCATCTTGATCGCCTCGAAGGGGCAGACCTCGACGCAGATCTGGCAGCTCATGCAGACCGAGATGTCGATGTCGAAGATCGCCGGATAAAACTGCGGCTTGCCCAGCGCATCCGGTTTCTTGTCCTTGCTCTTGACGATGTAGATGCACTGCGGCGGGCATTCCTTCTCGCAGATCTGGCAGGCGACACAGCGCAACCCGGCCTCGGCATCGTTGCCGTCGTAAACCAGGAAGGGAAAATTCCGCGCGTTCTCGGGAAGCGGGAGCCGTTCCTCCGGATATTGCACCGTCGTTAGGCGCTCTTTTTCAAAATAGCTCCCGACGAAATTCTTCGCCGTCACCGCCATGCCTTTGAGAACCCCAGCGCCAACCATGTTTTGTCCCGACTGCCGATAACGCGCTTCCCGGCGCGAGTCAAAGCTGGCTTCTGCCTACCTCCCGTTCAGGTTGCGCGGCGGCGGGAGATGATTTTTTCTCTGGCACGGACTTCAGGGATTCAAGGCAGATGCGGATCGCACAGGTCGCTCCTCTTTACGAAAGTGTCCCTCCGAAAAGCTACGGGGGGACCGAACGGGTGGTCTCCTACCTTACCGAGGAGCTCGTCAGGCAGGGGCACGAGGTGACCCTTTTCGCCAGCGGCGATTCCGTGACGCGCGCCAACCTGGTCGCCTGCAGCCCGCGCTCGCTGCGCCTGGATAAGGATTGCATCGACCGCATGGCTCACCACATCGTGATGCTCGAGGAAGTGTTCCAGCGAGTGCAGGATTTCGACATTGTCCATTTCCATATCGATTACCTGCACTTTCCGCTATCCCGTCGCGAGCCGATCGCGCAGGTCACGACCCTGCATGGCCGGCTTGATATTCCTGACCTCGTTCCGCTCTATCATTGCTTCCCGGAGATGCCGGTGGTTTCGATTTCCAACGCTCAACGCGAACCGCTGCCCTGGGCCAATTGGCAAGGCACGGTTTACCATGGACTGCCGGCCGGCCGTTATCGCTTCAATCCTGAACCGGGCGAATACTTTGCCTTTCTCGGCCGCATTTCTCCGGAGAAAAGAGTGGACCGCGCGGTCGAGATCGCCCGGCAACTGGGCCGGCCGCTGCGCATCGCAGCCAAGATCGATCGCGTCGACCGCGAATATTTCCAGGCTGTGGTCGAACCGCTCCTGCACGACCCGCTGGTCGAGTTTGTCGGCGAGATCGGCGAAGCAGAGAAGCAGGATTTTCTCGGGCAGGCCCACGCGCTGCTCTTCCCGATCGATTGGCCGGAGCCGTTTGGGCTGGTTATGATTGAAGCGATGGCTTGCGGCACGCCGGTCATCGCTTACGGCAATGGCGCCGTCCCCGAAGTGATCGAGCCTGGTCACACTGGCTTTATCGTGGACGAATTACCAGACGCAGTGGAAGCAGCTCGCCGCATTCCTGAGTTGAGCCGGACGCGTTGCCGGGAAATTTTTGAGGCGCGTTTTACAGCGGAGCGGATGGCGCGCGATTATCTTGCGATCTATGAGCGCATCATTTGCGGCCGGGAAAAGAAGCGGGGGCAGCTGTAAGGCGTGAGCCAGGAAGTCATCTCGGTCAGCGAAAACTTTTACGTCCTCTCGACTTCGCAACGGATCGACGACCGGGTGCGGGTCTTGAAAAGTGGCGACACCTTTGGCGTTTTCGATCGCTTCGGCGACATCGAACGCGTCGGCGGCGGCGAGCTCGGCTTATATCACCGCGACACGCGGTTCCTTTCCACCTTCACCCTCGGGTTTGAGCGGGTGCGACCGCTTCTGCTCAGCTCTTCCGTGAAGGAGGACAACGCGCTGCTTGCCGTCGACCTCATGAATTCCGATCTGCTGCGCGGCGACGAGGTCGTCACGCCGCGCGGCAGCCTCCACATTTTTCGCTCCAAGAGCCTGTGGCGGGACGGGCTCTACCAGCGTCTCCGCTTGCATAACTACGGCGCGCAACGGGCCGAGTTGAAATTTTCTCTCCAATTCGCGGCCGATTTTGCCGACATCTTCGAAGTGCGCGGGATGCACCGCGAGAAGCGCGGCCGCGCGCTCCCGACCAAAGTCGAACGCGATCGGGTCACGCTTGGTTATGAAGGGCTCGATCGCCGGGTGCGACTCACCCGCTTGATCTTTGATCCCCCACCAGAGCGACTTTCGGAATCGGCCGTGGAATTCACGACCCACCTCGAGCCGGGAGAGTCAGCTTGTTATTTCTGCGAGATCCGCTGCGAACTTTTGGCGGTCGGAGAAAAACCTGAGCCGAGAAAGCCAGGTGCGAAGATACTGCATTATGAGAGCGCGGCCAGCGAGGCGACCGACGCAGTCAAGGCGGCGCGCGAGGAGGAGCCGGAGATTTTCTCTTCCAATGAGCAATTGAACGACTGGCTGAATCGTTCCCTCGCCGATCTCCACATGATGCGGACCGAGACACCTTACGGTCCTTATCCCTATGCCGGCGTCCCTTGGTTTAGCACGGCATTCGGTCGCGACGGAATCATCACTGCCCTGCAATGTCTCTGGCTTAATCCATCGCTCGCCCGCGGGGTTCTCAATTATCTCGCCGCCACCCAGGCTGACACCGAGAACCCGGCGCAGGATGCCGAGCCGGGCAAGATCATGCACGAAACCCGCGATGGCGAAATGGCCGCGCTGGGAGAAGTCCCCTTCGGCCGCTACTACGGTTCGGTCGACGCCACGCCGCTGTTTGTCATGCTGGCCGGCGCCTGCTACGAACGGACGGGCGACCTCGAATTTGCGCGCAAGCTCTGGCCGCACGTAAAACGGGCGCTCGATTGGATCGATCGCTACGGCGATCGCGATGGCGATGGCTTCGTCGAATACGCGCGGCGCTCCCCGCACGGGCTGGTTCATCAAGGCTGGAAGGATTCGGTTGATTCGGTCTTCCACGAAAATGGCGATCCAGCGGAGGGACCGATCGCGCTCTGTGAGGTGCAGGGATACGTTTACGCGGCGAAAATGGCGGCGGCAGAACTAAGCCGCGTCCTCGGCGATGAGGAGCGCGCCGCTCGCCTAACGAGTGAAGGAAAGGCTTTGCAGCAACAGTTCGAAGAGAAGTTCTGGTGCGAAGAGCTTTCCACCTACGCGCTGGCTTTGGATGGAAAAAAGCAGCCCTGCCGGGTAGTTAGCTCAAATGCCGGTCATTGTCTCTTCACCGGGATCGCCAGCCCGGAGCGAGCCCGGCGGGTGGCAGCCAGCCTAACGAGTGAAGCTTGTTTCAATGGCTGGGGCGTCCGCACCGTTTCCACCGCAGCCGCGCGTTACAACCCGATGTCTTATCACAACGGCTCCGTTTGGCCGCACGACAACTCACTTATCGCGGCCGGTTTCGCGCGGTATGGCCGGGAAAAAGAGGCGGAACAGGTGCTGACCGGCTTCCTCGACGCCAGTCTCTTCTTCGAGCTTCACCGGTTGCCCGAATTGTTTTGCGGGTTCGAGCGCCGCTGCGGCGAAGGACCGACCCTTTATCCGGTAGCCTGTAATCCGCAGGTTTGGGCGGCCGGCGCAGCCTTTCTCCTCTTGCAATCAAGCCTCAGGCTCACGATCCACGGACATGAGCGGCGTGTCGTCTTTTCCCGAACGAATCTCCCGGGGTTTTTGCGCGAGCTGGAAATCCGGCGCCTTCGACTAGGTGAAGGTTCCGTCGACCTTTCGCTGCGCAGAAGTGAGGGACGGACCAATGTCAGCGTCACGCATAAGACCGGCGACATCGAGGTCGTGGTTTACAAGTAACTGCCTTCTCTGCTGCTCGGTATGAAGTTGTGAGGCACAGATGAAAATGCCTTCGATATCTGGCTTCGGAATCGAGTCATGCATCCAAAGCGGCTGTCAAAAGCGAGACCGTCTGGAGGAACTGCAATACCTATGAGCGAAGCTAATCGTAGAGCTTTCATCCGCGCCGGCCTGATTGTCGGCGCATCCACTTTCGCCGGAGCAACCCTGCTTCCTGCCGCTGAGGAAAAGAACTCGCGGGAAGGCGAGGAAGAAAAGGTCTCGCCGAGCGAAGATCTGATGCGGGAGCATGGGGTTCTGAAGCGCATTCTCCTCATCTACGAGGAAGCGATTCGGCGCCTGCAGACAAAGGAAGATCTGCCGCCCGAGACAATTTCGAATTCGGCCGGGATCATTCGCCATTTCATCGAGGATTATCACGAGAAACTGGAGGAGGACTTTCTCTTTCCCCGCTTCGAGAAAGCCGGGCAGCTCGTTGAGCTGGTCAAGACCCTGCGACTGCAACATTCCCGCGGCCGCGATGTCACTGATCTGACCCTGCAACTCGCCACGGCGGCCACGCTCAAGAAGCCTGAGGAGCGCGCACGGCTCTCCGACCTCATGCATCAGTTCATCCGCATGTACAGTCCGCACGAAGCGCGCGAGGACACGGTGCTCTTTCCCGCTTTCCGCAAACTGATGAGCGCGAATGAATACGATTCGTTAGGCGAAGACTTCGAGAAGAAGGAACACGAACTCTTCGGCGAGGACGGCTTCGAAAGCATGGTCGACAAGGTGGCCGGGATTGAGAAGCAGCTTGGAATTTACGATCTCGCGCAGTTCACGCCCAAGGTGTGAGAGATATGTAAGCGCACTGAGAGACCTTCCCTGGTCACTTTCGCGCCTCGGGAGTCACTCTGAGAGTGACGCGCTGACCGTTGCGTTCGACAATCATCGTTACTGGCTGGCCGATTTTCACCGCATCGAGCGCGTAGGTGTAGTCGTAGATGTTCGTAATCTTTTGTCCGGCAAACTCCACGATCACGTCGTCCCCTTTGACTCCGCCTTTTTCCGCCGGACTGCCGCCGCGCACTCCACTCAGCTTCACCCCTTTCACATCCGTCGTGTAATCCGGGATCGTGCCCAGATAAGCCCGCAGGGTTTCGCGTCCGCCGGCGATCGGGCCTTTGCGCTCGACCTTTGCGAGGTCGGGCCGCTCGTTCGTTTGCGCGAGATCGGTGATGATCTTGTCTGAGAATTGCGTGACCCGCTCGAGGCCGTCGTAGTTAATCTTGTCGGCGGTGTCGGTCGGGCGATGATAATCCTCGTGCGCGCCGGTGAAGAAACTCAGCACCGGAATATTTTTGACATAAAAGCTGGTCACGTCGGTCGGGAGATAAGGGTCATCCTGGAGATTAAGGTTGAACCCGGCGGCGACATTACGTTTCTCCAGCATCCGCCGCCACACATGCGATGAGCCGACGCCCTGGATCGTGAGCTTGTTGTCGCGCAAGCGACCAACCATGTCGGCGTTCAGGTAGCCGACGATTTTGCCTAACGAAATCGGCGGATGTTCGGCAAACGCAGCCGAGCCGATGAGCCCGATCTCTTCGCCCGACCAACAGGCGAAGATCAGGCCGCGCTTGAACTTTTCCGCGTGCTCGGCCCGGTCGTGCGCGAGCGCGCCGGCCAGCTCCATCACCCAGGCGACGCCCGAGGCGTTATCGTCGGCGCCGGGATGGATTTTTCCTTCTTCGCCGGAGCGGTCTAACGAGTTCGTGCCGCCGCGGCCAAGATGATCGTAGTGCGCGCCGATCAGGACGTATTCGTCGTTGCCGGGCGCGGGCGGAAGAACCCCGATGACATCGCGATCGTTTTTCTTCAAGTGTTGAATGCCGCAGCTGAGTTTTGCTTTCACCTTCAAGGCCAGACCCTGCTCGGCGTGCGGGTTCTCGTTGTCGAGCGCGGTCTGAAGCTGCTTCAGGGTCTTGCCGCTCGGAGCGAGCAGTTCATCGGCGAGTTTGCCGCTGATGGAGGCGGCGATGATCCCGCTTCCGGCGCTGGTGTTATCATTCGTTAGGGGAAGAACTTCGCCTGCGTTCGGCGAATTTGGACCGGTGACGACGAGGACCGCTTTCGCGCCGTGCTCGCGCGCCTGCATCGCTTTGTAACGCAGCCCGGCATAACGATTGAGCTGTGCGCGCCGGGCCGGCTCGACGTTCTCAGGCACGTAACGAAGGATGAGTGCGATCTTCCCCTTCACCTCGACGTTATCATAGGAGTTGTAGCTCGTGCCCTCGCCACCTTCGGGAACCGTCAGCCCATAGCCGGCGAAGACGACCTCGCCTTCGGCATCGCCATTCTCGCTGAAGGAGAGGGGGCGAAAATCGGTCTCGAGTGCCGCCGTTACCGGTACTTTGCCTCCTCCTTTAATCGTTAGGCTGGTTTTCTCTGGCAGGACGCGTTCGCCGGAATTGAAATCGAACGGGAAGAAGAAACCCTGGCCTAACGGCTGCAATCCTATCTGACCGAAATAATCAGCAATCCATTCTGCGGAGGCTTGCGCGCCGGGCGTGCCCGTCATCCGGCCGTCGCGCTTTGGATCGGTGAGCCATTCGATCTCGCGCTCCAGGTCGCTTTTCGTGATCGAGGGTGAGAAGCTGGACTTACTGAGCCGACCGGCTGGAAGCCCGTCCGCCGAGCCACGCTGGAAACCTGACTCCCGCGCGCGGGCTGGCGATTGACCGAGCGCCTCGCGGGCGGCGGCATCGTTCCAATCGGCGAGAAAAATCTGCGCTTTGCCGTCGCCGGTGCGGCTGCTCGTCCAGGCCAGCTTTTTCCCATCGGGCGAAAACACCGGCAGACCATCGAAGCCATCGGTGAAGGTGACCCGCACCGGCTCGTGTTCGCCTTTCGCATCGACGAGGAAAAGCTCGAAGTTCTCGAAGCCGAGTTTGTTCGAAGTAAAGATGATGTAATCGCCGCTGGGATGAAAATAGGGTGCCCAGGACATCGACTTGAAGTCGGTGATCCGGCGCTTGTCGGAGCCGTCGAGCTTCATTGTCCAGACGTCTGCGATCATTCCATTCGGCTCGAAATGCCGCCAGAGAATCCGCTGACCATCGGGGGAAAAGAAAGGACCACCGTCATAACCGGCTTCGTTCGTTAGGCGGCGAACGTTCGAGCCATCGGCGTTCATGAGATAGATGTCGCCGAAAGAGGAGGGATCTTGCTCATACCGCTTATATTCGTTAGGCGAAAGCTCGCTGAGCGGGAAGGCGCCGCGGAGGGAGGTAAAGACGATCTCCTTTCCATCGGGGGAGACCGATCCTTCCGCGTCGTAGCCCTGGGAGTGGGTCAGGTTCTTGAGATCACTTCCGTCCCGCTTCGCCGAATAGATCTCGAAGTGCTCGTCGTAATCCCAGGAATAACGGCGTTGTTTCCCGCTCGCGCGAAAATCCAGTTCCGTCTTCTGTTTCTTCAACGCATCGGGATCGTCATGGGTCGACGCGAAGATGACGCGATCGGTTCCCGGCTGGAAAAACGCGCAGGTGGTTTTGCCTTTGCCGGGCGACACCCGGTTCGTGTCGCCGGTTTCCAGATCGAGGACGTAAATCTGGTAAAACGGGTTCCCCGGCTCGCGTTCGCTCTGGAAGATGAGCTGTTTCCCGTCCGGCGAAAAGTAGCCTTCGCCGCTGCGTTTGCCCTCGAGAATGAGCTGACGCTCGTTCGTGAGAAAGCGAGCTTCCGGGACGGTATCAGCGGCCGTGACGCCCGAAAAAGCGAGTGAGCAAAATAACAGCTTTAGGAAAAGGCTTCGCATTCTGTGCCGCCGGTTTACCACGGCGCGAGGAGAGGAATCACCTGCCGGCCGTGCCGTCGATAGCGGGCAAAATGCCGATCAACGGTAAGGACCCGGCAGTCGCGATGCAGTTCGCTCAGCCGCACGAGACAAGCATCGGCCAGAGACATTGGCGCGTCGGAATAACGGCGCATCAAGACCTCGACCGACGCGGTTTCGGTTTCAAGATCGAAGGCGATTGCAAAAGCGCCGCGTTGCAGCATCTGCAGAATATCGGGTGGCTCGCCTCCATTTCGGCGGGTGAGAAAGCAGGCTTCGCTCAGGACCGCTTCGCAGGTGAGAACCGGGGGCCGCAGACTAACGAACTGGTTGACCGCCCAAGCGTGCCATTTGTCGCGATCACTCAGATATGCCACCAGCGGCCCGGCATCGAGCAGCGTGGTGGTCATTTACCGTAATCGTCCATGTACTTTGGATTCGTCGAGAGATCGGGCGGGCCGCTGAAGCTTCCGCAAAAATCCTTCATTAGATCATGGCAGGTCGGCCCATTCTTTCCCTGCCGATGGGTCTCGAGCGCCTCCCGCACGAGATCGGACTGGGTTCGGCCGAGTTCCTTCGAACGCTTCAAGAGCCAGTGCGCCAGCGGCGTGGGCAGCTTTACAGACAACGTTTTCATGGCTGCAAAGGGTATGACGGTTCTGACAGAATGGCAAGACGCTAGTTTCGGAGGAGATGCTTCTGCCTAACGATCGACTTCGCCCATCACGATGTCGACGCTGCCGAGGATTACCATCACGTCGGCGACGGTGTGACCGAGGCACATGTCTTCGAGGATGGTGAGATTGATGAAACTCGGGGGACGCACCCGATAGCGATACGGATTTCCCGTGCCGTCGCTGATGAGGTAGAAACCCAGCTCGCCCTTTGGCGCTTCGATTCGGCCGTAGGCTTCGCCAATCGGGGGCTTGAACGCGCGCAGTTTTACCTTCGGGTTTTGGATCGGTCCCTCGGGCAACTCGTCCATCGCCTGTTTCAGAATCGTCAGGCTCTCGCGCAGTTCGAGGACGCGCATCATGAGACGATCGTAGGTATCGCCGTGCTCGCCTAACGGAACCCGGAATTTGAACCGCGGATAAATCCCGTAGCCATCGACTTTGCGGATGTCGTAGTTCACGCCCGACGCGCGCAACATCGGGCCGGTGATGCCGGCGCTGACGGCGAGATCGGCAGAGAGGTTTCCGACGTTCTGGGTCCGGGCCATGACGATTTCGTTGTCGGTAATGAGTTCTTCGAATTCATCGAGGAAAGGTGGGAAACTCGCGACGATCTTGCGCGCTTCCTCGAGCCATCCGGGAGGAAGATCGACCCGGCAGCCGCCGAAACGCATGTAGTCACACATCATGCGTGAGCCGCTCAGCGCTTCGAAAAGGTCGAGGATGCGTTCGCGTTCGCGGAACGCGTACATGAGCGGGGTGCCCCACGCACCCATGTCGCTGAGGAGAAAGCCTAACAATGAGGCGTGATTCACCAGGCGGGTCAGTTCCGCCAGGATGACACGGAGATATTCGGCGCGCTCGGGGACCTCGATGCCGGCCAGTTTCTCGACACTCAGCGCGTAGGCCCAGTTATTCGTCATCGAGCAGATGTAATCGAGTCGGTCGGTATAAGGCATGGAGGCCAGATAACTGGCGTTCTCGCCAATTTTTTCGTGGTTGCGATGGAGATAGCCGAAGACCGGCTTGAGCTTGCGCACAATCTCGCCGTCGAGCGCGACGTTCATCCGGAAAACGCCGTGGGTGGAAGGATGCTGCGGGCCTAACGACACCTCGAGCAGCTCGCCCTCAAGGCCGGAGGCCATCGCCGGAGAGGGCGCTTGCTCGAGTTCCTGGAATCCTGTGGTCATGCCGTATTCAAGTTTTCACGCATCCGCGCAGTTCGTCCAGAATTCTCACCTCGCGGCAGTTTCTTTGGGGGCGAGCGAAGCGACGATTTTTTCGAAACCTGGATCGCCGCGAAGCGAATCCCATTTTGGCGAGAGTTTGAGTTCGCCGTAGGTCACGCCCGCGGGGATCGTCGCCGAAAGGGCGAGTTGTTTCAGAGCCAGTTCCTTCTCGCCCACCCAGGTGTAGATAAGCGCGAGATTGGTCACGTAGCTGGGGCCATCCCACGCATCTTTGGAGAGCGGAAGTAAGTCGCAGGCGTGCTTGCCTTCGCCGATCGCATCTGACTTGTTGCCCAGCCCGGCGTCGATTAAGCCGAGGAGAATCCAGCCGGCGGGATAGCCGGGCAGCTTTTGCGTCATCGGCAGAACGGCGGAGCGCGCGGCCGTAAAAGCCGTTCGTGCTTTCTCGGCCTCGCCGAAGCTGCGCGCGACCAGGCCGACGTACCAGTCTCGCGGCCAGTTGATGTCCATGACCGAGTCGCTCACGCCCTCCGGCGGAATGAAGCTGAGCGCTTGCTCGGCCCCGGCGCGGTTGCGTTCTGCGAGGGCGCAGTCGACAAAGAAATTCGAGATCGCGTTAGCGTGGCCTGCGCGTTGAACTTCGTCCAGATGCCTGCGCCAGCCGGCGGTTTCCCCTTTCTCGAAGTAGGCCAACTGCGCCAGGGTCGCTCCGGCAAACTGATCGGTCGGATTCAAAGCGTAGGCGCGCTCGAAATAACTTGTAGCTTCGGCGTATTGACGCAGACCCGAAAAGGTGGAACCCGCCTCTTCGTAAATGACAGCCACACGCGGCTCCGTCTGGACCGCGCGCTGAAAATCAAGCACGGCATCATCCCAGTGACCCTGGCGTCGATCGATTGCGCCAACCATCAGTGACACGCGAGCCGAGTTGGGCAGCAATTTCGCAGCCAGTCCCAGTTCCGTGCGCGCTCCCTCGTAGTTGCGAAAGCCATGATAGAGGTAGACGCCTTTTTCGAGATGAATTTCCCCGGCATCCGGAGCAATGCTGGCGGCCTTTTCCAAAGCTGCCCTGGCTAACTCCAGTCGCTCCGGAGTGGGATCGAAACCGCCCCAGTAGAGATCGGTGTGCACTTCCACCATGAGACAGTAGGCGAGGTAATAGTTCGGATCGTGCTGCACCGCTTCTTCCAATAGCGTGATCGCCTCCAGCAGCACTTTCTTGCTATCCGGACCGTTGACCAGGTCGTCGAGTTCGCGCGCGCGCAGGTAGAGACTGTGCGCCGCCACATCGGTCGTGGCCGGCTGCTGGATTGCCTTACGTTCGTTAGGCGAAAGGCGGGCCTGGAGCTGGTCGGCGATCGTTTCCGCAATCTCGCTCTGGATGGCGAAGACATCCTTCAGATCGCGATCATAAGTCTGCGCCCAGAGATGCGCATCGTTGCGGGCGTCGATGAGCTGGGCGTTGACCCGCACTTTTCCTCCCGCGCGCTGGACACTGCCTTCGAGTAAGTGTGCCACACCCAGTTCCTGGCCGATCCTGCGTGAGTTGCGCGAAGCGGTATCGCGATACTGCATCACGCTCGTGCGGCTGATGACTTTCAGGTCCGCGACCTTGGCCAGATCAGTCAGGATTTCATCCTGCACCCCGTCGGTGAAGTAACTGTTCTCTTTGTCGCTGCTTAGGTTTTCAAAGGGAAGGACCGCGATCGATTTCTCCGGGATGGCCATAACTGCTGCGGCCGGATTAGCTCCGGCCGAGATAGCGGCGATCCTCGTCTGAGAGTCACGTGAGCTGGCGGAATAGCGCCAGAGAAATCCGCCCCCAAGGGCCAGGACCAGGCCGATGATGAGCAACTCGGTGCCGCTCACTTTCTGTGCGCCGCGTTCGCCGTGATACCAGGCGAGGACAAGAGTGATGAAAAAGCCGACCACCAGAGCGAGGGTGATTCCGCGCCGCATTCCCTCCGGCCAATTGAACTGCTGCGCGACAATGTCGATGCCTTGGAGCAAGGCGAACGCCCCCGCGACGTAGGCGATCGCCCACTGGACGAGCTTGCGGTGTTTCAGGCGCTCAAGGAATTCACTCACCAAGCCGGGGTCGCTTTCCGCGCTATTTTCGGACATTGGATTGAACAGACAACGGTCGCACCCCCCGATAATTTCCAGAGGCGAATTCGGCTACCCGTTGGTCAGACTTTCCGCGCCATCAATAGGCGGGCGCGGCGGGTGATGTGCCCTGGCCTTTTCCAGGACTTCGTCGTGCGCGGTCGGCTCGTACTCGTAGTCATCGGGTTCGCGATAATCTTTGCGCATCGGGAAATCTTCGAACTCATCCCACATCAGGATGCGGCGCAGGTCGGGATGGCCTTCGAAGTGGATTCCGTAGAGGTCGTAGATCTCGCGCTCCTGAAATTCCGCGCTTCGCCAGACCGGTGTGAGCGAGGGCAAAGGGGCGAAGCGCGAACGATCGGTGGTTCTCAGCCTAACGACCAAAGGACCATGCTTGTGCGTGATCGAATAGAGGTGGTAAACGGCCTCCAGATAACCGGGAAAAAATTCCTCCTGGGTTTCTTCGACCTCCTTTTCCACACCTTCGATCAGCTTTTTCACCTTCACCTTTTTCTTCACCGCTCGGTCGAGCCAGTCGACTCCGGTGACGTTGGAACAAAAGTCGAGGCGCAGGGCCGGATCGTCGCGCAGAAAGCAAGCGGTTGCGACGGCGTGCGCGTGATCGAGGAGCAACGACGGTTGATTCGCGGGACCGGGGTTTGGGATGATTTCGAGCTTCGCGCCCGGGATCGCAGCTTCGATCCGGGTTTTAATTTCCTCAAGCGACTCCATTGCTCTCCGGGGGCAAGGTAGCGAGTTCGTGTGCGAGAGGCGACTGCTTTCTTCGTGCGAGCACCACGGCAGACCACGGACTCGCGATCGCTTCGCACCCGTTCCAGGTGTCGCTTGCACCCGCCAGGATCGAACAAAAACCCCGGAGTGAGCAAGAGAGGCGGCGCACGATCGCCGCTCTCCACCGGCCCCAAAGCTGAAGCGTGGACGTTGCTGTCCTTTTATCGGCATAGCGACAATCTCCGCCTTGCGCCGGATTGCGGTGCGCAGCGACATTCCGGCATGTGGCCGGTAACACGAGCCGGCAGTTCGGCGCGGCAGTAGCCTGCGACGATTGGAAGGGGCGAGTTTGCTTTCCGCCTCTAAATCGCAGAGCATTATCCATGGCTCTTGATCTGAAGGAGATCATCCCCGCCCGGCTCGGCGAAAATTACGAACTTCACGAACGCCACCTCAACCGCACCCTGGTTGCGGCCCAGCGCGTGATTGGCTTCGACAAGGTCTATGCCCGGGCCGAGGGCGCTTATCTCTACGACATGGATAACAACGCCTACCTTGATTTCCTCAGCGGCTACAGCGTTTTTAACATCGGGCGTAACCATCCCGCGGTGCAGAAGGCGATTCGCGACGTTCTCGAGCTCGACCTGCCCAACATGGTGCAGATGGATTGCTCGCTTTTGAGCGGTTTGCTCGCCGAGGCGCTGACGAAGCGGACGCCGAAGCATCTCGACGCCGTCTTCTTTTGCAATTCCGGTACCGAAGCGATCGAGGGGGGGCTTAAGTTTGCCCGGGCCGCGACGCAGCGGCCGCGCGTCTTCTCGTTAGGCGGCGCCTTTCATGGTCTGAGCATGGGCTCGCTCTCCCTCATGGGGTGCGAGAGTTTCACCGAAGGCTTCGGCGCGCTCGTCCAGGGTTTTGATGGCCGGATTGAGATCGATGATGTTGGCGCGCTCGAGCGCGAACTGGCGAAGCGCGACGTGGCCGCCTTTGTCATCGAGCCGGTGCAGGGCAAAGGGGTAAATTATCCCCGCGGTGACTTCTTTGTGAAGGCGCAGGAGCTTTGCCGGAAATACGGAACCCTTCTGATCTGCGACGAGATTCAAACCGGTCTGGGACGGACCGGGAAGATGTTCGGTTTCGAGCACTGGGGCCTGGAGCCGGACATTATCACTCTTGCCAAGACTCTCAGCGGCGGCTACGTGCCGTGCGGCGCGATTGTGACCCGGCGTGACATTTACCAGAAAACGTTCAGCCGGATGGATCGCTGTGTCGTGCACTCGACCACCTTCGGCCGCAACAATCTCGCCATGGCCTGCGGCCTCGCCGCTCTGGGTGTGATTGATGAGGAAAAGCTGATTGAGAATTCCGCCAGGATGGGAGCACTCCTGATCGAGCGGCTCGATGCGCTCAAGTCGAAGCATAGCTTCATCAAAGAGGTGCGCGGCAAGGGTCTGATGATCGCGATCGAGTTCCACGAGCCTAACGAGCTTAAGTTAAAAATGGCCTGGAAGCTCCTCCACAAGGTCGACAAGGTGCTCTTTGCCCAGATGGTTGTGACCCAGATGCTGGCGCAGCATCGCATTCTTACCCAAGTCGCCGGACATGCGATGGACGTGGTCAAGATTCTCCCGCCGCTCATCATCGGCGAAAAGGAAGTCGAAATGTTCGTCAAGGCCTTCGACGCGACCCTGACCGACTGCCGCAGGTTCCCTGGGCCAATGTGGGACATCGGCCAAAACTTCGTTCGCCACGCCCTGCGCTCGAGACACTCCTCGGCGGCGGCCGTGGCCAGATAGCGGGAGCGGCCAACTCCGGCCCGGGCTCTGATTCGATTTGCAGCTCAAAACCGGGCTTGCTGCCACTGGTAGTTCCCGTCGGGTTGAAGGATTTACTCCCCGAACGGGTTTTTTGCTTGCCCCATCCGGCGGATTTTGGTAAACGCGACCGCACCATGGGGAGCCGGAGCGACTTGCGTTTAGCTTTTAAGGAGTCTGTAAATTCGGTTCGATCGCTGCGGAATAGTCATCCCGCAGCGGGTTGGCGGATGGTTTTGGCAGCCGGTCTCGCGCTGCTGCTGATGCCAATCATGACCGCGCGAGCGACGACGGTGCTGGACCCCAAACCGCAACCCGCATCCACGCTGTTTGGCTGGGCCGTAGCCAACGCTGGCGACCTGAACGGCGATGGCGTTCCCGACCTGGTGGTGGGTGCGCCAGCCCAGGATGGCGAATTCGCTGGCCCGCCCGGATTTGGCCCGCCTCAGAACGTTGGGAAGGTTTTTTTGATCAGCGGTGCGGATTTCAGTGTGATCAGGGAGCTGGATGATCCTGATTTTCAAATGGAGACGCAGGAAAAGTTTGCCGGCCAGCTTGGCAGTTCCGTTGCCGTGATCGCGGATCTGAACGGCGACGAGATACCGGAGGTGCTCGCCGGCCTGCCTCATCACAATGTGGAGGATGTGGATCAGGGTGAAAAGACGATCAACACCGGACGCGCCTATATCTTTAGTGGAGGCGATGGCGCCGTGCTCTTCACGCTCGACCCGACAGAGCCGCAGGAACAGGGGAAATTCGGATTTTCCGTGGACAATCTGGGCGATGTAAATGGCGACGGAGTTGCTGATGTTCTGATTGGGGAGCCCGGCAGAAATATTGGAGGTGAAGACGGCGTGGTCCTGGTCGGTGCCGCCTACATTTATAGCGGGGCGGATGGAAGTCTCATTCGCAGGCTGGACCATCCGGCGGCGGGCGGAAAAGAAGTCGGTGCCGCGTTTGGATCTGCCGTGGCCAACGCCGGCGATATCGATCGTGACGGAGTCGCCGACGCACTGATCGGCGCGCCCAGCGGCGGCGAGGCTTTTCTATTCAGCGGTCGTACTGGAGCGCTCCTTCGCACGATCAACTCCCCGGTTGCCGAGAAAAAGCAGCACTCCTTCGGATTTGCCGTCGCGGGTGGCCGCGACCTTGATCGAGATGGCATTCCGGATTATGCGATCGGCGCTCCCCTGCTTAATGCTTCCCGCGGCCTCGTATTCGTCTTCAAGGGCAGTGACGGCAGCCTGCTCTACCAACTGAGAGTTCCGCGGGCGCAATCCTTTGCCAGGTTTGGCCACTCCATCATTCTTGCACCGGATGTGACCGGCGATGGCGTTCCGGACATCATCGCGGGTGCGCCGGATCAGGACGTCAACGGGCTGGTCAACGCCGGCCAGATTTTCACCTTTAGCGGGGCCAATGGGAAACTCTTCCAGACGCTGACGAGCGCGGTTCCGCAGGCGTTTGCCAGCTTTGGCAGCGCGCTGGCCGTGGCCGATTTCGACGGCGATGGAACACCAACCCCGGTCGCCGGCACACCGCACGAAACGGCCGATATCATCCAACCCGATGGCGACGTTGACACCTTTGCTCACATCGGCCAAATCGAAATTCAGTAGAAAGGAGAAGCCCAAGCGATGAAAACGATTCTCCTTTCGATCCTGGGCCCGATCGCTTTCGCCGCACTCACGCTCGCCCCCGCATATGGCAACCACCGCACCGGCTCTTTCGCACTTCCGGAATTAATTGCTGCTGGTGATTTCGACCGGGACGGCGACCTCGACCTGGCGGTCAACGTCACCGGGTTTGACAACGTGACCTTATTCCGGGGTGACGGCGCGGGTGGATTTACTCTCTATGGTCACGTCGGATCCGACACTCTGACCAAAGGACTGGCGGTGGCGGACTTGGATGGCGATGGCCTGCTTGATTTTGCCGGCTGTGCAGCCTGGGGTTACGACCTCATTATTCATAAGGGTGATGGACTTGGAGGATTCGGTCACCGCGACCTGGTTTACAATGGTGACGGCGAACCGACCAGACTCGTCATCGGAGATTTCAACAACGACCGGCGGCCTGACATCGCGATGAATGGACCCGACGAAGGGATCATGCTGGTCTACCTGAACGATCGAAAAGGAGGCTTTCGTGTTCCGCCAGTGGAGATAGCAGGTATTCCGCACTCTTTCGGCCTCGCCGCGGCTGACTTTAACGGAGATGGCAACCTTGACCTCGCGGTCACCTCGATTGCCAACCCTATCACCGGGGCCGGCAGTTCCGTCTTCATCCTGCTGGGAGATGGCACCGGGCAGTTTACGGTCAAGGAAGCGCCTGCGGTGAATGCTTTCCCAACGAGTGTTCAGGCCGGTGACCTGAATAACGACGGCAAAGTGGACCTCGTAGTAGGTGGCGCTCAGCCCACTAACCAGACTGGTAACTACATCAACACTTTGCTCGGGGATGGCACCGGGCATTTCGTGCTCAAGCAAACAATTACGCTGGGCGCTGGTAGTCTGAAAGGCGAAATTGCTCTGGGCGACTTTGACGAAAACGGGAAGCTCGATCTTTGTTACCCGGTAACTTCACTTCAGATATCTCACGACCAGAGTACCTCGTTGCTCCTCTTCTTCGGGGATGGTACCGGGAATCTGGTCCCTGGCCCCATTCTCACTGTCGAGGAGGAGCCTCATACTGTCGTCGCCGTGGACCTGAACAAGGACGGACACCTCGACCTGGTTAACTCCAATCGAACCTCCGGCACCATCTCAATTCTCCTGGGCGATGGTCATGGCAATTTCGGAACTCCGCTCTTCTACTCGGTTGTCAAATAACTTAACCTAACAATGAAAACACTAACTGGCTGCGTTACGTCACTAACTCTCACGGTCGCCGGCATCTTCTGTGTCGCTTCTGTGCAGGGTCAATCACTCCATACTCCAACTCGCTACGACAGATTCATTCCGACAAGGGGGGCGCCGCCGGAAGCTCCGGCACGACTCCTGCCCACCGACACAACCAAACCAGGCAAGACCGGTTACGACTTCAAGACCAATGGTTACGCCCGGCAGGGACCGGAATTCGACAAGATCACCGAAGATAATGTGGACCCATTAGGCTCCTATAATGAGGCTCGCTTCGTCTTCGAAGAAGTCGAACGCCAGGACGACGGAGTAGGACCCGTCTACAATGCGCAGAGCTGTCGGGAATGCCATCAAAACGTTGTTACCGGCGGCGCCAGTCAGGTCCTGGTGCAGCGCACCGGCCACACCGAAAATGGCATTTTTTACGAATCCCTGGGCGGGTCACTCATCCAGTCGCGCGCGACTTACCCCGATATCGTTGAGCATGTCGTCGATACGGATGAAACAAGAGCGTTCCGAATCTCACCTGCTGGCCTCGGTGACGGTTATGTCGAGTGCATTGCAGATAGCACTTTGCTGGCGATTCGTGATGGCCAACCCCCAGACAAGCAGGGCCTCGCGCCGGAAGTGCCCGTGCTCGAAGGCGATGGCAGTGCCCGCATTGGCCGCTTCGGTTGGAAGGCTCAGCACGCCAGCCTGGTTTCGTTTGCGGCCGATGCTTATGTCAATGAAATGGGCATCACGAGCCCACTCTTCCCCGATGAAAACACTTCGAGCGGAAAGTACGTCGGGTACGGGACCGAGTACGATCCGGTTCCTGATCCGGAAGACGACGGGACTGATGTGGAAGCCTTCGCGCTTTTCCTCCGCTCGACCACCGCACCGGCTCGGGGACAAATTACCAACGATGTCCGGCTCGGCGAAAACCGCTTCAATCAGGTTGGCTGTGCCGTCTGCCATGTCAGTTCGATTGTGACAGCTCCCGCGGGCACCCCGATCAACGGCGGGGCGTTCGCGGTTCCGAATGCCTTGGGAGATCGGCTCATTCACCCCTACAGTGACTTTCTCCTTCACGACGTCGGGACCGGAGATGGGATTCCTATTTTGCCTTTGCCGGATTACGCGGACACCGCAAACAAGATGAAGACGGCTCCTTTGTGGGGGCTCCGCACTCGCAATCGGCTCATGCACGACGGTCTGTCGTCTACCCTGTATGACGCGATCGAGCGTCATGCGGGTCAGGCGGCGGATTCCGTTGCGCAGTTCAATGCGCTCACGGATGACGATAAGGCATTGGTTTACGCCTTCCTGAACTCACTCTAAGTCTCTGCGACAGGAGCAAGTTACCGCACAACAGTAGGTAGTTGGCCGTCCGAGGCGATCGGTTCGGCCACGCCAACTGGCCGCTCGTCAGGCAATCTCGTTTAACCCGAGGCCTGTGACGGCCGCGATCGCCTCCTGTTCCAGCGGCGCGGCGGGATAACCAATCGTGAGACATTCGCGCAGATACTGCCGCAGGAACGGTTCAATCCCGCCGAGCCGTTCGTATTGCGCGGTGTGGGCGAGTTCGTGCGCGACGAGGCGCCGCTCCCGCCAGCAATCGCGTCTCATGAAAATCCCGTAGCGCAAGGCCAGTCCGCGTGTTGCCGGAGTAAGGAACTGCACGGCCGCCGCGGCGGTCCGAAGGGTAAGATCGTCGGGCGTCGGCACGCTCGCGAGGCAAAGAAGCCGGACCCGCTCTGGCGCCCGAACCCCAAGCATCTTTGCATCGGCGGATTCCTCAGTCGAAAGCGGCACGCCTTCGCGCAAGATGCGCTTTTCCAAGGCTTCTGCCCAGCCGGCGGCCAGCGGCGGCAATCGGTCGAATTGGGCGAGGATGATTTCGCGCTTCATGTTTCGGCTTAATCTTGCACGCTGAAAAGCAGAGCAAAGCAAGCAAGCGAAGATTGGGCGCGAAGTTCGTCCTCGGGTCCCGGTGAGACTCGCAAGCGCGGTGGTTGCACTTACCTTAGCCAAGAATGAAAACCGCGGCGCATACTTGGTCGGCGCTGAATACCGATCTCTATGAGTTGACGATGGCCTGCGGCTATTGGAAAGCCGGGTTCCAGGATCACGAGGCCGTCTTTCACCTGCTCTTCCGAGAAAACCCGTTCGGCGGGCAGTTCACAGTCGCCTGTGGTTTGCCGGCAGCGATCGAGTTCCTGCAAGGATTCCATTTTAGCGAGGACGAGGTCGCCTGGCTGGCGGACCGGCGCGGGAACGATGGCGCGCCGGTATTCGACCGCGGGTTTCTGGAATGGCTGGGCGACCTGCGCATCGGTTGCGATGTCGACGCGGTTGCGGAAGGGACGATTGTTTTCCCTAACGAACCCATGATGCGGGTGAGCGGACCGATGATTGATTGCCAGATCATCGAAACGGCCTTGCTCAACCTCCTCAATTTCCAAAGCCTGATTGCGACCAAGGCCGCGCGCGTCTGTCTCGCGGCGGGCAGTGATCGCGTGATCGAATACGGTTTGCGTCGCGCGCAGGGGCTGGAAGGCGGGCTGAGCGCCAGCCGCGCGGCTTACATCGGCGGCTGCGCCGGCACCTCCAATTTGCTTGCCGGGCAGCGCTACGGCATTCCGGTCAGCGGCACCCAGGCCCACAGTTGGATCATGTTTTTCGAGAGTGAAACCGAAGCTTTCGAGACCTATGCCAGGGTCATGCCTAACAATGCCGTGTTCCTCGTTGACACTTATGACTCGCTCACCGGCTTGCGGCGCGCGCTCGAGGCGGGCCGCGGGTTGCGCGCGCGCGGCCATGAATTCATCGGCATTCGGCTTGATTCGGGCGATCGCGTCGCGCTCAGCATCGCAGCGCGCCGGATGCTCGACGAAGCTGGTTTTCCAAGCGCGCTCATCGTTTGTTCCGGCGACCTCGACGAGCATGCGATCGCGGAGATGAAGGCGCGCGGCGCGAAGATTGACGTCTGGGGCGTCGGAACGAAGCTCGTCACCGGCTGCCCGGACGCGGCCCTGAATGGGATTTACAAACTCGGCGCCGTGCGCACTCCCGGTGGAAAATGGCAACCCCGGCTCAAGCTTTCCGATGAGCCGGGTAAGACTTCCTGTCCGGGACGATTGCAGGTGCGCCGGTCTCGCGATGCGCAAGGGCAGTTTGTCGGTGACGCCATTTACGACCTTGAGACAGGCTTGACGGACCCCGGTGCGTGCGTCGATCTGACGACAGGAGCGCTGCTCGAAATCAAAGGCGTGACGGAATCTTTCGATCTACTCGCACCTGTCTTGCGCGGAGGCGGGTTGGTTGGTGCGTTTCCTTCGATCGAGCAGTCGCGCCAGCTTGCCCAGAGGCAGCTCGCCTCCCTGCCGCCCGCAACCCGACAATTGCAAAACCCAACGCCTTACCCTGTTGGGCTTGAGAGCGCGCTCTACCGGCTGAGGGAGGATTTGATTTCGCGCGCGCGCAAGGAGGCACAGGAGCCGGGATGAAGGCACTCATCATGGTCGATCTGCAGAATGATTTCATGCCTGGTGGAGCGCTTGCCGTTCCGCGCGGGGACGAAATCGTGCCGCTGGCGAACCAACTTCAATCGCTCTTCCCGCTTGTTCTTGCCACGCAGGATTGGCATCCGCCCGATCACGGCAGTTTCGCCGCGAATCATCCCGGCAAGAGACCGGGCGAGCGCATCCTCCTCGATGGCATTGAGCAGATCCTTTGGCCGGTACACTGCGTCCAGCAGACGCCGGGCGCGGCCTTTTTCCCCGCTCTCGACCGGAGCCGGATCGCCGCGGTTTTTCAGAAGGGAACTGATCCGCGGATCGACAGCTACAGCACCTTCTTCGACAACGCGCGTCGGCGGGCCACAGGGCTGGCCGATTACCTGCGCACCGAAGGCGCGACCACCGTTTACCTGCTCGGCCTGGCGCTCGATTATTGCGTGAAATTCAGCGCCCTCGATGCCCGGCAACTTGGGTTCGACACCTGCGTGATCGTGGACGCCTGCCGCGGGATCGCGCTCCAGCCCGGAGATGTGGATGAGGCGCTCGCGGAAATGCGGCGCGCGGACGTGGTCTTGGTGCAAAGCCACGATCTGCTCAAGACCGCTTGATCCGACGGTCGTGCCCGCCGATTCGATTGCTCCGAGCAGTTACATCTTTCAGCGGCCTGTGTCCGGCATCCGGCCTCGGGCGGAGCGAAAATCTTTTCCGACCAAATCGTGCGGATCCTTCGGCAAAGCGCGCTCGCCTAACAGGTAATGGCCGGCAGAGATGGAGCAAAATGCGATCTTGCGCGCACGGCCTGCTTGCGCTTTAAGCCTCCGGTTCTAGTATGCCCGCGTGAAAAAAATCGAGGCCATCATCAAGCCCTTTAAGATGGAGGACGTGCGCGAGGCCCTCGCCGAGATCGGCGTCGAAGGAATGACGGTGAGCGAAGTGAAAGGCTTCGGCCGGCAGAAGGGACACACCGAAATTTACCGTGGGAGCGAATACACGGTGGATTTCCTCCCCAAGGTTAAGCTCGAGATCGTGATCGCGGACGAGCTTGCCTCGCGCGCCGTCGATCTCATCACTCAGGCCGCCAAGACCGGCAAGATCGGTGACGGCAAAGTCTTCGTCACCGAGGTGGAACAGGCGATCCGGATTCGCACTGGCGAACGCGGAGCCGAGGCGGTCTGACAACTGTTTCTGGGCGGAATGTGCGGGGTTGCCGATTTTCTCGATGCCGCGCTTCGCCCTCACTGCCGCGCTGCGCGCGCGCGTCTCTCCCCCGGGGAGAGAGATGGATTGCGCAGATTAAGATGAGGATCTGCAATTCTTCTTCGGCTGCCGGCCATCGACCTCGTAACCCGGAGACCAGATCCGACGCGATGAGCGGATGCACTGCCAGCAGTCGGCGTCCTCACTGGGAGACCAGATTCTGCGCACTGGGTGGACGCGATCCCTCTCCCAGTGGGAGGCGGACGGCGCCAGCCGCCGGTGAAGGCACCTCGAGGTATTCACCAGGCTCGCGCCGCCTGAAGGTGACACGGTAGATCTAATTCCGCGTGCACGATTACCTGCTCTCCATCCTGCTCGGCATCCTCGAAGGCTTGACCGAATTTCTCCCCGTCAGCTCGACCGCACACCTGCGGATCGCGGAAGCTTTCTCGCAGATCGACCTCGCGAACGGCTTCTGGAAAATGTACAGCATCGTCATCCAGCTCGGCGCGATCATCGCTCTGACTGCATTTTTCTGGCGTCGGATCCTCAAGTTTCTGCGCACGTTTCCAGCCGGTGAAAGCGGCGATCGCACAATCCTGAATCATCCCCTCAGTCTCGTCGGAATCGCCTTTGTCGTGACGGCGGTGCCGGCATTTTTCCTCACGAAGTTAATCGGCAAAAATCTCGAGAGCCTGCGCGTGATGGGCTGGGCGTTGCTTATCGGCGGCATTGTCATGTGGGTGGTGGATTCGCTTTTTGTCAGGCCGCGGATTGAGCGGATGGAAAAGGCGACGCTGCCGATCGCGATCTGGATCGGCGCGGTCCAGATTCTCTCGGCCATTTTCCCGGGGACTTCGCGTTCCATGTGCACGATCGCGGCCGGCCAGGTCGCGGGCATGTCGCGTGCGGCCGCGCTCGAGTTTTCCTTTTTTCTCTCGATCCCGACGATGTTCGTCGCCACCGGTTACGACCTTTGGAAAACGGTGAAACCGCATGCTGCGACCGAAGCGATCGCGCCGCTGACGATGACGCCGCATCTCTGGCTGGTGCTGGCGATTGGTTTTGTCGCTGCCTTCATCTCGGCTTTTGCGGTTGTGACCTGGTTTCTTCACTGGGTCCGCCGGCATGGCTTCACTCCTTTCGCGGTTTATCGGATTCTGCTCGGAACGGCCTTGCTCATCATGCTGGCGCGCGGCGTAGTTGGCCGTTAACCGGAAAGGGCTTAGAATCGGCACGTGCAAACCGAGGTCATTCTGCCCGATCTCCAAAGCTGCGTGTTATGTGAAGATGTGCGCTGCGAATTCAACGGCATGCAAACCCTCGTCGGGGTTCTGAATGTCGTCCCGACGCCAAAGCTGCCGGTGAATTACCTCCGCCTCTGCATCTGGACGCGCTGGTGCAGCGGGGCGGGGCGGTTCCATCAGCGCTCCAAAATCGTCGGCCCGGATGATACGCAAACGATCGCGCAGGCGGAGGTCGATTTCGAGCTCAAGCAAATGGAAGGTCACGCCACCAATGTGCATTACTTTGGCGGGGTGCAGTTCCAGCAGTTCGGGCTGCATCACGTCGAGATCTACCTCGGCGATGAGCTGAAGCTGCGTTTTCCCCTCCCGGTGATCCAGGTCAAGCCGGCCTAACGAATTACCGGTCCCGAGCGGATCACATTGTCCAAACCGTCAGCCCGAGCGAAGTCGAGGGATCCCGTCGCATGACCGTGCAGCCTTCGCTGCAACTCCACTTTCTGTGGCTTGAGGGTGTGGTTTGGAGCAGTGCTTCACGGCTGTTCCGCGGAATCCCTCGACCGCGCTCGGGCTGACTGCGCTAAACCCGCCCAAGCAGCGCGAGGATGATCACAATCAGGAGGATCAATCCAATCCCGCCAAAAGGGTAATAGCCCCAGCCGGTGCTGTAGGGCCAGGCGGGAAACGCTCCGATGAGGAGAAGGATGAGAATGAGTATCAGGATGGTTCGCATAGGATTTTTAACTAACGACTAACGATCCTTGTAGTTTGCCTCAGTTCGTTTCTCGCCCCGCGGGTGGTCTTATCCCCAAATGCGGCTTGCGCGGCCGGGGGCTCACCCTATGGTTCGACGGCAACGGCCGTAGAGTTCGCCCAACGGGTCTCCGGCAGTTGCTCGCGAAGAGCAACACGATGGCAAACACGATTCTGATCGGCGCGCAGTGGGGCGACGAGGGCAAGGGCAAAATCATCGATGTCCTGACTGCCAAAAGCGACATCGTCGTCCGCAGCCAGGGCGGGAACAACGCCGGACACACCGTCATTCACGGCGGCAAAAAATTTGTGCTCCACCTCATCCCCTCGGGCATTTTGCGCGCGCGAAAAATCTGCGTCATCGGCAACGGGGTCGTGATCGACCCGGTCGCGCTCGTGGCCGAGATTGAAGGCTTGCGAAAGCTCGGGATCCGGATCGGAAAGAACCTGCTCATTAGCGACTGCGCGCATCTCGTCCTGCCCTATCACCGCGCGCTCGACGAGCAGCGCGAGTCGCTCAAAGGCCGCGGCAAGATCGGCACGACCAAGCGCGGGATCGGTCCCGCCTACGGCGACAAAGCCGCGCGCACCGGATTGCGCATGGCCGACCTGATGCAGCCCGAGCTTTTCACCAAAAAACTCCGGGCGAAAATGCGGGAAAATAACAGCATCCTGAAAGCGCTCGGCGCCCGGCCGATTTCGTTCGAGAAAGTGCGCGACGATTTTCTTAAGGCCGGCGAACAACTCCGGCCCTTCGTCGCCAACACCGTCGTCTATCTGCACAAGGCGATGCAGATGGGAAAAGAAATTCTTTTCGAAGGGGCGCAGGGAACTTTTCTCGATCTCGATCACGGGACTTACCCTTATGTGACTTCTTCGAATACAACTGCGGGCGGCGCCTGTACCGGAACGGGAGTGCCGCCCCATCGAATGGATCGTGTCGTCGGCGTGATGAAGGCTTATACCACGCGCGTCGGCGAAGGCGCGTTGCCGACCGAAGACGAAACCATCGCCGGGATGCTGCACGAGATGGGCCGGGAATTCGGCGCGACCACGGGGCGGGCGCGGCGCTGCGGCTGGTTCGACGCCGTCGCAACTCATTATGCGGCGATGATCAATGGGATTGATGAGCTGGCGATCACCAACCTCGACGGGCTCGACCGGCTCGACCCGCTCAAGATTTGTGTCGCCTACAAGCTGGATGGCCAGATCCTCGACGTGCCCCCGAGCGACGCCGCGCAATGGATCCGTTGCCGGCCAATCTATCTCGAAATGCCGGGCTGGAAACGCTCCATCGAGCAGGCAAAGAAGTTTGCTGACTTACCTAACGAGGCCAGGAGTTATGTCCGCCGCATCAGCGAGCTGACCGGTCCTCGCCTAACGATGATAAGTGTCGGCCCGGCTCGTGGGCAAACGATCTTCCTTTAAGAGCCATGGCTGCATCAGGGAAAATTCCGCGTCACATTGCCATCATTATGGATGGCAACGGCCGCTGGGCGAAAGAGCGCGGCCTGCCGCGGATCAAGGGCCACGAGGAAGGTGCGAAAGCAGTCCGGGCCTGCGTCGAAGGGTGCGGCGAGTTAAAGGTGGAATTTCTCACTCTCTACGCCTTTTCGGCCGAGAACTGGCGCCGGCCGAAAGGCGAAGTCTCCGCCCTGATGCATTTACTCGAGCGCTTTCTCAAGGAGAAAACTGCCGAACTGGTGGAGAAAAACGTCCGTCTCCAGGCAATCGGGCGCCTGACTGATTTACCCGAGCCATGCCAGAAACAACTGCATCGCGCGATCGAGCAGACCGCGCATAACAACGGACTTACTCTTATTCTCGCGCTTAGTTATGGCGGCCGGCTCGAAATCATCGACGGGATCAAGAGTCTGCTTCGCGCGGTCGAACAGGGACACATCGATCCGGCGATGATCGACGTCGAGATGTTCAGCAAGCATCTTTATACCCGCTATTATCCCGACCCGGACCTGCTCATTCGCACCTCGGGCGAGATGCGGCTCTCCAACTTTCTCCTCTGGCAGCTTTCCTATACCGAAATGTACGTAACCCCGAAGCTTTGGCCCGACTTCACGAAGGAAGATTTGATCGAAGCCGTGAAAGAGTTCGGCCGTCGCCAGCGCCGCTACGGCGGAGTCTAGTGCCGCCCGGTCGTCATCCTGAGCGGAGCGCAGCCCCGAAAGTTTTCGGGGAAGGATCCCGTCGAGCTACTGGGAATGAGGCGAGCTATCCCAGCAGCAATGCGTCCCGGTAACTCCACGGGATCCCTCGACTGCGCTCGGGATGACGAGGGTGGTGGCCAGCTCAGATAAACGCCTCTGCCACCGAATCAGCCAGGAAACGACCGGCGCGGGTAAGCACATAACGATCGGCCGAAGGTTCCATCAGTCCCAGCCTGACGAATTCGTCGACTTCGTTAGGCCGATTCAGGATCCACTTCGCCGGCACCCCATTATTGGTCCGCAACGAAAGCGCGATCGCTTCGGTTCGTTTCATTTCGGGCGTAAGCACTTCATCTCCGGTCGCGGCAGAGCCCCCGCCCAAAATCAGATCGGCATAGCGTCTGTAATCCGGGATATTTTTCCACCGTCGCCGCCCGATCGTCGACACCGCGCTCGGGCCGATCCCGAGATAATCCTGACCGCTCCAGTAGGCGCGATTGTGCACCGATTCGAAACCAGGCTTCGCATAGTTCGATACCTCGTAATGTTCGAACCCGGCCGCGCCTAACATTTCGTCGGCGAGAACAAAAAACTCCGCATCCGCTTCCGGGTCGCTCCGCAGTTCGCCGCTCTCGTGCCGGCGCAGGAACTCGGTGTCTTCCTCGTATGTGAGGCAGTAGGTCGAGATATGTTCCGGCTTGAGTGCGATCGCGCGCTCCAAGGTCTCCTGCCATTGCGCGAGCGTCTGACCCGGGAGGCCGAACATCAGATCGACGTTCAGGTTCGTGAACCCACTCCGCCGCAGGAGATGAAAGGTGCTCTCGGCCTGCGCTGCGGAATGATCCCGGCCTAACAATGCCAGGAGCGCGTCGTCAAAAGCTTGCACACCGAGACTAATCCGGGTCACTCCCAGGTGGTGCAGCAGTTTCGCTTTCCGCTCCGAGACGCTGCCCGGGTTTGCTTCAAAGGTCCATTCCTGTAACCGCGAGAGATCGAGCCGGCCCTGAAAACCTTCCAGCAGTTTTTCGATCTGGCTCGTCGTTAGGGCAGTCGGCGTTCCGCCGCCGAAGAAAACTGTCTTCGGCCGCAGCGCCATGGTTCCAGCGAAGGTTGAAAGCTCGGCCAAAAGCGCGTCGCAGAATCGTGCCGTCTGCCTCGGGTCAGGGCGTGTCTTGTAGAAGGCGCAGTAGGGGCAAATCCGGGCGCAAAACGGGATGTGGACGTAGATGTGCCGCGGCCCACCGGCGCCGCGCGGGTTGTCATTCAGGGACTCGCCCATAAAGTTTCATCATCGCCGCTCGTTTCTCGCGCTCAATCGCTTTTCTTTTCTTCAGCCTCGGATGCGCCTTCGCCCAGCCGCAGCCGGCCGCGCCCACCCCCTCCGTCGTCTACCGCGCGCAAAACCAGAACGCGATTCGCGATTACAAAACCAATCCCGAGCTCGTCCGGCGAATGACTAATGCGCTCGTGCTCGCGGTCACGCGCCAGCCGGACATTGCGAGTGCGTGGCGATCGCTGGTCCAGCCTAACGACCGCATCGGGATCAAAATTTCCGCCGCCGGCGGCGAGCTTTTTACTACCCACCGCGACATCGTGAACGCGATCGTCGATGGCCTGGTCGCGGCCGGTCATTCCCGGCGCGACATCATTGTCTGGGATAAATCGTTAGGCGGAATGAAGGACGCCGGCTACAGCGCGGCCGACGGCTATCAGTTGCGCGCCATCGAGCCGCGCGACGGGTACCATCCCAAGGCGGTTTTCTCCGCCCCGATTCTCGGCAACCTCATCTGGGGCGACTTCGAATACATCGGCAACCGCGGCGAGGTCCCGCTCCTGAGCGAGACGGAAAACACCAGCAGCGTCAGTCATTTCTCAAAAATCGTCGCGAGCGAGGTGACCAAGATCATCAACGTCCCGGTCCTGAGCGACAGCGTGCGCAATGGCATCGCGGGTTGTCTCTACAACGTCACGATCCCAAACGTCGATAACTGGCGGCGTTTCGGCGGCCCGCCCGATTTCGGCGCGAGCAGCATTCCGGAAATGTTCGCTGACCCGCATATCCGGCCGAAAGTCGTGCTCAACCTGATGGATGGATTGCTCGCGCAATATGCGGGCGGCCCGGAGTCGCAGCCCGCCTACGCCTTTCCTTTCGCCACCATCTACGCCAGCCGTGATCCGGTCGCGATTGATGCGGTCGCGCTCAAACACCTCGAAGAATGGCGTGCCCGACGCAAAGTGCCGCCGATCGGCAAAAGCGGCGACCAGGTGGAGGTTGCGGCGGAGATGGGACTCGGTAACGCCGATCTTTCGCGGATCGAAATCCGGGACGTCGGTCCGTGAACGCGATTCTCAAATCGGTCTCGCGATCGTTCTATCTCACGATCCGCTTTTTGCCCGGGCCGATGCGTGAACCGGTCAGCCTCGCTTATCTCCTCGCCCGCGCCACCGATACCATCGCTGACACCGCAGCCATTCCGGCGGAAACGCGCCTAACGACTTTGCGCGAACTGGCGCGCGTGATCGCAGGTGAGCAGGATTTTTCAGGGATCGAGAAAAACTTGGGTGAATTCGCGGCCCAGCAGAGCGACCCTGCGGAACGCAGGTTGATCGAGAATCTCGGCAAAGCCTGGCAATGGCTCACAAAGCTCGAGCCAGCCGATCGTGCCGACGTTCGGGCGCTACTGAAAACGATCACGCGCGGCCAGCGACTCGATCTCGAGCGCTTCGGCAACCCGGGCGCGACGAAGTCGCTGCGAACCGCGGCCGAGCTGGAGGAATACACCTATCTTGTCGCGGGCTGCGTCGGCGAATTCTGGACCACTCTCGGTTTTCGCAAGATGTCCAACTTTGCCACGCGTTCGCCGGAACAGATGGCGAGGCTTGGAATTGCTTACGGCAAGGGCTTGCAGCTCATCAACGTCCTGCGTGACCGGTCGACTGATCTGACGAATGGCCGTGACTATCTGCCGGCGGAAGAAACCGGTGTGACCCCGCTGGCCGAGGTCTTCCAGCGCTGGCTCAACCAGGCCGAGGAGAGAATCACAACTGGCATTGACTACTGCACCAGCCTGACGAACTGGCGCGTGCGTTATGCCACCGCGCTTCCGGCCCTCATCGGCAAACGCACCATCGTACTCCTGCGAGAGAGCGGACCCGACAAACCGCGGATGAAAATTTCGCGCAACGAAGTGCGTCGCATCCTGCTCAGCGCTCTGTCAGCCAGCATCTCAGCCTCAGGTGTGCGGAAGTTATTCGATCGCCTATGACCTACCGATCAAGCAAGACATCACTCTCTCTCCCCGTGGGCCGCAACGCAGCTCGCGCAGCGAGCGAGGCCGGGCTTTCAAAGACGCGCGCGCGAAGCGCGGCAGTGAGGGCCAAGGCACACGCTACACCCGCGACCGTCGCCGCCCCGAGCTGCGCGAGTATCTTACCGGCTTGCGCTTCGGTTCTATTCTTGTTAGGCCGGTGCCGCTCTTCACTTCCATGATTTGATCGCGGAGGAGCGCGGCCCGTTCGAACTCGAGGTTGGCCGAGGCTTGCTGCATCTCCTCCTCCAGTTCGCGCAGTAACTCCGTGAGATCGAAGTCACCACCGCTCTCCTGGATAACCGAAGCCGCTATCTCGCGCCCGCGCAGAATCGTGTGCAGACTTTCCTGCACCGCTCGCCGCACCGTCTGCGGTGTAATCCCATGCTTCTCGTTGTACTCCATCTGTTTCGCCCGCCGATAATCGGAGATGGACATCAGCGCCTGCATGCTTTGAGTGACGCTGTCGGCAAAGAGGACGACTTCGCCGTTAATGTGGCGCGCAGCGCGCCCCGCCGTCTGGATAAGTGAAGTCTGGCTCCGCAGGAAACCTTCCTTATCAGCGTCGAGAATACAGACTAACGAAACCTCCGGTAGGTCGAGCCCTTCCCTTAGCAGGTTAATGCCGACCAGGATATCAAACTCCGCCGCGCGCAAGCCGCGCAGAATTTCCACCCGCTCAATTGTATCGATGTCACTGTGCAGGTAACGCACCTTCAAGCCTACATCGCGCAAATAGTCAGCCAGGTCTTCGGCCGTGCGCTTTGTCAGCGTCGTAACAAGGACACGCTCCTGCGCTTCCACCCGTTGCCGGCAGAGCTCAATCGTGTCGTCGATCTGGTTCTTGAGCGGCTTCAGAGTAATCTTGGGATCGAGTAGACCGGTCGGTCGAATGATCTGCTCAACCACAAGGGGTGCACCGGGCGTGTCGACGTCAAACTCTTCCGGTGGCTGATCAGTCCGTGAAAGTTGTAGCCGGGGGCGCCGACCCCGGCCAGGCGGTTCGGTGAGTTTGCCGGCGCCGGAGTCACCGCCTCCGGCTACAGCAAATGGCACCAGTTCCTCCTCACCGATTCGCGCCCGTTTATGTGGAAAGTAAGTCTTGTTTCCGACAACACTGTTTTGTATCTCAAACTCCGCCGGCGTCGCACTTACGTAGATCACCTGATTGGTTAGTTTCATGAACTCATCGAAGTTGAGCGGCCGGTTATCGAGCGCGCTCGGGAGGCGAAATCCGTATTCGACCAGCACGGTCTTGCGCGAGCGGTCGCCTTCATACATCCCGCCGATCTGAGGAATCGTGGCGTGGGACTCGTCAACCACGAGAAGGAAGTCTTTCGGAAAAAAATCAAGCAACGTGAACGGCCTCGAGCCGGCCGGGCGGCCGGAAAGGTGGCGCGAGTAATTCTCGATCCCGTTGCAGAAACCCATCTCCTGCAACATCTCGAGATCATACTCGGTGCGCATCTTGAGTCGCTGCGCTTCGAGTAACTTCCCCTGACCTTCCAGCACTTTGATCCGGTCATCTAACTCGGCTCGGATCGTAGTCAGAGCGCGATTCAACTTATCTGCCGGAGTGACAAATTGCTTCGCGGGGAAAAAGGTGATCACCCCAAGCGACTCATGAGCATGCCCGGTCAGCGGATCGAAGCGCGTGATCGCATCCAGCTCGTCTCCGAAGAATTCCAGGCGCACGGCTTCCTCATCTGCGGTCGCGGGATAAACCTCAACCACATCGCCGCGCACCCGAAACCGGCCGCGGACGAAGTTCACGTCGTTGCGCTCATAGAGCATGTCGACGAGCCGGCTGAGCACGGCTTCGCGTGAGATATGTTGGCCGCGCTTCACCGTCAAGAGCATGCGCTCGTAATCTTCCGGCGAAGTAATGCCATAGATACAGGAGACACTTGCGACGACGATCGTATCACGGCGCGAGAGGAGCGCGCTCGTCGCGGAGAGCCGAAGCCGTTCGATCTCCTCATTAATGGATGAGTCTTTCTCGATGTAAGTGTCAGAGCGCGGGATATAGGCCTCCGGCTGGTAATAGTCGAAGTAACTCACGAAATACTCGACCGCATTGCGGGGGAAGAACTGCTTGAATTCTGAGTAAAGCTGGGCCGCAAGGGTCTTGTTATGGGAAATAATCAGGACGGGCCGGTCCAGTTCGCGAATGACATTGGCAACGGTGAATGTTTTTCCCGAACCAGTCACACCGAGGAGCGTCTGGTGCCGGTTGCCGGCCTCGACCGACTTGATGAGTTTTGCGATCGCCTGCTCCTGGTCGCCGCGCGGGCGGTATTTGCTTTCGAGCTGATAAGACATTCGGCGGCAATATGCGCCATCCGGTCGCGCGCAACAACGGATCGAAGCGCATCTCCTGCTCTCGCTGCGTAGCGGCTAAAGATAATCCCGGCTACAGCAGCGCTTCGCGCAGAAACTTTCGGAACTCAGGCGGATTGGAAAAGCGATACTGCGCCCGGCTCGGGTTTGGACCGACCTTGATTGAGATCAGGTTCGGCACCTCCAGCTCGAACATGCTCTCATCGGTCTGGTCGTCGCCGGCGCAAACCACCAGGTCAAAGTGGTGCGTCTCGAGCAGTCGTTTCACCGCCGCGCCCTTTGAGATTGTAGCCGCGCTTGCCTCAATGATCTTGCGGCCATGCCGAATCTCGACCGGTTGGTTCGCCATCAGCGCCCCGAGTTCCACTGCCAACTGGTGCGCTTTCCAGGCGCCGAACTCCGGGTCGGTGTTGCGATAATGCCAGACGAGCGAGGTCTTTTTCTCCTCGACAAGACTGCCCGGGGTCGAATCCTCGTAAATCCGGAGAATTTTCAGGGTCGGTTCTTTCCAGGCGTAGCTCACACCCTGATCGAGCCGTTCCCACTCGTGCGTCGCGGCCCGGCGCAGGGCAGCGCCATGTTCGGCGATGAGCGCGAAAGGATATTCGCCCAGCCAGGCCTCGAGATCGTTGCTCGTGCGACCGCTGATCAGCGTGACTCCGAGGTTCGGCCGATGCCGCAACGCTTCGAGCAGCCGTCGAACCCCCGCATTGGGTTTCGCTGCCTGCGGCTCGCGCTCGATCTCGCGCAAGGTGCCGTCATAATCGAGAAATAGCCCGATCCGTTTCTGCGTCCGCACTGCCTGCCGCAACCGCTCGCGCAATTCGTCGATTCGGTTCGCGGTTGGCAGGCCGGCTTCGTCGCGCGAACGGACGAGCGCGTCGATAAACGAGCGGGCCCAGTGCTGCGCATCATATTTCAGCACCCGATCGCGCATCGGGCGATTGCGTTCCGCTCGTTCCTCGCGCGAAAGGGTAAGTCCCCGGCGCAATGCCTCGGCGACCCCTTCCGCATCGTAGGGATTGATGAGGATGGCGTTGAAAAGCTCCCCCGCGGCCCCGGCAAATTCACTCAGGATGAGGACGCCCGCGTCGTCGCGCTGGCAGGCAATGTATTCCTTCGCGACCAGATTCATTCCGTCGACCAAAGGGGTGACCAGGCCGATGTCGGCGAGCGCATAAAGCGCGCAGAGATCGACGAAATCAACCGAACCATGAATGAAACGGATCGGGCTGCTCTTGAGGGTCGCATACATGCCGTTGATCCGGCCGATCCGTGCCTCGACTTCCGCCCGCAGCTCTTCGTACTGCTCCACACCTTCGCGCGAAGGCACGCTGACGAAGATGAACTTGATCGCGTCACGTTCCTCCGGCTCGCTGATTTCCGCGAGGAAGCGTTCGATCGCCTCGATCCGGTGCAGGATTCCCTTCGTGTAATCCATTCGCTCGACCGAAAGCACGATCCGTTTCTCCGCATCGGAGGCGCGCATCTCGCTGAGGCGCTTTTTGAATTCGCTCGACTTCAGTGTCTCTTCGAATTTCTTCGCGTTGATCCCGATCGGGAACACCCCGAGCCGGGCCGCGTGACCCGTCTCGGTGCGAATCAGCGCGATCTCCGATTCAATCCCAAGCAGGCGCAGCACGGTGCTACGGAAATGCCGCATGTAACCGAAAGTGTGGAAGCCGATGAGATCGGCCCCGAGCAGCCCGGCGACGAGCTCGTTGCGTTTGGGGTGGCAGCGGAAGGTTTCGAAGGAGGGGAAGGGGGTGTGAAGGAAAAAGCCGATCTTCAGTTCCGGCATGCGCTCGTGCACCATCTGCGGCACGAGCATGAGCTGGTAATCGTGGATCCAGACGAGGTCGCCCGGATTCGCCATCTTCACCACACGCCGGGCGAAACGCTCGTTCACCTGGTGATAGCGTTCCCACCACGCCGGGTCGTAGCGCATATAGTTGGGCATGTAATGGAGGAGCGGCCAGAGGCTGGAATTACAAAATCCGCGGTAGTAGTCTTCCATTTCTCCCTCGGACAGAAAAACCGGGATGCAGCCGTGTTCATTCCGGAGCAGGCGCTCGACTTCCTCTTTTCGTTCCTCTTCAATGATGCCGCCGGGCCAGCCGATCCATTTCAGATCGAACTGTTCGCTCGAGAGTCCTTCCAGCGCCGCGACCAATCCACCGGGCGATTTCGTGATCGTGTCACGCACCGTGACCGGCAGGCGATTGGAGACAACGATGAGATTGGTCCGCGGGTTCTGCACGCCAGTGGAAAAGGCCATGAAAAAACCGCGAGCGCAATCGGCACTCCGGCTTGCCCTCACTGCCGCGCTTCGCCGGTTCGTCTTTGAAAGCCCGGCCTCGCCGGCTTCGCGCGCTGCGTTACGGCCCAGCGGGAGAGAGTGAATTGTCACGCAACAAAGGGCCGGCTTTACTTCACCTTCAGGTCCTGCTCGACAGCTCGCCTAACGACTCGATTACGAGCACGATTAGGAGCAGGAGCATGAGCAGGAGGAGCGGTCGCCAGCTCGCCGATGGGCGCCCCTCTCCTGGGGGGAGAGGCGGACGGCGCCAGCCGCCGGTGAGGGCAGCTCGAATTTCCTTCTCGCTTACAGCCGCCGGTTCAAATCGCGCGTCCCGGCCGCCGCGATCTTTTGCAAAATGCGCAGGCGGGCGGAATCGGCGCTGTCGTGCCAGAGCGGTTTGCGCCGGAGCACGAGGGCGCCATTTTGGGCCGAAAGCAACCCCCAGCCTAACGGCACTTCCGCCTCGCGCACGAGATCGTTAGGCGCGACCAGATAAAACAGGTTCGCACAGGCGTAACGCGCGATCTTTTCAAACTTGCGTCCGTCGCGCAGCTGATGCTGCAAGGCCGTGAGTTCGCGCAGGACTCGCTGGTATCCGCGGTGCCGAATCGCAGCAAAATCGTAATCGTCCCATTCCGGAAAAAGCGTTTCGCCGGTGCGCAGGGTCGGATAATGGACGCGCAGATTTTTCTCCAGCAGCTGTTGCCGGCGGTAGAGCGCCTCGAGTCGCTCCAGCGTCTCCCGGCTGCGACAATCATCGCGCCGCAGATCGGGCGCCGATTGCTTGCACTCAAACACTGCGGTGTGACCGATCGTGCCGTTCTTTTGCGAACGATACGCCGCGACATCAGCGCGATAACGGCATTGCGGCAGCGTGATCTCGAAGGCGGCGAGCGCATAGCCATTCTCCTGCGCCCAGAGAAACGCGAGCCGCTTCAACTCGCGATGCGCCGCGCTTTCGCCGCGTGCTTTTGTCGCGGCAAGAGATTGGCCGCCAGCGGGCATTTCGGTTGCGCCACGGGATGGAAAGCCCGGCCTCGCCGACTCCGTCGACTGCGTTACGGCCTCGACTTCGCCTTCGGCTTCGCTCGGGATGACAGAAATTAAGGGCGCGTCCATTCCGCCAATTCCTTCGCCCAATAGGTGACGATGAGATCGGCGCCGGCACGCTTGATTCCGGTCATGATTTCGAGCACGGCCTGGCGTTCATCGAGCCAGCCGCGCGCGGCCGCGGCCTTGACCATCGCGTATTCGCCGCTCACGTGGTAGACCGCCGTCGTTAGGCCAAAACGTTCGCGCACGCGCCAGAGAATATCGAGATACGGCAGGGCCGGTTTCACCATCACAATGTCGGCCCCTTCCTCGATATCGAGCGCGACCTCGCGCAGCGCCTCGTTCGCGTTCGCTGGATCCATCTGATAAGTCCGGCGATCGCCGAACTGCGGCGGGCTTTCCGCCGCCTCGCGGAACGGGCCGTAAAAAGCGGAGGCAAATTTTGCCGCGTAACTCATGATCGCGGTGTTCTCGAGACCGGCCGCATCGAGCGCTTCGCGAATCGCGCCAACCCGGCCGTCCATCATATCGCTCGGCGCGACGATGTCGGCGCCCGCGGCCGCCTGTGAGACGGCGGTTTTCACGAGTAGCTCAACGCTCTCGTCGTTCAACACATGAAAATGCTCCCCATCCAAGCGCGTCACACCGCAATGGCCGTGGCTCATGTATTCACAGAGACAGACGTCGGCGATGACGATGAGATCGGGACACTCCTGCTTGATCGCGCGGACCGCCTGCTGGACCACGCCCTTCTCGGCGTAAGCGCCGGAAGCCTGCTCGTCTTTTTCGTTAGGGATGCCGAAAAGAATCACGGCCTCGATCCCGGCGGCGCAGACCCGCGCGGCCTCGGCTGCGACCTCGTGCGGCGGGAGTTGGTCGACTCCCGGCATGCTGCCGATCGGGCGTCGTGCACTGACTTTTTCGCTCACGAAGAGCGGGAGGATGAAATCGTGGGCGGTGAGATGAGTCTCGCGCACGAGGTTGCGGAGTGCACCGGTGCGGCGCAAACGACGCGGGCGACGAAGCAGTTTTCTCACGTGGGCGAGGGTATGCGCTGCGGCGGAACCCGGCAAGCGCCAGGATCGGCCGCTGCCGCGGCTTGTCATCCCGAGCCGGCGAAGCGCGGTGAGGGACCTCGCGCTGGAATGAGCTGCTGGAAAAACACAAACGCGTGGACTGCTATCGAGGCTCAAGCTTTTGCCAGGGCAATCTGGGCTTGGCGAGGTCCCTCGCCGCGCTACGCCGGCTCGGGATGACAATCCGCGCCCGGCGGTGTTTGTTGCGCCCGTGAAAAGGAGGACCTCGCCTAACGACAAGCGAACTTATCTCCTCATCGACGTCAGCAATTCTTTCACCAAACTCGCGTTCGCGTCTCCGGAGAAACTGGGCGCCACCCACCGCATCCCGACGCCGCGGCTGACGGTCGCCGGCCTAACGACACTCCTGCGCCGGCGGAAAGTGGACCGGGTCGTCGCTTCCTCGGTGGTCCCGGAAAAGGATGCGCTTATCCGGGGGGCCGCGAAGAAAATCCCGGTCCTGTTTGTAAGCGCGAAATGCGAGCTGGGCGTGGGAGTGGATTATCCGCAGCCCTCAACCATCGGCGCGGATCGGCTCGCGAACGCCGCCGCGGTCGCGGCCCTTTACGGCTGGCCCGCGATCGTGGTCGATTTCGGAACAGCCGTGACGTTTGATGTCGTTTCGTCCGACTGCTGTTACATCGGCGGAGTGATTGCACCAGGTCTGGAAGCGATGACCAGCTATCTCTACAACCGCACGGCGTTGCTCCCGAAGCTCGTCCTGACCGAACCGCGTCGCGCCGTCGGGCGCTCGACCAAAGAAGCCATGATGTCGGGCGCGATCTTTGGCTACCGCGGCCTGGTGCAGGAAATCCTGGCGAAAATTTGCGCGGAAGCTTTCGAGAAAGAAAAGGCGCGCGTGATTGCGACCGGCGGTTACGCCGAGTTGATTGCGCGCCGGCTCCCGGCGATCGAGGCGGTACGGCCGCACCTCACGCTCGAAGGGCTGCGCATCATTGGTAACCTGAATCGTTAGGCAAGATGAACCAGACCGCGATCGGGATCGACTTCGGCGGCACGACCGTGAAATCCGCGGTGGTGCAGGATGGCAAAATTGTCGCCCGCATCGCGCCGCTGCGCACCCAGGAGCATTTGAGACATGAGACACTTCTGGCGGCCATCCGAGAGGTGATCGCCGAGTTGCGCCGGTTGCATCCGGAAGTTTCCGCGGTCGGCGCCGGTTTACCGGGAATTATCGACAGCGTCAACGGGCGCGTCTGGCGGCTTTCCAATGTCGCTGATTGGGAAGATGTCGGACTGCGCTCCTTGATCGAGGAGTGGACCGGATTGCCGGCGGCGATCGATAATGACGCCAAGGCCATGACCTACGCGGAATGGCTCTACGGTGCAGGACGTGACGGAGTCAATATCGTCTGCATAACGTTAGGCACGGGCGTCGGCGGCGGTTTGATCTTTGACCGCAAACTCTTTCGCGGCAGCCGGCTTGGGGCGGGCGAGATTGGCCAGATGACGATCGACTTCAATGGTCCGCGCGGGCAGTACGGGAATCTGGGCGCGCTCGAGAAATATGTTGGTAACCGGCAGATCGCGGAACGGGGCCAGGCGCTGTATGCGGAAGCCGGCCTAACGAAAGCGGTGGAGGAATGTTCGCCACACGCGCTGGAGCTCGCGGCCCGGGCCGGCGATCGCATCGCGCGCCAGGTCTGGGAGGAAGTCGGGTTCGCGATCGGGATCGCGCTTTGTAACGTGGTCTGGCTCCTCAATCCCGACCGGATCGTGATCGGGGGCGGAGTGGCGGCGGCGGGGGAATTAGTTTTCGGGCCAATTCGCCGGGTCATCGAGGAGCGCACGATGAAGGTCTTTTACGAGGGCCTAACGATCGTGCCGGCAACGTTAGGCAACGACGCCGGGATAATCGGCAGCGCCGCTCTTGGCCTCGACGAAGCGGCGCGGCGCGCTCGTTAGGCTTCGGGCCAAGGCCATGTTAATTTGCGATCCTAACCCGGCGATCTCAATCTTGTCATCCCGAGCCGCCGCAGGACGGCGAGGGAACTCGCCAGTGTAATCCGGGCCTCCCCGCTGCCGTGTAATCGCGCACTGCAATTGCGAGGTCCCTTGGCCCGCTTCGCCAGCCTCGGGATGACAGCTTCGGGCGCGCGAATCGTAACTTCATCCTTCATTCCTCATCTTGCCCGTAACTTCGAGATCACAATTTGTTCAAATTGGCCTGGACCTGCGCTTGCCAGGTTGCCCAGTCGATCATCTCGTTCCATAACTTCTTTTCTGGAATGAGCGCAAGGCTCGGGAGAGTTGGTGGATGAGGGCTGGGGCAGACGCGATCATTTTCCTCCTGCTTCTCGGTGCGTCCGGCTTGTCCTCCGCCGCGGAGGTGGTGGCTCCGACAAAGGCGGAAGTCGAAACGCTCTATACCGCCGCCAGCCAGGAACTGAAGGCGGGAAATTATTCCGCGACGCTCGAGCAACTCGATGCCCTCGATGCGCGCCAGCCCGATGTCGCGGCGGCGAAAAATCTGCGCGGCGTGGCCCTGATGCGGATGGGCGAATACGGGCTGGCGGAAAAGGCGCTGCAAAATGCGCTCGAGCTGGACCCGAAATTTTGGGAGGCGCGCTTCAATCTCGCGGAGCTCTCGTTTTTGCAAAAAAAATGGCCGGAAGCGCGCGCGCGTTTTGAGGCGTTGGCGAAGGACTCGGATGAACAGGCCCAGGGCACAACCGGTGATCTGATCCAATTCAAGATCCTGCTCACCTGGTTGCTCCAGGGAAAGGAGGCGGAAGCCAACGCCATCCTCGATCGACTCGACGCCTCAACGCAAAGTCCGGCCCATTATTACGCGAAGGCAGCCTTCGCATTTCGAACCAACGACGAGACCGGGGCGAAGGTGAACTTGCGTGCGGCGCAAAAGACGTTTGCCCAGAGCGCGAATCAACTCTTTGCCGAATCGTTCTATGAACTGGGCTGGATGGCGAAACCCGATGGCGCAACCCCGGTCGCACTCGAGGTAACATCGCAGGCCGAGCGGCTGGCGCGCGCGAAAAGGGACCTGGCGCAGGCGCAGCGCGCGTTCCGCGATGGTGATTTCGAGAGCGCGCTGCAATTGCTCGACCAGGTCGATGAAGTGACACCGAACCAGGCGGTGACTTACAATTTGCGCGGCGAAATTCTCCTCGTCCAAGGCAAAGCCACAGACGCGGAAACCGCCTTTCGCAATGCGCTGATCGCAAATCCGGAACTGAGCGATGCCCGTTACAATCTCGCGCGGCTGCCTTTTCGGAACCGGGACTTTGAAACCTCGCGCCGGGAATTTGAGTCGTTGCTCGGCGCCATCGGCGGCGGAAAAGCAGAGCGCCAGCGGGAGCAACTCATCCGCTACCAGATCTATCTCACTCTGTTGCTCGAAGGGCGCGATGGGGTGGCGCAAAAGGCGCTGGAGGAATTCAAAATGATGGATGACACCCCGGCGCTTTATTACGCGCAGGCGGCGTGGGCGTTTCAGCACGGCAACCGCAACCAGGCGAGCAACTGGATTGCGAACGCGGGCAATCTGTTTTCGCCCGAACTCAACCGCGCGTTTGCCGCGCCGTTGAATGATCTCGGCTGGCTGGAGAGCAGCGCGGGTTCGACTCCGACTGCGACGCCGGCGGTCATCGCGGCGGCGAATCCAATTGCGGCGAAAGAATCGACCGCCGCGGCACCCGAGGTGACGACTGCGAGTCCGTCGCCTCCACTGGTGACTGCTCAGGAGGAAGCGGAAGCTGCTGTGCCCACTCCATCACCGTCTCCGTCACCGTTGAGCACACCAGCAGCGTCGCCTCCGGAGAAAAGGCTCGCGCGCCGTGAAAAACAATCCGAAGAACAGGAGACGGAGCAGCCGGCGGCGCGGCGTTCAGAGGACGACGAACCGGCCGCGCGCGCGAAATCCCGCGAGACAAGCGGAGAAAAGCCGAAGCGCGCGAATCCACCCCGCGCGCGGGCGAAACGCGCGCAGCAAACCGTCGTTGCCATACCCTCTCCGCCACCGCCGCCACCTCCACCCGCGCCGCCGGAGCATGAAAATCTTGGTGACAAGGTGAGGAATTTCATCCTCTATCCGTTCGAGCGCCGAACGAAGGAAAACCCGACTGCTACGCCACCACCTGCCCCAAGCCCGGCAACTATTCCGCGTCGCAATTAAAAACTTGTCATCCCCCATCCACAGCGTTTCTATCCGCAGTGTGACGAAGATGCCCAAACTCGCCGCGATTTTCGCTTTGCTTCTCGCTCCTCTCGTGGTGTTCGGCGTTGCGCCTGACAAGTCGCAGCTCGAGTCGATGTACGACAAGGCGTTTAAGGCTTTCGACAGCGGCCAATACGAGGAATCCCTCAAAGAACTCGATGTGATTGACAAGGTACAGCCCGATCTCGCGGAGTCGCTCAACCTTCGTGGCGTCGTGTACATGCGCCAGGGGAAATACCCCAAAGCGGAGACCGCTTTCCGTAAAGCACTCTCGATCGAGCCGAAGTTTTGGAACGCCAGTTTCAATCTCGCTGAGATTCCGTTTCTGCAAAAAAACTGGGGCGAAGCGCGCAATCGTTTCGAGGGACTGATTGCCGGCGACAGCGGCGGATTGCAGCCGGAGACGGCGCAGCTCATCCAGTACAAAATCCTGCTCACTTTCGTCCTCCAGGGAAAGCAGAACACGGTCGACTGGATGGTGAACAAGTTCGAACAGGCGAAGGACAGCCCCGCGCTTTACTACGCGAATGCCGCGATCGCTTTTCAGCAGGGGAAGAAGAAGGAAGCCTCCGAGTGGCTGAGCGCGGCCGAGAAGCAATTCCCCCGCGACCTGAACAAGCTCTACGCCGAATCGTTCTATGAGATTGGTTGGATGGAAAAACCGGCCGGGGAATCACGCCCCGCGATCGAGATCAGCTCGAATGAGGAACGGAGCGAACGGCTGAAGGCGGAGGCGCAGGCGAATGTGGAGAAGGCGGAACGCGCCTTCCAGCAGCGCGATTTTGACGGCGCGCTCAAGTTGCTCGACCTGGCGGATGCAGCCACGCCTAACAATGCTCCCTCGGCCACGTTGCGCGGCGAGATTTTGATGGAGCAGGGAAAGCTCGACGACGCGAGCAAGACCTTCACGAAAGCGCTCAAGGCCGATCCAAAATTCGGCGAGGCGCGCTACAATCTGGCGCTGATTCCCTTTAAGCAGGGCGATTATCAAACCGCGCGCGATCGTTTCGAGGCGCTCTTTGCCGAGACACCGGGTGACGAAAAGAACCAGGCGGCACAACTGCTCAGATACAAGATTTACCTGACTCTGCTCATGCAGGGCAAAGACGAGCAGGCCCAGCAGCTGATGGATCAGTTCAAGTTCACCGGCGACACGCCCGCGCTCTACTACGCCCACGCCGCCTGGGAGTATAAACATGGCAACCAGGATCAGGGGAACGATTGGGTGCGCTCAGCGCGCAAGATCTATTCGCCGGCGCTCAATGTCGTTTTTGCCGATTCCTTTTATGACCTGGGTTGGCTGAAGAAATCGGAGGCAACCGAAGTGCCGCCGGCCGCAGCCCTCGCGCAGGCGAATGCGACTCCGCCTAACGAAGGCGCGCCGTCGATGCGATTGGGTCAGGCCGATTCGCTGCCCGCGCCGGTGATTTCCGGCCAGCCTACTCCAAGCGCAGAGGCGGCCGAGATCGCTGCCGCTGAAATCGCTGCCGGCGCCAGTCCCGCGCCGCAGGTTGCCACCGCGAATACGAAGCCGGCAACAAGAGAGGGCGCGGAAACAACGCAGAGCGCGGTGACAAAACAGCCGGCCGCTAAAACGGCTCCCGCTCCAGCCAAAGCTGTCGAGGCGAGCGCCGCGCCCTTGCTCGCGAAGAGCGGTGCCCCGGCCAGCAACGGCTCGCAGCCCGTGCACGTTGGGCGTGAGCAGACAGATTCCTGGAAGCCGAGTTTTGCCGAAGCGATCGATCGGTTCTCCCGGCCCGGAACTTTATTTGTCGGTGCACTGCTCTTGGCTGGAATCCTGCTACTCATCGGCCTCGTCGTGCAACAAGCGCGGCGTAACATGGCAGGCGTACCGATTTATCCATCATCCACTCCGTTGACCGAGCCGCCGTTCGCAGGACACGGGGCGCATTTGCGGGAAGAGCGCCACGGCCCGCGCGATTTCACTCCCACCGGTCCGCCAAAACTTTCGCTTCACTTGAAAGCCAGCGAACCGGCCATGGGCAGCACCGTGTTTCCGACCGGACCGGTGACGACACGGGGCGTTGTGCCCGGTGTGACCAAACCAATTCCGAGCGCGCCCGAAGAAGCGAAAGCGCCGGCGATCGAACCTCTCGCCGGGCCGGAACCGGCCGCGAAAACGGAAACCGTCAAACCGCCAGCGCCCGCCGCGCCCATTATTCCGGAGCCGCCGGTTATTGCGGAGCCAGCGGCGGCCGAACCAATCATCGCAGCGACTGCACCGGCGGAGGCTGCATCTCTCGAAGAGAAATCAGAGACAAAAGAAAAAGATGCAGCTCCGGATTTCGTCGAAGCCGCCACGGCAGGCGCAGAAGAGGAAGCGATCGCCGCTGCGGAGCCACCTGTCCCGGCTGGAGAAGAAGTCGCCGCAGTCTCGGAAGAACCAATCACTGCGCCAGAAGAACCGATCGCAGCCGCGCAACCAGCCGTGCCGATCGAAGAAGAGCTGGTTCCGGCGATTGAAGAACCGGTCGAACAGGGCGCGCCCGTGCCGGAGTTGACGACTGCATTTTCGCCCGAGCCGATCATTCCCGAATTGATCGAGCCTGAAGCGGAAACGCCGCTCGAATTGATCGAAGCGGAAGCCGATTTCGCCACTCCAATCGCCGGTCATCGGCGGCCGCATTCGGATATTGAAACTCCCTCTTTTGCTTCTAAGATCATCTCCACCGAACCCGTTTTACTGCAACCAATCGCACCCATCATCATGCCTGAAACCACCTATACACCTGCCACTGTCACGCCGATGCGCTCGCCTTCGCCGACCATGTCGGTGCAGCAACCGGCGGGCGGAATGCACACTGCCGTTCAGCTCACTTTCTCGCTCGAAATCGCTTCCATGCAGCTGACGCCGACTTTCAAGATGAGCGGTCTCGCCTTGAAACCGATGTCGCGCGTGGTCTCGATGCGACTCGCGCCCTCAAACGACCCGCAGCCGCCGATGAATCTCCAGGTCACCTTCGAGGTAGCGAAGATTGATTTGGCCAATGGCAGCTTCGGCACCGTCCGCCTTTCGCCGTCGGTCCAGGAAAAGCCCGCCGTGCTCACCTCCCCCTCCTTCGCCATCACCGGGCTGGAGTTGGTGCCAGGCCAGGGCGCCGCGCCGGTGCAGATCACCCCTTCACACCAGGAGCAGGCTTCGGTTCATCTCACGGCCGAGTTCCAGATTGCGGCGATCGAGTTTACGCCACTCTTCGAAATCTCGACCATCGTGCTCAATTCCACTTCGCGGAAAGTCTCGATGCAGCTCCCCGGCTCCGGCCCGACCTCGATTGACAACGCTCCGGTCTTTCAGATCGAGAATGTGCAACTCGGCCCGGGTAACGATCTTGCCCTGGTTCAGGTGATGCCGGCAATGGCTGGTCGCGCCTAACGAGCACGGCGCCCTTAACGACCAGGCAACGCACTTTATAGCCGTCGCCCTGAGAGCCACGGCCGGCGCTGGACGGCGGGTCAATATCCGCGCTTCGGATGGCGAAGCCTCTACAGCGTCCGGCAGAAATCCTGAAACCGGTCGAGCCCCTTCTTGATCACGTCGATGCTCGTGGCGTAGCTCAAGCGGATGGTGCGATCGTCGCCGAAGGCTGCGCCGGGAACGACCGCGACGTTGGCTTTGCTCAAAAGCCGATCGGCAAAATTCTGCGAGGTGAGCCCGAGTTGGCTGACATTGACCAGAACATAAAATGCGCCCTGCGGCTTCACCGCGGTGATGTTCGGGATCTTCGAGACGCGGTCGAACATGTAATTGCGCCGCATATCGAACTCGTCGTGCATGTCGCGCAGCGGTTGCTGGTCGCCTTTGAGCGCGGCGATCGCACCCTTTTGCGCAAACGAACACGGGTTCGAAGTGCTGTGGCTTTGGATCGAATCGACCGCCTTCGCGATCGCGTCCGGCGCGCCCATGTAACCAAGCCGCCACCCGGTCATGGCGTAGGATTTACTGAAGCCGTTGACCGTGATCGTGAGGTCGTAAGCCTGCTTCGAAAGCGAGGCGATGCTCACATGCTGCGCCTCGTCGTAGACCAGTTTTTCGTAAATCTCGTCGGATAAAATGTAGATGTCCTCTTCGGCTGCGACGTTGACGATCGCTTCGAGTTCCTCGCGCGTGTAAACCGAGCCGCTCGGGTTGCCGGGGCTGTTGATGATCACCATCTTCGTCCGCGGAGTCATGGCATTCTCGAAATCATCCGCCGTCATTTTCCAGCCGTTGCGCTCGTTCGTCTGGACGATCACCGGCTCGGCGCCGGCAAGCCGCACCATGTCGGGATAGCTCACCCAATAGGGCGAGGGGATGATGACTTCGTCGCCGCGCTCGCAGGTGGCGAGGATGGCGTTGTAGCAGGAATGCTTCGCGCCGCAGCTCACGATCACCTGAGTCGCGCGGTATTCGAGCCCGTTGTCGGCCGCAAGTTTTTCCGCGATCGCCTGGCGCAATTCCGGCAAGCCTGAGCTCGGCGTGTATTTCGTGAACCCGGCCTGCAAGGCGGCGATGGCCGCTTCCTTGATGTGGTCGGGCGTATCGAAGTCGGGCTCGCCGGCGCCGAAGCCGCAGATGTCGATCCCCTCGGCTTTCATCGCTTTCGCTTTGCTGTCGATCGTGAGGGTGAGCGATGGGGTGAGTTGTGCGGCGCGGGCTGAGATTTCCATGGTCAAAGAATCAGGGTTGAAGCGAAAAGGGAGCGCACGCTAGGAGTGCGCGTAGAAGTTTTCAATCAAAGGTTTGAAGTTGTTCTCGTCCACCTGCACGATCTTCATCTCGCGTTTGGCGTTCTCGGCCGAGTCGGACGCGTGCGCGGCATTGATCATGATCGTCTGGCCAAACTCGCGCCGGATCGAGCCGGGCGGCGCCTTGCTCGGGTCGGTCGGACCGAGCACATCGCGAATTTTGCGGACCGCATCCTCGCCCTGGTAAACGATCGCGATGCATTTCTCCGTCCCCGGGAGCTGCCGCTGCTCATCATTCGTCGCGCTCGGGCGACCGCCGGACATGAACTCGACGATATCTTCCCAGGCTTCGCGGCCTTTCTCGGCGCCGAGTTTTTCCCGCAAGACCGGGAGCACCGGGCCGTAAAATTCCTCCGCCTGCGCGACGCTCATGCGGTGGACTTTAAAGCCAATAATGTAGAGCCCGGTACGCGAGAAAACTTCGATCACGCCGCCCGGGCGGATGTTTGGGAACTTGAAATTGTCCGGCTTGATCAGGACTAACGACTTTTCGACCTTCGCCTCTTTCGGAAAGGTAATGACCTCGTCGAGCAAGCCGCCGTCGCGATCGGAAAATTCCGCCCAGAGCTTCAAATTTTCCTCAACCGAGGGCGCATCGAGCGAGGCAATCACGGCCGGCTCGAAATAGGTCACCCCGCCGTTCTCGTCGGTGATGTAATCGCCGTAGGTGTCGCGGATGGTCTCGCCGCTCGTGCGTTCGTGCACGATGTGGCCGACGACGTGCCGGATCTTCTCGATCGCGTTCTCGCCCCGAAAAACCAGGAGTAAGACGCGCGGACTCTGGCCGTCGCGCTCACCGGTAAAATTTCGCCGCACGTAATCACGGATCAGCTCCTGGGTGGCGCGGTGACGCGGGTTTTCGGAGCTCACAATTCCCTCCGAAAAACGGCGGACAAGTTCCTCGCTCGGGGCGAACATCCGGCCGCAGACAAGATCGAGCCCGGTGCGGGAGATCAGCCGGGAAACGATCCCGCCGGTGCGCGATTTGCGCATCGAGTGCGGGGTGACGATGACGTAGGAAAGTTCTTCTGCCTGCATTCGGGAATCCTGAGCGGCTTGATGCTTCAGCCGCGTAGTTGCAGGCAAATCGAAGTCGCTCGGACGCGGGCAAGGTAGCGAGGCCCGCCCCGCCCTTCAACTAGCTTTTCGGCGTGGAGACGCGGCCCTGCGGCTACAGGCGAGCGCGACCCATTTCCCGCGCCGGCGTCGTTTCTCGATCGTCCACCCGGCACGCAACAATGCCGCAATCACTCCCTCAGCCTGCGCGCGGAGAATGCCGGAGAGAATCAGCCAGCCGTTGGGCCGGAGCGCGCGACTGAACACCGGGAGCGCCGCAATCAGCAAATCGCAAAAGAGATTGGCAGTCACGATCTCGGAGCGCGTTTTTGGTTTGAAGCGAAGGAGATCGGCGACGCAGAACTCAACCCGGCCGATTCGATTCAGCCGCCTGTTTTGGCGAGCGGTGGCGATGGCGCGCGGGTCGTTGTCGAGCCCGAGCGCTTCACCTGCACCGAGTTTGCGGGCTGCCAACGCAAGAATGCCGCTGCCGGTGCCGGCGTCGAGCAATCGCCAGCCCGGGGGAAATTTCCTCGTCCTCTCCTCCAACAGCCGAAGCGACATCGCGGTCGTTGCATGTTCGCCGGTGCCGAACGCGCCCGCGGCGGGAATCACGAGTTGCAACGATCGTTTCTCGGGCGAACGGCGGAAACGGCTCACAATTTCGAGCCGTTCGCCGATTCGAATCGGTGGATGCGCAGACTGCGCCCGCCAATTGCGCGGCAGTTTTTCAACCCTTCCGCCAAATTTGCGAAGCAAGCGCGTGGCGAGAGTGCGCTTTTCGCAAGCGACCTGAAGAAGCAGGCGCGCGCGGAGCGGTCGCGAGATAATGACGAGATTGGAAGCGGCGATTTCTTCCAGACCCATTTGATTGAGTTCCAGCCAGGCAGCAGAAGCAGGTCGCTGCCAGAGCCAAAACATGCGACTAACGCCGGACCAGTTGGAGCTTGAAACGCTCGTCATACCGTCCGCGATTGTAGGTGCGGCAACAGGCGAGACAGGCAGAAGGCCGCCGCAGTCGTCGGGTCCGCGGAAAATCGCGCCGGCAGTTGGGACAGAGATACAGATAGCGGCGTCTTAGCCGGCGAATCGGAAACGGGAGATTGTGACAGCGCGCTTCGTCGGCGATGCCAAGATTGGCGCAGGCGCGGCGCCATTCCCGGCCATGCGGCGCGATGCGGTGGCGCCCAGCGCGGTGTTGCGCGAGAAGATGGGCCAGTTCGTGGCGCAGGGTGCGATCAATTTCTTCTTCGCCGAAATCACGAAGGCGGCAGTTGAGCAGGACGCGGGCGTTTGCGCATTCGGCGCGGCCAGCAGCGGAACGGAGACGGGCCGACCATTCCACCCTCACTTTTGAGGCAATCTCCGCCGCCCCCTGCTCGCGCAACAGGTCGCGAGCGAGCTTCTCGAGTTCGGCGTCGCGGCCGGCGGGTTTCTTGGAAGCCGGGGCGTGAAATGCGAGTTCGAGCTGGACCTGCGGAAGCAGGTCCCTCCCGAAGGACGAGCTTCCTGTCGTCCTGTTTCCGCGCCGCCGCTCAAACTTCCGCATGTTCCATCGGCTCGTTAAGACGTACACTCCTTCGATTCACAATCCGCTCGACTGCGGCGATCGTCTGCTCAATTTCCGCGGCGCTCGTTTCTTTGCCTAACGAAAAGCGAATCGCCGAGCCGGCGCGTTCAGACGACAGGCCCATCGCGAGCAGCACATGCGAGGCGACGACCGAACCGACCATGCAGGCTGAGCCACTCGAGGCGCAGATTCCTTCCAGGTCGAGCGCCATCAGCATGGTCTCGGAACCGAACCCGGGAAAACTGACGTTGAGCGTGTTTGCCAGCCGCGGCGCGCCGCCGGCGTTCAGTTGCGCGGCGGGAAAGACGCGGCCGATTCCGCGCCAGAGTTGATCGCGCAGCTCCGCCTCACGCGCCTGTTCGTCAGGCAAATCGCGCAGGACTTCCTCGGCCGCGACCGCCATGCCGGCGATTGCAGCGACATTCTCGGTGCCGGGGCGGCGTTGGTTCTCGTGCGCCCCGCCGAACTGGATCGGGTCGATCGCAACCCCCGAGCGCAGGTAAAGAAAACCGGCGCCTTTCGGGCCGTAGAATTTGTGCCCGCCGAAGCTCGCCGCATCCGGCAGCGCTGGCCATGCGGAAGGCATTTTCCCGAACGATTGCACCATATCGGAATACAACACGACGTTGTGTCTGCGACAGCATTCTAACATTTCGCTGATCGGCTGGATCACGCCGGTCTCGTTGTTCGCGGTCATGATCGAAACCAGAATCGTGTCCGGTCGAAGTGCAGCTTCGAGTTGCTTCGGATCCAGCAACCCCTCGGTTGAAAGATCCAGCCAGCTAACTTCGAAGTTCTCTCGCTGTTCCAAGTGTTCGATCGCATGCAGCACCGCGTGATGCTCGGCGCGGTTACTGATCAGGTGTTTGCCCTTGCTCGCGTGCCGCCGGGCCAGGCCGAGCACGGCGAGATTGTTCGCTTCCGTCCCGCCGCTCGTAAAAATGATCTCGTGCGGTTTCGCGCCTAACAATGCTGCGATCCGGTCGCGCGCGTCATCAATTGCGGCCCGCGCCTCGCGTCCGGCGGCGTGCACACTCGAGGGGTTGCCGAAATGTTCTTCCAGGAACAGGCGCATCGCCCGGCACGCGGCGGCGGAGAGCGGGGTGGTGGCGTTATAATCGAGGTAGATCAACTCGAATTCCGTTCTTCAACGATCGAACTGATGCAAATGAATTCCATCGCTCCCGCCCGGATTGCTTCGCCCTGCTTACGCGCTATGAATGCAACATGAAAGCCAGAGTGATCGTGATGCCGAAGGAAACCGTGCTCGATCCGCAGGGCGCGGCGGTGCGCGAGGCAATGCAGCATCTTGGTTTCGATGCCGCGCGCGACGTGCGGATCGGGCGTTATCTCGAGATCGAGCTGGAGGGCGAGCCCGCGGCGCACGAGGCAAAACTGCGCGAACTTTGTCGCGACCTGCTTTCCAATCCGGTGATCGAGGATTACCGTCTCGAGTTGCCCGAAAAGAAGAAATGAAATTCGCCGTCATCCAATTTCCTGGTTCGAACTGCGATCAGGATTGCCTCGCCGCGCTCCGCGGGATCGAGGGCATTGAGAGCGATTACGTCTGGCACAAGGAAACTTCCCTGCGCGGTTGGGACGCGATCGTGTTGCCGGGCGGATTTTCCTACGGCGATTATCTGCGCTGCGGCGCGATTGCCCGCTTCTCGCCCATCATGCGCGCAGTGGTGGAGGAGGCGCACGCCGGCAAGCTCGTGATCGGGATTTGCAACGGCTTCCAAATTCTTTGTGAAGCGGGACTCCTTCCCGGCGCACTGGTGCGCAATCGGTCGCTCCACTTTGTCTGCGACATGGTGTGGACGCGCGTGGAAGTTGCGGAAACGCCGTTCACGCGCGGCATGCCGGTCGGGACGGTGCTGCGTCTGCCGGTGGCCCACGGCGAAGGCTGCTATTACGCGGACGAAGCGACCTTGCGCGAACTGAACCAACGCCAGCAGGTACTGCTGCGTTATTGCGATGCGCAGGGGAAGATCACCACGGAAGCCAATCCGAACGGCTCAGTCGAAAACATCGCCGGTATTTGCAATCGGGAGGCAAATGTCTTCGGGCTGATGCCGCATCCTGACCGCGCCTGCGAGGAACGACTGGGGAGCGGAGATGGCCGCAGCATTTTTGAGTCAATGCTGCGCACGCTCGCTGGCGATCGCGCGGCAGCTTAGAACCCCGTCGGAACGCGCCGGGAGCGGGAAAAGATCGCGACAGTCGTGTTGCGAAACTGAACACGAAATTGCTCTCGCACGCACCCTTTCCCCAAGGAAAAAGGGGTCGGCATAGGCATTGCTAAAACCAAAAGCACAACCTCATCATACCTATGCTCCTACAAAAAACCCTGCACATGAGTCAGTCGCTGGAAGAGTGCAAAAGCCGCCTCGCCAGCATTCAATCTTATCGCCGCCAACTCATCATGGTGACCAAAGCGACCGTGACCTCTTCCAAGACGCTCGATTTCGGTTTCCGTGGTCCGCTTGGGTTCGAAGGGCATACCGTGATCGCCGCGATCGAGAGTGAGGCGCCGGAGCAGTTTGCCTTCGAGTCCTGGGGCGGAAACATCGACCTCATGGGATTGGTGGAATTCGAGGAGGTTCGGCCCGGCTGCACGGAGGTGAACATCGCGGTCCATTACGAGATCAAGAATCGCTTCTTCGCCTGGCTCGACCGGCAGTTCCGCTTTGTCGACGCGTTCCTCACGACTGAGTTGCGCAGTCTCCGGGCGCATTTCGAAGGAATCGCCGCCCCGGTCACGGAACGGGCGCCGGTTTTCGGAATGCTCGAGGCGGCTTCGGCCTGATAACTGAGTTTCTCCATTGGTGAGCGCGGTGTCCGCGAAAGGGACCCGCGCTTGCCTAACCCGCGCAGCGCGTCTCGCTTTTCAACTGGCGTGGTTTCGTTAAGCTCGGCGCGATGGGCAGCAGTTTCGGCCAGCTCTTTCGCATCACCACC
>DAISXY010000019.1:0-77237 GCA_036825615.1 Chthoniobacterales bacterium
CACCCCCACGCCGACGCCCACTCCAACCCCAACCTCGACTCCGACTCCGAATCCTAGCCCGACACCGACACCAACTCCAACACCAACACCTACACCTACACCTACACCTACACCTACCCCTACCCTTACCCCTACTGCGACACCGACACCCACTCCCACACCAACCCCCTGTGCGTTTTCAGACGACTTCGCTTCTGGCTTGAACTCCAGCTACTGGAGCGTCACACAAACCACACCGGGTTTGTTCTCAGTCGACGACACACAAGGCGATGTGCGACTGGCGAAGGTGGGTAGCAGTCCAGGCGGAGCTCAGAACGTCAAAATCATTCTCAACCTGGCCGCTTTGGCTGGGTCCATTCCGGGCGACTTTTCCGCTCAAATTGAATTCCACGATGCGGTTGTCGGTCCGAACAACGATCAGGTGGAACTCCACACTTATTTCGCTGATTCCTACTTCTTCTTCACCGTCTACGACCTCAGCGCCGGGCTGAATGTGCATGTGTGGGATGGTGCCATTCACGGCACCATGCCGGTGAGCGCGACCTCCGGCACCTTTACCATTACGCGCACTGGCCCGACACTAACTGGTTATTATAACAGCAACCCGATCTTTTCGACGAGTAAGAATGCGGCCCTAACGGCCATCGAGTTCGTGCTCCAGCTCCAACCGGGCTCTGATGACTCAGCTTCGGTTACATTCGACAACTTTTCGCTCTCAGGTGCATGTCCTCCTCCGACACCGACACCAACCCCAACCCCGACTCCAACGCCAACTCCCACCCCAACGCCAACTCCCACGCCGACTCCAACCCCAACCCCGACTCCAACGCCAACGCCAACGCCAACGCCGACTCCGACCCCGACCCCAACGCCTCCGCCATGCGCGGATCGGTGGGTCCCCGGCCAATGGTATCAAGGTCCAACGGGGCATTTCTACTCCGTTCAGGCAATCACCGGTCCTACCAACAGTTGGATCATCGCCCGCACGCAGGCACGGGCCTTGATCGCGCCTGACGGAAGACCGGCCGACCTTGCTACCCTTACTTCCGCGGAGGAAAACGACTTTGTCTTCAATGGAATCGATTGTCCGGATTACTGGGCGATAGACGGAGCTGGCAATAACGAAGGCCCTAACCTTGGCGGATTCCAATTCGACAAGAACAGTGAGCCAGCGGGCGACTGGGCTTGGGCCACAGGCGAGACCTGGTCTTACACCAACTGGACGCCCGGCGAGCCGAATAACTTTAACGGCGCCGAAGACGCCCTGACCTTCTTTGCCCAGGGCAACGCCCGCGCTGCGACGTGGAATGATATCGGGATCAACACTGGATCTGTCATTCACTACTACGTAGCAGAATCGACCGATGAACAGGCCTGCGTTGCTCCGCCTGCCGGCATGGTTTCCTGGTGGCCGGGAGATGATAGCGCGAATGACATTCAGGGCGGCAATGACGGGATGTTACAAGGCAACATCGGCTTTGCGCCCGGCAAGGTCCTGGATGGCTTTACCAGCACCACGCCTGGCGGGTCGGCGGATGTCGGTAACCCGGCGAACCTGCAACTGCAGAACTTCACGTTCGACAGTTGGATCAAACTCAATCCGGTTACTCTCACCGGGACTGGTCCCGCCGCCATCACCTACCAGAGCGGTGGCGGCTATGGCTTCGGAATCGCAGGTCCTTCCCAGCCTCCAAGGGTCAGCGGTGAGATGTTCCTGACTCAGATCGGCTCGAGCAACGCAGGGCCAGGGCCGTTTATGGCGATTACGGATGCCAACTGGCACCACATCGCCGTGACCAAGAACAACGATACCGTCATCTTCTATCTCGACGGTGTCCCGAGTGCGCCCCAGAGTTACAACCCGGCATTTAGTTTCAGTAGCGACGCGCTGATTGCTGCTTCCGATCAACCCGACCCGGTTCTCTACGACGAGATCGAAGTTTTCGACCGTGCCCTGACTCCGCAGGAGATCCAGGCGATCGTGGTCGCGGACCGTGCGGGCAAGTGCAAGCCTGCCGAGGGCGAACTTACCCTGACCGGAGTGGTCTCACGCAAGACGCACGGCACTGCCGGCGACTTCGACCTGCCGCTCGTGCTCGATCCGGCCTCCGATGCGACGGTCGAGCCACGCACAGGCGGACCGACTCAGCTCATCTTCAGCTTCAGCGACGATGTCGTGGCCAGTGACGGCACGCTCGATGCCGATGAGTTTACCATCACTAACGCCGCTTTCGACAGCGCCTTAATCCTGGGCAATGCAATAACCCTCGATCTTACAGGTGTGCTCGATCAGTCGGTCGTTACAGTTAGGTTGAGTGATATTGAAGATACGAGCGGGAATCCCTTAAGCGGCGACAACGAGGTTGCGATCCGCGCCTTGTTCGGAGATGCCAATCAGAGCCGCAAGGTCGAAAGGCTCGATCTCAAGCTGCTCCGGTCGCACCGGAACGAACCGGTGAACAACAGTAACTTTGTCCTCGATCTCGATCTCAACGGCACAGTCGGCGCGCGCGACGCCCGGATCATCCGCCAGAACAAGGAACATCAAGTGCCGTAACTTCTGCAAAGTCGAGAGACAGGGGAAGCGCGTTCCGGCGGGAACGCGCTTCGCTAACTTTCGAGCGCGGCCTGGGCGGCGGCGAGTTTCGCGATCGGGACGCGAAAGGGGCTGCAACTGACGTAGTCTAAGCCGAGGCGATGGCAGAATTTCACGCTCTGTGGGTCGCCCCCGTGCTCGCCGCAGATGCCGAGCTTGATATCGGGCCGCGTTTTGCGGCCGAGATCGCGCGTGATTTCCATCAAACGGCCCACACCTTTCTGGTCGATCGAGGCGAAGGGATTCGTCGCGATGATGTCGAGTTCCGCGTATTCGGGCAGGAAACTGCCGGAATCATCGCGGCTCATCCCGAGGGTGGTCTGGGTGAGATCGTTGGTCCCGAAGCTGAAGAACTGCGCGTCTTTCGCGATCGCGTCGGCGACGAGAGCGGCGCGTGGAATTTCAATCATGGTGCCGACGAGGTAGTTGAACTTCGTCTTCTTTTCCTCCGCCACTTCAGCGGCCACGCGATGCACAATCTCGATCTGGAGTTTCAATTCTTTCGGGAAACCGACGAGCGGGATCATGATCTCGGGCCGGACTTTTTTGCCTTTCTTCTGCACCTCGGCGGCGGCTTCGAAGATCGCGCGGGCTTGCATCTCGGAGATTTCGGGAAAGGTGATGCCGAGCCGGCAGCCGCGATGGCCGAGCATCGGATTAAATTCGTGCAGCTCGTTCACCCGACGGGCGATTTTCTCCACCGGCACCTTCATTTTCCTGGCCAGGGCCTCCTGCTGCTCGCGCTCGTGAGGCAGGAACTCGTGCAGCGGCGGATCGAGGAAACGGATCGTGCCCGGCAACCCGCCGAGCGCTTTGAAGATCCCGATGAAATCTTCGCGCTGATACGGGAGCAATTTCGCGACCGCCTGCACCCGCGACTCCTTGTCTTCGGCGAGAATCATCTCGCGCACGGCGTCGATCCGGTCGCCGCCGAAGAACATGTGCTCGGTCCTGCAAAGTCCGATTCCCTTTGCACCAAAGGCGATGGCGTTCTTTACCTGATCGGGCGTGTCGGCATTGGTCCGGACATCGAGCTGCCGCGCGCGGTCGACCCAGCTCATGAGCCTCGCGTATTCCTGATAAATCGCGCTCTTTTTCGCGTCGAGAGAGCGGTCGACCAGCACCTGCACGACTTCGGAAGGCGCGGTCGTGACTTCGCCGGCGAAAACTTCACCGGCCGTGCCGTCGATGGAAATGGCGTCACCTTCCTTCAGCGTAGTGCCGCTCGCAGTGAGCGTGCGGCGTTGATAATCGATCTGCACCCCGGCCGCGCCGCAGACGCAGACCTTGCCCATCTGTCGGGCGACGAGCGCGGCATGCGACGACACCCCGCCGCGCGAGGTGAGAATCCCTTCCGCCGCGATCATCCCGCGCAGGTCTTCGGGCGAAGTTTCAACCCGGGCGAGCAGCACCTTTTCGCCCCGTTGCGAACGCCGGACCGCCTCCTCCGCGCTGAAAACGACGTGACCCGAAGCCGCGCCCGGACCGGCCGCCAGCCCGCTCGCGATCTTTTTCGCCGAAGCGATCGATTTACGATCGAAAATCGGGGCGAGCAGGTGGCCTAACGAATCGGCGGGGATACGTTTGATCGCCATTTCCTTCGAGATGAGCCGCTCCTCCACCATGTCGACCGCGATGCGGACCGCGGCGAGGCCGGTCCGCTTGCCGTTGCGGGTTTGGAGGATGTAAAGGCGGTTGTCTTCGACCGTGAACTCGAGGTCCTGCATGTCCTTGAAATGTTGCTCGAGAATGGCGCGGACTTTCATGAGCGCCTTGTGCGCGGCCGGCATTTCCTCCGCGAGCTTCGCGATCGGGTGCGGCGTGCGCACGCCCGCGACGACGTCTTCGCCCTGGGCGTTGATGAGATACTCGCCATAAAACACCTTCTCGCCGGTCGCTGGATCGCGCGTGAAAGCGACCCCGGTCGCGCTCGTGTCCCCCATGTTGCCAAAGACCATCGTTTGCACATTGACCGCCGTGCCCCAGTCGTGCGGGATGCCGTATTTGCGACGATAAACAATCGCGCGGTCGTTGTCCCACGAACCGAAGACCGCGCCGATCGCGCCCCAGAGTTGTTTTCTCGGGTCTTGCGGAAACGATTTGCCGGTCCGCTCTTTGATCAGCTCCTTGAAACGCCTGACGAGCTCCTTCAGATCATCGACCGTCAGCTTTACATCGGGAAAATCGTGCTTGCCGTAGCGTTGGTCCTTGAGGTGCTCGATCGCGCTCTCGAACGGTTCGTGATCTTCCCCGGGGCGCTTCTGCACGCCCATCACGACGTCGCCATACATTTGGAGAAAGCGGCGGTAGGAATCCCAGGCGAAACGCGGGTTGTTGGTCTGCCGCGCGATGACTTCGACTACGCTGTCGTTCATGCCGAGATTCAGGATTGTGTCCATCATTCCCGGCATCGAATCGCGGGCGCCGGAGCGGACCGAAACGAGCAGCGGCCGCTCCTTGTCGCCAAATTTTTTACCGACCGATTTCTCGACTTTGGCCAGGGCGGCGTCGACCTCGGCCTCCAATCCTTTCGGATAAGTGCGCTTGTGTTCCGTGAAGTAATTGCAGACCTCGGTCGTGATCGTGAACCCGGGCGGGACCGGCAGGCCAATCCGCGTCATCTCGGCAAGATTGGCGCCTTTGCCGCCGAGGAGCGGCTTCATATTGCCGGCGCCGTCGGCTTTGCCGTCGCCGAAATAATAGACCCGGCGTTTCGATTTGGCGGCTTTGGTTGGTTTCGCTTTCGATGTGGGAGCGGATTTGGAGCGGGACGATTTCTTGGCCATGGAAGCTGGTAGTCGCGTTGAATCCTGCGCGGGAGCGCAAGCTAAAGGCGCTGCCCGGGGTGTCAATCCGCGGGCCGGAACGACGGCCGCGTCCGTCCGATCACGCGCGCCGCACAATTGGAGCCGGCCCGCCCTCGGGCCGCCCCGTCAACGCACCACACCGCATTCGGTGCGAGGGCGCACCGGCTCCATGGCTCAACCTGTATGACGCGGGGAACGCGCAACAGCGCTACTGGCCAATGCTGTAAACCTCCACCAACGCCGTGCCAGTCGTCTCACCCGCCGCGCACAATTGGAGCCGGCCCGCCCTCGGGCCGCCGGGTCAACGCACCACACCGCATTCGGTGCGAGGGCGCACCGGCTCCAAGGCTCAACCTGTCTGACGCGCGGAACGCGCGACACCGCTATTGGCTAATGCTGTAAACCTCCACCAAGGCCGTCCCGGTCGCATCCCCCGCGCCGCGCACGACCGCGGTGTAATTGCCGGCCGGCAAGGTGGCATAGATCGCCGACTCATTCGGATCCGTCGGCGATAGACCGCGCGCTATTCCAGCGCGTCGGCGAGGAGCTCCGCCATGTGCTTCGGATGCACTGGAGTGAGATCATCGATTTGATGGCGACAGCTTGTGCCGGAGGCGACCACGACGGCAGCGGACGGTTGCGCCTTTACTTTTTCGACGAGCGGCGCGGCGACCTTGAGCGAGAGATCGTATTTCGTTTTTAGCATTCCAAAGGCGCCGGCCATGCCGCAGCAGCCGGTGTCGAGGAGCGTGGCATTGCGCCCGGGTAATCGCTCGGCGAGATGGACCATGAAGGCGGGATGCAGGAGCGACTTGGCGTGGCAATGGGCGTGGATCGCGACCTGTTCCTCGCGGCGATTGAATCGAAGCGCGTCCGGCTCGCGCGTGAGCAGGTCCTCGACGAATTTTTCGAAAAGGAAACAACGGGCAGCGATCGCGGAGGCGTTCGGCAGGTTCAGCTCGCGATAATCTTCGACGAACATCGAGTAACACGATGGCTCGAGAAAAAGGATCGGTGCGGTGTCGCCGGTTTTGCCTAACAAATCGAGATTATGCCGGCCGAAGCGGGCAGCTTCATTGAGGTTGCCCTGGCTGAAGGCGGGCCGGCCGCAGCATTTGCGCTTTGTTGGGAGCACGACCTCGAAGCCAAGCGTTTCGAGCACTTTGACCGCGGCCATGCCGATCTGCGGGTCGTGATAACGGACGAAGGTGTCATCCCAGAGAATGACCTTGCCGCGCGGATTGTAGCTGGGGGCGTTGACCCCGGCAGAGGCGAGTCGTGATCCGCCATCCCGGCCGGGGTCGGCGCCCCCGGCTACAGCACGCCGTTGCCCGCCATTTCGGCCGGGGTCGCCGCCCCCGGCTACAGCGTGCCTCGCGAACCATCGGTCGAAACGCTGGGTCGCGTAGTGGGGCAGGCTGCGTTTCGCGGAAAGGCCGAGCGTCTTTTCCAGCAAAGCGCGGAGCGGCGGGAAATCGAGGGCGGCGTTGGCGAGCGATGGAAACAAACAACCGAGCCGGCCTAACGAATCCACGTCGCTCAGCATCCGCACCCGCAAGGGCAGGCCATCGCGCTGGTAGCGGGCGTGGATCAGCTCGGCTTTGAGGAGCGCGAGATTGACGTTCGACGGGCACTCGGTGGTGCAGGCTTTGCAGGAGAGACAATTGCTGAGCGCGTCCTCGAGTTCCTGCGCGCGCAACGGATCGTGGCCGTCGATCCGCAGCTCGAGGGCGGCCCGGATCGCATTCGCCCGGCCGCGAGTGGACATGTATTCCTCGCCCGTCGCGACAAAGGTCGGGCACATCGTCGGGGCGTCCTTGCGGCAGCCGCCACAGCCGTTGCACTGCTCGAGGTTGCCGATGAAGGAATGATCTTTCGCGGCAAAGGCGAGCATCGGCGTAAACGGCAGCTCGATCGGCCGCAAAAAATTGTCGCGCAGATCGCGGTCGATTTTGAAACGCCCGTCGCCGATCAGCTTTTCCGGATTGAAAATATTTTTGGGATCGAAGAGCCGCTTGATTGCGCGCATCACTTCGAGCAACTCCGGCCCGACCTGCGCGCGCAGATACTCGGTGCGCGCGATCCCGACCCCATGCTCGGCCGCGAGCGAGCCTTTGAATTGCCTGACGAGTGCGGCAACTTCGTCGGCCACCTGGCGATATTTTTTCAAATCGCTCGCCTCGTGCAGATCGAGCACCGGCCGGACGTGAAGCAATCCGGCCGCGGCATGTCCGTAGTAGCAGACCTCGAGGCCGAGCGCTTTCATGATTTTTTCCAGCCCGGCGACGTACTCCGGCAACTGCGCCGGACGCACCGCGGCGTCCTCGATAAAGGCGACCGGTTTGGCCGGGCCGGGTCGTCCGGTGAGGAGGGAGAGGCCGGCTTTGCGCATCGACCAGACGAGATTCATCTGCGCCTGGTCCTGGCAGATGAGGGTGCGCAAACCAAGTTTGCGGCGCGACAATTCGGCCAGCCGCCCCGGAACATCGTCGTCATAAAACTCGACGATGAGAATGGCTTCGCATGGTTTTTCATCCAGCTCGAGCAGACAGCGCGCGGCTTCGAAGGCGAGTTGACCTTTGGTTTGATCGAAAAGCGGCCGGTCGATGTGTTCGATTGCGGAAGGTTTGAGATCGAGCAGCTCGACCGTCGCCTGCATCGCTTCGGCGACGGAAGCAAAAAAGACCAGGCCCAAACCCTTCGTGCGCGGCAACGGCAGGATGTTGAGCTCGGCGGAAGCGATCGCGGCGAGGGTGCCTTCGCTGCCGGAGAGGATCTCGGTGAGGTTTTCCGGCGCATGGAGGAAACGTTCGAGCGCGTAACCGCTCCAGCGTTTCAAGATTCCCGGCGGCATCCATTCCGCGATCTCGACGGATTTTTGCCTAACGAGTGAAGCGATTTGTTCCTGTTCCCTCGCGAGCGCCGGCTGGCGCGGGCCAATGGTTTCGATTCGGCCGTCAGCGAGGACAATTTCCAACGCGCGCACGTGATCGGCGGTCGTGCCGTAAACCGGTACCCGCGCGCCGGAGGAATTGTTCGCGATCATTCCGCCTAACGTCGCCCGCGAGCTGGTGGCAACGTCAGGGCCGAAACAGAATCCGTGCGGTTTTAGAAAAGTGTTGAGCTGATCGAGCACCACGCCCGCGCCGACGCGGACGGTCCGGCGGTCGAGATCGAGATCGCTGATCTGCCGGTTGTGGCGCGAAAAATCGACGATCAAGCCGTCACCGAGCGCGCCGCCGGCGAGACCGGTCCCGGCGCCGCGAGGCGAGACGGCGAGACCGGCGCTGGAGGCGGCGAGGATCACATCGCGCGCCTGCTCGGCGTTGCGCGGAAAGGCCACGGCCGCGGGCTCGATCTGGTAAAGCGATGCGTCGGTGGCATAGAGCTGGCGCGTCAGATTGTCGAACGCGACATCGCAGTTCGCCGCCGCGAGGGCGCGTTGCCAGGATGACATCATTGGCTCCTCAAGATTGGCCGGGCGCAACCGAATACAAGCTCGGCCCGCCCGGGGTAGAGTCTCGCGTCCTCGCGTCTCACAGAGACGCGGCTACAACTGCGACAGAGACGCGGCTACAACTGCGACGAGCGAGCTGGCCATCAGACGAGCACGCTCCTTCCTGCTACAACTGCGACAGCGACGCGGCTACAACTGCGACAGCGATGCGGCTAGGGCGACGGCTGAGCTGATGCACTGGGGCTGGACTTCGGCACTACTGGACCTGGGGGAACCACTCCGGTCGCGGCGTTTGCTGCCGAAGGAGTGGAGGAAATGGGAGAGTTCGTCGCCGCCGGACTCGGCTTGCTCGCCGCAGGTTGCTTTGCGGGAAGCGCGGGCGACCCCTTCGTGGTCGCGGCCGATTTTTCCAATTCGCGCCGCACCGCCGATCCCGCCGTGCTGCGATGGGAATAAAGAATCGAGAGCAGCAGCACGATGATGAAGAAAATACTCGCCAGCCAGGTGGTGGCAGTGGTGAGGACGTTGGTCGTTTGCGCGCCGAAGATGTTCTCCGTCACCCCGCCGCCAAAGGCCGCGCCGAGACCTTCGCTCTTGGGTCGCTGCATCAGGATGACGAGCATCATGAGCAAAGCCACGATCACTTCGAGCACGAGCAGGATGTCGATGAAAACGGTCATGCGGGAGCGGGAATATGTCGAAACCGGCCGATTTGTCTACCTTAGCGCACGGGCACTTTGCGATGGACCCAGACGCTATTCACAATCCCGAGGCCGAACATGATCATGAGGGCAAAGGAACCGCTGTAGCTGATGAGGGGCAAGGGAACGCCGGTAATCGGGAGAATCGAGATCGTCATTCCAACGTTCTGGAAAACGTGGGTGAAAATGAGCGTGGTGATTCCAATTGTGAGGAGCAGCCCAAAGAGGTCGCTCGCTTTCCAGGCAACGAACAAGCAGGTGAGGAGAAGGAGCGCGAAGGCGCTGAGCAGCGCGACGCCGCCAAGGAAACCCCATTGTTCGCCGATGGCAGAAAAGATGTAGTCGTTATGCACGGCGGTGGAAGGGAGGAAGCCGAGCTCGATCTGGGTGTTGGGCGCTTTGAATCCCTTCCCGGCCCAGCCGCCCGAGCCGATCGCGATCAGGGATTGATTGATCGCCCAGGCCGAGCCTTGCCGATCGATATTGGGATTAATGAAAGCGGTGATTCGCTCCTGTTGATACGGTTTCAAGCCCATGTAAGCCACTGGAATGAACGCGATCACGATCAGCACCACACAAATGAGGTAGCGCAGGGGCATTGCTCCGACATAAAGCAAAGCCAGAATCACAGGCCCCCAGATGATCACTTCCCCGAGGTCGGGTTGCAGAAGAATGAGGAGGCAGGGAGCACCTGCGATTGCGCCGCAGATCGTCAGGCGCAGCATCGGGTGCATGTTGCGAAATTGGCTGAGGAAGAGCGCGATCACCATGATGCCGGCAACGATCGCGAGCTGCGCCGGCTGGAAGTTAATCGGCCCCAGATGCAGCCAGCTGCGCGAGCCGTAGACTTTCGTTCCGATAAAGCGGGTGAGGATGAGGAAGAACAAACCGGCCAGATACATCGGGAGCGCGCCCCATTTGATCCAGCGATAATCGATCAGGCTGGTGATCATGAAGGCGAAAAATCCGACCGCGACCCAGCTCGCCTGTTTGCGCCAGAACTCGGCCGCGACCGGGTCCTGCCGCATGTAGGTGGCGCTGTAGATCGCAATGACGCCGAAAACGGCCAGGGCAAGCATGGTGATGGCGAGTAGCCAGTTGAGGCCGAGGAGTTTTCGCAGGAATGGCGTCATCTTGGTTTTACCGCCGACGGCATAAGATGGTCGGCTGGAGAGCGAAGTCCAGCAGGCGATGGGCCAAAAATCGCTATTAAAATTTTATTTGCCTCGATTTGAATGGCTTATGTCCAAAATATCCCGCCCTGGCTGACGCTTTACCTTGTCAGCTTGCGGGGTGAACCGTAGACTTGTCGTGCGTTTCTCCTCAAAAAAACAAGCCCGATGGCGAAGAAAAAAGCAAAACGAAAACTGGCCCGACCGATGTTGCCGATGCAACGGCAACTCAATCTTCGTGACGAAGGTCGCTACTTTGATCTGCGCCAGATTTTCGAGCGAGTGAACGAACGACATTTTCGCGGACGCCTCCGCGGTTATCGGGTCGTATGGGGACGACGCCGCAAAGAGCGGCCGCGGGAGTATTTCATTTTCGGCTCGATCCAGGAAGAAGACCGGGTGATTCGGATTCATCCTCTGCTTGATCAACCGTTCGTGCCGCGCTGGTTTCTCGAGTACGTCCTTTATCACGAGATGTTGCACTCGGTCGTGCCCGAGGAAATCGACGCGGCCGGTCGGCGACGAATTCACACCGAGGAATTTTATCGGCGGGAGAGAGCGTTCCCGCGCTATCGGCGTGCGCGACGCTGGGAAGACGAAAATCTCGCGCGTTTTTTGCGTTAGCGGCGCGGCGCGGCGCGCTGTTTTTCTCGCGCGCTGAATTCGCAACTTGTCATCCCGAGTCGCCGCAGGACGACGAGGGACCTCGCAACTGAACCCGGCAGATCGGGCAAACTCCGTGCGTGCAACCCATCGCGGCGTCTTCATTTTCGCGGAAGCAACTCAGCGATCGCGAGGTCCCTCGCCGCGCTTCGCCGTCTCGGGATGACAGGAGAGCGCCAAACCCGTTCGCATCAAGGGCGCGCGCAAGCTGGCTAATGCACCTGTTCCGTCCGGGAGCGTCCGCCCCAATCAGACGGCGAGGGTGTCGTTGTGACGTTCTTCTTGATGAGGTACCAGAGGGCGATCGCGAGGAGGAGTGACGTCAGTTTCGCGCGCCAGTTGTTCAGGATCAGTTTCTTCATAGGAACGGTGGAGCAAAATTTCGCCGAGCCGCTGCCGGAACGTCTCGGGGGTGAAATTGCGTTCGACCCGGCGGCGATGGCAAATTGAAATCGCGCCGGTTTCTTCCGAAACGACGATCGCGACTGCGTCCGACTCCTCGGTAATGCCGAGGCCGGCGCGATGGCGCAAACCGAGGCTGCGGTCGAGTGTTTCGCGCTGACTCACAGGAAAAATGCAGGCCGCAGCGGCGATGCGCCCATTGCGGATAATTACCCCGCCATCGTGCAACGCCGACTTCGGATGAAAGAGCGTGAGCAACAACTCCTGGGAAAACTCCGCGTCCAGAATCACGCCGGTTTCTTCGTAGACCTTGATCGAGGTGTCGCGCTCGATTGCGATGAGAGCGCCAAATTGCTTGCTCGAAAGCTGCGCCACCACTTCCGCCAAGTCGTGCACCGTTTCGCGCTTCTCACTCGTTAGGGAAAATATTGGATGGCCACCCAGCTCGGCCAGGGCGCGTCGCAGCTCCGGTTGAAAAATCACGACCAGTGCGACCGCGAGGAAGACCGAGAAGCTCCGGATGATGAAGCTGATCACGACCAGGTTCAGAAGTTGCGAGATGAGCGTGAGGGTGAGGAAAACGATGGCGAGGCCGGTCAGTACTTTGGCGCCGCGGGTGCCGCGGAAATAGAGGTAGCCGTAGTAAATCACCACCGTCAGGAGCAGGATCTCGACGGCGCTGCGCCATTTATCGAAAAAGATCTGGGTAATCTCGTGGATCATCGGCTGGCGGTGAGGAGCGCTTCGGTCGTGCGCAAGGCCTGAATGTTTGGCATCACGTCGTGCACCCGCAAGACGTGTGCCCCGCGCTCGCGCAGAAGTGAAGTCATCGCGACGGTCGCACTGGCGCGATCGGTGTGGCCAGGGGCAATCCTGGCAAGGAAAGCTTTGCGAGAAACGCCAACCACCAGGGGCCGATTCTCAACCCGGAGCCGGGGCAGATTGGCGAGCAACTGCATGTTATGGGCGACGGTTTTGCCGAAGCCGATGCCTGGGTCAAAGGCGATCGAAAGCGGGTCCACGCCGGAGCGAACGGCGAGGGCAAATTGTTCGCGAAAAAATTCTGCGACCTCCGCCACGACATCGCTGTAGGTCGGATTGACTTGCATCGTTAGGGGCGTGCCCTGCATGTGCATGATGATGAGTCCGGCGCCAGTCTCCGCCGCGGTCGCAAACATCTCTGAGTCGCCGCGCCCGCCGGTTACGTCGTTGATGATAGTAGCGCCGACACCAATCGCGGCCCGAGCCACCGCGGCTTTGGAGGTATCAATGGAAATCTGGGTGAGCACGGAATTCTTGATCCCCTCGATAACCGGCAGAACACGTCGCATTTCTTCGGCAGGCGCGACGGGTTGCGCACCGGGCCGAGTCGATTCGCCGCCTACATCGATAATGTCGGCGCCGTTTTGCGCCATCTCGATGCCGTGTTTCACCGCTGCCTCAGGTGTAACGAACTGCCCGCCATCAGAAAAGGAATCAGGGGTGACATTGAGCACGCCCATGAGGAGTCCACGCCTGGTCAAATCGAGGAGGTTGCCGCCGATCTTCCAACACGCTGACTCCATGATGCTTCAGACTACCACAGCCGTTTGCTTATTCGAACCGGCGGTGCTGTCGCGCAGGCCGGAGCAAAATGGCAAAGAATCTTTTTCAATCTCGGCTTTTTCTTCGATGATCAGACGCGAATGAAACGCAACGCGGATCTCAGCCAGCGAATTCTCGCCCTGCTCCGCCGTCCGAAATATCGTCCCCTCGACAAGAAAGAGCTGACCCGTGCCCTCGGTTTGCGGAGCGATCAGCAACGCGACGTAAAAGAGGCGTTGCGCAACCTGGAACGAACGGGTCAGATCGCACGCGTCCGCAAGAACCGTTACATCCTGCCCGAGGAAGCGGATCTTGTTACCGGCCGATTGCAAATTCATTCCGCCGGATACGGCTTTCTCGCCCGTGAGAGCGGTGAAGGAGGCGACATCTTTATCTCGGCCGAGAACACCGGCACGGCCATGAATGGCGATCGCGTCGTGGCGCGAATCACGCGCGAGACTGATTACGCTCGCGGGCGCAGCGATCGTGCCGAGGGCAGGATCATTCGCATTCTCGAGCGCGCCAACCCCACGATCGTCGGCACCCTGCAACAAACGCGCAATTTTTTCTATGTCGTGCCGGACGATCCCCGGCTCGTCCACGACGTTTACGTGCATCCACGTCCGTTGCCGGGCGCGCCGCGCACACCGCAGCCTAACGACAAGGTGGTGGTCCGGCTCGAAGCCTGGGAGTCACGCCATGTCAATCCCGAGGGCGAGATCATCGAGCTGCTCGGCCGCGCCTCCGATCCCGGGGTGGACATGCTTTCGATCATCCGGAAAAATGATCTCCCGCTCGAATTTCCGGCCGCGGTGCTCGCGGAGGCGGAGGAAATTCCGGAGACGGTCGATCCCGCGCGCTATTCCGATCGGGAAGATCTGCGCGGGAAGTTCATTGTCACGATTGACCCCGATGATGCGCGCGATTTCGACGATGCGATCCACGTCGAGCAGCTCGCCGGCGGCGAATGGGAGCTGGGCGTTCACATCGCGGATGTCTCGGCTTACGTGCTGCCTGGGAGTGCGCTCGATCGCGAGGCACTCCGGCGCGGGAACAGCGTTTACCTGGCCGACCGCGTGATCCCGATGTTACCCGAACGGCTGAGCAACGGCATTTGCAGTCTTAATCCAAAGGTTCCGCGGTTGACCTACTCGGTCTTCATCCGATTCGCGAAGAACGGCGCGATGCGAAGCGCGCGCTTCGCTCGCACCATCATCGAGAGCGCGCGTCGTCTCACCTACAAGGAAGCTTACGCGATGCTGAAAGGAAAGCCTAACGATGAGCTCGGGCAGCGGCTTCAGACAGCATGGCAGCTCGCGGCGATGCTGCGCCGGCGGCGCTTCGCGCACGGCTCGCTCGACCTTGATTTCCCCGAAGTGAAAGTGGTGGTTGATCGCAAAACCGGCAAACCGCTTCGCCTCGAGAAAATCGAGAACGACGAATCGCATCAGTTGATTGAGGAATTCATGCTCGCGGCGAACGAAGCGGTCGCGAGCGAGCTGAAGAATCGGCTCAGCCCGACGATCTACCGGGTGCATGAAAATCCCGATCCGGAGAAGCTGGCGGAATTTCGGGAATTTGTTCTTAGCCACGGATTTCAAGCCGGCGATCTGACGCAGCGGAAGGAATTGCAGCGGCTGCTCCAATCGTTTCACGGAAAGCCGGAGGAACCGGCGCTCAAAATCGCGCTGCTCAAGAGTCTGAAGCGCGCCCGCTACGCGATCCAGCCGCTCGGCCACTATGGTTTGGCGAAAAACAACTACACCCATTTCACAAGTCCGATTCGCCGTTATGCCGATCTGATTGTGCATCGTACCCTCGCCGCGCCGCCCGGGAAAAAAGCTGCCAGCCAGGGCGTGGGCGAGCTGGCCGAGATCGCGGACCACATCTCAACGACCGAGCGAGTGGCGGCGGAGGCCGAGTTCGAGTCTGCCAAAATTAAGAAACTGGAGTTTTTGCAGCAACAACTCGAGACGCGTAATCCGCAGGTCTTCCGCGCGGTCGTGATCGAGGTGCGCAATTATGGGCTGCTGATCGAGCTGCCGGATGTGTTGCTCACCGGACTGATTCACGTCTCCTCATTGCGCGATGATTTCTACCGCTTCGACATGGCGCGGCGGCAATTGATTTCACGGCGATCGAAGCGGGTGTTCGGGGTCGGCGCGATGCTTCAAGTGGTGGTCGCGCGAGTCGATCCATTCAAACAGCAGGTTGACTTCGCCGTCGCGGAAGAGACGGCGGCGAGGCCGCGGCCCCGGTCTCGTTAGGCGAAAAATTTTTCTTGCCCTTTGCCGCGCCAGACGCCTAACATCCGCGCCGCGTCAGAAAAATGGATAGTATTATCGAATCAAGAGAGTTGCGTATCGAGCGGAAGCTATTCTCGATCGATCTGAGGGAGAACGGGCGCGGCCGTTTTCTCCGCATCACCGAAGACAGCCAGGGACATCGCAACGTTATTATTGTGCCGATGTCTGGGGTCGATGACTTCGCGGATGCGATCGATGATGTGCTTGCCTCTGAGGCGGCGGCGGAAAATTGAGCGTCTCTCGACTGGATTGGCTCGGCGCGGGTATTTAGCCCTGCGGCGGAGGCGGGCTACCTCCCGGCTGAGCTGGTGCGCCAGGCCCGGGCGTCGGGGGCGCGCCACCGGGCAGGTCGGCGTCGGCCGGTACCGCCAGGATATCTGGCTCGGTGTAGGATTCGGTGCGGCCGGCGAGTTCCTTGCGCAGGGCGGCGACCCCTTCAGGGGTGACTGGTGAGCCCTTGTTGCCCCATGAGGAACGTTCGTAGGTGACAACGTCGGCGATCTTCTGGTCGGTTAATGTTTTCTCCCACGGCTGCATGACCGCGCTCCCATAACGCTGGCCTTTCACCGTCACCGGGCCCTGTAGTCCTTTGAGCACGATCATCACGTGGCGGCGCGCACCGCCGTTGACGATGTCGGTTCCGGCCAAGGGCGGATATTGCCCGGCGACCCCGAGACCGTTCGCCTGATGGCAGGTGGCGCAATTGGCCGAGTAAATCTTCGCGCCTCTCTCCGCTGGAGTCAGCTCGGTCGGCTGCTGGGCGCCGCCGCCACCAGCGGTGCCGTGACGCGCTACCCGAGGCGCGCCCCCGAGATAATCGAGACCTTCGCCGCCGAAACTGCCGGCGTAACGACCGAGGTAGGCGCCACCAAAGAAAACCGCCAGGCCGTAAACTGCGATCAGCCAGAGCGGCAACGGCTCGCGCCCAACCCGCGGTTCAACTTTTTCCCTCACGATCGCGGCGTGAGTGTCGCGCACTTCGCTGGTCTCGTCGTAATCCATTCCTTGGCGCGGGGCGTGTTCCTGTGGCGGCTGGTCGTTCATTTTTGCGCCTCCTTGGCCGGAGCAGGCGAGGCAGCGGCGACGACAGCCGATTTGGCTTCCTTAAGCGGATGAGACTGGTCGCGCGACATCAGATAGGCGACAAGGCATTTGGCATCGTAGCTCGGCACAATCTGCCAGCCCGCTTCCGGTTGGCTCGTGTTGTCGCCGGCGAAATTGATCGCATCAGACGCGACTTCGCCGCGGATCCGCTGCTTTTCGTAAAGGAAACGATAGGAGGGCATGTTCGAATCGAGGACGACGCTGCGCGGGTTATAAAGATGACGATGATGCCACGCGGCGGTGTAGGGAAGTGGCTGTCCGCCAGGTGTGAGCGCGGCGGCGTTTCCGCCCAGCGAAGGTGCGCTGGTTTGAACTACGGCCGAAGGTACTGTGCCCGCAGGCGGCAATTGTGCCGGCGAAGGGCTCGCAGTTGCGCCGCCAGCAGCGGCAGCCGGACTGGGTGACGCAGCGGTGTTCGCCACGGCTGCCGGACTTGCGGAAGCGGCCGTACCGGCAGTCGGCGAAGCTGACGTCGCCGGTGACGCGCCGGGGCTGGCAGCCGGTGCAGGCGAAGGCGAAGCGCCGCCTGGCGCAGCCGCGCCACTTTCCTGAAGGCCCTGGCGATGACCAACATTCGCCAGGTCAGGACCGTTGCGCATTTTACCAAGGAAAACGATCGGCTCGAAAATGTAATCGCGCGGCGCGCTTCGGCGTTCGCCCCATTTGCGCTCGAGATCGGCCCCGCCGTATTCGGGACGCACCTGTTGTGAATGGCAATAGAAGCAGCCGTTCGCCGCATACACGCGTGCACCGCGCGCCACCATTCCCGACGGCGGCATTGGATAAATGTCGGTTCCCTCTTCATCGCTCTGCGGTTCGAGGCTGCCGATTTGCAGGTTTGGCACGACCGTCATTCCAAGCCAGGAGAAGGCGAAGATGCCGAAGATGCCAAAAAAGAGCGGCTGCAAACCCTTCATATCGCGATCCCCTGGTCTTGTTCGGCCTGAACCGGATTGAGGAAAGTCGGGAGGCTCGCGGTGCGCCCAAAGCCGAGCAGCATCAAGCCGAAATGAAACGCGAAAATGATGTGCGCCACACTCAGAAGAATCCAGCCGATGGTCGCGCCACGCAGGTAGGGCATGATCGTTTGCACTGCTTCCATGAAGGGCAGCGCGGGGTCATTCATGCTCACCCCCTGGACAAAGCCCCCGGCAAGGAACAGGAGCAGAATCAAGCCCATGCCATAAGCGGCTCCCCAGAAATGCAACTTGATCAGGCTCGCGTAACGCCATTCCCGTCCAACCAGGCGCGGGACGATGTAATACATTGATCCAAAAGCGACCATCGTGAAAAACGCATAAAGCCCCATATAGCTCCAGCCCGTGCTCACCTCCGTGAACTGGACAATCTGCGCCATGGATCGGAGCGAGATGACCACGCCGACAATACTGAAGACCGTATACGTGATTGCGCCGAAGACGGTGAAACGCAGGGTCGGGCTGTAGCGCAAGAGCGGGAAATGATCACGCATCGTCATGTGGTGATTTACCCCTACGGTCGCCACCGGAATGATGGTGAGAATCATCGCCGCGATGCTGACGGTGATCATCCAGGCGGGGAATGGACCGTCGACCAGCCGCATCATTCCGGTCCAACTGGAGAAGAGCGCAAAAGTCCAGAAACCGATCGTCGCGAGGTAATAGCTGTGCACCGGCCGCCCGATGACTTTCGGGATCATGTAATAAGCGGCGCCGAGGGCAATCGAGCCAAACCAGAGGAAGAGCAAATTATTGGCGAACCACCAGTTCACCGCCGCCTTCATCACGCCATTGACGGGCAGGATAAACAGCATGACCTGGGCAGCGGCATACATCCAGGGAAACCAGAGAAAGGCGCCTAACAAATACCATTGCGTGATGTAGACGTGCCCGCGCCGGCGATAGCGAAACATGATCAGCGCCCAGGTCATAATAAGGAGATAGGCGACGAAAAGTGTGATCGCGGAATAGCCCGGAAACTCGAGCCATGGATAACCGGTGTTATCGCCGATCAAAATGCCGACGACTCCCATGAGGACGCCCAGGTTCCAGAACACTGCGCCACTGATGAGAATAAGTGGATGGCGTAGAGTGGTTCGACAAAGCCGCGCCATCAGCCAGATGGCGGTGCCCATTCCCGCCATGCAGCCCCAGCCATAAATCAGCGTATCAAAATGGATCGGGTAGACCCGGCCCCAGGTCAGCGGCGCCCAGTCGGAAACAAAACCAGGCGCGTACATTTTGATCGCGCCGAAGAAGCCAAAAAAGGTGGTGACGAGCAGCCAGATGACGGCTGAAGCGTAAAAGACAAGCACCGGGAGACGGGTCGAGGCATCAATCAACGCCCGCTCGACCCGCTCGACGTCGCTCGTCGTGACTTCAATATCGGCGGAAGTTTCGTGCGGAATGCCGGCAATCGGGTTCATGAAATTTTCGCTGATAAGGTGTGACGAGCAGCCTTTTTCGCGCGGGCCCGGCGGCGGAACCATGGGCGATATGGCATGACGAGATCGGTCGGCCGCCCGAGGGGCTCTTCGCGATCGAAAATCACCGTCGCGTTTTCGTTGTAGCGCTTCAGGATACGAAAAATTTCCGGCAAGCTCATGGTTTCCCCCCTCCCGGCGAAGGGCTGGCACCGCGCACAGGCAACGGCGTGCCCGGCGCATGTTGGACAGGCGTGACCGAGGGAGTAACTGGCGGGATTTGCGTTTCCGCGTTCGGGCGCGCTGCGGGTGTGGCGTTCGCACCCGGTTGCGTGTTCGGCGGAACGTTCGCCGGGTTCACGGCCGCGGCCGGGGCGCGCTGCTTACCGACGCTTTCGCCAAGTTTCTCGCCGGGAGAAGCGACCGGCGTCGGAGCTGCGACCGGCGGAGCGGCGGGTTGTGCCGCGCCGGTGGCGCCCGCTGGCGCGCTTTCGGACGCGGGAGTCGCGACCGGGCCAGCGGCCGTGACCTGTTTGTTTTGTAGCTCCTCCATTTCGAGCGCCATCGCGCGCGCGATCGGGATGTGGACGACGCCTTTACCCTGGTCGACCCAGCCGTAGCTGTTCTCGGTTTTGCTCCATTCCTCGTTTGCGGTCTTTAATTTCTCCATCCGCGCTTTTGCCCGGCCCTCTTCATAAGACGGGCCGCGCGACATCGCCGCAAAAGCGATCGCGACGAGCGCGCCGAAGAAGACAAACAGCGCCACCGCCCAGAGCCAGGGGCCGAGCAGGACGCGCGGTTGTTCAGGATGAGCGAGTGTATCTTGTTCGTTAGGCATTAGTTCACCAGGCGAAGCGAATCGAGCAGACGCGGATCACGCACCGGAAAAAGCGAAGTCCTGGCCAGGAGGCGCAGGTAAAAAAAGGCGAGCGTGCCGCCGATCCCAATCAGCGGCAGGAAATTCAAAAAGGTCACATGCACGCCGGTGCCGTGGAGCGCCGGCAGGACGATGATGTACATGTCGAGCAACTGCATGAGGACGATCCAGGCAGAGATGGCGCAAATCCAGGTGATGTTCTTTTTCGTAAAGCGCAAAAGGAGCAGCGCGAAGGGTACGAAAAAGCGAAAGATGACGAGGAACCAGTTGAGGAAGTTCCAGGACTCGGTGTTTCGAACGATGAAGTACTGGGTTTCCTCCGGAATGTTCGCGTACCAATAAAGCATGTATTGGCTAAAACCGATGTAGGCCCAGAATACGGTGAAGGTGAGGAGCCATTTTCCCATGATGTGGTAATGCTCGATCGTGACCACGCCTTTGAGGTAACCGGCCTTTTGCAGTGCCGCGATGACCAGGACGAGCAGCCCCATCGAACTGCCAGCAACGCCCGCGAAGATGTAGGGGCCCCACATGGTTGAGAACCAGCGCCAGTTTAGGCTCATGAGCCAGTCAAACGCGGCAAACGTGAGGCAGGCCGCAAATGCCACCAGCCCGGTAAACGAAACCCGGCGCATCCAGATCGTGAACTTCGGGTTTCCGTCGCGGTCCTGCCGCACTGAGTAGCGGCGCAGAAGGTAGGCCACGACCGAAAGCACAACGAAGAAAAGGACCGCGCGCCCGAGGAAGAATTCCCAATTGAGATAGGCCCGTTTTTCATCCAGCACCGGATCAACGCCGGGTGGAATATTCATCCAGCGATAGATGTATTGCCGCCAGAACCAGACCGGGAGAAAGAGCAGACCAAGCAGCGGCATGAGCAGGCCAATGTTCTCGAGCTGCCGCCTAACGACGACCGACCATTCGGCATCAACTGCGTGGTGCACGATCGTCCAGAAGAGACAACCGATACAGAGAGTGAAGAAAAAGATGAAGGCGAAGAGCCAGGAATAGCCAAACTCAGCCGGCCAGATGAAGCCACAGATGAAACTTGCCACCAGCCCAAGGATTCCAAGCACCCCGCACAGGATCGAGACTCCAGCGTGGCGGCCGCTTTCGAAAAATTCGCCTTCCGGCGCCGGGGTGACGTGAGATCGATCGCTCATTTCTTGGCTGGCTCCGTTTTTTGCGTCAACTGCGCCTGTTGATCCGGCGGAACGTCGGCGGTGGTCGCGTGCTGGCTTCGTTGCAAAGCGCGCAGATAGCAGATGATCGCCCAGCGGTCGGGCACCGTGACGCGCGGGCCGTAGGCCATCATCGTGTTTTTGCCGTGCGTGATGGTGTTGAAGATTTCGCCATCCGCCATCTTACGAATCCGGTCGTCCTGCAGACTAATCACGGTCGCGAGGCCGTATTGTTTCACAATTCCGTCGCCGGCGGCGAGCGGTCCATGGCAGATCGCACAGTTGATATTGAAGCGCTGCTGCCCCCGCTGCATGAGATAGGGAGTGACCTTGATCGGGATCCCCGTGCCCCAGTTCGCGCCCATCTTGCCGGTGTTGTAGTAATCGGTCCCGGCGGTGAAATTGTTCAGGACGTGCAGCGGGCGATCGGTATTCTCGTCCACCGTCCGCGCTTCCCGATTAAAAGCCGGCATTGCGAAACCAAGTGGGACCGTGCCTTCGACCGGCAGGCGGGGTCCGCGCTGGTCGGCGAAAAAATCGAGCTCGGCCTGGGCACGCACCTTCGGTTGCCGCACCATGTCGGGAAAAATTTCGATCTCGGGTTGTGAGCTTTTTTGCCCGCGAAAACCAAAGACCGCCACCCACGCGATCACGACCAGAGCAAAGACGAGGAAGAAAGCGCGCAGCATAACCGTTATTCCTCGTGCACCACGGTGATGTTTTCGCCGCCGGTTCGCTCCAGCAGCGCCGCCACTTCCGTCTCGGCGAAGCGCGGATCGCGCGCCTCGATGACAAGGAAGAAGCCGTCATTTGTCACGCGCTTGAAGCGGTTCCAGTTGAACATCGGGTGATTCCACCGCGGCAGGAAACCCATCACCTGCCAGGCAAAAAATGCCGCAAAAGCCGAGAACAAGATCGTGAGCTCAAACATGATCGGGAAGAACGCCGGCACCGTCCAGAAGTTGTAGGGCTTGCCGTGGACAATGAGCGGAAAGAGGTAGGAGGAAGGCCCGAACTCAAGCACGCATGCCGTCAACAGCCCGGTAATGCCGCCAACGAGCACGACCGCGCTCAGCCATGATTTGCCGAGCCCCATCGCGTGGTCCATCCCGTGAATCGGGAAAGGCGAAAAGACATCCCAGCGTTTGTAACCGGCATCGCGGACCTGCTGTGCCGCTTCGTACAAAGCTGATGCGCTCGGGTATTCCGCCGCGATCCCGTAAACCCGATGACCGTACGGCGTCATCATGTCCGTTCCATGCCTCCTGCTTGAACCGGATGATGTTCCTTCGGCGTCGCATGATGCGGGTCGGCTTCAGGCAAAACGATCTTCACCTCCGACATCGCGATCATCGGAAGGAAGCGAATGAAGATGAGGAAGAGTGAAGTGAAGATCCCGAGCGTGCCGATAAAGGTCCAGATATCCACCCACGTCGGAATGAAGAGGCCCCACGACGAGGGCAGGAAATCGCGATGCAGACCGCCGACGATGATGATGAAACGCTCGAACCACATCCCGGCGTTGACGCACATGCAGACGAAATAGACGACAAAGATGTTGCGCCGGCACCAGCGGAACCAGAAGAGCTGGGGCGAAAGGCAGTTGCAGAAGAGCATGCCGACCCACCAGTACCACCAGTAGGGACCGAAGATGCGGTTCCAAAAGGCGAACCGCTCATACTGATTACCGCTGTACCAGGCGATAAAGAATTCCATCGAGTAGGCGTAGGCGACGAACGATCCGGTGAGCAGAATGATCTTCGCCATCTTGTCGATGTGCTGCGGCGTGATGATGTCCTGCAATTTGAAAATCGCGCGTGCCGGAATCATCAAAGTCAGCACCATCGCAAAGCCGCCGAAGATCGCGCCGGCGACGAAATAGGGCGGGAAGATCGAGGTGTGCCAGGTCGGAATGACAGAGGTCGCGAAGTCGAAGGAGACGACGCTATGCACGGAAAGCACAAGCGGCGTGGAAAGACCCGCGAGAAGCAGATACGCCATCTCGTAATGGCGCCAGTTGCGGTTCGATCCGCGCCAGCCGAGGGCGAAAATTCCGTAGAGCAATCTCCTGATCTTGGAAACCGCCCGGTCGCGCAGGGTCGCGAGATCCGGCACGAGCCCGGTGTACCAGAAGAGAACCGAAACGGTGAAATAGGTCGAGACCGCAAAGACGTCCCAGAGCAGCGGGCTGCGGAAATTCGGCCAGACCGCGTATTGTGTCGGCACCGGCGCAAGGAACCACACCATCCAGACGCGCCCCACGTGCACGCCCGGGAAAATCGCGGCGCAAATCACCGCGAAGAGGGTCATCGCCTCGGCCGAGCGGTTGATTGAGGTGCGCCATTTTTGCCGCAACAGATACAGGATCGCGGAAATCAGGGTGCCGGCATGACCGATACCGATCCAGAAAACGAAGTTGGTGATATCCCAGGCCCAGCCGACTGGGTTGTTTAAACCCCAGACGCCGACGCCGGTGGAAATCTGATAGCCAAGACAAAGCAAGCCGAAGGCGGCAATACCGCCCGTGATCGCAAACGAGACCCACCACCAGCGCGGAGTCGGTCCTTCCACCGCGCTCGCGATCCGGTTGGTGACCCAGTTGAAGTTGCGCCGGTTCAAGACCAGCGGCACACGATCCAGCTTCGGCTCAACCCCTGAGGAAGCCTCGCCCGCGATAACATCAAGTACGGTTGTCTGCTCTTCTTCCATTATGGTTTGCCACCCGCGGCAGGCGTTTCTGGCACCGGGTTCGCCCGCTTTTTGGGCTCAGTCTCAGGCCCACCCAACTCCTCAGCGGTAATCTTGTTCTCTTCCTCCTGGCCGAGGCTCGCAACTCCGATCTGAGCTGCATCCGGCATCTTCGGATTTGGATTGCGAATGCGCGCCAAATAACTCGTCCGCGTTTTCACATTCAAATACTCGAGCAGCCGGTAATTGCGGTTTTGCGCTTTGATCTTCGAGACCCGGGTCTCGGGATCGGCAATATCTCCAAACACAATCGCGTCCGAAGGACAAGCCTGCGCGCATGCCGTCGTGAAGGAATCGCGCGGAATAAGCGTCTGGTCCGAAGCCCCGGCCCGAACGTGGGCCGCGATCTTGGCCTCTTCGATCCGCTGCAGGCAGAAGGTGCACTTCTCCATCACGCCGCGCATGCGCACCGTGACGTTCGGATTCTTCTGCATCTTGATCGTGTCGGCCGCCTCCTTCGTTGTGAGCGGGCCGAGGTACTCCTGATAGACCGAGAAAAATCCGACCTTGGTCTTGCCAATCGGCCGCTGCGTGTAGTCGAAGAAATTAAAACGTCGCACCTTGAACGGACAGTTATTCAGGCAGTAGCGGGTGCCGACGCAGCGGTTATAAACCATGACATTGAGCCCGTCCTCGCTGTGAACGGTCGCGTTCACCGGGCAAACCGTTTCGCACGGCGCGTTCTCGCAGTGCTGACACATCATCGGCTCATGTACGATTTCGGGGTTTTGCGGATACTGCCCGTAATCCTGGTTGTACGGTTTGGCGCTCGCGAAATAACGGTCGATCCGGATCCAGTGCATCATCCGGCCGTGCTGGACCTGGAGCTTGCCAACGATCGGGATGTTGTTTTCCGCCTGACAGGCAGTCACGCACGCGCTGCATCCGGTACAGGTGCTGAGGTCAACCACCATTCCCCATTGCTGGGGCGCATCGAGTTTCGGATGGGTGTAAATCGTCGGCAGCTGCTGCGGCAATTCCTTGTCCTCAGCGACCTTCTTTACGAAGTCGGGATCTTCCCGGTAGCCCTCGAGCGTCGCTTCCCGCACCAGCCCGCGACCTTCGATCGACCAATGCTCCTGCACCGTGGCAAGCGCGTAGCTTCCGCCGGCCTTGCTCACTTTCACGCTCTGGATCGCCTTGCCGTCAGCGACGATGTAATGCGGGTTCGAACTTGTGCGGAGGAGGTAACCATTGAACCCGGCCTCGTCGCCCACCGGCCCGGTAAATTTGCGCCCGTAGCCTAACGGAATCGTGATCGAGTTATCGGCGTGCCCCGGAACAATGAGCGCGGCAATTACCAATTCCCGCTCGATCGGCTTGCCATGTACATCCTTCGCTGTGTCGGTCACGGTAATCCGGATGAGATCGCCATCCTTGACCCTGAGGTGGCGCGCGTAGTCGGGACTGATCATGGCCGCGTTGTCCCAGGTCAGCCTTGTGATTGGGTCGGGCAATTCCTGGAGCCAGCCATTATTGATGTAGCGCCCATCATCCATTGCGTAGCTGGCGACGAGGACGATCTCGGGCGAATCATTCGCCGGCGGCGGCAGTAGGTTATTCCAAAGCGTATGCGCAACCCCACCGGCGGAATTGCCGTTAAACTTCGGCGGCTGATCCGTGAGCGCGATGTGCGAAGCAAAGCCGTCGTGCAGGAATTTACTCCACGCAGTTTGAAAATCCCCAGGGGGCGAAGTTGCGCGGAAGGTCTCCTGCACCAACTCCGGCCCGGTCGGTTTCTTTTGCCCGGCGACGACCGCCAACAGGTCAAGATCGGACCAACCGCCGAAAAGCGGCAGGATCATCGGCTGGATCGAAACGTAGGAACCTTGTGGTGTCAGGGCATCGCTCCACGTCTCGAGGTAATGCGCCATCGGCACGTGCCAGTGACTCGAAGCCGAGGTCGCGTCTTCATAAAACCCGAGGCGCACCACCTCTGGGACACGCTTCTGCAACTCCGGCCAGTTGATCGGCTGCCGGGTTTTGCGATCGATCGCGATCGAGCGCATTGCGTTGTAAACCGGGTCACCGCCGAGAACGAAAAGCTGCTGAATCCGGCCCGCATCCATTTCGCTCGCCAGTTGCAAAATGCTGCTCGCGCGCTGGGTTTTTGGCATCTGCCGCAGGAGCAAAGTCTGATCGAGATTTTTCAGCGCCGCATTAATGCCGTAGACCATCAGCTGGACAACGACCGGCTGGTGCGGCCCCGCCACCACCAGACTCGCGCCCGGTTTCGCGAGGAGTTCCTGCGCCATCTCATCGAGCCAGCGATGATCAAACTTCGCGACTTTTGACGGCGCCTTTAGCGTAATCAGCACGGAGGCGAGCCCCTGGTCTTTGGTCGCAGTCGCGATTTTTGTCGCGAGCGCGTGCGTGAAGGCCGGGATCTGGCTTGCCGGGTAACGCAGCCGGTGATCGGCCATTGCGCCGGTGAGCGTAAAACGGTTCTCCACCACGTAGAGGCGGTTCATCATGTCCTTCGCCTCTTTCACCCGCCGCCGATCGGTAAAACCACGCACCGAGGCGAGATCGCCTTCGCCGCAGTTCAGGAAATCGCTGTCGAGCGCGACCACGATGTCGGCTTTGTCGAATTGCGGGATCAGCCGCAGGTTTTCGCCAAAACTGATCTGGGTGGAGAAATGCTGCGCTTCGCTCAGGAGCGGTTCGTAAACCACCCAGCGCATCCGCGGGAACTGCTTTTGCAACTCTGCCCGGAGCCGCTCTCGCGTCGGCGAATGAGTCGCCTCGACGACAAACGCGAGGCCAGCACCGCCGTTCGCCGCCAGTCGCGGACGCAGCTCGCCGATGTATTTCTCGAACGCCGCCTGGTCCGCGAGCTTGTTCTTGTTCACGAAACGCTGCGATCGCGACGGATCATAAAGATCGAGCACCGAGGCCTGGGCGAAGGCATCGGTGGCGCCGTTGCTCTCGGGGTGCATCGGGTTGCCCTCAATCTTGATCGGCCGTCCATCGACGGTCGTGACAACGAGCGGCATCGCGCCTTCACGCCGGGGCATCGCGCTCGCGTAGTAGAGGAACTTCCCGGGGATGACCCATTCGGCGCTCTTCGTAAAGGGGACCAGATGCAGCTCCGGCTTGCGGCAGCTACTCAATCCCAGACCCGCAAGCGCCATCGACGCGCCCATCAGTTTGAGGAAACTGCGACGCGAAACCTCATCGCCCGCGAACTCGACTGCGCCCGCGGGAAATTCGCGCTCGAGCCATTCGCGAAATTCCGGCGTGTCGCTCAGCTCGCCGAGACTGCGCCAATAGTGGCGACCGGTTTGTGCAGGTGCGGGATGTTGAACGACACGTTTCATCGGTGGCAGCCCTGGCAGTTGGTCGGCGGTTTGATATTCCATCGCTCCTTCAGAGTGAGGCCAATCTCCGCCTGGGTAAGATGTTGTTTCTTCGACCAATCTTCTTTCACTCCCCGGGGCTGACCGTACTTGGCGACGAAGGCCGCTGGGTTCACGTCCTCTGGTTTCCAATCCAGGTTCGTGATCTGGTCTTCGGGCCGGAGGAAATTTTCCGGCGCGCGATGGCACTCGAGGCACCACGCCATACTGAGCGGTTTCGCATCGTAGACCACCGGCATGTGGTTGATCTGACCGTGACAGGTGAAGCAGCTGATCCCGCGGTTCACATGCGCGGAGTGGTTGTAATAAGCGTAATCGGGCGTGCGATGAATCCAGACCCATGGGATCGGCTGACCGGTCGTCCAACTCGCCCGCACGGGTTCGAGTTTGGGGTTGTCCTTTTGCACCTGCGAGTGGCAGTTCATGCAAACCTGCGTGTCGGGCACGTTCGAATGCGCCGCGACCTCGACAAAGCCATGACAGTACCGGCAATCCATTCCCAGCTGCGTCACATGAATGTCGTGTGGGAACGGCACCGGCTGGGTCGGCATGTAGCCCACGCGGGTGTATTTCGGTGTGTCGTAATACCAGGTCGCTCCAATCACCGCGCAGGAGACAACCGTCAGGCAGATCGTCAGCTTGAGCGGCAGCCAATTAGTCCAACGCGGAAAAAAATTCGCCATAACGAATCAGCCGAGACTAGCGCGGGCCGTCCGATGCCGCCAACTGGTAAACGCAGGAGCTGGATGGAAAAGAGTTAGCGGCTTCAGAAAAATCAACGTGTTGTGACTAAAACGATCGCCGGGGCCGGAGCGCCAAATTCTATGAACGGCGCTTTGCTTGGCAAAAAAAATTTTGAACGCGGGCGAAAATTTTCTGTCGCGCCCCTGCGCCATTGGCGGTGCAACGCGCTACCGCGGCTTTGCTTTGCGGAGGCAAAACCAGCCCAGCGCCGACCAGTCGTGAAACCATTCGCGCAGCTGGCGCTCCCAGTTTCGCGCGCGCTTCGAGTGTCGCAGCCCGGCCGCGCAGGCATTCGCGACTGTGCAGCCACGGCCGAGACAAGCCAAAATCGCAAACGCCCCCGGCTCGAGCCGCTTGTAGTAGAGCTGGTTTTCATATCGGTGCACCGCGAGATAAACGCGCTCCGGCCTGGGCAAACGGACCCGCCGCCTGCCTTTTCGTGTCGCCGGCATTGCCTCGAAGGTGTTGCTCGCTTCATCGCGCAGCACGTCGGCTTCGCGTTTCTTGACCGCGAGAAGAAATTTGTCGACGGCGTGATTCAGCTCGAGGAGCGAGAGGTAGGGCTGTAAACGCAGCCGCAGCTTGGTCGGCGGGGTGTCGAGCAGATCATCACTTGTGATTGGCGGCTCGGCCGCTTCGTCGAAGGCCAGGACCTGTGCCCATTCGAAACGCGCCATGTCGAGCGCCAGTTCTTCGTGAGGCGCGACCCAGCGCGGCTCTTCCCGAAGAAATTTCTCCAGGTCCTGACCGAGGTTGCGCAAGGTGAATGAGCGCGAGGGATACTTCGCGAGATAAGCGATCGCGAGCCGGATGAATTTCCTTGCCCCGAGGATCGCCCGCAGCCCGGGGTAATCGTCGTAAAGGCAATCAAGGAGCCGAAACCAGTAGATGCGATTATAAATTTCGAGCCGCTCGAAGGAACTGAGCCGGTCGTTAGGCGCAATGAATTCCTCCGCGACCGCGCTCGTCCGCCGGCCATCGGTCCAGCGCCGCTGCATCCGATCGTTAGGCGTGAGCGGACGAAAGATCGCGCTCGCCATGAGCGTTTGCAGCTTCTTCAGCTCGGAGTGACTGCGTGCGCCAGAGCGGCGCTCGTCAGGCTGCCGCGATTTCGAATTGTTTCTCGACAAATCGGTTCGCCTTCAGCGCCTCCTTGTGAACTTCATCGAAGCTTGGGATTCGATCATCCCACTCCAGCAGTGTCGCAGTCCGGCCGACGAGCTTGATGGCGTGCCCGTACAACTTCCAAACCGGATCGAGCACTGGATGATCGTGCGTATCGAGGATGTATTTCTCAAACTTCGAATGCCCGGCGATGTGGATCTGCCCAACCCGATCGTGCGGGATCTTGTTCAAATATTCGTAGGGATCGAAATTGTGATTCTGCGCCGAGACATAAATGTTGTTCACGTCGAGCAGAATTCCGCAGTCAGCCCGCTCCACGACTTCGGACAAGAATTCCCATTCCGCCATCTCCGAGGCGTGGAACTCGGCGTAACTGCTCACATTCTCGACGCAGATCGGCACTTCGAGAAAATCGCGCGCCGCGCGGATGTTCGCCGCGGTCGCCTTCGCCGCCGCAAAAGTGTAGGGCATCGGCAAAAGATCGTGCGTGTAACGCCCATCCACGCTCCCCCAGCAAAGATGGTCGCTCAGCCAGGGCGTGTTCGTGCGCCTAACAAGGCGCTTTAGTTTCTTCAAATGCTCGCGGTTGAGGCGATCGGCCGAGCCGAAGTACATCGCCACCCCGTGCTGGACGACGCGATACTGCTCGAGAATCTGATCGAGCACTTCGAGCGGCCGGCCGCCGTCGACCATGAAGTTTTCCGAGATGATTTCAAACCAATCGACGACCGGTTTCTTCTCGAGGATGTGGCGATAATGCGGCACCCGCAGGCCGATGCCAATCCCGAGGTTGGTGAAATTGTTGAAGCGATTCGCCGGCATCTCGGCTTGTCGTTACACAGGAGAAGCGGCGATCCGAATTCCCACTCGTCAGCGCGCAGTTATGGCGAGGGCGAAGGGCTCGCCGGCAGCAGATGACTACTGGCGCAACCGCCTTTGCCTTTGCAGGAATTTTTCCCTTTGCAGCCGTTGTCGCCGCTGTGGCAACCGCCCTTGCCTTTACAGGAGTTCTGTCCCTTGCAGGAATGAACATCCTTCTGTCCTTCGTCGGCCATCTGTTTGAGCGAGACTCCCGCCTTGCCCAGCGCCGTAGCCGCCTGTGTCGACACGGCGAACGAACCGCTCATGAGGCCGGCAATCGCCGCGCCCGCCAGAATGGATTTTGATTTCATGTTTGCTTAGCTGGTTGTGGTTTTCGTTTGCCGGATTCGCAGTCTCGAAATCATTCGAGAACTGCCCGGCAGGCTTAGGACCGCAACCTTGGCGAGATTATTCCGCGTGCGCGAGAGAATTATTGCAACCCAAACGCCGTCATCCCGAGCGCAGTCGAGGGATCCCGTGGAGCGACCGAGCAGCAGCGCAGCCTTTGACACCCTGCGTCTGGCAAGCGTCGACCAACTCGGAGCCGTTGATCGCCGGGCGCGCTTCCAAGCTGGAGCACGGGATCCCTCGACTCCGCTTCGCTCCGCTCGGGATGACGCGCGGCTGTCTCAGCGCGATGGTTCGTAGTCGTCGGGACGCGACTCGGTCGCCTGTGCGCGCGGCTCTTCGTGCCGACGCTCGCGTTCACTGCGCTCTCCTCGCTCGCGCTCGCGTCCCCGGCCACCGCGTCCGCGCCCGCCGCGGCGATCGCCGCGATCGCGCCGATGCCCGCTGTCGTACGAACGATGCTCGCCATGAGCCTCCCCGCCATCAACGTTTTCGGCCTCGGCCATCGGCGCGCCGGTTTCGACTTCGCCCCGTTCCTTGAGCGCAGCTTTGCGCGAAAGTTTCACCCGGCCCTTGTCATCAATGCCGATGCATTTCACCCAGATCAGCTCTCCGGCCTTGGCCACATCTTCCACCCGGCGCACTCGGAAGTCTGCCAACTCGGAGATGTGCACGAGCCCTTCCTTGCCCGGGAAAACTTCGACGAACGCGCCGAATTCTTTGATCGAAACCACCCGCCCATGATAGGTCTCGCCGATCTCGATTTCTCGCGTCATCCCGCCAATGATTTCCTTTGCCCGCGCCATCGATTCGCCGCTCGTCGCATAGATGTGAACTGAGCCATCGTCCTCAATGTTAATTTCCGCGCCCGTTTCAGCGACGATCCCCTTGATTGTCTTGCCGCCGGGGCCGATAAGAGCCCCGATCTTCTCGGGGTTGATCTTGATCGTCTCGATCCGCGGCGCGTATTTGCTTAACTCCGGTCGCGGCTCGGCGAGCGCGCCCGCCATGATGTCGAGAATCTTGCTCCGCGCATCGCGGGCGCGATAAATCGCCTCGGCGAGGATCTTGTGGCTCAGGCCGGGAAGCTTGAGGTCGAGCTGGAACCCGGTCACGCCCGCGCGGGTGCCGCAGAGCTTGAAGTCCATGTCGCCGAAATGATCTTCGGCGCCGATAATATCGGTGAGCAGGTTGTAGCGCTTGAGGTTGCCGGCTTCGTCATTTTCCGTGACGAGACCGACGGAAATTCCCGCAACCGGCGTCTTGACCGGAACGCCCGCATCCATCAACGCGAGCATGCCCGAGCAAACGCTCGCCATCGAGGTTGAGCCGTTGGATTCCATCACTTCGCTCGTGATCCGGATGGCATAACGAAACTCTTCTTCCTTCGGGACAACCGGTTCGACCGAACGCTCGGCGAGTGCGCCATGACCGATCTCACGCCGGCTCGCGCCGCCAAACCGCCCGGTCTCGCCCACGCTGAAGGGCGGGAAGTTGTAGTGAAGAATAAAGCGTTTTGACTGTTCGCCGCCACCATAGGCATCGATCATTTGCGCTTCTTCGATCGGCGCGAGAGTGGCGAGCGCCAGGGCCTGGGTTTCACCGCGCTGGAAAAGGGCCGAGCCGTGCGCTCGCGGCAGCACGCCGACCTCGCAACTGATCGGGCGCAAGTCCTCGTAGCCGCGACCATCCACGCGTTTCTGTTTGTCGAGGATGTTACTGCGGAAAGATTTCTTCTGGATGTAATCGAACGCCTGGTTGATCGCGAAATTGTCCGCCTCGGGAAATTTCTCCAGCACCGCGTTTTTCACTTCCTCGCGCAAATCATTCACTGCCTTGCTTCGGGCGACTTTGCCCTCGGTATAAAGCGCGCCTTCGATCCGAGCGCTCGCGACGCGATCCGCGATTTCGAGGATCTCGGACTGCACTTCCATTAACGGCATCTGGCGTTTCGGTTTTCCAACCTGCGCCGCGAGCTCCTTCTGGATGCGGATCATTTCCTTGGCGTAGCCGTGGGCAAACTCGAGCGAGCGAACAAACTCCTCTTCCGGTAATTCATTGGCCGCGCCTTCGATCATGATGATGTCGTTCTCGGTCCCGACATAAACCAGATCGAGATCGCTTTGCATCCGCTCCGTATGCGTCGGGTTCGCAACGAACTCGCCGTTCACCCGGCCGATGCGGACGGCGCCGATCGGTCCGTTAAATGGAATATCCGAAACGCAAAGCGCGGCCGAGGCGCCGTTGATCGCGAGAATGTCGGGATCATTTTCGCCATCGGCGCTGAGCAAAATCGAGATGATCTGCGTGTCGTAAAAGTAGCCGGAGGGAAAGAGCGGCCGGAGCGGCCGATCGGTCATGCGCGAGGTAAGGGTTTCCTTTTCGCTCGGGCGCCCTTCGCGCTTGAAGTAACCGCCCGGAAATTTCCCGACCGCGGCGGCTTTTTCGCGATAATCAACCGTGAGCGGGAAGAAGTCCTGGCCTTCCTTAACTGAGGTGGCCGAGACGGCGCTGGTTAGAACGATGGTTTCGCCGCAGGAGACGATAACTGAGCCGTCGGCGAGCTTGGCAATTTTGCCGGTTTCGATTGTGATTTCTGTGGACCCGATTTGGGCCGTGACCTTGTGTTGCATAATTGGATTTCTGGTAATGCGAAATCCAGGCCGGTCACCCTGATTGTAGGTCTTAACCCCGCGGGCGAATCGAAGCTAAGACCTATACTCAAGGTGCACAGACGGCCTGGTCGCCGTTTCTGTTTACTCGTTGATGGCGCAGGCCGCGCGCGACGGACGCGAGCAACGCCGGGGAATTTCTCCCGCGCCTAGTGGCGCAGGTTCAGCTTCCCGATCAGCTGCTTGTAGCGGTCGGTATTCGACCGGCTGAGGTAATCGAGCAGGCTGCGGCGCGTGGCGACCATCTTCAGAAGACCGCGACGCGACGAATGATCCTTGGCGTGACTCTTCAGGTGCTCGGTCAGCGCCGCGATCCGGTGGGTCAGGCGCGCGACTTGTACGTCGGCGCTGCCCGTATCCTTCTCGTGGAGCTGGAACTCCCGCATGTCCATCGTGTCACTGCTTTCCGCCATAAACGAAGGCCGCAGTGTAGATGACTTTGGCGCAATCGCAAGTGCCGGCCGCGATCAGGGCCCTCGCAGCCGCGCGCCAGTTCAGCCGCCGGGGCCGCTCGGCCCGTGCGCAAACGGCCGCGGCGCGCTCTGCGAGTTGCGCGTCCGGACGACGTCGAGCCCGTAGATGGTCTCGCGATGCCGCCGTTCATATCGGCCGACTGCGTTGTCGATCGAGAGGGAAGCGGCCCGCGCCCGGGCCACGAGCGAGCCGGGATTGATCCGCAGCCTGAGCGAAAGCTCGGCCCAGGTCTGCGTCTTGGAGCGCATCCGGAGAATACGCGCAAAGCTATTGCCGCTGCCCACCGCAAGCGAGTCTGCAACGAGCAGCTCGCCATAGCTCAGGCCGGTTTCAGCTTGTTGCGCTTTTAAAGTCGCAATTGGTACTCCGGTTTGCGCTGACACGACCGCCGGGAGCATATCGACTCCTGCGACCCGCTTGTCGCTCCGCCCGTCGAGGGCGTCGATCGCTCGTCGAAAAGTCATCTCTTCGCCAGTCATGGTCTTCGCCGGCAACCGGGCCGAGGCCCGGCGGGCCTCTTTCGGCAATCGGTAATCCCAGTTTTGCGCCCAGACCACGCTGAGACCGAGGAGGCTAATCAGCGCAACCAACCCAGCGATCGAACGCCTCGCCTTCACGCCGGGATTCTAACTCGGAACCCGGCAGAAACAACCATTCACGATTCACCATTCACGATTCCCCCGTCCTCACATCCGACCCCGCCGCTGATAAAAACGATACCGCTCGAGGATCGACGCGACATATTGCCGGGTGCCGGGGAAATCGATGTTGCGCTGAAATTCCCGCGCCGAAATCGGCTGCGCCCCGTCGCCTCCAGCCCAGCGCTGTGCGCGGCTCGCCCCGGCGTTGTATTCAGCAAGGGCAAACGGAATCGGGTCGCGCACCTGTTGCCAGTGGCTGATGGCACGTCGCAGATACCACGAGCCTGCCTGCAGGTTCGTCTTGGGATCGAATAACTCCTCGATCTGGAAATTTTCCACCCGGTTCTCCGCCGCCCATTCCCGGGCCGCGATCTCGCTCACCTGCATCAAACCGCGCTCGCCCGCCGCGCCAAGCTTTTGCGGATCGAATCGGCTCTCCCGCCAGACCACCGCCTTCACCAGCATCGGGTCGAGCCGGTTGGACGACGCGACCGCGCGGATGAGCTGGTCGTACTGCTGGAAACGCGCCGGGCTCAGCCATTCATAGAGGGTGTAAAATGGATCGCCCGAGCGCAGCGCGAGCAGACCGATTCCTACCCCGGCCGCCACGAGCAAGCAGATGATCAGCTTGAAAAGAAAACGCACCGTGAGGTCACCCTTTCCTGGCTGGATATATTGGTCCTGGCACGGACAATCAATTCACGCCGCGCCCGCTGAGCAATAAATTTCATGTCCCAGTTCGTTCGTGTCATCGTCGATCGTTCCATCCGGCGGGAGTTGGATTACGCCGTGCCCGAGACTTTGCGCGACCGGATCGCAATCGGTTCGCGAGTGCGCGTGCCCTTTCGTGACAAGGCTCTCCTCGCCACCGTTGTCGCGCTGCTCGATGCGAGTCCGGCGCCGGGAATCAAACCGGTCCTGGAATTGTTAGGCGAAAAGCCGGTCGTCAATCCGCGAATCCTCGAGCTGGCCCGCTGGATGGCGAGCTACTATTGCTGCCCGATTGAAACCGTGATGCGGAGTGTGCTCCCGCAGGTTATTCGCAAGGCCGAAGTCGGCTGGCGCAAACAGCTTTTCGTTCGCCTGACGAGGCTGCCGGCAGCGGAAGAACTGGAAAAATTGCGGCGCCGCGCCCCGCGCCAGGCCGAGCTTCTGGAGGCGATCATGCAACTGCCGGCGCCGCTGCCCGCCGCCGATCTCCTCCGCCAAACCTCGCTCGACAATTCCACTCTGCGCGCCCTGGTCCGGCGAGGATTGATCGAGTTGCGCGCGCAGGCGATCGGACGCGACCCGAGCGCCGGCGAACAATTCATCGCCGATCACGAACACGTTCTGAACGAAGAACAAACCGCCGCGCTCAAGTTGATCGAAAGCGCGCTCGCTGACCAGGAAAAGCATCCGCCCATTCTCCTCCATGGCGTGACCGGAAGCGGCAAGACCGAAATTTACCTGCAAACGATCCGGTCCACCCTCGCCCGCGGCCAGACGGCCATTGTTCTTGTCCCGGAAATTTCGCTTACTCCGCAGACCGTCGAGCGTTTCAAAAGCCGCTTCGCCGCCGAACCCGATCTGGTCGCAGTGCTGCATAGCCATTTATCGGAAGGCGAGCGGCACGATGAATGGCACAAGCTCCATTCCGGCCGGGCAAAAATCGTCATTGGCGCCCGTAGCGCCATCTTCGCCCCGTTGGAAAATCTCGGGCTCATCGTGGTCGACGAAGAACATGAGAACTCCTACAAACAGGAAGAAGCCCCGCGCTATCACGCCCGGGATGTTGCCGTCGTTAGGGCGAAATTTGAGAAGTGCGCCGTGCTCCTCGGCTCGGCCACACCCTCACTCGAGAGTTACTTCAACGCGCGATGCGGCAAGTACGTCCTCAGCACTCTCACCCAGCGCGTCGACCAATGTCAGTTACCGCTCATCCGGATCGTTGATCTCCGCCAGGAACGCCGCAAACAAAAGAGCGCCGCCATTCTTTCCGACCAACTTCGCAGCGCGATCGAGGATCGCCTGACAAAAAGGGAACAAACCATTCTTTTTCTAAACCGCCGCGGGTTCTCGACCTCACTCCTTTGCAGTAACTGCGGCAAGGCCCGGGAATGTCCCAACTGCAGTGTCGCGCTTACCTTCCACCGCACCAACACACGCCTTAGCTGTCACCTTTGCGGCCACAGCGCAGCCGTGCCGAAGCGTTGTCCCGAATGTGGCGAAAATGCGCTCATCTATGCCGGCTTCGGAACGGAAAAGGTCGAGGAGAATGTCGCTACCGCCTTTCCCAAAGCAGCCGTGCGACGAATGGATGCCGACTCGATGACGCGCAAGGACGCCTATCGCGAAACCCTGCACGCCTTCCGTAGTGGTAAGATCGATATCCTTGTCGGTACCCAGATGATCGCCAAAGGTCTCCATTTCCCGAACGTAACTCTGGTCGGCATCATAAACGCCGACCTTGCCCTCCATCTCCCTGACTTTCGCGCCGGCGAACGCACCTTCCAACTCCTCACCCAGGTCGCCGGCCGGGCCGGTCGGGGCGAAGCGCCCGGCGAAGTGTTTGTCCAGACCTACACCCCGTTTAGCCCTTCCATTCAATTCGCCCGCCATCACGATTTCGCTGGCTACTTCGAGCAGGAACTGGAATTCCGAGAGCAATGCAACTTCCCGCCAACCACACATGCCATCCTCATCACGGTCCGCTCCGAGCATGAGACCCATGCCAGTTTCTCCGCCGAAACCCTTGCCCGCCGGCTGCGCGAACACCTACCTAACGAGTATAGGATTAGTGATCCGGCACCGGCGCCCTTGGAGAAGCTCCAGGGCCACTATCGCTTTCACATCCTCTTGCGCGGCGAAGCCATCGTCCGTCTCAGTCGCCTCATCCGCGAAACGCTCGACAAGCTGCCGTTTCCCGAAAACGTTGCAGTGGCCGTTGATGTCGACCCTTACCAGTTGCTCTAACTTGGAATTCACGGCCCTAACTCTTTGCTTCGTGCGTTGCCAACTCTTCGAGCAGATGACGGCCAATCCGCGGGAGCAGCGTCTTATCGTCCGCGGCGCCGCGCGTGAGAATGACGATGATGTATCGGCCGCCGCCGGGTAACTCGATGTAGGCGGCGTCGTGCCGCACCTCACTCGTGTCGCCTTCTTTTGACCAAAGCCGGGCACCAGGCGGAAGCGATTCGCCAAAAAAGCCCTGCACCTGGTTTTCATCCGGGCGCGGCGGATTGAGGGGCCGTTCGAGGAGCGCGAGCATGGCGTCGCTCGCCTCCGCCGAGATGGCGTGCCGCCGGACAATCCAGAGTAAGAGTGAAGCAACCGAATTCGCGCTTGCCCGGTTGCGGTTGATCTTGTTTTCACCCAGGATCTGGTTATCGCGCCCGAAAGGACCGAAGCTCCACGGCTTCAGAAAGACGCTGACGTCATAGCCCATGGTAGCGAAGTAGCGGTTGAGGTTGCGCCGGCGCTCGAGGAAATCATCAAGGGCTTTGCCTTTCAACTCCGGGCCACTTGTCGTGTTGGTCAGGACATCGACGAGGAAAGCAGCGGCGTCGTTATCCGAAAGGCGAATCATTTCGCCCAGGGCGCGCTCGACTTCGGGAGTGAAATGATCCTGATGGAAAGCCGCGACCATGAAGAATAGTTTCACGAGTGAAGCCGGGTAGAAGGACATATCCCCGTGATAGTCGGCGCGGACAGGCGTTTCCGGAACGCTCAAATCGATCACACTGAGCGCGAGATTGCTCGCGCCAAGTCTCGGAAATTCTTTCAATGAGGCCTCGGCGGCGCGGTTGACCCGCGCGGCCAGTTCCGAGCTGACCGGCAGGAGACGGAATTCGCGAAAGTCAGCGAGCGCGAACCCCGGAACCGCAACGATCCAGAAGGCGCCAATGAGTTGCAGCTTTCTCCCTAACGAACATAAGTGCATAACGCTCTACTCAGACTTTAGATCGGTGAGACGCGCGGCAGCGGCTCGAGCTCGATTGAGGAGCTCGATTTGTGCGGGGTTGACTTTGCGGCGGGCGACTTCCTCCGGGAAAAACTCGGCCCGATCAATTTCAGGGAACGCTTTTCGCTTTCCGGAGCGTGGCGGCCATTCCAGCTCGAAGGTGTTAGAGGCGAGGACAAAGTTCTTCGGCAGATCGCCTTCGAAAGCCCAGGCGTGAACCGTCTTGCCGCCTTTCTGTTTGACTGAGCCAAGCGAGAGCCACTCACCTTTTGGCTCGATGCCGAGTTCTTCGGCAAATTCAATTTGGGCGCGGGTGAGCAGATCTTCGTCAGGCGCGGCTTCTCCTTTTGGGATTGTCCAGGCGCCCTCGTCTTTGCGAGCGAAGAATGGGCCGCCGGGATGAACAAGCAGATATTCGAGCGCGCGGCCACGGCGCCGGTACATAAGCAAGCCCGCACTTACTCGGGAACGGACCGGTTCCTCCACATGCGTCTTACTCGACGACGACACCTTTCCAGAAGGCGATCCGGCCTTTGATGCTCGCGGCCGCTTCCTTTGGATCGGGATAATACCAGGCCGCGGCCTGATTGATGGCCCCATCGACCACCACGTCGTAGTAACTCGCCTCACCTTTCCATGGGCAATGCGTGTGCTCGTTACTCGGGCGAAAATATTCGCGTCGAATCGACTCGGGCGGAAAATAATGGTTACCCTCGACCACTATGGTGTTATCACTCTCGGCCAGAGTGGCGTTATTCCAAGTCGCTTTCATGATCTACCTTTGCGCGATCTCGCGCACCCCGTCAATTAGCCATTGCACCTCCTCGCCGGTCGTGTAACAGGCGCACCCGGCGCGGACGAGACCGTCGGGCACAAGACCGAGCCGTTCCACGACCGTGGCCGCATAGAAGTCACCGTCGGAGACGAAGACGGCCCGCTCAGCCAGTTGCCGTGCTACTTCTCGGGCCGATTTTCGCGCGACCGTGAAGGCAAGCGTCGGCGTGCGCGCTTCCTCGGGCGAAGGTCCGTATAGAGTTACTTCTTTGATTGCGTTCAAGTCATTCCAAAGTTGCCTAACGAGCGTAAGACCGCGCTGGTGCAAATCGGCAAAAGCTGCGCGCAAGCTCGCGCGGCGCGAGCCATCGGGAGCAAGCGAGGCAAGGAAGTCGACCGCAGCAGCAGCGCCGGCAATGCCTTCGTGATTTTGCGTGCCGGTTTCGGCCCGCTCCGGGGCGGTATTTGGGGCCGGCGCGAGCTTTGGAAAATCGAGTTCGGAGAGTGACTCTTCCCGAGCGTAGAGAACGCCGATATGCGGGCCATAGAACTTGTAAGCCGAGCAGCTGAGGAAATCGCAATTGATCTCGCGCACATCAACGAGCTGATGCGGGGCGTAATGGACCGCATCGACAAAGATCAACGCGCCGGCCGCGTGGGCCATGTCCGCGGCGCGCCGGACATCGGTGATGGTGCCGAGCGCATTGGACGCGGCGCCGATCGCGATGAGTCTGGTGCGAGAATTAAGCTGCTCGGCAAAGTGTTGCCAATCGAGCTGGCCAGTCTCGGGAATCATCCGTGCAACTCGAATCGTGACTCCGCGCTCTTTTTCCAAGGCACGCCAGGGGGCGATATTCGCGTGATGATCAAGCTCAGTGACGACGATCTCATCGCCGGGCCCATAACCGCGGCCAAGCGCGCGGGCGAGATGAAAGGTAAGAGTCGTCATGTTTGCCCCAAAGACTATCTCCTCCGGGGAGGCGTTGAGGAAGTCCGCCAGCGCGGCGCGGGAGCGGGCGATGATTTCGTCCGTCTCGCAGCTAGTAGGAAAAGCCCAATGCGTGTTGGCATTGTGATGGAGGAGATAGTCGCGCATGGCAGCAACGACCGCGTTGGGAACCTGGGTCCCGCCCGGGCCGTCGAAGTAAGCCACCGGATAACCGCGATGCACCCGCTGCAAGGCGGGAAAATGCTGCCTGATTTTGAAATCAGCGGTCATCTCTCACTCTTAGCCGATCTTTTGAGCTTCAACAGGAGGAATTCACCTCCAAAAAGAGCGGGGCCAGCGCCGAGAGCAGCGCTGGCCCCGAAAGACCGAAGCAGTTTGCAGGGCTATTTTGCCGGGGTGGGAGCGGCGACGTGGTAGAGCTCGACCAAAGCCACCCCCGTTCCGCCGTTCACACCCATAGCGATGGCGGTGTACTGACCGGGAATAAGGTTGGCAAAGATTGCCGCTTCGTTGTCGTCGCTCGGCTGGAGGCCCGTGTTCTTTACGTCCTGCACACCGTCGAAATCCTGCCAGTTATCATTGTCCGCAATAACGAAGCCATCCGCGTTAAGCATTTGAAGCGTAGGATCGGCGAGCGGATCGGTAACACCAGAGGTGGCGAGCGAAGGCCCAAGCGCCCGGACCACGACACTGCTGTTTATGCTACTGTTATCGCTGGGTCCGACGATTATGCCGCCGATCAGAACATCTTCGGTCGTGCCCACAATCCCGCGCGTGCTCATATTGCCGAGCTCAGTTGGAGTGCTGTCAGTGTCGAGGTCGTAGATTTCAACCAGACCAACTCCGGTAGTATCTCCGCTGCCGCGCATGACCGCGGTGTATGCTCCATCGTTCGTGGCATCGCGCACGGCCAGGTTGGCGATGATAATGGATTCCGAATCGCTGATCATAACCTGGCTACCAGTAAGTCCGAACATATCCAAATTGTTCGCCGTGATGATTGCCTTGTCCGCGTCGCTGTTATCCATCCAGTTATCGTTGGTCGCGATGATCGCTCCGGTTGAGTCATGCAGTTCGAGCACCGGGTCGGCCAGAGTATCTGTGACTCCGAAGCTACCGAGCGAGGGACCAATTGCCCGGATGGCGATCGTCTTGGTGGCAGTGACCGACGCAACTTTGCTGGACGGGATCGCGTCGGTGAGAATAAAGCCACCGATCGCGATGTCGTCGCCAGTTTGCACATCGACTCGGGTGGAAAGGTTGAGCGGCTTGCCCAGCGGTGTAGGCGTTGGACTCGGCGTTGGCGTTGGGCTTGGTGTCGGCGTAGGCGTTCCGCTCGGGGTCGGAGTCGGCGTAGGTGTGGGATCTGGGCCCGAGTTGCTCTCGAAAACAACAAAATTCGGACTGCCGCCAGTGGCAAAGACGACCGGACTGCCGGCGGTCGGTACCCTGAAAATTGTGCTGGCACCGGGATCGGCAACATAGATACCAGAAGCGACGCCCGGCACTCCTGAGGGAACAAAGGCGATGCCTTGCGGGGTAGTGAATCCGGTAGCGACTTCAGTCCTTGAGGAGCCATCAGACGCTAGCTTGATCAACATTCCCGCCTCGGTGGTCGCGTAAACCCCGAGGGCAACAGGATCAACCCCAACCGCGTGGGTTACATCAGCGGGTTCCGGGTCGATATCGATCGGCACCGCATCCTTGGCCGGATCGAGGCGGAAGACCGATTCAGCGTTGCTGATGAACTTGGTGAGAAAGCCGCTTTGATCAAATGCGTGCACATCGACTCCGATTGGAGCGGTGATGATAAGGGCAATCGTGGTCCCCGATCCATCAATCGCGAAGCGCGTGATGCGATTGGCTCCATTTTCCGCGACAACGATATCGCCACCGTCCACCGCGAGGCCAGTCGGGCGATTTAAACCGCTACCGCCGGCCGCCGGGGCGAAAGTCGTTCGGTTGCCGCTCCGATCATAGCGGTAGATAACGCCGCTGGTTGCACCGCCATCGCCTTGATCGGCAACATAGAAGTAAGCTGCACTCGTATCGCTTGCCTGATGAAAAGTGATGCCCTGCGGACTAACCAGGCCGGTCGCAAAGGTATGCGGTGTTCCGTCTGGTGAGTAGCGAATGACCGAGCCACTGGCCAGATCAGTAACATAGAGATCGCCCGGGTCGCTGTAGGACTTGGGCGCGAATGTGAATTGAGTCGCCAGGCCAATGAAGGCGGCGGCGAGCAGCCTAACGAGAGGCCGGAGTGATGTCTGCGAGTGATGCAAGACCATAGTGGTATCGTTTTTTGGTTAGTTATTCCCCTGGAGCGTGTCTGTTTCCCCGTGGCAGCGCTTTTTATACTGAGTATATTTTTGCGCAGCCGCGATACTGACCGTTTTCAGTAAAATTGTCCATAGGAATTTTTTTACTCGAAGCAGTCCCCGGGCCAAGGGAACCCGAAAACCCGCGTTGCGGCCGCCATACGAGGAGATTTGGAGCGCTCGGGGCGACCGGCAGCCGCGAAATACCCGGCCTACTGCACGTGGTAGACTTCTACCAAGGCAACTCCCACTGTGCCCTCCTTGCCAGTGACGATTGCGGTGTAGGGGCCGCCCATGAGGTTGGCAAGGATTGCAGATTCCCGCGGGTCTTGCGGGGCAAGGCCGGTCGCGGTGATTTCGGTTTCGGCAGTGTCGGCCCAGTCATCGTTGGAGGCGATCAGCTCGCCGTTACCGTCGTGGAGCTCGAGCATCGGATCCTGAAGCGGATTTGGAACCGGGGTTGATGCATTTGCCAACGACGGTCCGATCGCCCGGATTACGACGCGTGCGGCGTCGGCCGGTTGGATGATGAACCCGCCGATCATGGAGTTATCGCCCTGATCAACGAAGCCTCGGGTACTGATGTTGCCAAGCTCGTTTCGGGAGATGGCCGGGTCGGGCTGAAGATCGTAGGCCTCGACCATGGCAATGCCGACCCCGCCATTTTTGCCGGAAAGAATTGCGGTATAAGAGCCGGGATCCAGGGTCGCAATGATAGCCGATTCCCGGTCATCGCTCGGCGCAATGCCACTGTCTTCGATCTCCTGTTCCTGATCCGAGCGCCAGTCGTCGTTCGTCATGACGCTGCCATCGGGGAAGTGCAACTCCAAGACTGGGTCTTCCAAGACACCGGTCATAGGGTCCGACCCGCCGGCGAGCGAAGGTCCGATACCACGTAAGAGCACTTGGCGCGGTTGATCTCCAGTAATGATGAAGCCAGCGATGAGGACATTATCGCCGGTGAGCGCGCGCAGACGGGTGGAGATATTGAGCAATTTGCCCGGCAGGATAGTTTCGAAAGCCAGATAATTGGGATTGAATCCAGTGGCAAAAATCGACTCCGTGCCGGTGGGAGTAAATTCATGAATGTTTCCCTCGGTTGAATCGGCGACGAATAGATTGCCGACGCCTTCCTCCTGATCGCTGTAGCGTCGCGGACGAAAAGCCATCCCGTGCGGATCGGTCAATCCTGAGGCAAATGTGCCGGTGGTCATGCCATCGGCCGAAACACGCACGATTTCACCGGCGTCGGTGCTGACAAAAGACTCAAAGAGATTATCTACGGCCACGCCGCGGCTGCCGGTGATCGGGACGACGGTGGAATTGCTGTTTTCATCAATAATGGTGAGCCCGGAGTCATTGACGACATAGGTATTGGGGAGAGTGAAATTGAGATCCCGCGGCGCTGAGATCGACTTGAATAGTGTCATCGAACCATCGGGTTCGATATGGCTGACCTCATCGGCCCCCTCCTCCGAGACCGCGATCGCCAGACCCGGCACGGCCATTCCCACCGGATCGGCTAAACCGCTCGCGAAAGTCGTCCGGGTCCCGTCCGCGGTGAACTTGTAGATGTTCCCGCTACCCTGGTCGGCGACGAAAAGATTTCCGAACTGATCGAAGGCGAGGCCCTGCGGGTTGTTAAGGCCAGTGGCAAACGTCCGCGTCGAGCCATCGAGCGCGTAAACGACGATCGAATTATTGACCGCATCGGTCGCAAAGAGATCGCCAGCGGCAGCATGAACTTTCCCGCCGGCCGCGGCCATCAGGCTGGCCACGCTACACAATGCGATCCCAAGACGGCACAATTTCCCTAGCAAAATAATTTCCCTAATCATCATCTGTTCCCGTTATTCCAGCTCCAATTTCTGTGATAGTAATAACATTCCAACGTGATCGTCTACCTTTCTGTTTAGTTAGGGCGCAGTATGATTTTGCCATTGGCTTTCGGGCGCAGCGCTGTCCTTTGTTGGCATTTCTTTGATTTGTCACGGCCGGTTTCCGAGCCACTTTAATCCAATGACAAATGCCGGCGTTTCAGTTCAAAGCGCAACCCAGCTTTCGGTCTTTCTCGGCAACCGCCCCGGCGCGCTTGCGCGCGTCTGTGCGGAGCTGGCTGCGGCGCAAATCAACATTCACGCGCTCGCGACTTCGGACACGATCGATCACGCGGTGGTGCGCATGGTGGTGAGCGACCCGACCAAAGCACTCATGCTTCTCGGCGAACGCGGCGTGCTCGCGCTGGAGAATGACGTGCTCATGATTGAGAGCAATAACGAACCGGGAACCCTTGGCGGGATCGCGGAACGGCTGGCGCGCGCCGGGATTAACATTGAGTACGCCTATCTTGCCTCAGCGCCGAGAGCGGCGGAGGGCCTGATGATTCTCCGGCCATCCAATGTCGAGAAGGCAGAGCGCGCCCTGCGCGATCTGTAGCAGCCCCTCGGGCGGAGGCTGGTCCCAGCGCGCGGAGGAACCGCCTCTGCCATCTAGCCATCCGCGCTTGCAAAGCGCCTGCATCTTGCGCGCGGCGCTCCTCTCGACGAAACTCGTCGGGTGAAAACCTTGCGCCCAATTCTTCTCCTCGTCGCCGCTCTTCTCCTCAGCCTCTCCGCGGCGCAAGCCGAAAATAATTGGCTGACTGATTTTCCGAAAGCGCAGGCGGAAGCCAAAACCCAGCACAAACTGCTCCTGGTCAATTTCACCGGCTCGGATTGGTGCCCCTGGTGTCTGCGCCTGGAGCGGGAAGTCTTCGCCAAACCGGAATTTCAAAATTACGCGAAGGACCACCTTGTCCTCTTCATGGCCGATTTCCCGCGCGCCAAATCGCTGAGCACTGAGGTGCGCAAACAGAATCGGGAGCTTGCGGAGCGCTTCAGCGTCGAGGGCTTTCCGACCATCATTGTCCTGAACGCGGAGGGCAAACCGATCGCCGAACTGGGTTATCTGCCCGGCGGCGCGACCGCTTTCGTCGACCAGCTGAAAAAATTGCCGCAAAGCTGATCGGCGCCTAACGAATCGCTGGAGCGCGGCTTTTGCCTAACGACTGAATCCGACGCGCTAAGCTGGCTTCGTTTCCAGCAGCGCCTTGTCGAGCGCGTCCGCCAGCTCCCGGCGGGTGAACGGCTTCGGGAGCGCGCCGCGAAATCCATAGGAAAGAAATTCGGAGAGCGCGGCTTCATCGGAATATCCGCTGCAAATGATGGCGTTGACTTCCGGGTCGATGTGACGGAGGCGCTCGATTGTCTCCACTCCGCCGAGCCCGCCGCGCACAGTTGCGTCGAGAATGACAGCGCGGAAGCGTTCTCCTTTGCGCGCCGCCCGTTCATAGAGCCGCACCGCTTCCGATCCGTCGGGTACGGCTGTGACTTCGTAGCCCATGCTGGCAAGCAACTCGGAAGTCAGCTCACGGATCGCAGACTCATCGTCCATGACCAGGATGCGCTGCTGGTTACAGCCGAGGCAATGGTCGTTAGGCTGGAACAGATCGGTTACGACCTTGCCGGTCGCGGCCGGGAGGTAAAAGGCGAAGGTTGCGCCCGCGGCCGAATTCTTTTCCAAATGGAGCAATCCGCCGTGCTTGCGAATAATCGAGTAACTGATCGCAAGCCCCAGCCCGCTCGAAGTCGGCTTGGTTGTAAAGTAAGGATCGAAAATTTTACCGCCCAGATCCGACGGCACCCCCGGCCCGTGATCGCTGATCGCAACCTTGATGTAACGTCCGGGTGAAAGCGCCAGGCCGCTCTCCGCGCCGAGTTGGAGATTCTCGGCGCAAATTTCGATGCAGCCGCCGTTCGGCATGGCTTCGCGCGCGTTGAGGATGATGGCGTTGATCACCTGTTGGATCTGGCCGGCATCGATCTCCGCTTTGCCGAGGTGGTCTTCGATCTCGATACTGGCGCGCAGTTTCGAGCCGTGGAGGCAGAAATCGACCGCATGCTGGAGCAGCTGCGCAATCGACGAGACTTTTTTCAACGGCGCGCCGCCCTTGGAAAAGGTGAGCAATTGGCTGGAGAGGCGGGCGGCGTGTTGCGCCGCCTGGCCAGCCCGGCCCAGGTAATTGAGGAGGTTGCCGCTGTTGCCGGGTGCTTCGAGCTGGGCGAGGCCGATGTTGCCCGAGATCACGGTCAGAATGTTGTTGAGATCATGGGCGATCCCGCCGGCAAGTGTGCCTAACGACTCCAGCTTGCTCGTCGTCAGCCGTTCGTCTTCCGCCCGTTTGCGTTCGCTGATGTCGCGGAAGAAGACGGAAATCCCACCGCCGCTGGGGTAGGAGTTCACTTCAAACCAGGATTTCTTTTTCGGATCGAGGGCTTCGAATTCAATCGCCACCTGTTCGTGCATGATCTTGCGATAGTTCTCCTCGAAGATGGTGCCGGAGAGGCCCGGGAATTTCTCCCAGAGATTTTGCCCGAGGAGCGTCTCGCGCCGCGCGCCGAGCATTTGTTCCGCTTCGGCGTTGAGGTAAGTGAAATTCCAATTCGGATCGACGGCGAAAAAGCCGTCGCTCGTTTTTTCGAGGATGTCCGACATGCGCCGGGCCGATTCCTGGAGTGCGACACGACTCTGATTGCGCTCCTGCAATTCCTGGATGTGCCGCTCGGCGACGGAGAGGCGAACGTTAAGCCGGCGCGCGTCGAGCGGTTTTGTGAGGTAATCGTTCGCCCCGGCGGCGAGCGCCTGTTCGAGGTCCTCCGGTTCCGACCGCGCCGTCACGAGAAGGATATACATCTCGTCGCCATCGGGTCGGGCGCGAAGGTGGCGGCAAAGCTCGACGCCGCTCTTCCCCGGCAACATCCAGTCGAGGATGAGGAATGGAAATTTCGCGCGCGCAAGATCGGCCTCCGCTTCCTCGGCGCTGGCGCGGGCGACGACTTCATGGCCGCGCCGCTCGATCAGGCGCGACAGATTGAGCCGGCTCTCGGGGTGGTCCTCGATGAGCAAGATCTTCATGCTTGTAGGAGAAGCGCTGCCATTTTCACCGTTGCGGGAATGCGCTCCGCAGCGCCACTCCGTTGTTCCTTTAGGGAGCAGATTGACTGCCACATCCGCGGCGAAAAAAGCCTTTTTGCGGCCGAGCCGGTGTCGCTTGCGTCGCGCTCCTTGCGTTGCCTTCCCGCTCTGCTACGTACGCGGCGGGAATAACCACCTGTGACATCATTGCATTTCGCTTCGACTCGCCGGCTCCGCTGGCGCGCTCTTGTTTGTCTTTTCTTCGCGAGCGTGCTGCGCGCGCAAACGCCCGCCCCCGCAGCCGTTGCACCGGCCACAATGTCTCCCTCGCCTTCGGCTTCGGCGCCCCCGGCGATCACCTACAGCGCGGTCCACGTCAATGGTCCCTACATCGCCATGACCTTCGATGACGGGCCGAGCGAAAAGCTCACCCCCGAATTGCTCGACATCCTTGCCGCGCATCACATCCACGCAACCTTCTTCGTTATCGGCCAAAACGCCGCCGCCCATCCCGAGATCCTCCAGCGCGCCGTCCGTGAAGGTCACGAGATCGGCAACCACAGCTGGACGCACCCGGCTTTCGCGAAAATGTCAGACGCTCGGGTGCGGGCCGAACTCCAGAAGACAGATGACGCCATCCGAGCGGCGTTGGGCGGCCGGCCGGTTCTGATGCGGCCCCCCTACGGCTCGATCACGCCGCGACAAAAACGCTGGATTAACGAGGAGTTCGGTTATCGCATCATTCTTTGGGATGTTGACCCCCTCGATTGGAAACGGCCCGGGCCGGCCGTAATCACAAGCCGAATCGTGAAGGAAACACGCCCCGGCTCGATCATCCTTTCACATGACATTCACCCGGGGACGATCAAAGCCATGCCGGCCACCTTCGATGCGCTGCAGGCGAAGGGGTTCAAATTTGTCACCGTCTCGGAGTTGATCGCCATGGGCACGCCGATGCCGCCGAAACAAACTGGTTGGGAAGGCCCGACGCCGGAGTCCTCTCCGGCTAATGTCTCGCCCACCCCGGCGGCGACTGCTTCGCCGGCGCAAAACCCACGATCACATTGAGGAGCGGCATGGTTGCCGATCTCTACCTCCAGTTTCGCAGTCGAACCGAGACGGCGCTGACCGCGCTGCTCAAGCTCGCGGCCGATATCCAGCGCGAACCGGAGATGCTCGACACTCTCCAGAACATGCTCAAGGACGTGCGCGAGCCGCTCCTCTTCGTCGTCGTCGGCGAGGTGAAAGCAGGCAAATCCACCCTGCTCAATGCGCTCTTTGGCCAGGAATTCTGCAAGGTCGATGTGCTCCCGGCAACCGACCGGATCTATATCTTCAAATACGGAGCGCGCGAGCAGACGATCGATGTTTCCAGTCAGATCACCGAGCGCTATCAGCCGATCGGCTTCCTCCAGGACTTCAACATCGTCGACACTCCCGGTACAAACACAATGGTGACCGAGCACCAGACGATCACGGAAAACTTCATCCCCCGGGCCGATCTCGTTCTGTTTGTTTTTTCGGTCGTGAATCCCTGGGGCGCATCGGCCTGGGAACTCCTCCGCTTCGTCAACCAGCGCTGGCTCAAGAATGTCGTCTTTGTTCTCCAGCAGGCCGACCTGCGCGAGCATGAAGAGGTCGCGATTATCAAGCAACACCTCCGCGAAACCGCGATGCAAAAGCTCGGATTCGAGCCCCCGATTTTTGCCGTCTCCGCGCGCAAAGCTTTCCTCGCTCGCAGCTCGGGCCTGGACAAGGAACGGCTCTGGCAGGAGAGCAACTTCTCCGAGTTCGAGCAGCACATCAGCCGAATGGTGGATGAATCCCGGCATGGTTTGCCGAAACTGATCAGCTCCAGTCAAACCGCGACCGTGATTCTCTCCGACAGCGCCCGGCGCGTGCGCAATATCCTCGACACGATCGTGCGCGACGAACAACAGCTGGGCCGGCTGGAAGCGATTCTCGGCGAACGCAAGGAACAAACGCTGCGGCAGGTGGACGGTTTTCTGCGCGGGATCGAGCAGGCTTGCCGGCGCTGCGAGGCCGAGGGCGAACAACTGCTGGAACGCAATCTCTCCTTCTGGCGCACATGGCGGCTGGTTTTCGGAAAGGCTGAGTGGCAGGAGAAATTTCAAGCCGATCTCGAAACCAAGATGCGCGACCTGATCCAGCCGCAGGTCGAGAACGCTTTGCAATTACTCGAGACCGATCTGCGCAGTCTTTGGCCGCAATTGCAGGACACGATTGAGAGCCAGTTGAAGGGTGATTCGCGCCTGAGTTTGAGCCAGACCATTCCTGATTTTGCGCGCCAACGACGCGAGCTGCTCCAGGGTATCGAACTGACATTGGTCGAACGGATCGCCGGACGCGGCATGGAAGCGCAGCTCGAGCGGATGTTTCGCGACACTGCCACCTGGCTGCGTTTTCCAGCCGGGGTTGCCGCGGCGGGTGGAATTGCCACGATCATTGCGGCACTGAGCAGCGCAGCGGTCGCGGATATTACAGGCATTGTCGCCGCCTCAGCCGCCGTCATCGGAAGTGTAGTGGCCTGGGGTCGGCGGCGGAAAATTCTTTCCGAATATCATCGCCAGATGGAAGCGAAACGCGAGGAACTGGTCGCCGCAATCGAACAACAACTGCGGCATGCGATCGACCTTTTCTACGTCGAGATTGCTTCGGTGTTCGAGCCGCTCCGCGCCTTTTGCGCCGCCGAACGCAAACGCTACGACCCGCTCCTCGACCGCGTCCGGGAATTGGAAAAAATGCTCGCCCAGCTCGTCGCCGAAATGAAACGAGTCCCGGTGAAGGTGAATTTGTAGCCGGGATCGCTGATCCCGGCCGGGTGGAACTTGGACGGATGTTCGCCCGGGATCGATCTCCGCTACAGCTCGAGCTGCGACTACTTCCGCTTCTTCGCCGGGACCTGCTCGACGAGACGCTGCTCGGTCTGACGCCGCGCGATGACGAAATTGTTGTTGTCGCCGTAATTGCGCCACGGCCCCGGCGGCACCTCCCGCACTTCGACAAATTTCCAGTCGTTAATCGAAAGCGGCCCGAGTCCGAGATAATCACGCACCGCCGGCGAAACGTCGAGGCCGGCGCCATGGTTCAGGTTCGGCTTCGGCCGTTCATTGCGAAAAACGTACTGGTAATGATCGGTCCGAAACGGCCCGCAATCTTCCCACTGTGCGTAGCAGACCCGATTGCCGTGCCGGATCGCCACCCACCGGTCTTTGCAAACCGAATGCCCCTGCTGCACGAACGCCTGCCGGAACCACGGCACCACCAGCGGCGCTTCGGGCTTGAACTGGCCATGCGAAACATCGTTGTAGGGCAGCGCGCAGTAGAACGGGTTCTGCCGCGGAACGAACGAGACCGGGATGTAATTGTGCCGGCGGGAAGGGTCCGGATTGTCGTAGCCGCCGTAGTTGCGCGCCCAGTCCGGGTCCCACGAACTCTTGTGATTCGGCACCGGGTTGTTCGCAGTCGGCTGTTCGCCGATCCAAAAGATGGTCGTTACGATGTCGGTCTTCCACGGGTAACGAGAAGTGGAAAAGCGCGAAGTCGTCGGGACAAAAACCTGCGGCTCGACCTTGAGGAGCGCCTGGGCCCGCAGTTTCATCGCGTAGCGTGCGAAATCGGCGCTGCTCTCGTAGGGCGACTGGGCCTGGCCGGAACTCACGGCCATCGCAACGCATGCCAGCGTCAAGGTGAGGAGTTTGGTCGGTCTCGCCAGCATGTTAGCCTTTCGTTTTAGCGAGATTGATCCCGCAGGCAAGCTTGATTCCACCTGTGTTGCCTGAGCACGATCCATTCCACCGCCTCAAGTGCGGCTGAGCAAGGTGTCCCGCCGAAAGCACGCACCCATTACCGGATAATCCATCGTGTAATGCAAGCCCCGGCTTTCCTTCCGGCTCAAAGCCGAGTCGACAATCAAGGCGGCGGTGGTGGCAAGATTGCGCAGCTCGAGCAGGTCGACCGTGATCCGGAAATTCCAGTAAAACTCCTGGATTTCCCGTTGCAGGTTGCGCAAGCGCGCGCTCGCCCGCTGAAGGCGTTTGTCGGTGCGCACGATCCCGACGTAATCCCACATCAGGCGACGGATTTCGTCCCAGTTGTGATAAATCACGACCAACTCATCCACGTCCTGCGCATCGCCCGCGACCCATTCGGGAAGAGAAAGTGAGCCTGCCGGGTGCGGCGGCGGTCGCGACCGGACGAGCGCCTCACAGGCGCGGTGGGCGAGGACCAGACCTTCGAGAAGCGAATTGCTCGCGAGCCGGTTCGCCCCATGCAACCCTGTGCAGGCCACCTCGCCGATCGCATACAAACCGGGCAGGCTCGTCGCGCCGTTGATGTCAGTCTTGACTCCGCCGCACTGGTAATGCGCCGCCGGCACGACCGGGATCGGCTCCTTCGCCATGTCGATCCCCACGCGCAAACACGTCTCGTAAATATGCGGGAAACGTTCCTGCAAAAACGCCCGCGGCTGTCGCGTGATATCGAGGTAAACACATTGCGCGCCGGTTCGTTTCATCTCCGCGTCGATCGCGCGGGCCACGATGTCGCGCGGGGCAAGCGCGCCTTTCGGGTGCGCTTTCGCCATGAAGTCTTCGCCCTTGCCATTGCGCAGGATGCCGCCCTCGCCGCGGACCGCTTCGGAAATGAGAAACGAAGTCGCCTGCGGGTGAAAAAGGCACGTCGGATGAAACTGGACGAACTCCATGTTCGCGATCACCGCGCCCGCGCGCCACGCCATCGCGACGCCGTCGCCGGTCGCGACCGCAGGATTGGTCGTATAGAGATAAACTTTCCCGCAGCCGCCGGTGGCGAGCACGAGCCGGTCGGTCCGGAGTGTCTCGACCGTTCCGGCCAACTCATCGAGCACGTAAACACCCAGGCAATGGTCCTCGGTCGCAAATCCCAGTTTCGCGGCGGTAATGAGGTCCACCGCCATGTGGTTTTCGAGCAGCTCGACGTTAGGCGATCCCTGCGCCGCCCGCAGCAAGGTCGTCTCGATCTCGTAGCCGGTGAGGTCCTGGACGTGGAGCACGCGCCGTTTCGAATGACCGCCTTCGCGACCAAGATCCAATTCGCGGTGACCGGCAACGTCGCGCACGTCGAACTGCAAACCGAGCGCGATCAATTCGCGAATCCGTTCCGGGCCTTCCTTCACCACCGTCTCGACCGCGAGCGGATCGCAAAGTCCCGCGCCCGCCTCGATCGTGTCGCGAATGTGCAGCTCGAAAGAATCTTCGTCGCTCGTGACGCAGGCGACGCCGCCCTGCGCCCAGGCCGTGTTCGAGTCCGCGCCCTTGCGCTTCGTCACGACCGCGACGCGGCCATGTTGCGCCGCCTTGATCGCAAAGCTCAGGCCGGCAATCCCGCTCCCGATCACGACGAAGTCGAATTGCCTCATCCGAGGAGAATGTTGTCGATCAGCCGGGTCCGACCAAAGAAGACCGCGACGGCGAGGAGCGAGCGCGGCTCAATCGTTAGGCGCGGTTGCAGATCGTCGGCTCCGACAATTTCGGCGTAATCAATCCGCGCCAGCGGAGCCGACTCGATTCTTTTCCGGACCATCGCAACGATGGCAGCGGCTGATTTCTTTTTGGAATTGGCGGCTTCAAGCAGGGCCGCACGGATAACCGGCGCCTGTGCACGTTCGTCCGCGCCCAGGTATTGATTGCGCGAGCTGAGGGCGAGCCCGTCCGGTTCGCGGACGGTTGGCCCCGGAATGATTTCGACCGCGAAATCCAGGTCGCGAACCATCCGTCGAATGATCGCGAGTTGTTGAAAATCCTTTTCCCCAAACACCGCCGCATCCGGCGCGAAGAGGTGGAATAATTTCGACACAACCGTGCAGACGCCGCGGAAGTGTCCCGGTCGCGAAGCGCCGCAAAGTCGCTCGGACAGCTTTGTTTCCTCCACAAAAGTGGAACGATCGTCCGCGTACATCTCGTTAGGCTCAGGCCGGAAGATCAGATTGACGCCCTCGACGCGGCAGATTGCTTCATCGGCTGCTTCCGGGCGGGGATAGCGAGAAAAATCGGAGCCGGGCTCGAATTGCAGCGGGTTAACGAAAATGCTGACCGCGACCTCGCCCTCGGCCCCGGCATATTCGCGCGCGAGACGGATGAGCGAAATATGTCCGGCATGCAGTGCTCCCATTGTCGGCACCAGCACCCGCGGCCTTTTCCCCGCGCGCAGCTGGCGCTCGAGGTCTGCGCGTGTCGAGACGATCTTCACCGAGGCCTGGCTAGCGGGCGAAGAAAGGGTTGTGCGCTTTTTCCTCCGCCACCGTCGTGAGCGGACCGTGCCCGGGACAAAGCACAGTCTCGTCAGGCAAAGTCAGAATTTTCTCGCGATTATTTTTCACCGCGTCGGGATAGGAAACATTGCCGCCTCCCATCGAACCGGCAAAAAGCGAGTCACCGACAATCGCGACCGGCCGCGCCAGCCCTCGGACGACGAATGTCATACCCCCGGGCGAGTGCCCCCAGGTGAGGCGTGATTCAATTTCGAGTTTTCCGACGGTGAAGGTCTTGCCTTCCTCAATCGCCTGCGCGCTCCCGGCTCGTTCGCGGCTGCCGAGATAAACGGGCGCTCCAGTTTTGCTGGCGAGGGAATCGAGATCGGCGACGTGATCCGGATGCGCGTGGGTAAGGAGAATCAACTTGATCGTCAGGCCGTTCTTATTCGCGAACTCGAGCATGCCGGCACAGCTGGCACCGCTATCGAAGGCGACCGCCTCCTTCGTCCCGGGATCCGAGACGAGATAGGCGTTCACCTGCATGTCGTGATAGGGCGTGTTGAACTGGGCCAGACCTTCGAGCTCGATCTCGTTAGGCCGAAATTTTTCCTCGGCCAGCTCGCCGAGCGCGGCCGCGTTGAGCTGCAGGACCGGGGCAACCCGTTGCACGGTTTCGCGATTGAACTCTCCCTCGCGCAATCTTCGGATCGCCTCGACGCTCGCGCCCGATTTTTCCGCCAACTGACCGTCGGAAATCCCGAGCCCGCGCTGCGCTTTGCCAATGATGTCGGTGAAGTTGTCTTCCAGCGGAATCGCCATGCCTGCACTAAAGAACAAGCCGGCGCGCTGTCGAGGGCCGGCCTACGCCGCGGGCGCGGCGCCGAGCGCGGGCTCGGCCACCTGAGCGACCGCTTCGGCGCGGGCAGCCTGCTTTTTGCCTAACCAAATGCTCAGCGCGCACCAGACCGCGGCGAGCGGCGCCGCGACAAAGGAAATTCCGGTGAGCCCGAGCCCGAACGAGGTGAGCAATGGGTAGGACCACGCGCCGATCTGGTCGCCCGCGCGGTAGACGAAAGTGTCGATGAAGCTCTTGGCTTTGTATTTATCCTCCCGGCTCAGGACGGTGAAGAGGACCTCGCGCGCCGGACGCGTGACGGCAAAGTTTCCCGCCCGGCGCAGCACCTGGAAAACCGCAAGCAGCGAAAGCACCGGCACGATTCCCATCCCGATGAAACCGAGCGTGCTGAGGACGGGAAGGAATGCCAGGGTCACTCCGACCCCAAACCATTTGAGTAAGCGCCCGGTGACAAAGAGCTGCACGACAATGGTGATCGTGTTCACCGCCAGATCGAGCTGAGCGAAGAACGCCGTCCGGGTCGCGCGGTCGTGAAATTGATGCCCGGTGATATCCGCCTGCTGGAAATAAACCAGAGTGCTCGTGATCGAGTGAAAAAGCATGAAGGCGCAGATGCCTAACAAATAAGGCGAGCGCACCACGTGCGAAATACCGGTGATAATCCCGCCGCCGATCGGTTGTTCCGCGCCCGCTTCCCGAACGCGCGCCGCTCGTTCCTGCTCCTGAGCGTAATCGCGCTCCTGCTCGCCTTCCTTGGGATTTCGATCACGAGCGCGATTACGAGCACGAGCAGCAGGAGGTGCGGCAGAAGCTTCCGCCGCGGGAAAGTATTTTACGCACCAGGGCAGGATCTCGAGGAGCGCCGCGGTGATGAGAATGAGATTGGCCGCGCCCAGTTGCCTTACCAGCGATGCGGTCACAATCGGCCCGGCGATTGCGCCTAAGGAACCGCCGACGCTGATGAAAGCGAAGAGCCGCTTCGCCTGTTCGCTGTTGAAAATGTCGCTCATGAAGGCCCAGAAAAGGGTCACGACGAAAAGATTGAAGACGCTTACCCAGACGAAAAAGACCCGCCCGACCCAGAGATTCTGCGCCGGGCTGAGCGTGCGCATCAGCAGATAAAAAATGATGAGATTGATGCTGAAAAAGCGGTAAGCGATCGGGAGAAATCGCCGCCGCGACATTCGCGCGACGATCGCCGAGAAGAGGGTATTGGCGACCAGCATCGCACCCAGCGTGCCGGTATACATCCAGGGGAGCGCCTCGAGGCTTCCGGCCGCGCCGATGTCGTCGCGAATCGGCCGGATGACATAGTAACTGCCAAGAATGACGAAGTTGAAGAAGGCGGCGAGAAGAAGGGCGTGGAGCTCGTTAGGGCGAACATCCACCACTTTGCGCAAAAACCGAAGCGCGCCGTTCATATCAGTTCGTTAGCTCATCTCGAGATACTCCTGCTGCTAATCGTGCTCATGCTCATTTCGTCCTTTCGATCAGGAGCACGATTACGAGCAGGAGCAGGAGTTATTTGGCGACGATTCACTCTACTTCTGCTCCTTGTGCCAGGCCGCCAGCACCTCTGCTTCACGCTCCGCGGTAATCCCGGCGCGCAGCTTCTCCTGACGCTCCTGCGGTTGCGCCTTGAACCACGCGAGGGTGTCGCGGGCGGTCTCAGCCAAAGGCCGGAAGGTCAGCCCTTTCTCGAGCGCGCGTTTGATGCTGACAGAACTGATCCCCCCGCCTTCGCCACCTGGCGGCACCCACACCGGCATGTCACTCCAGGGCGCGACCTTTTCCTTCTCCAAAAAATCGGCCGGGACAAAGGTGAATGCCGCCTTCGAGTTGAGCGCGCTCTTTACTTGTTCCAGCATCCCGCCGATCGTTAGGCCGGTCGCCGGTCCGGTCGCGTTGTAAATCCCGGTCGCGCCCTGCTCCGCCATCCGGATCGTCCACTCCGCCAGGTCGCGTGCGTCGATGAATTGCACCGGATCAGTCGGCTTACCCGGCGCAAGCACTTCCCCGCCGCGTTCAATCCGCACCGGCCAATAAGTAAAGCGATCGGTCTCATCGCCCGGCCCGACGATAAGTCCGGGCCGAATAATGCAGGTCTTTCCGGGAAACCATTTCGCCGCTTCCTTCTCCGACTCCACCTTGAGCGGACCATAGAGAGCAAACTTCGAGGCGATGACGCTTTCGCGCGTTTCCTTCATCGCGTCCTCACCCTCGTAGCTATTAAGCTTCGCCGTCTCGTCGGAGCCGGCTTTCAGGTCATCGGTGTAAACAGAAATGGTCGAGATGAAGATGTAGTGATCGACCTTGCCCTTGAGGATTTGGCCAACATCGCGCACCCATTTCGGCAACATCGTGGGGTTATCAATCACCACATCCCAGTGGCGGCCCTTGAGCGCATCAAGCTGGCCGGTGTTGCGATCGCCTACCAACTGCTCCACGCCGGCCGGGAGCAAGCCCGGATGAGTCTTGCCGCGATTAAACACCGTGACCTTATGCCCGCGTGCGACCGCGTATTTCACCTGGAATGGGCCGGTGAACCCGGTCCCACCGAGGATCAGAATCTTGAGCGGCTTCGGCGCTTTGCCCACGTTTGTCGGGTTGTAGCTCGGCGCAACATAAGCCGGCTGGGCGGGGCTGGGCGAGGATGAAGGCGCGGGCGCTGGAGTTGCCGCGAGGACTGCGACAGCCGGATGAAGAGCAAGCAAGGCGAGGAGTCGGAGTTTCATGCCGCGACTGTTATTGACCTGATTCTCGATTGCGGCAAGTGGACCCTGAGGGGGGATGGCAAGATTTGCATAACTTTTCACAAACATTATCTGGCACGATCGCAGCTTATCGTTAGAATGACGACTGCCGTGGAGTTCTTGCGAAAAATAGCGATCGTGCTCTCACTCGCGCTGGCACTCTTTGCTCTCCCGCTGACAGGGCGCGGATGCATTGTTCCCAAAACCGGAGTGACAGCGGGATGCGCCGACAGCTGTTGCATGACTAAGGGCTGCTGCGCCAAGCCGGCACCGAATACGATTCCATCGAGTCAGCCGCTGGCCCCCGGTATGACCGGTCAGATTTCCCTTGGTCTGCCGCCCGATGCACGGCCTCTTCTTACCGCGCTGGCGCAAGGTGGTGTTCAACGGGCTCATTCCCTCACGACCGGGACTGGTCCTCCACGCGTCAGCCGTCTCTTTCTCTGCACGTTCCTGATCTGATCTAACGCTTCCGAGGCCGGAGGTCTGCCCTGATTCGTGGCATGGCCCCGTCTGCTGCTGTCCGCTCCTCGCCTCCGAGTGAGAGCAAACGTTAGAACCACCAACCAGATCAGAAAAGAAATGAGAATTGTAGCTATAACTGTCCTGATAGCGCTCGCAACGCCGTCGATCATGGCCCGGGCTGACACCTTGTCCTCACGAAAGGTGATTGCGGCGGTGCTGGAGGAAAACCCACGCCTCCAGGCGGCACGGGCGCGTTGGAAAATGATGAAGCAGCGGGTGCCGCAGGCCAGGGCTTGGGATGATCCCATGATCGGAGTCGACATCGAGAGACATGGCACGACTCGGTTCGACACTTACAGTGACAACGAGTGGATGGCTTCGCAGGCAATCCCTATCTCTGGCAAGAACCTCGCGCGTGGGCGCGCGGCCACGGCGGAAGCAATCGCCGCCTTCGAAGAAGTAAGACGAATGGAGTTAGACCTTGTCAGCGAGGCGCGCGCCTCCCTGGCCCGGCTGGCCGGCGCTTACGGTCAGCTCCAGATCAACCGCCAAAACCAGGAGCTGCTGAGACAATTCACCGAGATCAGCCGGGCAAAGTACGAAAGCGGAACGCAATCGCAGGCGGATGTTCTGCTCGCGCAAACTGATCTCGCGCGGCTCGCCGAAGCCCAGGCGCAATTCGAGCGTGATGTTTCCGAGCAGCAAACCCGGCTCAACGTCCTCATGAACCGGCCTGTTTCCTCTCCACTGAGTCACGCTTACAATCTGACCTTTACGCCGATCTCATGGTCGCAGGAGAAACTGCAGGAATTCGCCCTCGCCCATCGTCCCGAGGTTACGATTGCACGGCACAGGATTGATGCCGAAAAAGCTCGTGTGCAGCTGGCGAAGAGACAGTGGATTCCAGACCCGCGTCTCCGAGTTGAGGCTCGGCAGTTTCCCGGCAACGGAATTCAGGAATACGACACGGGTGTCTTCTTCGAAATGCCATGGACCAATTTCAGGAAGTATTCAGCCAGTGTCGCGGAGGCGAAAAACGGGCTCGAAGTCGCCGAGCAGGAGCTAGAAGCCATTCGGACAGAAGTGCGCGGCCTGGTGCGTGATCAACTTACCAAGATCCAAACCGCCGCGCATAACTATGACCTGTTCCGTCATGATATCAGCCCGCTCGCCAGGCAGGCGGTGGAAGCAAACCGTTCCAGCTATGAGTCAGATAAGACAAGTTTCCTCGACCTGGTTACGGCGCGCCGCACTTTACAGGATGTTGATTCAGCGCAACTGCAACATCTCATCGACCACGAAGTGGCGGTCGCCGAGCTGGACGCAATCATCGGCCAAACTCCACGGAACATCATGGAAGGAGCTGGAAAATGAAAAAACCAATCGTCTCACTCTTCCTTCTTTTTGCTCTGGGACTTATCGTCGCTTCCTGCTCCAGAACCGAAACCCCAGCCTCAGAGAAAACCCTCTACACCTGCAGCATGCATCCCCAGGTGATTCAGAATCACCCAGGCGATTGCCCAATCTGCGGAATGAAGCTTGTGGCAATGCGGAAACCGCCGCCAGCAGTTGCGAAGACTCAGCCGGGTAGCGCCAACGGGGCTGCTGGGAAAATAAAGTATTACAAATCGACCATGATCCCGGGCGAGATCAGTCAGACGCCGCGCAAAGACAGCATGGGAATGGACATGGTGCCGGTTTACGAAGGTGAGGAAGAAACCCATTCCATCGCTGTCGATCCTGCGACGGTGCAGGAGATGGGAGTGCGCACTGCACTCGTGACCAAAGGGCCGGTGCGCCGAGTCATCCGGAGCGTCGGCGTGATCGATTACAATGAAACCGCGCTCGCGGATGTGACGACGAAGTTTTCCGGCTGGATTGAGAAACTTTATGTCGATTCCACCGGCAGCTTTGTGCACAAGGGTGAGCCGCTTTTCGAGATCTATTCGCCTGATCTCTACAGCGCGCAGAACGAATATGTCCTCGCTCTTAATCAGGCTAGCGCCGGGCTCAAGACAAGCGCCCGGCAAAAGCTAACTCTCTTCGATGTTCCGGCGGATCAGATCGCCGAGCTGGAAAAGACACGGCAGGCGCGGCGGACGCTCCGAGTCGATGCTCCGATTGACGGCATCGTGGTGGAAAAGAATGTGGTCCAGGGACAGATGGTTCAGGCCGGGATGAAGTTATACCGGCTGGCTGACCTTGGAATCGTGTGGGTGCAATCGCAAATCTACGAACAAGACCTCCCCTTCCTGAAGCTGGGCCAGGAAGCGGAAGTTAGTCTGTCCTATCTGCCTGATCGCAAGTTTCGCGGCCGGGTGACTTACATCTATCCCACGGTGGACGAAAAGACGCGCACGGCGCGGGTGCGAATGGAGTTTCATAACCCCGGGCTCTTCCTTAAACCGGGAATGTTTGCCACGGTCGAGCTTCATTCCCAGCTCGAGCCTTCCGCCGTTCTCGTCCCCGACGCCGCGGTCCTGCGCAGTGGCGAAAAAAACACCGTCTTCGTCGCACTTGACCATGGTCACTTCGAGCCCCGCGAGGTTATCCTGGGACCAAGGACGGCAAATGATAACTATGAGGTCCTGAGCGGCTTGAAGGAAGGCGAGCGGGTCGTGACTTCCGGTCAGTTCATGCTCGATTCCGAGAGTCAGCTGCGCGAAGCAATGCAGAAGATGCTGAGTCCCGGGAAGCAAACCTCGCCTTCTCCCGGCCCGGTCAAGCTGGCGCGCAGCCTGACGGAGAAGCCGTCCGAAACGCCCGCGCCAACGGACTATGTTTGTCCCATGCCGGAGCACGACAGCATCAAGTATAACCACGGCGGTAAGTGCCCGATCTGCGGCATGACACTCATTCCCGCTCCGGCTGAGCTGCCCGCTCCCAATCTGTCGCCAACTCCGAGCGAGAAACGAGGCTGAGACTTCATGTTGCGCGCCATCATTGATTTCTCACTTCGGAACAAGGTCGCGATCCTTCTGGCTGCGCTTGCCCTGGTCATCGGGGGGATTTTCGCCCTTCGCCACATTCCGCTGGATGCGATTCCCGATCTCTCCGACACCCAGGTAATTATCTACACAAAGTGGCAGGGCCAGGCGCCGCAGATCGTCCAGGACCAGGTCACATACCCGATCACAACCAAGATGTTGTCCGTGCCGCGGGCCAAAGTGGTGCGGGGTTATTCATTCTATGGCTTTTCCTTCGTTTACGTCATTTTCGAGGACGGAACCGATCCTTACTGGGCGCGGAGTCGCGTCCTTGAATACCTAAGCTCGTTAGGTGGAGAGCTGCCCCCGGGGGTTACTCCCTCGCTCGGGCCCGACGCGACCGGAGTTGGTTGGGCATTCATGTATTCGCTCAATTCCAAGCAACGCAGCCTGGCCGAGCTGCGCTCGATTCAGGACTGGTATCTCAAGTATCAACTTAGCGCGGTGGAAGGTGTGTCCGAGGTGGCTTCAATCGGCGGTTTTGTGAAGCAATACCAGGTGACCGTCGACCCGACCAAGCTTCGAGCCTATAACCTATCGCTCGCTGAGGTCAGCAGCGCGATCAAACGAAGCAATGGCGAAGTCGGGGGTCGTTCCATCGAGATGGCAGAAACGGAATTCATTCTGCGCGTTCGCGGTTACATTCATTCCCTCGATGACTTACGCCAGGTGGCGGTGGGCGTGGGCACGAACGGCGTTCCCATCCTTCTGGGCGAGGTCGCCAATGTGCAACTCGGACCGGACATGCGAAGAGGCATCGCCGAGCTGAACGGCGAAGGTGAAACCGTCGGCGGCATCGTAGTCGTGCGTTACTGTGCCAACCCGCGCACCGTAATCGCGGCGGTCAAGGCGCGGCTCGATCACGCGATGAAAACGCTCCCACCGGATGTAACTTACACTGTCACCTATGACCGGACGGGACTGATCGATCGAGCCGTGTCGACGCTCGAACAAAAGCTCGTCGAAGAAAGCATCGTGGTGGCGCTGGTCTGCCTGATCTTCCTCTTCCACTTCCGCAGCGCCCTGGTCGCGATTGTCATTCTGCCGGTGGCGATCCTGATCTCCTTCCTTGTCATGTCCCGCCAGGGAATCAGCTCGAACATTATGTCGTTAGGCGGAATCGCGATCGCGATCGGCGCGATGGTCGACGCCGTCATCATCATGATCGAGAACGCGCACAAACACCTCGAGCGGGATCGATCGACCAAGCCGCACTGGCAAATTATTCGCGACGCATCGCTCGAGGTCGGGCCGACTCTCTTCTACTCTCTGCTCGTTATCACGGTCTCGTTCCTTCCCGTCTTTGCTTTGCAGGCCCAGGAGGGGCGTCTGTTTAAGCCCCTGGCCTACACCAAGACTTACTCGATGGCGGCCGCTGCCCTTCTCTCTGTAACCCTCGCGCCGGTTCTAATGGGCTATTTTATTCGTGGACGCCTGGTGCCCGAGGAGCGCAATCCGGTCAATCACTTCTTCATTTGGAGTTATCGGCCACTCTTCGACTTCATCATTCGCTGGCGAAAAACGGTTATCATCGCAGCCGCAGTCATCGTGGCCTGGGTCTTTGTGCCGTGGAACCGGCTCGTGAGCAATCATCTTCCCGCAGGTCCGCTCCAGACCGCGTCGCTCGCGATCGGGAAGCTTTTTCCTTTCCAAAATCTCGGCTCCGAATTCATGCCGCCGCTCTACGAAGGCGACCTGCTTTATATGCCGACAACCTTTCCCGGCATTTCCACGACCAAGGCCCGCGAGTTACTTCAACAGACTGATCGCATCATCAAGAGTTTTCCCGAAGTCCTGCGCGTCTTTGGCAAGGTCGGCCGGGCCGAGACTGCAACCGACCCGGCACCGATGGACATGATCGAAACCACCGTGATGTTGAAGGACGAGAAGGACTGGCCCAAGGTCGACATAAAGGATGTGGACGGCAAAGTCATTGCCCATCGCCGGCGCACGGTCACTGAGCTAACTGATGCACTGAACGCCGCGATCCAGTTCCCGGGACTGACTACGGCCTGGCTGATGCCGATCAAAGCCCGGATCGACATGCTTTCCACTGGGATCAAGACGCCGGTCGGGATTAAGGTAGCCGGTCCTGATCTGGCCCAACTGGAGCGGATCGCGAGTGAGATCGAAGCCGTTGTGCGCAGGGTGCCCGGGACGCGGAGTGTCTTTGGCGAGCGAGTCATCGGTGGCAATTACATCGAGTTCCAGATTGACCGGGCCGAGATCGCGCGCTACGGCCTCGCACTTGCCGACGTGCAGGATGTGCTCGAGGTCGCGCTTGGCGGAATGCCGCTTACAACCACGGTAGAGGGATTGGAACGTTACACGATTAACCTGCGCTACGACCGTGACTTTCGGGAAAATCTGGAAGCTCTGCGTGACATCATTATTCCGACGGCGACCGGCGCGCAGATTCCGCTGGGGCAGCTGGCTAAGATTGAGGTCGTTCGCGGACCGATGAGTGTGAAGAGTGAGAATGCCATTCCGAACGCCTGGATCTACATCGACCTGGCGAATATTGACGTTGGCACTTACGTGCAAATGGCACAACGCGCGGTCAACGAAGCGATCGCCAATGGGGCCGTGAAGCTTTCGAGCGGCTATAACATTTTCTGGAGCGGTCAATACGAATACATGCAGCGTGCCAGAGCCCGCCTCATGATTGTGGTCCCGCTCACACTGCTCCTGATTGCACTTATCATCTATTTTAATACTCACTCCGCCGTGAAGACCGCCATGGTCCTGATCGCGGTGCCTTTCTCACTCGTTGGTGCCTTCTGGTTACTCTATCTCGCCGGCTATAACCTGAGCGTGGCGGTCTGGATTGGAATTATTGCGCTCGCCGGGCTCGACGCCGAGACCGGAGTGGTGATGCTGCTCTATCTCGATCTCGCCTATGAGCAATGGCGCAACGACGGAAGAATGCGCAGCCGCAATGACTTGCGCGAGGCGATCTATCATGGGGCGGTAAAACGCGTCCGTCCCAAGATCATGACCGCTGCGGTCATTATCGGGGGTTTACTCCCGATCCTCTGGAGTCACGGCACCGGCGCAGACGTGATGAAGCGAATTGCCACTCCGATGGTCGGTGGGATTGTGACCTCCACGGCGATGGAGTTACTGGTGTTCCCGGCAATTTATTTCATTTGGCGCGCACAGGTTTTGCGGAAGGAGAGTGCAATCCGGGAGGCGCCTCTGACGCCGGCCATCTCCCAGGGTTAGTCTCGTTAGGCAGAACGGCTGCGGCTGGGGCGAGGATTCCATGCGAGCGCGAGTCAAGCCAGGGAAGCTCTTATTCCCGTAACAAGCGAGAAATGCCGCGAAGAAAATGCGTCGTTTCTTGCAGTGCAGGCTTGCTTTCGACGCCATCTTCTCATCTAATTTCGATGTGAGCCCCGGAGAGGACGTGACCTCCGTGAGTGGGATGGGCGGAAGCGGCGGTTCTGGCCCGGCGCTGTTTACCACCACGCACTGGAGCGTGGTGCTGGAGGCACAAACTGAATCCCCGACCGCCCAGGCCGCGCTCGAAAAGCTTTGCCGCACCTATTGGCGCCCCATCTTTGGCTTTGTCAGGCGCCAGGGCGTGGGGCTGGAAGAAGCAGAAGACATTACGCAGGGCTTTTTCGCTCAGCTCCTGGAGCGCAGAAGTTTGGATGCGGTGCGGAAAGAAAAAGGACGCCTTCGTTCCTATCTGCTTGGGGCAGTAAAACATTTTCTGTGCGACGAGCAGCGCCGCGCCATGGCGGTCAAGCGCGGGAGCGGAGTGCGCCCTATTCCCTTGGAAGAACTGCGCCGGGATGAGGGGATGGAAATGGAACCAGCGCATCAAATGACGGCCGAGATGATTTACGAACGCCGCTGGGCTTTGACAGTTCTGGAACAGGCACTGAGTCGTTTGAAGGATGATTACAATGAAGCAGGTAACGCCGCTTTGTTTGATTCCTTGAAACAATTGTTACCTGATGAACCAGGCGGGCCCTCACAAGCGGAGATTGCTGCGCGCGCAGGCATGACCGAAAACGCGGTCCGGCAGGCCTTTTACCGATTTCGGCAACGTTATCAGTCTTTACTACGCGAGGAGATCGCCCATACGGTCGCCACTCCCGGCGACATTGAGGACGAGCTGCGGCATCTCGTTGCGGTCGTCGAGGCGTAACTCACGGCAGAATATTACGAGGCACGAAAGGGGGAACTGCGTCAGCGGCTCCGCCAATGATCACGGTAATTAGAATTTGCCGCAAGTGCGGCGCCAGGATCCTTTCCGACGCTCCGGAAGGACTTTGCAGTAGATGCGTATTGCAGATCGCCTTGGGGCTATCTCCGGAGACATCCATACCCGCTCGCGACGGCGGCTCGGCTGACAATGTGGCTGCGAGTGCAAATGCTTCTCACGACGATGCGAGGACAGCGCGGGCGGCCCGGGTTCTGGGAGAGTTAGGTGACTACGAGTTACTCGAAGAGGTCGGTCGGGGCGGTCAGGGAGTGGTCTTTCGCGCCCGCCAGAAAAGTCTGAATCGGACCGTGGCCTTGAAAGTAATCAACCTCGGTCCATGGGCCAGCCCCGCCCACCTGAAACGCTTCCGCCGAGAGGCCGAGGCTGCGGCGAGTCTGGATCATCCCGGGATTGTTCCCATACACGAGGTCGGTGAGCGCGAGGGCCAATGCTATTTCAGCATGAATTTCATCGAAGGCGGTCAGCTTGACGAAGTCGTCCGCGGCGGACCGATGCCGATCCAGACCGCGGCGAAGCTCATGGCCAAGGTGGCAAGGACGGTGCATTATGCGCACGAGCACGGCATTCTGCATCGTGATATTAAGCCAGGAAACATCCTGGTTGATAAGGATGGTGAACCGCATCTGGCGGATTTTGGACTGGCCCGGCTAGTTACGGGGGACAGCACAGTCACAAACACCAGAGAACTACTAGGCACACCCAGTTACATGGCCCCAGAACAGGCGATGGGTGGGACGGCAAAACTCAGCCGGGCTACTGACGTCTATGGGCTCGGCGCCGTCCTCTACCAGCTCCTAACTGATCGGCCGCCTTTTGCCGGGGAAACAAGTTACGAAACAATCCGGTTAGTGCTCGATACGGAACCGCGCCCCTTGCGCCTCTTAAATCCCACCGTAGATCGCGATCTTTCGACGATCTGCCTGAAGTGTCTCCAGAAAGATCCAAAACGCCGCTACGCCTCCGCGCTGGCGCTGGCCGAAGACTTGGAACACTGGTTAAAGCGTGAACCAATCCTGGCCCGCCGCATCGGATTCTTTATCCGTGCGATGAAGTGGGTCCGACGAAATCCGACCCGCGCGCTTCTTGGAGCCGCCCTCGTTGCTCTGGCCGTGGTCATAGCCTGGAATGCCTGGAAAGGTGAATCACTCTCGCCGCCGGCAACGAACGGGATCGCAGTTCTTCCCTTCGAAAACCTCAGCGCCGAGTCGGACAACGCCTATTTTGCCGAGGGCATACAAGATGAGATCCTGACCCGACTGACGCGCATCCGGGACTTGAAGGTGATTTCGCGCATTTCCACACAGCGATATCAACACAAGCCCAAGAACATCCCGGAAATCGCCCGGCAGCTCGGCGTAGCACACATTCTTGAAGGTAGCGTGCAAAAAGCCGCCGGCCACGTGCGAGTCAATGTCCAGTTAATCAATGCCCAAACCGATTCACAAATCTGGGCGGATACTTACGATCGAGAGCTGGCCAACATCTTTGCCGTGGAAACTGATATCGCGAGGAAGATCGCTGATTCCTTGCAGACGAAACTCACTGGGGATGAATTCCAGGGCTTGGCGATTAGGCCAACGAACAACCCGGAGGCTTACGACGCTTATTTGCGCGGTCTCGCCTTTGACCTGCGCAACTACACCTACTCGACCTCAATCGATATGGCATTCAAAGCTACTGACTCCTATGCGCGCGCGGTCCAGCTTGATCCGAAGTTCGCGCTCGCCTGGGCCAGGCTTTCACGCGCCGACACGCTGATCTATTTCAATTGCGAAGACAGTAGCTGCGCCCTTCGCGGCGAGGCCGCAAAGCAGGCGTTGGAAAACGCCCGCGCACTGCAGCCTGACTTGCCAGAAGTGCTGCTTGCCCTGGGTCAATATCAGTATCTCGTCCTGCGCGATTACGCTGCTGCCAAACTCACGCTCGCGAACCTCAGAAAGGCGGCGCCGGGTAGCAGCGATGTTCCACAGTTGCTCGGGGCTATTGCCCGACGGCAGGGACGCTGGCCCGAAAGCATCGCCTACTACGAGCAGGCGCTCACCCTGGACCCGCGCAATGTGGACCTATTAATGCGCAGCGCCTGGACCCATGGGATGGTGCGACGCTTTCACGAGGCCCTGAAACTCTACGACCGCGCGTTGGATATAACACCGAATGATCGCGGTATCATGGCGGCGGAGGCCGCGATTTATCAGGCGCAGGGTAACCTCAAAGCGGCCGCCAGATTGTTGGCCGAGGTCGACCAAGATTCATCTTCCGCCGACACGTTTGCGATTAAGATAACTCAGTTGCGACTGGAACGTAATTACACCGAGGCGATGCGATTGCTGCAAGGCCGCCTGGCTCAACCTCGTTTTGACTCAGAGACCTACAACAAGGTGGCACTGGCCTTTATCCAGCGCCTCGCTGGCGACGCAACTGGCGCAAAACTCACCGCGGAAGGGGCTCGCAAAGCAATGGAGCGGCTCTACAACAATGCGCAACACGACACCTCGCTGGCCGCGACGCCGGTTCGAGCTTTGTCGGTTGTTTATGCTGTCATGGGCGACAAGGCGGCAGCCCTTCAGGCAGCGGAGCATGCAATGATGCTTCGGCCCAGTGCCGGAGACCGTGTCTCTGGGCCTGCCCTTGAAGAAAACATGGCCTTCATCGAGGCGATTTTTGGGCAAAACGATCGGGCGATCTCAACCCTCACGACGTTATTAAAGACGCCATATAATAGCTGGGTCTACGGACCCGCGACCATCACGCCCGCGCTCTTGAGGCTCGATCCTTTGTGGGACTCATTGCGCGGCGATCCCGCATTCCAAAAACTGTGCGACGAACAGCGGAGATAACTTCCTCGCTTTGCCAATCTCCAGCTTGAGAAGCGAGAGATCGCATCGGCACGCGCCGCACTGATTCAAACATAATTCCAGCGGGCCAGGCCGGCGGCCCGAGTCTTTTCTCGCGTTTCATCGCCCGGCAGCTAAGCGGCGACCCTGGGCCGCGAGAGCGCCTCAAATTTGCGCGTAACGTCCGGTCGAATTCTGCGGAGTACCTGAGTGAACGGCTAAAACTGAATTCTCAAGCAAGAGAAGTCACGGAAGCCCAAGCAAGAAAGGAAAATTGAATAACATGAAAAGCAAAATCATCACTGGAACTCTCCTTAGCCTCACCCTGGCGTTTATGCTGGGCAGCGTGGTCGCGCAGGAGCAAGGGGATGATGTATCGTACCCCTATGTCACCATTCATAGCAGCGGTGACGTGAGACGCGGAGAAACCGGTTCGTTCGTCCTCGCGATGAAGCATGGAGCCCCTGGAACATACATAAACTTCTCGGTCCACGGCACCGCCGTCCCGGGAGTGGATTACGTTCCGGTCGCATCCCCCGCTCGCATTGGACCTAGCGGATACGGTACAATCCTGATCCAAACCCTGCCCGACCCGAGGGGACTGGCAGTCCCGCGATCGTACAGCATTGTCGTGACTCTGGAACCGGGCGGACCGTACACAATCGGGACACCTGAGTCGGCGAGAATGATGATCAGGCCCGCACCTTGAGTCTTGCCCTCTCGCAACGAACATCGCGCTGCGCTGTCCCGCGGAAGTTTACGCGGCCGCGCAGCGCCCTTGTTTTTATTCCTGACTTCTCAACGGCTTCCCAAGAGCTAGTCTCGTTAGGGCAAAAGAACCGCCGCCCCGGTGAGCCTGCCATCGCGAAGGGCCTGAAGCGCTTCGTTCGCTTCTCCGAGCGGAAACGTTTGCGTTTCAGTCCGGACCGGGACCTTCCGGGCAAGCGTGAGAAAATCCGCCCCGTCGCGCCGGGTCAGATTCGCGATCGAGCAGATGGTCCGCTCCTGCCAGAGGATGTCGTAGGGGAAAGAGGGAATGTCGCTCATGTGAATTCCGCCGCAGACGACGGTGCCGCCGCGTTCGAGCACGCGCAGGGCAGCGGGCACGAGCGGACCCACGGGCGCAAAAATGATCGCGGCATCCAGCTTTTCCGGAGGAACCTCGTCCGATGCGCCGGCCCATGTCGCGCCGAGCCGGCGGGCGAAGTCCTGCGCCGTGCGATCGCCCGCGCGGGTAAACGCGAACACTTCGCGCTCCTCATATCTCGCGACCTGCGCGATGATGTGGGCCGCGGCCCCGAAACCGTAAATCCCGAGCCGGCGAGCATCACCCGCTTTGCGCAGACAGCGATAGCCGATCAAGCCGGCGCAAAGCAGCGGCGCGGCTGCGACATCATCATACTCACCGGGAATCGGAAAACAGAACCGCGCATCGGCCACGCTGTATTCGGCGTAGCCGCCGTCGATCGTGTAACCGGTGAAGCGGGCCCGCGCGCAAAGATTTTCGCGGTTCGTTAGGCAGAACTTGCACGCACCGCAGGTCCAGCCGAGCCAGGGGATGCCGACACGCTGGCCGATGGAAAATTGCGAGCCGGATTCGGGATGGCCCGGGGGCGGGCCGGCTCCAGCGCCGATCTCCTCCACCCGGCCGACAATCTCGTGCCCAAGAATAAGCGGCAGTTTCGGATTCGGCAGTTCGCCGTCGAAAACGTGAAGGTCGGTGCGGCACACCGCGCAGGCGGCGACGCGCACGAGCAACTGACCCGCCTGCGGCGTGGGTCGCGGAACATCCTTTTCAACCAGCGGCCGGCGAGGCGCCTCCAAAACCATTGCGCGCATGCCAGATTCCTACATGAGAACAGCCACAAACGCTCGTAATTCGCACCCGCGACAAAGCTCTTCTCCCTCCGGCGGCAGAGGATGGAATCCCGAGAAAAAATTCCTGTAAACGGGAGGCGATTTCATTTAATCGCTCATGCCATCGCGGCGCCTTTAACGAGAAAATAATGATGCTCGCCTATTACCTGCACGATCTGAACCCATTCATCTTTCGGATCTGGGGGAACTTCGGTCCGCGCTGGTACGGGATGGCATATGTGCTCGCGTTTGCCTGCGGCTTCTGGCTCTTGCGGGTGCTCGCGAAACGCGGTTACACCCAATTACGACCGGAGCAGGTGGGCGATTTCATTACCTGGGCGGCCCTCTTCGGGGTGATGCTGGGTGGCCGGCTCGGCTACGTATTTTTTTATCGGCCGGAAATGCTGAAAGATCCGCTTTCGATCGTCCGGGTCTGGGAAGGCGGGATGTCGAGCCACGGGGGAATGATCGGTCTGATTCTCTTCACCTACTGGTATGCCTGGCGTCACAAAATTTCGTGGACCAACCTGGGCGATAATCTCGTCGTGGTCGCGCCGGTCGGTTTGTTTTTTGGCCGCTGCGCCAATTTCATCAACGGCGAACTTTATGGCCGCCTAACGAACGTACCCTGGGCGATGCTTTTCCCGAAAGAGCTGCTCGAGCCCGGGAACGCCGCGGAAGCGGAACGGGCGGTTGCTGCCGCGCAACGGATCGATCCCAGCCTAACGACTCCGGAAGCGGTTGTGAACGCCATCCATTCGCATCCGCAGATTCGCGACGCGATTCGTCCGATTCTTACCCCGCGCCATCCTTCGCAGCTTTACGAGGCCTTTCTCGAGGGCGTGGTTTTGTTCACGATTCTCTGGCTGGTCCGCACGCGATCACGCCAGCCCGACGGTATCCTCACCGGATTGTTCTTCGTCTGCTACGCGGTTTTCCGGATCGTGGTTGAATATTTTCGCGAGCCGGACGCCTCATTGATTTTGGGATTCACGCGTGGCCAGTTTTTCTCCTTCTTCCTCATCGCAATCGGGCTCGCCTTTATCATCGTCGGGAAAATTCGGAACCGATATGCCGCGGCGAAACCGGAGGTGCGGCTTCCCGCCTGAATCGGCCGAGTCGGCCAGGCGAGCTGACTTCCGCGCTTTCGTTTCGCGCGAGTTCCGCTATTACTTAACCGCGGAATGATGGGCTTTGATTTCCCGCAGTTGCTGGCCTCAGGCGGGATTGTTTTCTCCTTCGAACACGCGACAATTGCGGGCAAGCTTGTCCTTCTCCTCCTCGCGATCGCTTCGATTTTCAGCTGGTCGGTGATGGTGACGAAGCTGCGCGTGGTGCGCTTTGCCCGGAAACAGACCGACCGTTTCCTCGCCGCGTTTCGCCAGGATCGGCAGCCGCTGCGGTTGTTTGAATCCGGAGCCCGCTTTCCTGGTTCGCCGGTTTTCCGGGTCTACCGCGCCGGTTGCAAGGAGCTCACCTTTCACCTCCTCGGGTCGCCGGAAATTGACGAGACCTTTCGCGCCCGGCTCGAGATCGCGGACAAGATCACGCCCGCGCAGATGCACGCGGTGGGCGCGGCGATGGAACGCGCGGTCGGCGAGACCGCCCTCAAGCTCGAGTCGCAGATGATCCTGCTCGCGACCGCGGTGAGCGGGGCGCCGTTTCTGGGATTGTTAGGCACGGTCTGGGGCGTGATGGACACTTTTACCGGCGTGGCCGAAGCCGGCTCGGCCAACCTGACTGCGATGGCGCCCGGCGTTTCCGGCGCGCTCATTACCACCGTGACCGCGCTCTGCGTCGCGATCCCGGCGATGTTCGGCTACAACTTTTTGGTCACGAGCATCCGCGGGATGATCGTCGAGATGGATAACTTCGCCGCCGAGCTTGCCTCCGAGTTTGAACACAAATACGTCGAGCACGCAACGCGGGTGACGGATTTTCGGAGATGATCAAGGTCGTCATCCCGAGCGAAGCCGAAGGCGCAGTCGAGGGTTCCCGTGGCACAACCGCGAGACTCGACGACACGCTCGCGCCTGTTTCGAGCCGCGAGGGTTCACGGTTGCGCCACGGGATCTTTCGACTGCGCTGCGCTCCGCTCAAGATGACCGAGGGTTTTTGAGATGCGCCGATATTCCGCTCGCACTTCCTTTTCCACGCTCTCGGAGATCAACATTACTCCGCTCCTCGATCTCGCCTTCGTTCTCCTCATCATCTTCATGATCACGACTCCGCTGATGGAGAACAGCAAGACATTGGTCGTGCCTTCGAGCGGGACGCAGAACGCGCCGATCAACCCGGCCGCGGTTCAGATTCTCTCGATGGACAAAGATGAAGTCGTTAGGCTGAACGACCAGGTCGTCGAGCCGGCGGCGCTGGAAGGACGCCTCGCGGCGTTGAAGGCCGCCAATCCAGATGTCGCGGTCGTGATCCGGCCTGATCGCACTCTCCCGGTGCAGAAGCTCGTCAACCTGATGGACGCGTTGCAACGGGCCGAGATCACGAAGGTCGGAATCGCGACCCAGGAAGAACAACCAGCCGCGCAATGACCCGCGACGAGCGCTTCTGGCGCAATGTCACGATCGTTGGGTTGATCCACGTCGCGATCTTGCTCGGGCTGCTCTGGTGGAGTCGCGCGCCCCGCCATCAAACCGAGAACGTCATCTGGATGGAAGGCGGGAGCGGCCCGAGCGCGCCGGCCGTAGCACAAGCTCCGGCCGAAACGCCGGAGTCCATCCCGGAGAGCACTCCGGAAGCCAGCCCCGAGGCAACCATCGAGGAGCCGACTCCGGAAGTCGTGCCGACAGCGAAAAGCGAAATCGAGATGCCGTCGCCGACCATTTCCGCAACCGCAACGCCGCGCCCAACCTCCACGCCGAAACCAACCCCGAAACCAACACCGCACCCGACCGCAACCCCGAAGCCAAAACCAAAGCCGAAGCCATCGGCGACTCCGAAGAAAAAGTCGAAACCGAAGCCTGCGCCTAACGAGAAGGAGGAAGAGAAAAAGGAGCTCGCCAAGTCTGCCCTTGGAAAAGAAGAAGCCGGCGAAGAAGAGCGGTCGAAAAAGACGGTGAAGCGCGCGAGCGCCGCCGGGGAAGGTGAAGGCGAGGAGACGAAGGCGAAAGGCACCGGCGGTTCGGGAGGAAAGGCGAAAGGCGAAGGCGGCGCCTCCGAGTTCGGCTGGTACGCCAACATGTTGCACGACCGTTTCTACAGCGAATGGGTGCAGCCGACCTCGGTCGTGCACAGCGCCAAGCTCTCGGTCCTGCTCCGCATCCGGATTGAGAAAGACGGCCGGATTTCGAATTACGAGATCGCAAAATCGTCTGGAAACCCGGTCGTCGATGATTCCGTCACGGAAGCGGCCGCGCGGGTGAAACAGGTCGATCCTTTGCCGCGCGGGCTGGGCGGCGATTATTATGATGTGAACATCAACTTCGAATTAGAGTGACGCGATGAGAAGGATTTTTGATTTTCAATTTGCGTTTTGCGTTTTGGTTGGGGCCGCCGGGCTGCTTTGTCTGACGAGTGTGATTGCGCTCGCGGCGGAAAACGTGCCCACCATCACGGTGAGCAAGAGCGACCAGATCAATCTGGCGGTTTCGCCGCTCGGCGGAAGCGAGGGCGCAAGCGCGACCGCAATTGTGCAGAAGGACCTGACGCTCTCCGGATTTTTCAAAATCGGAACTGGGAGCGCCTCCTACACGGTGAAAGGGTCAGCCAGCAGCGGCAGCCTCAATGGCCAGGTAGTCGATCATAACGGCGGGACGGTTCTTTCGAAAAGCTATAGCGGCGCGACGGCCCAAAGCGCGCATGAGTTTGCCAATGACATCATCGAGACGCTTACTGGGAACAAGGGTTTGGCCGGAAGCAAGATCGCCTTCATCGCCACGCGGAGCGGACGCAAGGAAGTCTATGTGGCGGATTACGACGGGGCCCGCGTGCGGCAACTCACGCACGACAACACCATCAGCGTGCATCCCTCGCTCAGCCCCGATGGCAGCCGGCTCGCTTATACCGGCTACCAGAGCGGTTATGCGGATGTTTACCTGATTGATCTCGCTTCCGGCGCGCGGAACAAGATCGTGAATTTCCCGGGCACCAACAGCGGCGCGGCCTTTTCGCCCAACGGCGAGCAGATTGCCCTAACGATCAGCAAAGATGGCAACCCCGAACTTTACACCGTGAGCGCGAACGGCGGCGGGGCGCGGCGCCTCACCCACACGCGCGGGGTGGAGTCGAGCCCGACCTGGTCGCCAGACGGCAGCGAGCTTATTTATTCGTTCGATGGCGCGGGCGGGCCGCAACTTTATCGCATTTCGTCGAGCGGCGGATCGGGGCAGCAAATTGCGACCGGCTATGGGTATTGCACCGAGCCGAGCTGGTCGCCGGATGGAAAGAAGGTCGCGTTCAACATCCGGAGCGGCGGAGAATTTCAGGTGGTGGTGCTCGAATTGGGGAGCGGGAGCAAGCGCACGATCGCGACCGGGGAAGACCCGGTCTGGGGGCCGGATTCGCGGCATCTGATTTTCAGCGAAGGCGGCGCGCTTTACATGGTGGACGCGATCAGCGGCAGGAAGAACAAGATCCTCGACGGCCTCGGGAAAATCACCGAGCCGACCTGGTCGCGCTAACTTCTTCTGTCATCCTGAGCGAGGCGCAGCCCCGAAAGCTTTCGGGGCTGCGCTTCGCTCGGGATGACGTTTAGAGCAGCGCGAGCGATTTGCCCTCGCGGCCGGTGACCTGGTCGAGGGTGCACTGCCGCGGCGCCTTGTCTTTGCGCCAGCGCACGATCCTGGTTCCGTGGCGAAAACGGCCGCCGGTGAAATGATCGTAGGTCACTTCGACCACCACCTTGGGATCGACCGGTTCCCATTCGCCGCTCCGCTCCGTGCTCCAGCGACTCGGGCCACCGGGCGCGTTCCCGGTGAAACCGGGCGGCTTTCGCAGCGCCTCGAACTTTTTCGTTAGGGCGATTTTCTCCTCTTTCTTGAAAGCGGAGGTGAAGCCGACGTGATGAAGCAGGCCGGCGTCATCATAAAGCCCGAGCAGGAGCGAACCGATGATCCGCTCGCCGCTGGCATAACGAAATCCGCCGACGACGCAATCAACTGTGCGGATCTGTTTGACCTTCACCGCCGCCGTTCGTTCGCCCGAGGCATAAGGGCAATCGAGCCGCTTCGCGATGATCCCGTCGAGATCGCCACCGGCTTTCGCGAACCACTTCTGCGCCTGCTTGAGATCATGGGTCGCGGGCGAGAGACGAATTTGCTTTTCGTTAGGGAAAAATCTTTCGGCAAATTCCTCCAGCCGCTCGCGCCGCTCACGCAACGGCCGGTCGAGCAGCGAGCTGCCGTCTTCATCCGCGAGCAGATCGAAGACGATGTAAATGGCGGGATGCGCCGCGGCCAGCTTTTGCACCCGGCTCGCGGCGGGATGAAGTCGCAGTTGCAGCTCGTCGAATGAGAGCTTGCCCGCGACCGGGATCGCCAGCTCGCCGTCGAGGACGAATCGTTTTGCCTTTAATTCGCCTAACGACGTTGCAACGTCTGGAAAATAGCGCGCGAGCGGCTGACCGGCTTTCGATTGCAGAAAAATGTCATCGCCGTCACGGAAGGCGAGACAGCGGAAACCATCCCACTTCGGCTCATACTGCCAGCCTTCGTCGGTCGGAATTTCATCGACCGAGCGGGCTTCCATCGGTGGCAGCGGCGGCTTGAGTGGCAGCGTCATTCTGAGCGAAGTGCAGCCCCGAAAGCTTTCGGGGAAGAATCCCGTCAATTACCTTAAAGCTTTCGCCGCGGGATCCCTCGACTTCGCTGCGCTCCGCTCGGGATGACGAAGGTTGTAGCGCCGCGGTTCCAGTTTCGGCGGCCGCTTTCCTTTTCGCACCGCGCCCTGCACCGGGATGTAACCGAGTTCAGTCCCATCGACCGCACAGCGCAAAAGCAATCCGCCCCGGCTCATGTCGCCGCGCCCGACAAACTCGGCCGGGAATTGGATTCGCTCGCGGAGGACCTCGAGCAAAATGCTGACGTATTTGCCGCTCGCGACACTGCCGAGCAGGACGACCTCGCACTTTGGCGTTAGCTGTTTGACGAGCCGGCGCAGGTCGCGCGTAAGCGGCCTGCGATAGCGCGGGTCGGATTCATCGATGTCGACTTCGGCAAATTCACGCAGGTCAGCCAGCGTCACCGAAGTGCTCGCGGGCACGAGACCGCGCGTCGGCGTGATCACGAGAACGCGCGACAGGTCCGGGCGGGCGAAGGCGTTTGCATAAGCCAGCTTGCCGCGAAAGTAGAGACCGCTCAGGAAGGTGAAGGCTTCGCCTAACGACACCGGCTCGCCGCGCCGCAGCCGCCAGGCCAGCTCAAACCCGGCGCGCTCGCTCAGGAGCATCTGGGCGCGTCGACCGCCCGCGTAGGCTGGCGAAAGGAGAAAGGTGCGAGTCATAAAAAAGTTGTAGCGTCCGCTATTCCCAGCGGACAAATCAGTGTTCGCTGGGCCGGCAGAGATGCGCTGGAACAGCGCACGCTACAGCATGAAACCCGGATTCCTCGAAAAATTGATCGAGCGTCTTGGCCGCATTGGCCCGGAGGATGTGCAGAATTATCTCCTCCGCCTCGCCCAGGAAAAAGGCTTTCTCGAAACGATTTTCAATTCCATCCAGGAAGGGATCATCGTCACCGACGCCAAGGGGCGCATCACCTACCTGAACGACGCGGCCTGCGAAATTTTCGGGCTCGATGGCGAACATTCGATCGGTAAACCGCTCGAGGAGCAGGTGCGCGGGCTCGATTGGAAGGCGTTCTCGCAATCGGACTCGGCCATCAGCCGGGACATGGAAATTTTTTATCCGGCCAATCGCTTCATCAACTTCTACGTCGTCCCGCTCGTGATCGAGCGCCGGCCGAAAGGCGATTCGCCTCACGAATCGATCACCGAGGCGGTCGGTCACGCCATGATCCTGCGCGACATCACCCAGGACCGTCGCTCGACTCAGCAGACGATCGAATCGGAGCGCCTCTCCGCCCTCACCTTGCTCGCCGCGGGCGTGGCGCATGAGATCGGCAACCCGCTCAATTCGCTGCACATCCATCTCCAGTTAATGGAGCGCAAGGTGAAGAAGCTGCGCGGCGCGGAAGAGAAACGCGAGCTCCAGGAATCGATCGAGATCGCGCGCGCCGAGATCAACCGGCTCGACTCGATCGTGACCCAGTTCCTGCGCGCGATCCGGCCTTCCAAGCCACAGCTGCAGCCGGAGGATGTGAACGGCATCGTCGAGGAATCGGTGCGTTTTTTCCAGCCCGAGATCAAGGACCGCGACATCGTAGTGGAAACCGAGCTGCGCTCCGATCTCCCGCGCGTCGAACTCGATCGCGACCAGGTCAAGCAAGCCTTTTACAACGCGATCAAGAACAGCTTCGAAGCGATGAAACGCCACGGCATTCTCCGCATCCGGACTGATCGGGACGATACGCACGTCATCATCAGTTTCACCGACACGGGCGGCGGGATTTCGCCGGAAAACCTGAGCCGGGTATTCGAGCCATATTTCACGACCAAGGCGGGAGGTTCGGGGCTGGGATTGCTCATCGTTAGGCGAATCGTGCGCGAGCATGGCGGGGAGCTGGCGCTCGAGAGCCGCGAAGGCAAAGGGCTGACGCTGACGATTCGGCTCCCGATTTTCGAGCATCGGGTGCGGATGCTGCCGGATCGGGAAAGGATGAGGGATGAGGGATGAGGGATGAGGGCGGAGGGATGAGGGATGAGGGATGAGGGATGAAGGATGAAGGATGAAGGATGAAGGATGAAGGATGAAGGATGAAGGATGA
>DAISXY010000020.1:0-73008 GCA_036825615.1 Chthoniobacterales bacterium
GGCCGCGATGCTGCGCGACGAAATCGCGAGCCGGCTCAATTATCTCTGCGAAGTCGGCGTCGGTTATCTCACGCTTGATCGCGCCACCCGCACCTTGAGCGGCGGTGAAGTCCAGCGCGTTAATCTCACCACCTGTCTCGGTGCGTCCTTGGTCAACACGCTCTTTGTCATGGACGAGCCGAGCGTCGGGCTTCATCCGCGCGACATCGCCCGACTCGTGCGCGTGATGCGCAACCTGCGCGACAAAGGCAATACCCTGCTCGTGGTCGAGCATGAAGAAGCGATCATCCGCGCCGCCGATCATTTGCTTGATATCGGTCCCGGCCGCGGGGAAAAAGGCGGCGAGCTGGTCTACAGCGGAACGCTCGCCGATTTCATTGGAGCCGGCGCGCCCTCGCGCCGCGGTTCGGCCCGTAGCGCGCAGCGGCCCGGGGGCGGGCCGTCTCCATCGCTGACCCGCGATTATCTTTCCGGAGAACGATCGATCCCGCTTTCTAAACGCCGGCGCCAGTTCACCCACGCGCTCAAGATCAAAGGCGCCACTCAGCACAACCTCAAAAACATCGACCTCGAGATTCCGTTAGGCATTTTCACCTGCGTCACCGGCGTCTCCGGTTCAGGCAAATCCACTCTCATCCACGAGGTGCTGTATCAAAATCTCCTCCGCGCCCGCGGCAGCGGAACCGAAGAAGCCGGCGCGTGCAGGAGCATCACTGGAATGCATCGCATCGGCGAAGTCGTGATGGTCGATCAATCGCCCCTTTCCCGCACCCCGCGTTCGACTCCGATTCTGTATCTCGGGGTTTACGACCGGGTGCGCGAACTCTTCGCCGCCCAACCCGAAGCGATGGCCCAGGGGCTGACCGCGAGCGCCTTTTCCTTCAACTCCGGCGGCGGGCGTTGTGAGCGCTGCGGCGGGACCGGGTTCGAGAAAATCGAAATGCAATTCCTGAGCGATCTCTACGTCCGTTGCGCGGAATGCGAAGGCCGGCGTTTCCAGCCGCATGTCCTGAAAGTGAAACTGCACGGCCGTTCGATTCACGATCTGCTCGAGATGACGGTGAGCGAGGCGATCGAGTTTTTCGAGTCGTTAGGCGAATCCGAGACCCTTGCCCGCCCGCTTCAAGTTTTGGAGGAAGTCGGGCTTGGTTATCTCAAGCTGGGTCAGCCGCTCAACACCCTTTCCGGCGGCGAATCGCAGCGGCTCAAGCTCGTCCGACACCTGACCGAAGCAGCCAACGGGCGGGGAGGAAACAACGCCCTTTTCATCTTCGACGAGCCAACGACCGGGCTCCACTTCGACGATGTCGCGCTGCTCGTTAGGCTGTTTCAGCGCCTCGTTGATGCCGGGAACTCGATCGTGGTGATCGAGCACAACCTCGAAGTGATCAAGTGCGCCGATTGGATCATCGATCTCGGACCGGAAGGAGGCGAGGAAGGTGGCGAAGTGGTCGCGATTGGTAGGCCGGAGGAGATCGCCAGGAACGAGCGCTCGCACACCGGCCGTTATCTTCGCGTCATTCCGAGCGCAGCCGAGGGATCCCGTGGAGTTTCCTTGCAGCAAGGCTTCACGGTTGTTCCGCGGGATCCTTCGACTGCGCTGCGCTTCGCTCAGGATGACGAAATGTTGCGAGCCGCGGAAACTTCGCCGCGCTACGGCTCGAACGGCCACACCCGCGCAATCGCGATCCACGGCGCGCGCGAGCACAACCTCAAGAACCTTTCCCTCGCCATCCCGCGCGACCAAATGGTCGTGATAACCGGTCTGAGCGGCTCGGGCAAATCGACCGTCGCCTTCGATCTCCTCTTCGCCGAAGGCCAGCGCCGTTTCCTCGACAGCATGTCGCCTTACGCCCGGCAATTCGTCGAGCAGCTCGAAAAACCCGATGTCGATCTGATCGAAGGTCTGCCGCCGACGGTCGCGATCGAGCAGCGCGTCACCCGCGGCGGGGGAAAATCAACCGTCGCGACCGTGACCGAGGTTTACCATTTCCTCCGGCTCCTCTTTGCCAAAACCGGCATCCAGTTCTGCCCGGATTGCGATCTGCCGGTGGAAAAGCAAAGCCTCGCCGGAATCGTTAGGCAGGTCGAAACCGCGGCGCGGCGCGGGCCGCTGACCGTGCTCGCTCCGCTGGTCAAGGCACGGAAAGGATTTCACACCGAAGTCGCGCGCTGGGCGGAGCGGCAGGGTTTTGAAACCCTCCTCGTCGATCGGCGGCTCGTTCCAATTTCGGAGTTCAAGAAACTCGAGCGTTTCAAGGAACACACCATCAGCGTCGTGGTCGGCACGATCGACAGGAAACGCATCCTGAAAGCGCGCAATCTCGTGCAACGCGCGCTCGAGATCGGCCGCGGCACCGCGCATCTCCTCGACGCGAAGAACCGCCTGACGACGATGAGCACGGAAATGAGCTGCCCCGGTTGCGGCCGCGCCTTTGAGGAACTCGATCCACGGCTTTTCTCCTTCAACTCGCCTCACGGCTGGTGCGAGACCTGCAGCGGATTCGGCGAGATCTGGAACGAGACGGTCCAGCACCGCGATGCGGAGGGTGGCGAGTCGCAACTCGAGAGTGAGCTCGAGGCGGAGAAGGAGTTCGAGCAAGTCGAGGCGGAAGAAGCCCGGCCGTGCCCCGATTGCCACGGCGCGCGTTTGAATGCGACCGCACGGCACGTCCGGGTGCACGGCGTGACGATTGACCAGTTCAACGAACGTTCGGCGGCCGAAGCACTCGCGCTCGTGCGCAAGTTGCGTTTTCGCGGGAACGAGAAAGTGATCGCGCAGGATTTGATTCCCGAGATCGAGCAGCGGCTCGGTTTTATGGAGAACGTCGGCCTCGGCTATCTCGCGCTCGGGCGTTCCGCGAAAACCCTCAGCGGTGGGGAATCGCAACGCATTCGGCTCGCGGCGCAGCTTGGCTCGAATCTGCGCGGCGTGCTTTACGTGCTCGACGAGCCGACCATCGGCCTGCACGCCCGCGATAACCTGCGGCTCCTCGACACCCTGGCCGCGCTCCGGCAAAAAGGGAATTCGTTAGTCATCGTTGAGCACGACGAGGAAACGATCCGCCGGGCCGACCACATCATCGATCTGGGGCCGAGCGCCGGGGTGCAGGGCGGGGAACTGGTTGCGCAGGGTTCGTTAGGCGAAATCGAGCGCAGCGCGCAGTCGCAAACCGCCCGTTGTTTGCGGACGCCGCTTTGTCATCCGGTCCGGAAAATACGGCGCTCGTTAGGCGAGGTGGAGGATTGGCTGGAGATTCGCGCCGCCCATGCCAACAACCTGAAGAACATCGACGCCAGGTTTCCCATCGGCCGGCTCTCAGTCATCACCGGCATTTCCGGCTCCGGTAAATCCACCCTGATGCGTTCTGTTCTCCTCCCGGCGGTGCAGGAGGCACTTCGCCTGGCATCACCCAAAAAGAAAAGTTCGTCGCGCTGGAACAGCGCGACCAGCCCCGAAAGCGTTCGGGGCGCTACCCAGCTCGCCGGCGCCGATCCGTTGGAGGCGATTTACGAGGTCGATCAGTCGCCGATCGGCAAGACCTCGCGCTCGACTCCGGCCACTTACATCAAGGTCCTCGACGAGATTCGCAACCTCTTCGCGCAACTGCCGGTCGCGCGCGTTCGCGGTTACAGCGCGAGCCGATTTTCTTTCAACACCGAAGGCGGACGTTGCGAGACCTGCGCCGGCCAGGGCGTGATCAAGCTCGAGATGAGTTTCCTCCCGAACAGTTACATGCCGTGTGAGGATTGCGGCGGGAAACGCTACAACCCGCAAACGCTCGAGGTCCTTTATCACGAGCGCAGCATTGGTGACGTGCTCGACCTGACGATCGCGGAGGCGGCGGAATTTTTCGCGGCCCACCCAAAGATCGCGCGCCCGCTCTCGTTATTAGCTGAGACCGGGCTCGGATATCTGAAACTTGGCCAGCCGAGTCCAACCCTGAGTGGAGGGGAGGCGCAACGGTTGAAGCTCGCGACGAAGCTGACGAAAGGGGTGAGTCGCGCCGCGAACGAGCGCCTGCGCAAAATGCGGAAACCAAAATCGGTCCTCTATCTTCTGGAAGAACCAACGATCGGTCTTCACATGGCGGATGTGGAGTTGCTCCTCAACGTTCTCCATCGCCTGGTTGATGAAGGCAACACCGTGATCGTGATCGAGCATAACCTGAGCGTGATTGCCGAGGCCGATTATCTCCTCGACCTCGGTCCGGAGGCTGGTTCGTTAGGCGGAGAAATCGTCGCTGCCGGAACCCCGGAGGAGGTGGCAAAAAATCGCCTCAGCCGGACCGCGCCTTTTCTGCGCAGAGTGCTCGCGCAGGGTCGGAACAGCCTCTCCTCTTAAACCCGGCGGGAGAGCGTTTGCCAGACGTCGTCAGGTTCCGATGATCGTTACCGCGATCTGCCGGCGATGCGGGGCGCGCCGATGTTCGAAGAGGAAAATGCCCTGCCAGGTGCCGAGCTGCATTCGGCCTTCCGCGATCGGAACGACTTCACTCGAGCGCGTGAGAACAGAACGAATGTGCGATGTGCTGTCGTCGCCGCCTTCCGCCGTATGCTCGAACCACGGTGTATCCTCCGGCACGAGACGCTCGAAAAATTTTTCGAGGTCGCGCCGCGCGCTCGGGTCGGCGTTTTCCATCATGATGAGACTGCAACTGGTGTGCCGGACGAAAACGGTCGCCGTTCCGTTGCGGATTGCGCTCGCCTTCACGGCCGACGCGACCTCTTCTGTGATCTCGTAGGTGCCTTTGCCGCGGGTCGCGACGGTGAAGCTGGCGGAATGAACGGCCATCGCCGGCGGCCACGCTAAGCGCAGCCGCCGGCGCGCGCAATCCGGGCAATTAACGGGTGTAGACTTCGACCAGGGCGACCCCGGTTGTGTCGTCTTTCCCCCTCACGATCGCAGTGTAGCCGCCGGGCGGGAGCGCGACCGCCATCTCGGCCTCCGCGTCCTTACTCGGGGCGAGGGTGCTGGCGGTGAGTTCGGGCGCCTGCTCGTTTCGCCAATTGTCATTCGTCAGGGTGTTGCCATTCGCGTCATGCAATTCGAGCATCGGGTCGGCGAGGGCGCCGGCGACGCCAAAGCCGGTCAGCGACGGACCCAGCGCCCTAACGATGATGTTGGCAGGCTCCGTTCCACCAACAATGAACCCGCCGATCATGACATTGTCGCCCGTCTCGACCCGGCCGCGGGTGGAGAGATTGGCGAGGCTGATTTCCGTGCCGCCATCATCGAGGTCGTAAACTTCGACGAGCGCGACTCCGGTTGCGCCGCCATTTCCGCGCAGGATCGCAGTATGTGCGCCCACTGGCAGCGTGGCGATGATCGCGGCCTCGAGGTCCTTGGCCGGCGCGAGGTTGGTCGCTTCGATCTCGGACTGCTGATCAGATTTCCAATTGTCGTTGGTCGTGACGCTGCCGTTGCTGGCGTGCAATTCGAGCACGGGATCCGCCAATGCGCCGACGATGCCGAAATCACTCAGCGAAGGCCCGAGCGCGCGGATCAGGACTTTTTTCGTTCCGCCGGCCGGCCCCGTGACGATGAATCCGCCGATCAAGACATTGTCACCGGTTTCCACATTCATGCGCGTGGAAATGTTGAGCGGTTTGCCCGATTGCGGTGACGCAATCGCGGGGTCGGCGCTGAGGAGCAGGCCGCTCGACGTGATGGTGGCGGTGCCATTCCCGCTTACGGCGGCGAAGTTGCCGCTGATCGCACCGGCCGCGAGCGGTGAGAAAGTGTCGGCTGCATCCGGCTCATAGCCGTCGATCAACTTCAGATCGAGCTTGCCGCCTAACGTTGCCGTGCCGGTGACGTTAAGCTGATCGAACTCGGCCGGCGAGGCGCCGCCATCTTCCACGATCAGGGTGCCGTCGGCGCCCTGGATGAAATCGCCCACTACTGAAATGCTGCCAGGAGAATGCCCGGGTGAAAGATAACCGGCCGAATTTGTGAGCGTGCCCGCAATCATCCCGGAGCCGGAGAGAACGCCGCCTTGAATTGACGCCGTTCCGATCATGAGCAATCCACCAAGATCGGTCTCGCCCGCAGTCTGGACGAACCCGCTGGTCGCGGGCGCGCCGGGCAGCGTCTCGGCTTGAATGCTGCCGCCGTCGTTCGTGATCAGACTCGCGCCATCGTTGCTGATAATGCTGCCGCCATCGTTGGTGATCAGACTGCCGCCGTCATTCGTGATGAGACTGCCGCCATCGTTGGTGATGAGGCTTGCGCCGTCGTTGCCGATGATCGTGCCGCCGTTTGGACTTACGATCGTGCCGCCGTTCGGGCTAACGATGGAAGCGCCGTTCGGACCGATCAGTTGTCCTCTGTTTTCAAAGACGCTCGCGATCACCGCACGCGGCGCCTCAACCGCAGGCGGGTTTGTCGGTGGCGGCGGGGGAGGCGGCGCCGGCGTGCTCAGTTTCGAGATAATCCATTTCCCGAAGTTCGTGATCGCGGTCAGCGCGCCATCGAAGAATCCGTCAGGCGCAGGCGCGCCGAGGGCGTGCGCATTTCCGCTGCTCACCGGCACGGCGACGATGCTGCCGCGACCATTGAGTTTGAAGGTGCCGTAGTTGATCCAGGAACCGCTCATTGGCACATCGGTGTCGCTCCAGATTGCGACCGTGCCGGTCGATGTGACGGTGGTGTTGAGATTCTTCAAGGCGCCGCCGGTGATGTTGAAGAATTGATTGATCGTCAGGCCCCCGCCCGCGCCGGTGATCGTGCCGCCGTTCAGCGCGACCGCATAGACGCTCACGTTTTGCGTGATCGAGACCTGCTGGGTTCCAATGACAGCGACGTCGTTGGTCGAAGGAATGCCGGTTGCGCCGAGGCCGTCGTGCCATTTCGAAGCGTCGTTCCAATTGCCATCGCTCACTCGCGTGAAGATTTTGCCGGCCGGTGGCTTGATTCGGATGTAAACGGGCGGCGCGAAGGCTTTGATTCCGGCGCTGTTAACGCCGTAACCGGTGAGCACGTGATCGCCGCCGACGCTGGTCACGTACGGGAGGGTGAAACTGGTTCCGCCATTGCGCGTCTCGATCACGGTCCCGTCGTAGAGCAGGCCGATCTCGGAAAGCGTGCCGCTGGTTGCGAGCTGCACTCCGAAGGTGACGGTGCCGGTCGAGACAATGATCGGGTCGTTAGGCGTGACTCCGGAGCCACTCCCCGGTTCCGGAAACGGCGGCAGAATTTCCATCTCCGGCCCCGCGCCCACGACCGTCTTCGTCACGCCAACGACATTCGAGATGCTGTCGATCTGGCCAGCATGCGAAGCGACGATCCGGAAGTAAGTGGCATCGCCCGCCGGATAATTTTTCGTGTTCAGGTAAAAGAGAGTCGGATCGGCATAGGGATTCATTGTTCCGCCGGAGAGATCGGCCCAGCTGCTCTCGTCGTTAGGCGTGCTCGTCGCCTGGACCCGGAGCGATGTCCCGCTCAGGGCGCTTTGCAATTTGCCGCGGAACTTGATTTCCTGGCCCGGTCCGTTGGTCGCGAGGAAGAGCGTGACCGGAACAACGTGCGCCGTGCTCGTGGCGAGATCGTAATAGCCGACCACGTTCGAAATGCTGTCGGGGTAACCAGAGGCGGAAGCGATCGCGCGGAAGTGCATTCCGTTTTGCAGCGGGTAATTCAGGCTGTTGAGAACAAAGAGCCCGGTGCTCTCATCGCGCGTCATGTAACCGCCGCTGCCGTTAGGCAAATCGACCCACGAACTCGCGACATTCGGTGTCGCGCTCGCCTGGACCCGCACCTTCAAATTGGCCCCAACACCAGTCTGGACGGCGGCAAATTTCAGGACTGTATCCTTGCCTTCTCCGCTCAGGTTCACGCTGCTGCCGTTGACCGTGAATTGCGTGGCCGACAGTCCGCCGTGCGGCGGCGGCGTCGGAGTCGTTAGGCTACCGATCGTGACCGAGGCGTTGGTCGAGTTGTTGCCGGGATTGGGATCATTATCGAACGGATCGGTCGAGGCGCCGACCAGGCGCACTGGCGAACCAGCCTTGGTCGCAACGTAGGCGACGATGAAGTTGGTGGACGCGCCGGAGGGAATGTCAGGCAGGGTGATGTAGCGAAAGCCGGTCTGATCGATCGAGGTCACCGGCGGCTCCGCGGTATCGAACGTCATGTAAACATCCTGCCCCGAGGAATCATCCGGGCTGATGTAACCGTGCATCCCGGTGGTGGTGTCGGGCCCGTTGTTCGTCACCGTGCAGTTGTAGATGATTTCGTCGCCGATCACGGCGCTTTGCGGGCTGACCGTCACCGTGACGCTGAGATCGGAGGTCGCGTAAGCCGCCGCCGAGGCGACGAGTGCAAGGGCGGTTGAGAACATTTTGATAAGCAGTTTTTTCATGGATTCTGAAGGGATGGAGATGGGGAGGGCGCGGAGATATTACCGGAAATCGGCAAAAATTTTTTCGCCTGGCCCGCGGCTCGCTGAACGAAGCGAACGATGAATGACCAGCCGGCCCCGGAAAGCGATCCGCTGCTCGCGCGCTATCTTGCTGCGCCCGAGGATCGCGCCGGAGCGCACCTGAGCGCGCTCTTTTCGCTTCAGGCGGAGCCGATCATCGCGCGCATCCTCCAAACGAAACGGCCTAACGAATTCGAAATCGAAGAGGTGGCGAGCGCGGCGCGCGAACAACTGCTGCGGCAACTGAGCCTGCTCCGGAGCGGCGAACGCGCGGAGCCGATCCGCGATTTCCGGGCTTATGCCGCGAGCGTCGCTTATTCTGCCTGGGCGGAGTTTCTGCGCGGCCGGCACCCGCAACGCGCGATGTTGCTCAATCGCCTGCGTTATCTTCTGGAAAATCGCACGACCCAAAAAGGGTTCGCGATCTGGGAAGATGAAGAGGGAGAAAAGTGGTGCGGCTTTGCGCGCTGGCGCGGGCGCACCGGCGGGGCGACACCGAAGCGGCAGTGGTTGCTGCTCGATCCCGCCGCGGCGGCGCGGGAAGCCCTCGGGCAAGCTGATCCCGCCGGCTTGATTTTGCCCGAAATGGTCGCCGGCTTGTTTCGCTGGCTCGGCGGTCCGATTGAGTTGCGCGACCTGACCAATGTCACGGCCGAGCTGCTCGGATACACGCGGGCCGACTCGATTTCACGTGAGGAGATGGTCGAGATCGAATCGCATCCTTCGCCAGCGGAAGATTTGGTCTGGAAGGAGTATCTCGCCTGGCTCTGGCAAGAAATTGGCGGACTCTCGACTCGACAGCGGCGCGCCTTCCTTCTCCATTTCGATTTCCTGCGCGAGCTGGAGTTGCTCGGAATCGCCTCGCTTCGTGCGATCGCCGGCGCGCTGGAATTTTCGCCTAACGAATTCGCGGCGCTCTGGAATCGGCTTCCATTCGACGATCTTGCGATTGCGAAAATGCTCGATTGCACCCGCCAGCAGGTGATCAATTTGCGCCGGGTCGCGCGCGACAAACTCGGCGAAGCGTGGCGAAAATGGAGCGCGGGTAATAAGCGGCCCCAATCCGCATCTACATTCTTGAAAGCATGAACGCGCAGCGGCACCTGACGAATGAAGAACGCGCCGCCTGGTGGCAGGGCGCCCTCGCGCCCGATCTCCTGCTCGAGGTGAGCGACCATTTGCAGAGTTGCGAGTCTTGTCGGGTTGCGCTTCGAAACACGACCAAACCGGCGGGTCTATCCGGAAGCGCAGCCCAGCCAGGTATGTCATCTCCATCCTATGAAGAGCTGGTGGCATGGATGGAAGGAGAACTCGATCCGCTTGCCCGGCGCGAACTGAGGCAGCGGCTGGCCGCTTCCACTGCAGCTTCCGCCGAACTCGAAGACCTGCATCGCTTCCGGGAAGAGATGCGTCGCTTGCCGCCGCGCGAATATTCGCCGGCGTACGCCGGGATGCCGCGGGCGAGCTGGATTCTTCCGATCGCCGCCGGACTCGCGCTCGGGCTGGCCTTTATCTGGTGGAATAGCCTTTCGCAAAACGGCGCCGGCATCGCGCTCCGGGACGCCGGGAAAAGTCTGGTCGTTAGGCAGGATGGCACGGTGCGCGGGCTCGGTCCGCTGCCGGCAGCTTTTGAGCGCACGATCGCGAACGCATTCGCGGGGAAAGTTGCGCCGCCCGAGGAGGTCGAAAAATTGCGCGGTACCCGCGGCGCACTTGCGGGCGCGCCGGCAACAGGGGGAGAATTCGCCGTTATTGCGCCGCTCGCTACGCTCGTGGAAACGCCGCGTCCCACTTTCCGCTGGAGAAAGAAAGAGCACGCGACGGGTTATCGGGTGAACCTGATTCGACAAGGGAGCGAAAACGTGGTGAGCAGCCCGGTTGTGAGTGCGATGGAATGGAAGCCCCAACAGCCTCTCGCGCCGGGCGCGACCTACGAGTGGGAAGTGGAAGCCTTGCGCGATGGCGAACTGATCGCGAAAGCGCCCGCTCCGCCCGAGCCGGAAGCGCGCTTCGCAATTTTGCCTAACGACAAGCGGGAGGAGCTGGAAAGATTGCGGGCGACGTTCGGACGCTCGCATCTCGTGATGGGCCTGGGCTACGAGAAGGCGGGCCTGATCCCGCAGGCCCGGCAGGAGTTCGAAGCCCTGGCGCGAGAAAATCCAAAGAGCGATCTGCCGAGGAAGCTGATCGCCGGCCTGACGGGTCAGCGGCCGACGAGGACGAACGGCGCCCAATAAAACGGGTGGCGATAACGCGCATCCTTGCGCAGCTCGAGGCTGGCGAGGCGCAGGGCCTCGGCATTATCGAGCCCGTCATGCAAGCGGCGATGCAGCTCGATCATGAGAGGCGTGCTGCTCGCGCTATCCACTTTCCACTGGCTGACGATCGTCGCCGGACAACCCGCGACCATGAAACCCCAGGACAACCCGATCATCCCTTCACCGGCGGTCACTCGCCCACGCGCGGTTTCACAACCGCAAAGGATGGCCAGCCGGGCATGCAATTTCAGCTGCATTAACTCGCGGGCTTCGAGCCGGCCATCTTCGTTTGGCGCCACGCCAACCTGGGAGAAAAGCAAATAAGAATAGAGCGGCGCGCGATCGTCGACGACGCCATGCGTGGCAAAATGCAGAATCTCGGCCTCGCCGGCTTTGGCTTTGAACACACTCTCCCGCGCCTCGGCTCCGATCAGGACTTCGCTCGATCCCAGGTCGTAAATTCTTTGCAACTCCGGCGCCTGTTTTTCGCTTTCGGGGAGTGCCTGCCAATCGCGCATCAGGGCGACCCTGGTGATCTTGTTCTCGTTCGGTTTGTGCAGCGCGGGATTGATGAAGGCGAGCAACTGGTGCTGGGGAGGTTTGCTGGCCGGCTTCTCCTGCGCGCGAGCCAGCAGCGTGAGCGATGGCGCATAACGAATCGCACGCTCGGCCAGCAGGGGAGAATCCGCGCTGCGTTCCAAGGCTTGAAAGGGCAGTTCGCAGAGCGGACCATCCGGGACAATGACGATCGAATCGGTTCCGGTGAGCTCTTTTTCCACCGGGCGAATGAGGTGGTCATACAGGTCGCGCGCCGGTTTTTCCCAGGCGAGGCTGCGAGTTGCGAGGCGGGTGCGAAAGTCGCTCGTCAGGCGAGCAAGCTCGGAGCGGTTCCTGCCTAACGATCGGAGGATGAGGTGCGGCTCTTTCTCGTTCTCGCCGCGGGTGAGGAGAAAAAGATAGGATTCATTTTCCGTCAGGGCGTAACGCAGAAGCGCAGTCCGGCCGTTTTTGAAAAGAGGCGCAAGAGGAGTCAGGGAATCAAGTGGCGGCGGCGGAGTGCCGCGGCGCAGCCCGGGGTGAGCCGTGGCGGAGAGGGTTTCGAATTCGTCGCGCGCCGCTTCCGCCCGGTGGCAGGCGCGTTGCGCTTCGTCGAGCGCGGCGCCGTCGGTTGTGCGCGCGAGCTCGCGCCGCGCGGTCGCGACTTTGATCTCGAGATCACGCAATGTCTTTTGCTCGTCCGCACTCAAAGCCGTGGAGAACTCCGTGCGCGCGCCGCTGGTGATCTCGAGCAGGACGCGCGCGCTCGCCCGCTCCGCCATCGCGAGCGCGGCAACGGGCCGGTTTTGCCTAACGAGGAGCGAGATCATTTCCTGATAAGGAGCGATCTGATCGGCAAAAAACTGCTCCCGTTCCGTCTCGCCGCCGGCGACTTGGTCGCGAACCCGTTCGACCGCGGCGATCGCTTTTTGAAATTCGGCCGCGGCTTCCTCGTCCTGCTTGAGGCCGCGCAGACAGCGGCCACTTTGCGTCAGCGCGGCTGCCAGCTGCACCTTCTGGTCCAGCTTTTGGAAAAGCACCGCGGCATCTGCAGCCTGCTTTCGCCCGCTTGCAAAATCGCCGCTCGCTTCCGCAACGCGGGCGAGGCCAAGCAGCGCCTGCGCCTCGCCCGGCACATCGCGCAGCTTGCGCGCGAGATCGAGGCTTTGCCGATATTGCGCACGGGCCGCATCAACGCGGTCGCGTTTTAACTCCAGATCTCCCAGCGCCGCGAGCGCGTTCTCGACCCGCGGTTGGAAGTTTGCCTTTTCCGCCACCGCGCGGGCGCGCTCGATATTTTCAACCGCGCGCTCGTAATCACCGAGCGCGCCGTAGGTCATCCCGATGTTGTTGAAGATGAAAGCCATGTTCCAGGCATCGTCGTTACCGACGATCGCTCGGGCGCGCTGATAAAATTCGAGGGCGCGCTCCGGTTCTCCTTGATTGCGATAAACCTCCCCGATGCTGTTGAGCGCCGGGATAATTCCTTCTTCGTAATTAACCTTTTCGGAAAGGGCGAGTGCGCGATGGAATGATTGCAAGGCATGGGCGAAATCCGATTGCGCGAGATAAGTGATACCGCGCGATTGCTCGGCGCTGATTAACCCGTGAGCATATTCGTGATGCGCCGAATAAAATTTGAGCGCGTCCTCGAGCATGGCGAGCGCGCCGGGCAGATCACCCGACTCGCGCAAGACGTATCCGAGGTTTACCTGCGCGGCGGCCAGGTCTTCGCCATCGCCTTCCGCGCGTGCGAGCCGCATGACCAACTCGCAGTCGTTCGCCGCCCGCAAATATTCACCGCGCAAGACAAGGTCGTAGATGTGCTTGAGAAACTGATCACGAAAAGTCCTGGCCGAAATCGTCGGAGCAAGCGATGCGATCAATTGGTCCTGTGCGGCAGGATCGTGACTCGCCTCGACCTTTTCGATGAATTCCGGCGTGATCTGCGGGCTCGCCCCGGCGAAAGCGACCGCAGCGATGATATTAGGAAAAAGCAGGAGCCAAAAACGAAAACGGCGGATCATTGGCGGGCGCGAAAAGTAGCACATGCTGGCTCAGTCGAAGGGAATTCAGCCAGACTCGTGCCGGAGACGTGGCTCGACCCAAGAAGCGGCGCCGATAATGCGCAGAACTTTCAGCCTTCCGGCGGAAGATGTTTTGGGTGCCGAAGAAACCGCTCCTCCAACCAGTGCAGCGCGCGCAAAATGAAAAGGCAGAGAACGGTGACGCCGCAGGCCACGATGTAAAGCTTGAGCGCGATTGCGAGCGCAATCGGCGCCGTCGCCAGGAGCGAAGCCGCGGTCGTCAGGCCATGTTTCCGGCTGTGGGGTGATCCGCGAAAAATTGTGCCCGCTCCGATGAAAGAAATGCCGACCGCGATCGCCTCAATCAGGCGAGTCGGGTCGGTCCGGAGATAATTGCCGGGAAAACGTGCCGCTGAATCTGCGATCAGCTCCTGTCCTAACCTGACAAAGAGAAAGGTGGCGACACAAACCAGCATGTGGGTGCGGAAGCCGGCCCATTTTCCCGCTGCCTCACGTTCCCAGCCAAGGACGCCGCCAAGTGCGGCTGCGATCAGCGCCTGGAGCAAAATCCGGAGTTGCTCGTTATAATCCATTTCCATCCTCCAGCCTAACAACGCCGGTGCTGACGAAAGAGGATTTATTTGCCTCGCATTCGCGACGGCGAACTTCACGCGACTGCGCCCCGATTTGCATTTCCGCTGTCGCGAGCGCAAGAGGGATGGCAAATGACCGAGCAAACCGCGCGGGCTGTGGTCATGATTCGGCCGCACCGCTTTTCTTCGAATCCGGAGACGGTGCTGGATAACGCCTTCCAGCAGCCGACGGTCATGGATGACGCGGAGCTAATTGCGCAACGCGCCCGGATGGAGTTTGACGCGGCCGTGGCGCAACTCCGGGCCGTTGGCGTGGTCGTGCATGTCTTTGACGACACGCCGACGCCGGACAAGCCGGACGCAGTCTTCCCGAATAATTGGTTCTCCACCCACGAGGACGGGCGGGTGGTGCTTTACCCAATGGCGACGCCCTCGCGCCGGGCGGAACGACGGCGCGACGTGATCGACCAGTTGCGGCGAAATTATCGGGTCAGCGAGGTTGTGGATTACACCGCCTTCGAAACGCGGGGCCTGTATCTCGAAGGCACGGGCAGCCTCGTGCTCGATTATGTGCACCGCCTCGCCTATGTCTCGCTTTCAGGCCGCGCCATGATCGAGCCGCTGGAGAAGTTTTGCGCGGATTTCGGCTACGAGCCGATCACGTTCGAAAGCCAGGACCTCGAGGGTCGCCCGATTTATCACACCAACGTCATGATGTGTCTCGGGAAGGAGTTGGCGCTGATCGGGCTCGATTCGATCAGGCAAGCGGATGAGCGGAGGAAAGTGCGGGCGTGTCTGGAAAAGACCGGGAAAACAATTGTCGAGCTGACCCCGCAACAGATCGCGAACTTCGCCGGTAACGCGCTGGAATTGCAGAACGGGCGGGAAAACTTGCTCGTCCTCTCCGAACGTGCGGGCGCCCAGCTGACTCCGGCGCAACGGCGAACGATCGAGCGGCTTGCACGGCTGGTTCTCCTTTCTTTGCCCACGATTGAACTGGCCGGGGGAAGCGCGCGCTGCATGCTGGCGGCGATTCATCTGCCGCTGCTCGCCGACGCCTAGGGCGCTCGAAGCTCTCAGCGGGGCCAGAGCCGTGGCCCGCGACGTGCTAATGCCATCTATCGGACGATGGCAAAACCGCGCGAACCGACCACGCATCCCAAACCCGGGAAGAAATCTTCCGGATCAAAGCGCCCTGTGGGCAGGCCGCGGAAGCGCCGCCGTCCCCGTGCGAAAAAGGCCGCAACCAACGAGCCGCCCGGTTCGGAGTCGGTCGGCCGACTCGAACGCACCCGGCGTTTGCTGCTCGCCGCCCTGCGGGTGTGGGAACTGAAACGGCGCGTGCGCGATTAGCGCGGCTTTCGCCGCCAAAGCCGCGCGCGTAGATTGCGCAATGACGCGAGGGTCAAGGGCGCGAATAATTGCCAGGGAATCTGGCCGCGGTGCGAGGAGCGGCGAGATTGTGCTCATCGAGCAGGCCTCTTTGCGGGAACGCGCGGCGACGGATTGCGCGGAGGCGATGGCACGACTGAACCGGGCGCGGACCGGCTGGCACCATTTCGAAAGGAAAGACAAACCCGCTTTCATTCGCTGGCGCGCACGGGAGTTTGGTGCGCTCCTCAGCCGGGCGCGCGAAGTCGAGATTCAGATTCGCGACCTGCAGACGCTCGTGCACGAGGTCGAGACGGAAACGCGCCGCGGCTTCTGCGATCCCTACACGGCTTACGAGCGGGTGATCGCGCGCCGCCGTAATTCCGGGTTGCCTGGGGAAGAAGAAAAACGCGGCTCCGCGCAAACCCATGGCAATGAACCGCGGCGGCTGAGTGATTTCGAGAAAGAGGCTCTCTTTCAGGATTGGGTGCGGCAGTCGTTAGGCACGCATCCCGACAAGATGGACGATGCGGCTTATGCGAGGAGTTTCGAAGCTTTCAAAGCCCACATGTTTCGGCCGCTGCCGGAGGAAGCACCGCCGGCTCCTAAGAAACCACGACGGATCGAGAACAAAGAGGTAGAGGAAGAGGAAGAGGAAGATGTGAGGGCGGTGGATGCGCGGGTGAAGGAACTTTATCGGCGGCTGGTTCGGCGGCTGCACCCCGACTTGCGCGCCGATGGGAGCGCCGAGGTCTCCGCGCTCTGGCATGAAGTGCAGGAGGCGTACGCGGCGAGTGATGTCGCGCGGCTGGAGATTCTGCTCGCGCTCAGCGACATCGAAGCCAACCAATCGGATGAGCAAACGCTCTCGCAAATGCGCGCGGTTTTTGCCGAACTGCAGCGTTCGCTGCGCGCACTGGAGAAAAGTTTGCTCGAAGCGGAAGGCGAAGATGCATGGGATTTCGCGCGCCTCGGACCGAATGAGCCACTCCGGCTCCGGGTCGAACGGCAGTTGAAAACCGATCTCGCCACGCGCGCGCGCCGGCTTGATCTCCTCAGTCGCACGGTTGCGGAATGGGCGCAGGGACCGGTCGCAAACGGGCAGGTGAGCGTTGCGTTTCGCTGATCTGGAGCGGTTGACAGACTCCGGGCGTGGCCCTCACCGGCGGCTATCGCCGTCCGCCTCCCCCCGCAGAGGAATTTGCGTTGTCCTGCATCCCGCTCCCAGTCGTGCTCCCCGCATCCCGCTTCGAGTCCTGCTCCTGCTCCTGCTCCTGCTCGTGCTCGTGCTCCTACGCGCGCCCCTCTTCCCGCGGCTGCTGGAGCTTCCATTCTCTCCCCGTGGGAGAGACGCACGCGCGAAGCGCGGCAGTGAGGGCACCGTTGGTGACCCCGGCAGGTGCAACAAACCGGAATCCGTCGCTTAAACCTGCCGCGACCGAAGCGGAACCGGAATCCCACTGCGCGCGTAGTGGGCCCCGGAGTAGCCAAGTTTCTCCAACACGGACGCGAAAATTTCGTCGAGCCGCCGAATGGTTTCCGGCTGCAACTTCTCCCGATGATCGCCGGGTGTGACCTTGCGCTTGTGCGACCAGACATCTTCCTGTTCTTCGGCGGCAACGCTATTCGCGTGCCGGGCTTCGACGACGGCGCGCGTCTCTTCGGGGTTGGCGAGGTCAAAGCCGGCGATGATTTTGCCTAACCAGCTCGGGAACGACAGCACCATCTCTTCGTAGGAAACGACGATCGCATTTGGTCGCGGAAAAACTTCCTCGAGATAACGCTGATAGCGATCGAGCACCGTGCCGACGTGCTGCTTGTAGCGCGAGCCGATTCCGTAATCGCCCCGGTAGCGGTAGAAAGCCTCGCCCACCATATCGAGCACGAACTTGTCGATCCCGGCCTCCGCCACCTCTTTCCGATACCCAGTGTGGCGCTCGATCTCGCCCGCGTGCATGAAGCAATAGCTGTAGAACATCGAGACGAGCACGTCGCGCGGGTCGCGCAAATGCAGAATGATGCTCGCTTCTTCCAGCGCCTCGCTCGGAACGAAAAACCGGATCGGGCCGAAACAGCCGCGCCGTTTCGCGATAAAATCGTGCCCGGCAAAGATCCGGTCGAAGGGGAGCGCGCTTTTGGATTCGTTAGGCGAATAATAGCGAATCCGGTTCAGCTCGCAGATGTCCTTGAGGACGCGATGCAACACCATCGAGCCCGCCTTGTGAGTCGTGAACCCAATGATGTTGCGCTCCGGATGGCGCCATTTCTTTCGCAAGAGCATGAGCAGGTTCCGCGGCGTGCGGCTACCCAATTTGTTTTCCTGCGCGGCGTTGTCCATTCTTTCAGATGGCGCGGTACTTTCTCGTTTTCTTGCTCGTTTGTCCGCTCTTGCGCGCAGGCGAGGAGGAGAGACAGGTGGCCGAGCTTTACGCCCGCGGCCTCGCCGGTGAGAAACAGGCGGTGATCGACTGCATCGGCCTTCTGCAAAAGCATCTTGAGCAGGTGCCTCGGGATCAGCTGGCGAGAGTCTATCTCGGTAGCGCCTGGACCCTCCGCAGTCGTGATCTGCCGATCGGTTTCTCGAAACTCAGCGCCCTCCGCGAAGGTATCCGGCTCATGGACGAAGCCGCGGCCGCTGCGCCGAAAAACGCAAAGATTCTCCTCTTGCGCGCAGTGACAAACGAAGCCCTGCCCGCCTTTCTTGGTCGCCGTCCGACGGCGCACGCGCAGCTCGAGGAACTGCTTGGAATTGTGGAAAAGGAACCGGGCAGACTCGAGCCGGCGGATCGGGAGCTGCTTTATCTAAACGCCGGCCGTGCGGCCGCCGAAGCCGGCGAGAAAGACGAGGCGCGGCAACTCTGGGAGCGCGGCCTAACGATCAAGGCCGATCCCAAATTGAGCGCCGAGATTCGGGCCGCGCTCGCAAAGTAATTTTCAGCTGTCGCCCTTCCGACGTAGCTTTAGTCCAATGCAGGAAGATCTCGAGCGCGTCCTCTTCGATGAAGCGACGATTCTGCGCCGGCTCGATGAACTGGCCGCGCAAATCTCGGCCGAATATCGCAACCGCGACCTGACCGTGATCGCAATCCTTAACGGCAGCATCATTCTCATGGCCGATCTCCTCCGGCGGATTCCGCTTCCGCTCAAACTCGATTGCCTGAGCGTGGCGAGTTATCATGGTCGGACGGCGCCGAGCGGCGAGATCGAGTTCCGCCAGATTGCTCTTCCCGATGTGGAGAACCGCCACATCCTGATCCTCGACGACATCCTCGACAGCGGCATGACCCTCACCGCGATAAGGGAAAAGCTGGACGAGAAACGGCCGCGCAGCCTGAAAACCTGCGTCCTTCTCCGGAAACGGAAAGCGCGCCGGCGCCCGGTCGAAGTCGATTACGTCGGTTTTGAAATTGGGGACGAATTCGTCGTCGGCTACGGGCTCGATTACATGGAACAATATCGCAACCTCCCCTGCATCGGCGTGTTGCGGAAGGAGAAGATCCTTTCGCCTAACCAAACCTAACGAACGAGGTGCAGATCACAGTCCAGTTCTATTCTCAGTTGCGAGAGATTGCGGGCCGGCGCGAGGAAAAAATCAACGTCCCGGAGAGCGCAGATGTCGGCGAGCTCCTGCGTCTTCTCTACCAGGCTCATCCCCAGTTGAAAAAATGGGACGCAAATATCCTGGTCGGCGCCGGGGTGGAATTCGTCGGGCGCGATTACCGGCTCCGGCCTGGCGAAGAGATCGCAATCATGCCGCCGGTCCAGGGCGGCTAGGGCGACGGTGCCGGACTCGCGAGCAGCTGCGCCTTTTCCTCCTCGCCTAACGAGCTGTTTTGCACCCAGGCGCGGGCCGCGTTCCGGTCGCGCGTCATCCACTGCGCAATCACTCCCTTGACCGCTGAAGCGCGCTTTTTGGGCTCTTCGATGCTGACGGCCCAGGCGGCGGCCGCGGCCGGATTTTTTCCGGCAACAATGATGCTGTAGGTCGCGGCCGCCTCGTCCCGGATGGACCCGCTCAGGGTTTGCATCCACTGAGCCGCCGCCGCCGGGTCGGTATTCGCCCAAACCGAGATGGCGGCATCGAGCGCGGGCGATTGCGTGTCGTTAGGCAAACTGGCTGCCCAGACCGCCGCCGCCGTGGGATCAGTAATCGCCGACTGGATCGCAATCATCCCGTAGCCCATGTGACGATCCTCCAGCGTCGGAAGCGTGTCGACCCAGGCGGCCGCCTTGTTTCGGTCCTGGCGCGCCAATTGACTTACAATTGCGCTCGTCAACTGTTGCCCGTTCGGGTCGTCGGCATGGGCCCGGGCATAGGCCTGGGCTGCCGCCGGATCCTTTTCCCACCATCCGCTGATCGCGCCGGTGAGTGCCTGCGCTCCGTTTATCGTGTTGGCATGCGCAATCGCCCAGTCCATCGCCGCGGCTGGATCGGTCGCGGCCCAGGAATTTGTGACTTCGTGGAAGGCCATTGCAAATCCCATTCCTTTCGCCTGGGTGCGATCGAGAAAATCAGCCGCCGCCGCCGCATCGACCTTCGCCCATTTTGTAACCGCCGCCCCGAGGAGACTCGACTTCTGATCGGCGGAAATTGCGTCCTCGCCCAGGCGCTTGATCGATTCGGCCAGACCCGGCGCGGAGGCCGCATCCGCCCCTTCGACTGTGGCGCCGATCGCGGCCGAACGCGTCTCGGTCGATTGAAATTTCAGAGCCGCATCGAAGGCCGCCGATGCATCCAGTTGCGCCCAGGCTTTGAAGAACGTGCGGACACGTTCGTTCTTGGCACGACCTTCGGGAAGGTCGCGCAACTGGGCCGCGATCGCGGCAATCTCGGGCGGGGAATGTCGCCCGAGCAAGCTGTAGAGTTCCTGGAACGGCACGGTTGTGATGTTTCCCAAAACAATCCGGTCGGAAAGCTCTTTGCCCTTCGGCCCGGCGGCGGTCTGTCTGGATTCAGCCACCGCGCGAGCCGGCCCGGCAGAACTCGGGGACGATGGAATGCGGACCCGGCCGAGCAAAAACCCGATCGTAACTCCGGCGAAGAGCGCGAGAACGATACCTAACGAACGGCTCATCGGGAGAACGATATCTGGGTTACCATTCGTTAGTCGCGGAAATTTTTGAAGCTGGTCGCAATCCCGAAGTCTTTGCTCCGGACAAAGGCGATCACCTGCTGAAGGTCGTCCTTCTTTTTCCCGGTGACACGAATCTGGCGATCCTGCAATTGATTCTGGACCTTGAATGCCGCGGCCTTGATTGCCTGGATGATTTCCTTCGCTTTCTCGCCTTCGAGCCCCTGCTGAATTTTCATCTCCTGGCGCGCGTGGCCCATCGACGAAATCGCCGGCTCCTGCTGGTCGATGTTGCGCAGGTCGACCCCGCGCTTCGACAACTTGCCAATCACGATTTCGCGCAAGCCGCGGAGCCGATTGGCGTCCTCGGCCGTGAGGGTGATTTTGTCCTTCTCGTATTCGACCGTCGCGGTGCTGCCTTTGAAATCGAACCGGGTCGCGAGTTCCTTGCGTGCCTGGTTAAGCGCGTTGTCGATTTCCTGCTTGTCGACCTCGGAAACGATATCGAATGAAGGCATGAATAAATTAAGTTGCGCCTAACGAAGCTTGTCGATGCTGATATTCCCCAGGCGGATGTGCAAGCCTAACGACAAGGGCGGGTCCGGCTCGGTCGCGCCGCGGAGGGACTGGCCACGTTGCGTTTCCCGCCTAACCGGGAGGCCAAATTCGTCGTGGATGCCTCCGTCCGCGGTTTCCGCCTCAATCCGAAACCTGGCCTCGGGCGGAAGCCGGAGGTCGAGTCGGCCATAACCGATATGGTAATCAAACGCCGCGGCAAGATTTTCCCACCAGGGAAAGAAGGCCTGCATTGTGCCGGTCCCGGCATGCGCCTCCACCCGCGCGAAGCAGTTCCAGGCGGTGAGTCTCCCGTTCCCAAGCTCGATTTGCGCGCTGCCGCCGCGCAGGTCGTGCAAAGTGATTTCGCCGGTTCTGAGCTTGAGCCTTAGCGGCGTCGTCTCCGGGACGGTGACGGTGTAATCGATCGTGCCGGAACGATCGGCGAAGAGGCCGTGAACCTCCGGCATGACGGTTTGGATGATCACTTCGTTGCCTCGAGTCTCGGTCGTCAGGCCAAGTTGTTGCAGCCGCGCGGCGGTGTAGGCGCGGCGGAGGGTGGCGAGCCGCAGGCGCGGTTCGCGCCAGGCAAAAACCTCAATCGCGCCGTCGATGTTCACCAGTTTAACGGCGGCGCCGGGTTGAAGGGGAAGGAATTGTTCCGTCTGTTTTTCCAACGGCGCGTCGGCGCGGGCGTCGGCCGCCGAGCACGCCACGAGAATGAGCAGCGAAGCGAAGCTCCAAGCGGCCGCCCCCGGGCCGCGCCTCCGAGATGTCGTCGTAAGAAATTTACCTAGGGAACGACGCACTCCTCCTCCAATTGTCGCTCCGGCGAGGGCCGGGAGATTGACTCCGCGTCGCGATCAGCGCGGCCGAAAACAAGGATTCCTGGCATTATGATACAACCTCTGATCGATCCCGCCGGCCTGGCGGAAGCTTCGGATGAAACCCTCATGAAAGCGATCACGCACCGGCGCCAAAACGCGCTTCGCGAACTCTACGACCGCTATGGCAAGACGGTAAAGGCGGTCGTGGTGCGGGTCGTGCATGAGGAAGCGGAGGCGGATGACGTGCTACAGGAAATCTTCCTTCAGATCTGGAAGGAAGCCGGAAATTATTCTCCCAAGGCGGGAAGGCCCCTTGGCTGGGTGGTAACCCTGGCGCGACGCCGGGCGATTGATCGCCTGCGTCGCCGCCAGGCATATTGCCGCGCGAAAGAGCGATTCGAGTCGCAGATCGAGCGCCAGCCGGATTCGTGGGTGAAAAACCGGATCGACGACGACCTCGTGCAATCGGACTTGCGCCGATTTCTCGAACGGCAAATGAACTCGCTTCCCGAATATCAGCGCGAAGTGATCGAGCTTTCCTTTTTTGAAGGGCGCAGCCATCGCGAGATCGCCGCCCTTACTCATACGCCCTTGGGCACGGTCAAGACGCGGCTCGAGCTCGGGTTGCGCAAGCTGGTGAACTGCATCCGTCCGCTGCGGCGGAAAATCTAATTTCCCCTAGACTTCAGCGTCGTCGGAAACCGGCTTGACATCAGCGGCCGGCTCGGCTGCTGCCATCGCGAAACGCCGTTTGCGCTTGTTCGCCGGAAGCGGCGAGAGCGTCATAGTGATGTTACGGCCGGTGATCTTCGGCTCCATCTCGACCTGCGCCATGGTCGCGAGATCGTCGCGCACCTTTTCCATCAGCTGCATCCCAAATTCCTGGTGCGCCATTTCCCGGCCGCGAAATTGTAACTGCACGCGCACCTTGTTTCCCTTATCGAGAAACTCTTCCGCGTGCCGGATTTTCGTCAGGTAATCGTGGTCGTCGATGTTTACCCGGAACTTGATTTCCTTCAGCTTGGTCCCGGCGGAGCGGCGGTCTTTTTCCTGTTTGGAAATGTCGTAACGGAACTTGCCGAAATCGACGATTTTGCAGACCGGCGGATTGGCGGTAGGCGCAACCTCGACGAGGTCGAGGTCCATGCTCTGGGCGCGTCTGAGGGCATCGGAGAGCTTCATGACTCCGAGCTGTTCGCCGGTTGCACCAAGGATGACCCGCACTTCGCGGGCACGAATCCGGCCGTTTACACGAATTTGTTGTTGCAGAATTACTGTTTCTCCGGGCCGGCGCCAAGGGAGTGAGACTGACGCCGTTATTTGTATCTGTCGCAATCTCCCGTCGCGTCCTTGAAGGGAATCGCGCCGCACTCGAAATCTGCGCGCCTGCGAGCGAGCGCGCCGATCGGTCCGCGGCAAAGACCGGAACCGAGGGGAAGTAGTACGCTACCAGCCCAAACTCGCAAGGACGTTTTCTGGCGCAGCGGTAGCGGCGGTCTGCGAGCGCCGGCCGGAGCTGATGCAATGCGTGGTTCCGGCGGTCACAGGCCGCCGCTATAGATATTTATCCCGGCGGAGTTCCGAAATGGGCGGCGTATGCCTGATAGTCGACAATATCATCAAGCATCGCTTCGATGGTGGAGATTAGCGGCGCGACTTTGGCGAAACCGGAGAAGACCGCGCGATCGCCGATTGGCGTGTCGATAACGAAAGTCGGGCGCTGTGTCACCTGCATGGCATGGAATTCCGCCGTGCTTTCGCGGATGCGCTTTTCGATCTCTGGCGATTTTGCCCGCTCGAGTAACTTCCTGCGATCGAGACCAGTGGCATCGGCGACAACTTCGCCGGCGACATTCCAGTCACCGATCTTCTTGCCTTCGCGGAGCTCGGCTCGGCTTAAAGCTATCCAGGCGCGGTCGTCCTCGATCCCAAGCTCGCGCGCGGCTTCCGCGACGCAATTCGGTTCGAGATATTCCGTTCTGCCGGGCTCGACCCAGCTCGCATCCAGCATAACCGGGGAGCGCATCAGCATCCCGCTGCGTCGATAATACCATTCGGTGTGTTCGCGGGTGGGCGGCAGGCCGCTTTTGTCCATGAGAGCGATTTTCCAGCGGAAATCGACCTGATCGCGGTAACGTTCCTGCAATTGCTGCCAGGCCGGGATCGCCCAGTGGCACCAGGATGAAATCACATCGAGATAGTTAGTGAGGGTGAGGCGCATAAGACCTACAGGTTGCATAGGAGTCAGAGGCCGGATAGGACGAACTCGCAAATCGCGCTAATCTCCCCGCCACCGACTCGTGCTCGATCTCAATCATATCCTGCTTTTCGTCGCCATTGTCTCCCCTTTGATCCTGCTCGTGCGGATCGCGCGGCTGCGGAACCCGCGCAACCGCGGTTGGCGCATCGCCGCCAGCATCGTGCTCGCGGCCTGCGTCGTGGGATGGTGGTTAGTGCCCTACCTCGCCGGGTATATCGGCGGGATATTTTGGTGTTTGCTGTTGGTCATTCCTTCGCTTGCGGAGCGTGGGATAGATACGGCTTTGCGTGGCCAGCGCTTCGCCCGCGCGCGCCAGATCGCTACCCTCAGACGAATCCTTCATCCCTGGAACGACACCCCTTTTCGTGCCTCACTCTTGCAGGCGCTCGAGTTTGCTGGCGGCGGCCGGCTCGACCTTGCGCTCGATCGGTTGGCTGCGGAGCGCCAGGCGCAAACACCGACCGGCCGTTTTGCCACCGCACTTACCTTTGCCTTGACAGAAAACTGGGGCGGTCTGGTCCAATGGTGCCGACGCGATCTCAGCATCAGAAGCAACCCCGCGGTGTCGGCGCTCTATTTGCGCGCGCTGGGCGAAATTGGCGCGCTCGATGAGCTGGTCCTCGAGTTCGCCTCTCAAGTCACAACCTACGAGCCGGAAGAGTTTCTCAATTCTCCGCTCGGATTCAACTTTCTCATCGTCCTCGCCTTCGCGGGCGAAACTCAACTGGTCATGAGGCTATGCCAGAGTCGCTTCAGTGAGGTGCCGCGCGCGCAGCAGGAGTTTTGGGTCGCAACCGCGGAGCTGGCGGAAGGCAAAGGGGCGCCTGGCCGGCAACGCCTGGAGAAACTTCGCCGCGAAACGAAAGACCCCGTTTTGCGCAGGTCGGTCGAGCACCGGCTTGTCTCGCCTCCTCCAGGTCATCTTTCCGCACGCGGCGAGATGCTGTTGAACCGCCTGACGACTGAACTCGGTGGCACGCAAAAGCTAGTCGCCGGACAGGAGCACGGCGCGCCTGCGGTCTGGGCGTTGATCCTTCTCAATATCGCGATGTTCGGGGTGGAAGTTTTGCTCGGCGGCCCGAGCAACCCACTCACCTTGCGGGCGCTCGGAGCGCTGGAACCGGCTGCTGTTCTCGTTAGGCACGAATATTGGCGACTGCTCACCTCGCTCTTCCTGCATTACAATTTGCTTCACATCGCGATCAATCTCTATGCGCTCTACCTGCTCGGACCGGCCTTGGAGCGCATGATCGGCTCGCTTAAGTTTCTCCTCAGTTATCTTATCTGCGGGCTCGGCTCGGGTGCGGGGGTGGTTTTGTTGCGGGTCATGAACTTGACCCAGGCCGACCAGCTCGTGGGGGCTTCGGGTTGTGTCATGGGTGTGATTGGGATTTCGGCCGGGCTTCTCTTGCGCCACCGGCAATCGCCACTCGCCGGCCGGCGCTTGCGCAACATTCTTGTCATCGTTGCGATTCAGACCGCTTTCGATCTCTCCACTCCACAAGTGAGCCTGGGCGCGCATTTGAGCGGATTTGTCACTGGAGTAGCGGTCGGGGTGCTGCTCGCTTCACAGCATCGGGTGGTTCCTTATTGAAAGGGGCGCGAAAGGGGAACGCTTGCTGCTCTTGATTTTGCTGCCAAGCTTTTCCGCTTCTCTCTTAAGGGTCAGACGCGCTTTCCGTTATGCCGACGATTCAGACTTACAATGTAATTCCAAACCTTCCCACCAGGCTCGAGCCGCTGCGCGAGATGGTGTTCAATCTCTGGTGGACGTGGGAGCCATCGGCCCGCCGGCTTTTTCGCCATCTTGACCCGGAACTATGGGACCGGACCAATCACAATCCCGTCCGCATGCTTCAGCTTTCTCGCCAGGCGCGCCTGATCGAGGTCTCGCAGGATGAGGTCTTCCTGCGCGATCTCGCCGAAGTGCATGGCGTTTACAAAAAATATCTCGCGCGCAAAGATACCTATGGAAAAACGGGAGCCGGAAGCAAGATCAAGAAACCAATCGCTTATTTCTCAGCGGAGTTTGGTTTTCATGAGTCGATCCCGAACTACTCCGGCGGACTTGGGATTCTGGCCGGCGACCATTGTAAGTCGGCGAGCGATCTCGACCTGAACTTTGTCGCGGTTGGGCTGCTTTACCGCCATGGTTACTTTAAACAGCAAATCAACAAGGACGGCTGGCAGGAAGCGATTAACCTCAACCAAAACTTCCATCATCTCCCGATCCGGGAAGTAATCCGCAACGACCAGGTCTTGCTCGTCGGAGTCCCGCTGCTCGGGCGCGAAGTCTTTGCCAAGATTTGGGAGCTGCAAGTCGGGCGGGTAAACCTGTATCTGCTCGACACAGATATTCCGGAAAACTCGGCCGAAGACCGCCTGATCACGGCTGAGTTATACGGCGGCGATCTGGAGATGCGGATGCGGCAGGAGATTGTGCTCGGGATCGGCGGAGTCAAGGCCTTGAGCGCGCTCGGTTTTGAAGCCGAGGTCTTTCATATGAATGAAGGCCATTCGGCCTTTCTCTCCCTCGAACGCATCCGGCTGCACGTGACTCAGCACGACCTCGACTTTTATTCCGCGCTCCAGGTGGTCGCCTCGGCGAATGTATTTACGACCCACACGCCCGTGCCGGCGGGGAACGACTCCTTCCCGCGCGAGATGATGCTGCGCTACTTCAATGATTTCGCGGCCCAACTCAAGATCCCGTTTGATGAGCTTTTCCGCTTCGGCCAGACCACGACGGATCCGGTGGCGAGTTTCAGCATGACCATTCTCGCCCTGCGGATGAGCCGGCACGCCAATGGTGTGAGCAAGTTGCACGGCCACGTGAGTCAGGCGCTCTGGAAGGATGTCTGGGCCGGAGTCCCGACTCACGAAGTGCCGATCACGAGCGTGACCAACGGAATCCACACCAAGACCTGGATGGCGCCGGAGTTCTCTGCCCTCTATAAGAAATATCTCGGCGACTGGGAGGAACATCTTACTGAAGCCGACTTCTGGCGCGGTGTCATCGATATTCCAGATGCCGAGCTTTGGGAGACTCATCAGAAATTGAAACTGCGCCTGGTGGACTTTGTTCGCGACCGGGTGCGCGCCCGGCGCGAACGACTCGGTGAGTCTCCCGAGGCCATCCGGGCGGTTAATTCCATTCTTGATCCTGAGATTCTGACCATTGGTTTCGCGCGCCGGTTCGCGACTTACAAGCGCGGGGCTTTGCTTTTCAGTGATCCGGATCGTCTCCTCCGGATGTTGAATGACCTCGCCCGGCCGGTGCAATTCATCTTTGCCGGCAAATCCCATCCGCGCGATGAAGCTGGCAAGGCGCTGATTCAGCAGGTCTACAAATTCACACGCGAGACCGGTTATCACGACCGCGTCGTCTTTATTGAAGATTACGACACTTACATCGCGCGGCGCTTGGTTCAGGGGGTTGATCTTTGGCTCAATAACCCGCTCCGTCCGCTTGAAGCCAGCGGGACGAGCGGGATGAAACTACCACCTAATGGCGGCCTCAACCTGAGTGTCCTCGACGGCTGGTGGTGTGAAGGTTTTAACGGCAAGAACGGCTGGGCGATCGGCGCCGAAATTAGCGATGGCGACATTGATTTCCAGAACGAGGTGGATACCTCCAGCCTCTACCAATTGCTCGAGAACCAAGTTATCCCGCTTTATTACGCAAAACCCGACGGAAAGTTGCCGCTCGCCTGGCTCCAATTAATGCGCGAGTCAATCCGTAGCGTCACGCCGGTCTTCAACACTCACCGGATGGTAAAGCAATATACTGAAGGGCTCTATCTTCCCGCAGCCAAGGCCCACGCCGAGTTTTCGCGCGATGGTTGGCGAGCGGCGACACTTGTGAGTCAGTGGAAAGCGCAGATGCGAAAGGAGTGGCCGCAGGTTCAGATCAGTGAGGTGCAGATTGGGAACAAGGATCGCCAGCGTATTCCGGTCGGTGATTCCCTTCAGGTTTCGGCTCGTGTCCACCTTGGCCCGGTCGATCCAAACCATGTCCGGGTCGAGGCCTATCATGGGGAAGCGGAGAATGATGCCTTGCGCAATCCTGGTGTGACCAGTCTGTCGAAAAGGACAGCTCTCGGCAACGAGGGTGACTATCTGTATGAGGGTTCGATTCCGGCGGCGGAAAGTGGCACGTATGGATTCAGCATCCGGGTGATTCCAACTTACCCTACTCTTGTGCAGGCACACGAGCTGCGACTAATTGCGTGGGCCTGATGGGCGACAAGATTTTGCGAGCTTGGTTGGTTAGGTAAAGTTACCTAAAAAAATCTTTTCAACCTTAGTGTAATAAGACTTGCCCAATCTTGATCATGGCTTATAACTCCGCCATGGACTTATCCGTAAAACAACTCGAAGAGGCGGTTAATTTGCGCCGACAAATTGACCAACTACAAACCCGGCTTAATAGCGTTCTCAGTGGCTCCGGACGTGGCGGTGGTGGCGGCGGTAGCGCAGCTACAACCTCGGCTCCGGCGGCTCGCAGAACGGCTGGTCGCAGAGGCGGCCGTCGTCGTCGCCGTGGTCTCTCGCCCGAAGGTCGCGAACGAATTGCCGCCGCCGCGCGCGCGCGTTGGGCTCGGCAAAGGGCGGGCGGCGGTCAAGGTGGAGGAGGCAGCACGAGCGCGGCCAAGAAAGGTCGCCGGCGCAAAGGTGGAATTACTGCCGCCGGACGCCGGAAATTGTCGCAAATGATGAAGGCCCGCTGGGCGGCGCGGCGTCGCGCCCAAGGCGGCTAAGTCACTGCGGGGTTGGCGGCGAGTGGCTTATTTAGCTGACGAGCGCAGCCACTCTGCCGAAAAACTCTCGATAGTCTGCGGCCTCGCGAGCGGCTCGGTTCAGCGCCGCGAGCCGCGGGTTATCTGATGGTTGGGAGAGTTGCACCCGGAGCCGCTCGGTTCCTTCCCCAAACACCATCTCATCCCATTGGATCGAATTGATCTCGGAGTTGAAGCGCGCAACTGAACGTCCCCGGAAATAGGCCCGGGTATCAGCTGGTGGTGAAAAGATCGCTTCCTTGATTTCGCTTTCCTTGACAAAGCGCCGCATTTTTCCCTGCCGGACCAACTCATAATAGAGCCCGTCCTCAGGCGCGATGTTATGGTATTCCAAGTCGATCGACTGCAGCCAGGGATCGTTCCACGATAGCTTTTCCGCCTCGAGCAGTGCCTCGAGCAACTGTTTCTTTGCCACCCAATCCACCCGGTCTCCGCAGAGAGTGACGTCGCGATCGAGGTCGTTCAGTACGGTTTCCCACTCCTGAAGGACCCACGCTGTTTCCGGATCGTTGGCGGAGGGAAGCTTGCGCGCGGCGGCGAGATAGATCCGCTGCACTTCGATCGCCGAGATTTTGCGACCATCCGTCAGCTCGATGATCCAGTCATAAGTCTGGTCCCGGCTAATCGATTTGGTCGCGTCGATCGGTTGCGCGATATCGAGCTGCGGCGCTTCCCCGCGCTCGATCAGGTCGAGCACGAGAGCGGTCGTGCCCAGCTTCAGGGCTACCGCCCACTCACTCATGTTCGCGTCTCCAAGAATGACATGAAAGCGCCGGTACTGACTCGCATCGGCGTGCGGTTCATCCCGGGTGTTGACAAGCGGCCGCCGGTTCATCGTGTCGATACTTACGAGGACAGAAAAAAAGTCAGAACGCTGTGAGATTTGATAAGTCCCCGGCTGACTCGCCGCGCTCTCCGCTTCGATCCCCATCTTGCCGGCTCCGGCAAAAATCTGCCGGGTAATCAGAAATGGCAGCACCCCGGCAACGATCCGGTCCCAGGGCACGTCGCGGCGCATCAGGTAATTGTCGTGACAGCCATAACTGTGCCCGGAGAAATCGGTGTTGTTCTTGTAAATCCGGACTAGCTGTTGCTCGGGGAGCTTGTGATTGCGGCGCCGGGTACATTCCGCAAGGATCCGTTCCCCCGCCTTATCCTGCGCCACAATCTCGCGCAAGCTGGTGCACTCCGGGGTGGAGTACTCCGGGTGCGCGTGATCGTTATAAAAGCGCGCGCCGTTGCTTAGCACGAGGTCGCTTTTGATCTCTTCGAAACTGAGCGGCCGGTTACGATCAATCTCGTAGTAGGCCGACTCATCCGTATCCTGGAGCAGCTCGGGGGCGCGGAAACCGCGCGCGTCGCGGTGCGGATCTTCAAGGTCGTAATCCCATTTCATCAACGCGCCGTGTTCGGTGTAACCCCGCACCAGTTCGATCGATTCGGCCACCACGTCGACCGATTCCAATCCGTCCCGGGTAATCCCGTATTCCGTTTCCAACCCAAATACCCGTCTCATCCTCTTCTAAGATACACGCGTCGCGCGTTCGCCAATTCTCTTCTCCGCACGTCTCTAGCAAATGCGCGGAAGTTGCTCGCCTGAGAGCATGTCCACCACCCGCGTGCCGCCGACGCGGGTCTTGAGGACGACAAACCCCGGATGGTCGCTCGTCACTTCGCCGATGATCGCGGCTTCTCTGCCTAACGAGTGTTGCCGCAGCGCCGCGAGCCCAGCTTCTGCCTCCTCCGCAGGAAGAATGGCGATCAACTTTCCTTCATTCGCGACATAAAGCGGGTCGAGCCCAAGGATCTCGCACGCGCCTTTTACCTCTTCGCTGATCGGAATCGCTGACTCCTGCAAGATCACACCGACCCCGGCCGATTGTGCAATCTCGGTTAATGCACTGGTCACGCCGCCGCGGGTTGGATCGCGCAAGACGTGCACATCTTTGCAGGCTGCGAGCAGGTCCTTCACCAGGCCGTTGAGCGCCGCGGTATCACTCGCGATCTCCGTTTCAAACTCCAAACCTTCGCGCACCGACATGATCGCAATCCCATGCACGGCGATTGGTCCGCTGATCAGGACTTTGTCGCCGGGCCGGGCACGCGAGGGATCAATCTGCACGCCCTCCCGAACGATTCCGATTCCGGCGGTGTTGATGAAGATCTTATCCGCCTTGCCACGGTCGACGACTTTTGTGTCTCCGGTGACCAGCCGCACCCCGGCTTCATCCGCCGCCCTGCGCATGGATTGCACGATGCGCCAGAATTCTTCCATCGGCATACCTTCTTCGAGAATAAAGCCGACCGAAAGATAGAGCGGTGTGGCGCCACACATCGAGAGGTCATTGACGGTCCCGTGGATCGCCAGCTTCCCGATATCTCCGCCCGGGAAAAAAATCGGACTCACGACATAGGAATCGGTGGTAAAGGCGACCCGTCCTTCGCCTAACGAAAAGACGGCGCCGTCGTGCAGCGGAGCGAGTAATTCATTTGTGAACTGCGGAAGCACCAGCTTCGAGATGAGCTGGTGACTTAGTTTCCCGCCACTTCCGTGGGCGAGGACGATTTGCTTATAGTCACTGATCGGGAGCGGACAGGAGGCGGTGAGAAGCGAGTCGCTTGCAGGGTCGTCCATCGGTGGTTAATGCCGAATGCTGAATGCCGAATGCCGAATCACAAAACTCCAGGCAACCGGCGCGCCGGAGGTCGTCATTCCCTCAGGTGACATCCTCGGCTCCGAGCGCGATGTGGACCAGGTCCCAGATGATGTGAACCACGGTGGCGTGCGTTTCCTGGATACGGTGAATGCTGTAGGAGGGCACGATGTAACAGTAATCCGAAATCTCGGGAAAGCGGCCGCCGTCTTTGCCCGAGAAAGCCACCGTCAGCATCCCTTTCTCCCGCGCCGCTTCGAGCGCATAGATGAGGTTGGGCGATTTGCCGCTCGTGCTGAAGACCATCGCCACATCCTCAGGTGTCGCCTGTAAACGCAGCTGGTTCACGAAGACGCGCGTGAAATCGAGGTCGTTGCCGATCGCAGTCATGGTGGCGATATCGGTCATGAGCGAGATCGCGGGAAAGGCGAGGCGTTTCTCGATGATCGGATGATTGAACTCGACCGCGATATGAAGCGCGTCGCACAGGCTCCCGCCGTTGCCCATCGCAAAGAGCCGCCCGCCTTTTTCGAAACGCCCCGCGAGCGCGCGCGACATCTCGTCGAGTGACTCGGCGTACTTGGCAAAGAATTGCTCCTTTGCCTCCATGCTCTCGCGGCATTTGCGGAGGACTTTGGCGGGAAACGCTTCCTGCAATTTGTCGACCGTGCTCATCACGTAGCCAGCTTCAATCCTTCAAGCGCCGCCAAACGACACGCCTTCACGTCGAAGCTCCAGAAGGTATCGCAATCAAGCAGGAGCGCAGACGCCACATGGATAATGTCATAGGTTCGAAACCCATGACGCGCTGTATGTCGAAGGGTGAGCTCTTCGAACGCATCGGCTAGCTCGTCCTCTGCAAATTGGACGGGCGCGACGAACGTAGCCCGAGCCAGATCTTCACGGAAATGCGCCTGGGCCGCAGCTGCCTGCTCCGCGCTGATTTTCGGCTGTCCGTGCACGCGGCTGGCAAAGACCTGTTGTTCGAAGGCGTTGATGATCTCCAGACGGTGCAACCACGTGAGTGGCAGTGCGCTTGCCCCTGAGCGCAGTGCCCGATCCAGCAAAGTCTCAGCACTTTCCGATTCCCGCAGCGTCAGGTAGAGCCTCGTGAAGAAGTTCGAATCAGCGTAAGGGCTCATTCGCCGCCGAGGAGCTTGTCAGCCAGAGCTGCCTGTTTCCTGCTAATAAGTTTTCGGCCGAAAATATTCCGTCTCCGCGCGGCAAAATCGGGCAGTCTGGTGATGCGCCCCCGCCCCTTATCCGCCTCCAGAGTATAAGTCCGCCCATCCCGCCGTTTGATCCGCACTGCCCCGTAGGTATCGCACGCTTCCATGACGCGCGCGGTTTCGCGATCCAGCTCTCGAACGGTGAAAGTCTTCATGTCGGACATTATGTCCGACGTCACCTATTGCGTCAACGCGGGCTCGCTTTGCTTCGCCTCGAGATGGCGGCCATAGGCGTAGTAGGCGGCACAGGCGCCCTCGGCCGAGACCATGGTTGCGCCCAACGGATGCTCCGGCGTGCAGAGGGTGCCGAAGGCCGGACAGTCATGTGGCTTCTTTACTCCGCGCAGGACCAGACCGCTGATGCAAATCTCGGGCTCCTTTGTGTCGATCTCGCGCGTGTCGAAGATGCGATCGGCATCATAGTCTCGAAGTTCGTAGCGCAGCTTGTAACCGCTCTTGGGAATCGAACCGACGCCGCGCCATTTTCGGTCGCCGACTTCGAAGACCTTGTTCACCAGGTCCTGCGCCACCTTGTTGCCCTCGCGACTGACGACTCGTGGATACTGGTTTTCCACTTCCGCCCGGCCGGCTTCGAGCTGCCGAATCGTCATGAGTGTTCCCTCGAGAATATCGATCGGCTCAAACCCCGTAATGACGATCGGCACCTTGTAGCGCGCCGCGATTGGCTCGTACTCACGATAACCCATCACCGTACAGACATGCCCGGGCCCAAGAAATCCCTGCACCCGGTTGAGGGGCGATTGCAGAATCGAAGCGATCGAAGGCGGGACGAGAACATGCGAGACGAGAATGGAAAAATTCTCGATCCCCTGCTGCTTCGCCTGCCAGACCGACATCGCGTTCGCCGGCGCCGTGGTTTCAAAACCAATCGCAAAGAACACAACTTTCTTCTCCGGATTGGCGCGCGCGATTTTCAGACAATCAATTGGCGAATAGACCACGCGCACATCGGCGCCGCGCGATTTCAAAACGAGCAGATCAGCCTCCGAGCCGGGCACGCGAAGCATGTCGCCAAAGGAACAAAAGATGACCTCCGGCCGGCGCGCGATCTCGAGCGCCTTGTCAATCATCTCGAGCGAAGTGACACAGACCGGGCAGCCCGGGCCGTGAACCAGTTCGACTTCGTTAGGCAAGAGCCGGTCGATCCCGTACTTCACAATCGAGTGAGTTTGGCCACCGCAGACTTCCATCAAGACCCAGGGTTTCGTGACCGTGCGACGAATCTCTTCGACGATCTTTTTTGCGAGCACTTCGTCGCGGTATTCGTCGAGGTACTTCATGAAAATGACGAATGACGAATGACGAATGACGAATGAATAACCGAGTGAGGATTGACGACGATCGGCGCTCTTCGCATTTTTGGTTTCGCCGTTGATTCGGGTTTCGTCATTTCAATCAGCGGCGCCGCCGGTAATTTCCCCGACTTCGGGCACCTCTAGTTCGGTTAGCTGTTGCATTTCCGCGAGCGCCTGATAGGTGCGGGCGGCTTCGGCTTCATCCACTTTGCTCAAGGCGAAGCCGACATGGACAAGGACGTAATCGCCCTTTGTCACCTCCGGTGTGTATTCGAGACAGACTTGTTTCACAATTCCGCCAAAATTCGCCTTGCCCATCCGCACGCCATTGGGATCGGTCGAGATTTCAATCAGTTTTCCCGGAATCGCGAGACACATCGTTAGCTCCTGGCTTCGCTGTCGCTTCCAACCTGCGGTTCTTCCCTGACTTTTGCGATCGCGACCCCATCGCAGAGCAAAACCTTATCACCAGGCGCCGCCGCTGTCAGGAGTTCGAGCGGCACTTTCCGGCTCGCACCGCTCACGCGCACACGGCCAATGCGCATCCCATTTTCATTCGTGACCTCCATCAGCTGACCGTAAAGCAGGTTCATTTCTCTTTTTGTTCTTCCGCCTCAAAAAACTCGGCGTGCGCCCCCACCGCGACGAGCGCGACCCCGCCGATCACATTCCCAATCAGCACCGGAACGAGAAAATTGATGAGATAAGATCCGAACCCAAGCGCGCCGCTACAAACCAGATAACCAGTTTCGACACTGCCGGCGATGATGTGCGGCGTATCCGCCAGGCCGATGAGATAACTCAGGATAATGATCACCCAGATGCGGGCTGACTCGGCGAAGGGCAGGAGCCAGACCATGAGCGCGATGACCCAGCCGGCAACGATCCCGCGCAGGATGAGCGTGCCGAAGCCGGCCTCGAGCACATGTTTTCCCATCTGGACGAATTCAGAGCGCGCCTCCGGCGAAAACACCGGCGTGCGTGCGGCAAAGGCCGCGAAGGCGAAGGTTCCGATGATGTTCATGATAAACACGATCGCCCAGAGGCGGGCGACGTTGCCGAGAATGCCGAGATGTTTCGCCCGCAAAAGCGGCAGGATCACGGTGAGCGTGTTCTTGGTGAAAAGTTGCTGCCGGCCGAGAATCACAATGAGAAATCCAAAGCTGTAGCCGAGCATCGTGACGAGCGGCGCCCAGGGTGCCTTAGGCAGATATTGGCGCAGGAGTCCTTGGCCGAGCATCGAAAACCCCATCGACAATCCGGCTGCCAGCCCGGAAAGCGCGAGCTCGACCCCGTTGCGCTCCAGCTCGTGTTCGCCCTCGGCGTAAATGGCTTCGTAAATCACTTCCCCGGGCGGGGCAGTCCGGTCGATGACTTCTTCCTCCTTCTTCTGTTGATGGAGTCGCGCGTTCTTCATGGGCGCTTCCCTTTCTGCCAGCTCACAGCCATCGCCTGTCCAAGCGCGATCCCGCCGTCGTTAGGCGGGATGCGCTGGTGCCAGATCGGGTCGAACCCATTCCGCCGGAGCCGGACCACAACCGTTTCGGTAAGCAAACGGTTTTGAAAGCAACCGCCGGTCAGGACGACTTTGCTCTGCCCGACACGCTGCGCCGTCGCCACGATAGCCTCGCTCAACATATGATGAAATTTGGCCGCGACCGAACCGGTCGGCGCTCCGGTCTGTATATCGCTGAGCAGGGCGCGAATGGCCGGTTCCCAATCAATTACAATGGGAGATTCGCCACTGAGGTGAAACGGGTAGGCCTCGGCAGTTGCGTTCTCAGCGGCGAATTCCAGTTCCATTGCCGCCTGTCCTTCGAATGAGCTCCGTTGCCGCAAGCCTGCGAGCGCCGCGACCCCGTCGAAGAGCCGGCCAACACTTGAAGTAAGCGGGGCGTTGATTTTTCTCGTGAGCATCTGCCGGAGAATCGCGATCTCGTTAGGCGAAAAATTCTTCAACAACTCCGGTTTACCCCAGAGATCGTCCCTCAGCATTTCATGCAGCAACCCGAGGGCGCTTCGTCGCGGTTCCTTGATCGCCTGGTCACCGCCCGGGAGCGGGAACGGCCGCAGGTGCGCGACGCGCTCGAAGCTGCCGTCGCGCTCGGCGAGGAGAAACTCTCCGCCCCAGATTGTGCCGTCGAGGCCGTAGCCGGTGCCATCCCAGGAAACGCCGAGCGCGGGCGGCGCAATTTCGTTTTCCGCCATGCAGGCGAGAACGTGCGCCCAATGATGTTGCACGCCCATTTTCCGCCCCGGCTGCTGAAGCGCGAATTTGGTCGAGAGATATTCCGGATGCAGATCGTGCGCGATCACCTCCGGAAACGCGTCGTAGAGCCGCGGCAAATCGGCCGCGGCGCGGGTAAAGGCATCGTGCGCGCCGGCGGTGGCGAGATCGCCAATGTGCTGGCTCACGAAAATGTCGTGCCCAATCTGGAGCGCGACCGTGTTTTTCAAATGCGCGCCGAGCGCGAGCACGGGTTCGCGACTGTCCGGCTGCACGGCGATGGGCAAAGGCGCGTAACCGCGGGCACGACGCAACATCATGGCACGTCCGGCGATGAGCCTGACGATCGAGTCGTCAACGTGCCGAATGATCGGGCGATCGTGAACGACAAAGAAATCGGCGATTCCGCGCAACCGCTCCAGCGCTTCCACTTCATCGATACAGATCGGCTCGTCGCTCAGGTTTCCGCTTGTCGCGACGACGGGGAAATTCAGTTCGCGCAAGAGAAGATGATGCAGCGGCGTGTAGGGGAGCATGATGCCGAGCGAGGGATTTCGCGGCGCGACGGAATCGGCAAGCTCGCCGGACGAGCGCGTCCGGCGTTTTAAGAGCACGATTGGCGACTCCGGGGAGGTGAGAATTTGCTCTTCCGTCGCGCAGACTTCGCAGTGCGCCTGCACCATCTCAAGCGACGGAAACATGAGCGCGAATGGCTTTTCTTCACGGTGTTTCCGCTCGCGCAGCCGGCGCACCGCTTCGTCATTCCGCGCATCGACCAGAAGCTGAAAACCACCCAGACCTTTGAGCGCGACGATCTTTCCCGAGCGGATTTCTTTTGCCGCCTGAAGAAGCGCTTCATCCTGTTGCGCGAGCGTTTTGCCTGACGAATCCCAAAGCTCCAATTGCGGTCCGCACTTCGCACAGGCGGTCGGCTCGGCATGGAACCGGCGATCGGCCGGGTCGCGATATTCGCGCGCGCACTCCGCGCACAGTGCGAACTTCTTCATCGCCGTATTCGCCCGGTCGTAGGGCAGTGCCTCGATGATGGAGAACCGGGGCCCGCAGTTCGTGCAGTTGGTGAACGGATAGCGAAAGCGGCGATCGTTAGGCGTGAAAATTTCCCGCAGGCAATCAGGGCAGATCGCAAGGTCGGGCAGAATCAGCGCGCTCTTGCCGCCTTCGCCGGTGCTCTCGCGAATTTCGAAACCGTCATAGCCAACCGCGGCGAGGTGGGAAATTTCGCAGCTCTGGATGATGGCGCGCGGTGGTTTCTCGGTTCGAAGCCGTCGTCCGAAATCGGCCACGGCATCAGGCGCGCCTTCCACTTCGACGAAGACACCCTGGGCGGAATTGACGACCCAGCCGTTGAGATCGAGTTCGCTCGCCAGCCGGTAAACGAAAGGACGAAACCCGACGCCCTGCACCGCGCCCCGCACCACGATCTTCAGGCGCTGTGCTGCCATGGTTTGATCTCTACGCGCGGTTGCGGCGTTGGGCCAATCGATCAGCCGCTGTCGTCTGCGCGGCGGTGCGAGGGCGCACCGGCTCCAAGCGGCCGCTCACGGGCCATCTATTCTTTCCCGCGCTCTTCAGGCTTTGCGTCGCGCAACCAGCAGCAGATCGCGCCCGACGAGATAAAGCAGGACGGCCAGGGCAAGAAAAGGAATCATCGCGAGCAGGTCGGCATGCGGCCCGGCGAAGAAAGGGTTGTGCGCGTTCGACCATTTCTCGATCGTATCGAGGGTGTCTTTCATCGGGATGTTCAAAAAGGCAAAGACGACCCCGGCGAGGGTGCCGCCGGCGATATAACCCGAGGCGAGGAGGACGCCGTTGCTCTTGTCGCCTTCGGCCACGAGCTGGTCTTCGGTCAACTGCGCCCCGGCATGTTTGCGGCGCGTGTACTTGTCGACAAGCCACCGGATCAAGCCACCCACCCAGACCGGCGCTGAAGTGGAGATGGGAAGATAAACCCCGACCGCGAAAGCGAGCGACGGAATTCCCGCGAGCTCGAGCACGATGGAAATAAAGACGCCAAGCAAGACCAGGCCCCACGGCAGCTCGCCGCTCAAAATCCCTTTGATGATGTAGGACATGAGGGTGGCCTTCGGGGCGCTGAATTTCTGCACGCTCGAGCCATCGGGCCGCTTGTCGTAAACACCGTTGATTCCCGGATCCACGAGGTAGACGGGCGCGCCTTGCGCGTTCACGAGGTAGCGCCCGGCGGGGCCGTTCTCGGGCGAGGTCTTGTGGTAAACGAAGTAATCGTTTGTATCGGCGCCGGCTTGCGCGCCGGTGATCCGCTCGCGTTTCGGTTTGCCTCTCGCGTCCTTCTCGTAATCGGCGGGATTGGCGTGAAACGTTGCGGCAAAGGCAAAATCTTTGTTCCCGGAAACCGGAACGTAAATCGTGCCCGAATCGTTCAGTTTCATCAGGATCGGCCCGATGACGAGACAGGAAGCAAGGGTGCCAATGAGAATCGCGAGCTGCTGATATTTCGGAGTCGCGCCGATAAGGAACCCGGTCTTCAAATCCTGCGAGGTCGTGCCGCCGTTGGACGAGGCGATGCACACGATCCCGCCGATCGAGAGCGCGGTGACAAAGTAGGGCGGCGCGGTCCAGCCAACGATGAGAAACACGAGACAGGTTAAGAGCAGGGTCGCGACCGTGATTCCGGAAGTGGGGCAGGAAGAGGAACCGACTTCGCCCGTGAGCCGTGAGGAAACAGTCGTGAAAATGAATCCGATCCCGACGATGAGGAGCGCGCCTAACAAGTTGAAGCGCAGGTTGAGCTGCGGCGCGAGCATGATGAGGACGAGCAGGAGAATGATCCCGCCGATCACCCATCTCATCGAAAGATCTTGATCCGTCCGCGCCGCCGTCGCTTTTTCCGCGCGCGCGCCGCGCAGGTCCGAGAGCCCGCCTTTCAAGCCGTGCCAGATCAAAGGGATCGAGCGAATCAGACTGATAATCCCGCCCGCCGCGACCGCGCCCGCGCCGATGTAGAGAATGTAGCCGTGCTGGATTTGATCGATGCTCATGTCGGCGATCGCGCGCCCGGTCTCGGGTGCGACGGGCCCGGTGCCTAACGATCCGAAGTATTTGATCGCAGGGATGAGCACGAGGTAGGAGAGGACGCCGCCGCCCATCATCATCCCGGCGATTCGCGGGCCAATGATGTAGCCGACACCGAGCAACGCGGGATTGTTCTCGAGAGAAATCGAAGCGCCGACGAACGGTTTCCCGAAAACCTTCTCCGGGATTTCTTTCAGCGTCTTCAAAATCTCCAGCGCGCCATAGTAGAGAAAGCCGATGAGGAACCCGCCGATGATCACTTTGCCGCCGCTGACCGCTTCGTCCGCCGTCGCGAGATCGCCTTCCGCTTCCCGCACCGATGCGCGCGACTCCGCGGACGCTCCCGCTTTCAAGACCTCGGCGCAGGCGGTGCCTTCCGGATATTTCAAATAGCCGTGTTGATGCACGATCAGGGCCCGGCGCGTCGGGATCATCATGAGAATGCCTAACAACCCACCGAGGATCGCGACCAGCATGACGCGGGTGATCTCGAGGTCGAACCCGAGGATCATGATCGCGGGCATCGTTACGCCGAGACCGAAGGCGATCGATTCCCCGGCCGAACCGGCGGTCTGGACGATGTTGTTTTCGAGGATGGTCGAGTCGCGCAGTCCGAATTTGGAGAGAACGCGAAAAATGGTGATCGCGAGGACTGCGACGGGAATCGAAGCGCTTACCGTGACACCGACTTTCAGCACCAGGTAAAGCGACGAGGCGCCAAAGACGACCCCGAGCAAAGTGCCGATGATGATCGGAAGCGGAGTGAATTCGCGCAGCCGCGCCCGATCGGGCACAAACGGACGGAAGCTCGCCAGAATCGGATTGTCAGGTTTGAACCCGACGATGTCCGGCATCTCGTTAGGCGGATTACGGAGATCGATTTCTGCCATTCCCAACAGCTCGACGGAGCAGCATTGACGCCCACCTAAGCCGGGCGCGCAACTTTAACGGCGCAAAAGCGCAGCCGGTCTAATCTGACGCAACGCCAGGTGCAGACATTCGAGCGGGGGCTTTTCGCCTAGTGCGAAATCCAGCTCATGCGCGCTCACCAGCTCGGAATACTCCCCGATCGACAAACGCTTTACCCGGCGCAGTGACGCCAGCGGTGAGAGATCAGCCAGATCGCAGCGCGAGACCTTGACATCCTCGAGCGCTGGGAAAAATCCGAGCGCCGTCAGGTCGCGCAACGGTCGGTCGAATATACCGGAGCCGCCAAAATGCGTCACCCTCGCCGCGGATTTCAGCGGTGCTGGCGTCCCAGTTCGGCGCTGGCCAGAAGACCGTGACCGCCATTGCCAAGTCCCCCTGCCGCGAGGACGGTGCGGTCTGGTAGCAACGTCGCCGTGTGATAACCGCGTGCGGTGTTGAGGTTGCCGGTGACGGTCCAAGTCCCGCTCGTCGGATCGTATGCTTCGGAGATCGCGGAAAAGACATAATCACTATCATATCCTCCCACCACAAGGACGGTGCGGTTCCGTAACAACGTGGCCGTGTGAAAAGCGTGCGCGATGTTGAGGCTGCCGGTCGTGGTCCAGCTCCGGCTCGCCGGGTTGTAGAGTTCGGCGCTGGCGGAAACGCCGTTGTTGTCATAGCCTCCTGCGACAAGGACCTTGCCGTTCTGCAGCAACGTGGCCGTGTGAAAAGTGCGCGCGGTGTTGAGGCTGCCGATGGGAGTCCAGGTCCCGCTCGCTGGGTCGTATAGTTCGGCGCTCGCCGAGAAAACGCTGTAATTAACATATCCCGCGGCTACAAGGACCGTGCCATTCTGCAGCAACGTCGCTGTGTGAGAAGCGCGGCCTGTGTTAAGGTTACCGGTGGCAGTCCAAGTCCCGCTCACCGGGTCATAAAGTTCGGCGCTGCCCGAGACAGTGGTGCCGTCGATGGCCCCGCCTGTTACAAGAACCATGCCGTTCTGGAGCAACGTCGCCGTGTGAAAAATGTGGGCTATGTTAAGGCTGCCGGTGGGAGTCCAAGCCCCGCTCACTGGGTCGTACAGTTCGGCGCTCGTAGAATAGCCATCGCTATTTCCCCCGGCCACGAGAACCATACCGTTTTGCATCAGCGTCGCCGTGTGATAACCGCGTGCCGTATTGAGGCTGCCCGTGGTTGTCCAAGTCCTGCTGCTGGGATCGTAGAGCTCGGCGGTCGCGACAGCGCCATCCCTGTCGAATCCCCCGGCGACAAGGACGATGCCGTTTGGGAGCAGCGTCGCCGAGTGACCATACCGTTCGCTGCTGAGCCGCCCTGCGCTCCTCCAGGTCCAACTCGCCAGGGCGTCGTCAGAGCCGGTTGGACAGCCATCCGAGGGTGAGTCGATCGCCAGTGCCTGGGGCACAAGCCCCAAGCAACCGAGCGTCAGTGCGATGAGAAGCGGTAGAATGGTTGCATTCCTGGATTGAGTCAGTGGATTCATAGGTTTCTCCTTCCTTTTCCCCCGCTACATTGATTCTGCGGTTCGCGGGTCCGGAAGGAGCGAAGAACCTAGCGGGGAATTGTCTTCCGCCTGTTCGAATCCGTTCGAGATAGAGGCTGGAGAAAGTACGCCAGCTTGTCAAACCAGAAAACCCGCAACCCCGCATCGTTCCACCCGGGGACAAAGGGACGGAAGCTCGCCAGAACCGGATTGTCAGGTTTGTACCCGACGATGTCCGGCATTTCGTTAGGCGGGTTACGGAGATCGATTTCTGCCATGCGGAATTCCCGACCGTTTGCAGCCTAACGAGTCATGCGATGCTCCCGGCCGCATTCTGTTTTATCACCGATCTGATGAACCACCAACTTCCGCTGCGATTCGCGGGCCAGTGCCTGACCAATCAGGCCGCTCGCCTCGAGCGCGCGCCCATTTGCAAAATCCAGCGATAAAGGGCGATCACAAGGAGGACAAAAACAATCCCGCCGATCCAGATCGAGGGGGTGGAGAAGGCGTCGCCGGCGAGCGCGATCGGATATTGCTTGCCGCTGAAGGCAACGACGCCGGCAAAGATCACGGCGAGCAGGCTCTCGCCGACGATCAGGCCGGAAGCGAGCAGCACGCCCAGCTGGCTGGTCTCTTCGGCATTTGGATTACGTCTGGCGCGCCCTTCGAACCAGGCGCCGACGAGCGCGCCGACCACCACCATCAGCGTGGTCGAGGTGGGCAGGTAAATTCCCAGGCCTACCGCGAGCGGCGGCAGACGCGGACCTTTTTTCGCCAGCGCGAGCAGTTCATCCAAAATGATGATGGCCACCCCGATGGCGGCGCCAGTCGCGATCAGACTCCAGTCGATGTTGCCGGTGATGACCCCTTGCGCCAGAGCCGAGATCAGGCCGGCCTGCGGAGCCGCGAGCGCCCGCGCGGGATCGGCCCCGGGCGCGCCGAGGAAACCGTAGGTGTGCTGGAGCAGATCGAGCACCGGCGGGATCACGACGGCACCGGCGAGGACGCCAATGACCAAGGCCCATTGCTGCTTCTCCGGGGTGGCATCGACGAGTTGACCGGTCTTCAGATCCTGGAGGTTGTTGTTCGCGATCGACGCCACCGCGAAGACGATCGCGGTAATGAAGAGCGCAAAACCAACCAGCGCCTTGTCCGCGCCGGGCGGGAGGAACGGCTTGACCCCAACCACCAGCAACAGCGCCGCGATTACGACGACCAGAATGCCAACTCCCGACAACGGGCTGTTGCTCGACCCGATCAGACCAGCCATGTAGCCGCAGACGGCCGAAACCAGAAAGCTCAACAGAATCACGAACAACACGCCGCCGATCACGAGCGTTGGGATCGCCGCGCCCAGGCCGTTGTTGACCGCGAAGTGCCAGAGCAAGAACGCGACCGGGATCAGGCAGATGAGCGAAACCAGACCTACCATCCCAATCGGTATGTCGTGCTCGGTGCGTGGCAGGGTATCGAGCGTGCCGGCTTTGCGCGCGCGTGAGGCCCGCATCGCGCCGGCAAGACCGCTGACCAGCGGTTTCACCAGTTTGGCCAGCGTCCAGATTGCCGCTACGCCAATCGTGCCCGCGCCAACGAAGCGCACGTAATTGCTCCATGCCCCTTGCGCCACGTCGGCGGCCGCGCCGGCTACCGGGTGCAGAGCGCTGAAGTGAGGGACCGCCCACACCCAGCCGATCGCCGCGCCCACCAGCATCGCGACGCCCACCCACAAGCCGACCAGATGGCCGATTGCAAAGAGCGCGAACGAGAGGCTGAAATCGTAGCCGGTCGCTCCGGCGCGCGCAGCCCCGACGCGAAAGTACTGGGCGACGTCACTCGCGAAAACGCGGGTCTGCACGATGACGTAGAAGACCGCCGAAACGATTGCGCCGATCACCACCGCTTTGAGTCCTGCAGTACTGGCTTCTGCGGCGCGAGCGTTGTCCGGGCGATCGTCCTGATACGCCGCACCCGCATCGCGCACCGGTTGCGTCTGGGGCAGGCGATCGATTTTTTCGGGAGAACTCGATCCGACTTTCAAGACCTCGGCGCAAGCCACTCCTTCCGGGTAGGGCAAATCGGAATCGGTCACGAGCGCGCGGCGCAACGGGATCGTGTACATCACGCCGAGGATGCCGCCGGTCGCGCAGATGCCGACCGAGATCCAGAACGGGAAACCGGTCCAGTAGCCGATGATCACCAATCCCGGCAGGACGAAAATGATCGAGGAAAGCGTGCCCGCGGCCGACGCGACGGTTTGCACGATATTGTTTTCCTGGATCGTCGCGTCGCGGAACCCGCGCAGGATCGCCATCGAAATCACCGCGGCCGGGATTGAAGTGGAAAATGTGAGGCCCGCTTTCAACCCGAAGTACACGTTCGCGGCGGTAAAGACGAGGGTGATGATGATGCCGATGATGAGGCCGCGGACGGTGAGTTCCTTGCGCATGCTCGCTGTGACGTTTTCCGAACGACGCGGCGGAGAATAGTGTTGAAACGCGGCGAGGGTCAAGGCATCGCGCGCTTTTCGAGCAAATGAACAAATCCGGCGGCCACCCAGTCCAATCCCGCTTCATGCATTCCCTCATCCCTTTTCTGTTTCTTGGCCTAACGACGACCACGGTTCTGGCCCGCTCGCATCCCGCGACTGGAACCGCTGCGCGGCCGGCAACGCAGACTGTGCTCGTGCTCGGCGACAGCCTCTCGGCCGGATATGGGCTCGACCGGAGCGATGCCTATCCCGCGTTGCTCGCAAAAAAAGCCGCGGCCGCGGGCGAACCAATTCATATCCTTAACGCCGGCCGGAGCGGCGACACCTCGGCCGGCGCGCTTCGTCGCTTGCCGCCGTTGCTGCACCGCCACATCGACGTGCTCCTGATCGAGCTTGGGATTAATGATGTCTTCAACGGTGTGCCGGTTTCACAGATCGAAGCGAACCTCCAGAAAATCATCGACCAGGCGCGGCGCCGTTATCCCGAGGTACGGATCGTAATCGCGGGCATGCAGCTGCCGAATTATTCGCAGGGCGATTATCTCACCGCCTTCGGCGAGATGTATCGCGACCTCGCACGGCGCAACGGCGCCGAGCTTGTTCCGTTTTTGCTCGAGGGCGTGATCGGCAACCCGGCGTTGAATTTGCCCGACTGGATTCATCCGAACGTCGCCGGACAACGCGTCCTGGCGGAGAACGTCTGGCCGGTTTTGGAAAACGCGCTGAAGAAAAACCGATCTTAAGGAATGCGCCCGCCGTCGATCGAGCGCGCAAAGCTTGTCATCCCGGGGCCGGCGAAGCGCGCCGAGGGACCTCGCAGTTGCAATCCACGCTCGGTCGCTAGGCGAAAACACCGCCTGCGTAGGTGAGGTCCCTCGCCGTCTCCGCGGCTCGGGATGACAAATCTCCCCTAACGACCGAAGCGGCCCATCAATTCACCCTTGCCAATCACGTGGCCGGCGATCGCACGATCGAGAGCGGATCGCTTCGCGCCGGCCTTGAGATCGAGTTTCCGGTCGAGCGCCAGGAGATGGAAGACATAGCGGTGAACACCGGAGGGCGGACAGGGGCCACCGTAGCCGGGTTTGCCGAAGTCGTTCTCGCCCTGAACAGCCCCCGTCGGGGCGCTCCCGGCGGCGATCTGATGTGTTGCCGGCTCGATGTTCCACACGAGCCAATGCGTGAAGGTCCCGCCCGGCGCATCCGGATCGTCCACAATCAGCGCGAGGCTCTTTGCGTTTCGCGGAATCCCCTGAAACTGCAACGGCGGATTCTGGTTCGCGCCCTTGCAGGTGAACTGGCTCGGGATCATTCCACCAGACGAAAATGCCGAACTGCTGACCGCAAGGTGCGCCTCTTCTCCTGCGCTCTCCTGCAATGTCGCCATCCCGATTGCGGCTGCGAGAAGTAATGACCAGAGCGGTTGCATTCTTTGTTTCCTTCTCCCCTTCAATCGCTGCAAAGGAGGCGCGTAGATCTGAGAACTTGCTTCGCCAAATCTCACTCGAAATCAGGTTCTTCTCAAGTTCTGTCCATTGACCTGCTTCCTGGAATAATCGACTTAGAACAACTCCGATAACTGTAACAATGTGCGTGACACGCCTGGCACGTCCGCTACAATTTTGATCCTGCTGAAGAACCCGCCCACAATGAACAAACCCATCTCTCAACTTCGACTACGGGTAGTGAGGGCGAGCAGAGTCTTGGTCTGCGCTTTTTCTACTCCCCATATCTCAATTGCGCTCATCCTTTCCGCGGCCGGTTTGTTGCTGACTGGGGAGTTGCCCGCAATGACGGGAAGACTTGATCGCGTTAGCGCGCAAAAACGAGCAAAGATTTCCCAAAGGACGCTCACATATGCAGACCGGCTGAGCTATCAGCGTGCGGTTGAGGATGTGTACTGGCGACATCGAATTTGGCCGAAAGACCGCTCCGAGCCCAAGCCATTGCTCGACGCGGTGATGTCTCAGACACAGTTGGAAACGAAAGTGGATAATTACCTGCGCAATTCGCAAGCGCTGGAGGATTACTGGCATCGCCCAATTACCGCCGAGCAGTTGCAGGCGGAGATCGATCGTATGACGGAGCACACTAAGGAACCCGACATACTGCGGGAGCTCTTTGCGGCGCTCGCGAATGATCCTTTTATCATCGCAGAGTGTCTCGCCAGGCCGGAGCTATCGGAGCGGTTAGTACGAAATTTCTATGCGCACGATGAAAGATTTCACGGCGCGCTAAGGCGCCGGGCGGAGGCTGATCTACGGGCGCATCCTACCGTCAACGAAATGCAGCAGACCAGCGGGAAATACAGCGAAATCGAATTGGTTAGAAGCGACGGCAGCGAACACTACAGGGCTGAAAGTAGCCTGAAGCTGACCAAGCACGAGTGGGACGACGACCTGCAGAGACTGGCAGCAATCTTTGGTAACCGCTCGACAAGGGAAATTAAAACGGGAATATTAACTGGCTTACAGGAAGATAACGACTGTTATTACGCGATGGCGGTTGTTAAGAAAAGCCAGGACCGCCTGACCCTGGCAACGATCGAATGGCGCAAGGAACCGTTCGAGTCCTGGAGAGCTAGAGCGGAAGAACAGAAAGGGAAGCTCCCGGCACCGGTAGTTGCTAACTATCTGCTTCCGGAAACACCTGCGGTCGCCGATGGCTGCACCGCTGATACCTGGGTGGCCACCCCCAGCACTCCGGTTGCGCGATATTCGCACACCGCAGTTTGGACCGGCAGTGAAATGATCATCTGGGGCGGCTGGGTTAATGGTCAGGGTACGAATACTGGAGGGAGATACAATCCCAGCACCGACAGCTGGACAGCAACCAGCACCATCAACACCCCCGACGCACGAGACTCACATACGGCAGTTTGGACTGGGACAGAAATGATTGTCTGGGGTGGGATCGGTGCCGGCATCGGGGTTGTAAACAGTGGCGGTAGATATAACCCAACTACGGACGCTTGGACGGCGACGAGCACGACAAACGCCCCCAGTGCGAGGTATGAGCACACAGCGGTTTGGACTGGGACAGAAATGATTGTCTGGGGGGGATACAGCTATTTGAACACCGGCGGAAGATACAACCCCAATACCGACAGCTGGAAATCCACAAGCACGACGAATGCGCCCGCAGCCCGTCGCGATCATACCGCCGTCTGGAGCGGGAGCGAAATGATTATCTGGGGGGGCCAAGGCCAAGGAGGCGATTTAAACAGCGGGGGCAGATATAATCCGATCACAGATAACTGGATTGCGACTGCGACCAGCAGCGCGCCCTCTGCCCGAGAGCTCCACACGGCAGTCTGGACTGGTGCTGAAATGATCATCTGGGGCGGGACAGCTTTCTTCCCGTTGAACACCGGCGGCAGATATAATCCCAGCAGCGACAGCTGGACAGTTACCAACTCCGGCAACGCTCCTGTTGGCCGGTATTTTCATACAGCGGTCTGGATCGGGAGCGAAATGATTATCTGGGGCGGTGTTGATGACGAAGGTAATTCGTTCAACACCGGCGGCAGGTATAGCCCGATCGCGGACACCTGGACGGCTACGAGTACTATCAATGCACCGGCGGGCGAGTCCGGTCACACCGCGGTCTGGAGCGGGAGCGAGATGATTATCTGGGGCGGCGTTATCCCTTGGGTCGGCGAATCGGCGTACGGGGGCAGATATAATCCTAACAGTGACAGCTGGGTAGGTGTAAGTAACGTGCCCGCCGCTCGAGACTTCCATACCGCGGTGTGGACAGGAAGCGAGATGATTGTCTGGGGGGGCCGCGATGAGCAGTTTGTGCCTACCAATACCGGCGGCAGATATAATCCTACTGTCGATAGCTGGAGCGCGACTAACGTTAGCAACGCCCCTGCCGGCCGGTACGTCCACACCGCAGTGTGGACCGGCATTGAGATGATTGCCTGGGGCGGAGGGTATCAAAGTGGCCTCGACTTCTTCTACCTTAATACTGGAGGTAGATACAACCCGGGAACGGATAGCTGGACAGCTACAAGTACGACCAACGCTCCTTCCAGTCGAGGATATCACACCGCAACCTGGACTGGTAGCACCATGGTAATCTGGGGTGGGTATGACGGGAGAAGATACTTGAGCACGGGCGGAAGATATAAGCCCGACACGGACAGTTGGACAGCTACTAGTGGGGCGAATGCGCCCTCTGGCCGCGAATATCACACAGCCGTTTACGCCGACAATGAAATGATCATCTGGGGCGGGCTCGACGGCAGGAGCTTGGTGAACAGTGGCGGCAGATACAATCCCGACACTGACGCCTGGACATCCACCAGCTTAATCGGTGCACCGGAGGCGCGAGAGCTTCATACGGCAATATGGAGTGGCAGTGAAATGATCGTCTGGGGTGGCTCTAACGGCGACTACGAATCTTTGGATACCGGCGCAAGATATGATCCTGTCACCAATAGTTGGACACCCACGAGCGTCACGAATGCGCCAAGTGCACGACTTTTTTCGACGGCGGTGTGGACTGGCAGCGAAATGATCGTGTGGGGTGGGCAGGATCAAGACTTCATGTTGCCGGACACTGGGGGAAGATACGATCCGGATCGCGACAGTTGGATAGCGACAGGCACGACCAACGCGCCCGATGGACGGTATGCTCACACGGCGGTCTGGACTGGGAGTGAGATGATTGTCTGGGGCGGATATAATGGCGGCGCATCTAACAGCGGCAGCAGATACTGCGCACAGCCGGATGTCCCAATCGCGCTCAGCGCGTCACGGCGCAAGGTGCAAGGAATAAATACAGTGCGTCTCACCTGGAGCGGAGTGACCTCAACAAGCGTAGATGTCTATCGAGATAGGAGTCTTATCGCGACAGTAAAGAACACCGGCTCATATGTTGACTCTACCGGCGATACTGGTCAAGCTCTCTACACCTACCGGATCTGCGAAGTCGGAACGCAGACCTGCTCCAACAATGCAAAAGTAAAATTCCCGCGGTAGGAGAACGCTAAGAAGCAAGAGCGTCGCACACTAGCAGCACCAAATTGCGGCTGAACCAAAAAACCACTCGCCAAATCAAATCGCCGGGATCCTGCGGAAGGCCGCGAGAAAAGCTTCCATCTCGGACTTTTTTCCGATTGTCAGGCGCATGTGGTTTGGCATCGGAGGGAAGAGGCGGCCGACTTGGATTTTATGACTGTGGAGTGTCGCGATCAGCGGCACGACCGGGCGCTTCGCGTCGAACATGATGAAGTTAGCCTGCGACGGGATCGACTTGTAGCCCATCTTCTCGAGCTCGCTGATCGTGAAGGCGCGGATCTCGGAGTTGAGACGCCGCCCGTTTTTTACCTGTTCTTGATCCGCCAGGCTCGCCTGGGCGGCGGCGATTGCCATGATGTTGACGCTGTCCCACGACTGCCGGGCGCGTAGTTGCCCGATCGCGCGAGGCTGCCCGACGCAATAACCACAGCGCAGCCCGGCCATTCCGTAAATCTTCGAGAAGGTGCGAGCGACGAGCAGGTTTGGATGCTCCGCGACGAGGGGGAGCACGCTCTCGTATTCCGGGCTGTCGGCGTAATGGAAATAAGCTTCATCCACCAGGATCATGGTGTCGGCCGGCACGGTCGCGATGAAATCGCGCAGCTCACTTTTAGGCGTGATGCTCGCGGTCGGGTTATTCGGATTGCAGATGTAAATCAGACCGCCTTTCGCCTCGGCTTTCATCCGTGCGAGGTCGTGGGCATAGCTCGAAGTGAGTGGCACCTTCACAACTTCAGCGCCGGCCTTTTCCGCGTGATACAAAATCGCTTCGAAAGTCGGATCAGCGGCGATGAGCGGGCCGCCCTGCTTTTTCTGTTTGCCCACCGGCCCGGTGAAAACGTCCGCCGCCAGTTTCAGAATCTCACCCGAACCGTCGCCAAGCAGGATGTCGCCGACCGAGCCGCCATGCAGTTCGGTCAGCGCCGCAACCAGCGCGTCGGCATGCTTGTCCGGGTAACGGCAGGAAAGGCTGAAGGCGTCGGTCATGGCCTTCAACGCCTGCACCGACGGGCCGTAGGGATTTTCGTTCGAGCTCAGGCGTACCACTCCCGAGGTTACCGGGCCCGGTGAGGAGGCAAGCTGGGCGCGATTGGCAAGTGACAGCGCGGGCCGGGCGACCGCCGCCGCCGCGCCCGCGCCTAACAATTGCGCGAATTTACGCCGGGAAATTTTCATTCCTTCACCGAGGAGCTGCCGCACAAGGCAGGATCATTTCTTGCGCGTGTAATCAATCTCCATCGTTTTCACTTCCTGACCACCGCGGTTCTCGAACCAGTCGAGCTTCATGTGGTCCTTATCCGGAAAGCTCAACACTTCCTTGACCTGCTGTTTCATTCCTGGAAGCGGCTCCATTTCGCCGGTGTAAGTGAGGCTCTTGGTCGCGGGATCATAGGTGCCCTCGCTCATCATGATGCCGGTGCTCATGTTGTCGAACCAGGTGCTGACAAACTTTTGCTTCGCGTTGTCATAGCCATCGGTGCCGTGACCGCGGAAAGTGACGGCCTTCATTTTGCCGTCCGGCCGGGGCATTTCCATCTTTCCCTCGACGCTCATCACTACAAATCGACCGCCCATCATGGCCTCGCGGGTTGCGGTGCCTTTGGAAATTTCCGGCTTCGAATTGGGATCTCCGTTCATCCACATCTTGACGGTGAAAGCCCACTTGCCGGCCGTGCTCGCAAGCAGCTTGTGGTTGTCGTTCAGCTTCGCCATTTCCATCATCTGCTTCATCATCTCGGCCTCGTTCGGCTGGCCGGCCACCGCAGGAGCAGCGGAAGCCGCAGGGCTGGGCGAGGTATCCTGGGCCGAAACCGGCAGAGCCAACAAAGCCGCGAGGGTCGCGGCGAAAAGAATTGCGACTGCAGTCTTGAGCATCTTCATAGGTTTGATCTTTTGACCGCCGCGCGTCCGGGCGTCAAGCCAATCCGCCCGAAAGCTTCGGGCTCAAAAAGACGCCAGGATTCGTCCCAAGAGGCTGGCAGGAAGAATTCCGAAAAACAGCACGGCCGCTGCCAGGATGACGATGGTGAGGCGCGAGAGCACGTCACCGGCCAAAGCGCGATGCATTGCCTGCGCTTCTTCGATGAAAATCGCCTTGAGCACGATGAGATAATAATAAAGCGAGATCAGGCTGCCAAAGAGCGCGAGCGCGACCAGCCAGAGGAGCCGGTGATTGGGCGCGGCGTTGATCGCGGCACTGAAGAGATAAAACTTCCCGAAAAATCCAGCGAACGGCGGCAACCCGGCGAGCGAGAGGAGGAAGACCGCCATGCAGGCGGAAAGGAGCGGCGCCCGCGACCAGAGCCCGGCGAAATCGGAGATATTGTCGCCGCCGGTCTCACGCCTAACGAACCCAACGATCGCAAACGCGCCGAGCAACGTGAGTGCGTAAACGGTGGCGTAAAACAGGGTCGCCGAAAATCCATTGCGCCCGCCCGCGATCAGGCCGAGCAGGCTGTAGCCGGCATGCGCCACGGCGGAATAGGCGAGGAGACGTCGCACGTTTTTTTGCGCCAGAGCGGCGAAGTTGCCGAGCAAGATCGAGAGGGCGGCAAGCGCGGCGATGATGTGCGTCCAACCGCCGATCGTGCCATTCCAGAGCACGCTGCCGTGAAGGCCGCCAAACCCGGTGAGGAGAATTTTTCCGAGCACGACAAAGGAGGCGACCTTGGAACCCGAGGCGATAAATGCCGCGCTCGAAATCGGCGCACCTTGATAGGCGTCGGGCGCCCAGAGATGAAACGGGGCGGCCGCGATTTTGAAGGCGAACCCGACCAGAGTCATGACAATTCCGGCGAGAAGCAGGGGTTCGACTGCCACAGTCGTTAGGCGCGTGCCGATCGCGGCCAGGCCGGTCGTCCCAGCCATCCCGTAGATCAGGCTCAGCCCGAAAAGGGTGAAGGCGCTCGCCGTGCTGCCGAAGAGGAAATACTTGAGCCCGGCTTCGGCCGAATCCTGCCGCGTTTTTTCGAAGGCGGTCAGGATGTAAAGCGAGAGCCCCGTCAGCTCGAGACCGATGAAGATCATGAGCAATTCTTCGCTTCCGACGAGGAGCATGAGGCCGACGGTGGCGAGGAGAATGATCGCGATGTATTCCGCCTTGTGCGGCACTACCCGATCGCCGCGCGCGATCACGATCGTGAAAAAAGCGAGCACGAGGACGATGATCTTGAAGAGGGAATTGAGCGGCGAAATCACAACCATCCCGCCAAAAAGAACCGCATCTCCCGGCAACCGCAGCACCGCCCCGATGGCGACCGCCAGGCCGAGCGCAGCGACGAGCGCGCTCGCGCCGGCAGCCGGTGTCGTGGCCGGCGAAGCCGCGCTCAGGCCGACCGGAGTCGAGGAAATTCTCGCACCTGCGGCCTTTCGACCAGCCATGAGGCCAACGGTCAAAACCATCAACGCGCTCACCACCACGACGGCTTCCGGCGCGATGAGTTCGAGTAATTGCAGGTAGTTCATCGTTGCAGGAAACGCATCGTCTCGACCGCCGGCATGATCCGATCGAAGAGCAGCTTCGGATAAAGCCCGACCACAAGGGTGGCGAAAATCAGCAGGGTGGCGCCGATCTTTTCCGCGAGGGTAGCGCTGTCGTTAGGCAATTCACTCTCTGCCCAGACCTGTGGGCGTTCTTCGCCGAAAAAGGCGCGTTTCAACGCCCGCAAGGTGAAGGCGGCGACCAGGATCATGCCCACGCCCGTAATCCAGACCGCCACCGGGAACGCTTTCCAAACGCCGATCAGGATCGTGATTTCGGCCGCGAATCCGCTGAAACCCGGGATGCCCATCGAAGCCGCCGAGGCCATGACGAAAGCGAAGGTGAGGAAGGGCAGCGCCCGGCTGAGATGCAGCCGGGCAAGGTCGTCGAGATTGCGGGTGTGAGTGCGATAGTAAACCGCGCCGGCAATCGCAAAAAGAAGGGCACCGATCACGCCATGCGAAAACATTTGCAGGACTGCGCCCGAGACGCCGAGGACGTTCCCCGCCGCGAGGCCGAGGAGGACGAAACCCATGTGACTCACGCTCGAGTAGCCAATGACAAACTTCAGATCGCTCTGGCGCAGCGCGACCGCCGCGGCATAGACGATCCCAATGACGGCGAGAACCGCGATCCATTTCTGCCAGGCGAAAAAGCCTAACGGCAACAGGTTGAGCGCGACCCGCAGCGCGCCGTAGGCTCCAAGTTTCATCACAATCCCGGCAAGTAACATCGAGCCCGCCGTCGGCGCCGCGACGTGGCCTGTCGGCGCCCAGGTGTGCAGCGGCCAGATGCCCGCGAGCACGGCGAAACCGATAAAAAGAATCGGAAAGGCGATAAGCTGAGTGCGCAAATCGAAGGGAAATCTGGCCAGCACCTCGAGATCGAACGATCCGGCGCTGGCATAGATGAGCAGGATGCCGATGAAAACGAGCGCCCCACCGAAGAAGGAATAAAGCGTCAGCTTCATCGCGCCGTATTCCTTGTTGGTTGAACCCCAGATCGCGATCAGGAAATACTTCGGGATGATCACCAGCTCGTAGAAGACGAAGAGGAGAAAGAGATCGCCGCTGAGGAACACGCCATACGACCCGGCCACGACGAGCAGGAGCCAGAAAAAGAATTCGTTAGGGCGTTCCGCCACCTTCCAGGAGAAAAGCACCGCCCCGACCGCGGTCACACCGGTCACCAGCACCATCGTCAGGCTGATCCCGTCGGCAGCGAGGTGATAACTGCTCCCGATCGCGGGAATCCACGGCACGCGAATGATTGTCGTGAAATGGGCAGAGTTAATCGCGGTGCCGAAGAAGGCTCCGAGACCAAGGCCCAAGCCCGCGAGCGCGGTCGCAAGCGCGATCCAGCGGGAGAGGATTCGCGGGAGAAGAAGAGTGACGGCCGCTCCCGCGAAAGTAAGGTAAATCGTCCAGGCGATCATCGGCGGCGGCGCGTCCTGTAACGCGGCGCGGTCTCGCGCACATGAAAACCAATTTCGCGCCGCGGCTTGCGTTCCGGCGCGATCAGTTGCCGGATCGCCTCTACGATTGCCGCAATCTCTTCGTCATGCTGCTCGACCCGCGATTCCAGCTCGGCGAAACGTTTCGCCAATTCGCGATTCGTCTCCAGCATCTCGCGCAATCTCACAAACGTGCGCATGATCGCGATGTTGACCTGGACCGCGCGCTCGCTCCGAAGCGCGCTCGAAAGCATCGCGACCCCCTGCTCGGTGAAGGCGTGGACGCGCTTCGAAAATTTCAGTGCGCCCGAGGATGTCACAACTTGTGATACCCTAACGATTTCCTCCCGGGTGAGAGCGAACATGAAGTCCTCCGGAAATCGGTCGGCATTCCGCTTCACCGCCTGGTTGAGCACGCGCGTCTCAACCCCGTAGAGCGCCGCCAGGTCGCGGTCGAGGAGAATTTTCTGGCCGCGCAGGACGAGAATCCTGTCCGCAATTTGCTCCCTCCGAATGATTGCCTCAGACATGGAATCTCAGCCTAACAAGCGCGCCATTTGCACGACGGTGGAGTTGAACATCTGAAGGATGAACTGCGGATAAATGCCGAGCGCGAACATGAGGAGCGTCACCGGGACAACGACCCAGCGCTCACCCAGCCGCAGCTCCTGGAAACTCCTGACGCTCTCGGTCAGCGGACCGCTGAAAAGGGCCTCCATCGCGCATATAAAAACAATCGCGGTGATGAGCAGACCGAGGACAGCGATCGCAGTGTAACCGGCAGCGAGCGCGAAGGAGCCCTTGAAGATCAGGAATTCGCCGACGAAGCCGTTAAGTCCGGGCAAGCCTAACGAGGAAAACATCGCCACGCTCATCCAGCCGCAAAGCAGCGGCGCGCGCTGCATCAGGCCCCCAAAGTCATTCAAGCCGCGCGCGCCGCGGCGTTGTTCGAGCAGCCCGACAAAATAGAAAAGCGCCGCGGCGGTAATCCCGTGGTTGATTATCTGGAGAAAAACGCCGGCCAAAGCAGCCTGCGCGTCGACCGCCGGCACCACCGCGGTCGCGGTGACCGCGAACAGGCCGAGCATGCAATAGCCAAGATGATTGATCGAGAGATAGGCAACCATTCGTTTCAAGTCGGTCTGCGCCCAGGCGGCAAGTGAGGCGAAGATGATTGAGGCGACCGCCAGCCCGAGCAGCCAGGGCCCTGCAATCCTTGTCTCGTTAGGGAAAAGCGGGAGGAGCAGGCGGATAAAGCCGTAGACTCCCATTTTCGAGAGCGTGCCGGTCAAAACCATCGTCGCGCCGGTCGGTGCGGCTTCATAGGCGTCGGGTAGCCAGGTGTGGAAGGGAAAAAGCGGCACCTTCACCGCCAGGCCGAGGAAGATTCCGGCAAAGGCGAGCCAGCGAAGATTCCCTCTGATAAGTCCGGTTTTACCTAACGAAGCTAACTCTTCGAAATCGAAAGTCCCTCGCAGAAAGTAGATTCCGAGAAACGAAAGGAGCATCGCAACGCTGCCGAGGAAGGTATAAAGGAAGAACTTGGTTGCGGCGCGATCGCGGTTCCGGCCGCCCCAGACTTTGATCAGGAGAAAGCTGGGAACCAGGCTCATCTCGTAGAAGAGGAACCAGAGAATGAAATTCTGCGCCGTGAAAACGCCGTAAAGCGAGGCCTGCATCACGAGCATGAGGGCGTAAAAGCCGCGACTCATTCGCTCCGCCAAAAAAGCAAAGGGAAAGAGGAGCGAAGTAAGCAGAACCAGGAGCAGACTAAGTCCATCCAGACCCAGGTGTAACTCCGCTCCGATCGCCGGAATCCAGGCGTGGCGCGCGACCATTTGCAACCCGGTCGCACCGGGATCGAAATGCCACCAGAGCGCGGCCGCACAGAGCGCCGTCAGCAGATTGGTCCCGAGCGCAACCGCCCGGGCCAGACTCCGCGGCACGACCGTGATGAAAATCGCCCCGAGGATTGGAAGATAAATCAGACCGGCAATCAAGTGAGCCATGCGTAGAGAATGAGAAGCGCCAGCATGGCGAGCGCGAGCACGCCGAGATAGGTCTGGACTTGTCCGGATTGGGTTTTGGAAATCAGTCGCCCGAAGCCGCGCGCGACTTTGGTGCTGTCGTTCACCCCGGCGTTGATCGCCCGCTCGTCAAAGAGGTTCGTCAGCCGGCCAAACAATCCGCCAATTGCTCCGACTAAAAGGACGAGCGCGTTCCAGAGATAGCGATCGAGAAAGTTCGACAGTTGCGCCGCGAAGCGGGCAAAGGCCAGAACAGTGTGATCATAGAGTTCATCCAGCCACATGCGATTTTCGAGAAAGCGAAAGAGCGCCGGCAGCCTTTGTTCCACTGGATCGATCTCAGCCGCGCCGCGGTAAATGAGCAGACCAAGTCCAATCCCAAGCCCGACAAGGCCGAGAGAAACATAGATCGCCGGCTGAATCAGTCGCGACCAATTGAAGGCCGGGACTTCGCCTGAGAGATAATCGTGCAACCAGGGCCAGGCCGGTGTCAGGACGACGCTGAATCCGATGACGCAGAAGGCGAGGGCGATTAGCGGCGCGGTCATCACGGGCGGACTCTCATGCGCGTGTTCGGCGGCGGCGCGGCGTGAGCCGAAGAAGACATAGATCATTTGCCGGGTCATGTAGAGAGCAGTCAGGACCACTCCGAGAAGCATGAGATAAAATGGAAGGCGGGAGGCGTTCCATTCCGAAGTGGCGTGAAGAATTTCCTCTTTGGTCCAGGCGCCGGAGAAGAGGAACGGGACGCCGCTCAGCGCCATCATGCCGATGGCGTAGGTGACAAAGGTCACGGGCATGAGGCCGCGCAAGCCGCCCATGCGGCGGATGTCCTGTTCACCATCGCAGCCATGAATGACGGACCCGGAACCGATGAAGAGGAGCGCCTTGAAAAAACCGTGCGCCAGCAGGTGCATGATGCCGGCGGCTACCCCGCCCACACCCAGCGACACCATCATGAGTCCAAGCTGTGAGACCGTGGAGTAGGCGAGGATGCGTTTGATGTCCGGTTGGGCGAGGGCAATCAGGGCCGCGATCAGCGCGGTCACGACTCCAATCCAGACCACGACCGTGAGCGACGTTGTCACGCCATGGATTGCGCCTAACGAAAACAGGGGATAGACACGGGCGACAAGAAAGACACCGGCCGCGACCATGGTGGCGGCATGGATCAATGCGCTCACCGGGGTCGGCCCCTCCATCGCATCGGGCAGCCAGACGTGGAGCGGAAATTGTCCTGACTTGCCGACGGCGCCGGCGAAAATAAGGAGCGCGATAAAGGTGGCGGCTGTGCCTAACGAGAAAAGGCGGGTTGGTTCCAGCGCGCCGTTCCCGCCGTCGTAAAAAAGCAGAGTCCCGCTGCTGTGGTAGAGCCAGAGCATTCCCAAAAAAAAGGCAATGTCACCGATCCGCGTAGTTATGAAAGCTTTCCTGGCCGCGGCCGCGGCGCTCGGCTTGTGAATCCAGAAGCCGATGAGAAGATAGGAGGAAAGGCCAACCAGCTCCCAGCAGACAAAGAGAAGGAGCAGGCTGTTCGCGATCACCACCCCGAGCATGGCGGCGGAGAAAAAGGAGAGATAAGCGAAGAAGCGAGTGAACTGCGGGTCGTCCGCCATGTAGCCGACGCTAAAGATAAAGATGCAGAGACTCACGAAGGTGATCATGACCAGCATCGCGGCCGCGAGCGGATCGAGGACAAAGCCAAGGCGCAACGGCTGTTCGCCGAAGGTAAGCCAGGTGAAGTTGTGGACCGCGCGATAAGCGGTCGAGCCGGCGGTCGGCGCGAAAGCGGCGAGGGAAAGCAAAAGCGCGATCACCTGCCCGGCAATCGCCAGACCGGCGCCGGTGGCCCGAGCTTTGTTCGTTAGGCTAAGAATGAGAAGGGAGGCGACGAGGGGAACGAGCGGGATGAGCCAGAGATGAGCGATGATCCAGTTGCTCATCCTTTAAGCTGGTCGATCTGGTCAACATTGGTCGTTCGGTAGTGCCGGTAAACCGCAATCACCAGGGCGAGCCCGACGGCTGCTTCCGCGGCGGCGATTCCGATGGCAAAGATCGTGAACATGACGCCGGCCGGAGGCGCAGGCGGCGGAGCGAAACGCCAGAAAGCAATGAAATTGAGGCCGGCCGCCGCCAGCATCATCTCAATTCCGATCAGAATGAAGATCGCGTGACGCCGGCTCAAGGCCGCAAGCAGTCCGATCGAGAAAAGCGCGGTCGAGATGATGAGGAAGATTTGCAGGGTTGGGCTCATCGCGAAGCGCCTCTTCCGGGGAGCACAGGCCGCTGGCCTGTCGTTCGCGGTGGCTCGCCGCGAACCGGGAGCCGGACGGAGGTAGAGTGTTCAAGAACTGCGCAGGAGCAGACGGGCGCTACGCGCACTGCATTCGGCCAGCGGCCGAATGCTACAGGCCAGCGGCCTGTGCTCCCCGGAGCGAGAACCGCGCGTGTCATCGCTTTTCCTCCATCACGAGCACGAGCGCGCCGATAAGGGCGGCAGTTAACAAGATACCGACACATTGCAGCGGCCAGACATAATCGGTCATAAGCGCGTGGCCGATTTCTTTCACCGTGACTCCGACGCCGGGCTTTGCGTGCAGCGCGAAAGCAGGCGTTTTCAAAATCGCCCAGACAAGTCCGGCAAAGACGAGCAGCGCAATGATGACCCCGCTCCAGCGAAAACCATGGCTTTTCTCCAGGTCGCGCCGGGTGAGCAAGATCGTGAAGACAATCAGGACCGCGACCGCGCCGACATAGACGAAGACCTGGACGAGTCCGACAAATTCCGCGCCTAACCAAAAGTAAAGCGCCGCCACTCCCACGAAGGCAGCGGCAAAACAGAGCGCGGCGTGAATCAGCTTCGGCATGGTGGCGGCGGCGAGCGCGGCGGCGAGAGTCGGGATGGCGATGAGGAAAAACGCGATGCTGCTCATTCAGCGAAACGGTAGGTGCGCGGGGCGAATTTCTTTCCGGTCTCGAGAAAGAGCGAGAGCGCAAGGTAAGCCAGCGCGACCACGCCTAACGAGTAAAGCCAGCCGGCCAGGCGCTGGCCAGCGTAATGCCAGATGGCGGCGGCCAGGATGCTCGCGAAAGCCATCGGGAGCGCGAATTTCCAGGCGAAATTCATCACCTGATCCACCCGAATGCGCGGGAGGGTTCCGCGCACCCAGATGAAGACGAATATGAGCACGCCGAGTTTTGCGAAAAACCAGAACCACGACGGCACCACCTCGAGGAACGGGAGCGGCGCGTGCCAGCCGCCGAGGAACAACGTGACCGCGAGGCCGCTGACTGCGAACATCCCAAGGTATTCGCCCATAAAAAAGATCGCGTATTTGAAGCCGGAATATTCGGTCATGTGACCGGCGACAATTTCCGATTCACCTTCGGGGACGTCGAAGGGTGTGCGGTTTGACTCGACCAGACTGGAAACAAAAAAGACGATGAAGGCCGCCGCGCCCCAGGGGGTGAGCACGAACCAGCGCGGGATAAAGCCTAACCAATAGCCATCCTGCGCCGCCACGATTGTATCGGGAACGAGCGACCCGGCGATCATCACCACCGGCAGGACCGTGATGATGAGCGGCAGTTCGTAGCTCACCATCTGCGCGATCGCCCGCATCGCGCCGAGAATGGAGAACTTGTTGTTGCTCGCCCACCCCGCCATGAAAACGCTCAGCTCCGTGGTCGAGCCGACGGCAAAGAAAAACAAAATCCCGCCATCAATTACGAACGGCGTCATGTTGCGCCCATAGGGGATAATGCCAAGCGCCAGAATCGCCGTCGCCGCGAGCAGAATTGGGGCGATGAAATGCACCACCTTATCAGCCCGCGCCGGGACAATGTCTTCCTTGATCAGCATCTTGATTCCGTCGGCGACCGGTTGCAGCAGGCCGAAGGGGCCGACCCGGTTCGGCCCGAGGCGGTTCTGGATCCGGGCGAGAATTTTCCTCTCCATGACCGAAACCAGGGCGAAGAGGCTGAGGAAAACGGCGAGGAGCGCGACGATGTTGATCAGGCTCGAGCTGACCCAGCGGACCCATTCCGGCGCCGCGGCGAGCGGACTCAGGATCTGGCCCTTAACCCAAACAAAGATCTGATCCACAAATCCGCTCACCTTGGCTGGAAGAAAAGCGGGCCCTGATTTCTTAGGCAAGAGGAATGCGTTGCGAGCCGACGAATTTTGTTTCGTTTCGGCGCGCAACGCGCTATTCGTCCTCGCCAATGGAGGAGTGTTTGCAGGCCGGAACGAAGGCCGGCTGAGTCGTTAGGCGGGCGGACCCGGGCGGGTTTCGACGCCGCGTGGCAAAGGCTTATGAAAGACGAAATCGCAGAATTCATGGCTCGCCTGAAGGCCAAGAACCCGGCGGAACCGGAGTTTCATCAGGCGGTGCAGGAGGTGCTCGAGTCGCTCGCGCTCGTGATGGAGCGCCATCCGGAATACCGCAAGGCGAAAATCCTCGAGCGAATGGTGGAACCGGAGCGGCTTGTCATCTTCCGGGTTCCGTGGGAGGACGACAAGGGCGAGATCCACATCAATCGCGGTTTCCGCATCGAGATGAACAGCGCGATCGGTCCTTACAAAGGCGGCCTGCGTTTTCATCCCTCGGTCAATCTCGGCATTCTGAAGTTTCTCGCCTTCGAGCAGGTCTTCAAAAATGCCCTAACGACCCTCCCGATGGGCGGCGGCAAGGGCGGCTCGGATTTCGATCCCAAAGGCAAAAGCGACAACGAAGTGATGCGCTTCTGCCAATCCTTTATGTCGGAATTGTTTCGACACATCGGCGCCTACACCGACGTGCCGGCGGGCGATATCGGCGTCGGCACACGCGAGATCGGTTATCTCTTTGGAATGTACAAGAAACTGCGGAACGAGTTTACCGGCGTACTCACTGGCAAAGGCTTGAGCTGGGGCGGATCGCTCATTCGTCCGCAGGCGACCGGTTACGGCGCGGTCTATTTCGCGGAGGAAATGCTCAAGACGCGCAAGGAAGGTCTCGAAGGAATGACCTGCCTGATCTCGGGAAGCGGCAACGTCGCGCAGTACACCGCTGAGAAGCTGATCAACATGGGGGCGAAGCCAGTCACGATGTCCGATTCGGACGGCTACATTTACGACGAAGCCGGTTTCACCGACCAGAAGCTCACTTTCATCATGGACCTGAAAAATATTCGCCGTGGCCGGATTGCCGAGTACGCGGACAAGTTCAAGAGCGCGGTTTACACGCCACACGATGCGAAGCTCGATCACAATCCGCTTTGGAATCACAAGGCGCAGTGCGTATTTCCGAGCGCGACCCAGAACGAGATCAACGGCAAAGATGCGGCCAATCTTCTCCGCAACGGGGTTTATGTTGTGTCCGAAGGAGCGAACATGCCGACCACGATCGAAGGGGTGAATCAGTTCCTCGATGCGAAGATTCTTTACGGGCCGGGTAAAGCAGCCAATGCCGGCGGGGTCGCAACCTCCGGCCTTGAGATGGCGCAAAACAGCATGCGCATTTCCTGGACGCGGAACGAAGTGGACGATCGTCTCCGCAAGATCATGCGCGAGATTCATCGCGCCTGTTATCAAACCGCCGAGCACTACGGCACGCCGGGCAATTACGTCAACGGCGCCAACATCGCCGGCTTCCTCAAGGTCGCGAATGCGATGATGGACCAGGGAGTGGTGTAGCCCGCCTGCGGCGGGAATGACGAAGCACGAATGACAAATGACCAATCAATGACGAAGGCGCCCGGTGGCAAAACTTCGTCCTTCGTCATTCATCATTCCTTCGGCATTCGTCCTTCGTCATTCGGCATTTTCACCGCATGACTCCGTCGCCCTACTTCTTCCTGATCATTTTCATCGGAGTCGCGCTCATCTTCCCTCTCATGCCGCTCGCGCTCGCCTGGGTTTGGCGCAGGTTTTTCCAGCCGCCCAAGCCGGGCGCGGCCAAGAACGCGACTTATGAATGCGGCGTCGAGTCGTTAGGCGAAGCCCAGATCCAATTCCATTCCCAGTATTATCTCTACGCCATCATCTTTTTGATCTTCGACGTCGAATCGATCTTCCTTGTTCCTTTCGCGGTCGCGTTTACCGGTTTGCCCTTCGGCGCCTTCATTGCCATTTTGATTTTCCTCCTCCTTCTCCTCGAAGGACTGGTTTGGGCTTGGGGCAAAGGGCTGTTAACTTGGGCACGGTGATGGAAGGACAAGTCGACGAAGGGCTGCGCAGCGAACTGCAACGGCGCGGCATCTGGGTCACCTCGATGCAGGAGCTTTATAACTGGGGGCGCAAGAACTCACTCTGGCCGCTTCAGTTTGGGCTCGCCTGTTGCGCGATCGAGATGATCGCCACCGCCGCCTCCCGCTACGACCTTGCGCGGTTTGGCGGGGAAGTCTTTCGCCCTTCACCGCGGCAGGCCGACCTCATGATTGTCGCCGGCACGGTCACAAAGAAAATGGCGCCGCAAATCGTCCGCCTATACAACCAGATGCCCGACCCGAAGTATGTGATCGCGATGGGCGCATGCGCCATCTCCGGTGGCCCGTTCAAACAAGGCTACAACGTGCTGAAGGGAATCGATCGCTACATCCCGGTTGATGTTTACATCCCCGGATGTCCCCCGCGGCCGGAAGCGTTGCTTCACGCCTTCATGGAATTGCAGCGCAAGATCGACGAGCAGGAACTCACCGGGAAAGGCAAGGCGGCATTTCTGAAAAAAGAGACGCCGAGTGAGTATCCGGTCCCGGCCTTTGGCGCGCACGACCTCGAGCCGCCGGCCAATCGCGAAGTCTTTCACCCGCCGGTGGTCGAACGGACCTGAGGCCTAACGAGTCGATTCCGGGGTTTTGCGAAATCCTCGAGAGCCCGGTCGACTGGAAATTCCTTCCCGCCTCACGGCTTCCAGTCACGATAAGCCACGTAGGCGCCAACTTTGAGATTGGTGCCGCCGGCCGCGTGCCGGTCAAGTTGTTCCGCCAGCCATTGGAACCATTCCCAGCTTTTTTGCGTCCCGGTGCGCTCGCGTTCATCGAGGACAAAGGGTTGAAACTTGCGCCACGCGATCCGGGCCATTCCGCCCACCAGGTCGTCCGCGACCGCGAGCGGCACGATGCGCGCGAAGACGGAGTAGCCGATCCCTTCCATGATCGTGGCGATCTTGAGCATCGCTTCCAGTCGCCGGGGATCATTTTCCAACTCAGACGCACTCGTCCCGTCCGCGATCGCGGCCACAATCATTGATGAGCTCATCCATTCCGGAGTCATGAGCGCCTGCACCGCGGCGAAGGCCGCCCGTTCTTCGCGCTCACGGCGAGCGCGCCGCATTTCGATCAGACCAAACGCGACCCCGGTGATGACGGTGAGCGCGGTTGCGACATTGGCGATGGTTGAGAGATCCACCGCGTGAACTTAGCAAGTCGGCGCGGCGAAAGTCAGTCGTTTGTTCCCGTGACGCTGCGATTTTGCTTGAGGCGAAACGCCGACCGCAACGCTGTTGCGTGGTAGGGGGAAAACACAAAGGCTGTAGCCGGGATCGCGCTGATCCCAGCTACAGCTGTGCGGAAAACCGCTACGATGTTGCGTTATTGTTCAACGACGACGCGCTCAACCGTGCGATGCTCTGCCGGGCCAGTGTAGTAAACGCGCACTGGCTGTCCGGCGCGCAATGGAGCGGTGATGACCTTGCCTGCTGCATCGACGATATTGGCCGCGGTCCCAAGCGCGAAGCTAATCGGCCCTTCCGGGCTCCTCACGACAATCGTTTTGCCTGGCTCGTAAGTTGTGACTGTGCCAGTGGTGTAAGTTGTCGTCGTCGTCGTTTCGGTTGTCGCTGGTGCAGTCGTTGTCTCCTGCGTTGTTGTGGTTGTTTGCGCAACCGCCAACGAGGCGACCAGACCGCATGCTAGTGTGATCAGTAGTTTCTTCATAACATATCCCCCTTTCGGGTTTTCTGAGGTTCGTAATCGGCCAACTCGACGGATGCATCGGCTGCCATTAGCGTTACCTGCCGATGACAGGAGAGATCGAGACTGACGAACCCGTCGTTACGCCGCAAATCGTAGCGCAACATGGACTTACTCCGGACGAATACGAACGGATCAAAAAAATCCTCGGCCGGGAGCCGAACTTCACCGAGCTGGGGATTTTCTCGGTCATGTGGAGCGAGCATTGCTCCTACAAAAATTCGCGCAAAGAGCTGCGGAAATTTCCCACCAGCGGTCCGAACATACTTGTAAAGGCGGGGGAAGAGAACGCCGGCGTGGTCGATATCGGCGACGGCTGGGCGGTGGCGTTCAAAATCGAGAGCCACAATCACCCCAGCGCGATCGAACCTTTCCAAGGCGCCGCCACCGGCGTCGGCGGGATCATTCGCGACATCTTCACGATGGGAGCGCGACCGGAGTTTCTGCTCAATTCGCTTCGCTTCGGCCCGATCACCGGCGATTCCGAAAATGTGGCGGCGAATCGCCGCCTCTTCGCCGGGGTGATCGCCGGCATCGCCCACTATGGCAATTGCATCGGCGTTCCCACGATCGGCGGGGAGATTTATTTCGACGAAAGCTTCGAGGGCAACCCGCTGGTCAACGTCTTCTGTCTCGGCGCGCTACGGCACGAGCAACTGGCACGCGGCACCGCCAGCGGAGTCGGCAATCCGGTTTTCTATGTCGGCGCCGAAACCGGCCGCGATGGTCTGGCCGGTGCAGCCTTTGCCTCACGCGAGCTGACCGAGGAATCGAAAGAGGATCGGCCCGCCGTGCAAGTCGGCGATCCGTTCAAAGAAAAGCTCCTCCTTGAAGCATGCCTGGAATTGTTAGGCACGGACGCGGTCGCCGGCATTCAGGACATGGGCGCGGCCGGGCTCACCTGCTCGACCTGCGAGACGGCGAGCCGGAGCGGCACCGGGATCGAGATTGATCTCGCGAAGGTGCCGAAGCGCGAGCCGGGGATGACGCCTTACGAGACGCTCCTGAGCGAGTCGCAGGAACGGATGCTGATCATTGCGCGGAAAGGAAAGGAAGATGTCGTTAGGCGAATTTTTGACAAATGGGATGTGCCTTGCGCCGAGATCGGCCGCGTCACGAGCGACGGGATGATGCGCGTGTTGAACAACGGCGCGGTCGCGGCAGAAATTCCAGCCAAACCACTGGCTGACGAAGCGCCGCTGTATTCGCGCGAGGTAAAGGCGCCGGCCGGGATCAGCGATCCCGGCTACAACGAGCTGCCGGCGATCGATCCGCGCGAGGCTTTGCACCAATTACTGCGCGATCCTTCGATTGCGTCGAAAAACTGGGTTTACCGGCAGTACGACCACACCGTCCGCACCGGCACAATTGTCCGCCCGGGATCGGATGCGGCGGTTTTCCACTTGCGGGAGGCGGACAAGTTCCTCGCCGCAACCACGGATTGTAATTCGCTCTACTGCCGGCTCGATCCGCGCGAAGGCGGTAAAATCGCGGTCGCGGAAGCGGCCCGCAATCTCACCTGTTCAGGAGCGCTCCCGCTGGCGGTGACCGATAACCTGAACTTCGGCAATCCCTACAAGCCGGAAAATTTCTGGCAACTGCGCGAGTGCGTCGAAGGCCTGGCCGAAGCCTGTCGCGCGTTCGGCACACCGGTGATCGGCGGCAATGTCTCCCTCTACAACGAGAGCCCCGCCGGCGTGGTCGATCCGACGCCGACGGTCGCGATGGTCGGGCTGATCGGGCGCGAGGAATGGATTACCACTCAGTACTTCAAGAGTGAGGGTGACATCGTGATTTTGTTAGGCGATTTCGGGCACGAGCTCGGTGCCTCGCATTACCTCAAAGTCGTGCACGGCCGCAAAGCCGGCCAGGTGCCGCGGCTGGACTTCGCCCGCGAGCTGGCCGTGCAAAATGCGCTTCGGGAGTTGATCCAGGCCGGCAAGATTCGCAGTGCGCACGATTGCAGCGAAGGCGGGATTGCGGTCGCGCTCGCCGAGGCCTGTTTCAATCCGGCTCTTTCGTTAGGCGCAAAAATCGATCTCGCGGCCGCGGGCGACCGCCGGCTCGAGGAAATCCTCTTCAACGAAAGCCAGTCGCGGATTGTCATTTCTACCGTGCCGGATCACGCCGAGTCGGTTTTGCAATTCTGCCAGACTCGCGCTGTGCCCGCCCATCGGCTCGGCACCGTCGGAGGTGAAGCGCTCGAGATCGCAACCGCGGGCGCGCCGCTTTCCTGGCCGATCGCGGAAATTTATCACGACTGGTACGACGCCATTGCCAACGCGGTCACCGGGGAGTTAATAAACGGATGAAAATAAAAGCGCAGCACACTTACGAGAAGGTGATACTTAGCCTCGAGCTTCTCGGCTTTGCCGCGGTTTTTCTCGTCTTCTGGCTCGACGAATACATCGACGTGCCGTTCCGCTTTTTGGGAGCGCCGAAAACGCCCCCGCGTCCACAGGAGTTTTGGTTGGAAGCGCTCGTCGTGTTGCTCGTTGCGACCGCGGTGGTCGTCGCGACGCTCTGGGTGTTTCGCCGGCTGCGCACGCTCGAAGGTTTCATCCAGGTCTGCGCCTGGTGCCGGAAAGTGCATGTCGGCGAGGAATGGGTTTCCTTCGAGCAATATCTCCGGCGCGAACACGACGTCCTCTCGACCCACGGCATCTGCCCGGAGTGCCGGGCGGCGGCGAGCAAACCGAAGGCGCTTGCTTCGGTGCCGTAGTTTTTGCGATAAATTTTCCGCGCCAGATGCAGCCGCCCACGGTTTGAGTATCTTCTTTGGTCTCGATGGTTGAGGACGACATCCTGCTGCCGCCCGCACCGCCCTATCCGATGCACGAGTGCGGCATTTTTGGCGTGTTCGGGCATCCGAACGCGGCCGTGCTCACGTACTACGGTCTCTTCGCCCTCCAACACCGCGGGCAGGAGAGCGCCGGGATCGTAACCTCAAACGGGCCAGGCTCGACCTTTCTCCAGCACAAGGACATGGGATTGGTCTCGCAGGTTTTTGGTCAGGAAGAACTGGCCCGCCTCCGGGGCACACGGGCGGTCGGGCACGCGCGCTACTCGACCACCGGGTCGAGCACGATCAAGAACGCGCAACCTTTCGTGGTCGATTGTTTCCGCGGCCAGCTCGCGATCGCGCACAACGGCAACCTGATTAATGCCGATGTCTTGCGCGATGAGCTGGAACGGCGCGGCTCGATTTTCCAGACCACGGCCGACAGCGAGATCATTCTTCATCTCCTTGCCCAGCCATCGCAGAACGGCGGGAGCATTCTGACCGCATTGCGCCAGATCCAGGGCGCGTTCTCCCTCATCATCATGAGCGAGCGCGAGCTGATCGCGGTGCGCGATCCGTTTGGGTTCCGGCCTCTATCGTTAGGCAAACTCGACGGCGCCTACGTCCTTGCCTCCGAGACCTGCGCCTTCGATCTCATCCACGCCGACTTCATTCGTGAGGTCGCGCCTGGCGAAGTGCTCATCATCAGCGAAGACGGGATTCGTTCGGAATGGCCCTTCAAGGAAGAGAAGCCGGCCTTCTGCATGTTCGAGTACGTCTATTTCGCACGGCCGGACAGCATGATCGGGGGCGTGAACGTGGCCAAGGTGCGAACCGAGATGGGACGGGAGTTGGCCCGGCGGTTCCCGGTCGAAGCCGATATTGTCGTGCCGGTGCCCGACTCGGGGAACTACGCCGCGCTCGGTTTTGCGCACGAGCTTGGGATTCCCTACGAGCACGCCTTTGTCCGCAATCACTACATTGGCCGCACCTTTCTTCAGCCGAGCCAGCTGATTCGTGATTTCGATGTGCGGGTGAAACTGAATCTGATCAAGGAAGCAGTAGCCGGGAAACGCGTCGTGGTGGTGGACGACTCGATCGTGCGGGGCACGACCGCGCGGGCGCGCGTGATCAATCTGCGGGAGGCGGGGGCGAAGGAAGTGCACATGCGGGTGAGCTGTCCGCCCCATCGTTTTGCCTGTCATTACGGGATCGATTTTCCTGATCCGGAGAAGCTGATCGCGAACCAGAAATCAATGCCGGAGATCTGCGAATATCTCGGCGTGGACAGCCTCGGCTATCTCGATGTCGAGGGGATGATCCGCGCGACCGGGAAAGAGCCTAACGAATTCTGCCTCGCCTGTTTCACTGGCAACTACCCGCTCCCGGTCAATCCCGAGCTGGACAAGTTCATCATGGAAAAACGCGAAGCCCGGGCGAAGGCGCTGGTGGAGGAGAAACAGCCCACGCTTTTTGCGGGGCTGAAATGAGCTCACGAGCCGGCGTCAACGCCGCCGGCTACAACGGCCGGCGCGGTTAGCCCTTCGCCACCTTCGGCGGGACGAGCCAGAGCAGCTTCCCGTTTTTGCCGTCATAATCCACCAGCGCGATTCCGCCTTTGGCCAGTTTCAGGGTTGCGCCGGTCAAAGCGCGAAGGGTTTCCGAAAAATCGGGTTCATGTCCCACCAGCATGAGCGCATCCCGCGGATGCTTGCGCAGCAGCCGGCGCAGATCTTGCACACCAAACCCGGGCGCGAGCAGTTTTTCCTCGCGGCATACGACCTTGAGATGCTCCGCTGCGATGTCGCCGGTCTGTGTCGCGCGCGGAAGCGGGCTCGTGAGAATAGAATCCACTTTCACTTTGCAGCGCGCGAGCAACTCGCCCACTTCGTGCATCTCTTTGCGTCCCGCTTTCGTCAGGGGACGCTCGTCGTCGGGCTTGTCCCAGTCTGGCCAATCGGCCTCGCCATGCCTCAGGAAATAGAGGCGCATCACTTCATCCCTGTTCGCTGCTGCTCGCCGGCGCGACCGGCTGATGCCGGATGTCTTCCGCGGCGGCGGCGAAGACTGCATCCTCGCCGATGTTGGTGGCATGATCGCCGACCCGCTCGAGATGGCGGGCGATAAACATCAGGTTCAGATAACCGCGCAGTTCTTCCGGATCTTCGCCCATCCGCGCGATCAAGGTGCGGCTCGCATTTGCGTTGAGCTCATCGAGCGCCTTGTCGCGCGCTTTCAACCCGCGACCGAGCTCGACGTTCTCGTTCACATAAGCATCGACACTGTCCTTGAACATCCGCAGCGCCAGATCACGCATGGGCGCAATCAGCGAAACTTCCGCAAGCGGCCGGTGTTGATTCAACTTGCGCGCCTTGCGCGCGATGCTTACCGCCTGGTCGCCCATCCGTTCGAGGTTCGAGCTTAGCCGCATTGCCGAAACGACCCGGCGCAGATCGGACGCGACCGGTTGAAAACGCAGCAGCACTTCGATTCCATCCTGGTCGATCTGCTTTTCAAGCTGGTCGATTTCTTCATCGTCGGCGATGGCGGTCGCGCACAGCTCGTCGTCGCGCTCAAACAAGCCGCGAAGGGCATTGTCGAGACTGCGCGTCGCGAGGCTGGCCATCATGAGGACGTGGTTGCGCAGGCTGGCAAGCGCATCGTCGAAGGGTGCAAGCGTGTGTTTCGGAAGCATCTGCTCGAGAAAATCGCGCAGCCCACGGCTCGGCCAAAGCTTTTAATGTAACGATTTGGTGACGCCGTCTACGGGAAGATTCACGCGCACCGTCGTGCCGCGGCCGAACTCGCTCTCCGCTTCGACGCTACCGCCGTGCAATTGCGCGATATGCTTGACGATCGAGAGACCGAGGCCGGTCCCGCCGAGCTCGCGCTGGCGCGCTTTGTCGGCGCGATAAAAGCGCTCGAAAATCCGGGGCAGATCACGCGCCGGAATCCCTGGCCCGTTGTCGCTCACGCCTAACGAAATGGATTCGCCCTTCGTTGCCGCGGAAATGATGATCCGTCCGCCGACCGGGGCGAATTTTACCGCGTTGTCGAGCAGGTTGTGCACGAGTTCCTCGAGGCGCGCTTCATCCGCACGCACGGGCGGAAAATCTTCCGGCACCCGCAGTTCGGTCTGCAATTTTTTTGCGGCAAATTTCTTTTCCCAATCGCGCAGGATGCCGTGGAGAAAAGTGGCGAGGTGAATTGGCGTGAGGTCGAGGGTCATGCCGGGACCTTCGAGCCGGGCGAGACTGAGAATGTCTTCGACGAGAAGGTTAAGGCGGCTCGAGTGGCGCTCCATCACTTCAAAAATCCGCAGCAGTTCCGCGGGCGATTGCCGTGGATTTTCGAGCAGCGTCTCGAGATATCCGCGGAGGATGGAGAGTGGCGTGCGCAACTCGTGCGAGACGTTGGCAATGAAATCGCGTCGCATCGCTTCGGTCTGGCGCAGACCGGTCAGGTCGCGAAAGAGGACAACCGCACCGCTGACCTCGCCTGCTTCATTTTTCATCGGCTCGGCCACAACTTCGAGGTGGCGTTCCGTCCCGGGCGGGCGCTGCAAACAGATCTCGCCCCGCTGCCGTTCGCCTTTCTGGAGCGCCCCGCCTAACAAATTCTCGACCGTCGGATCTCGCACGGTCTCGAGCAGAGTCGCGTCTTCCAAGTCCGCGCCAGGCGAAAACATTTCCGCGAACGCGCGATTCGTTAGGCGAAGGCGCCGCTGCCGGTCGGCTACGACAAGGCCATCGGCGAGCGCGCCTACGATTGCCTGCACCCCAAACTCACCTTCCAGGAGACGGCTGCGCAGGAGCCGCTGCCGGAGCGCGATCTGCTCGAGGGTAAACGCGATTCGCCGCATCCGCGAGTCGCCCCCAACAAGAAAAGTGCGCGGCGTTTTTTCCGCCGCCACTTCCGTGATCAGCCGCTCGAGCTCGCGCGCCGGCGCGACCCAGCCCTGCCAGACGCGCCAGGAAAAGTAAACCAGCGCGGCCAGCGCCAGGGCAAAAGCGATCCAGCCCATCGCCGGAACCTATTCGCGCAAGCGATATCCGAAACCGCGCACCGTTTCGATCACGCCGGCCGCTTTCCCGAGCTTTTCCCGCAAACGCCGCACATGGGTGTCAACCGTGCGTGTGTCGATCGCGGTCTCGTAGCCCCAGACTTCATTGAGCAGCCGATCGCGCGCCTGCACTCGCCCGGGCCGCTTCATCAGCATGTTGAGAAGCTTGAACTCGACCGCGGTGAGCGTCACCGGTTTCCCCGAGACGAGCACCCGGTGTCGGCCTTCATCGATCGTGATCGGACCTCGGGTGAGGTTTTCCGCGGCGCCATCATACTGACCGCGACGGAGGATGGCTTGGATGCGCAGGACGATTTCGCGGGGGCTGAATGGTTTCGTGACGTAATCATCCGCGCCGAACTCGAGACCTACGATCCGGTCCACCTCCTCGGCTTTCGCGGTCAGCATCAGGATCGGGATGTGGCGGGTGGCCGAATCGCTTTTTAAAATCTTGCATACCTCCAGGCCCGACATCCGGGGCAGCATCAGGTCGAGCACAATGAGCCCGGGAGCTTCGTTACGCGCCTTTTTCAAACCCTCCGCGCCATCCTCCGCGGTCGTGACCGAGAAGCCGCCGGCCCTGCGCAACTGCATGCTGAGCAGGTCCACCACATCCGCTTCGTCCTCGATGATCAGGATTTTTTTGTTTGCCATAACGGTGCTGCGCGCGGCGAAGCTGAAGTATGATCAATCGGTTGGCGGCTGACAATTTTTAGTCGCGGGCCAGCCGGACATTGCTGTAGCGGCTCACTCCCGTGACCTCGTCGCCGAACCATTTCGGCGGGCGAAATTTCTGATAGCTCAGAGCATCGGGAAATTCGACCTCGGCAACGATCAGGCCTTCGTGCGAGGCGTGGTAAATATCCAACTCTACCGTCAATGCCTTGTAAGGCAGGTAGTAGCGCGTCTTCATCAGGCGCGCGCCCTTTGTTGCCGGCCAGAGGATCACAAACTGCGCGGGGCTGAGCTGAATCTCGCGCTCCTCGCGTGCGCGGGCCGGGCCGCGCTTGTAGGTGAGCGTACAGACGCGTCCCTTCTTTCGTAACCGGACATGAGCGCGGCGATCAATCGCGAGATAACCCTGCGCGATCTCGGCATGAGGATGTCGGGCAAGATCGCGCGGGAGGCGGCGAACCAAAAACTTTCGTTCGATTTCGAGGTGTTGGTTTTTCATTGCCTGGCCGCCTTCCAATCGAACTCCCGAAGCGGCCGATAAGGGAAGGCTAGTTTTCAGCTGGCACCCATTTCCGCGTTCCAAACCGAAACTGCCTGGCACCGGGCATCAGCCGCGGTCGCAACGGAAGAGAAGGGATTGAAGACTCAGCAGGATGAAAAGACGCTCGTCAAGAGTATCCCACGAAGCGCACTCGCCCATGCAGCAACAACCGTGATTAAATCACTCAAGAGCGACTCGATCTCGTGATCACGAGCCCTTCACAATGCGGTCGTGCAGTCCGATGAAAATGCCGGGCCCTCGGCGTGCCTTACTTCCAGCTAAGCGTCGAGGCCCGGTTTTAGGGAAAAATCCGGCCGAGCTTTCTGGCCAGTCGTTTATCCCCGCGAATCTTTAAGCGGCCGGTCAAGAAGGCCCAGGTGCCTCCGAGAGTGCCGTTGGAGAGAGCGACCCAATCGCGATCCTTGAGGATGAAGATCACGTTTGGGTTGGGGAGTGTTCCCCGGCCCATGCGAAAAGTTCCGTCGTTCACGGTAATCCACCATTCGCCCCCGTTCGGCCCACTCAAGTGCCATTGATAGCCGGCATGGACCCCCTTTGCCATATCGGCGCGGAAACTCCCGCGCATTCCATCGAACACCTCTTGCGGAGTCGAGTTCGACGACTCAGGGGGAGCCACGCCTAACGAGAGGACAGCAATCGTAAGGATAGTCGTGAAATGAATCCAGCCGCGCTTTGCCTTCATCGCAGTCTTTTTTACTAACATCGGCGCGACAACTCGCGATGCGTGTCTCGCCCGCCAATTGCAATTAGCCGACCCGCTCTTGTGAGGGGCACGCTCCTGCCAGGGAGGGGACTCGAACCCCTAAGGATTGCTCCACCAGATCCTAAGTCTGGCGCGTCTGCCAATTTCGCCACCCTGGC
>DAISXY010000021.1:0-66654 GCA_036825615.1 Chthoniobacterales bacterium
AACACAGTCCGTCCTCGGCTGTGCGGCCAACGGGCCTCCCGGCCCGGTGAGGGAATGCGCCGACCGAAGGCGTTACGGTAATTCCTAGACAGGATTAACGGGATTGACAGGATTCGGAGAGGGGAACAACCCGGCCGTTCTTCTAATCAAATCTCGTTAATCCGGTTAATCCTGTCTCTCTCGGCTCAACGACACCAAGAGCGATAAAACACGCTCATAAAGAGAAACACCGGGCGAGACGCCCGGTGGCCGCACAGGCGCGGACGCCTGTGTTACGCTGGTCGTGCCGTAACACAGTCCGTCCTCGGCTGTGCGGCCAACGGGCCTCCCGGCCCGGTGAGGGAATGCGCCGACCGAAGGCGTTACGGTAATTCCTAGACAGGATTAACGGGATTGACAGGATTCGGAGAGAGAGACAACCCGGCGGTTCTTCTAATCAAATCTCGTTAATCCGGTCAATCCTGTCTAACTCGGCTCAGAAACAACAACAGCCGTGAAGAGGCTGCGACCTTCCCTCCAATCTGCGTTCATCTGCGGAATCGCTGGTTTTTTGCTTCTGCAGGTTAACCTCGTTAGGCAAGGGCGCTCTGTAGCTTTGCCAACAGCTCGGCGATCGCGACCCGCTCCTGTTTCATGCTGTCGCGGTCGCGCAGGGTGACGGTATCGCGCAGCGCGGGGTCGCGTTCGCCCAGGGTTTCGAAGTCGATCGTGATGCCAAAGGGGGTGCCCGCTTCGTCCTGCCGCCGGTAACGCCGCCCGATCGCGCCGCTCTCGTCGTAGAAAACGTTCATGTGTGGCCGGAGCAGCGCCTGGACTGCGCGCGCTTTCGCGACCAGCTCGGGCTTGTTCTTGAGCAAGGGGAAGACGGCGCACTTGATCGGAGCGATGCGGGGATGGAAACGCATCACGATGCGCCGCTCGAGTTTGCCTTTGTCATCGGGGGCTTCGTCCTCGGAGTAAGCTTCGCAAATCAACGCCAGCACGGTGCGATCGACCCCGGCGCTCGGCTCGACGACATGGGGCACGAAGTGTTCCTTGGTTGCTTCGTCGAAATAATCGAGCGGCTTGCCGCTGGCCTTCTGGTGCTGAGTGAGGTCGTAGTCGGTGCGGTAGGCGACGCCTTCGAGTTCCTGCCGGCCGAAAGGAAAATCGTATTCGATGTCGTAGGTGCCCTTGGAATAAAAGGCGCGCTCGGCGTCGGGCACGGTGAGGACGTGCAGCCTCTCGCGCGGCAGCCCGATGTTTTCGTAGAAGCGAAGCCGTTCTTCGAGCCAGTAATCGAGTAACTCCATTCCTTGCTCCGGCCGGCAGAAGTATTCCAGCTCCATCTGCTCGAACTCACGCGAGCGAAAGATGTAATTGCGCGGGTTGATCTCGTTGCGAAAAGCTTTCCCGATCTGTGCAATGCCGAAGGGCAGCTTCATGCGCGAGGTGTCGAGGACGTTCTTGAATTGGGTGAAGATGGATTGCGCGGTCTCAGGCCGGAGATAGGCGATCGCGTCGGGATCGGCTGAGGCGCCAACCTGGGTTGAAAACATGAGATTGAACGGGCGCGCCTCGGTCAGGTCTTTGCCGCCGCAGTTCGGACACTGTTTGACTCCGTGCTTCTCCGGGATCTGATCGGCGCGGAGGCGTGCCTTGCAGGTGCGACAATCGACCATCGGATCACTAAAGGTGTCCTCGTGGCCGCTTGCCTTGAGGACGGCACGATGGGTGAGGATGGCGCCATCCATGCCGACGACGTCGTCGCGCTCGCGCACCATCACGCGCCACCAGTAATCCTTCAGGTTGCGCTTCAGCTCGACCCCGAGCGGACCGTAATCCCAGACGCCGTTGAGGCCGCCGTAGATCTCGCTCGTCTGGAAAATGAAGCCGCGCCGCTTGCACAGGCTGACGATCTTTTCCATCCGCTCTGTGCCAGGCTTCTCCATCGCGCAAAGAAAAAGCAGGAACGAATCAGGAAAGCAGGAAAGCAGGAAAAGCTGTCGCCAATTTCCCTCTTCTTCCTGCTTTGAAGGCTCCGGCCGTTTGCTTCGCAATCCGTTGCGGCCTGCTTTCCTGATTCATCTTTTTGCTATCGCCTCTACTTCGCGACCGTGACTTCGGTTTTGACCGAGTTGGCGATGAAATAGTTCGGGTGGGCGAGGAGGAAAGCAGGAAAAGCTATCGCCAATTTCCCTCTTCTTCCTGCTTTCCTGCTTTCCTGATTCATCTTTTTGCTATCGCCTCTATTTCGCGACCGTGACTTCGGTTTTGACCGAGTTGGCGATGAAACAGTTCGCGTGCGCGAAATGGTGCATCTCTTCGATGTCTTTTTCGCTCGGTTGATTGTCACCGGAAAATTTTAGCTCGGGATGCAGCTCGACGCGGGTGATCGCGAGCTTGCCTTCGCCGTTCTTTTCCATGTGGCCGACCGCGTGATCGACGTATTGGTCGAGGAGGAATTTCTTCTTACACGCAACGGCAAGGAAGGTGAGCATGTGGCAACTGGAAAGCGCGGCGACAAACGCCTCCTCCGGGTCGACAAGCTGCGGGTTGCCGAGATAAGCCGGCGCCGAGCTGGCTTCCATTTCGTGCCCGCCATCGAAGCTCCAGGTGTGATCGCGGTTGTAGGTTTGGTATTGGAAATCGGGCGTGCTCCGTCTCCAGGTGAGGGTCATTTTGTGTTCGGACATGCCTTTTAGATAAATCCCGGACGGCGAATGGCAAGCCGCGCTCTTTTCCCGGTCGCTGGAACAATTCCTGCAGTGCAATGCCCGCCAGCGCCGCCAATCCCGGCGCCGGGCCAAATCCTTTTATGACGAACGAGGACCTGCAATCCCTGCTCAGCGTGATGCTGCAAAGCGGCGAAGGGGTATCGGACTGTCTCTTTCTCCCGGAAAAACCGCCGCTGGTCGAGCGTCACGGCCGTTTGCACGAGATGCCAATGGAGGAACCGGTCACAACCCTCCAGCCGGCCCATATCCAGGCGATCGTGAACCTCCTTCTCAAGGGCAACGAGCGGCTCCAGGCCGACCTCGACGCGCTCGGCTCATGCGACACCAGCTTTGCCGTCCCGAACATCGCGCGCTTCCGCACCAACATTTACCGGCAAAACGGCCGGATGGGGATCGTGATGCGCAAGCTGCAAGCGGAAGTGCCGAGCATCGAGTCGTTAGGCTTGCCGCCGATCTTCAAGCAAATGGTGACGGAGAAAAACGGGATCATTTTTGTCACCGGCAGCACCGGGAGCGGCAAGACCACGACCCAGGCGGCGATGTTGAACGAGCTGAACGAAACCCAGGAAGTGCACATCGTCACGCTCGAGGACCCGATCGAGTTCGTTCATCCCAAGGGCAAGGCGGCTTTCAGCCAACGGGAACTGGGGAAGGATTTTCCCGACTTCGCCACCGGGCTGCGCGCCGCATTACGCCAGGCGCCCAAAGTCATCCTCATCGGCGAGGTGCGCGATCGCGAGACGATGGAGATCGCCCTCACCGCCTCCGAAACGGGGCATCTGGTTTTTTGCACGCTCCACACCATCAATGCCGGTCAGAGCGTCAACCGCATCCTCGGCTTCTTTGGAAACGATGAGGAGAAGCTAATCCGCGAACGCCTCGCCGGCACGCTCCGTTACATCGTTAGTCAGCGCCTTGTCGATCGGCTCGACGGCGGGCGGCTGCTCGTGACCGAGATTATGGGAAGCAGCCTGCGCACTCGCGAGACGCTTCTCTATGGGGAAGCGGAGAACCGGACGTTCCAGGAAATCATCGAAGCCGGAAACACGATGGGCTGGCACAGCTTCGATCAGTCGCTCATGCACGCTTTTGAGCAGGATCTTATTTCCGAAGAGACCGCGCTCCTTTTCTGCACCCACAAAAACAAAATGCGTCGCGACCTCGAGATGGCGAAAAAACTTCGCTCTCCGATTGATGACGAACCTTCCGGCCTTCGCATGGCCAAGCTCTGATGATGAAAAACAACAACGAAGAAACCCTTCGCCAGGAACTGCGCCTCGCCCAACTGGAGATCAAGATGCTGCGCGAGCAACTCTTCCGCTCCGTCCAGGAGGTGAAGCACGCGCGCGAAGAATTGGAACAATCTTCCGGGCGCCTGAAAGCGCCGGTTCCGCCGCCGCCGCCTGCACCGGACAAGAAGGTGATCGTGCCATTGCCGCGGCAAAAATCGGCTCCCTCGGCTGCGCCCGCGGCCAAGACCGGCCGGCCGCGTGTTCTCTACGTCGAGGATAGCGAACCGAACTTTCGCCTCATGGAAAGCGTCCTGCGCGACCGGCCCAACACCGACCTTGTCTGGGCCGAGACCGGGGAAAAGGCGCTGGCCCTGGCGCAGGAACAAGCACCCAATCTCGTCCTGCTCGATCTCGATCTTCCCGACATTCACGGAAGCAAGGTGCTCGAGACCCTGCAAGCGGAGCCCGAGACGGCCGATACGCCCGTTATCGTGATCAGTGCCGACGCGACCCCAAGCCAGATCGAACGGATGTTGAGCGCAGGCGCGCGCAATTACCTCACGAAGCCATTCGAGATTCGCCGCTTTCTCTGCATGTTCGACGAGATCCTCGCCCCGGTGGCAGGCGCGGCCTGAGCGAGCCGCATCTCTATTTGCCGCCTCCAGCCTTTGCAGCGATGCTTCGCTCCTGATGGAGCGGCGCGCTTTTCTCGCCACATTTTTCGCGTCGCTGCGGACCCGACGATTTCTTCTCGGCCTGACTCTGCTCGCGCTGCTCATCGGGGGATTGGCGTTGCGCCGTTACACCTGGACGGAAACCAAGCACCTGCGTTTTCAAAAGGACATCGTCAACGCCTTTTACTGGGGCACGCAAACACTCGCCGAAGGCCACCGCCTGCTCCCGCGCGCGCAAAAGGATTCCTGGCGCGTCCTGGTGCGGGGTTACCTCGGTCTCTACGATCGGGTCGACGAAGACGCCTACGAAAATAACTATTACCTCGATTACCCGCCGCTTCGGCTGCTCGCGATGTCGGTCTGGGCGAAACAGGTGCGGGCCAAATTTCCCGGGGCGGAAGACGGAACGCCCGAATACGTCGAGCCGCTCCTCGTCGTCAACGACATCATCGAATTGCTCACGGCGGTGGGGATTTTCCTCCTCGTGAGGGAAGGCGTGCGCCGCGCCTCCGGTGCGACCGATTCGGGTTTGTTGCATCGGCTGCCTGCTGCGCAACGCGGCTGGGTCTGCGGCCTTCTCGCCGCCAGTGTCGCCTGGCTCGAGCCTTCGCTCATCCTCGATGCCCACGCCTGGCCGCAATGGGACAGCTGGATTCTGCCCTTCTATCTCTTTGCCGCTCTCGCGGCGCTAACCGACCGCTGGTTTTGGTGCGGTTGTTTGCTCGCTCTCGGCGGGATGTTTAAGGGTCAACTCCTTTTCGTGGTCCCGTTTTTCATTTTCTGGCCGCTCTGGCAACAACGCTGGTCGCGCGCGGGCCAGGTCCTCGCCGGTTTTGCGGCCACAGCGGCGCTGATCGTCTCGCCGTGGTTGCTGCGGAATCCGTCCGCCTGGCTGGTGGTCGTGGCGGTCGCGCTCGGGTCGGCGGCCCTGTTTTCGCGCTACCGAACGCGCAACGGATGGATCTGGATCGCTGGACTTACTGCGATCGCTGCATTCACCGTCGCGGCGATTGATGGCGGGACCTTTTCCTGGCTTAGGATCGGTTTCCTCTACGGGAGCGAGCGTTATCCCTATCTCTTCATCAGCTCCTGCTACAACCTGCCCTCGCTCCTTGCCTATTCGAGTTTGTCGCTTAAAACGCCGCTCTGGTCGCCCCATCTCGGCTCGATCCATTTCACCTTTACCCTGCAATGGACCCTGCGCGTGATTTATCTTTGTGCATTGATTCTCTGTGGACTGGGCGCGGCCCGTCATGCCCGGCGGCGCGATCCGCGCCTGCTCATCGCCATCGCAGCTCCCTGGCTGGCGATGTTTGCTCTTCTTCCGCAAATGCACGAGCGCTACCTGCTCTGGGGCGCAGTGGTGAGCGCCGTCGCTCTCGGCGTTAGCTTGCGCCTCACGACTCTCCATTTCCTCTTCTCGATCATGAGCGCGACCATGATCACGCAAGTGCTTCTGATGGATAAGAAACTCGGCCCGACTCTTTCGACGATCGATTTTCTCGAGCGCATTCGGCCGATCCCCTCCTGTCTCCTCCTGCTTTGTGTCGCGCTTTATTTCCGTGAAGCGCTCTCGACGCGTCCGCCTTATTTCCGGCGTCCCGGCCGGGCATTGCGACCGGCGCGTGCCGGGGAGGCGACGGTCCCGCTTGCGATCGAGCAGGTCTGAAGCGGCGGCGCGCTTCCGTTGCGGCGCAAAAAAGTTGCCCTGCGCGGCAAGAGCGCTAAAGCTAGCGACGCTCGTTTTCCGGCGCGATTAGCTCAGTGGTAGAGCGCTTGCTTCACACGCAAGAAGTCGCAGGTTCGAACCCTGCATCGCGCAGATTGCTATTCGCCGAACTGGAACTCCGTCTGGTATAAACGCGGCCGGGTGGAAGCCGCGAGCCGGAGCCGGAGCGCGCGCAACCGAGCCAGCCCGCGCGGGACGCGGCGGCGGGGCGGGAGTTGGATTGGTGAAGTGGCGTAGCGATCATGCCAGCGAGAATTTTTCGTCATGCCGGCAAGCTGCATCATATGGTTGGACATTCGTTGTCCGACCAGGCAAACTTTTTCTCGATTTTTTCACCCGGTGCGTGAAGCAGAAAAATTCCACCACAACGTCTACATCGTCCTGCTCGATGATGCGGTCTTGAAACATCCCTCGATCCGGCGCCTGAATCCGAACCGCGACCCGGCCAAGCCGTGCCTTTACGTCGGGATGACTGGGTTGCCGGTGGCGCATCGTTTCGAGAATCACCGCAACGGCTACAAATCATCGTGGGTGGTAAAGAGATACGGCCTGCGCCTGCTGCCCGAGCTTTACGAGCATCTCAACCCAATGCCGTTCGAAGCCGCGGCGCAGATGGAGAAAGACCTGGCCGAAGATCTTCGTGCCCAAGGTTACACCGTCACCGGCGGCACGTGAAAATGCTCGGATCTGGTTAGTCGCCAGTTATGCCGGCGTGGTTGCGTCTGCTTGCCAGCGCCTTCGTTCGCCCTCACCGGCGCGCTCCGCGCGTCCCCTCTGCCCCGGGGAGAGGATGTCGCTTTGGCCCTCCTCACTTTCCAACAATCGCGAGCGTGACTCCTCCCTCCCTCGGGGAGAGACGGACGCGCAGCGCCAGTGAGGGGTGCCATGCGGCGAAAGTTCTAGCTTCCCCTTACTCTTCTGGCTTCTTATAACTTCCCCAACCAAGGAGTCCGCACATGTTCTACTTCCGGATCGATCGCGTTCGCTTTCTCGATAACGGCGGGATCAAATCAGGTCTGGGAATCTTCGGGCATGATTTCGCGTCGGTGAAATTCCTCAGCTTTGTCACCCCGTCGGCCCAGAACATGCCCGATCTCGATGAGTGGATTCATGAGAACGATTCCGCGGCAAAACAATCCGCGCTCACAACCCTCGTCGGCAACACTCTTGCCGCCCGCGCGCTCACCGAGGTCGATCAAGTGCGCGACAACGTCCCGGTCAGCTTCGGCGACACCGGTCTCATTCTTTACGAAGCGGAGGACATTCCGGAGGCCTTTACCTGGACCTTTCTCGCCATTCGTTCCGAGCGCGATCTGCGTGAGGCGGCGGCAGACGTGGATGAAATTCTCCGCGATCCAGGCTTCGGCGGGTTTTCGCAGAATCTCCTGAGCCTGATTCAAATCGGGACCTCCACGATCAATCCTGCCTACGCGGCGGGGATCGAAGTGGCGAAGTTCGCTGCCCAGGTCGGCGCGCGCCGGCTGATGAACAAAGGCGACCGGGAGCTAGGCGCGGTCACGGTGAGCTTCATTCGGCCGGAGCATTATCCGGCCGGTGTGCGCGAAAGTCACGATGTGCACGACATGACGGGCAACATGTTTTTCGACTACACGATTTTTGGCTACAAGCGTGCCCTGCCCGTTATTCGCGACGAAGTCAAAGCTGATGAAAAAGCAAAAAGCACCGGGAAGAAAAAGAAAAGTCGGCGCCCGCGCCAAGGCGCGCGCCGGCGTCGTTAGGCCGGAGCCTCGGAAGCAGAAAGGAGCCGGCGCGCCGTCGGAGCCGGAAGTGCGCCGGGCAATTCCGCTCGATTATGTCACCACCGAAGATGTCGATCTGCGGGCCGCGCCTGATTTCGCGGCTGCAACTCTGAGCGGAGGCCGCTTGCCCAAAGGTACGCTCGTGAGAGTCGCGCCCCAGGATTGGTGGTATGTCGAAGTCGAACGGCCCACCACCGCTTCGGGCGTGCTCCGCGGCTGGCTCTCAAATGCCGCCCTCCGGCGCGCGACCGACCTCGAGGAAAAGGCGCCGCCCGCCGTGCCGGTCACTCCGGTTTCGCCGTCGCCGGCAGCCGCGGTTTCGCACGACGAGCTGCGCCGGAAAATGGCGCAATCAATCCTCAATTTCGAAGCACGTCGCGACGCGCAGGGACACCTGCGAGTTTACAATCTGCCGCCGAGCGACGGCGGTGGCCGCTACGAAGTCGCGGGAATCAACGAGCGCTACCATCCGCGCGAGGCCGCGCATCTGCGCGATCTGATCAATGCCGGCCGTTTTCAAGAGGCGGAAGATTATGCGGCGGAGGTGATCGCGGAATACACCGATGTCGTGGCGAAGTGGACCACTGTGCCGGAGATCGAAGCCTATTTGCGCGATACCGCTTTCAATCGCGGCCCGGGCGGGGCGGCCAAGGTTTTGCAAATCGCCCTCGGCGTGAAGGTGGATGGCGGCGTTGGACCGGAAACGTTAGGCGCGCTCCGCCAAGCTGAGAAAAATCCGGACAAATTGCTCAACGCGCTCCGGCTCGCGCGCGAGCAGTACGAGCTGCGCGTCGCCGGCCGGCGCGAAATTTTTTGGAAAGGGCTCGTCAACCGCTGGAATAACGCGCTCGCCTTCGCCCGCAGTCTTCCGGATGCGGCGGTCAGCGGCCGGGTGCTTCCGGCCTAACGAAACATTGAGCGCGGCTTTCTTTTGTCAGCCTGAGGTTCGCCGCGAGCCCGTCGGAATTACCGCGCCGCGCGCTTTCCATCGGCGCCTGCCGGAGTACGCACCGACGCCACTGCGCGACGCGCCGGAGATCGCAGCCGCGCTCGGGATCAAACAGCTCTTACTTAAGGATGAATCTGCGCGGCTTGGTCTGCCGGCCTTCAAAATCCTTGGCGCCTCCTGGGCCATTTATCGCGCACTGGAGGCTCGCTTCGGTAGGTCACTTGAGCCATGGGAAACAACCGGTGAGCTGATTGCAAAGCTCGCGCCGCTCCGGCCCTTGTGCCTGACGACAGCGACCGACGGCAATCACGGACGGGCGGTCGCCCATGTGGCCGCGTTCTTTGGGTTCGCCGCGCGCATCTATGTTCCGGAAGGCACCGCGCGGCCGCGAATCGAGGGGATCGCGGGCGAAGGCGCGGAAGTGATCGTAGTCAACGGCACCTATGATGACGCGGTCGCGCGCGCGGCCGCGGATGCGAGCGACAATTGCCTCGTTATCTCCGATACGTCGTGGCCGGGTTACGAAGAAATTCCGCGCTGGGTCATTGAAGGTTACTCGACTATCTTCGCTGAGATCGAAGAGCAACTCGCGGTGCGGAACGAAGAAACTCCCGATCTCATCGCGGTGCAATTCGGTGTCGGCGCGCTCGCGGCCGCGCTCGTTAGGTATCCGTGGCCCGACAGCCAGCCGAAGCTTCTCAGCGTCGAGCCGCTCCGCGCCGCTTGCGCGCTCGCATCGGTGCAAGCCGGCCACATCGTCGAAGTGCCGGGGCCGCACGACTCGATCATGGCTGGTCTGAACTGCGGCCAAGTGTCGTTAGTCGCATGGCCGATCATTTCACTCGGCATTGATGGGTTCATCGCCATCCCCGACGAACGCGCTCGTGCCGCGATGCGCGCCCTGGCCAAGATTGGGATTGTGGCCGGTGAAACCGGGGCCGCCGGTCTGGCTGGGTTGATGGAAGCGCTGCAACTCCCCGAGGCGCGCGACTGTCTTAAGGTTGACGATCAGATTCGCGCTCTGCTCATCGTCACCGAAGACGCGACCGATCCACTCTCCTATGAACGGATCGTTCGCCGCTAAAACTCAAGTAAGCGAACTCGGCTAGAACTTCTTCGTCAGGCGGACGTAAACAAAGCGGCCAGTGGCGTCGTAGGTAAACCCGGGATAACCAACACCGTTGCCGCCTTCGCCGGACGCGCGTGGCGGATCCTGACCAAAGACATTGTTGCAGCCGATCGTGAGAGTAAGATTTTGCAGCAACTGGTGCCACGATGGTATGCTGTAGTTACTCGTTTGTGCAACAGCCGATTCGGTTGGGGCGCCATCCTTACCCTTGGTCACGTCCTTTGCATCCTTCGAGTAACCGGGGACGGGGTGACTCTCGACGGCCGGGAAGAGGCCATTAAAGTCATAGGAGCCCTGAACGTCAAAGAGCCACTCCTGGTGGACCCAATGTTCACGGAGATTGGCGGTATGTTCGTGAAAGCCATCGATATATCGCACGGTGGTGAAGATATCGAAGTGATTCCAGTTCCAGTCGATCCGCGAGGTGCCGCGCCACTTATAGTAACCTTCGTTGGAAGCGCCTTGATCCGTGGTCCGGCCGGCGAGGTTGCCGGAGGCAAACTGCGGGAAGAGGAACTCATCGAGATAGCTGGCTTCTGTCAGCCAGGTGAAGGTGCCCCAGGGTGTTTCCCGCAGATACTGAATCCCGAAATCGACTCCGCGGGCGGTCTGCGCGCCGAGGTTCTGGTTTGGAATGATGATCCGGGTAATGAAGCCACCGGCGTCGCGTTCGACCGCTTCTCCGGGCAGGAGCGAGTTAGTAGCTTCCCGCGCCAAAACCTGATCAGCGGTGGGCGCGGCGACGACACCGGTGCGCTCGATATCCCAGAAATCAGTCGTAAGAGTCAGGCCGGGAACAAACCTGGGCGTGTAAACAAAGCCGCCGCTGAAGGAACGCGAATCCTCCGGCTGCAAATTAGAGTTACTGACAATTAAAGTATTGGTTTCAGACTCGAAGAGACCGCCTTTGAGCGGGTCATGGGAAACTTCCAGGGTGGAGATCGGAGCGGCGAACAACTCTTCCAAGCTTGGCTGGCGAAATCCTTCGCCCCATGTGGCACGGATCGTGAGTTGCTCGTCAAAGGGTTGCCAGCGCAAACCGAACTTCGGAACAAGGACATTGGTATCGTTGTTACGAAAGTCTTCAAAGCGTGCTGCGGCCGTGAAATCGAGAGAGTGAAAGGCCGGGATGGCGAAAGTGGGTGCAAAGACTGGAATATCTGTCTCTGAATAGAAGGCATAAGACTTCCTGCCGCCGCTCACCAAGGGAACCGGCGAGTTACCAGCAATGTCACCTGCCACATTTAACTCGTCGGGCACTTCATCAAGTGTCTCTCGCCGAAACTGACCGCCAAAGGCAAAGCCGACGCCACCAGCCGGGAGCTTGAAAAGCGAGGTTGTGTAGATTGTGCCGTCGATCGTCGCCAGCTTCGAGGTATCTATGTCGGTCGGATGGACCCGAGCGAAATCGACGGTCGCCTGGTTGGAAGCAATTGGAACCCGGTAATCGCCAAAAGGATTAAAGGCAAGGGTGGTTCCAATGTATTGTGGCGAGGTAGGATCGAAGATCGGGTCGGCCTGGTTCACGATCCGGTTAAATCGCGAAATGGAGACCTGGGTTCCGGTCTGCGTATTCTTGACCTCGCTATAACGAAAGCCGACATCGTAACCCCAGCTTCCGTCGAAGAGTTGGTCGCCCTTGATCCCGATGGTCGCGAGAAAAGCGTCCGTTTCGTTATCGAAAAGGCGGTTACCAAACTCGGCCAGTCGGGCACGGCTTCCGCCCGAGATGATTTGATCGAATGGGTTAAAGGGATTGAATGCATCCGACGGCAGATTGGTTTCTTCAAAGGTCGGGGTATTTGGGGGCGTGACCCCGTTAAGTGGAACTCGCGGTGGGATGGCGAGAGTGGTTTGGCCCTTGGTCTCGAAAGAGCCGGTCGCGGGCGCGGCAAGCTCATTGTGGGTTTTGACCTTCTGGTAAAAGAGCTCCGCGTATAACTGAGCCTCGTTACCGAAAATCTTATGCTGGGCGCTAACATAACCGCCGTAACGTTCCGACTCGGGGAAGGAGAGTGAGAACTGATTAAAGTCGAACCCGGGGAGGATGCTGCCGCCGCTCCGAACCCGTGTATTGGCGTCATAAATATAACTACCGGCAGGAGCAAGCCCGTTGGTGAAATTGGGGGCGGTCGCGAACTCCGTTCCGCCGGGATTCAAATTCAACCCACCGGCGGCGGCTGCGACGTCACTGCTTAGTTGCAAGTTATACGGGCTTGTATTCGAACTCAGGAAAGCCGGCTTCGCGGAAAAACCGCGATCGCGATTTGCGATCGAGTTGCGATGATAGAAATTCGCCGCGCCCGTGATGTTGGTGGTGTCATTGCCAACGCCGAAAACGAGCGAGGCCGTGTAAAGACCCGAGTCCTTGTCCAGGGTGTTGCCGTATTGCGCAGTCGCTTCGACTCCATTGTAATTGTGCCGCAGCTTGATGTTCACCACCCCGGCCACCGCATCCGCGCCATAAGTGGTCGAGGCGCCGTCCTTCAAAATTTCGATGCTTTCAATCGCCGCCTCCGGAATCGAGTTCAGGTCGACAAACATCAGGCCGACCCCGACGCCGCCGTTGTTTCCCATCGGGTAAGGCGCGACCCGGCGGCCATCGAGCAGAATCAGAGTCGCGCGCGCATCGAAGCCGCGCAGGGCGATGGTGGCGGCGCCGACGGCGGTATTGGATCCGTTTTCGTTGTTGGAAACTGGCACCCCGTTGGCATTGGCGACCGGCAGGTTGCGCAGGAATTCCTCCGTGTTGCGCTCGGGCGACTTGGTGATGATGTCGCGGTTATAATTCAGGACTGGGTTGGGACCGACCTCTTCGGCGGTGGGAATAATTGAGCCGGTCACGATGATGCGCTCGGCGGTGGCGGTAGTTGGCGTCGGCACCGGACCCGTCGGCGGCGCGAGCTGCGGATTTGAGGTCTGCGTTTGGGCAGGGGCAGTGGTGGCGGCGGCTTGGGCAGGGACAGTTGCCGGGGTCGCTCCGGGTCTGTTAACGGCGATTTGCGCGGAAGCGCGCGAGACCAACACGACTGACAGTGCCAGGTTGACGACGAGGGCGGCGCGGCAAAGCCCCGTTCCAGGACAGGTGGTTTTAGACATAAGTTCGTTAGGTTAAGCAGCGGCTTAGCGACCAGAGCTACAGCTGGCAAGACTTTTTTTCGCGGGTTTTTGGGGTCGCGTGGACAGACCCGCGTAACCGGTCCTCTTCCTGGCTATCTCCCAGAGGCGAGCCGTTGCAAGGCGAGCCTAACGAGATCTTCGGCGCCGGTAATTTCTTTTCCGCTTTGCTGGATATCGCGCACCGCTTTGTGCGCTTCGACCTGTTTGTAGCCGAGAGCGATGAGGGCGAGGACGGCTTCGTTCGCCTGTTCCTGTTCGGGCGTAGGGGCGTGCGCGCCGCTCGCCACTTCCCAGGCCGCCGCGACCCCGAGCTTGTCTTTCAACTCGAGCACGATTCGCTCGGCGGTTTTTTTCCCGAGGCCGCTGATTTTTGAAAGCGAAGCAACATCGGAATTGACGACCGCGCTTTTGAAATTGCCCACGCTCATGCCGCTGAGGACGGCGAGGGCCAGCTTCGGGCCGATCCCGCTCACGTGATTGACGAGAAGGCGAAAAAGATCACGCTCGGCTGCGGTCATGAAGCCGTAGAGAATCTGCGCGTCTTCGCGGACATGGAGGTGGGTGAGGATTTGCACCGTCTCGCCAGGCGCGGGCAGTTTGTCGTAGCTCGAGAGCGGGATGAAAACTTCGTAGCCGACGCCGCCGACATCGACGATCGCCTGGGTGGGAAGCGCATTCGTTAGGCGGCCGCGCAGAAAGGTGATCATGTGTTTTTCAAAATAAGAGTGAGATCGACCCAGCGGCCTTTCGCAATATCGAAACCGTGGGTGGAAAACTTTCGATAATCGTTCGGCAGCGTCGGGTAAAGCCGAGCCGCGAGTTCGCTCGGCAGGACAACAAAGTGCGGCCCAGGACTGGCGAGAAACGGTACGATCTGGTCCGGTTGCAAGGTCGCGACGTCACGGTTGTGCTCGCGGTTGTAATGCAAGAACCCGCGGACCCGGCAGCGAAAAACCCAAACCAGGCTCGGCGCGTCGAAATCATAGGCTGCGAAATCCATTTGCGGCTGAAGATAGGGCCTGGCTTTTTTGAAAAGCGCGGCGGAGGGAAACGAGGGCGCGATGAGCGGAAAGCCGATCAGCGCGATCGCGAGCATGACGGCCGCGGTGGCAATCGACCAGGCGCGCAAAGTGCGCTCCGCCGTTACCGCAAACCAGTGCCTGACGAGCAGGAGCGAAAGCAGCGGAAAGGCCGGAAGGATGTAGTGCGGGAGTTTCGTCTTCACGAGCGAGAAAATGAGCACAACCACTCCGATTCCCGCGATCAGATAAAGATCGAGCGGATCGCGTTTGCGCCAGAGCCGCCGGGTGAGCCAGGGAAGTTTCACCGACCAGGGCGCGAAGGTGATGAAGATCGTAACAAAGTAAAACGGGAGCGTAGCGATCGCGGCGAGAATCGAACCGCCCCCATGGCCTTGCATGGTGCCAAAGGAACGGCCAACGACATGCCGACCGAGCCCGACGGCGAGAAATTCGCCGTTGCTGCGCAGGAGCGCTGGCACACCCCAGAGCGCAACTAGCGCGAGCATGAGAATGGTTCCCCTAACGAACAGAAATCGGCGCGCAAATCCGGGCAGCGGGTGCATGCAGCGATAAACGATCACCGTGCCTAACGGCATCCAGCCGATCGGACCTTTGGCGAGGAAAGCAAAAGCGAGCGCGAGATAAAAAAGCCGCCACCAGCCGCCCAACCCAGTCGGCCTAACGACGGCGCTGCGCCAGCTCCCGCCGAAACGGTCGCGCACCAGCTCCCATCCCGCCCAGTGCGCGATCGTCATGAAAAGCACCAGCCACATATCGGCGACGGCGGCTTTGGCGTGGACAAAAGTTTGGAGGCAAAGTGTGAAAACAATCGCGGCCCAAAGGCCCCTCACTGCCGCGCTTCGCGCGCGCGTCTCTCCCCGAGGGAGAGAAGAAGAGGCGGCAGCAGGCGAGGGGGGCAGCACGCGCGTAGAGTCACGAAGCCGCGCGCCCCAGCTTGCGATCACGACCGCCGTGAGTGCCGCCGCGACCGCGCTCGGGAACCGGGCGGCGAAGGCATTTTCTCCAAAGATGCGAAAGCTTGCGACCTGCGCCCAGTAGGTGAACGGCGGCTTGTCGAAACGGTACCGATTGTTGAAATACGGGACGACAAAATCGCCGCGCTCGATCATCTCGCGCGAGGCCTCGGCGAAGCGGGGCTCGTCGCGATCGACCAGTGGCAGCGCCCAGGTGCCGGCGAGATGAAAAGCAAGGCAGCCGCAGAAAAGGAGAAAATTGCGAGTTGCAGCTTGCAAGAGAGCGATTCAAAGATGGCGAACGCCGAAACTCAACCGGCAATTTCTCGATGCAAAAAATCGCGCCGGTCTGGAAATGGCTCCTGCTGCTCGTTCTCGCGGCGGTCGTGATTCTGTTTGCCTTTCATTTCGATGCCGCGGTTCGCCACTGGGTGGTGACGCATTCCGACCGCACCGCGAAGATGGTGATGCGCAAAGTGAGCCATTATGGCGATTGGCCGGAGCACATCATCGCGGGTCTAATCGTGATCGCGACCGCGGCGATTCGCGGGAGCAAACGCTGGGTGCAGATCGGGCTCACGATGATTATCGCCTGCGCGCTCGCCGGAGTGGTGGCGCGCGGCGTGAAGGTGGCGACCGGCCGGGCCCGGCCGACCGTGAAACAGGAGCTGGCTTGGAACGGGCCACGCTTCAGCTCGAAATACAATTCCTTCCCGAGCGGGCACACGGCCGCGACCACGGCATTTTTTGGCGTGCTTTTCTTCGCCGATCGGCGCCTCGGCTTCGCGCTCCTGCCGATTCCAGTACTGATCGCGTTTTCGCGCCTCTACGTCGGGGCGCATTATCTGTCGGACGTGGTTGTCGCGGCGCTTTTAGGGTTTTTCTGTAGCTGGCTTTGCGGCCGCGCCCTGCTTCGGAGCTAGGTCAGGCACACCAGAAATCCGCTGGCTGGCGGCGGCCGAAGATCGCCGGGCTGATGGTGGGATTCGTCTCCCTTCGCGACAACTGGCTTCATTACACACCGCTCTCATTTCGATGAAATTGCGATCGGTTTTTTTGTAGTTAGGCAAGATCGCCCATATAGGGTTTCCACCTAACTATAACTCGGGCGCGGAGGGCACTTCATGGATCGGCCGCGCGCGGCAAAACGCCGCAGACCGGGCTGCAACTCAACTGCTTTGATGAAAGATTATCTTCGGCTTCTACCGAAATGCATTTGCCTCTTGTCCCTGCTACTCGTCACGTGCGTCGCTTTTCCGCCTTCCGCGGCAACGGCCGATGACACCCAGCAGGACGTGATCGTGGGCGAGGACGACGGCACCGGGGTCGTCACTTCGATTACTCTGGTGTGGGATGCAAATGCCGAGCCTGATCTCGCCGGCTACAACCTTTACTACGGCCCCCGCTCCGGCGATTACCTCCGCATCCTGACGGTGTATCAGCCCACCGCGACGGTAAAAGTACGAGGAAATCGAACCGTCTATTTTGCGGCCACGGCGTTCAACACCGCGGGCCTGGAGAGCGAGCTTTCGGACGAAGTTCACTGGCCGTAGCCTCGGGGCGAAAATGTCTTTTCGGATTGAGCGGAGGGGGTGGGATTCGAACCCACGAGGGCTTGCGCCCTGCCGGTTTTCAAGACCGGAGCCATCAACCACTCGACCACCCCTCCGGGGAAAGTATGAAGTCAGAAGGAAGCAGGAAGAATCTGCCCGCCATTTCTAACGTCGATCAAGGCCCGCGGCAAGATTGTTAGGCGCGGAGAGGCGATTTTCCGGCGCAAAAAATTCGGCGCTTGCGCTGTTCTCGCGATCTTGATTTTCTACTCCGGTCTGGATTGAAAAAGACGCCGCCGCGACCACTATAACGCCCATGAAAAAGCTCGAAGCCATTATCAAGCCGTTCAAACTCGAGGAAGTGAAGGAAGCGCTCGCCGAGCTCGGAATCGAGGGAATGACGGTCACGGAAGTAAAGGGATTCGGGCGGCAGAAAGGCCACACCGAGATTTATCGCGGGAGCGAGTACACGGTCGATTTTTTGCCGAAGGTGAAGGTGGAAGTGGTCCTGGCCGACGAGATGGTGGAGAAGGCGGTGAGCGTGGTCGTGACCGCTGCGAAGACGGGCAAGATCGGCGACGGGAAGGTTTTTGTTCTCCCAGTGGAACATGCGGTGCGGATTCGGACGGAGGAGATTGGCGAGAAAGCGGTGTGAGGCGTTGAAGCGATGAAGCGCTGAAGCGTTGAAGCGGATCGCGAACATGCCGCTTCAACGCTTCAACTGTTTAACCCTTTAACGACCACACCATGCCTAACGACAAGAAAACTCCATCCGACGTCAGCAAAATGATCAAGGACCACGGGGTCAAACTCGTGGATTTCAAGTTCACCGATCTGCCCGGCGCCTGGCAGCATTTCACCACCACTCTCACCGAATACGACGAGGAGATCTTCACCGAAGGCCTCGGCTTCGACGGTTCGAGCATTCGCGGCTGGAAAGCGATCAACGCCTCCGACATGCTCGTCATTCCCGACCCCGCGACCGCCTGGATCGACATCTTCAACGCCGAGCCGACCCTCAGCCTCATCTGCACGATCGTCGAGCCGATCACGCGCGAGCCTTACAGCCGCGACCCGCGCGGCGTCGCGGAAAAAGCGGAGGCTTATCTGAAAAGCACCGGCATCGCCGACACCGCGTTCTTCGGCCCGGAAGCGGAATTTTTTATCTTCGACGACGTGCGTTTCAGCACGAGCGGAAACAGCGCCTTTCATTGCATCGAGAGCGTCGAGGGGCACTGGAACAGCGCCCGCGAGGAAGCACCGAATCTCGGTTACAAAATCCGCGCCAAGGAAGGATATTTCCCGGTCGCGCCGGCCGATACCTTGCAGGACATCCGCAACGAAATGTGCCTGGAATTGGAGAAAGCCGGCATCCCGATCGAGCGCCAGCATCATGAGGTCGCGACCGCCGGTCAGGCCGAGATCGACATCCGTTTCGCCCCGCTCAAAGTCATGGGCGACCACCTTCAGTACTACAAATACATCGTCCGCAACGTCGCGCGGAAGCACAACAAGACCGTCACCTTCATGCCGAAGCCGCTTTTCGGCGACAACGGCTCGGGCATGCACACCCACATGTCGCTTTGGAAAGAGGGCAAGCCGCTCTTCGCCGGCAATGGCTACGCCGGGTTGAGCGATCTCGCGCTCTTCTTCATCGGTGGCATCCTGAAACACGCGCCCGCCTTGACCTGCATCACGAACCCGACCACCAACAGCTACAAACGGCTGGTCCCGGGATTCGAGGCGCCGGTGAACCTGGCCTATTCGGCGCGGAATCGTTCCGCGGCGATTCGGATTCCGACCTATTCGGCCAACCCGAAAAGCAAGCGAATCGAGTTCCGCACCCCCGACGCGGCGGCCAACCCCTATGTCGCTTTCGGCGCGCTCCTCCTCGCCGGCCTCGACGGAATCCAAAACCGGATCGACCCGGGCGATCCGCTCGACAAAAACCTTTACGAACTGCCGCCGGAAGAACTGGCAAACGTGCCGAGCGTTCCGGATTCGTTAGGCGGAGCGATCGCGGCGCTCGAAAATGACCATGCCTTTCTCCTCCGTGGCGATGTCTTCAACAGCGATTTCATCAACAACTGGATCGAGATGAAACAAAAGGAATACGATTCGCTTCGGCTCCGCCCGCATCCCTACGAGTTCCAGATGTACTACGACGTGTAGCGAGCTTGTGCTCCGGTCATCCGCACCTGCCTAACGACTAACGAACTTCGAGCCGCCGCCATCTTGTCATCCCGAGCCGGCGAAGCGCGGCGAGGGACTCCGCCAATGAAAATGCCGGCTTTCTTGCGGGGAAGAAGCGTTGATCTGGGAGAGGGCGCGAGCTTGGGACGAAGGGCGCGTAGATTGCATTTGCGGGGTCCCTCGCCGCGCTTCGCCGGCTCGGGACGACAAGGTGTGGTTGCGACTCAGCTCTGGGCCGAACCAATTTTCCTCGAACAGACACCTGCGACGGCCTGCTGATACAACGTCTCTAATTCATCCTTCCCGGTGATCGTGAGATTGAGATCGCGCAGCAATCCATCCGTGAGCCCGTAGATCCATCCGTGAGCGGAGAGGGTTTGCCCGCGTTCCCAGGCGTCGAGCACGATCGTCGTCCGGCAAACGTTCACGACCTGCTCGATCACGTTTAGTTCGCACAGCCGGCGAAGAGTTGCTGCTTCGTCCGCGAGCGCCTCGAGTGCGGCTGCATGTTTTTGCCGCACGTCCTGAAGATGGCGCAGCCAGTTATCGCTCAGCCCGAGGCGATGTTGCTGGTGGGCGGCTTGCACCCCGCTGCAACCATAATGGCCGCAGACGATGATGTGTTTCACCTGCAGCATCTCGACTGCGAACTGGAGCACCGAAAGGCAGTTGAGATCAGTATGGACAACGAGGTTCGCGATGTTGCGATGGACGAACAACTCGCCCGGGAGCAGGTCGACAATCTCATTCGCGGGCACCCGGCTGTCGGAGCAACCGATCCAGAGATACTCCGGCGATTGCTGGCGCGCGAGCCTGGCAAAAAACTCCGGGTCCTGCTCCCGGATGCGCTCGGCCCAGGCGCGGTTATTGGCAAACAGATGCGGCAGGGTGCGCATGCGCCAAGATTAACGCAGCGTGTCGTTAGGGCAACACGCGCTTGAACTTGGACGAGCGGCTGAGGCGAATCGCATGCTAGACTTATCGCGAGCTGCTCATGGACCTGGAAGATTTCCGCGAATATTGCCTAACGAAACGGAACGCGACCGAGAGCACCCCTTTTGGTCCCGACGCGCTCGTTTTCAAGGTCGGCGGAAAAATCTTCGCGATCGCGTCGCTCGACGAGGTGCCGCCGCATGTGAATCTCAAATGCGATCCCGAGCGGGCGCTCGATTTACGCGATCGCTACGAGGAAGTGCAGCCGGGGTATCACATGAACAAGAAACATTGGAACACGGTCGAGCTGAGGGGCCGAATTCCATCTCACGAATTGCGAGGATGGATCGACCATTCCTATGAGCTGGTCGCCAGGCCGGGCCACGCTAGCTCGGGTGCACCGGCCGTAACTCCACCTCGCCGATCTCAAGCTGCAAAGCGCGGCGCGCGACCTCGAGGAAAACGTCGGGCTGGTCGGTAAGCGCGACTGCCAGTTCGCCCCCCGATCCGGAACCCGCCCGCAAGTTCTCTCTCTCGAGCAAACGCGAAACGGCACGGGCACAGTTCTCCGCTGAGTCGACGAGCCGGACAGCCTCCCCTAAAAACTCTCCGATCGCGCCCCGGAGGAGCGGGTAATGCGTGCAACCAAGAACCAGCGTATCAATTCCGTCCTCGACCAGCGGCTGCAAATATTGCGCGACGACTCGCTCGGTCGTTTCGCCTTCAAGCCATCCTTCCTCAATTAGCGGAACAAAGAGCGGACAAGCCCGGGCCGTGACCTGCACCTGCGGGTCGAGCGCACGAATGGCGCGTTCGTAGGCGCCGCTCCGGATGGTGGCGCGGGTGCCGATCACGCCGATGTGCCGGTTGCGCGTCGCCGTTACGGCGGCTTCCGCGCCCGGGCGAATGACGCCGACCACCGGCACCGGGACGCGCTCTTCGAGTGTCGTTAGGGCGAGGGCCGAGGCGGTGTTGCAGGCGACGACGATCGCCTTGCATTCCTCCTTCAGGAGCATGTCGGTGATCTCGAGGCTGTAGCGCTCGACGGTCGCGGCGCTTTTCCCGCCGTAGGGAACGCGCGCGGTATCGCCCAGATAATGGATGCGTTCGTCAGGCAAGAGCCGGCGCAACGCGCTCACCACCGTCAGCCCGCCAATCCCGGAATCGAAAACGCCGATTGGTTGTTCGCGCCGATCCATTGCTAAATGCGCACGCCTTCCGGTGCGGTGAACTCCGATTCCGCGGCGCTGCCGGTGTTGCGGGTTGCGGCGGGCTCGAAAAGAACCACCTCGGCTTCTTCCCCGGCCGTGGTGCGATGCTCGACGCCATGCGGCACGATGAGGAATTCGCCCTCATTCAACTCCACGACGCGATCGCGAAATTCGATCCGCATCCGGCCGCGCCAGACGAGAAACAGTTCATCCTCGGTCTCGTGATGATGCCACGGAAAGACGCCTTGGAATTTCACCAGCTTGACCTCCTGCCCGTTTAGTTCGCCAACGATTTTCGGCCGCCAGTGTTCGCTGAAAGCGGCAAATTTTTCGGCGAGGTTGATCTTCTCCACGCCGCGACACTAGCACACTGTAGCCGGGATCGGTGATCCCGGTAGAAGCTGCGAAATCGCTGTAAACGTTCGGCCGGGATCAGCGATCCCGGCTACAACGGCCGGTTTTCGTTTTGCATTCCCCGCGCGCTCCCGGATGGTTGCTCCCCGATGGCGGAAATTTCCAAAGCTTACGATGCGCAGGCGGTTGAGCCGAAGTGGTACGCTCACTGGCTCGTCGAAGGTTTCTTCACCGCCGACGCGGCTTCGCCAAAGCCGGCCTTTTCGATCGTTATTCCGCCGCCGAACATCACCGGTGTTCTCACCCTCGGCCACGTCCTCAACACCACGATCCAGGACATCCTCGCGCGCCAGGCGCGAATGCTCGGTCGCGAAGTGCTTTGGCTTCCAGGAATGGATCACGCCGGCATTGGCACCCAGACCGCAGTGGAGAAATGGCTGCGCAAGAATGAAGGCGTCTCGCGCCGCGCCCTTGGGCGGGAGGAATTCCTTCGTCGCGTTCTCGAATGGCAGGACAAACACGGCGGCATCATCATCGAGCAACTGAAGCGCCTCGGGTGCTCCTGCGATTGGTCGCGGCAACGTTACACCCTCGATGCCGATTACGTGCGAGTCGTGCAGGAGGTTTTCGTTGATCTTTATAACAAAGGTCTGATCTATCGCGGCCGGCGCATGATCAACTGGGACCCGGCGGCCCAGACCGCGCTCTCCGACGAAGAAGTCGTCGCCACGCCGACAAAGAGCGCGCTCTATTACGCGCGCTACGAACTGGTTGATGATCCCGGTCATTACATCGAAGTCGCGACCACCCGGCCGGAGACGATCATGGCGGATGTTGCGCTGGCCGTTCATCCCGATGATCCACGCTATCGCGAATCGTTAGGCAAAAAAGTCTGGCGTCCGCTTGATCGGGCGCAGATTCCGATGATTGCAGATGCGGCGATCGATCCGCAATTCGGCACCGGCGTGCTCAAGGTGACCCCGGCCCACGACACCCTCGATTTCGAGATCGGCAGTCGCCACAGCCTGCCGGTGATTGATGTCCTCACAGCCGACGGTCGGGTTAATTGTCCTGCGCTCCCGGAGCTGCACGGCCTCGACCGTTTCGAGGCGCGGGAGAAAGCCGCCGCCATTCTCGAAGAGCGCGGTCTCCTCGCCAAAACCGAGCCGCACGAGAGCAACATCGGCTACAGCGATCGCAGTCAGGTGCCGATCGAACCGCGCCTGAGCGAGCAGTGGTTTCTCCATTATCCAAAAACGGAAGAAGCGCTCCGGGTCGTGCGTGAACACCTGATCCGTTTCTTCCCCGCGCATTGGGAAAAGGTCTACGCGCAGTGGCTCGAGAACATCCGGGACTGGTGCATCAGCCGCCAGGTCTGGTGGGGCCATCGCATCCCGGCCTGGTATCGCGGCGATGAAACCCGCGTTCAAATTCAATCCCCCGGCGAAGGCTGGGTGCAGGATGAGGACACGCTCGATACCTGGTTTTCCTCCTGGCTCTGGGCTTTCGAAACCATGGACCCGGCGACGCGGGCGAAGTTCTATCCCACGAGCGTGCTCGTCACTGCACCCGACATCATTTTCTTCTGGGTCGCGCGCATGATCATCGCCGGGCTCGAGTTCAAGCCTGGCAAAAGCGAGCGCGACGAGGACAACATTCCGTTCCACGATGTTTTCTTCACCGGGCTGATCCGCGACGCGAAGGGGCGCAAGATGTCGAAGTCGTTAGGCAATTCGCCCGATCCCCTCGACCTGATCGCGAAATACGGCGCCGACGGCTTGCGCTTTGGCCTGATGCGAATCGCGCCGAGCGGACAGGACATCCGCTTCGATGAGAAACAGATCGAAGAAGGGCGCAACTTCGCGAATAAACTGTGGAACGCCGTTCGTTACCGGCAGATGCAGGGCGGCGAGATCGAAGGCGAGATCGAACCGGCGCGCCTCACGACTGATGACAAATGGATCCTGCTTCGACTCGATGAAGCGATCCGGGAGGTGACGCAGGCCCTCGCTGCATATCATTTCAATGAAGCGGCCCAGGCGCTCTACCGCTTTTTCTGGAGCGAATTTTGCGATTGGTATCTCGAAGCGAGCAAGGCGAGCGGGATTGATCCGGCGCAAAAAGCAACCTCGCTCGCGGTGATTGATTTTGTCCTCGCTCACACCCTGCGGCTGCTCCATCCCTTCATGCCGTTCATCACCGAAGAGCTGTGGCATGGCCTCGGGTTCAATCGCGATTTGCCCGAGGCGCAAGGCGGCCGGACGATCCAGTTCGCGCGCTGGCCGCAGCCGCTCGATGGCGAGTTCAAGCAGTTTTACGGCCTCACGCCTGAGGACGAGCAGTTCGCGAACGACAAGTACGAAACCGTGACTGCCGGTCGCCGGCTCCGGCGGGATTTCAACATCGCGTCGAATAAGCGCGTGACCTTTGTCCTCGTCGTCTCGCGGGAACTGCCCGCCGCCGAAGCCGCCGTGGTGCGGTTGCTCCTCAATGCTGAACGGCTTGACCTGACTCAAAGCTATGACCCGCCACGTGGGACACCGACGGCGCTCACGCCACTGGGCCAACTCTATCTTCCGCTCGAAGGCTTGATCGACATCGAAACGGAACGGCAGCGCCTCGGGAAAGAGATCGCCAAAACCGAGGCCGAACTCGCGACCGTGCGCAAAAAATTAGCGAACGAGAATTTCGTCAGCAACGCTCCGGCGGCAGTGGTGGCGGAACACCGGGAGCGGGAAAAGCATTTTGCCGCGCGGCTGCAACAGCTCGAGCGGATGCGCGAGTCGTTAGGCTAAGGCTGCGCCTGCGGTCCGGTTTGCGGCTGTTGAAACCGGCCCGACCCGCCGCTAGATGGACCAATGCCGTCGGGCTCCTCATCGGCAGCAGCGGGGAAGATCTCGCTCTTCACTGCCACCTGCATCGTGATCGCGAACATGATCGGCACCGGGATTTTCACGAGCCTCGGTTTCCAGGTCGGCGATCTGACGACCGGCTTCTCGGTCATGGCCGTTTGGGCACTCGGCGGTGTGTGCGCCCTTTGCGGCGCGCTCTCCTATGCCGAGCTGGGGGCGGCGCTCCCGCGCTCGGGCGGCGAATACAACTTTCTGCGCGAAATTTATCATCCGGCGGTCGGATTTGTCGCCGGCTGGATTTCGGCCACGGTCGGGTTTTCAGCGCCGGTTGCGATCGCGGCGATTCCGTTCGGGACTTATTTCGCGGGGGTTTTCCCCGGATTGAACCCGCTCTTCCTTGCGCTCGGGGTTGTCTGGCTCACGACCTTTATCCTGCTCTGGGATATTCAGCTCGGGAGCAGCTTTCAGAATCTCTCCACCATCCTGAAAATCATTTTGATCCTGATCATCGTCGCCGCCGGGTTTGCCACCAGCGCGACTCAACCGGTCTCGTTCCTGCCGGTGAAGAACGACTGGGCGCTGATCACGAGCGCGCCGTTTGCGATCAGTCTTTACTGGGTGATGTACGCCTACTCGGGTTGGAACGCTTCGACCTACATCGTCGGTGAGGTGCGTAATCCGGCGCGCACGATTCCGTGGTCGTTAGGCATCGGCACCCTCACAGTCGCTGTGCTTTACCTCGCGATGAACGCCGTTTTTCTCCGCACCACGCCGCCGGCGGAGATGGTCGGCAGACAGGAAGTCGGGCTGATCGCGGGCGAGCACATTTTCGGGATCGCGGGCGGAAAGGTGATGGCGACCTTCATCGCGCTCGGCCTCGTTTCGGCCGTTAGCGCGATGATGTGGATCGGGCCGCGCGTCATGACCACGATGGGAGAAGATTTGCGCGCGCTCGCCTGGCTCGCGCAGCGCAACCGGCGCGGCATCCCGGTGCGGGCGACTCTGGTGCAATTCGCGATCGTTAACCTGCTCATTCTCGTCACGACCTTTCAAAAAGTAGTGAACTATGTGCAGTTCAGCCTCACGCTTTCCTCCACTCTCACCGTGTTAGGGGTGTTTGTTTTGCGCTGGCAACAACCGGACTTGCCGCGGCCTTATCGCACCTGGGGCTACCCGGTCACTCCGGCGATCTTTCTTGCCGTGAGTCTCTGGATGCTCTGGCACCTGCTGGAAAACGCCGCGACGCGCGGGCCATCGCTGTGGGGATTAGTAACGGCTGCGCTCGGCCTGGTGATCTATTATCTTTCGCCGGCGAACAAGGCAAAATAGGAAATAGCGCCGATCGTATGTAAGCAAGCGAGGACGGTCTCCTCTCCTCGTGGGAGAGGCGGACGGCGATAGCCGCCGGTGAGGGCAGGTCGATTTCTGGACGGTTGCCGGCAAAAGAGGGAGCTATTTCCCAAGGAGCAGGCGCAGGAAATGGGCGTCGGAAAATTTCCCGCCCGCCCCTTGCCTAACGACTATAAGGCTAAGTGAAGGGATGACATAAAGCCGCTGGTAACCGCTCCCGATGCAGGCGACAAGATCGGGTGGGGCGTCGCGGCAGAGACAGGCATTGTGCCAGTCCTGGCGCGACCATTTTGGCTCGAGCATCTCCTCGAAGTCGAACTCGCGACCTCCCGGCGCGGCGCGATTGTTCCACCAGCCTAACGAAAAGGCGCGATTGGCGGGCGAACCGCGCCAGGATTGGGCGAGCGAGGCCCGCCGCACCACTGGTTTGCCGTCGCGCAGGACCAGTTCGCCCATCTTCGACCATTGCCGCGCGGTCATGACAAAGCCGGCGGCGAGGAGCGGGTTGCCGGCATGATCTTTGAGATAACGCTGCGGCCCGAGGCGCATCCGCCGCAGCACACGGCGCTCGAGATATTCGACCGGCGTTTTGCCGCGCAGTTTTTGACTGAGCACCTGGTGGAAGACCTGAAGTGCGGCCGGCCCGTAGATGAATGCCTTGCCCGGCTCAGCCACGATCGGCAGACGGAGCGCGGTGCGATCGCGGTTGTTGTATTCGTTCACCTGGAGGCCGAAGCCAGGTGCGAGGCCGGAGGAAAAATCGAGCAACTGGCGAATTGTGACCCGCGACTTCCGCGGATCCTTGCGCCACGACGGGATGCTTTCAGCTACGCGCTCGTCGAGATTGAGGATGCCATCCTCGGCGGCGGCGAGTGCGGCCAGATTCCAGAAGGCTTTCGTGCCGCTGTAAATCCGCTGTGGAGTATTTGCCGTGGCGCGACCCGGATACTGCTCGAGGAGAGTTTTTCCATTCTCGATTGCCAGGAACGAAGTGCCGCGATGGCGCGCGGAGTACTGCGCGGCTTTGCGGACGGCGGCCGGGTTTAACCCTGCGAGGGCAGAGCCAACAGGAAGCAGGATAATAAGCGCGGCCCAATTTTTCACGCGCTGAGACAGTGATGCGGGCGCGTGTCGGACTGCAAATTTTTCTTCGCCAGCCTGTGCGCGAGAGGAAATCAGGCGGCGACCCGGAGCGGCCGATTCTTCAAGACAAACGCTGCCACGAGCCCGACGCAGAGAAAACCGACGAACTGGATCAGCATGTAAGCTGCGGTGTAGTTGGCGGGAAAGCCGTACCAATTCCAGTAGGAGACATTGGTCGAGATCGCAGCGATGATCCCGACCACGGCGACGAATCCGACCCGCCCCGCATAGCTGGCGAGGCGCGTCTGCGCGAGAAGGAAAACCGCGAGCAGGGCCTCCGCCAGTTCGGTGACAAATTCAATCGAGAGTAGCGGCAACATGCGGAAGGGCGCGCGACCGGCGGGGTGATAAACGAGGATCCCAGAGGGATTGTGCGTCAGCTTCTCGTTCATCTGTTTCATTGCGTCGCTCTGTTCCTCGTGCGTGGCATTCGGGCCGAGCCCAAGCCCGGGAAAAAAATACAAACCAGCTTTCTCGCGGATGTTGTCCTGGAGGTTAGCGAGGACGGCGGCTTCATTTGGGATTTCCCTCACGCCGGTTTCACCGAGCGGAAGCGCCATGTGCGCGATTGAAGTCCAGATAAACATCGCAACCCCGCCGAGCAAACCGGCAGCAAACAGTCGAATCATAAGTTACTCCTCCGGTGTCGACTATGGTTCGATTCGGATTCCGGTGTCGAGCGAAGATCGTAACAAAATTGTCGGTTTGGGCGTTGCAGCCGAAACCCGCTCGTGGGCGCGGGGAAATCCATTTGACCACCAGGCGGCAGGGCGCTTACCAGTGAAAGTCATGACTCCGACTGATCCAACCCCGCGCGAGAGGCCGGGCGATTCGAGGCTCGCCTTTGGCATCATGTTTTTCGCGGCCGCGCTGCTTTGTTTCATGCTCGGCTGGGCTGACGGGGTTCGGCACCAGCGCGTCATTTTCTACATTCATCAAAATGTCGGCTGGCTGACCGCGAGCGTTATCCTTGTTGTGATCGGATTCGGCTTTCTTGTCTGGGCCCGAAAACGCAAAGGCGTCTGATTCGACCTGAACCGCTGGGCAGACATTGCCTGTGACAAGGTGGCGAAGCGGCCTGTCGAGCGCAGGGCTGCGATTCTTGTTTGAAGGGAAGCAGGGCTTTTGAAGGGAACAAGCTTCTTTCCGTCAATCTTCTTTCGTATGAACAAATTGCTCATTCTTTCACTCGCGTTTGCGCTTGCCGTCGGGTCGTGTGCCTATCCAACGGCACCGGCGCCGCCACCTCCGGGACCGGTTGTGACCGGCGTGGTCGCGGTCGGAGACCGGCCGTATTACGTCCACGGACCGTACTATTACGTGCACGGTCGGCGCTGGGTCTGGGTGCATGGCCATTGGGCCTGGCGCCACGGCCGGCGGGTCTGGATCCACGGACGGTATGCGCTTCGCGGCTAATCCGAAGGGTTCGAATCAGACCGCCGCGGCGGCAATGGGCGCGAGCTTGAAAATGCGCCCGAGATAACTCCTCACTTTCACCGGATCGAAATCGTCGCTCCGGTAGGCGAGATAGCCGTCGGGCCGGACGAGAACAATGCCGCCGCCAATCATCCCGTAGGCGGCGTGGGCCAGCCCGCTCACGTCGCGCAGCTCGGCCGGCTCGTTCGTTAGGCCGCGCGCGATCCGGTAAGCGTCGATCGTATTCTCCGGCAAATCGCGCAACACCGTTTCGAGTTCCGGGATTTTCCCTGCTCCAGCGCCGGCCGCACCGAGGAAGATGAGCAGGACATGCGCGCTGGTGCGGAAAAGCTCGAAAAGCCGGCGAGCCTGATTGTTCTCGTCGCGCAACTCGGCGTCGGGCGCGCGATCGCCCGCGCGGAGCCGGCCACCGCCGTGGTTTTGCACGATCCCACTGTCGCGATAGCTGATGCTCAGCTCGGCCAGGCGGTCGGCGATTCTCTCCCCGACAAAGTCGATTCCGCTCACGGTGTGGAGGAGAAAATCGCGCACGCTTTGCGCGACCGAGTTGCGCATGGTCGCCATCCGGGTGATGCGGTCGGTCAGGTTAATCACGCCACCCGCGACCGGCCGGCGTTCGGCATCGTAGCTGGCGAGCAATTGCGGGGGGGCGATTCCCCTAACGACAAGCGCCAGCTTCCACCCCAGGTTGAAGGCATCCTGGATCCCGGTGTTCATTCCCTGGCCCCCCGCCGGGCTGTGAATGTGCGCCGCGTCCCCGGCGAGGAAAACGCGCACCCGGCGAAACTGTTGTACTTTTCGATGCGAGATGTGGAAGCGCGAAAGCCAGACCGGGTCGCGCGCCGGAAAATGTTGCGCGGTTCGCAGCTCGATCATGCTCTGCACATCCGCCAGGGTGAGATCCGGCAGAGTTTGGTGGCGCGATTCGGCCGGGATGTTCGCGACGATGCGCCAGCGATTTTGCGCAAATGGAATGATCCCGAGCACCCCATCGTCAGCAAAAAAGAGATGGAGCCGATCGCGAGCGAGCGCGGAATCCAGTTGCACGTCGGCGAGAAGGAAACTCTCGTCGTACTGCGCGCCTTCAAATTGCATCCCGAGCAAATGCCGGGTCACGCTGTGCGCGCCGTCGCAGCCGATGAGCCAGGGCGTCTCGACCGTTTCTTCGTCCCCGTTGGTGTGGCGCAACATCGCCTGCACGGAATCGCTCGTCTGCGTGAAGCTGGTCAGCTCCAGATTGCGTTCGACCGTGAACCCGGCGCCGGCGAGGTTCTCCTCCAGCAACCGCTCGGTCTCCGATTGCGGCAGGGCAAGCACGAACGGGTACGGGCTTTCCACCGAAGTCATCTCAACCTGCGCGATCTGTTCCTCGCGATGGTAAAGCCTCAGGCCGCGGATACGATCGCCGGCGGCGAGGAAACGGTCCACGATGCCCATCGTTTCAAACGCCTCGAGCGTGCGCGGGAAAATCCCCAGCGCTTTTGAAGTTTGCGAGCGTTCCGCGGCGCGATCGATGATCCGGCAGCGCACCCCGTGCCGCGTCAGCTCGTTCGCCAGCGTCAGGCCGACCGGACCGGCACCGACGATCAGAGGCATCGAAGGATCAGCTGTCATGGCTCACGGCAGGTGAGAACTGAGGATCGAGAATCGTGAATGGTGAATGGGAAATTGCGCTGGTCGCGCGAATGTAGGTTTTCCCACGATTCACGATTCACCATCCACTATCCACCGAGTCAGAGCTTCCATTTCTTCGGGAACTTTTGCTTCAACGTCTCAACTTCGCCGAACAGGTCGCCCATCTTTTTCACACGGGCGAGAGTTTGCTCGCAGCGGAACACGAGTAGCTCTGCTTTTTTCTTGCGCGCGCATTGCTCGACTTCTTCCCAGGTCACGGGCGTTGACGCGGTCGGTTGTTCTTTCGCGCGCAAGGAGTAGACGCAAATCGTTGTCTTGTGCTCATCGTTCTGACTCCAGTCGACGAAGATCTTCCCTTTGCGCAAAGCCTTCGACATTTTCGAGACCACGAGTGGCGGGTGTTCGCGCTCGAGATACTCGGCCAGATCGCGCGAGAGGGCCTTGGTCTGATCATAGGTCACTGGTGTGTTCAGCGGCACGTAAACCTGAAGCCCCTTCGACCCGGACGTTTTCGCCCAGCTTTGCAACTTCATCCCCTGCAAAAGCTCGCGCAGCCAAAGTCCGACCTGGCAGCACTGCACAATGTCGGCCGGCGCGCCGGGATCGAGATCGAACACCATCATGGTCGGTCGCGCGACATCCTGTTTGCGCGCGAGGGAAGTGTGCAGTTCGATGTCGGCGAGGTTCGCCGCCCACACGAGCGTGGGCAGGTCCTGCGCGAGGCAGTAATACATGTCGCGTTTGTTCCCTTCGCTCCAGACTTTTGCGGTCTGAACCCACTTCGGGCGATGACTCGGGCAGTTCTTTTCGTAGAAAAATTCGCTCTCCACCCCATTCGGGTAGCGCTTCATCGTCAGCGGCCGGTCCTTGAGATGGGGGAGGAGCACGGGCGCGATCTGGATGTAATAATGGATCATCTCGCCCTTGGTGAAACCGGCTTTCGGCCACAGCACCTTGTCGAGATTAGAAACGGCGAGCTTGCGACCGTCGACTTCGAGTTGGGCTTTCTGGCTCATGACAGAAGAGTAATCAGGAAAGCAGGAAAGCAGGAAACGCAATCGCGTCTCTGCGCCTCCAGACGGTTCTTCCTGCTTTCCTCCCTTCCTGATTCATTCTTCTTTTCAGGAAAAGAATCGCTCGGGCGAGAGCATCGGCTGCGGTTTGCAGATACGGGCGACGCAGTGCTCCCAACTCTCCTGTCCGCTCAGGATCAAAATTTCCACGCAGGAAAGCAGGAAACGCAATCGCGTGTCTGCGCCTCCGGATGTTTCTTCCTGCTTTCCTCCCTTCCTGATTCATTTCTTCTTTTCAGGAAAAGAATCGCTCCGGCGAAAGCATCGGCTGCGGTTTGCAGATGCGGGCGACGCAGTGCTCCCAGCTCTCGTGTCCGCTCAGGATCAAAATTTCCACCCGCAGGAAATAGATCGGCACTTCGGGTTTGGTCAGGCGCGGAAAGCGCACCGCGTCCTTTTCTGTCGTAACAATCATATCAACGTCACGGCGAATGCAGCGCGCAATGAAGCTCTGTAACTCCGCCTCGCTGTAGCGATGGTGATCGGCGAAGCGCTTGGTCAACTCGAGCTTCGCGCCCAGTTTGCGCAGGCCGTCCTCGAAACTTTCCGGGGCGGCGATCCCGCAAAAGGAGCCGATGTAGGTGTTGGCGAGGCGCTCGAGCGGGAGTTGTTCGCCGGTATAAACATCCTGCAAAAAGAGCGGCTGGTGCGCGCACTCGATGATCTCGGCGGTGCGGTTGTAACGGCGGATGCGCGCGATCAGCTCGTCGTTAGGCTCGCCCGTGCTTTTCGTGATGAAGATGTAACTGGCGCGCCGGAGGTTGCGCGGTGGCTCGCGCAAAGTGCCGCGCGGGAGGAGAAATTCGTTCCCGAAAGGCGCCTGCCGATCAACCAGGACAATGTCGAGCCGGTGCTTGAGATGGAGGTATTGCAAGCCATCATCGAGCAGAAGGGTGTCGGCTTTCATCTCGCGAATGGCGTGAAGGCCGCTCTTCACCCGGTCTTTGTCCACGAGCACGACCACGTCCTTCAAATTTTTCGCGAGCATGTAGGGTTCGTCCCCGGCCGTGAGCGAATCGAGGAGGAGCGACTTGCCATCGGAAACCACCCGCGGCGGATCCGGCGCGACACCGCGCAGCCGATCGAGCAGGCTGCGCTTCGAAGGTTTGGCGACACTTTTATAACCGCGGCTCAGGATCGCGACCCGCCGCCCGCCGGCTTCGAGAGCCCGGGCAAATTTCTCCACGATCGGCGTTTTCCCCGTGCCACCGACAGTGAGATTACCGATGCTGATGACAAGGCAGCCGAGGGCGCGCTCGCGAAAAACCCGTTTGCGGTAAAGGAACAATCGCAGCTGAACGAGGCGGGCGTAGACTAACGAGAGCAGATAAAGCAAGCCGCGGAGCAGCGCCGCGCGCACCCCTTGCCGGCGACCGAGGATGACGTCGATCGCGAATTGCTCGAGCCGTTCAAGCCACTGCCTCATCGGCTTTCAAAACCGTGACGACGAAGCGGACTCCGTCGTTATCGGCGGTGACGATTCGCGTTTGCGCCTCGGCCAAAGCACACGCTTCGCGCATCGCCGCCGCGACTTGCTCCGCTGCACGCAGGGTGAAACAGGCGATGGTCGAGCCGGAGCCGCTGAGGAAGCCGCCGAGCGCGCCCGCCTGTTCCCCGGCGACCAGGACACGATCGAGGAACGGAACAAATGTTGCTCGAAACGGCTGGTGGAAATGATCGGTCATCGCCCCTTCCAGGTGCTCGTAATTGCGACTCGCGAGCGCGGCCGTGATCGCACAAGCGTTGGCGCACGATTCGACCGCGGCCTGGCGGTTGATTTCGTTAGGCAAAACCGCCCGCGCCTCCGCGGTCTTGACTTCAAAGGGCGGGATCAAAAGGACACATTGCAAGCGCGAGTCGACCCGAAATTTCTCGTGCCGGTTACGGCGCGCAACCACGAACCCGCCAAACTCGGCCGGCGCCGCATTGTCGGGATGACCTTCCAACTCGGCGCAGAGCCCGAAGATTTGCTCGCGTTGCAGCGGCTCGTCGCAGAGCTGGTTGAGCGCGTGCAGCACTCCCAGCCGCACGGTCACGCTGCTCCCGAGTCCGCGCGACCGGGGCACTTCGCCTTCGATCGTGCAGGAGAAGGGGAAGGGTTCTTCCCGGATCGTCTTGAAAAAAAGCCGCGCCGCCTGTCGCACCATCCAGTCGCCGGAGGTTTCTTCCGCCCGCGCAACGGTGATAAAGTTGTAAAGTCGCAAAGCCACGCCCAGGCAATCGAATCCCGGCCCGAGATTCGAAGTAGTGGCGGGAACACGCACCGTGATTTGTTGCTTTTTCAAGAAGGATTGCCCGAAATTGCCGGCGCACCGGCCCTGGCCGCTCTGACTTTAACGCGGGCCTTCCCGGCAGCAAGACCATGGCGAAGAAGCGGATGACGCACTGGATTGATTTTGTGTCGGTGCGCGATTTTGCCGCCGAAAAGACCGAAGCCTACCGTCTCTGCACCCGATCGGACGGCTGGGTGGAACGCTACGGGCTTGACTTGCTCGTCTCTTACAAAAGCGAGATCGGGCGCGACGAGATCCTGCGCGAACTGGAGCAATGGTCGCTCCTCAGTGGCGTGCGCTTTGCCCGGATCTTCGGGCGCTTTTTGCCGCGAGAAAATCCGGAGCGCGTTCCGCCGGAGCTCATCTCGGGCGACGCGGCGGCACCGCTTCAGACGACCGTGCTGGAGCGGGATGTCTGTTATGCGCTCGATTTCGGCGCCGGTTATTCCACCGGGCTGTTCATTGATCAGCGCGAGAATCGGCAGTTCGTGAGGCGAAATGCACGGCGGCGATTGCTCAATTGTTTCGCTTACACCTGCTCGTTTTCAGTCGTCGCGGGCCTTGCCGGGAGCGAGACCCTCAGCATCGATCTCTCGAAAAAATCGCTTAACCGCGGCCGCGACAATTTCATGCTCAATCGACTCGCGACCGACCGCCACCGCTTTCTCGCCGACGACGTCATGACCGTGCTCCCGCGACTCGCACGCAAGGGAGAAAAATTCGACATGATCATCCTCGATCCGCCTACCTTTTCACGCTCCCGCACCGGGCGGGCCTGGCAGGTCGAGCGGGATTTCGAAAAACTGCTCCTCCTCGCCTTCGAGGTGGCCGAGCGCGACGCGAAGATTCTCCTCTCGACCAATTGCACCCGGATTGATGAGCGCGCGCTCGAAGTGCTCGGCCGGTTTTGCCTCAAGGCCACCCGTCGCGCCGGGCAGTTTGTCCGCGGTGTGCGGCTGCCCGATTTCCCGCCCGGCGCCAGCGCCCGCTCGCTCTGGCTGCTCTTGCGTTGAGCCGTTTCGCCCGCCAGGCTCGCACCTCGTGTCAGCCGCTTTGTTCAAGAGCCATGAGGTCGCTCGCGACCGTGACCTCTCTTAGAGAGACGCACGCGCAGCACGTCGACCAACACTCCCGCCCATGGCGAGAATGCAACTCCCTGTCCCTGTGGGAGAGACGCGCGCGCGCAGCGCGGCAGTGAGGGCAGCCAGGGAGAATGTGGCGCAAGAAATTCCCCAATTTCTCTCAGCACTTTCCGGACACGCAAAAATCGCGCGGTGTGCGAACATTAGGGCGTATGGCTAACGAAGAAACAACCGAGGCGCCGGAAGACCTTGCGGAGCGCGGGCTCCGCTACACCAAAGAGCAGTGGGACGAAGTCATCGCCCAAACCGAGGACTACGTCCGGGCCAACCCGACCAAGGCGTTGCTCTACGGAGTAGCGGCGGGATTCGTCCTCGATCGCTTGCCGGTCTTTCGCATTTTCGGTCTTCTTCTCCGCCTCATGCTGAAGGCGCTCAAACCGGCCATTCTCATCTACGGCGCGACCCGCCTTTACCAGCTCCTCCAGGAGGAAGAGTAAACCGCGCCGGAAAGAGCGCGATTCGTCAGCCTCAGTCGCGCTGGCGTTCGCTTTTGTCTTTGGGTCAGCTATCGAGCGTGAAGCCGACCTTGATCGTCACCTGCCAGTGACTGAGCTTGTTCTCCTCGATGTAGCCGCGGGTCTCGGCCACTTCAAACCAACGCATGTTGCGGATGGTCTTGTTGGCACGGGCGAGCGCATTTTGCACCGCATCTTCGATTGAGGTGGTCGAGGAACCGACCAATTCCAGTTTTTTGTAAACGTGATCGCTCATCGCGCAAACTCGCCGGTCACTTCCAGAACTCAACCGCAAACAACCGCGCGACAAAGAATGCTCGAGCCGGCCCTCGCAAAGCGGTCATCCCGAGCGGCGCAGCCCGGCGAGGACCCCGCCGATGCGATCCGCGCCCACGACCGCGTCGCGAACTTTGCGTTGAGCGCGCTTAGCGTGCTTGTTAGCGTCCCGGTGCCGTCATGGAAGCCAATATCGAGTCACATCTGAAGGAGCGACGCGTTTTCAAACCGTCGCGCGATTTTTCCAAGCAAGCCCGCATCCGCAGCTTCGACCAGTACCGCCGGATGTATCGGGAATCGATCCGCTCCCCGGAGAAATTCTGGGCCCGCGAAGCGCGCGAACTTCACTGGCAGCGGCCGTGGAAAAAGGTCCTCGAATGGAAAGCGCCGTTCGCGAAGTGGTTCGTCGGCGCGAAACTCAACGTCTCGGAGAATTGTCTCGACCGCCATCTCCAGGGTCCACGCCGGAACAAGGCTGCGATCATTTGGGAAGGCGAGCCCGGCGACAAACGCATCCTCACTTATCAGCAGTTGCATCGCGAAGTTTGCCGCTTCGCCAACGTCCTGAAGCGAAACCAGATTCGCAAAGGCGATCGCGTTATCATCTATCTGCCGACAATCCCCGAGGCCGCGATCGCCATGCTCGCCTGCGCCCGGATCGGCGCGATCCATTCCGTCGTCTTCGGCGGCTTCAGCGCCGATAGCATCCGCGGTCGGGTGGCCGATTCCGGCGCGGTCGCCGTCATCACCGCCGATGGTGCTTATCGGCGCGGCGCGATTGTCCCGCTCAAGCACAACGTGGATGAAGCGCTCAAGGGCGAAACCACCGTCAAGCGCGTGATCGTTTTCCGGCGGGCCGGGAATGAGATTCACATCGAAGAAGGCCGGGACGTCTGGTGGCATCGCGAGCTGGAGTACGTGGACGCCAATTGTCCACCCGTGTCACTCGAGAGCGAACATCCGCTCTACATTCTCTACACCAGCGGTTCGACCGGAAAACCAAAAGGCATTCTCCACACCAGCGGCGGTTATCTTGTCGGTATCTATGCGACCGCGAAATACGTTTTCGACCTGCGTGAGGAGGATATCTACTGGTGCACCGCCGATGTCGGCTGGGTCACGGGTCATAGCTATGTGGTCTACGGACCGCTCGCCGCCGGCGCCACCACTTTGATGTATGAAGGCGCGCCGAACTGGCCCGAGCCCGATCGTTTCTGGCGCATCATCGAAGAATACGCGGTCAGTATTCTCTACACCGCGCCGACCGCGATCCGGGCCTTTATTCGTTGGGGCGATGAATGGGTGCAGAAACACGATCTCTCCAGCCTGCGGCTATTAGGCACAGTTGGCGAGCCGATCAATCCCGAGGCCTGGATGTGGTATCACAAGGTCATCGGGCGGGAGCGCTGCCCGATCGTTGACACCTGGTGGCAGACTGAGACGGGCGCGATCATGATTACTCCTTTGCCGGGTGCAATCCCGACCAAGCCCGGCAGCGCGACCCTGCCGTTCTTCGGTGTGGAGCCCGCCGTAGTCGACGCCGCGGGCAAAGAAGTTGCGGCGAATGTCGGCGGAAAGTTGATCATCCGCCGGCCCTGGCCTGCAATGCTGCGCACGATCTACGGCGACAAGGAACGCTACCGGAAACAATACTGGAGTGAGTACCCGGGTAACTACTTGACTGGCGACGGCGCGCGCCGGGACAAGGATGGCTACTTCTGGATCGTGGGCCGGATTGATGACGTGCTCAATGTCGCCGGCCATCGCCTCGGCACGTCCGAGATTGAAAGCGCGCTCGTTAGTCACCCAAAGGTGGCGGAAGCAGCTGCCGTCGGGCGCCCGGACGAACTCAAAGGCCAGGGGTTGGTTGTGTTTGTTACTCTCAAAGGTGGCGTGACCCCAACCCGCACTCTGAAGGAAGAGCTGCGGGGCCATGTCGGCCAGCATATCGGCGCGATCGCGAAGCCGGATGAAGTCCGTTTTGCGGAAGCTCTGCCCAAGACGCGGAGCGGAAAAATCATGCGCCGGCTGCTGAAGGAAATCGCAAGCGGGAACAGCGTGAGCGGCGACACGACCACGCTGGAAGACTTCAGCGTCCTGGCGAAACTGGCGAGCAGCGAAGAATAACTCCTTTATTCGTTAGGCAGTGAACTTCATCACCACCGGATTGCGCGAGTTATCGCTGAAGGCGCGGCGCCAGCGCACCCGCATGGCTTTGAAGCATGAGAAGCGGCTCCTGCAAAAATCGGAGATCGCGCTCGGGCGCGAGGGCACAGCGGAGGCAGCCAGGTTTCCCGAGGTGCGGAACGAAATCGTGGCCCTGAAAAAGCTCGAGCAGGAACAGAGGGAAGTGGCGGTTCGGATTGCCCGGGTCGAGGAGGCGCTCAAGCAAATCGAAGCGCAGCGCGAGGAAAACAAGCGCGCGGAGAACCAAGCGCTCGCCAAACTCGAAGAGGAAAAACAACCTTTCGTTCACCTCCGGGATGGGGCTAAGGCAGCCGCCGAGCGTTGCGACAACGAACTCGCCACGGTTGACCGGCGTTTAAAGGAAAACGAGACCGCCGATCGCGAAGTGATGAAGAAGCTTTCCGCGCTCCAGGAGTTAGCGCCGCCGCCGGAAGACCTGCAGGCGCAAATGGAACGGCTCGGGGCGGAGCGGGCCCGGCTCCCGCGGGAGCGCGCCGCGATGGAACAGGCCCGGCTCGGGAGCGCCGATGCCTGCCGGACGGCGCGCGAAAAACTGGCTGCCGCGGAAGCACAGGTGAGTCAGTTTGAGAAAAGAATCGCGAAAGTGCGGGGCGAATATGAAGCCCGCGAGCGTGAGTTAAACGAAGGCGCCCGCACCCAGCAGGAAGAGGTGCGTCAGGCGCGGCAGCAACATCAGACGGTCGAGGAAAAAAAGAACCCGGCTTATCTCAATATCGGCCGTCACCTCGCTTCCCAGGGAATCGCACCTCCAAGCGCGCCTCATCTCCTGACCCAGGTCCAGCATCATCGCGAGGCGGTGGAACGCCACGCCGCGCACAAGGAAGAGCTCGCCCGCCTTTCCGGGCAGATCGATAAGCAGGAGCTGCGCAAGTTCTACTTCACCGTCTTCTCGCTCCTGGTCCTGCTCGCGATTGTTCTCCCGCTCGTTTCCCAGTCGCCGACCAAGCGTGAATGGCTTCCGGCCGAAACCTCCGCCATCCTTTCGATTGATATCGACCCACTGGAAAAGAGCAGCCTAACGAATAAATGGAGCAAAGAGCAGGCAGATGTTTGGCAAAAAGTATCCGCGGGCCTTCTCGGCCATGCCACTCGCATGCCGGTCCTGAACCTGGCTGAGGACGCTCGTCGAGTCACACGCGCCCTGACCAATGGCGATAACGGCAAACGCTCTGAGTATGTTCTGGTGGAAGCGCGCGACGATCTTGCCCCTGTCCTGCGCCGCATCGCGCGCGATAGCAGTTTTACCAAGAGCACGATCACTGGCCTGGTCGTGTGGCAGCGCCCGGATGTTACGATTGCGCGGGTAGGCCCGCGCACCTTCGCGGTCGGGTCGTTGAGCGAAGTGACGAAGCTTGTCCGGGTGCGTCTCGGGATCGAGCCTGATCTAAAGGTCGATAACCCACTGCTCCGCGAGTTTCAGGCACTCGATAATGACAGCGCCCTGCGGCTGGCCTCGAACGATCCGAAGGCGCTCAGCTCTTTTTTCGGCGCGCTCTTCCCGGAGTCACTGCTCGAGTCAGCCGACCTGCTCGGGTTCGACATGACGCTGACGGTTCCGGCCAAAGCTCATTTACTCGTTAGGTCGGCGGACGAGGTGAAGGCGAAAAATTTGGCCACGAGTTTGGTAAACGAGCCCGGCCGCTGGCTTACTATCCCAGGCTCGGATTTTCTTCTTTCCGCCAATGCACCCAAGGTCGAGCAGAAGAAGGAAAACCTGGAGTTGCAGTTTGCTATTCCCGAGGGAGCGGCCCGCCTCGTTCTCCAGCGGCTTGCCCGGGTGCAACCGGCGCCCACACCGGCACCAGCTGCGCCGTGAGAATTTTTATCCAATTCTTTCTTGCCGGCGCAAGTCTGCTCCTTGTGCTTGGCTCGCTCGCCTTCGCCGAACCGAAATACGATAATCTGGTTGATATTAAGACGGTGGATCCAACCATTCTCGTTGAGCTGCGTTATGCGACGGCGGATAACATTATCGGGCATCCACTTTACCAGCCAGAGATGCCTGCGCTGGTCAGACCTACGACCGCGCGCCGGCTGGCCCGCGCCCAAGCCTACCTGCGCGCGCGCGGCTACGGTCTGAAGCTTTGGGACGCCTACCGGCCGGTCGCAGCGCAGATGCAACTCTGGCAAAAGACCCACGACGGATCCTATGTCGCTGATCCCTACGATGGCGACGGTTCTCTTCACACCTGGGGCGTGGCGGTCGATGCTACGCTCGTGGATGAACATGGCCGCGAGTTGAAGATGCCGAGCCACTTTGACGAGTTTAGCAAGGCAGCGAAACTGCACTACAACGGAGATGACCCGGAGGTGAAATTACATCTTCGGCTGCTTCAGACCGCGATGCGGCACGGTGGATTTTACGGCACGCCGACCGAATGGTGGCATTTTGTTGCCTATGACTGGAAGAAATATGCGCCAATTCGCGAAGCTCGAAAAATTTCAGACTAACTCTACAGTAACCACATGATTGCCTCATTTGCTCAAGACCTTAGCCAGCCCGAATACATTCATGTCCTCATTAATCCGCTGCCAGTCTATGGTCTGTTGATGGGAATCATTGGACTTATCCTGGCGCTCCTCCTGCGCAGCAGGCCGGCGCAAATTGCCACCCTCGCGCTCATTCTTCTCTGCGGCGCGGCTGCCTGGCCAGTGGCCCATTACGGCGATGAGGCCTATGACCGGGTCCTTGCCATGTCCGACCAGACCGGCACAGCGTGGCTAAAGGCGCACGCGCATCGTGCCGACGAACTTGTCTGGTTCTTCTACGCGCTCGCGGCGCTCGCTGCCGCCGCGATTTTTGCCCCGCTGAAGTGGCCTAAGAGTGCCCTGACTCTTGCTCTTGTGACTTTGCTCTTTTCCTTCGCGGTCCTCGGCATGGGTGGTTACATCGCCTATGCCGGAGGCAAAATCCGTCATCGCGAGTTTCGCAACGAGCCGCCGCCAGCCGCCCCGGCGGATGAGGACGAACACTAACCAGGTGCGGGTCGACATCATTACTCTTTTCCCCGAGATCTGCCGCGCGCCTTTGGCTGAGAGCATGATGGGACGCGCGCAGCAAAGCGGTGTCCTTGAGTTGCAGATCCATAACCTTCGCGATTGGACTCATGATCGTCACCATACCGTGGACGATGCGCCCTTTGGCGGTGGGCCGGGAATGGTGATGAAACCGGAGCCGATCTTCGCGGCGGTGGAGTCACTCCGGCGCGAAAGCAGTCGGGTGCTGCTCATGACTCCGCAGGGCCGGCGCTTCACGCAGTCCTTCGCCGAAAATCTGGCCCAAGAGTCACACCTGATCCTCGTGTGCGGTCACTACGAAGGAGTTGACCAGCGTGTGATCGAGCATCTGGTGAATGAGGAGGTCTCGATCGGTGATTACGTTCTCACCAACGGCGCGATTGCCGCGGTCGTGGTGGTCGACGCGGTCGTGAGGTTGCTTCCCGGCGTTCTTGGGCACGAGTTATCGGCCGCGGACGATAGCTTCGCCAGCGGGTTACTCGAGGCGCCGCAGTATACGCGCCCGGCGGAGTTTCGCGGCTGGAAAGTCCCGGATGTCCTTCTTTCCGGTCACCACGCTGAGATCGCGGCCTGGCGAAAGCGCGAGGCCGAGCGCCGGACCCGGCAAAACCGGCCAGACTTGTTCTCGTAACTGCTAAGAGTGAGCGCGCCTGCGTGTTCGGGCTCTCCCGAGTGGAAGGAATAGATAGGCCGCGCCACCAAGCAGACCCCAGCTTGCCTGAATAGCGAAGCCGAGCGAGGCCGCAAGCGCCGCGGCCGCTCCCGGGACGCGGGCGAGCTGCCCGAGTAACTTTTGGAACAAAGTCTCACGCACGCCGACACCACCGAATGAGACAGGGACGCCGGTGATCGTATTCACAAGTGGCATGACGGAAAGAAAATCGAGCACGTTTGGTCCGCCGCCAGTGACCTGGTGCAATGAGTGCGCTGCGCAGTAGTAACTCAGGTAGTAAGCCAGATGGGCGAGGAGGGTGAGGCCGAGCGCGATCAGACACACTCCGGGCCGGGTGCCATAGAGCCGGACCGCCCCGCCCGCGCGCACAATTGCCTTGCGAAAGGGAAATCGTTTCGGGAGCCGCTTGACCCATGCAAGGCCGGCTGCGACAAAGATCGCGAGGGCGAAAAGGGTTGAGACGCCAACGATAACCAGTGCCAGATAGGTGATGCGAGTCGTCTGCGGGAACCGGCTCAGCCAGCCAAATCGCAAACTCGTGACCGCAGCTGCAAGGATGAGAAGGGAAAGCAGGCCGATCAGGCGATCGATCGCAACCGAGAGCGTTGCCCGGGTCTTCTGTCGCGGTGCAGCCTTGAAAACAAAATAGAGACGCATCGCGTCGCCACCTACCAGTCCCGGGAGAAAGAGATTGAAAAACAAGCCGATGATCACAATCGCGGCGGCGCGCAGCCAGCCGAGAACGATCCCCTGGACGCGCAGGAGCAGCTGCCACCGCACCGTCGCAAGGACTTCGACCAATCCGTAACACGCCCATCCCAGAAGCAGCCATCGCCAGTCGGATTGGCGTAAAGCTTGCAACACTTTCGCCTGCGTAGGGTCGTCATGAAAGACGTAGAAAAGAGCCGCTCCGGTTACAACCAGCTGCAGGATAAGAATCGCGATCCGCTTCAACATGCCTCAGCAGGTTATCTTGATCGCTTCAGGCAGTAAGTGTAACTCAGAGGCCGATCCGGAGAATGTTTACCTAACCACTTTGCTGGCGGGTGAAAAGGATCTCCGCAATGTCCATCACTTTCACCTCTTCGCCTCCGGGCGTGCCGGCCATCCCGTCGGTCATCATGTTGAGGCAAAATGGGCAGGCCGTCGCGAGCGTTTTCGCGCCGGTTGAAACTGCTTCCGCGGCGCGAAGACGTGAGACCCGTTGCTCGGGCAGTTCCTCAAACCACATACGGCCACCACCCGCGCCGCAGCAGAAGGTCTTTTTCCCGCAGCGCGGCATTTCGCGAAAGCCATTATTGGCTGACGTGCCGATAAGTGTGCGGGTGGCTTCGGTTTCGCCATTTACCCGCGCCAGATAACAGGGATCGTGCAGGGTGACAGGTGCGCTCCCTCCATTCTTATCTTCGTTAGGTAAGCGACCGGAACGGACCAGCTCCGCGAGCAAGCTGGAGTGGTGCTGCACTTGATAGTTTCCGCCGAACTGTGGGTACTCGTTCTTGAGTGTATTGTGACAATGCGGGCAGGGCGTCACGATCTTTCGCACCTTGCGGCGGCCGAGGGTTTCGATGTTGGCCTGGGCGCGCTCCTGGAAGAGAAACTCATCGCCAATCCGGCGCGCCGGGTCCCCCGTGCAGGTCTCTTCGTTGCCAAGGACGGCAAAGTCTACGCCGGCTTGCTGCAGGAGTTGCGCCGTGGCGCGAGCGACCTTTTGCGCCCGCGGATCAAAGGAGGCCGCGCAGCCAACCCAGAGCAAATACTCAAAGTCAGGCCTCGACTCTACCGTCGGCACTTCCAGTCCTTCAGCCCAGGCAAGGCGGTCGCTGTTCGGACGGCCGTAGGGGTTGCCCTGGTTTCCAATCTGCTGCAAGGAGCGAGCTGGAGGACCGGAGAGTTTTCCTTCGCCAATCAGGTCGCGCCGCAGGTCGCTGATCAGATCGACATGACCGATCAAGACCGGGCATTCCTGCACGCACGCCTGGCACATGGTGCAGGACCAGAGCGTTTCATCCGGAATGGTTTCGTGGACATTGCCGCCGCCTAACGACATTAAGTGTCGCAAATCCACGACGACCGCCTTGGGCGAAAGCGGCTTGCCTGAAGCGGTCGCCGGGCAGGCTTCTTCGCAGCGACCGCATTCCATGCAGGCATCGAGGCTGAGCAGCTGTGACTGGGTAAAATTGTGCAGCTCGACGACGCCGGTGCGGCCGGTCTCCTCGACTTCGGCCATGGTCAGGGGTGCGAGCGCGCCCATGGGCCGATCCGGACGGGTGGCAATGTTTAACGGTCCGGTGAGTGTGTGGAGAAAGCGATTAACCGGAAGAGTGACAAAGAAAGCCGCAACCAGGATGGCATGCACCCACCAGGTGGCGAGATGCAGATGCTGCGCGGTTTGCAGGCCTAATCCGCGGAGGAGGGTGAAATCAAGGGCCCAGCCGATTACAGACCAGTGTGCCAGCCAGGGCTGCACCTGGGTGAAATGAATGCGCAATCCCTCGACCAGGAAACCGGTCAGTCCGATGGCGAGGAGACAACTGAGGAGCCACCAGTCTCGCCAGTTATGGCCCAGGCTCGGTGGCTTTGAGCACGCCCGCCGATACATGGCAAGAAGACAACCAAGGCAAAAGGCGACGCCAAAGGTATCCATCGTGACCTCATAAATCAGATAGTACCACCCATGATGGAAATAGTAGGGACCATCGTAGGCAATCGCGAGCAGGGTTGTCCCGATTGCCAGAACGATGAAGCCGCTGGAAAGCAAGAGGTGAAGAAGGGCGCCGAGGGATTTCTTATGAACCCGCTTTTGAGCGAGGGCGTAGACCATCAGGCGCTGGAACCACAGTCTTTTGTCACGGGTATAGCCAGGTCGATCTCCCTTGCACCAAAGGCGTCGCCGTTTTTCCAGTTGCCACGCCATCACGAGCATGCTGGCGGCGATCATGAGAAAGAAAACGAGCCGCATCCAGGGGGCGATGTTGACGAAGACCTGCCGGGTGGTTGTGTGAACGTCGAGCGCGATCATTGCCTTAAGCCAAGCCTTCTTACTCGAATGGCCTCTTAGTGCTGCTTGCGCAAGGCTTCGATCAATGCGGGCACGACTTGATGCAGGTCGCCGACCAGCCCATAGGTGGCCGTTTGAAAGATGGGTGCATCGGCATCTTTGTTGATTGCGACAATGATCCTCGAATCCTTGATTCCGGCGAGATGCTGAATGGCTCCGGAAATGCCGAGCGCAATGTATAAGTCTGGCGCGATGACTTTGCCGGTTTGGCCGATCTGGTAGTCGTTAGGGGCAAGGCCGGTATCGACCGCGGCCCGGGTTGCACCGATCGCGCCCCCGAGCGTATCGGCGAGTCCCCCGACGAGGCGGTCGAAGGTTTCCTTGTCCTTTAATGGCCGGCCGCCGCCGACAACCACTCGCGCTTCGGTAAGATCGGGTCGCTCGGAAACGCGCTCTTCGCGGGAGACGAATTGCATTCCATTCGGCAATGAGCCTGGATCGACCGGCAGTCGCTTGATGGGAGTCTCGGTCGTGAGGCTCTCGGGAGCGGCGAAGTTTGAGGCGCGGATAGTGATGACCTTGCGCTCGCTGTTTACTTGCACACTGGCGAGCATGCTCCCGGCGTTGATTGGACGGCGAAAGGTTTTCCCGTCGTCTTCGATCGCGAGCACGTCAGTTAACATTGGTGCATCAAGTAAGGCGGCTGTGCGGGGGAGGATATCCTTACTAAAGGTCGATGAGCTGGCAATAAGGGTGTTCGCCCCAATAGCATCGAATGCTTTCGCGATCACTGTCGCATAGCGATCGGCGAGTGGTTCAGAGAGAGACGCATCATCGGCGACGAGAATATCTTCTGCGCCATAACTCGCGACTGACTTTGCCATTTCATCCAAGCCTGAGCCAAGGAGAAGGAGACCAAAGCCATCGCTGAGTTGACGGGCGGCGGTGATGGCATGAAGCGACGGTCGCCGTACTTGTTTCCGCTCGTGTTCGAGAAGAATGAGAGCTTTCCCGGGCATCAGATCACCTTTGCTTCTTCACGCAACTTGCTGACTAACTCCTCGACTGACTCGACTCTCACTCCGGCGCTGCGCCTGGGCGGTCTCGCGGTCGAGACCGTGGTGGTCAGCGGCTGGATATCGAGGCCGAGTTGTTCGCAGCTCTGGACCTCGATCGGCTTCTTGCGGGCTTTCATCAGGCCCGGGAGGGAGACATAGCGCGGCTCGTTCAAACGCAGATCAGCGGTTATGACCGCGGGTAGGTTGATCTCGATGACTTCCAAACCGGAGTCGGTCTCGCGAGTGCAACGGGCGCGCGTGCGGTGGTCGAGAAATTCAACCTTGGAAACGAAAGTAGCCTGGGGCCAGCCGAGCAAACCGGCCAGCATCTGACCGGCCTGGTTGGAATCATCGTCGACGGCCTGCTTACCCATGAGGATGACTTGCGGCGTCTCTTTTTCTACGACCGCCCGAAGGATACGCGCGACTGCATAAGGATCGAGCGCGCGTGAGTCATCGATCCGGATAGCTCGATCCACACCCATGGCCAGGGCGGCGCGGACCTGCTCATCAACCGTCGCCGGACCGATAGTTACTCCCACGATCTCGCTCGCCTCGCCACGCTCGCGAATCCGGAGTGATTCTTCGATCGCGATCTCGTCGAAAGGATTAATCACTGACTTGGGCGAGGCCGCGGACCCGCCCGGCGCGGCCGCCTCATAGGGATCGGGAACACTCTTGAAGGTGACAACAATCTTCATTCCTTAGCCTGGCTTGCAAGGAGTGGCGGAGCGCGGCATTCCGCTCACAGGCCGATGAGGGAAGCGATGATGTTGCGTTGGATTTCGCTCGTGCCGGAATAGAGTTTGGCGCCGATTGCGTCGCGCAGTTCGCGTTCGACTTCGTATTCCGTCATGTAGCCGTAACCGCCGTGGATCTGGATCGCGTCCTCGGCGCATTTCACCCAGGCGTCGGCGAGGTGGAGCTTGGTCATGGCGGCCTCGAGATAAACTGCTTTGCGACGACCGGCAAGCCAGCCGTAGTGATAGAGCATGTGGCGCGCGCTTTCGACGCGCAGTTTCATATCCACAATCTTACTCGCGACGAGCTGATATTTGCCGATCGAGTGGCCTCCCTGTTTGCGCTCGTTTGCGTAACGAATGCATTTCTCGAGCAGGCGTTGCATCGAGCCGACCGCGCTGGCGAGGATGCAGCCGCGCTCCCAGGTCATCGAGCGGGTGAAAAGGAAAGCGCCGCCGCCCTCTTTCCCGAGAAGATTTTCCGCCGGGATCTCGCAGTTTTCGAAAAACACTTCCGCCATCGGGGAAGTGCGCACGCCCATCTTTTCGATCTTGTGCGAGGGATCGAAACCTGGTGTGCCTTTTTCTACGAGAAAAGCCGTGATTCCGTCCTGACCGCGGCTCTTGTCCACGTTGGCGAAAACAACCAGCACATCGGCGATGGGACCGTTGGTGCAAAAGATCTTGCTCCCATTGAGCACGTAGTGGTCGCCTTTGCGCGTGGCGGTGGTGGCGAGGGCGAAGGCATCCGAGCCACTGTTCGGCTCGCTCATGGCGTTACCGCCGATGAGGCTGCCGTTACAAAGGCCGGGGAGATATTTCTGTTTTTGGGCCTCGCTGCCGTTGAAAACGAGCGGGGTGACCGCCGTCCACATGTGGGCGTTGATCGAAAAGAGCAGTCCATTATCCTTGCAGGCGTAACCGAGTCGCTCGAGCGCGGCAACGGTTGTTAACGGATCCTGCCCGAGGCCGCCGTATTCGGTCGGCACGAGCAGGCCTTGAATGCCGAAGTCGCCGCATTTTTTCCAGGCCTCGTGGTTAAACACGGCATTCCGATCGTTGTCGATGACATCGTAGTTGAGTTGTTCGCGGGCAAAACGGCCGACCGCATCGAGCAACTCGCGCTGTTGTTCCGACCAGGCAAAATCCATTACTTACTCTCCTCCTAATCTAATCCGCTCCCTCCGCTACGCACGACTGAGCAAAGCCGATGCCGTTGCCGCCGGAACTCCCGCAGGCGCGGTGAGCGGCCAGTTTAGAATCGCGAGGAAAAGCGGTCAAGCCACGCACGCCCAATGCGCGTGTTAACTCAGGACGTTGCCCGCAGCGGAGAGCTGGGCGTGGCGTTGTTTCGTTGTTTCTGGCCCTCACTGCCGCGCTTCGCGCGCGCGTCTTTGAAAGCCCGGCCTCGCTCGCTGCGCGAGCTGCGTTACGGCCCACAGGGAGAGAGAGGTTTGGGTCGCGTTGGGGAGGAGGAGTGTTTTCCGTTGGGAACAGGAGTCTCTTCACTGTTAGGGAGGGGAGAGTGTTTTCCCGTTGGGGCCAACGGAGTTGTTTCCATCCCCTTGGGCTCATGCTTTCTCTCTCCCCGTGGGAGAGACGGACGCGTCAGCGCCAGTGAGGGCAGCAAGCGACCGAGCGCCGCTTCCCATCCAGTCGCGGGACACAGTCTGGCACTAATCGATATCCGCCGCCGGTGTCGTCGCTGGCGATGCGGTCTTACTCGAGCGGTCGGCCGAGGAAGCCGAGGAACTCATTGAGAAACTCGATCTTCGAGAGCCGCTCGAGCCGCTCGAAGTTGAAGCTCTTGCTGATCCTGCGTTCGAGCAGCGAGAAGGCATCCTGCACGAAAAGCTCCGGCCGTTCCACCCCGAAGCGAACCACAAAGGTCGACATGAGCGCGCTGCCGCACTGGTTGGAGGCGAGGTTGCTGTAGGCCATGACCGCATCAAAGAGATAGAGCTCGGTCCATTGCTTACTCACTTCGTAACTCTCCTCGTCCTTCGCCTCCTTGAAGAAGGTGACCGCATCGTCGGTCCGGACTTCGCCGGCGCTCCAGGGTTGCTTCGGGACATAGCGCGCGGTCGAAGGCCAGGCGCGGGCGCCCCAGAGGTCGGCCAATTCGAGCAGGGTGCGATCGGCGGCCGCGGCGAGGGTTTGGATCGAAACCGGGTCGCCGTCGAGGAACCAGAGCCAAATGGCTGATTCGATCTGCCGGCGAGCGGCCTCGATCTTGGTGAGCTTGACGAGTTGGGGCTTGATACAACGATCCATGCTTGGTTGGCGGCTGATGAAGAGTGCTGGCGCGACGCTGGGCGTCACTCAAGCTCCGATTGTAGTGAGGTTGTGATTTTAATGTCAAGAGCAGGCGCGAACGCGACTGGCTATTTCTCGGAACAATTCGCCGGAACGACGGATCAATCCTGCTCCGCTGATGCTGGTTGTGGCGCGCGGCCAAACAAAAGAAAGCGTGCAATCGTCATCGCGACCGGACAGGATCGGGCCATGAACTTCACGAAAAATATCGGCACACTCCTACTCGCGATCTACCTCATCCTTGTCGGCATCTTCGGGCTCGTCGGCATTGCCGTGCCCTATCTGCTTCCGATTCTCGCCCTCCTGGCCGGCATCTTTCTTCTCATCGGCAAATAGCCGCGACCGCCTTTGCTCCCGAACCGCCCGGCCGGTTTTTGGAATTGATCCGGCAACGAGAGCAGCGCACTCTCCCGCCCATGAAGATTCTTACTGTCGTTGTTCGGACGTTGCTCGGGCTCGTGTTTGTGGTTTTCGGGCTGAATGGATTTCTTCATTTTATCCCGATGGGTTCGTTGCCTCCGCCCGATTCCCCGGCGGGTCACTTCTTTGCCGCTGTTTCCGCCACCGGCTATATGCAGGTGGTCTTCGCATGCCAGATATTGGGCGGCTTACTCTTGCTCGTGAATTTTCTTCCGGTCTTGGGCTTGGCGATCCTCTGCCCGGTAGTTTTTAACATTGTCCTCTTCCATGTCACGATGGATCCGAGCGGACTGCCGCTCGCGATCGTGGTGGCGGTGCTGACCCTTTATCTCATCTGGGCCTACTGGGATCACTACCGCCATCTCGTTCGGCAGCCGAACCCGTGATCATTTTTCACGATCCACGCGCAGCCGAGTATTCGGCGATGGCGCACCCCGAGCGGCCAGCTCGGGTAACGGCGAGCGCCCGATACCTTCGCGCTGCGCACCCGGATTGGGAATGGGGCCAGGCACGCGAGGCGGCGGAACCCGTCCTCCTCCGGGCGCATACCCCGGCGCATCTGGAACGGATCCGCGCCGCGGCGCACGATTTCGATGCCGATACCCCGGCCTATCCGGACATTTTTGCGCACGCGGCACGGGCCGCAGGGGCCGCGTGCGCTGTCGCGATGTCGGCGTTGGGCGGAAAATCCGCTTTCAGTTTGATGCGGCCGCCGGGGCATCATGCGACTCGCGAGCAGGCGATGGGGTTCTGCTATTTCAATCACATTGCAGTTGCGGCATTCGATGCTCTGGAACGAGGTGTCGGGCGAGTCGCGATCTGGGATTTCGATGCCCACCACGGAAACGGCACCGAAGCGATCGTGGCTGGGGACGAACGGATCGCTTTCGCCTCCGTGCATCAGTTTCCGGGTTATCCCGGCACGGGCACGCACTCCTTCAGGAACATCCATAATTTCCCGGTCCGCCCGCTTGCCACCCGCGAGGAACACCGCAACGCAATCGAGCAGGCGCTGGCGGCACTGCTCGCCTTCCAGCCGGCACTTATCCTCGTCTCAGCCGGCTTCGACGCGTTCAGGGGCGATCCGATTACCCAGATGAGCCTCGAGGCGGAGGATTTCGCCGCCTGTGGGCGCTGGTTGCGTGAAGGCGGCGTCCCGGCGGGAGCGATTCTGGAAGGCGGCTATAGCCAGGAACTGCCGGCGCTGATTGATGCGTTCCTGACCGCGTGGGAGAGCGCATGAGTGTGGAAGAGCCATCGATCGAAGGAAAACATTTGGCAAGCGCACCCGCCCCTGCGAATAGTTTCCCCCACATCGGGCCGTAGCACAGCTTGGTAGTGCACTTGAATGGGGTTCAAGGGGTCGTGGGTTCAAATCCCGCCGGCCCGACGCTAACGAGTCCCAGCTTCTTCTCCGCCCCTACTCCGGAACCGGCAGCTCGGAAAAATTCCTAACCGCGGCTCGGAAATAGCTTCTTACCTCGTCGAACTCAGTTTCGACGCAATGAAGCCTAGACCAGTGGCGCGTAAGCGCACCTCCCGCAATCGATTGCATGAGCGGCTTCCCGCTTTGCAGGGCCCGAATGCCGATCACGAGCGGGCCGAGGCCGCCCGGACCCGGTTAACCGCCATCTTGGAAGCCACCCCGGACATCATCGGCAGCGCGGAGCCGGACGGTGCGGTTTTCTACCTCAACCGCGCCGGTCGCGACACCCTCGGAATTACCAGTGATGAAGAATTGCTTCAGAAAAAGCTGGCCGATTTCCATCCCGACTGGGCGGCAGAGAAAATTGCGAAGGAAGCCATCCCGGTGGCAATCGAGCGCGGCTCCTGGAGCGGTGAGACCGCACTGGTCAATCGCATCGGCCAGGAGATCAACGTTTCGCAGGTCCTGATCGCGCACAAGAATGCCGGGGGAGAGCTGCTTTATTTCTCCACCATCATCCGCGATATGACCGAACGCCGGTTCGCGGATCAGGCGCTGCGCGATTCGCAACAGCGTTTGCTCGAAACCTCCCGCCTCGCCGGCATGGCGGAAGTCGCGACCGGCGTGCTCCACAACGTCGGCAACGTGCTCAACAGCGTCAACGTCTCCGCCAGCCTCGTGATGGAAAAACTGCGCCGCTCCAAAGCTCCCAATGTCGGCAAGGCCGCAGCGCTTTTGATCGAGCGCAACGGCGATCTCGCCGATTACCTGACGGAGGACGAAAAAGGCCGGCAGCTTCCCGGTTACCTCGCGAAATTGGGCGAATTTCTCCTCGAGGAAAACAAGGAACTGTTGACCGAGGTCGATCAGCTCAATCGGAACATCGAGCACATCAAGGAAGTGGTGGCGATGCAGCAGAGTTACGCCCGGGTGAGCGGCGTGCTCGAAGATCTCCCGCTCGAGCGCCTGGTCGAGGACGCGATCGCGATGAACAGCGGCGCTTTCGAGCGTCACGGCGTGGTCGTGCAAAAACGTTTCGCCGAGGTGCCGGCGGTGCGGGTCGACCGGCACAAGGTGCTCCAGATTCTCATCAATCTGCTCCGGAACGCCAAATATGCGCTCGATGAGGTGCAGCGGATCGACAAGCGGATCACGATTTCGATCGCTGCCGGCGACAAAAACACGGTCCGCCTGGTCGTGGCCGATAACGGGGTTGGCATTGCGCCGGAAAATCTCGATCGAATTTTCTCCCACGGCTTCACGACGCGCGCGAGCGGCCACGGCTTCGGCCTGCACAGCGGCGCGCTCGCGGCGCAGTCGTTGGGCGGATCGCTCTCCGTCGCGAGTCTGGGCGTCAACCGGGGCGCTACCTTTACACTCCAGCTCCCGGTCGCGCCCGCGGCCGAACAGTTGAACGGCGAAAGCATCGATCATCTCCACCATGGAAACTGAGAACCGACGCATCCTTGTGGTCGACGACAACCCGGCGATCCACGAAGACTTTCGCAAGATCCTCGGCTCGCCCGCGACCCTGCTCGCGAAAGAACTCGGCGGGGTTGAGGCCGAGTTGTTTGGCGACGCAGCCGCGACCCGACCGTCGGCTGATTTTGAAATCGATTCCGCTTTCCAGGGTCGCGAAGGACTGGAGAAGGTGCGGGCGGCCTCCGCGGATGGCCGGCCCTACGCGGTCGCGTTTGTCGACGTGCGCATGCCGCCGGGGTGGGATGGAGTCGAGACCATCGGCCACATGACGAGAGAATTTCCCGATCTCCAGATCGTGGTCTGCACGGCCTATTCCGATTACTCGTGGGATGAAATCACCAAGGCGGTCAACGACACCGATCACGTCCTCGTGCTAAAAAAACCCTTCGACAACATCGAGGTGCTGCAAATGGCGCACGCCCTCGCGAAAAAATGGCAGCTCACCAAAATCGCAAATCGCCAGATGGCCGAACTGGATGCGCTTGTTGCGCAGCGCACCGCGGAGCTGCGCGAGGCCAACAGCGAGCTTGCGCGCGAGATCAACGAGCGTGCCGCCGCGCAGGAGTTGCTTTCGTGTTCCGAGGAACGTTTTTCGAAAGCTTTTCACGGTAGCCCGGTCGCGATGGCGATCCAGAAAACGAACGAGGCAGGTTTTCTCGATGCAAATCGCAGCTTTGTGCAATTACTCGGCGCAAGTAGCGAAGCCGTGCTCGCCGGAAACCAGGCGCTCTGGGACGAGAGCGACACTCCGGAGCGGCTGGCGCGCGCTTTGCAAACCAATCGCGGGGTGCGCAATCTCCCGGCCACGCTTCGCAATGGCGCGAGCGAACTGCGCCAGGTGCTGGTTGCGGCGGAGAAACTCGAGCTCGGGAGCGAGCCCTACCTTCTCCTCATCCTGCAGGACGTAACCGAGCGGAACCGGCTCGAGAACGAATTGCGGCACGCGCAAAAGATGGAAGCTGTCGGTCGTCTCGCCGCCGGCGTCGCGCATGATTTCAACAACATCCTCACCGTCATCCTGGGGAACACTTCGCTGCCGTTGCGCAATCCGAAGCTGGACCCGAAAGTTGCGGCCGCATTGAAACGTGTCGTCCACGCGGCCGAGCGCGCCACTGCGCTCACGCGGCAACTCCTTGCCTACAGCCGCAAACAGATCATTCAGCGGCGCCCGGTGTCGCTGAATGATCTCGCTGAGCAAACGGTCGCGATGCTGCGGCGCGTGATCGGCGAAGATATCACGGTTGAACTTCAACTCGCACCGGAGCTGCCAACGATTTATGCCGATGCCACGAGCGTTGAACAGGTCGTGATGAACCTAGCGGTGAACTCACGCGACGCGATGCCCAGCGGCGGGAAAATGACCTTCACTTCCGCGCTCGTGGAAGTCGATCGGGCGCACATCGCGGAGCACCCCGATGCACAGCTCGGCCGTTACGTTCGGCTCGAGGTCCGCGACACCGGCCACGGCATAAGTCCGGAGGTGCTCGAGCATATTTTTGAGCCGTTCTTTACGACTAAGGAGGTTGGCAAAGGCACCGGGATGGGCTTGGCCACGGTTTACGGTGTCCTCAAGCAGCACGGGGGCTGGATCGAAGTTGAAAGCGCTGTCGGCCGCGGGACCGCGATTCGCGCCTATTTTCCGCTTGGCTCGCCGAGCGTGGATCAGCCGACGGTGGATGAAACTCCAGCTCCAGGCACTCCCCAGCCGGCCGCCGAAGGTACCACCATTCTTGTGGTCGAGGATGAAGATGTGCTGCGCGATTTTGTTTGCGAAGCGCTCGAGTCGATCGGCTATCGCGTTCTCAGCGCCGCAAACGGCAACGCCGCTCTCGAGCTGTGGGAGGAGCATCGCAGCGAGGTCGATCTTCTCCTCACCGATGTCGTCATGCCCGACTCGATCTCAGGCCGGCAGTTGGCACGCACGCTCGTGGCGGAACGGCCCGACCTGAAAGTTATCTACACCAGCGGCTACAGCGCCGAGCTGCTCGGGACTGATTTCGAGCGGGAAAAGAAACATGGCTTTTTGCCCAAACCTTACCTGCCAGACCGGCTCGCCTCGACCGTCGCCACTTATCTGCAACACCAGCCGGCGGGTTTGAATTAGCCGAGCGCGCGGCGGATTGCGAGCTGGACGCATCCGCCGTAACCTCGGCGCCTATGTTGAGCGCCGGGATTGTGGGTTTGCCTAACGTCGGCAAATCCACCCTCTTCAACGCCGTCACTCGCACCCGCAAAGCGCCGGCGGAAAATTACCCCTTCTGCACGATTGATCCCAATGTCGGCGTCGTCACCGTGCCCGACCCGCGGCTCGACGTGCTGGCGAAAATGTCGCACTCGCAGAAAATCGTCCCGGCCGCGATCGAGTTTGTCGATATCGCCGGTCTCGTGAAAGGGGCGAGCGCGGGCGAAGGTCTTGGCAATCAGTTCCTCAGTCACATCCGCGAGGTGGACGCGATCGTACAGGTCGTGCGTTGTTTCGAGAGCGAAGACATTCATCATGTCAGCGGCTCGATCGATCCGGTGCGCGATATCGAAGTAATCAACACCGAGCTGATTTTGGCTGACCTCGCCTCGCTCCAGAAACGGCGTGATCGTTTGCAAAAGGAAGTCCGCGCCGGCTCGAAGGAGGCGAAGACGGAAACCGCAATCATCGAAAAGCTGCTCCCGCACCTCGATGCGGGAAAGCCAGCCGTAACCCTGAGCCTGACAGATGAGGAGAAGGCAATCGCGCGCGATTTTTTCCTCCTCACTTCAAAGCCGACCCTCTTCGCCTGCAACGTCGCGGAGAGCGATCTCGCCCTTGTAGCCGGGGGCGTTGACCCCGGCGGCGGATCAGCCGGGGGGAACGGCGGGGTCACCGCCCCCGGCTACAAATATGTGCGCGCGGTCGAGCAATACGCCCGCAATCATTTCGCGACCGAAGCGGTTGTCATCAGCGCTCAGATCGAAAGTGAGCTGGTTGATCTTTCCGAAGCGGAAGCCGCCGAGTATCTCCGCGACCTCGGCGTGAAAGAGAGCGGCGTCGGCGCGCTCATCCGCGCGGTCTATCATCTCCTCGGGCTGCGCACATACCTGACAACCGGCGAGAAGGAAACGCGCGCCTGGACCATTCACGCCGGCGACAAGGCGCCGGCGGCGGCGGGGGTGATTCACTCCGATTTCGAGCGCGGCTTCATCGCGGCCGAAACCGTGGCTTACGACGAACTGGTATCGTTAGGCTCGTTCGCGAAGGCGCGCGAAGCCGGCAGGCTGCGGATCGAAGGCAAGGATTACGTGGTCGAAGACGGCGACGTGATTGAGTTTCGGTTCAACGTCTAACCAACAAGCGTCATCCCGAGCGAAGCGCAGCGAAGTCGAGGGATCCCGTTGCGAAATCACGCAGCTTCGAATTGCTCGTTTCTCCCTCAGCGCCGGGCGGCAACCGCGCGGCCAAGGCTGCTCCACGGGATTCTTCGACTCCGCTGCGCTTCGCTCAGAATGACGGGGGCCCTCACTTCCGAGGTACAAGATCCTGACCAGGCCTCAACTTCCAAGATACAAAATCCGCCCGCATTGCTCGCAGCTCACGATCTCCTTGTCTGCCTTGACGCGAGCGGCCGTTGCGGTCGTGACTTTCATATGGCAACCGGCGCAAACATCGTGCTCGAGCGCAACGACCGCGGCGTCGCCTTTGCTCGTGAAGAGCCGATTAAAGCGATCGAGCAAATCTTCATCCACCTTCGCGGCCAGTTCCTCGCGTTCCTTTTGCAAGCCTTCCACGCGTTGCGCCAGGGTCCGCTGTTTCGAATCGAGATCAACGCTCTGTCGCGTAATTAACTGCTTCACCGCGCTCGCTTCCTTTTCCTCGCGCGCGATCTCGTCCCTGAGCTGATCGGCCTGTTCCATCAACTCCAGCTCCCGGTCTTCCAGGTCGCTGATCTCTTTTTGGAAACGCTCGATCTCGCGCCCCATGGCGGCGAACTCGTCGTTCTTGCGCGTCTCGTATTGCTGGGTGCGGAGGCGGGCGATGCTCTGATTGCGGGTGCCGACATCGAGCTCCAGGTTTTTCCTTTCCACTTCGACATGACGGGCCCGGTCCTTGAGTGCTTCGAGTTTTGCGGCCGCCGCCGCGGCCTGCGCCTCGAGCGATTTTCGCTCCAACGGCACGCTCTTTAGTTCGGCTTCGAGTTGTCGAATTTTTTGAGCGCGATCCTGTAATAGCAGCAACTGCTCCAATTCGACCTGCACGTGCTGCACGGTAGGAGTGGGCGCGGGCGGCGTCAATCAACTGGCCGGCGCTGGCCCAAGAACGAGACAGGCGTTGATCCCGCCGAATCCAAATGAGTTGCTGAGCACATATTCGATCCTGGCCTCGCGCCCGTGGCCGGGAACCACATCGAGATCGCAGTTCGGGTCAGGATTTTCCCAGTTCAAAGTGGGCGGAATCCAGCCGCGCTCGATCGTGAGCGCACAGAGCGCCGCCTCGATCGCGCCGGTCGCGCCGAGCGGATGACCGGTGTACGGTTTGGTCCCACTCACCGGAATCTGGCGCGCGCGCTCACCGAAGACTTCCTTGATTGCGAGCGTCTCGGTCGCGTCATTCAGCTGCGTCGAGCTGGCGTGCGCGTTGATGTAATCGATTTCGTCCGGCGCCAGTCGCGCGTCGGCCAGGGCCGATCGCATCGCCCGGATGCACGATTCGCCGCTCGGCAGCGGCGTGGTCATGTGAAAGGCGTCGTTATTGAGACTGTAGCCGAGCACCTCGGCGTAAATGTGCGCGCCGCGAGCGCGCGCGTGTTCCAGTTCCTCGATCGCGAGCGAGGCCGCGCCTTCGCCCATGACAAAGCCGTCGCGGAGTTGGTCAAACGGCCGGCACGATTTCGCCGGGTCGGCGTCGAACTGACTCATGGTTTTGATGAAAGCGAAGGCGCCAAAGGTGAGGGGACTGAGCGGCGCTTCCGCCCCACCTGCCACAATCACGTCGGCAAAATCATCGCGGATGTAGCGCAGCGCTTCGCCGACGGCGACCGTTCCGCTCGCGCAACTGTTCGAGTTGGTCGTGCCGACGCCGCGGAAACCAAACTCGATCGCGATGTTGGTGTGAGCCGATCCGCCGAAGACCTGGAGCGCCAGCGTCTGGTTCACGCCGCGCGCACCTTTCTTGAGGAAATGCGCGTGCTCCGATTCAGCATTGGCGACCCCGCCGAGGGCGGTACCGAAGCTCACGCCGACGCGGTGCTGCGGTTTCTCGCGTGACCATTCGATCCCGGCGTCTTCAAGTGCAAGCCGGGCGGAGCCGACAGCAAATTGCGCGTAACGATCGAGTCGTTTCAGCCGATGCGGCGGGAAAAATTCTTCCGGTCTCCAGCCCGGGATTTCGGCCGCACAATGGGCGTTAAAGATCGAGCTGTCGAAGCTCTCCACCCGGCCAACGCCGCTTTTCTCCGCGCGCAAACCATTCCAGAAATTCTCGCGTCCAATACCGACCGCCGTGATCGGTCCGATGCCGGTGATAACAGCGCGTCTCATCGCGAGGCTGGCCGCTCAGGCATGGCCCGGTTGCAGCGGCGCGTTCGTCTGCCCTTCGATGTAGGCTTTCATCCCCTGGAGCGTCTTGTTTGCGACGTGCTGAATGAAAAACTTGCCGATGATTGTTTCTGCGACCGGGGCGAGCGCGCGCACGCGGAAGCGCAGGCTGTGGGCAATCTCGACCACGACACCCGCCGGTGTTTCGCGAAAGGTCCAGATCACGCGCATCCCGCGAGTAAACGCCTTCAGGTGCAGGAAACGCAACTCCATCCGTTCGCGATCGGCCACAAACTCCGAGGTCCACGCCACCGGAATGCCGGAGCGCCGCGCTGCCATCCGCACGACGCTGTGACCCGCCGGCAGGCGACTAAGGAAATGGATGTAACGATAATGCGGCAAAATTTGCGGCCAGCGGGCGAGATCGGCGGCAGTTTCAAAGATCGGCTCGCGCGGCGCGCGGATGATGATGGAATTGGTTGTGTGCATCGTTCCAGCGGAAAGAGCGGGTCAGGATAGCCCGCGAGGTTTCCTTCGCAATGAATGGACGGAAGCGCCGTAGAAAAATTCGTAACGGTTTGGAAATTGTTCGCTCATCGCGAACTCGCCTTGTCATCCGGAGCCGCCGAAGGACGGCGAGGGAACCCCACAGTTGGAACACGGGATCTCGAGCCACACGTCTGCCCGAGGCCGGCCCGCCCGTGTGATGCGCGCAACCGCGTTTTGCAACTGCGGGGTCCCTCGGCGCGCTTCGCCGGCCTCGGGATGACAAAGCGCTTTGGCAAAAGAGCTACACGTGTGCCCGGAGGCCCGCCGCGTGTGATGCGCGCAACCGCGTTTTGCAACTGTGGGGTCCCTCGGCGCGCTTCGCCGGCCTCGGGATGACAAAGCGCTTTGGCAAAAGAGCTACCGCAGTTCGGTCTGTTTGTTTTACCCTTGGGTGGATGCGCGAGAGTGAAGACCCGTCCAATCTGAAGCTTGCCTCGACCCTGACGAAGCCGGCGCGGCAAAACAAGGGTCTGCTTTCAAGCGGAGTCGAGATCAATTGCACGCTGCGCGAGATCGAACATCCGGAGGGTCGCTTCCAGCGCGCCGATGGCACGCGCTACGATATTTGTGTCATGGAAATCATGGCTGACCCGAGCTTGCGGCCGCCGGCAATCTCTCGCGCCGATTTTGTCGGCGATCGCGCGGATGCCCTGCCGAGCGTGATCCGGCTCGGCAATGTGCGGCAAAGCAGTTTCCGGCTTTATCTCATTTCGCCCGGACACGCCTTCGGCACGGTGGCGGCGGCGGGTAAACCCGCGCAAGCATGATTCCGGCCCGCGCAGGCTAGACGGTCCCGTCTTGGATTTTGCGGATAGCTGCGCCTCGCTGGCGAATGTCTTCTTCGCGTTGGTAACGCTCGCGGGCCGCGAGAATCCCTGCGCGCCCGAGGTAGCCGATCGCGTGCTTCGGATTCGTGCGCTCTACCACTGGCAGGCGTCCGATATCGTAGCGCACCAGCTTCGTGATCGCGTCGGCCAGCGTTTCGTCCGGATAGGTCACGATTAATTCCTTATGGCCGGCTTCGCCAACCGTCATCTCACCGTTTGGTGCCTCCTCGAGCGCACGGACGACGTCGCCCCGCGTGATAATTCCGTCCAGTTCGCCGGCTTGGTTCGCGAGCAAAGTTCCCTGATGCATGCAAACGAGCGCGTCGCCGTTTGCAATCCGCGCCGCATAGCGCTTGAGCGGCGTGGTGATAGGAATCGTGATCACGTCGCGGTCCATGACCTCGCCAACCCGGATCAGCTCAAACCAATCGACGCTGTATTCCCGGGCAATGTGCTGGCCGCGGCGCGCGAGCTTTTCCGTCAGAATGGAACGGCGCAGAAGCAGGACGGTGACCGAAAGAGCGGCGACCGATCCGCAGAGAAGCGCGGGCAAGGCGTTGAGATCGCCCGTGAGCTCGAGCATGAAAAACATCCCGGTAAGCGGCGAGCGCATCGTCCCGCCCATGATGCCGGCCATCGCGACCATCGCCCAGAGACCGGGATCGCCCGCCGGCACCCATTGGCCGGCCAGCACCCCGAGCGCGCCGCCGATGATGAGAAGCGGCGCAAGCACGCCGCCCGAGGTGCCCGAGCCTAACGAGATCGACCAGACCAGGGCTTTGAGGCAGAGGAGGGAAAGGACGGTCAGGCCGATAATCTGCCCGTTGAGCAGGGCGTTGATGTAGCGATAGCCAACCCCGAGGACACGCGGGTCGAACCAGCCGCCAAGCCCGACGAAAACCGCCCCGAGCGCCGGCCACCACATCCAGTGAAAAGGCAGTTTGAGAAACAGATCCTCGCAAAAGTAAACCAGCACCGTGAGCAACCCCGAGCCAAACCCGACGAGAATTCCGATCGCGACCGACCAGCCAATCACGGTTGCGCCGAGGAGGCCGTGCGCATGAACAGGAAAGATCGGCCCCGCGCCTAACAATGGAATGCGCAGGAGCGCCGCCACGACCGACGCCACCGCCACCGGCACGAAACTGCGCGGTCGCCATTCGAAGAGGAGTAATTCCACCGCCAGGAGCACGGCCGCGATCGGAGTGGCAAAGACCGCCGCCATGCCTCCCGCCGCACCGGCGACAAGCAGCGTTTTACGTTCGGCCGCGGTGAGATGAAAAAGCTGCGCGATAATCGAGCCAAACGCCCCACCGGTCATGATGATCGGTCCCTCGGCGCCAAACGGCCCGCCGGTGCCGATCGAGATTGCAGACGAAATTGGTTTGAGTAACGCCACCTTGCCTTCGACCCGACTGCCGCCCAGCAGAATCGCTTCGAGCGCCTCGGGAATGCCATGGCCGCGGATTTTTTCCGAGCCATAGCGTGCCATCAAACCAACAATGAGGGCACCGACCACCGGCGCGGCGATTACCCAGGGCCCGAGATGATGATGCTCCAACGGCGGCAGGACGGAGGAAAAGCGCTGGAAAAAGACGAGATTCGTCAACTCGGCGATAAGCCAGAGCAGCGCCTTGGCCACGAGCGCGCTCAGCACGCCGATCGGCACCGCCAGCGCCACGAGCACGAGCATGCGTGCATCGGTGCGAAAATCGCGAAGACGAGAAGCTGAATGCGGGACCAAAGCTGCGCTCTCTCCCGGCTAGCCACCGCTGGGAGCCCCGCCCGCTGCCTTGCGCAGTTTGGGCTTGAGCAGCTCCGACACCTGGCGCGGAGTGGCGAAATTTTCCCCGACCAGTTCTTCATCTTCCAGGCGGATGCCAAGATCGGTCTCGAGAAAAGCCACGAAGCGGATTACCCCGAGTGAATCGATGCGCAACTCTTCGTCAGGATGTGTCAGCGGCGGCAGCGGCGCGCGCGCTGCATTCAGGTACTCGATCACCCTCGGCGGCAGATCAATCTTCTCATTCATGTTTCGCTCCGCGATGTTGGGTCGAGAGCTGCAAGGCGGCGGCCCGATCGGCTGGAACGGCCGAGCGAACGACCTGGTCCCGCAACGCAATCAGACCCGGCAACGCAATGATAAGCTCTAGTGATAGTGGCAACATTCAGGCCTTTGACAAGAAATTTTCTGCCGCGGTGCGGCAAGCTAAACACTGCCATGGGAAAGATTCCGGCGCGGGGAGACGGCTCCCAGATACCGCACTAACTTCCATCGAAGGAATAACTTCCACGTTACTGGCAAGGTAAATTCCCCTTTTCTCTGGCTTTCGAATCCAAGCTCTTACGGCTCCGGCTGGAACGCTCCCGAAAAGTCAGTCGAGCGTGAGCAGCCGCTCCCCGCAGGTAACCATTCTGTTACAGAATCCAAGCGAACGCGGCTGCCCGGCGATGCGAAGGTGCGACAGGCTGTGCCTAACTGCGCACCGTCGCCAATCACGAACACGAGCCTGAAAGGAAAAAAAATGAAAACCGTATTGAAGCTCCTGATTACCTTCGTCGCCTCCTCCGCGGTGGCACAAACCTATACCGTGACCGATCTGGGCACCCTGGGATCGAACGGGTCATACAAAGCCAGCGAAGGCTTTTGTCTTAACAGCAGCGGGCAGGTAGGTGGTCAATCCACCGCATCCTTGCGCAAATCCACCGATCCGGCCTTCCTTTACAGCGACGGAGTCATGACCTCACTTGGAACTCTCGGCGGCGAGTATGCGTCTGCCCGAGGCATCAATACCTCTGGGCAGATTGCCGGTTATTCTACACTTCGAGATGGAAGCTATCGTGCCTTCCTTTACAGCAACGGGCGAATGACTCCTCTGGCAACCCTTGGCTCATCCTATGGCGCCGCCTATGCCATCAATGACGCCGGCCAGATCGCGGGTGTTTCTGCGATCGCGAATGGCGATGAGCACGCCTTTCTTTACAGCAATGGCCAGATAACCGACCTGGGAACGCTCGGCGGAGATACAAGCACCGCCTACGGCATTAACAACCGCGGAGTCATCGTAGGTTATTCCTATGATCGAGCCGGTAACTTTCTTGGCTTTCTTTACCGCAACGGGCGAATGACTTCGATTGGCACACTTGGCGGAAGCTGGAGCACTGCGAACGCAATCAACGACCAGAACCAGGTTACGGGACAGGCCTACACGAAGAACAACTTTGAGGCCCATGCCTTTCGCTACTTCAAGGGCACCATGACTGATCTGGGCACGCTTGGCCACTTCTACTCCTGGGGTTTGGGAATCAACAATGCCGGCACCGTTGTCGGTCGCGGAACCATTGCCGATAACTCTGAGCATGCTGTTATCTCGACCGACGGCGGCCTGATCCAGGATCTCAATGATATGATCCCGGCAGGTAGCGGATGGGTTCTGGCCGAAGCCTATGCGGTCAATGACGCGGGCCAAATCGCCGGCTACGGAAACATAGGCGGCGAGGAACACGCCTTTCTCCTCACCCCCGCGCAATAGCGAAACAACAACCAGGGACAGACTTCGATCCCGGCAAAGATGACCAGGAGCGGTTGTGGCCGGGATCGCTGATCCTGGATCGCACCGCTGGCTGGCACGTGGCCATGTGAGCGCGTGCGCGCTATTGCCCGCATAACTATAAGGATCGCGATTTACCAAGACTCACGCTTACCTCTGTGTTGGCCTGAAATGGCGCACTCGGGCGGATATGTTCTCGTGTTTGCCAGCCGACGCGCGATATTGAGGCATGGTTAACATCTACATCTCGATTGTCGGAGCGACGCTTACCACCTTTTTGTGCATGACAGCCCCGGCAGAAACGCCAGCTCCGAGCACGACCGGAATAGAAGGCACGATCGTGGTTTCGCCGACCCGGCCAGGACCGATCAGGGAAGGGGAGGAGTCGAATGTTGCGCCGGTGCGCAACGTGCAGTTCGCAGTTAAAACCGGCGATACAACAGTCAAGACCTTCACGACGGATGCCGAGGGTCACTTCCAAGTCGCCCTGTCACCGGGTCATTACGTCATTGTAAGAGAAGGCACATCTGCGCGGATTGGCCGCTGGCAGTTTGAGGCTGATGTTGTCGCCGGCCAGATGACAAAGGTGCAATGGATGGCTGACAGCGGCATGCGTTGACCGGCTGCAAAGGGCAGGCTTCTTCGTGGCGCGAAGTCTTGATGTAGGCCTCGGAAAAGACACAACCGCCTAATCGTTCGAAAACGAACAACATAGATTTGGCGTCTCATAGGACGGTAGGTGACCGGTTTGTGAGTCGCCGGTGACATCCTTAGCCATGAAAACAAAAAACCTCTGCCGCGCAGCCTTCTTCCACTTTCGAGTCCTCGCCGCCTTCCTTCTGTTCCTCGGGGCAGGCATGCTCACGCTGTTCGCCTTTACCGGGGCGCAGCAGTCCAACAACAGGCCACAGGCGATTCATTCATCCAGCTGGGTGACGCGCCTGGCGTCTACCCTCGGAATAATGCCACATTCACAATCAGGTGGTGCGGTTAAGCTGGATAAGTATCCGGCCCAGCGACCCCCAGGAGCAACTCAAGCACCCACAGGCCCGTATACTGGCCCGGTGAAGAATCTGCGCCCGGTTGCGGCGGTGCGCTCGGGGAAGTTGCGCGACATAGAGCCGATCGATCCGGCGACAGTCAGGAATCAGTATCATATCGAACCGATTCCTCCCAAGCCGCCGACGGCAAAGGGCGGTCCAGCGGGCTCGCGGCAGACTGAGGCCGGACCGCTCGCATCAGCACCGGCACCTACCGGTCTTAATTTCGAAGGGATCGGTCAGGGCTTCGCTGGATTTCTCGTTGGCGGTAATCCTCCCGACGTGAATGGCCGGGTGGGCCCGACCCAATATGTGCAATGGAATAACACCAGCTTCGCCGTCTTTGACAAAACCACCGGCGCCCTCCTCTACGGTCCCGCTGCCGGCAACACTCTCTTCCAAGCCTTGGGCGGCCTCTGCGCCTCGCACAATGACGGCGACCCCGTCGTCTCTTATGACATCCTCGCCGGCCGCTGGGTGCTCTCGCAGTTCGTTGTCGCGGGCGGGCAAACCGATTACTCGCATCAGTGCATCGCTGTCTCCACCACCTCGGACGCGACGGGAGACTACTATCTCTACGACTTCCAGACCGACGCGGTGAACTTCGTCGATTATCCGCACATGGGCGTATGGCCGGACGGCTACTACATGAGTACGCATGTCTTTAACGCGACTTCCGGCACCTTCATTACGGGACGCCTCTACGTTTTCGAACGGGCAAAGATGATCGCCGGTCTTCCCGCCCGCATGCAGAGCCATGATATGGGAGCGGAATTCGGATTTCTGCCCGCCGATCTCGACAGTCTAACTCCTCCGGCGGTGGGCGAGGCCGAGTTTATCCTTGGCCCTAACTTCGCGCTCACGGAGCTGACCGATTCGTTTCGCGCGGCCGTAACATGGGATCCAACGCCCACGCTGCTTGTGACGCAGGGTCCTCACATCATGGGAGGGCTCGGCAATGCACCCTGCGTCGGCGATCCCAATACCACTCGCGCCTGTGTGCCGGAGCCGGCACCAGCAGGGTTGACTGACTATCTCGATAACATTGGGGGCCATTTCATGCATCGGTTAGCTTACCGTAACAACGGCACGCAAACCTTGCCCCAGGAATCGCTCCTCGCCAGTGGCCCCTCCGACGCCAGCGACAGCAATCACGGATCGGTTGAGTGGTTCGAATTCCGGAACGCTGGCAGCTCAACCACTACCCCGACGCTCTTCCAATCGGGCCACTACGACATAGACACCAATTACCGCTGGCTGCCGTCGATCGCAATGGATAAAGCCGGCAACATCGCGCTGGGCTACAGCAAATCGAGCACGTCGGTTTTTCCTGGCATGTACGTTACCGGCCGCCTCGCGAGTGATCCTGCCGGCACCATGGGCGCCGAGGTTGCAATGCAGGCCGGCATCGGTGTCCAGTTAGCCGCCGGGAATCGCTGGGGCGACTACAGCGCCATGAGTCTCGACCCGATCGATCAATGCACCTTCTACTACACGAATGAATACTTAAAGACGAACGGCGGCTTCAACTGGTCGACCCGGATTGCCAGTTACAAATTCCCATCTTGTGTCTCAGCCGCGAATTCGTACGGCACAGTCACCGGCACAATCACTTCCCTGGAAACGGGGGTGCCGATATCTGGTGTGACCGTGACCTTGAGCAACGGCTACGCGGGCGCAAGCAACGCCAGCGGCGTTTACACCATTCTCGTCCCAGCCGGTAGCTACACCGCCACAGCCGCGGACCCTGAGCGTAACTGCACCTCGGCCACGCCCACTTCGGCAACGGTCTCGCCGCCCGGTGGCGGAAGCGTGACCCAGAATTTCCAAATGAGCGGCACATCGAAGCTCGAGGCGAACGGCTTCACGATTGACGATTCGCTCGGCAACAACAACGGCATCGTCAACCGGGCCGAGTGCGTGAAGCTAAATCTCGGCGTCAAGAACAACGGTTGCGCGGCAGAGAGCGCAATCTCCGCCACGCTGACTACGACCACTCCGGGAGTCACGGTTGTTGACGCTAATTCCACTTATCCAAACATGCCGATCGATGGCAGCGGCACGAACGCGACCCCGTTCAAGATTTCGGTCGCGGATTCTTTCGTCTGCGGCACCGACATCGCGCTCTCACTTAACCTGACTTATACGAGTGGATCGAAGTCGATCCAATTCGTTGTCCCGACGTGCGCCGGCGGTCCCGATCAACAGATCCCGACCTATCAGCTAACAACCAGTGATTTGACCCAGGCCGATCGCATTGGCCGCAACAGTCGTCCAAGCGACTGCGCCGGCAAGGCGAGTCCGGGAGGCGGTTTCCCTGGGACGCACTATTATAAGACCTTCACCTTCACTAACACGAGCGGCGCGCCGCGTTGTTACACCGTCACGATCAATGCTGCTCTCAACGGGCCCGCTGACATCGAAAGCGTCGCCTACGATCAGGTATACGACCCGACGAACATCAGCACGAACTATCTTGGCGACACCGGCATCAGCGGCCTCGGGACAACCGTCTCCACTGCGAGTTACTCCTTCACCGTTCCGGCAGGTCATAACTTCGTCATCGTCGTGAATACGACCGGTGGGGAACCGACCTCAGGGCCGGTCTCCTCGCCCTTCAGCGGCACCGTCTCCGGCTTCGTCAATAACAACGCCGGACCTGGCGACTGCTCGAACCTCCCAACGCCAACGCCTACACCTACACCGACGCCAACACCGACACCGACACCAACACCAACACCAACACCAACGCCGACACCAACACCGACACCGACACCAACACCGACACCAACACCGACACCGACACCGACACCGACTGCTACGCCGACTCCAACTCCTACACCTACGCCGACCCCTGCACCAGTAACGGTAACAGTGAATGCGTCACCCACGCAGATCACTGAGGGAGGCAAGGCTGTATACACGATCCGCGCATCTTCAGCCGTAAGCCAGGCGACGACCGTCAATTACTCGATGAGCGGCACCGCCACCCAGAATAGCGACTACCAGCTCAACGGAACAGCCGGACAAGCGACCATTGCGGCCGGTAAATCCATGGTAAAAGTCCAGCTCAAGAGCAAGAAAGACCGGATTACCGAAGGCAGTGAGACTGCAATCATGACGCTCCAGCCCGGAACCGGCTACCAGGTAGGCTCACCGAGCCAGGCAACCGTCTCGATTTCCGACCAGTAACAAGCGACGCAAACCAGAGTTATCGTAGTGGGGGAACTGGCCGAGCTCGGAGGCTCGGTCGGTTCGTTGCCTGTTGCCATCTTCTGAGTCGGGTAATGTGACCGCCGAGCGCAAACCCGGAACACACGCTTTCAGCCTGTGCGGCCGACGCGGCTTTCAGCCCGTCCCCCTGGGGCAAACCACAAGCCATAGCCACTGACCTGCCGCCGACGCCGCGCTCCGAACTATTATAGCGCCGGTCTACGACCGCCGAGCAAATCGGGAACACAGGCTTTCCAGCCTGTGCGGCCCACGCGGCTTTCAGCCCGTTCCCCTATCCAAACCACATTCTGTAGCCAACGACCCGTCGCAGACCACAAACTGTCATTTTAGCTCCGAGAGATCGTGAGCAATCCCCGAAGGATTGGAGGCAATCCCCGAAGGATTGAAGGCAATCCCCGAAGGATTGAAGGCAATCCCCGA
>DAISXY010000022.1:0-65837 GCA_036825615.1 Chthoniobacterales bacterium
GCTACGCGCAAAAGGATCCGCTCATCGAGTACAAGACCGAAGCCTACGACATGTTTGTCGAGCTGATGGCGAGCATCAAAAACGAAGTCTTGCACAATCTCTTTCGCAGCACCTCCAACCTGCAGGCGTTCGAGACCTTCCTCGCCACCCTCCCGCAGTTCCTGCTGCGTGAGCAGGCGCCGACTGCGCCGACCGCGAACGGCCCAACACCGGGCCGGCGTCCGGAACGAATCGGTGCGCCACTGGGTGGGAACGGCGAAAGCGCCGAAAGCGACGGCGCGGAAGTGAAGCTTGAACTCACTCCGGTGCGGCGCGAGATGCCGAAGGTCGGCCGCAACGAACCGTGTCCCTGCGGCAGCGGGAAGAAATACAAGAACTGCTGCGGCCGCGTGGCCTAAGATCGCGTCGTTAGGCGACACATCTTTGGCTACTGACTCGCACGCCCGTCCTGCGTTGACCGGACGGGCGTGGACAAGTGTGTCGCGCTTGGGTTGTCGAAACCGCGGGCGGCTTTACCCGAGTCCCATCGACTGGAGCAGCTGGCCGCCAATGTGGCCATCCACCGCGAGCCCGTTCGCGCGCTGGTATTGCCGGATCGCATTGCGGGTTCCGGCGCCGACTACGCCATCAATGTCACCGTGATAATAGCCCTGGATGGCGAGCTGCCGTTGCACGCGCGCGGCCATGGAAGTGTCTTTGCCACTCTCGTTGGTCCGGTTTGGCGGATTAGCCATTCGGCCCTGGTAAACTCCCTGCTGGTAGCCGCCATAATAAGGTGGCGGCGGCGGATAATAGTAGCCGTAGGGATAACCCCAGTAGCCCCAGGGATATCCCCAGTAAGGACCCCAGAATCCACCCCAGGCGGGGAAGCCAAACCCAACAAAGACCCGGCTGCCACCGCGGAAATGCCCGCGGTGGAAATTACCAGGATGGAAGTGACCTCCGGGCCTGCCCATCCCGGGTCCTCCGGGCCTGCCGCCCATCCCGCCACGTCTTTGCGCCTCGGCCGGTGCGGCCAGCGCGAGCAACCCTGCGGTTGCGAGAATGATGGTTAAAACTCTGCTCGTTTTCATCGTCATCTCCTCATTTTGACGGCTGAACTATAGCACAATTCACAATTTTTTTCGTCCCTGGGGTGGGGCGAAATCGGTTATCCTGCACGCTGCCCCGATGCAACAAATTTCCCTCGTCCTTGCCCTCGCTGCTGGCCTCGCGAGCGGCCCGGTGCCACGGGTCGCGGAGCAGCGCAGCATCAGTACCTCGCGCCAATTCCTCGTCTATGGCAGCGAGATCCAGGTGCGAGGTGCAGTTTGCGATCTGGCTGAACGGATCAAATCCAATCTCCTGGATTTGCTCGAGCTGCGGGATGATTGGCAGACGCCGATCGTCGTTAGGCTGGACTATCCGCAGGCGAACTTTCCTGATGCTCCGCCGGCCCGTCTCGAGGTGAGCCAGCTCGGCTACGGGCTCAAGCTCCAACTCAATCTCCTTCTCACCCAGAGAACAGAACGTCGCACCGTCGAGCGCGCACTGCTGCGCGCGATCGTCGTCGAATTTATTCATCACGACCGACGCAATGTTCCTGCGGGAACGCCTTACGCCGCGCCGCCGGATTGGTTTCTCGACGGCGTACTGGCCCTGAATCGGAATGAAGAGCATGAGGAGCGGGTGCGGCTTCTCCAGGGTTTTGTCGAGGCGAATAAAATCGCGCCGCTCGAGGATGTGGTGCGAGAGGATCGGGCTCGGCTCGATCCGGTCTCGCGCCGCCTGTATGAGGCCTATTCGGAGGCGCTCTTACGCCTGCTGCTTGATCGCCCTGACGGCCGGCAACAGATGGTTCAATATTTGCGCGACCTCCCGAACGCGCCTAACGACGCGATGGCCGCCCTGCTCGTTCATTTTCCCGAAACCCTCGGCCGATCACCGGCGAAATGGTGGAACCTGAGTGTCGCCGCGATGGCGGCGAGCGATCGTTACGAAGTCCTGAGCGCAGCCGAGACCGGGTCGCTGCTCGATCATTTGCTCTGCCTCTCAATCCCGGGACGTGATGGCAGGACCCGGCCGTATTCGTTAAGCGAATATGCGCAGTTTGTCAGACTGCCGGCGGCGAGTGCCGTCCTGGGCCAGGTCGGCAGGCAATTGCTTCTCCTCGGCGCGCGGGCGCATCCGCTCTATCGACCAATCGTGCGCGAGAACTACGAATTGGTGCGTCTGCTCGCGCGCGGCCGCACCAGGCACATCCCGGAGCGGCTCGCGCGGATTGCAGCTGATCGCGAACTGGTCGAGCGACAGGCGCACGCGATCGATGATTACCTGAATTGGTACGAAGCGACGCAGTTGAAAACCATCAGCGGCGCCTTCGCGGAGTTGCTGAACGAGAGCGCCGGCGAAAATAACGGGCCGCGCCGGCGCGATCCGATCTCGGTTTATCTCGATTCAGTTGAGATGGAGCTGCCCTAAGCACTCCTGCTCCTGCTCCTAATCGTGCTCGTAATCGAAACGCGCCTCGTTGAAGCCCGATCAAGAATTCGAAACGAGCACGAGCACGATTAGGAGCAGGAGCAGGAGCATAGGGGGGCGGGGAGTTGCTCCCGGGGCGGTTGCTGATTATCATAGCGCTCGCGTTCTCCGGGAACGCATTTTTCCCATGCAGAAAATTGGATTTGCCGAAGCGCTCGATTCGATCGTCGCGACCGACAGGCGCTACCACCGTGATGCTTACGTTTTCCTGCGCGATGCGCTCGATTACACGACCAAGCAGCAAAAGAAAACCAAGGGCGCCTCGGTCCGTCATGTCGCCGGTCCTGAGCTGCTCGAGGGCGTGCGCGCTTACGCGCTGAAAGAATTCGGACCGATGGTGCTGACGGTCTTTTCCTACTGGGGAATCGAACGCTGCGAGGATGTCGGCAACATGGTCTTCAATCTCATTGACGCCGGCATTTTCGGAAAAACCGAGCAGGACTCGATCGATGACTTCAAGGCGGTCTACGACTTTCATGATGCTTTTGTGAAGCCGTTCCAGCCCGCCGCGAGCACACCGGTCACGCCGCTTCCGCCATCTTTGCCGGCGCCGAAAATTTCATGATCGCGAGAGTGGGGCAACCTGCCGCGCCCCCGGTGTCATGCTGAGGAGCGATCGATCGAAGGGCGCGCCCACGAGCAGCGCGCCCGGGATTACTTTCCCCTCGGTCACGGCACAGAAATGGACTCTGCCTAACGGCCTAACGATCATCGTCCAGATCGATCGCAGCGCCCCGGTCGCAAGCGTGCAGGCCTGGTGCGGCACGGGCAGTATTGATGAGGGACGCCATCTCGGCGCGGGGCTCTCGCACATTCTCGAGCACATGCTTTTCAAGGGAACGAAGACGCGAACGACAAGCGCAATCGCGCAGGCCATCCAGGACGAGGGCGGTTACATTAACGCCTACACCTCGTTTGATCGGACGGTTTACTGGATTGATGTGCCCAAGGAAGGCGTGCCGACCGCGCTCGATGTTTTGTCCGACGCGATGATGAACTCGACCCTCCCGCCGGAGGAATATGTGAAGGAACAGGAGGTGATCCGGCGCGAGTTCGCCATGACCTATGACGATCCGGATCGGATGGTCGGGCAGCTCATGTTCAAGACCGCCTACCAGCGTCATCCCTATCGGCTGCCGGTCATCGGGGAGCAGCAGATTTTTAACCAGCTCACGCAAGCGGACGTGCTCGAGTACTACCGCAGCCGGTATGTGCCTAACAACCTTACTTTCGTTGTTGTGGGCGACGTTGACGCAGAAAAAGTCTACGCCCAGCTCGAGGCGCTATTTGCCTCCTATCCCGCGCGCCCGCTCGAGCCGCGCTACATCCCGCGCGAGCCGGCGCAACAGGGACGGCGCGAAGTGAACGAGGAATTTGCGACCGAGTTGACCCGGCTCGCGCTCGCCTGGCATGTCCCGGAAATCACCCATCCCGATGTGCCGGCGATCGATCTGCTCTCGACCATCCTCGGCGATGGCCGCAGCTCGCGACTTTATCGCAAAGTCCGGGAAGAGGCCGGGCTCGTCTTTGGCATCTCCGCGTTTTCCTATACGCCGGGCGACCCGGGTATTCTCGGAATTGACGCCACCCTCGAACCGCAGAACCGGGTAGCAGCGGAGCGACTGATATTGCAAATCGTCACTGAGCTGCGAGAGAACGGCGTCGCGGCGGAGGAACTGGCCAAGGCAAAAAAGATTTCGTTAGGCCACTCGTTAGGCTCGCTCACCACGATGCGCGGGCAGGCTTCGGATCTCGGCTCGAACTGGTTCGTGAGCCGGAACCTGAATTTCACTCGCGACTACCTCGAGGCGATGCAGAAGGTCTCGCTCGCCGACATTCAGCGCGTCGCGGCGAGCTATCTGGAGGAACAAAATTTGACCGTCGTCTCGCTCAGCCCACGCGGAACGCTGGCGGCAAAAACCACCGAATCGGTCGCGCTAACCGCGGGCGAGGTGCAAAAATTTCAGCTCGCGAACGGGCTCCGCCTTCTCGTGCGAGAAGATGCGCGGCTCCCGCTCGTCTCGATGATCGCGGTCTTCCGCGGCGGTTTGCTTGCGGAAGACGCAGAAACGAGCGGGGCGACCCGGTTGATGACCAAGACCCTGGTCAAAGGAACAAAAACGCGCAGCGCGGAACAAATCGCGGACACAATCGAAGCGGTTGGCGGTCACCTCGGTTCGGATGCCGGGAACAACAGCTTCAGCATTTCACTGGAAGTGACGCAGCCGGATTTCGGCCTCGGCGCTGAGCTCTTCTGCGACGTGCTCCTCAATGCCACGCTTCCGGAAAAGGAAGTCGAGCGCGAGCGGGAGGTGCAGCTGGCGGGCATTCGCGAAGAGGACGAACACCTCACGACGGTGGCGCGCAATCTTCTTCGCCGGGCGCTTTTCGCTTCGCATCCCTACGCCTTGCGCTCGCGCGGTTCGCTCGCAACCGTCAGCCGCCTGACGCGGAGCGAGCTGTGCCAATTTCGCGATCGCTACCTCGTCGCGCGAAACGGCGTGATCTCGGTTTTTGGTCATGTCGAAGCGACGACGGTCTGTGAGCGGTTCGAGCAGTTGCTCGCTGATATGCCGGCAGGCGAACTGGCGCTCACAGCTGCGCCTCCACCGCCGCAGCTTGCGCGAACCGTCGCGGTCGCGGAGGAAAAAGAAAAGGCGCAGGGTGTGCTGATGGTCGGTTATCGCGGGACGGACATGTTTGATCCGGATCGTTATGCGCTCGAATTGATCGATGAGGCGAGCAGCGATCTCGGCTCGCGATTTTTCATCCGTATTCGCGAGCAAATGGGGCTGGCTTATTACGTCGGATCGAGCCAGATGCAGGGGCTGGTTCCCGGGCTCTTTGCCTTTTATGTTGGAACCGATCCGGCCAAACTCGAGCCGGTCCAGGCCGCCTTGCTCGAGGAAATCGGACGCCTCGCGCGCGCCGGCCTAACGAATGAGGAACTGGCCCGGGCGAAAAAGAAACTGATCGGGCAGCAGCGGATTGCGAATCAGAGCAACGATTCCTTCGGTTACATGTCTGCCCTGGATGAGCTCTACGGGCTCGGATTTGATCATCACAAGGAACTCGAAAAGCAGGTCGCCGCGATCACGGCCGAGGATGTGCGCCGGGTGGCGGCAAAGTATTTTCAACAACCGTACGTGCTCGCAACCGTGCGGCCCTCGCGTAAGGTGTAGGCGCAACCAGCAAGCATATGGCCGAAGTTCAAACTACCACCCAATCCGGAGAATTAACCCAGCGCTTCATCGAGTTCGTGATGATGCAGGCACAGCAGGCCGCGCTCTTTCTCGGGCAAATCCCGAATCCGCAAACCGGGCAGCCCGAAATAAACCTGGAAGTGGCGCGGATGTTTATCGATCAGCTCGCAATGATCCAGGAAAAAACCCGCGGCAATCTGACGACGGACGAAAACACGCTGCTGCGAAACACGCTTTCGAGTTTGCAGATGGCCTTCGTCGAAGCCTCCCAGGGCAGCGCGCGTAGCGCCTCGCCACCTTCGCAGCCGGCGGCGGAAACGACGCCCACGAACGAACCACCTGCGGCGGAAACCGGCTCGGCTGCGCCATCGAGTCCCGAGTCGGAATCGAAGAAGAAATTCAGCAAATCATACGGCGCCTGAGCTTCTTCAGGACGCAGTTGAGAACCGGGGAGCCTGGGCGTTTTACGGCGCTTCCAGATCGTAAACTTCGATCAGTCCGATTCCGCTCGCCCCATGCGCCTCCTGGACTGTCGCGGTGTAGCTGCCCGGCGAGAGCGTAGCGATGATCGCCGATTCGCGGTTGTCTCCCGGTGCGAGGCCGGAAGCTGTGATCTGTTGCGCTTGCGCATCGCGCCAATTGTCATTCTGGAAAACAAGCGAGCCATTGCTGTCGTAGAGTCCGAGCAGCGGATCGGGAAGGCTGTTCTGAATTCCAACCGAGGCCAGACTCGGTCCAAGCGCGCGCACCACAACCTGTGTCGGTTCGAGTCCGCCGATAATGAATCCGCCGATCATCACGTCCGAGCCGGTCGCTACCTGGCCGCGAGTGGAGATGTTGCCGATGCGTCCGCTGGCCGGGTCGAGGTCGTAGAGCTCGAATAGACCGATCCCGGAAGCGCTGGTGGCGCTGCGGAGCACGGCCGTATAACTGCCGGGTGAAAGAGTCGCTGCAATGTACGACTCCAGCCCGCTGGATGGTCGCAGCCCGGCGGGAATGACTCCTTCTGGCAGGGAGGAGCAGTTGTCGTTTTGCGCGATCAGCTTGCCGGTCGAGTCATACAATTCGAGCACCGGGTCGGCGAGCGCATCGGATACCCCGGCACCAAGCAAGGACGGCCCGATCCCGCGCAAAGCAACCGGCTTAGCCACATTTCCGGTAATAATGAACCCGCCAATGGTGACGCCCGCGCCAGTCTCGACGCGTGCTCGCGTCGAGACATTGAGCAACATCTGAGATGGAGTCGGTTCGACTGCGGGCGGCGGGGTTGCGGAGGGTGTGGGTGTAGGCGACCCGCCCGGCGTCGGTGTGGGCGTGGGAGATGGCGGTGCTCCGCGAGCCGGAGCAAAGCCGGCCGCGAGAAAGACGAGCGCCTGGTCCTTGACCGTCGCCCAGTAGGAGAAGGAATGTTGGGAGCCGGCGAGGGTCAGGGTTTGGTAGTTTGTCACCCCGGCGGCATCAAGCGCTGTGGTCATATCAGCGAGCTGGGTGAAAGGCATCGGATCGAACTCGCTGTTGATCAGGAAAAGGGGCGTTGTCTCTGCATCAAGTCCATAAGCCGGTGAGGCTGCCTGGAGCGCGCCCGTATCGAAAATGCCCACGCCGACGTAGTTGGTGCAGTCGTTGATGAAGGTCGAATCATTCGAGCTAAAGTCGGAGAGATCGTAGGCGCCGGAAAGGCTGACGCCGACGTCGAGCCGATCAAGGCCCGGAGTACCGCGGCCTGCGGCGAAGGCCACTTCATAGCCGCCCGCGGAGCCACCCACTGCCCCTACCTGGCCGTTGCAGCGCGGATCGGACCGCGCGGCGAGGATCGCCAGTCTCACATCATCGGTCTGATCGGGAAAACGCCCGTCTGAAACCTGTCCCTCGATAGACCCGTCGGGAGCGAGGCGATACTCGACCGAGAAGGCGATGTAACCGGCAGCTGCGAGATCGTAGCCGCAGTCAATCGATCCGGGAGAGCTGGTCGGCGTTCCGCCTTTGAAATGACCGCCGTGGATAATGAGAACCACGGGCCAGGGACCGGTTCCTTCGGGAGTATAAACGAACCAGTGAAGGGGAGTGCCATCAGAGGCGGTGGCGAACTGTTCCACCGGCGGCGGGGTGTTTGCGCCTTGGGAGATGCTGGGCGCAAGGGCAAAGGCTAGGAGGGAGAGAGAGAGCGTAATGAAACGGGAGAGACAATGACAGTTCATACAAAAACTATGGTTTTTATAGCACCGTCCGTGCCAGAAACTGGCCTCTCCGCAGCTTGCTCCCGATTGGCTCACACGCTCACCGAACCAAGCTGCCTGCTGTTCTTGCGGACGGCGCCAGGTGCAAAGGCAACCTTTCTTCTCAGGTCGCGCGTATTGCCTTGCGTGCGGCGGAGCAAGCGCAGGTTAAAGCGAGGAAGAAAAAAAATCGGCGAACTCGACGCCTTGACCGACCCGCAAGAAGCGGCCGAGGAAGCCGGCCTGCGCTACGTCAGCGACGATCAACCCGGTTACACGCGCAAACGCCGCGGAAAGGAGTTTGTCTATTTTGATACCGAGGGAAAAGAGATCCGCGACGAGGCGCGGATCCTACGGCTCAATCGCCTGGCCATTCCACCCGCCTACACCGAAGTCTGGATTTGTCCCTCGCCTAACGGGCACCTGCAGGCGACCGGCCGTGATGATCGCGGGCGCAAACAATACCGATATCACGAACGTTGGCGCGAGGTGCGCGACGAAAACAAGTACGAAAAGATGGTGATCTTTGGAAAGGCGCTGGCAAAAATTCGGCGTGCGATAAATCGCGACTTGAAACGGCGCGGTCTGCCGCGCGAGAAAGTGCTCGCGACCGTTGTGCAATTGCTTGAGCGCACCTTCATCCGCGTCGGCAATGAGGAATACGCGAAGGAAAATCATTCCTTCGGCCTCACGACCATGCGCAACCGGCACGTTGACGTTCGCGGCGCGCGCCTGTGTTTTCACTTTCGCGGCAAGAGCGGCAAAGAGCACGAGATCGACCTCGAGGATCGCCGCGTGGCAAAAATCATCCGGCAACTTCAGGATCTGCCCGGCCAGGAATTGTTCCAGTACCTCGACGAGAAGGGCGAGGTGCGTGGCGTCACCTCCGACGACGTGAACGAATATCTGCGCAACATCACGGGAGAGAATTTCACCGCCAAGGATTTTCGCACCTGGGCGGGAACCGTCCTCGCCGCGATGGCGCTCTCCGCGCAGGAGCCGTTCGAGAACAAATCGCAGGCAAAGAAAAATGTGAAGACAGCGATCAGCGCCGTGGCGCAAATGCTCGGCAACACTCCGGCGATCTGCCGCAAGTGTTACGTCCATCCGGCGGTGCTCGAGACCTATCTTGATGGCACTTTGAGCGAAGGTTTGAAACGTAAAGCGGAGACCAGCCTGCAAGATGCGTTAGGCGATTTACGGTCCGAGGAGAAAAGAGTGTTGGAGTTCCTCCAGCAACGGCTCGCTAAGAAATAACTCCGCCTCGCGCCTGTTATCCTGCGCAATCGTTTTCACATGACGCCGGGCGGCGGATAGGCGAGGAAAGAACCTCACACATGAACCCAGCCGGGCCGCCTGATTTCAAGATCCGCTTCGCCGTAATCGATGACGTTCCCACGATCTTGCGCCTCATTCGCGATCTGGCGGAGTATGAACGTGCGCCCGATGAGGTGATCGCGACTGAAGAACAGCTTCGCCAAAATCTTTTCGGTCAGCGTCCCACGGCGGAGGTTTTGCTCGGTGAAGAAAAAGGTGAGCCGGTTTGTTTCGCCCTTTTCTTCCACAACTTTTCGACCTGGATGGGCCGGCGCGGACTCTACCTCGAGGATCTGTTCGTTCAGCCGGATCACCGCGGCAAAGGTTACGGTCGCGCTCTGCTCGTGAGACTGGCGCAGATCGCGCGCGAGCGGGAATGCGGGCGGATGGAGTGGGCGGTGTTGGATTGGAACGAGCCCGCGATTCAATTTTATCGCAAGCTCGGCGCCCGGCCGAATGAGGACTGGACGATTTTTCGTCTCACCCGCGAGGGAATTGCCCAACTCGCAGACGAACAGTGAAGGATTCGCGGGCGCCCCACCCAAAAAGGCGCCCGCTTCCTCCCTAACAAACTTAGGCCTTCGGCAAGGTGACGACGATCGCGCCCTCCTTGCGTTCGACCTTCATGCCTTTTTGTTTTACTGGACCGGGCAGGGTCACGACTTGCTCATAGCGACCGCTTTCGGATCGGCTTGCTCCGTTCGCCTGGCTGCGCTCGTTTTCCGAAGCGCTCAGGCGCAGCTGCCCATTGTCCAGCGTCACACTCACATTTTTCAAATCCTTGTCCGGCAGGTAAAAGTGGGCCACATAGCGGTTCTTCTGGTCCTCGATGTTGACCGCCGAGCCAAGCAGGGCGTGAAACCCAGTCGTTAGGTCGTGCGGAAAAGCGTCCCGGAAAAGCTGCTCCATTCGCCGCTGCATCTGGCTCATGCGGTTAATGACCGACTGATCCAGACCGGCGAGGTCCCTCGGCCGGGGAGTAACACCCGGTTGAACCTGCTGCGTCGACGAGGCGACCGAGCTGGAACTCTTCGGCAAATTTATAACGACCAGATCCTTCTTGCGCTCGATCTGCATTTTGTCGCTCTGCACCGGTCCGGGCAGACTAACGATTTGCTCGTAGCGCTCAGTCTTGCTCGTCCCGTTCTTGTTCTGTTCGGCCGCGACGGTGACGTGAAGCACGTCGTTTTCGACTCGCGCGTTTACCTTCGAGGTGTCGACGTTCGGGAGGTAGAGGCGCACGACGTAATTGTGTTTTTGATCGCGCAAATCGAAGGAGGAAACGAGACCGGAATCACCGAACCACTTATCGAGACTGTGAAAAGTGCCGGCAAAGACCTGATCGAGCTTGCGGTCCAGTTCGTCCATGCGCTGATCGAAACCGGACTGACTTGCGTTTGGCGTCGGAACAGGTGTGCCGGTCGGCGTTGGTGAGGGGCTGGCGGCGAAAGAAAATTGCGGCAAGGCGAACGCCAAAGCCAGCGTGAATCCGATAAGATTGCGATTGCTTCGAACTTTCATGGCCCTTCAATTGTGACGCGAACAACGCAAAGCCCGTTCAAAATTTGCCAGCCGATCCGTTGAATGAAAAAAGCTGCGACGAAAAGAAACGCCTCATTAATCGAGGACTACGCTTTCTTGAGCGACACACAAAGCGGCGCGCTCGTTAGCCGGGATGGCTGCGTTGACTGGCTCTGCCTGCCCCGGTTCGATTCGGCGGCCTGCTTCGCGGCATTGTTAGGCACGGCCGAGAACGGCTCCTGGCGTTTCACTCCCGGGGGGAAAATCAAAAAGCGCGAACGGCGTTATCGCGGCGACAGCATGATTCTCGAGACCGAGGTCACGACTAGTCAGGGAAAGATTCGCTTCATCGATTTCATGCCGCCGCGCGGGACAAATCCCGACATCGTCCGGATCATCGAAGGGATCGAGGGAAAGGTCAGAATCCGGATGGAACTCATCATTCGCTTCGATTACGGGCGGACGGTGCCGTGGGTGCGCCGCCGGCACGGCGGCCTGGAGGCGATCGCCGGCCCGAACGCGCTGATTCTGCACACGCCGATCGAAACGCACGGCGAAGACCTCAAGACGGTGGCGGAGTTTCCGGTCGCAAAAGGCGATCGGGTGCCTTTCGTCCTCACCTGGTACGCCTCTCACGAACTGCCGCCAAAAAGGGTGGACCCCGAGCTCGCCCTCGTAGAAGCCGAACGCTATTGGCACGAATGGTCGCAACATTATCAGCGCAGCGGACCCTGGCAGGACGCGGTCATGCGTTCCCTCATCACCCTCAAAGGGCTGACTTACGCCCCGACGGGCGGAATTGTGGCCGCCGCCACCACTTCGCTGCCGGAGGAGATCGGCGGGGTGCGCAACTGGGATTATCGCTATTGCTGGTTGCGCGACGCGACCTTCACGCTTCTTGCGCTCCTCAGCGTTGGCTTTACGGAAGAAGCAAAAGCCTGGCGTGAATGGCTCCTGCGTGCCATCGCCGGGAGCGCCTCGCAGGTCCAAATCATGTACGGCGTGCACGGCGAACGCTGGCTCGAGGAACGCACGTTGCCGTGGCTCGACGGTTACGAAGGCTCGAAACCTGTTCGGGTCGGCAATGCTGCCTCGGACCAATTCCAGCTCGATATCTTCGGCGAAGTGGTCGACGCGATCTACCGGGCCGATCGTGCCGGGATCGAGCTGACCGAGCCCGATTGGCGGATGCAGATCAGCCTGCTTAACTTTCTCGAAACCAGATGGCGCGATGCCGACGAAGGAATCTGGGAAGTGCGGGGCGGGTCGCGGCATTTTACCCACTCGAAGTTAATGGCCTGGGTCGCCTTTGATCGCGCGGTGAAAATGATCGAGCACTGCGGCCGCTCGGCTGATCACAACCTGGCGCGGTGGAAGAAACTACGCGCCACAATCCACCGCGAGGTTTGCCAACGCGGTTACAACAAAAAGAAAAAGGCTTTCACCCAGTACTACGGCTCGGACGAAATGGATGCGAGTATTCTCATGATGCCGCTGGTCGGATTTCTCCCCGCCAGCGATGAGCGCGTTCGCAACACCATCGCAGCAGTCGAGCGCGACCTGATGTGCGAGGGATTGGTGCGCCGCTATCGCGCGCGCGAAACATCGGTCGATGGCCTCGAGGGCGGCGAGGGGGTTTTCCTGCCCTGTTCGTTCTGGATGGTCGACTGCCTCCATCTCATCGGCCGGAAAAAAGACGCGCGCCTCCTCTTCGAAAAGCTGCTCGACCTGCGGAATGATGTCGGCCTCCTCGCCGAGGAATACGACCCGGAGGCGAAACGTCTGCTCGGCAATTTTCCGCAGGCGTTCAGCCACGTCGGCCTCGTCAACAGTGCCAGGTTGCTTGCCGGAGAAGCGTCCGAATTGGGCGAAACTCCCGCGCGCTAGCAAATTCCGGCATCCTTCCGCGGCAGCGGCGGCGATGAATCAGTGCGGCCGATTCGGTCGCAGTTGTTACTGCATGCAGGAGATTTCGCAGAACGAACCGGGTACGAGAAACGAGGCGTGGCGCTGGCTGGACGCAGGATAGTGGAGCGAACGACCACGCATGGCCCAGATTTTTTCCCGTGCTTCGAATGTCCATTCCCGGGTGCTCATCTTTTGCTTCGTCGGAGCCATCGTTCTCTTCTCCTGGATTGTCTACGCCGTCTGGTGGTCGCCTTACACCACTTACGTCGACATTCCGCTCCATCAGCCGGTCCCCTTCAGTCACAAACACCACGTCGGCGACGATGGAATTGATTGCCGTTACTGCCACGACTCAGTTGAAAAAAGCGCTTTCGCCGGGATTCCCAGCACGCACGTCTGCATGACTTGTCATTCCCAAATCTGGACTGACGCGCCGGTGCTCGCTCCGGTTCGGGCCAGTCTTGCCACCGGCCGGCCGATTCGCTGGACCCGGGTGAATGACCTGCCCGACTTTGTTTTCTTCAATCACGCCATTCACATCAACAAAGGCGTCGGTTGTTCCACCTGTCACGGGCCGGTGGATGAAATGCCGATCACCTGGCGGGCCGAGTCGCTCTACATGAAGTGGTGCCTTAACTGTCATCGCGCCCCGCAGAATTACCTTCGGCGACGCGACCAGATCTTTAACCTCCATTGGCAGCCGCCGCCCGATCAGGAGAGACAGGGCATGCGTCTCGCCAAGGAATATCAAATCGACCTGAGCGGCCGCCTAACGAACTGCTCCGTATGTCACCGATGAAGCACGAGACCAGAATGTGGCGCAGTCTCGAGGAGTTGGCCGCGACTCCGGATTTCGAGGAACGGCTTCACCGCGAATTCCCGCGCGGCGCCTCGGAGTGGGATAACACAGTTCATCGCCGCGATTTCCTTCGTCTCATGGGCGCCTCGCTCGCGCTCGCCGGCCTCGGCGCCTGCACCAAACAGCCCTTGGAAAAAATCGTTCCCTACGTCGAACCGCCCGAGGACCAGATTCCAGGAAAGGCGAGTTATTACGCCAGCGCGACAACATTCCTCGGCTTCGGTCAGGGCATCGTGGTCGAAAGCCATCAAGGGCGTCCCACCAAAATCGAGGGCAATCCCGATCATCCGATGAGCCTCGGTGCGACAACCATCTGGGCCCAGGCTGATGTGCTCGACCTCTACCATCCCGGTCGAGCCAAGGATGTGATGAGCGGCGAGTCCGTTTCCACCTGGAATGTTTTTCTCGATCGCCTCAACCTCGTGCTTTCGTCGCAAGGAACGAACGCCGGAGCTGGTATTCGTTTCCTTACCGGGAATGTCACCTCGCCGACAATGGCGCGGCAATTCCAGGCGATCTTCCAAAAATTCCCGCACGCCAAATGGCACCAGTGGGAACCGATCACGCTCGACGCGCAACGCGAAGCAAGTCTCGGCGGCGCCTACGCTGCCCAGCCGGTCCATGACTTCTCCAAAGCAAAGGTGATCGTCGCGCTCGATTCCGATTTCCTCTACCTGCATCCGGCGGCGCTTCGTTACACGCGCCAGTTCGTGCTTGGGCGCCGGGTCGAGAAACCGCAGGGCGCAACCATGAGCCGGTTCTACGCCGCCGAGCCGACTCCGAGCATCACCGGGTCGAATGCTGATCACCGCCTTCCGGTTGCTTCGCGCGATATTCCCATTCTTGCCGCGGCGCTCGCCGCGTTGCTCGGCGCGGGCGGAGCCGCGGCTCAGTTACCGGCCGAAGCGAGCCAGTGGCTCCAAGCTGCGGCCCAGGATCTTCGCGCCAATCCGGGCGCGAGCATTGTTATCACCGGCCCAACCCAACCGCCGGAAGTCCATCAGCTGGTCGCGCAAATTAATCAGTCGTTAGCCAATGTCGGTGCGACCGTGAGTTACTCTGCCCCGGTCGAAGTTCAGCCAATGAAGCAGCTCGAGTCGCTCCGCGCCCTGGCTGACGATCTGCGCCGGGGCGCTGTCGACCTGCTCTTGATCCTTGGCGGCAATCCAGTTTACGACGCGCCGGCCGATTTCGATTTCGCGCATGCTTTGCAAAAAGCCAGGCTGCGCGTTCATCACACGCTCTTTGCCAACGAAACCTCGGAGTTTTGCCAGTGGCAGATTCCGGCGACGCATTTTCTCGAGAGCTGGAGCGATATCCGAGCGTATGACGGCACGGTGAGCATTATTCAGCCACTCATTCTGCCGCTCTACGATGGCGTCTCCATTCATCGGTTACTCGATGTCTTTATCACTCAGCCGCCACGGAGCGGCTATGAGATCATCAGAGAAAGCTGGAAGCAAGGGAGTAACCCTGATGACTTTGAGCAGCAATGGCGAAAAATGCTCGCCACAGGGATCGTTGCGAACCCAGTCAATTCGGCGGGCCCGCAAACATCATCTCTTTCAGCCGCGCCGGCTCCGCCCACCCGGGAGAAGCAGCAGGGGTTGGAGCTCATTTTCCGCCCCGACCCAAATACGCTTGACGGCCGCTACTCGAGTAACTCCTGGCTCCAGGAGTTACCGAAACCATTCTCGAAAGTTACCTGGGATAATACTGCACTCGTGAGTCCCGTGCTCGCGCAAAGACTTAAGCTCAATTCTGGTGACTACGTCGAGCTATCTTTCCGCGGGCGCAGCCTACACGCCCCGGTCTGGATCATGCCGGGGCAGGCGGAAAACAGTGTCACCCTCTTTCTTGGTTATGGTCGGCCACGCGCCGGTTGGGTAGGGGGGCATAAGGGTTACAACGCCTATGTCCTGCGGACTTCCGACGCGCTCTGGCAGGGGGAAGGGCTGGCAATTCAAAAGACCGGCCGCTCTCTCACCTTTGCCACGACCCAGAACCATTTCACGATCGAAGGCCGCCACATGTATCGCACCGGCACGCTCGATGACTTCATCCGGCAACCGCAATTCGCCGTCGGGATGGAGGAGGAACCACGCCGGGAGGAAACGCTCTATTACCCCGACGAATACAAAAACAACGGTTACGCCTGGGCGATGGTGATCGATCTCAACGCCTGCACCGGGTGCAACGCCTGTACCATCGCCTGCCAGGCGGAAAATAACATTCCGGTTGTCGGCAAAGACCAGGTGATTCAAGGCCGCGAGATGCATTGGATCCGGGTGGATACCTACTACGCGGGCGCTCTGGAGGACCCGCAATTCCATCATCAGCCCGTTCCCTGCATGCATTGCGAAGACGCCCCCTGCGAGCTGGTCTGCCCCGTCGGCGCGACGGTCCACGATAACGAAGGCCTGAATCTCCAGGTCTATAACCGCTGTGTTGGCACTCGTTACTGCTCCAATAACTGCCCTTACAAGGTCCGGCGTTTTAATTTCTTCGAGTACAACGGCAACTACCAGCCGAGTGAGAAACTGGTCAAGAACCCCGATGTCACCGTGCGAAGCCGCGGCGTCATGGAGAAGTGCACTTATTGCCTGCAAAGGATCAATGAAGCGCGGATCACAGCCCAAATCGAAAACCGGAGGATTCGTGACGGCGAGGTTATTCCAGCCTGCGCCCAGGTCTGTCCGGCGGATGCGATCGTCTTTGGGGACATTCATGATCCAAAGAGCCGGGTATCTCGGTGTAAGGCGGTGCCCCTCAATTATCACATGCTCTCGTCACTTAACACAAAGCCGCGGACCAGTTACTGGGCCAGATTGCGCAACCCTAACCCTGAGCTGAAAGCATGAAGGCGATAGAGACTCTTCCGCCGAAAGAGCGTCCGATCTCGCGGATGTCGCGCCTGGGTTATCCCTCGAACCTGCTCGCGCCGGGGCAGACTTACGAGAGCGTCAACGAAACAATCGGCTCCGTGGTGCTGAAGATACGCCAACCCGCGCCGTGGTGGATTGGGTTTTGCGTCGCTTTCATTCTCCTCATGGTGTTTCTTGTCTCCCTCGGTTGGCTCCTCTTTCGCGGGATTGGCATCTTTGGAGTCAACATCCCCGTCGCCTGGGGCTTTATGATCGTGAACTTTGTCTGGTGGGTCGGAATTGGCCATGCCGGCACCTTTATCTCCGCCATTCTTTTGGTGATGTATCAAAACTGGCGAACGGCAATCAATCGCCTCACGGAAGCGATGACTCTCTTTGCGATTGCCTGCGCCGGGCTCATGCCCTTGTTCCATCTCGGGCGGCCCTGGCTCTTTTATTATCTTCTGCCTTATCCTGACACGATGGGACTGTGGCCGCAGTTTCGCAGCCCGCTCGTCTGGGATGTCTTTGCCGTCGGCACCTACTTTATCGTCTCGCTTCTCTTCTGGTACCTCGGACTGGTCCCGGATGTGGCGACACTCCGCGACCGGGCAAAGAAGCTTTGGCAGAAAAAGGTCTATGGAGTCTTAGCCCTGGGCTGGCGCAATTCCGCGGAGCACTGGCAGCGGCAGCAGATATCCTACCTGATCCTGGCGGGTCTGGCTACCCCGCTGGTCCTTTCCGTCCACAGCGTCGTGAGTCTCGACTTCGCGGTCGCGATGTTACCCGGCTGGCACTCGACGATTTTCCCCCCCTACTTCGTAGCTGGAGCAATCTATTCCGGTTTCGCCATGGTCCTGAACATCATCATTCCGGTGCGAAAGATCTACCACCTCGAGAATGTGATACCCAATCGCTACCTCAATAACATGGCTAACATCATGTTTGTCACCGGCATGATGGTTTCCTATGGCTACTTCATTGAAGCCTTTATGTCCTGGTACAGCGGCGACATCTTCGAGCAATACATGATGACGAATCGGGCCTTTGGCCCCTATGGATGGGTCTTTTGGGTGCTGATGGCTTTTAACGTCGTTATCCCGCAAGCTCTCTGGTCGGCACGCATTCGGCGCAACCCCGTCACACTCTTCATCGTGGCTCTCTTTATTAATGCCGGGATGTGGATTGAACGTTTTGTCATCGTCATCACCAGTTTGCACCGCGACTTTATGCCTTCGGCCTGGGGAATGTTTTATCCGACCTTCTGGGATTGGTCGGTGCTCTTCGGCAGTGTCGGACTCTTCCTCACTCTGATTTTTCTCTTCATTCGCTTCCTTCCCATGATCTCGATCTCAGAAAACCGCGAGCTCGTCGCCGAGCCGAATAAGGCCAACGCCCTATGAGGGAGGAGGAGTTATACGGTCTGGCGGCCGAATTTAAAGACAAAGCCGAGCTGGTCCGTGCCGCCGAGAAAGCCTACGCCCGCGGCTACCGAAGGATGGATGGCTACACGCCTTTCCCGATTGAAGGCCTGGCCGAGGCGCTTGGCAAATCGAATCGAATGCCGCTCCTCATTCTGCTCTCCGGGATTCTCGGCGGTTGCAGTGCCTACTTCATGGAATGGTTTGCCAACGTCGTGAGTTACCCAATCAATATTGGCGGCCGTCCGCTGCACAGTTGGCCTGCGTTCATTCCGATTACCTTCGAGCTTACCGTCCTCGGGGCCGCTCTCACCGCTTTCTTTTTCTCGTTAGGTTTGAGCGGTTTGCCCAAACCCTACCATCCAATGTTCAATCTTCCGCAGTTTGAGCGCGCCTCGCAGGATCGCTTTTTTCTTTGTATTGAGGCTGGCGACACGCTTTTCGATCTCGAAGACACGCGGGTCTTCCTGCAAAGCCTGAAGCCTCTTTTGGTCGAGGAGGTTTTGAAATGAAATCCGCGGCACGCTGGCTTCTTCTCCTCGCCGCTCTGGGCGTGAGCGCGTGTCGCCTCGATATGTACAACCAACCGCGGTCCAAGCCGGACGCTTCCAATGACTTTTTCAGGGATGGGACATCGGCCCGGCCCATTCCCGCGAATACGGTCGAGTATCACGCCTCGCATGAGAATGAGGCCTTCTATACCGGTCTGGAAAAGGGCGATCTGCTCGTGGCGCAGATGCCTTTGAAACTCACGCCTGAGTTACTCGAGCGCGGCCGGGAACGATTCGAGATTTACTGCGCGGTCTGTCACGGGCTCGCTGGCGAGGGCAACGGCGAGATCGTCCAGCGCGGATTCCCGGCGCCGCCGAGCTATCATAGCGAGCGGCTACGGAACGCGCCCATCGGTCATTTCTTCGATGTGATTACCAACGGCTACGGGGTGATGTATTCGTATGCTTCGCGAGTGGAACCGAAGGATCGTTGGGCGATCGCGGCCTACATTCGCGCTCTGCAACTGAGTCAGCACGCCTCGCCGCAAGATCTCCCGCCTAACGAGCAAAGGCAATTGGAGGCGGCCCCGTGAATCAAGATCTGCGCAGCGTCATCGGCAATCGCCATTGGATTGCGCTCGGCGTCGGCCTGGTTGCTCTTGCCCTTTGTCTTCTCGGCTGGTTCCTCGATCCGCGCCAGTTCTTTATCGCCTATCTCTTTGGCGAGCTGGTCTGGCTTGGGGTCGCGCTCGGTTCAATGGGTTTCCTGATGATGCATTACCTGACCGGCGGAATGTGGGGCTGGCCCACCCGTCGCATGCTCGAAGCGGCAAGCAAAACGCTGCCATTGCTGGGACTCACCTTCATTCCCATCTTCTTCGGCTTGCACTATCTTTACCCATGGGCGATGCCGGCCCGGGTCGCGGCCGATGCTGTTCTGCAGCACAAGCATCCTTACCTCAGTCCTTTTTGGTTTATCGTTAAAGCCTGTTTCTTCTTTGCCATCTGGATCGCGATCGCGTTGCTCCTCAACAAATGGTCGCGCCAACAAGATTCGACCCATGATGTCGCACCGTTGATCCGGATCCGGAAATGGAGCGGTCCGGGTTTGGTCATCTATCCGCTCACAGTCACTCTGACGTATGTGGACTGGGTCATGTCACTCGAGCCGGACTGGTACTCGACCATGTTCCCGATTCTGATTTGTATCGGGCAAATGCTGAGCGGCCTGACTTTTGTCATTCTGCTGCTCGTCTGGCTCGGGCCGCGCAGCTCGCTCTCCCAGATCACTGGAAAGGAGAACTTTCATCATCTCGGCAGCCTTGTCTTCGCCTTTACGATGATGTGGGCGTATCTCTCCTTCGGACAGTTACTCATCATTTGGTCAGGAGACCTGCCGCACGAAATCTCATGGTATCTCCATCGGGTCGCGGGTAGCTGGCACGCGGTCGTCGCCTTTCTTGTTCTATTCCACTTTTTCGGGCCATTTTTCATCCTGCTCTCGCGCCAGGTAAAACGCACGCGGCGGGCACTGGCGATCATCGCGGGCGTCGTATTTTTCGCCCATATCGTTGATGTGTGGTGGATGATTGAACCGAGCTTTTATCAGGAAGGAATCCACATCAGTTGGCAGAATTTTGCGGCGCTGATTGGGATTGGCGGCGTCTGGCTCTTCTTCTTTGCTCGTAACCTCGAGAGTAAATCGCTCGTGCCATTGAATGATCCGCGCTTCGCCCTGGCGCTTACCGCATGAAAGTCCAAGGCTATCAAAGGAGTGATACCACTCACGAGGTGCGCGATGCCGATGTCCTCAATCTCGCAATGGTTGGAATGCTCGTTTTTCTCATCATCGCGATGGCTTTGCTCATCTCTTGGATCATGTTGCGCTATCTCAATGCTGGCCGGCAAACAAACGAGCCGCTCCAGGTAAGAGTGGCCGAGCAGATAGCGAGCTTTCCGTCCCCCCGACTGATCACCAGGTCAGGAAGTGAGCGGGCGCGCTTACAGTTGGACCAGGAGACGCGGCTACGGAGCTATGGCTGGGTCGATCAAGCAGCGGGCATCGCGCACATTCCAATTCAACGGGCGATGGAACTGTTGTGGCAGCGTGGACTTCCGCAGGCCGGCGCCGGCCAGACGCGGCTCCAGCTCCTGCAATCGCGTCCCAGGACCATTGTTCAACCGCCCAATCCTATCACCGCTCCGAGTCCGGAGGTGACACCGTGAGAAGAATAATGATTTCGGGGCTAGCGATTATAACTCTGATTACAGGGGTGAACCGGAGTTTCGGTGCACTCTCCAAAGAGGATTTCAAACAGATCGCTTTCGATCAGCACCTCGGGCAGCAGATTTCGCGCAAACTCACGTTTCAGGATGCGAACGGAAAGATTGTCGCCCTCGGCGACCTCCTGAACACGAAGCCGACTCTGCTCGTGCTCGGCTATTACCATTGTCCAATGCTATGTACGATCATAAACGATGGATTGATCGAGGCGATGCAGGAGCTGAGATTCGACGTGGGACGAGACTTCAACGTTATCAACGTCAGTATCGATCCAAATGAGAATGCAAAGCAGGCGGCAACGAAGAAGAAGGAGTACCTGACCCGTTACGCGCGTCGTGGGTCTGAAGCGGGGTGGCACTTTCTTACCGGCGATGAACCAGCCATCGCTGAGCTCGCGCGCGAGGCGGGATTCCATTACAAATACGATCCTGAAAGCCATGAGTACGCGCACCCGAGCGGTTTCCTCGTTCTAACTCCGGAAGGTCGGATCTCACGCTATTTTTTTGGAGTTAACTTCGAGCCCGGCAAATTGCGGAGCGCGATCATCGCCGCCTCGAAAGGGGAGAAGGGGTCGCTGATTCATCAGCTCGTGATCCTGTGCTGCCGCTATAATCCCATCAGCGGGAAGTATGGACAGCTTATCATGACTGTGGTGCGGGTTTCGGGGGTTGCCAGCGTCCTAATCCTCGTTTGGTGGATTATCTCGATGGGCCGGCAAACTCCCTCGGCAAATCTATCCAAGGACCGGGATTGAAATGGATAAGTTCCACATTTTTCCACCGCAAGCTTCGACTGGTGCAACTCAGGTGGACTGGCTCTACTTTGGGCTGACCGCGATGCTGATTTTCTTTTCTCTCGTGGTCTTTGTGCCAATCACTTACTTTGCGATCAGATATCGCCGCGGTTCGAAGGCGAGCCGCGCCAACCCGGTAAGCGGCAACAATTTGCTCGAAACTGGCTGGACCCTTTTCCCGCTCGTGGTCTCGCTTGGCTTTTTCACCTGGGGAGCAATCGTTTACTACGACATTGAGGAGCCGCCGGGCGACACCGCCAATGTGCAGGTAGTAGCGAAGCAATGGATGTGGAAGTTGGAGCACGCCGAGGGCAAGAAGGAGATCAATGAGTTGCACGTGCCGCTGGGCCAGGCAGTGACTCTCCTGATGACGTCACAGGATGTGATTCATAGCTTTTTCGTCCCTGCTTTCCGGGTGAAACAGGATGTTGTCCCGGGAAGATATACGACGGAATGGTTTCAGGCGACGAAACTGGGCGAGTTTCATCTCTTTTGCGCCGAGTATTGCGGAACGGATCACTCAAAAATGATTGGACGAGTTGTCGTCATGCGGCCAGCGGATTATCAACGCTGGCTGACGACGGGTGAAACCGGGCCCTCGCTTGTGGTCGCGGGGCGACAACTCTTTCGGGAGAAGGGATGCAGCGGTTGCCATGAAGGCAGCCCGGTGGTTCATGCGCCAATACTGACGGGGTTGTACGGGAAAAAGGTTCCGCTCGATTCCGGGGAAGTCATTACTGCGGACGAGCAGTACATCCGCGATTCCATCCTTTTGCCGGAGAAACAAGTGGCGGCGGGTTATCCGAACGTGATGCCGAGTTTCACCGGGCACATTAGTGAAGCGGAGATCATGAAAATCATCGCCTATCTAAAGTCGATCGGCGACCAATCACCAGGAGAGTAACTGATGCAAACCGTCGAAAAACCGCTCAGCGGGAAGAACGCCGAACGCCCGAGCGCAACCGCAATGATGGTCGAGACCGCGGGCGAGATGCCGCGAGTTGACTATCTAACCCGTGCTCACGGCGTCCGCTCCTGGCTTCTGACCACCGATCATAAGCGGATTGCCCTCCTCTATCTCTGGACGATTCTGATTTTCTTCACCATCGCCAGCCTGGCCGCGGCCCTGATGCGAATCGAACTGCTCACGCCCCAGGGTGATCTTGTCACTTCTGAGACCTACAACAAGCTCTTCACGGTTCACGGAGTCTTAATGGTGTGGTTTTTCCTTATTCCGTCGATTCCCACCGTGCTTGGCAACTTTGTCATTCCGTTAATGATCGGCGCGCGGGATCTGGCTTTTCCAAAATTGAACCTCTTAAGCTGGTATCTGTTTGTCTTCGGCGGCGGCTTTGCCCTCTGGTCGCTGATTGCGGGAGGAGTAGATACTGGCTGGACCTTTTATACGCCCTACAGCACGACCTACGCAAACAGTCATGTCATCTCAATGGCGGCCGGAATTTTTATCGCTGGCTTTGCCTCGATTCTCACCGGGCTGAATTTTATTGTGACCATCCACAAAATGCGTGCGCCGGGACTGACCTGGTTCCGCCTGCCGCTTTTTATCTGGTCACTCTACGCGACAAGTCTGCTCCTGGTCCTGGCGACTCCGGTCCTCGCGATCACGCTCGGGCTGATGTCGCTCGAGCGCTTCTGGGGGATTGGCATCTTTGACCCGAAGCTGGGCGGCGATCCGGTTCTCTTTCAGCATATGTTCTGGTTTTATTCTCATCCGGCGGTTTATATCATGATCTTACCGGGCATGGGCGTAGTGAGTGAGTTGGTCCCTTGTTTTTCAAGAAAGCCGATTTTCGGCTATGCCTGGGTGGCGTGCGCCAGCATGGCGATTGGGATGCTGAGCTTTCTTGTGTGGGGCCACCATATGTTTGTCAGCTCGCAGTCGATTTACGCCGGGATGATCTTCTCAATCCTCAGTTTCCTGGTCGCGATTCCTTCGGGAATAAAAGTATTTAACTGGACCGCGACCTTGCACCGCGGCTCGATCACGTTTCACACCCCGATGCTCTACGCGCTGGGCTTTATCGGGCTCTTTACGATCGGAGGGCTGACGGGGTTATTTCTGGCCTCACTGGCGGTGGATGTGCATGTGACTGACACCTACTTTATCGTCGCGCACTTTCATTACATCATGGTGGGAGGCATGGTGATGGCGTTTATGGGTGGGTTACACTACTGGTTCCCAAAGATCACCGGCCGGCTCTATCCGGAGTTTATTGGCAAGATGGCGGCGATTATCACCTTTATCGGATTTAACCTCACCTTCTTTCCCCAATTTGTGCTCGGCTATCTCGGGATGCCGCGGCGGTACCACGCCTACCCGCCGGAGTTTCAAATCTTTCATGTCCTGTCGACGGCGGGGGCATCGGTTCTTGGTGTAGGTTATCTCTTACCGCTGCTCTACTTTCTCTGGGCCCTGCGCTACGGCCGGGTCGCTGGTCCGAATCCGTGGCGAGCCACCGGATTGGAATGGCAGACGAGTTCCCCGCCGCCAAAACATAATTTCCGTCAGACTCCGTTAGTCACTGCACCGCCCTATCAGTACGATCCGGAAGCAGATGAGAAGCTATTGATCGCCAATGCCTGACCGGAACGGGATTGCATTGCCGCCCGGGGGCGTGTCCTTTTCCCGGTGGCAAACTCGATCGAGGTGATCTTGAACCCGCGCTCCGGCGCGCAGCGTGGTGCGGAGGTGGCGGAGCTGCTCGCGGGCGTGCTGCGGGAATCGGGCCGCTCTTTTCGGATTTCGGTCGCGAAAGCCAGCGACATCAAAGAGTTAGCCGAAGAGCGCGCGGCGACGCAGTGTAACGTTCTCGTGGCCGGGGGCGGTGATGGGACGGTATGCGCCGTGGGACAGGCGGCGCTGAAGTACGGAACGGCTCTGGGAGTTATCCCGCTCGGCACCTTTAACTATTTCGCGAAGAACATCGGTATTCCTCTCGAAGTGGAACAGGCCGCCCGCGTGCTCGTGGAAGGGAAACTTCTCCCGGCGCCGGTGCTCGATCTCGATGGCCGTCTCATTCTCAATAGCGCCAGCATCGGTATTCATCCCGCGGCCCTTTTAAAGCGCCGGAAACTCTACCGGGTATGGGGTCGCAGTCAGTTGAATGCCTATCTCTCAGTCCTTTGGACGGCGTTTCAGCCGCCGCCGCGTTTCAGGGTTCGGCTTCGCACCGATGCGGGTGAGGTGGTGCGAGAAACACCGATGCTTACGATCTGTTCGAACGCCTTCCAGATGCAGACCTTTGGCCTGGCGGGTACAGAGTGTCTCGCTTCGGGAAAATTTGCGCTCTATGTTGCGCGCATGGCGGGTCGGGCCACGACCTTTCGTCTCGGCTTGCGAGTCCTTTTTCGCCGATTGCGCCTCGGTCAGGATTACGAGGCGATTTGCGCCTCCGAGGCGACAATCGAGACCCTGCGCCGTCATCATGTGCGGGTGGCGTTGGATGGTGAGCTAGGAAGTCATGAAAGCCCGATGCGGTTTCGGCTCGCCCCGCAGGAACTGATGGTGCTGGCACCGCGAGAAAGAGCCTCCTGATGAGAACACTATTGCATCTTTCCGACCTGCATTTCGGCCGGGTAGAGGCTTCCTTAGTCGAGCCACTCCTGCTTGCGGCGAGAGCCATCGCCCCGGATTTGATTGTGATTTCGGGGGATTTGACGCAGCGCGCGCGTCGGGCTGAGTTTCGCGCCGCGCGCGCCTTTCTCGAGCGCTTGCCGGGGGCATGGCTGGCGGTGCCGGGAAACCACGATATCCCGCTCTGGGATGTTTTGCGTAGGTTCGTCAGCCCGTTGGGGAGATATCGCCATTACATCACGCCTGATCTCGCGCCTTGTTACAAAGATGACGAGGTCGCGGTCCTCGGAATTAATACGGCCCGTTCCCTGACGAGAAAATACGGGCGGATCAACTTGCGCCAGGTGGCAGCCGCGCAGGCTCTTTTCGCGAGCATCAAACCGGAGTTGATAAAGGTGGTGGTAACTCATCATCCTTTCGACCTTCCGCCCGGGTTGCGCAGCCATTCCATCGTAGGCCGGTCAGTCATGGCCATGCGCGGGCTGGCCGCAGCCGGAGTGGACCTGATTCTGTCCGGCCATCTTCACCTGCAACATGTCGGCCTGACGGCGCAACGTTATCCGATCGAAGGTCACTGCGCACTCATCGCCCAGGCTGGGACAACCATTTCGACCCGAGGGCGAGGTGAATCGAATTCATTCAATGTCGTTCGCGTCGCGCGCGAGGAGATGAAGATTGCGCATCATCTCTGGGTTCCGGGGTCGCGGGATTTTCGTGAAATGGTAACCGAGCGCTTCGTCAGGGCAGCAGGTTTGTGGGAGCGGGCGGAGATGATGGCGAAAGACTAGCCGCTCCGGTAGAAATCCATCTGGAGGGGACCTGCTGTCGCGCCGCAAGGTCGTTGCGAGAGGAGCGCCGCAGCTACCGCCAGCTCGCTCGAGTGTTTGACGGCAAAAATCTTCCCCCGGACCGGCCTGCCCGGGGGAAGATCTTGCGCTTTAAGTTGCCTTTGTCGGCTAGGGAGTGGGCGACGCTTCGGTCGTCGTGGTCGTCTCGGTGGTAGTGCTTTCGGCCGGGGCCGGGCTCATCGTTTCCATCGGACTCGATGCCGCCGGACTCATCGCTTCCGCCGGACTCGCGGTTTCCATCGGCGTCATGGTCGCCATCGGAGAAGCCTCAGCGGGCGAGGTTGTCGTCATGGTGGTCTCTGTGGTCTCGGAAGGCGAAGCCGCCGGGGCCGCATTTTCGTTCTTATTTTCGCACGCCACGAGGAGCGCAGCGCCAGCCAGGATGCAGATGTATTTCTTCATAGGTTATGGATGAAGGCCCATGTTGGGTTAACAATTGATTCGGGGCAAGCGAACTTTTCGGACCTGCGGCAATTTATTTTTTTCCGCCGCTGGCTCTTACAACGCGCCGGCGGCGGCTTAGGAGGGAAAGGCGCTGCTGTTTGCCGCTTGGAAAGGTGGCTCAAAATCCATCCCGTGGGCATCGGCTACGGCGCGATGAGTGAGGTGACCATTCATGGTGTTGATCCCCCCAATCAAAGCCGGTTGGCGTCGGCAGGCTTCTTCGAGGCCGAAGTCGGCCAGCAACTGCACATAGCGATAAGTGACATTTGTCAGGGCTTGGGTGGCGGTGCGGGCATAGGCGGCGGGCATGTTGGCGACGCAGTAATGAATCACACCCTCCTCGACGTAGGTTGGTTGAAGATGAGTTGTGGGTCGCGAGGTCTCGACGCAGCCGCCTTGGTCGATCGCGATGTCAACCAGGACACTGCCCGGTCGCATCCGGTGCAGCATTTCACGCGTGACCAGTTTCGGCGCCTTCGCTCCGGGAACGAGCACGGCGCCGATCAGCAGATCAGTCGTTGCCATTAACTCCTGCAGATTCGCTTCGCTCGAATAAAGCGTGCGCGTCCCCGGCATCGTGAGGTCGAGAAAACGCATCCGCTCCACATCCACCTCCAGGATGGTGACATCGGCGCCCAGTCCGGTCGCCATTCGGGCGGCATTCACGCCGGAAGTTCCGCCACCGATTACGACGACACGGCCGGGCAGCACCCCGGGGACGCCGCCGAGCAGAACCCCGCTGCCGCCGTGATGTTTCGCGAGAAAATTGGCGCCCATCACAGTCGACATGCGCCCGGCGATCTCGCTCATCGGCTCGAGCAGCGGCAGCCGATTGCCCACCTGGATGGTTTCATAGGCGACGCCGGTGACGCCCGACTTCACGACCGCCTCAGTGAGCGGTTTGCTTGCGGCGAGATGGAGGTAGGTGAAAAGGATCTGCCCCTTGCGCAGGAGACCGTACTCGGCGGGCAAGGGCTCCTTCACCTTCACGATCATCTCCGCTTCGGCAAAAACGTCGGCCGCTTTCTCGATCACCCGCGCCCCCGCCGCCACATAATCGGCATCGGGATAACCCGATCCGATGCCCGCATCTTTTTCCACCAGCACAGTGTGGCCGCGCTTCGTCAGCTGCTGCGCCGCTCCGGGAACGAGGCTAACGCGATTTTCCTGCGACTTAATCTCTTTTGGAATGCCGATGATCATAGGTCTTTCCACTGCTTCGCATTTTCCGAGGCGCGAAGCTAGTTCAAAGAAGGATCGTCCGGCGCCGCGGCCAGCATTTTGAACCAGGGCCCGAGGTTGCGCATGATCTCAAACCAGAGCCGCGGCAGGCGTTCCGGGGCGAGGAGATCGCGGGTGGGCTTTTGCAGGAGCCAGGCATGTTGCTGCAATTCGTTTTCGAGCTGGCCCGCGGTCCACCCGGCATAACCAACAAAGGCCCGGATCGTCGTCCCATCCTGTTCCGCGAGCACGTGCGCTTCCTCGAGGTCAACCTGATGATTCAGCCAGAGCGAATTTTGCGCGTCCCAATCGAAGGCCGCGAACATGAGCTGGTTGGTTCCAACCGGGCCACCGAGAAACACCGGCACATTCGCCAGCGTTTCGGGCGTTGGAGTTGTGACCAGCTCGGCGACATGCTTGTCGAGCGGGCGATTGATGATGACGCCGATCGCGCCCTCCGCCTGGTCATGCGAGGAAATGAAGAGCACGCTCCGGCGGAAATTCGGGTCGAGCATGCTGGGATGTGCGACGAGCAGCTGACCGGTGAAATTCTGCGGCGGAGTCGGCTGGCGACGCATAGGAAAATAGAAGACCGCGCCCGCCGCTCTGCAACCAATCAGAGCCGCAAGATCGGCCCTTCCTCTTTTCCTTCGTGCCAATCGAGCGATGTGGCCGTGACCAGCTTCTGCGACTCGTTAGGCAAAGCGGCAAGGAGCGCGTTGCGCCGGGTTGCGTCCAGCTCGCCAAAGATATCGTCGATGAGGAGGAGGGGAGGAGCGGCGAAATCTTCCGCGAAGACATGCGCCTGCGCCAGCTTCAGGGCGAGGGCGACGGTGCGTTGCTGGCCCTCGGACCCAAATTGGGCCGCCGCTTGTCCATCGATAAGAATGCGGAGATCATCGCGATGCGGGCCGACCGTCGTTAGGCGAAGACGCGCCTCTTCCTCGCGTTCGCGCTCCAGTTGCGCGGCGAAATCCGCTTCGCTGCCCGGTGCGTATTCGAGCCTCAGCGTTTCGCGGCCGCCGCTGATCCGGTGCTGGCTTTTCTCGGCGCGTGGGGCGAGCCGACGGACGATATCGTTTCGCATGCTGCGAAGCAGAATTCCCGCCCTCACGAGCGGCTCGGTGTAGGCCGCGAGCTCGCGCGGCCGCAGATGCGACGATTTGAGAATTGCATTGCGCGCCCGCAGCGCGCGCTCGTAAGCCCGCAACGCCGGGCGATATCGCGCATCGATCTGCGCCCCAACAAAATCAACATACCGGCGGCGCAACTCCGCCGGCCCGCGTGTCAGGGCGAGGTCTTGATTGGCAAAGGAGACTACTCGCACAAGGCGCAAATATTCCGCCTGGTCGCGCTGCTCGACTCCATCGAAGGCAAGCTTGCGCCGCAAAGTGCTGTAGTAGAACTGGAGCAGATGACCCTGGGCGTGACCCGAAACGCTGAACGAGCGTTCGCCGATCCGGATCGCAGGTGCGAGGCTGCTCGTGCGCTGCGATTGCAAGCGCAGGAGCACACAGGCGGCCTCGAGCAGACTGGTTTTGCCCCGGCCGTTTGGACCGATGATGAAGTTAAAGCCGGGACCGAACTCAACTCCGAAGGAAGCGAAGCAGCGGAATTTGCGTAATTGCAGGTCGCGAAGGTTCACAAGCTAACATCCGGAGGCTCCGGCAGGTAGTGTTCGCCGAAATGGGTTTAGTTCAATTCTTTCGCCCAAATCGGATCCCTCACTGGCGCTTACGCGTCCGTCTCTCCCAGTGGGAGAGAGTACGCGCGCGTTGAATGGGACGTGCAGATTGCTCGCCTTCTGTGCGAAAGATGCGTTGGCCTTTGTGAAGCAGCGGAAAGGAGAAGTGCGGCGGCAAGGGGTCGAAGTGCGGCGGCGTCGAACACCGGTGGGTGGCTTTAAGGAGAGAGCGATCGGAGCCCTCACTGGCGCTTACGCGTCCGTCTCTCCCAGTGGGAGAGAGTACGCACGAGTTGAACGGAATGTGCACATTGCTCGTCTTCTGTGCGAAAGATGCGGTTGGCTTTTGTGGGGCAAGCGGGAAGAACAAGTGCGTCGGCGTCGAACACCGGTAGGTGGCTTTGAGGAGAGAGGACGGGATCGGCGCCCTTACTGGCGCTTACGCGTCCGTCTCTCCCAGTGGGAGAGAGTACGCGCGCGTTGGATGGGATGTGCACAGTGCTCGCCTTCTGTGCGAAAGATGCGGTTGGCCTTTGTGGGGCAAGCGGGAAGAACAAGCGCGGTGGCGTCGAACACCGGTGGCTGGCTTTGAGGAGAGAGCGATCGGGATCGGAGCCTCACTGGCGCTTGCGCGTCCGTCTCTCCCAGTGGGAGAGAGTACGCGCGCGTTGAATGGGAATGTGCACATTGCTCGTCTTCTGTGCGAAAGATGCGGTTGGCCCTTGTGGGGCAAGCGGGAAGAAGAAGTGTGTCGGCGTCGAACACCGGTGGGTGGCTTTGAGGAGAAAGGACGGGATTGGAGCCCCTCACTGGCGCTTACGCGTCCGTCTCTCCCAGTGGGAGAGAGTACGCGCGCGTTGAACGGGGATGTGCACATTGCTCGCCTTCTGTGCGAAAGATGCGGTTGGCCTTTGTGGGGCAAGCGGGAAGAACAAGTGCGGCGGCGTCGAACACCGGTGAGTGGGTTTGAGGAGAGCGATCGGGATCGAGCCCTCACTGGCGCTTGCGCCTCCGTCTCTCCCAGTGGGAGAGAGTACGCGCGCGTTGAATGGGGATGTGCACATTGCTCGTCTTCTGTGCGAAAGATGCGGTTGGCCTTTGTGGGGCAAGCGGGAAGAACAAGTGCGGCGGCGTCGAACACCGGCGGGTGGCTTTGAGGAGAGAGCGATCGGGATCGGCGCCCTCACTGGCGCTTGCGCGTCCGTCTCTCCCAGTGGGAGAGAGAAGTGCGGCGCGTAACGGAAAGACTCTCCTCCACTCCTGTGCCGCGAAGCAGGCCCCAACTGAATAATCCACTCCTTTCTCGCTCTGGGAGAAGAGGGACGTGAAGAGCCAGTGAGACCGTCCACCGTCTCGGTCGCGGCGTCGTTAGGCAGACCTCTGGGAGAAGACGGACGCGAAGAGCCAGTGAGACCGGGAAACGAGCTCTCTTGCAGCTCCGGAGCTGTCGAACGACAAGAGAAGAGCGTCTTGTTCGGGTAGGCTCGTGCGTACTCTCTCCCTGTGGGAGAGACGGACGCGTAAGCGCCAGTGAGGGCAGCAAGAGTAATACTCGATCTAGCTACGTCCCTGCTCAGGCCCAACCCGCTCCAGCTTATCGACAGTGAAACTGACATGCGGAATCACCGCCGCCCGTCCCAATGCAGGCAAACTCGGTTCGTCAACGTGCTCCGGGCCGTCCGATTATTTTTGTGGCTGGAAAATTTTCTTGCGGACCGCGGTTAGGTCGGGTATCCGAAGTGCGGATTTGAAAGATTGTTCTGGGGGGAACAGCCGCCCTTCATGCCCTTCGGGTGTGGGGGGCGGTACTTTTTTGGGCTGATGGAGTTGGAGACAAAGAGCCGCGAAAAGGAGAGACGATCGCGGCCGCTGGCCTGGCCTCTCGCGATCGTTTTTGTTGCTCTCATTTTTGCCGGCCTCATCTTCGCCATCTTTTATCGGATCGAAACCTGGCCGGCGCGGACGGGAGCCGAAGGCGCGGCGCGCCTGGAACAACTCGGGCGCGAGGCGCGCGATGCGTTCGTTAGGCTGGCCCAGCTTCAGCCGCGGGTCACAATCAACCACCGCGTCTATTTTGAACAGACCAGCACGATCGCGGAGCTGTCGGTCCTCGAGCGGCGGGTCGAGGTCGAGCACGAATTTCTCCACACCTGGGCCGGGAGCACAAAGCGGTTGAAACTGCACGGCACCTTTCTTGTGAAGGCGGGTTTTGATTTGGAAAAGAAATTCAACGTCGAGGTTCGTCCCGAGGAGATCGTGCTCAATCTACCGCACGCCCAGATCCTTTCCGTCGCCCAGAAAAACGTCGAGGTGCTGGCTTTCGAAAATGGCCTTTGGAACCGCATCTCGGCCGCCGATCTCGAGCAGCAACTCGCGCTTCTGCCACAGCTCGCGCGCGAGAAGTCGAGCGGCTTGCCGGCGGAAGCCGAGCAGGCTTTCACCCGGCAGCTGCGCGAAAAATTTCATCCCGAAGAGCCGGTTCGTGTCATCTTTCCCGGGCCTGCGCCGCGCGGTTAGGCATCGTTAGGCGCGGGCGTTATCAGCGCATGTCCTTCCGAAAACGTCTCCTGCTTCTTCTGCTCGCCGTGCTCCTGCTCGGTGCGCTCGACGCGCTCCTCGCGCCGCTCTTTCTGCCGGCAGGGCTGCGGCTCTGGTTCGACTGGGCCGCGAAACGCGAAGGGGTGCGCGTCGAAATCGGGAAGATCGAAGCCCCTTTCCTCAAGCCGATTAGAATCGAGCGACTGCGCGTGAATTCTCCGCCCGGTGCGGCGCGGGAGATTGCGTTCCGGGCCGATCACATCGTCGCCGAGCTGAATTTTCGTGGCCTGTTTTTTTCCCGCCAAAGCGCTTTCCTGCGCGCCGTGAAAATCGAGCAGCTCGACGCCCGCATCCGGCTCCCGGCAGAGCAAAAGGGAAAAAGCGAGTTGGATTGGCGCCTGCTCTCGCGCCTCCTCCCCGATAATTTTCACATCGACCGAGCAGATCTTGACTTCGCGACGCCCGAGTTTGCTCTCACGCTTCGTCAGCTTCTCCTGAGCGCGAGCGCGATCGAATCGGGTAAATTTTCGGCCCGCGAGGTCACGCTTCGGTCCGCAATTTTTCGACGAACGTTCCTCGACCTGCGCGGCGCGACCGCCTGGGAAGGGCATCGCCTGACGATCGCCGGGCTACCTCTCGTTCGCGGACTCGACCTGGAAACCCTGACCCTTGATCTTTCGCGGCTCGCCCGGAAACGCCTCGGCCTCGATCTCCAGCTCGATGCCTACGGCGGCGGGGTTCGGATCAGCCTTCAGCAACGGGCCGGCCATAAGGGCGTGCTGGAAGCAGCGGGGTCGGCTTCCAACGTCTCTCTCGCGCAGATCGCGAGCGCACTCGGATTCGTCGAGCCGATTTCCGGCCGCCTGCACGCGGCCAAGTTTACCTTTCGCGGCAACCCGGGGCAGTTTCTTGACGGCACCGCTTCGGTCTGGATGGAACTGACCGATTTCGCCTGGCGGGTGCGCCGCGCCGACAGCGTCATGCTCGGCGCGACCTATTACGACCGCCGCCTCGAGGTCGAGCAGCTTTACGTCCGGCAGCACGAGAACCAGCTCACGATCAATGGCGAGTTGCGCTGGCCGAAGAAAGGACAGCGCTGGACGGAGCTGCCGTTTCGTGGGCAACTGAATGCGACCATCCCCGACCTGAACAGCTTCGCGAAACTTTTTGGCGCCTCGACCGGTGATTTCAGCGGCGCGCTCGTGGCGGAGGGAAACCTCGATGCGCTCACGACCGAAGCGCGCGGCCGGCTCGAGCTCCATGGCAAAGGGGCGAGCTATCGCGAAGTCGCCCTTGATTCGTTAGGCGCAGCACTCGAGTTGCGGGGGAGCGAGCTCACGCTGGAAAAATTCGAAGCGCGCCATGGGCAGGATTTTCTGCGCGGGGAAGGCGAAATCGATCTCCATTCGCCGCATCGCTTCTCCGGCCGCATCACCGGCGCGATCAATGATCTTGCCGCTTACGCGCCGCTGCTTCCAGCGGAATTCCCGCATGGGCGAATCGCCGGCGGCGCGACCTTCGACTGGCAGGGCGACGGCACCCTCAAAGCCAATTCCGGCACGATGCAGTTCTACGCCCACGGTTTGCAACTGCCCTTCGCGCCGCTGCGGATGCCGCTCGATATCACGCTCGAGGGGAGCTATTCGCCGCAGGATGTTTTCTTTCGCACCTTCCAGGTCGGGAACGACCGCGTCTGGCTCGGCGGCTTTCTCATGCTCGGGAGCAACTTCATCGAGCTGCAATCGATCCGGCTCACGCTCGACGGCGCGCCCCGTATCACCGGAACAGTTTTTCTCCCGCTCAGCGCGCGTCGCTGGTGGGCCACCCGCCGATTCCTCGATGGGCTCGACCCAAAACAAAAGTCTGATGTCGATCTCGTGATCAGCCATCTCGATCTGCAAAAACTCGGCGCCGCCCTGGGTGAGACTTTGCCCGTCAGCGGGGTGCTCGATGGCCGGCTGGCAGCCTTTGGTTCGCTAGGCGAACTCCAACTCACAGGCGGCGGCCGGCTCGCCAGTTTCGGCGGCGGCTCGCCCGACGATCTCGTCACCTTTGACGCGTGGTACGGGCAGGGCCGAGCACAGGTAAGTGCCGCGGCCTTCTTCGGAAAATCGGCGCCGCTGCATCTCGATGCCTCGATTCCGTTGCGGTTGGAGAAAAAGCCCATGGAAAACGGCACGGTTCTCGATCGGGCCGCGCCGTTTTCGCTGACCGCGAGTTGTTCCGCTCTTTTCCTGGAGAATTTGCCGGAGAAACTTCGCCCGTTCTCCGCGCGCGGTTTGCTGAGCGGCTCAATCAACTTCTCCAATTCGTTAGGCGCGCCTCATGTTTCCGGCGAGGCCCAGATCCTGGGCGCGGATTTTCTCCCGCCTCCACCCTGGCCGGAGGTGAGCGATCTCAGCGCCGATCTTCGTTTCACCACCGCCGCCGCCATCTCTGCCCCGCTGCGCGCGCAACTCGGCGGAAATCCACTCCTGCTCAACGCCAGCCTCACAACTTCGCCGCCAGAGTTTCGGCTCACGATGGAACCGGCGCAGGGCGAGCTCGGGTTGATTAATCTCCCAGCAAGCGGCAGCAATCTCTCCAGCGTCCGGATCATCGGCCGCGGCAGCGGAAAGGGAGAACTGCGTCTCGCCCGCGCGGTCGTGCGCGGGAAAATCGGATCGAGCGCGGCCAGCCTGACGATCTATTCGGAAAAACCGGATGGAAATGACCCGCTGGCACAGCAGACGACTCTGTTTCTTCGTCCGCGCTCCATCCAAGGCGAGCCCTTGCTCCTCCGGAGCGTGCCGCCGCCACAAGTCTCGTTAGGCGTGCCTAACGAGCGACAAACCCGGTCGCAGTGACGACCTTCCCGTCGTGAATCAGGGCGGTGTGTTTCTGCGCCCCGGTGTAGGCGCCAAAAATGTTGCGGGCGTTGACGGAGAAGTCGACCAGGAACCCTGGGATCATTTTGCCCTGCACCTTCAGCTCGCCCGGGCGCGGCTCGGTCAGCCATTTGATCTGCACGCTGTTCGGATCAATCAGTGCCGTATTCAGCCAGCTCATGATGATCTCCTGGTACTTGTGCGGATAAGCGCCGTAAACCGCATTCGGCGGCGGTGGAGTCTGCGTTTGCGCTCCGAGAGGGAGAATGCTGAGGGCGAGAAAGATTGCGGTGAGAATTTTTCTCTGTCTCGTCACGTTCTCAGGATACCGCCTGCAGCAGTGAAGTCGAGCCGCATTGAAATAAGCGCGCAGGAAGTTCCACCCTGACAAAGCGAGCCCGGTTTACTTCGCGCTCTTCATCGCGTCTACCAATGCCTCGGCCCAATTCGGCCGCTGGTTTTCGATGACTCGTTAGGCTGGAGGATCTCCCTGAGCAGGTCCGCCAGGCGCCAGCCAGCCTTGTGCATTTCCTCCAGGACCACTCCGGCGGCCCATTTGCTGTAGGGAATTTTCTGTTCGCCCGCCTTCTCCGCCACCTCTCCGTCGGCAACCATTTTTCCGTTGTCGAGGAAGGCGATGATATTCTGGTAGTGCAGGCGTCGGTGCGCCTCGCGCGCGAGAGGCATGATCTCGTTCGCCCACGCTTCCGGATAATCCTCCAGCGGCATCGAGCTTGGCATCTGCCAATTCTTCGGCTCGTCGCTGGCCAGCCGGCTGGTGAGTGACTTCTCGGCCAAATCCATTTTCGCCTGCCGCTCTTCCTTTGCCAGCGTGTCCGGCAGCAGCGGGAGGTTGGCCATGACCGCGTCCATGTCCCAAAAGCCGTGGAACCTGGGATCATGCTTCCGCGGTGGGCTGTCGGCCAGTTTGAGCCGGAGTGAATTGCCACCTTCGTCCGAGAGAGCTCCGCTCATTACGTCAGGGTTGGCTGGATTTCCTTTCGCGTCGAAATATTCCGCGCCGACGTGGAGCGGCTGATGAATGTCGCCGACAAAATGCGCGAGGAGAATGACCGCGATTGGTTTGGTGATCTTGCGCTCGTTCGTCTCGGGAATTTTTCCCTCCAGCACTTTGATGCAATAGCGCATCATCTGGACGATATCCCATTGGCTCCGGCCAATTTTCCCATCGCGGTATCTTTCGGCTCCGGTCAGCGGCACGTCGGTGTAGTGAAACCAATGATGCGACGGGCTGGATGAGTTCAGGTCATCGGTCGGCGGATTGGCTTTCCAGAATTCGCGCAATTGTTCGGCGATGCGTGGATGAGAAGAGAAATAGACGCGCACCCTGGGGTTATCGATGCCGGGTTTGTCCCATTGCTTGATTGTGTCCGCGATGATCGAGACTTCCTCGAGCGAATAGCCGTCGAGTAATTGGGAAACACGGGCACCGGCCGGCGTACTCGCGAGACGTTGGTCAGCGATCGCGCCGATAATCTTATGCCCTTGAGGACCGTAGGCTCGCGCAGGCAGGAGCGCGGCTGCGCTGAAGAACAGCGGGAGGAGCGACCTTTTCATGACAAGAAGTGCGATCCCGAATAATCCGGCGCGTGCCGGTCTTTGCCTAACGACTGAGGGCGACCGGCTCCTGATCAGTCGCGTTTTCGGCAAAGGCGAGCGGCTTCTGCTGCGCAGGTGTGGTTTCCCGCGGCCGAGCGTTCCCCTCCTCAATCGACGCTTTCGTGAGGCGCATGCCGACGAGTTTGCTGACCCCGCGTTCTTCCATCGTCACGCCGTAAAGAATGTCAGCTTTCGCGATCGTGCGTTTGTTGTGGGTGATGATAATGAACTGGCTTTGGGTGACGAACCGGTCAAGGACCTTGATGAAGCGATTGATGTTCGTCTCATCAAGCGCCGCGTCCATTTCGTCGAGAATGCAAAACGGACTCGGTCGCACCATGTAGATCGCGAAGAGGAGCGCGACCGCCGTCATCGTCCGTTCGCCGCCCGAGAGCAGCGAGACGCTCTGGAGTTGTTTGCCCGGTGGTTTTGCGATGATGTCGATCCCGCAATTAAGCGCATCGCTTTCATCGAGGAGCACGAGATCGGCCCGGCCGCCGCCGAAGAGCTCGGCGAACATCTCGCGAAAGTTGATCCGCACTTGCGCGAAGGTTTCGGCGAAAAGCTTTTCCGTTGTCTGATTGATCCGCGCGATCACGTCGAGCAGCTCACGCCGTGAGTTCGTCAGGTCGGTGTTCTGCGCTTCGAGGAATTTGTAACGCTCCTCGAGCTCGTCGTATTCCTGGACGGCGTCGAGATTCACCGGGCCCATCGCATCGAGCTGGCGGGTCATTTCCTCGATCAACTCGCGCAAACGGCTCTCATCGAATTCTTCCGTGATTATTTCCGTTTCGGCTTTGCCGCGCTGTTTCATCTGAGCGCGATAGGTTTTCGTAAAGGCGTAACGATCAGGAGAAAACTCGCGCAGATCGGTCTGGTAACGTCGCATGACGTGCTCGGCAAGGTTCTCGATCGTGAGTTGGATTTGCGTTTGCCGGACCTCCGCTTTGCCGCGCGCTTCGTGCAGCTCGCTCAATCCTTTGCGTCGGGCGCGCAAATCGGATTCGAGATCATTCACCGCGCCAAGGCGCGCGGAACGAGTCTCGGCAATTTCAGCAACTGCGGTTTCGGCGGCAGCAAGCGCGAGGTTGCCCTCCTCGATCGCAGCCGCGGCCGCGGCGCTCTCGCTTGCCTGTTGCTCGAGGCGTCTCTGGTAGTTTGCAATATCGGCGCGGCGACTCGCGATTAGTTCCACGAGTTCGGCCTGCCGCGCCGCCATCGGCGCGCGCTGACTGCGCAAGTTTTCATGCCGTTGCCGCTCCGTCGCGGCCGCCAGCCGCAGTTCACTCACCTGCTCGTTGAGCTCCTCATCGCGCAGTCGTTCGGTCTCGACCGCCGATTGCGAATTCGTTAGGCGCGTGCGTCCTTCTTCGAGAAATTCGCGCTGCTCATTCGCTTCAGTCTCAAGCTGCGCGAGCCGTTCGGCTGCCGCAGTCAGCTGTTGATCGAGGGTCGAGCGTTCCCACTCGAGCGCATCGAACTTGCGGCTGGCTGCATGCCACTCGCGGTCGAGCGTCGCGATCTCCGCGGTTGTCGCGGAATGATCGTTGCGAGCGGTCTGGTGTTGGGCCCGAGTTTCCGCCAGGCGTTCGTTCGCCTGCTCGAGCCGGCGCTCGATCGCGTCGCGTTCGGCGCCCAGATTCGTCTGCTTTTCAAAGAGCTTATCGCGTTCAGCGACGAGTGCGGCGATCTGCGCTTTGCGGGCAAAGAGCGAGCTGGTCTCCCGGTTGATTCGCCCGCCGTAAACGACTCCGCGACGGGAAACGACCTCGCCTCCGCGCGTGGCAAAACTCAGCTCCGGATGCTCCTGCTTCAACGTCAGGGCCTGGGCAAGATTTTCAACCAGGACAACCTCGCCTAACAATTGCCTAACGAGAGGCTGAAGCGTCTCCGCCGCTCGAATTTTTTCAAGCGCCCAGCCGATCGCCCCGTCCGGCAGCGGACGCGCGGCGAACGCAGGAGCCGCGTGCAAATCACGTGCGATGAGCGCGGTTTGTCCCAACCGCTGCTCGCTCAGCGTCGCCATGATCTCACCGGCGAGAGTGCGGTCGCGCAGGATGATCGCATTCAGGTTGCGGCCAAGCGCGGCTTCGATCGCAGGAATAAATTCCTCCTCGACCTCGATCAACGAAGCGAGCGCGCCCTCGATTGCGGGAAGAATTCGTTCCGGCTCGTCGAGCCCGCGGAGCACCGCTTGCGAACCTTCGGCCAGGCCTTCGCCTTCGGCATTGAGCTGCTGCAATATTTCCAGACGCGACTGTCGTTCCGCGATCGCGCGGTCGCTGCTCATGAGCGCGGTTTCCGCGTCGCGAAGTTGTCCCTCCTCGCGCTGCAGCTCTTCCTCGGCAACGGGAATTTGAGCGGCAAGCTGCTGAAGCGTGTCGTTTTCCTGTTCGCCTTTTGCTCGCACCCCGGCGAGCCGCTCGGCCAGCCGGTCACGCGCCGCAGCGGCTTCGCCCAATGACGCAAGCAGCTCCGTGATCCGCGGCTCAGTCGCGGTGCGCCGGGAAGCGATGCTGGCAATTTCCGCCTCTAGATCGGCGAGGCGATTTTCTGCTTTCGAAATCGCGAGCTCGAGTCCCTGCAACTCCCGCTCGCGTTCTTCGCGATTCCGACGCGCTTCTGCAGCGCGCTCGGTCAGCGCTTCCAGTTCGGTTTGTTTGGCCGCCAGCAGACGCTCGGTCTCGGCGAGCAGCAGATCAGTGTCGTGGATTTCGGTTTCCTGTTGGGCGCGCTTGCTCTCCGCGATCTCGACGTCGCGGCCGTAGCGCTCGATCAGCCCGTTTAATTCTTCGGCGCGTTCGCGATTGAAATCGATTCGATTGCGATGCGACGCGATCTGGTTTTGCACGCGCTGAACCTCGGCACGTGCCTCACTGATTCGCGCATCAACCGCGTCGAGTTCGGCACGCTGCTCGGCGATCCGGTTTTCCTGTTCCTCGATCTCCAGCTCGGTCGCGCGTTGTTGCTCGTCGAACTTAAGCGCGGCGGCGCGCGAGGTTTCCAGCTCGCTTTCGAGCCGATCGAGCTGGGCGCGGGAATGATGCGTATCGAGCACCTGAAGATCGGCGTGCAAGGCCTGATAACGCCGCGCTTTCCCGGCCTGGCGCTGGAGCGAGCCGATCTGGCGTTTCACTTCCTTAATGATGTCGCTAAGCCGGAGCAGGTTCGCGTCGGTCGCCTCGAGCTTGCGCAGGGCTTCACGCTTTTGCGCTTTGTATTTCGTAATCCCGGCGGCTTCTTCGAAAACCGCCCGCCGATCTTCCGGTCGCGAGCTGAGAATTTGGTCGATGCGCCCTTGTTCCATCATCGAATAAGCGGCGCGCCCGATCCCGGTGTCCGCGAAGAGGGCGTGAATGTCCTTGAGGCGGCAGACGGTTTTGTTAAGCAGATATTCCGAGATTCCGTCGCGATAAACGCGCCGCGTGACGCGCACTTCATGCCAGTCAATCCCGAGCTCGGCGGAGCAATCGCTGAAGGTCAGTGAAACTTCCGCGAATCCGACCGGCTTGCGACTGTCGGTCCCGCTGAAAATCACGTCGGCCATTTCGCCCCCACGCAGCGCCTTGGCTGATTGCTCGCCGAGAACCCAGCGAACCGCGTCGAGGACGTTGGATTTACCGCAGCCGTTAGGGCCGACGATGGCGGTCACGCCCTCGTGGAAATTGAAGATGGTTTTATCGGCGAAAGACTTGAAGCCGACCAGCTCGAGCGATTTGAGATGCATGCGGCAGGAAAACTACCGAGGTGCATACTACCCGGTTGGGCTGGTGACAAGCAAAATAAACGCTATTTGCAGGGTGGAGCGCTCCTGCCCGGCCCAAGATGTGGTGCCCGGAGGCTAACCACCGCTTTTCCTTACCCAGCGTTGGAGGAGGAAAACAATCGCTGCCACCGCCACCACGATCGCCGTGACTCCCAGTTCCTGACGCGTCGCTTGGGCGAGAATCCAGAGGCTAATCACGATGCCGATGCAGGGTACGACCCACGCCGCTGGAAAATCGAAGGGCTGACCGTCCCCGCGCACATCACGGCGCATCAATTCCAGCGCCGCGCCGCAGCAGAGGAAATAAAGGACGAGCACGGCAACGTTCGAGAGGATGGCGAGGTGTTGGAAGGTGGAAAAGAGAGAAAGCACCGCGGCCGTCGCGCAATACGCCACGATCGCGACGTCCGGCGTGCGGAAGCGAGGATGCACGTGGGCGAGGGCTTTGAAAAGAAAGCGATCGCGCCCGAGGGCAAAGAGCACGCGTGGCGAACTAAGAACATCGCTGGCAAGAAACCCAAAAGCGGAAACGCTTGCACCCGTGAGCATCAAATTGCGGCCCGGTTCACCCAAAAATCGCGAAGCCGCCTGGGCGAGGGGCGCGGTCGGGAATTTCCCGAGGTTGTTTCCCAGAATGCCTTGCGCGACGAACTGAATGAGGAGGTAAAGCACCGTCGTGACCGCGAGCGCGAGATAGATCGCGCGCGGCACTGTGCGCGCCGGATTTTTGACCTCGCCGCTGGGCATGAGTGCGACTTCAATTCCGACGAAGGCAAACAGAAGCAGGAGAACCCCGCGCCCGAGAACCGGAACACCCGGCCAGGTGATCGTGAGGGCATCCGCGCGCCTGACGAAAAAAATTCCTGCTCCGACGAAGATAAACAGCGGCACCAATTTCGCGATGGTCACCAGCCAGACCGCGACGGCCCCGGATTGGACTCCTCGGATGTTGATCCAGGCCAAGCCGCCGAAGACGAGCAGGACGATGACGAAATGCGCGGGACCGTGGGCGAAGAAGGGCACCATTGCGCCAATCGTGTCGGCGAGCAGCGCGACGATACCTGAGGCTGCGAGAATCGCGGTGAGAAAATAAAGGACGCCGGCGATGAACCCGACAAACCGGCCGAAAGCCGTCTCAACGTAGACATACAGACCACCGGTGAGCGAGACGCGGCTGCCGGCAAGCGCGAAGGAGGTGACGAAGATCACCATTGCGAGGGCGCAGGCGAGAAACGCGAGCGGCGCGCCACTTCCCAATTGCGCCGCGACGAGTGCGGGCAGGGCAAAGATCCCGGCGCCGATCGTCGAGTTAACGATATTTGCCGCCAGGCTCGGAACGCCGAGCGCACGAATCAATTGGCTTTCGCTCACGCTCGCCGCGGGTTTGTTCATTTCCGCGGAGGCTGCGCGAAGCAAGCGGCTGCGGCAAGGCGTTAATACCAGATTTCAGCTGGGCTGGATTCGGCGTCGCAGGGTTTGTTGGCTATCGCCCTTCTTTCGCCCTCACCGGCGCGCTGCGCGCGTCCCCTCTCCCCCCAGGAGAGGGTGAACGTCACCCTGCCTGGAATTGCAACCCACAAGACTCGAGCTAGGCAGATGCCCGGCGAAAGATTCGTCCCGCGCCCGCGTTAGCGTGAGGATTTGAATCTACAGCGGACGTTTCGCCTTTCCTCTCCTGGGGGGGAGGGGACGCGCGCAGCGCGCCGGTGAGGGCGCTCCCCGCGCTATGTCGAGCTCAGCCCTGCAACCCGCCGCTTGATTGCAAGCCGCGGCGCTCCTTGTTCTCCTCGCGCAATGCTGCTCTACTCTTCGCCATGCGCGATTCCTATCTCGACGAATACTTTACCTTTCTCCGTTTTGCCAGCATCTCGACCGACGACGCCTACAAGGAAAAGCTGGTCGAATGCGCAAATTGGCTGGTCGAAAAACTGAAGAAGATCGGCCTCGACGCGCAGCTCGTTTCCACCCCCGGGCACCCGATCGTCTGGGCCAGGAACAAGCATCAGCCCGGGCGCAAGACCGTCATGATCTACGGGCATTATGATGTCCAACCGCCCGACCCGCTCGAGCTGTGGGAATCGCCCCCATTCGAGCCGGTGCTGAAAGACGGCTATGTGTTTGCCCGCGGCTCGACTGATAACAAAGGCCAGATCTTTTCCCACATTCTCGGAATCCAGGAGACGATCGCGGACAAGGGCGATCTGCCGGTCAACCTTCATTTGATCGTAGAAGGGGAAGAGGAAGTCGGGAGCGGCAGTCTGCCCGGTTTCCTAAAGCAGAATCAGACGTCGTTAGGCTGTGATGTCGTGGTGGTGTCCGATACCGGAATGATCGCCCGCGGTGTGCCGACGTTGAGCTACGGCCTGCGCGGCGTGACCGCCTGCGAGGTGAAAGTGACTGCCGCCAAAATGGACCTGCACTCGGGCGTGTTTGGCGGCGCGGTCGCGAACCCAATCACCGCGCTGGCCCGCTTGCTCGCGACTCTACATGACGAGAACGGCCACGTCGCGATCGACGGTTTTTACGACGACGTGAAGCCGCTCGAAGACTGGGAACGCGAGGCTTGGCGCAAGCTGCCGATCGATGCCGACAAGGTGATGCTCGATGAAACCCAGGCGCCCGATCTCTTCGGGGAAAAAGGTTACAGCACGCTCGAACGGCTCTGGGCGCGTCCGACCGCCGAAATTAATGGCATCGGCGGCGGCTACCAGGGGCAGGGAACGAAGACGGTGATCGCGAGCCAGGCCATGGCCAAGCTCACCTTCCGGCTCGTGCCCGAGCAGGATGGCGCGAAGATTCTCCAGCTCGTCCATCAGCATCTCGAGAAAAATCTCCCGCCCGGAGTGACGATGGAGATCATCGATGGCCACAGCGGCCCGTGGTATCTGACCGACCCGCATTCGAAATTCGGCGAAGCGGCGCAGCGCGCTTTGCAGGATGCGTTTGGAAAAAAGGTCGCGCTCATCCGCGAAGGCGGGAGCATCCCGATCGTCTCGCAATTCCGCGACATCCTTGGCGTGGAAACACTGCTCCTGGGATTGGCGTTGGAGAATTGCCGGGCACATTCGCCTAACGAGAACTTCCCGCTCGAGAACCTGGAGTACGGGATGAAAATGAACAAGGCGATCCTCCAGGAGATCGGCGGCGCGAAGTAAGCCTCCGAGTTCCGCTTCGGCCGCGATGACAACCTGGAGTCGGAGCGTCGCTGCGCTTGGGGTGCTTTTGCTTCTCGTCTCGATCACGCCGATCCCGGCACCGGCGGATGAATCGTTAGGCGAAAAGATCCGGGAGTTCTTCACCAGCCCGACGCCCACACCGCATCACCGTTCCCAGAAGCGCAAGAGCACCCCGACGCCGACTCCTCGACCGAAGAAAAAAAAGAAGCCGAAGCACAAGCCCTCACCCTCGCCGACTCCGACCGCCACCCCCAGCCCTTCGCCGGAAGAGACTCCATCCCCGAGCCCGTCGCCGACAGCCGGCGCCAAGGTCGCAACCCTGGACCCGGACGATCTCAAAAACTTCGACGACAATCCCGAACCGGTGCAGAAACTTCTGCGCGCGGCGCTCGCCCTAACGAAACGTCAGCTCGATTACACCTACGGCTCGGCCGATCCGGAAAATGGCGGAATGGATTGCTCGGGTTTCATCTATTTCGTCCTGCGGGAAAACGGGATCACCGATGTGCCGCGCAGCTCGAGCGAGCAATACGTCTGGGTCCGGAAAGCCGGAAATTTTCGGGCCGTGCTCAGCCGCGATCTCGATTCCTTCGAGCTGGACGAACTCAAACCGGGCGACCTGCTGTTCTGGACCGGCACCTACGATGTCGAGCACGATCCGCCGGTGACGCACACGATGATTTATCTCGGGAAAGAAAAAGCCACAGGCAAGCCGGTAATGGTCGGCTCGAGCGACGGGCGCACCTATGAAGGCGAGCAGCAGTTTGGGGTGAGTGTGTTCGATTTCAAAATCCCGAGCGCGGAGAAAACAACGGCATCCGAGCGCCACCCGCGATTCGTTGGCTATGCGAAAATCCCGGGACTGGTGAAGAATTGAAACATGAGAGTCGGTTCTCCCGCTGTCAGTTCGTCGCACCACGCTGCGCGCGTTCTCCTCGCATCGCTTGGGTGATTGTTATCCCGAGCCGCCGCAGGACGGCGAGGGACTTCACAATTGCAATGCGGGTGTGAGGATCACGCGCGACGTCCGAGCCTGGGTCAGCGGGCCCAAGTTTCGTGAAAGCGCATTCTCACGGTGCGAGGTCCCTCGGCGCGCTTTGCCGCCTCGGGATGACAGGACTTTTGGGTCGGCGCCGCTCCGGTGCGGCCTTGCCTAACGAGTTGTCTAACGCTGCTTCGACGGGGAGGGCGAAGGAGAAGCATCCGCCGCCAGCGGCGGCTGCTCGTTAGGCCGGGATTCCTTCCCATGCACCTTCCGATAATGTTTGGTCGCAAGCCCGAGGACCAGGGCAAGGACGACAAACGCAATCGTGCGCTGTTCTTCCCGGGTGAGAACCAGCCAGCCGAATCTTTCGCGCCACTTCATCGCGCGTAGGGAATCGGATCCTTCAACCCCGCCTCGCGAAAACCCTTCAGGCGCAACTGGCAGGAATCGCACAACCCGCAAGCCAGCCCTTGAGGCGTCGGATCGTAGCAGCTGTGGGTGAGCGAATAATCCACGCCTAACGACATCCCGCGCCGGATGATTTCCGCCTTGCTCAACGAAATGAGCGGCGCGTGAATCGTGAAGCGCCTGCCTTCCACCCCGGCGCGCGTGGCGAGATTGGCCAAATCTTCAAAGGCGCGAATGAATTCCGGCCGGCAATCGGGATAGCCACTGTAATCGACCGCGTTCGCGCCGATGAAAATATCCTGCGCCTCCAGCACCTCCGCCCAGGCCAGCGCGTAGGAGAGAAAAATCGTGTTCCGCGCCGGGACGTAAGTGACCGGGATGTTGTCGCTCATCTCCCTTTCGGAGCGAGCGGTCGGCACTTCGAGATCATCCGTCAAGGCCGAGCCGCCAAAGACCCGCAGGTCGATCTCGGCGATTCGATGGGCGTGCGCGCCTAACGACTGCGCGATTTTCTCCGCCGCCGCGATTTCCCGTTTGTGCCGCTGACCGTAGCGGAAGGAGAGGGCGTAAGATTCGAATCCCGCTTCCAGGCTGATCGCGAGCACGGTCGCGGAATCGAGCCCGCCGCTGAGGAGAACGACCGCGCGCTTCATCGCGCCGCGTCGTCCGGATGAGTCGCCGTAATGGTCAGACTGATCCCGCCGCGGGACGCGAACTCAGCCTGCACGATCATTTTCCTCGGCGTACAGGTCCTGACGAGGTCATCAAGAATGCGGTTCGTCACTTCCTCGTTGAAGGCGCGCTCGTTGCGATAGGAGGCGAGATAGAACTTGAGCGATTTGGTTTCGATGCAGCGTTTCGCCGGCTGGTAGTCGATCGTGATCGCCGCGAAATCTGCCTGGCCGGTGATCGGACAAAGCGAAGTAAAATCGGCCGAGTGAAACCGAATCCAATACGGGCGGCTCGCGCGATTCGCAAAGGTTTCGAGAATCTCCGGAGAAACGGCGGCGGGAATGCGAGCCTCGCTGCGGCCGAGGAGGCGAAGGCCTCGTTTGTTCTTCTTCGCCACCTTCGTTATTCGGGAGGTTGCACCGGGAGATTGAGGAGCGCGCGCCGCCGGTCGCCGAGGCCGTGGTAATTCCAGTAATCGATCTTCAGGCTCTGCTTTAATCCCAAACGGCTGCCGTCGGCCATCTCCCACTTACGGAGGAGGTAGGGGAATTCGCGCGCGAGCATGAAACGATCGGTCCCGGCCGCGTGCTGGACGGTCACGTAGATCGCATGCTCGCCCGTCTCGAAGTAAACGTGCGCGGGTTGGAAAACCACCTTCTCCTTTTTTGAACTGATAATCGTGGGCGCGAGCTGAATCGGGAAATCGCCGCTCAGCGCCGAAAAATCGATCGTTCGGACGCGGAAGGGCAGCTCGTCATAAAAAAATCCGTCGGGCGGCAGTCGCACGGTTGAACCTCCGCGGGCCATGCCATCCCAGTAGGTGTGCCACTGATAGCTGAAGGTCTCGCCGTAACGCCGCGCTTCTTTGTAGGTGTTGCCGCAGCTGTCGCTGCTTGTGAACGAAAACTTGGCCAGCCGCCCGTTGTCAGCCCGCCAGAAATTGGAGTGCATCTGCTGATAGACATAGATGCCGGTCGGGATGTGAAGGACCTGGTTTAACTTCAGCACCTGAATGACTCCCGGGCGCTGCCAGTTGTCGGGCTTGACGTATTGCTTCAGGTCAAACGGCTCGCGCACGAGGATATGCAGCACCTCGGTGCGGCGCGGCTGGCCGTACTTCATGATCTGGGCGTCGTAGATGTTGAACTCGGCCTTGCCGTCATTCCAATACCCGGCGTTCTGGACCAGCGCAGGAGTAAACTGCCCAAGGACGGAACTCGCCCTAACGAGTATAGGAGCCAGAAAGACGAGCCCGATTCGCCGCATCAGGATAATGGTAGCCGCCGATTGCACGCAGGACAATCTTTCCGTAAACTCGCGCCCCGATGGAAGAGAAGAAAAACGCCAGCTCGACTCCGCCCGGCGCGGCGGTAGAACCGGCCGGGGTGGCGCAAACCGGCGTGATCGATCTTTTCGCGCACGATCCGAAAACCGACGAAGTGGTGCTGGCGATGTTCGAGCCGCGGGAATGGGATGGGTCCGAGCTGCAGCTTTTTCAATTGCAGGAGAAATTCAACGCCTACGTCTCGTTCGTGCTCGACGGCGAACTGGCCGAGGCGCATCCGGAGCTGGCGGGGAAAAACGCGCGGATCGAATTGCGTTGTGCCGAGATGCCGGAAGGTCGCGTGCTCGATCTGCTGAGCGCGATTCACGATCAGCTCGCGCTCCAGGAGATTCGGGTTGAAGTGATCGTGCAAGACCGGAGCGGAAGCTGCGGGAGCGACTGCGGCTGCGCGCCGCAGTGATTCAATAACGCCTTGCGGCTCGTCATCGCGCGCCGCCTTCCCAAGCTGTCATCCCGAGCCGCCGGAGGACGGCGAGGGACCTCCCAACTGCAATCGGCGTTTGAGATCACACGCGACGCTGATCTGGGACAGCGCCTCCAGTCTCGCGAAAGCGCATTCTGCGGTTGCGAGGTCCCTCGGCGCGCTTCGCCAGCCTCGGGATGACAGCGTTCACGCGCCTGCTTTAATCCACGTCTGCAAATCTTCGGGCAACGGGCTTTGCCAATCGAACTCGCCCTCCAAGCGCAGCCGCGCCGAATGCAAGGCGTGCCGGGGGAGCAGAAGGTCGCGCTCGAGCGCAGGCGTCCAGCCGCTCTCGATGAAGCGCAGATACAACTCTTCGTCAGGCCCGTAGATCTTATCGCCGACAATCGCGTGCCCGAGATGCGCCAGGTGCACCCGGATCTGGTGCGTGCGACCGGTGCGCGGGATCGCTCTCACGATTGCAAACCGGCGCTCGCCCCAGTCTCGCCTAACGAACCGCTCCTCCACCCGGAATTCCGTTACCGCCGGCGCGCCTTGTTCGTGAATCATCTGCTTGAGCCAGATGGCCGAGGGTAGATGCTCGCCCTGGCGTAGCAGCGGCGCCTCGACGAGATTGGTTTCCCAGTCCGGCCAGCCGAATACGATGGCCAGATATTCCTTCTCGATCCGGCGTCGTTCCATCGCCCGACCGAATCGCCGGGCACTGGGAAGATTTTTCGCGATCAGTACCAGCCCGCTCGTTTCCCGGTCGAGCCGGTTCACGATTGAGACCTGCCCGCCGTTCACCAACTCAAAGGCGAGCAGCTCGCGCACGGCCGCCCAGAGCGTCGGGGTGCCATCGGGTTTGGTTGGATGGACGAGGAGGAAAGGCGGCTTGTCCACTACGAGGTAGTCGTCCGTTTCCGCGACGAGGCGAAACCTCGGCGGCGCCTTTGCGTGCGCCGGGCGCGGAGTAAGGTTTGCGGACGCGCTCATGATTTCCTTACGCAACGTTAGCCGCTCTTACAAAACGGGCGAACGCTCGGTCCACGCGCTGGAGAATGTCTCGCTCGCGATCGCGCGGCACGAGTTCGTCGCCGTCCTCGGTCCGAGCGGTTGCGGCAAAAGCACCCTCCTCCATCTCATTGCCGGGCTGGATCGGCCGACCGCGGGCGAGATTATCGTCGACGGCTTGAATCTGACGACCGCGGACGACGCTGCCCTGACGGACTTTCGCCGGCGCCGGCTCGGACTTGTGTTTCAGTTTTTCAATCTCCTGCCAACGATGAACGCGCTCGAGAATGTCAGCCTGCCATTGCTGCTCCAGGGGATTGCACCGGGAGAGGCGGCGGCGCGGGCGAAGGAGTTGCTCGCGCTCGTCGGCCTTGCCAATCGCGCGTCGCACTTCGTCCATCAATTGAGCGGCGGCGAACAACAACGGACAGCAATCGCGCGCGCCCTTGTTCATCGGCCTTCGCTCCTGATCGCGGACGAGCCGACCGGCAACCTCGATACCCACTCGGCCGAACGCGTGCTCGAGCTGCTGGAAGCGATTGCGCGTGAACAACTGACGACGCTCGTCCTGGTCACCCACAGCGCGGAGGTCGCGTCGGCAGCTTCGCGCCAGATCGAGCTGCGCGATGGCCGGGTGGTGCATGATGCCGTCGGGGCTGCGCCGTTTTCCTGATCCCGAGCTTTCAATTTCGAAGGAAAGCAGGCCCAGCCGTTCGCGCTTCGAGCAATGACCGCTCCGCCTCTCGCTTGACCCCGTTGGTATAAAAGGTGCGGCGAGTCAGCCGCCATCGCTGACAAAGGAATTTTTTTCATGCTGGCCTTCATCTATCTCGCAGTCTCCGTTTACCTCGGCGATCTCTTGTGCCGCCGCTTTTACCGATTCGTTTCGCTGCCGCATCGATGGGCCGCAGCGTTCCTGACCGGAGTGGCGGTTAGCTCATGGTTCACCTATCTGGCGGGGTTCGCCTTTAAGAGCACCGAACGTCCGCTGCTCTGGGCAGATATCCTTTATTTCATTGTCGCGCTGGCGATCATCTTCTTCCTCTCCAGACGCTCGGCAACGGCGCGAATGGTTTCGCCGCGGGCGCCGGGTTCGTCGCGCTGGGATTGGGTCACTGTGGGAGCGTTGTTTCTCGCCGCCTGCATCCTTTTGGTTGGAACGCTCAATGTGCGCGGCGGCAAAATTCATCTTACCGGGATGGAATTTGGCGATTTTGCTCCGCAGTCGGCGATCGCCCAGAGCTTCGCGCTCGGCCATAACTTTCCAACCGAGTATCCCCACTATGCGGGACAACCGAGTCACTACCATTTCCTGTTTTTCTTTCAGGTCGGCAATCTCGAATTTCTTGGCCTCAACCTGGGCTGGGCGGTTGATCTTCTCAGCGTCCTTGGCCTAACGAGCATGCTGGCATTAGTCATGGCTCTCGGCGAATTGCTCTTCAATTCCCGGGTGGTCGGGCGCGTCGGCGCCGCGCTTTTTTTCTTCCATGGCTCGCCGATGTTTCTCTACTTCCTTCAGAAGCAGTCATCGCTTTCGGGTGCGCTGCACGCCATCCTGCACCTCGAAAACTTCCTTCCCTCTGGCTATCCCTATCGCGGCGAGACCTGGGGGATTTGGTCGCAAATCGTTTTTGTTAATCAGCGGCATCTGCCGAGCGCGATTGGCATTATGTTGCTCGTCCTCATCTTCGTGGTCGAGCGATATCGAGCAAACCAGCAGGAGGCATCGCCTTCGGTCAATACTGCTCCGGATGCTGGGCAGCCGGCAGAGGAGTCGACGACTGAGTTGAATGAAAGCGGCGCCGCACCGATCGCATCGCGGTTCGTTAGGCTTTCGCGAAGCTCTCTCAGGTTCGACGGCAGCTTTATCTTTTCCGGAATCCTGCTTGGAGCCCTGCCACTCTGGAATGCGCCGGTCTTCCTGGCCGCGGCCGCGATCCTCGCCGTCCTGTTTGTTCTTTTTCCCTTACGCGGGCAGATGATGCAGATGGCAGTGATGGCCGGAATCTTGGGCTATCCCCAGCTTCGCTTCTTGAGTTCCGGGGAACTGATATCTCGCCCTTCACCGTTCCACTGGGGCTTCATTATCGATGATCCCACGGTGCACAGTGTGATTAACTATATCGCATTCACCTTTGGGCTAAAATGGCCGGTGATTATCCTCGCGCTGCTTCTCGGCACATGGTTTCAGCGTCGATTCTTCCTTGCCCTGTGCGGCTTATTCCTACTCACCTTTTGTACTCAGCTCAGCGTCGAAGCCCTCGCAAACCATAAGTTTCTTAATATCTGGTTAATCGGAGCCAACCTTTTCGCGGGTTACGGACTCTTACGACTATGGAAGTGGAGATTGCTGCCGGCGCTGGGTCCGGCAGCCGCGGTAATTCTCACCGCAGCGATCGTCTGTGGAGGGGCGATCGATTACTTCCCGATCTATAACAGCTCCTGGGCGGAGTTAGATTATAAGAAAGATCCGCTGGCCGTCTGGGTTCGAACCCACACCAAGCGTGACGCGGTCTTCCTGACCAATATCGTCGTTAATCATCCCATCCTGCTCGCCGGAAGAAAAGTCTACTTCGGCTGGCCCTACTACGCCTGGTCTGCCGGTTACGACCTCGGGCCGCGCGAAGCGAAATACGTGCAGATGTTTGAGAGTAAGAATCCGCGGCGCGTCTTTGAGTTGCTGAAGGAAAACCATATAGACTACGTCGCGTTCGACGATGGGGTGCGTCACGGCGAAAAGATCCGCCGGCCGAACGAACAACTTTACGCTCGCTACTTTAAGAAAGTCTTTGTCGACACGGAAAATCGCTACGGCCGCCTCGTCATCTACAAGGTGCCCGATTCTCTGCCCGCTGCGCTCGCCAAACTCAGTTCCGCCGAGCCGCCGCACAACGCATTCGAGGGCGGGCGGGGCAATGGCGAGGGACAGTTCGACAACCCGCACGGGCTGACTACTGACAGGAACGGCAATCTCTATGTGGCCGATACAAACAACGAGCGGATACAAAAGTTCTCACCGAATGGCACTTTCATGACCAGCATTGGAAGCGCCGGCATCGGCTACGGACAGTTCGGTTCACCGAGTGATCTCGCAATTGATCGGCCGGGTAATATCTACGTCACGGAAGCGGCAAATCACCGCGTCCAAAGATTCACCGCCGACGGGACTTTTGTCGCCGAATGGCGGCCCGGACTTTACGGACCGCAACGGATTGCGCTCGGGCCGGATAACAGAATCTATGTCGTCGATCAGGGTGGTGCCCGGATTGTAAAACTTAGTGTCGACGGCGAGGTGCTTCTAACCTGGGGCAGCAAAGGGAGCGGCGACGGGCAGTTCAATGACCACACCTCTGTAACTGTCGATCCGGCAACAAACAAGGTCTATGTCGCAGATCCGAGGAACAAACGGATCCAGGTCTTCGACGCGCAAGGTAAATTCCTATCGAAATGGCCAGTTCCGGAGTGGGGACCATTTGGCTTTGAAGACGTGTTGGTTGATGCGCAGGCGCGCCGTCTTTATGGGTCGAGCGCGAACATGAGCCGGATTCTTGTCTTTGATCTTCAGGGAAACAAGCTGCAAAGCTTGGAACCAAATGCTCCCGACAAACTCGAAGGAGCAACTGCGCTGGCTCTATCTGGGCGCAAACTTTACGTCTTGTGCACGGGTAACAGCCGAATAGTCGAGATTGACCTGGGCGCGAAGTAACTCTCTCCAGCGCCTAAGTTTCCTCAGAAGGCCCACCAACCCCGGGCTGCCTGGATGGCGAAGAGAGCAAAGAATAAGAGTGAGCAGACCGTCAGGACGCCGGCCCAAAAGCGGTTTCGACCCAGGAGGGCGAAGAGGATGAAGATAGGGAACATGGTCAGGGTATAGCGGGGGACGCTCTGGAGAAAGGTCACGCTGGTATAGAGAAGCCAGCAACCGGTCATCCAGACCGCATACATCGGCCGCAGCTTAATCCAACTGATAATCGTGCAGATAAGTCCTAGCGCCGCGAAATATACCTCCTGCGCACCGACCATTTCGGCCTGATTCGGATTGCGCCTGAAGTCGAGCAGGGCCTCATGAATCCCGCGCCAGGGCGGCGCGAATGACTGAATGAACAAAGTCTTTCTGGCCTGCAAAAACGCAAAGGGATCACCGGCGATCTGCCAGTTAATAAGAAGATAGACAACAAACCCCAAGGGGACGAGCGCGATCCAGAGCCACTGCCAATTCCAACGCCGTTTCGCCCACCATTGCTGGAGAGCTTCCACCCCAAGAGCCGGCACCAGCACCGCGCCAGGCGCACGCGTCATCCAGCAAAGCGCGCCCAAGACGCCGGCGACCCACCAGCGTTCAACCCGAGCCGCAAGGATCGAACCAAGCGCGAAAGCAAGAAACAGACTCTCACTGTAGCCGATGTGAAGGAAATAGGCGGTTGGGAAGATGAGAAAGAACCAGACGCTCAACATCGCCGTGTTCGCGCTGTAATCGAGGCTGACCAGTTTCCGCAGCAGGACTGCGGCAAAAAGTGAAGCGATACCGGAAACAACAAATGCCGCGATGAGATAACTATTGATAAAGTAGGCAACAAACCGGATCGCCCATGGAAAGAGCGGATAGAATGACTTGGTAACTCCGGTTGCGGAGTAACCACTCTGCGCGATCTGCTGGTAATGGACCGAATCCCAATGATTCCAGGTCCCGAACCAGTCGCGCGGACTGCTCAGAGACTTATCCCAGAGAATCGGGTAACTCTTCACCACGAGGAGAAAGAGCAGGACCTTGATCCCGAGCACCCAGCCGATCACGATGAGATCGTCTCTTTGCAGAAAACCGAGTCGTAAGTTGTCTTGCTGGCGTTCTTTTTGCGTCGCAGTTTGCACCATCTGTTTCTACTTCTTCTCCTCGCGAGGTTCGATCGATTCCGCTACAAGGTATCGCGGCCGGCCTTTCACTTCCTCATAGATCCGGGCCAGATACTCACCGATAATGCCAAGGCTGATCATGAGGAAACTGCCGATAATTAATTCCAGAAGAATAACTGTAGCGAACCCACTTACGGCCCGACCAACGAGTTTCAGATAAAGGGTTTGCGCGCCCAGGACGACTGACATGACCAGGAAGAGTCCGCCCGCGAAGGTCACGAAATGCAATGGGAAGGAAGAAAAAGCAGTGATGCCGACAAGCGCGAGCTTGAGTCGCTTCAGCAGCGACCAGGCGGAGTGACCGGCGGAGCGTGGAGCAACCTCGAAGGGAACCTGGACCGCGGTGAACCCCATCCAGACCGTCATGCCGCGGAAGAAGACGTTGCGTTCGTGCATTTGCAGCCACGCATTCACGGCCTTGCGATTCATCAGTTTAAAATCCGAGGCTCCCTTGAACTCAAATCCGGAGAGCTTGTTCAGGATAAAGTAGAAAAGCAGCGCCCCGAGTTTGCCTCCGATCGATTCGCGGCCACGATCGCGCTTGACCGCTTCCACCATGTCGGCCCCGGAATCTCGCCATGTCCGCACCATTTCCGGGATGAGCGAGGGCGGATGTTGTCCATCGGCGTCCATCACGATCACGGCATCGCCCCGGGTATGTTCGAGACCGGCGCAGAGGGCTGATTCTTTGCCGAAGTTTCGACTTAGACGAAAAGCGCGCAGGTTGGAGAAGGTCCTGGCCTCTGCGGCAATCGTGCTCCAGGTATTATCGCCGGAACCGTCATCCACCAGCACGACCTCGTAGGACAAAGCTGTTTCCTCGAGAAATTGCCGCACCGTCGCCAGGGTCTCGCGAAGATGCGCCCCTTCGTCAAACAGCGGAATGACGACGGAAAGAGAAGGCGGTCTGCTTTCCACTTCAGACGTCGACGACAGTTCCATAAGCGGCGACGGTGGTAGCCGGCACCCAGGCGTGGAGGCGAGCGAGCGGCCCCGGCAGGGCGATCCGGAACTTGGCGGCGACCAAGCCTAACGGAAAGGCGTGCGGGTAGGGCAGCTTCCGCACCTCGCGCAGGCCGGCTTCTTCGAGGAGCGATTTGAGCCTCGTGAAGTCGAAATAGAGAACGTGCTCTGGAGCTTTTAACGATGGCCAGCGCCGGCCCATGCACCGACTCAATACACCGCCGATATCGGGCGTAGCGAGCACAATGTGTCCGCCGGGTTTGACCCGCTGCGCCATTTCTTTCACGAGTCGCCTGGGCTCGTAGACGTGCTCGATCACCTGGGTAGCGATGACACAATCAAACTTTCGATCAGCCGGGACCTCTTCAATTCCCCCGAGAAAAACCTCGGCGCCGGTCGCGCGGCCGGCAGCCGCGCCTTCGATTGAGAATTCCGTGGCGGTGCGCTCGTCAAAGAAGGAGCGCGCTTCGTCGAGCAAGTATCCATAGCCGCAACCAACCTCGAGGAGATGGCCGCCGGTGAGATGTCGTCGGGCGAGATTGCCGAGGAAGCGTTGGAAAGTGACGCGCAAGGCGGATGCCTGGGCGTGGTAACTTGAGTCCGAGTACCCGACACCGCCGCGTTCGTAGTAGGAAGCCTGTCGGTAAACCTCCCGCATCGCCGCCTCGCCAAGCCGCGGATAGAGATACGCCATGCCGCAGTTTGCGCAGCGCGTCACGGTGTAGGGCGGGTCGAGCTTATAAAGCGTCCGGCGTTCCGCGCTGCCGCAGAGCGGACATGCAGGCTTTTCCAGATTCACGGCCGAGCCGGTCGTGGCGGTTCCGAAATTCGTCTTCGGTTCTTTGGGCACGCTCGGAGAAAAAGCATAAATCGGGGCGGCGAAAAGAGTTTTCGCGGCCGCCTCCTGCCGGCGCCACGCACTTCCTGGTCTGCGCGCACTTAATCCAATCGAAGCGAAACCCTCGCCCTTATCCAAGAGATTTCCCGATTTGCTCTGGCGAAAAGGCCCGGCTTGACCCCGCAAGCAAAACCGCTTTACCTAACGTTCGCACCACCGGGAAAGGACGCGCCTTTTGGAACTTAAAGACATCAAAGCCATCATCGACCTGATGAAAAAAAACGATCTCACCGTCTTCGAGATGGAGAAGGACGGGTTTCGTTTGAAACTGCAAAAAGGCGCGGCCGAGCAGACCGTGTTTGCCGCGCCTGCACCACAAATCATCGCCGCGCCGGCTGCTCCCGCCCCAACCCTGGTCGCGCCGAAGGCCGCCCCCGCCGCTGCGAGCGAGACACCGGCGCCGGCCGCGACGAAGGAAATCAGCTCGCCGATGGTTGGCACCTTCTATCGCGCGGCTTCGCCCGAGTCGCCGCCCTTCATTGATGTCGGCCAGACCGTGAACGAGGAGACGGTTGTCTGCATCATCGAAGCGATGAAAGTGATGAACGAAATCAAGGCGGAAACGAGCGGGATCATCGCCGAGGTCGTGGCGGAAAATGGCAAGCCGGTCCAGTTCGGCCAGCCCCTCTTCCGGGTTCGTTAGGCAAGCTATCGTGTCATTCCGAGCGGAGCGCAGCGCAGTCGAGGAATCCCGAGGAGACTCCGTGCATAGATCCATGCAGATCGGTGCTTGCGCTGGTTACCCTCTCGCTTTCCCTCCGGATCCCTCGACTACGCTCGGGATGACTCATGTTTGAAAAAATCCTCATCGCCAATCGCGGAGAAATCGCCCTTCGTGTCATCCGCGCCTGCAAAGAGCTCGGGATTCGCACCCTCGCGGTTTACTCCGAAGCGGATGTCGATTCGCTCCATGTCCAGCTCGCGGATGAAGCCATTTGCATCGGGTCGCCCCCGAGCAGCGACAGTTATTTGAAAATCGACCGCATCATGAGCGCGGCCGAAGTCGGCGACGTGGATGCGATTCATCCCGGCTACGGATTTCTGGCCGAGAACGCGCACTTCGCAGAAGTCTGCGAGAGCTGCAACATCAAGTTCATCGGCCCGCCTTCTTCCGCGATGCGGGCGATGGGCGACAAGAATTCGGCCCGCGAAAGTGCGCGCAAAGCCGGCGTCCCGGTCACCCCCGGGAGTGACGGCATCGTCGCGAACGAAACCGAAGCAATCAAGATCGCGAAGCGAATTGGTTACCCGGTCATGATCAAGGCGGTCGCAGGTGGCGGCGGTCGTGGGATGCGCGCCGCGCATAACGAAGTTAGTCTCGTGCAGGGTTTCCACGGCGCGCGGATGGAAGCGGAGAAAGCCTTCGGCAACCCCGAGGTTTACATCGAGAAGCTCCTCATCAATCCGCATCACGTCGAGTTCCAGATCGTTGCCGACAGCCATGGCGAGACCATCCACCTCGGGGAACGCGATTGCTCGATCCAGCGGCGCAACCAGAAGGTGATCGAGGAATGTCCTTCGCCGCTGCTCACTCCGGGATTGCGCAAGCGGATGGGCCAGGCCGCGGTCAAGCTCGCCCGCGCGGTGGGTTACGTGAACGCCGGGACAATGGAATTTTTGGTCGACCAAAAGGGGCACTATTATTTTCTCGAGATGAACACCCGCATCCAGGTCGAGCACCCCATCACCGAAGAGGTGTACGGCTGCGACCTCGTGAAAGAGCAAATCCGCATCGCCGCCGGCAACAAACTTTCGCGCCATGTCGCCCAGGCTTTCCCGCGCTCCCACGCCATCGAGTGCCGGATCAACGCCGAGGACCCGGCGCACAATTTCCAGCCTTCGCCCGGCCGAATCGATTTCTATTATGCGCCCGGCGGGCGTGGCATCCGGGTCGATTCCCACGCCTACACCAACTACACCGTCCCGCCCAACTACGACTCGCTCATCGCGAAACTGATCGCGGTCGGCGCGACCCGCGAATCGGCGATCGATCGAATGCGCCGCGCGCTCGGCGAGTACCTGATCGGCGGAATCAAGACGACGATTCCGTTTCACAGCGCGATCATGCGCAACGCCGATTTCCGCAACGGCAACTACGACACCGGGTTTGTCGATCGCTTCATGAACTCGGAGAACTTCGAGCTCAGGCCTGCCGAGGGGCGTCTGCGCGAGTGATCGCGCCGGCTCTGAAGTCGTTAGGCGAAGCCAGGCTCTACGCCATTCTCGACCTCGCCTACATCGCGCCTGACGATGCCGAAAAGATCGCGCGCGAGCTGCTGCGGGGCGGCGCGGACGTGATCCAGTTGCGCGGAAAAATGCAAACCGTCGCGGAGCTGCGGGATTTGGCCCGCCGTCTGCATTCCCTAACGAGCGCAGCCGGCGTGCCGCTGATCATCAACGATCACGCCGCGATTGCCCGCGACGTGCCGGTCGAAGGTTTGCACCTCGGGCAGGACGACCTGCCGATCGCTGCGGCGCGCGAAGTCGTGAAGCGCGATTGCTGGATTGGCAAATCCACCCAGAGCCTCGCCCAGGCCAGCGCCGCCGTCACCGAAGGCGCCGATTACATCGGTTTCGGTCCGCTCTTCGCGACCCCGACCAAGCCGACCTACCCACCGATTGGCACCGCGGATATCCGCCGGGTCCATGAGCTGGTTCAATTGCCGGTCTTTTGCATCGGCGGGATCAAACTCGGGAACCTCGCGGATGTGCTCCGTGCTGGCGCGACCCGCGTCGTCATCGTATCTGGCCTTCTGCAAAGCAGCGATATCGCGGCCACCACGCGCGAAGCGAAAACGCTGCTGCGCGCCGCAATCGCAAATCGCAAATCGCAAATCGCAAATCCCTGAATGTCCGTTCTCGTTGTTGGTTCCATTGCGCTCGACACGGTCAAAACTCCGGTCGAAGAACATGCCGACCAGCTCGGCGGTTCCGCTTCTTATGCCGCGGTCGGGGCGAGCTTTTTCTCCCCGGTTAATCTCGTCGGCGTAGTCGGCGATGATTTTCCCGCATCGGAGTTTGCCTTTTGGAAATCGCGCCGGATCGACGCTAGCGGCGTCCAGCGTGTGCCCGGGAAAACCTTTCGCTGGTCGGGCGAATACGCCTGGGATTTGAACACGCGCGAGACCCGCTCGGTTGCGCTCAATGTGTTCCAAAATTTCGAGCCCGAATTGCCAAAACATTTTCGCGAGACGCAATTCGTCCTCCTCGCCAATATTGCCCCGTCGCTCCAGGCCCATGTCCTCGATCAAACCCGCCGGCCGCGGTTTGTGGTCGCCGACACGATGGACCTTTGGATCGAGACCACGCGCAACGATCTTGATGCGCTTCTCCGGCGGGTTGACCTGCTCATCCTTAACGACAGCGAAGCGCGCCAGATCACCAATGATACCAGCCTCATCCGCGCCGGACGCGCGATCCGGCGGATGGGCCCGAAATATGTCGCGGTCAAGAAAGGCGAGCATGGCGCGCTCCTTTTTGGGCCCGACGATTTCTTCAGCTGCGGCGCCTATCCGCTCGAGGACATCCGCGACCCGACCGGGGCAGGGGACACCTTTGCCGGCGGTCTCGCCGGTTACCTCGCCGGGAGCGGTGCGACCGAGATTAATTTCGCGCTCCTGCGCAAGGCGGTGATCTTCGGCAGCGTGCTCGCGAGCTTCTGCGTCGAAGCCTTCAGCCTTAATCGGCTCCGCCGCCTAACGAGTGAAGAAATTGACGAGCGTTATGAGATGTTTCGGCTCATGAGTCAGTTCGAAGTGCTGCCCTGATGGGAATGACGAATGACGAATGACCAAGGCCTAATGAATGACCGGATGAGTAATGACGAATGCGGCGCACGTGACCTGTTCGTCATTGGTGCTTCGTTATTGATTGGTCATTGGTCATTGGTCATTGGTCATTCCGCCGCACCGGGCGATTAGACTGCGATGGGAACCCTTCACCTCGGCGTCAATCTCGACCACATCGCCACCCTGCGGCAGGCGCGCTACGCCGCCACGCCTGATTCGAAAAACGCCGAGCCCGACCCGATCGTCGCGGCCAGCCTCTGCGAACGCGCCGGTGCCACCGGCATCGTCGCCCATCTCCGGGCCGATCGCCGCCACATGCAGGACCGCGACCTCGAACGCTTGCGCGCCAACATCATGACGAAGCTTAATCTCGAGATGGGCAACACGCCCGAGATCATCGACTTCGCGCTCCGCCTGCAACCCGATGAAGTTTGCCTCGTTCCCGAGCAGCGCCAGGAAATCACGACCGAAGGCGGCCTCGACGTCATCAGGCACGAACGCGAGCTGCGACCGACCATGAAACGCTTCCATGCAGCCGGCATCCGCGTCAGCCTGTTCATCGATCCTGAGGCGCGACAAGTGGAGACGGCGCGCGAGCTCGAAGCCGACATGGTTGAGCTGCATACCGGCGCGCTTGCGAACGCCTTCACCGAAAAAATCGAGCAACAGGAACTCGAGCGCTTACAAGGCGCGGCCGTTCGCGCAACTCAGCTCGGGCTCCAGGTGAATGCGGGTCACGGCATCAACTACCGCAACATCGCCCTCATTCACCAGATCCCGCACCTCGTCGAGCTGAACATCGGTCACTCCATTATTTCGCGCGCCCTATTCCTTGGGATCGAGCGAGCGGTCAGCGAAATGCTTGCCCTGATGCAGAACTACAAGGGATGAGCGTCATCGGGATTGGGGTCGACGTGGTGGATTGTGCGCGGATCGAGAGCTCGATCGAGCGTTTCGGTGAGCGCTTTCTCCGGCGCGTCTTTACCGAAGGCGAGATCGCCTACTCGCAATCGATGAAATTTCCCGCGCGCCATTTCGCGGCCCGCTTTGCGGCGAAAGAAGCGCTTTCAAAGGCTTTCGGCACCGGGATTGGAAAATCGATGGGCTGGCGCGATCTCGACGTGCGCAAAAAAGAAAGCGGCGAGCCCTACGTCGTCCTGAGTGGCGGGGCCGAACAGATGGCGAAAGAGCGCGGGATCACGAAAGTCTGGATCAGTCTTAGTCACACCGATACGATCGGAATGGCTATCATCGTGCTTGAAACAGTGGATTAATATTGCTGCTTTAAGCCGCTCCGAGCTTCAGCCTTTCCCCAGAGATGAAAGGTATAGGTAAACACGACATAGCCAAAGATGTCGTGGCGCGGGGCATTGCTGAGGTAGATGGCCGGGTTAACCTGGAAATCGCGCGTCAGATTGCAGGTAAACCCGAAGGCCGTCGAGTTCTCGTTTCCACTCTGGAAATCGACTTGGGCCCGCCAGGTCTGGTTAAAGTCATAAGCATAACCCAGGATCGCCTGGTTCTTTGTCCCGGCGCGGATCGCACCCACGATAAACTTGTTATGCTCAGTATAGTAACCGGCCTCAAGATAGGGCTGCGGATCGACATGCTGTCGTGGTGACCAGTCAATGAACCCGGTCGAAAGTAACCAGGGCTCCTTTGTAAGTATCCCGAACTCTGTGCCGATAATCTGCTCCTCGGGCTCGAGCCCTTGAAAGAGCGCGACTTCCGCCCAACTGGTCAGGCCCCACTCGGCCTGGAACTGGTAAGGATTGGCAATCCGCTTATCCTGAACCTGGAAACTGAGTGAGAGATCACCCGGCGTTTGCAGGTCGGGAGTCACGATCTCGCTCAATCCCTTCGTCGTGGCCAAAGTTTCCACCTGCCAGAGCAGCCCGAGCATGAGCGCGAGCAGCGCGATTGTTTTCACACCGGCCACCATCTCAACTCCCGGCAATCAGGACAAGCAGCGATTGCCTGGTCTCTTAATGAGTCCCGATCGCTGATCCCGGCCTGGAACCGCGGAGAAGCGAATTCGGAATCCAGGAAAGGAACACCGCGCTGTAACCGGCGCCGCCGCCCCGGGCCTGTCTGCCTTCTACCTTCTTACTTGTCGCCCCAACTCCTGCGCGCGCGAAATGCGCTTGACAATTTTACGCAAATTATGGTCTCCTTCGCGCCCGAGAATGACCGCCTTGGAACACAAAATTTCCCGCGACTTGGAAAAGCAGTCGTTCTCCGTCGTCCCCGAGAGCGAACTGCGCCGGGTGTGGCCGGGCGAAGGGAGTTTGTTTTTCAGGATCGAACGTTTTGCGATCGAGCACGACTGGCGCCTCTTCTCCTACAGTCGAGGCCTGGGCGCGATCCTGATCAGCAAGAGCCTGCCGAAAGCCGCGCCGGCAACCGACCTGTAGCCGGGATCGCTGATCCCGGCCTTTCTTCCTTCCTCCTTCTTACTTTCCTCCGAGCCGATGCGAAAAAGCCTATTCCTTCTTCGCGCCGCGCGGATCGTCTGCCGGATTTACGTAGTTGATTTGAAACGGTCCTTCGCTGTCGATCTGCACGATCGATCCTTCTCTTGTGACCTTGGCGAAGTGGGCCATGCCTGACGGCAAAACAATGTAACATCCCGGAGTCATTACCTGCATGGATGATTCATCGAACTTCTCGCCCATGCCGACCTTGAAACTGCCCGAGATGACGGTGAGCCGTTCGGCCGTCGGATGAGTATGCGGCATCACCTTATAGCCAGCCGGCGCTTTCAAGCGCACGGTAAATGATCCAGCCTGGGTTGGATCGCCGTCTAACACAGCCATCTTGCCGCCGGCGGGCAACCCGGGCGGCACTTCGCCCCATTTCAGGTCCGCGGGCTTCATCACGTGGTGTTCGTTGCCCGAGGCCGAGGTTGTTGCTTCTTCAGCCGCGAAAACCAACGCCGCGGCCGCGGCGATCACACTGCATGAGACAAGGATTTTTTTCATGACAAGACTCTCCGGTTAAGTTTGTTATCACAATAGATCCCCGATCAACCCAGCTGCAACCACGCAGAACTGAATTCAGAACCCAGTCCGTAACCCGTACCGCAGCCCCAGCGAGGCCCGGGCTTTCAAACCACAAAATAAACACCGTTGTAGCCGGGATCGCCGATCCCGGCCGCTTCCTTCCTTGTTACTAAGCAAGGACGCGAGTGCTGGGCCAATTTATCCCTAGAACAGCCGCATCCCACGAACTCAAGCGAGAACACCGCAACCGAAATCGCGGGATCTCGCATTGCTTGGAATCGCGGTGATCGGTAAACTCTGCCATGAGCACCGCCCAGGAGATCGAAGACGCGATCCGGTCGTTGCCAGCCTCAGAGCGCGCCAAGCTCCTCGAACACCTTCCGGAAATATTCCCCGTTCTCCGGCGATCTGGGTTGGGGCAAAATCATCGCCGACCAACGTCCGCGCCCCGGGCTCAGCGAAACCCTGGATTGCGCCGCCTGGATTGACGCATCTCGGCGTCTCACGCAGCGTTTTTGAGAGTGAAGCGAAAATTCCACGTCACCCTGCTCCAGCATGAGGGAGGCGTCTCGGTCAGCTGCCCCGAGCTTCCTGGCTGTCATTCCCAGGGCGCGACGATCGAGGAAGCGCTTACCAACATTGAGGATGCCATCCGCGGTTACATCGACCTTTACGGCGCGTCCGACACTCGCTGCGAAGTGCGCGAGATGGAAGTGGTCACGGGCTGAACATGCCGAAACTCCCCGGAATCAATCACCTTCGAGCGGTCAAGGCGCTCGGGAAAGCTGGATTTCAGATCGACCGCCAGGGTAAACACATCTTCATGTCGAAAGGAGCCGTGAAGGTTGTCATCCCGCGGAACAATCCGGTGGATGCGTACACCATGGCGGCGATCGTGCGCGACGCTGGGCTGACCATCGAGCAGTTCAAAATCTGCTCTAAGCGATGGAAGTCGAGGGCATCATCAGCTCTCACAATCTCGTTTCGGAGAAGACACGGGGCCTTGCAGAAGGGGAACGAACTTCCGAGTCGGCCGCATTCATCTCGTCTCCTGTTGCCGGTAGGCGACGGACAAGAGTTCGGCTTTGTCAGCGTTGTCCCGTTTGGCAACTTCGTCGTCGCGCGTTAGGGCAAGGTTGTGCCCTGTTGTTGTCTCACGAGCATGGCGTCGGAAACACCGATGAAGCCGTCGTTGCTGACGTCATCACGGAAGTTGGTGCTGTCGGTGTGCTCACCCTTGTGCGCCTTGACCTCCTGCAAGTCGGCAGAGTCAACCACCTGGTCACCATTCACGTCGCCGAGGAGCAGACCCATCGTCACGGTCGCGGAGCTAAGGCTATCACCCGAGGTGTCCGTAATGTCATTGGCCGTGATCATGATGTCCGACCCGCTGCAGGCGTGAGCTACGCCGACCAGATTGATTGTCGCCGTCGAACCGCTGATCGTGATAGTGCTGACGCCGCCGCAAGTGGAACTCGCGCTTCCGACCGAAGCGATCGGACTATTGAAGGTCATCTGAATCGAGTACTTCTTGTTCGCCTTGCCGGAGCGATCTTCCACCCCGGAAGGTCCGCTCAGCGGCAGATCGATCCCGAAACCGCGCTGGACTGACACCCTAGGCGACGGTCGTGCGAAACGCCGAATGTTTCCGACCAGCACCGCAGCTCGTAATCCTGTTGCCTAAAAGGCGCGAAGCTCGTATAAGCCTTCTCTCTTACATAAGGTTACAATTCCGCATGCAAACCCAGATCAGGGTGGCGCTAGGAGAAATCGCAGGGGTATGCGCGCGGCTGATCTGGTGAATTGGGTTGTCTGATTTGCGGACCTGCCCGCGTATTTTGACGCTTTTTCAGAAAACATTTCCCGTCCACAAAATTTTGTAATACGATTTAGGCAAAGGAATGCCATGGACTTCAAATCTTGCTTCACTTATATAATCGCTCTCCAGCTCTTGGGAAGCGTTGCCTCTGCGACCACCATCGACGTCATTATGACTTTCAGCTATCCGCTGGAACACACGATCGCGACTCTGCCCCAGAAGATTGAGGATCAAACCGATCTCGCCGGCACTTTCATTACCTCCGACGGATTGGAGAGGGCCTTCATTTACAAGCCGCTCCAGCATAAGTTCGGCCCGCCGCTTTCCCCCGCTTTTGCTAACGGCGCGCCCACGGAAGGCCACGGCGTTAATTTTCTGCGTCATATCGTCGGCGACTACGTGGACGAAACCACTGGCAGGTATCACGGCTTTTTGATGACCCACCCCAACTGTACACCGACGCCGACCCCCTCACCGACCCCGACACCGACACCGACACCTGGAGACGCCATCGCATCCGCTCCTCCCACGACACTTGCAGAGGAGACTGATAGCGATCTGTTCTTTGAGGACGAACCCGAACCCGATGCCGGGCTGCCGCGTTGCCCGCTGGTGTTTACTCCCTTGGATATCGCAAATGCCCTGGATACAATCCCGTTGGGAATCAACAACCTGGGCGATATCGTTGGCACCGCAACTTTCGGCGACGGTTCGCAGCCGGCCTTCCTTACCGTGAAGCAAGTGACGACCAAGTTTGTGGTGCCCGGCGCTGCCGCGACCTTTGCCTACCAGGTAAATGACTCAGGTCAGATTGTAGGCTACTACGTCGATGCCAACGGGATATCACACGGCTACATGCGCGATAGCGCCGGCGCCCTCACTTTCCCGATCGACGTCCCCGGCGCTACCGAAACATTCCTGCTCGGAAACAATGCTTCCAATTGGGTCGTCGGCAGATACACTGATACGGCAGGCGTGACCCATGGGTTATTCTACGTCACGCCCGACGATATCTTCACCTACGATTATCCAGGCGCGACTGCCACCTCGCTCACTGGAATCAACAAGAATTCACTCATCTGTGGCTATTACACCGACATGGCCGGAGTTAGCCATGGATTTGTCGCAAGGGTGAATGTTACGGCCAGCGGTAAACCCAACATGAACACGCGGACGGTACCGGTAAAGCCAATCTACGCGTTGCCGCAGATTCCGGGAATCAGTGTGCCGGTTTTGTAATTCGAGGTCCTCGCTACCTACCTTGCGGAACGCTCGCGTGACGCCTTTCGCCCGACTAAAACGCGCTCGATCTAATCGTTAAGGCCAAAGCCGGCAGCGCGTGCCCGGAGGCGGCCGAAGAAGTGTCTGCGGAGCAGACAAGCGTTGGTTAATGTGAGCATTCCCGAAGAATGAGTTGTGCTGGGGCGGCTGTTGGCGTTGCTGCGTTGGCGGCCTTACAATTCTGCCACGCAAACCGAGATCGGGGTGGCCTTAGAGGAAATGGTGGCCGTTCAGCGTTTTTTGTTTTTCGCAAGTGTATGCGCACGGTCGAGCTTGCGAACCTCGTTAGCACCATCGAGCGAAGTACCGCGATACGCGGTCTCTACTGGCTTGTTGATGAGGATATCGACCTGGTTTGCAGGAGGAAACGCTCTAGCACTTGGATGATCCTGTCGTGACAATTACACGCATGCGCCTCAAGTATGGGCGCTCGGTCATACTGGCGAGGGAATTGTGATCGCTGGAGCCGACACCGGTTTTCGCTGGACTCATAACGCGGTCAAGCCGCATTACCGCGGCTGGGATGGGGTCAACGCCAACCACGATTATAACTGGCACGATTCCATCCATGACAGTGTCGGTAATCCATGCGGTAACGATTCGCCTTTTCCGTGCGATGACGCCGGTCACGGCACGCACACGATCGGGACGGCGATCGGTGATGATGGCGCCGGCAATCAAATCGGCATGGCACCCGGGGCGAAGTGTATCGGTTGTCGCAACATGGATGAGGGCGCCGGGACACCGGCCCGATACATTGAATGCATGGAGTTTTTTCTCGCACCCTACCCGGTGGCCGGCGACCCGAGCCAGGGCGACCCGAGCAAAGCTCCCGACGTGACGACTAACTCATGGGTCTGCCCGACCGATGAAGGTTGCTCGCCGGACACGTTGCAAGCGGCAGTCGAAGGTCAACGCGCGGCCGGGATTGAAATGGTCGCAGGCGCGGGTAACAACGGATCGGACTGCAGCACGATATTTTATCCTCCGGCGATTTACGACGCCTCCTACACGGTCGGCGCTTTGAATACCGGCACGGACACGATCGCATCGTTTAGCAGCCGCGGCCCGGTGACGATTGATGGGAGTAATCGCCTGAAACCGGACATTACCGCGCCCGGCACAAGTACCCGCTCGAGTTATAACACCTCCGACACGGCCTATGAGATCTTGAGCGGCACCACCATGGCGA
>DAISXY010000023.1:0-63501 GCA_036825615.1 Chthoniobacterales bacterium
TCGGAAAATCCCGCCTTTTTTTGCGGGATTTTCCGGTCTAATCCAGGCTTGCTTCGAGGGAGGCGGGGCGATAAAAGCGGGGTTCATGAATCCCGTTTTAGACGCCGGGCCCGCTGCTCGCAAGAAAAAAGGTTCCGCGATCAACGCGCGCGATGGCACTTGCAGGCCGGCGGCGACAGGCTGATTGCGGCGCGAAGGTTAGCATCGCCGTCCTGTGTAATTGCGGGGGGCGGGATCAGCGATCCCGGCTACAACTACCCGGAACCCGCTCGGCGCCGGGATCAGCGATCGCGGCTACAGCGGGGCGAGTCACTGCGCGATGCTTTTCTTTTCGATGGTTTTGTGAATGCGGGAGACTTCCATCAAGGCGGCGGAGCCATACCACGGACGAAGCTCGAACTGGAGCGTGCCTCTTTGCACGGCCGGATCGCTTTCGGTGAGCTTTCTCGCTTCTTCTACTGTTTCGGCGTTCAGGATAAAGATACCGCGGACCTCGCCGTCGTCGCGAAAAGGGCCCGCCACGACCAGTTTTCCTTCGTCAGCGAGACGGATAATGTTTTTTAGGTGCGCGTTCTGGAGCTGCTCGGCTTCTGCGCCGGAAAGTTTGTTCGAACCGCGTTTCAGAAAGGCGATGACATATTTTTTCATGCCGTAGTCATCGGCGCCAAGCTGGCGGGCCAAGTCGGCATTGTAGGCCGGATTCTGCGTGGCCGGTCCCGGTGTTTGGGCAAAGACATCAACGGCGGCGGTCAGCGTCACAAGTAAAAGGAACAATGTCTTCATGGCTGCGGTTATATCGCAGGGAAAGAGACCGGGAGGAGGAAAAGTCGCGATCGCGATAGTGTAGGCGAGAACCGGCCAACTTTACCTCTTTTCAGCTGTTCCGCTCCGCGATCGCTTGCGAAAGTCATTCGCTCCCTGTCCTCTGCCCGATTCGTGCTAAGGTTGCGGATGCAAAGGATTTCACCATTCCTGTGGTTTGACTCTAACGCGGAAGAAGCCGCTCAGTTTTACACTTCGGTTTTCAAGAACTCGAAAATTAACAAGATCACCCGCTACCCGAAGGACGCGGCGCAACGGATCGGGCGCGAGCCGGGTTCGGTTATGACCGTGGAGTTTACTCTCGACGGGTTGGAGTTCGTCGCGCTCAATGCGGGGCCGCAGTTTAAGTTCACTGAAGCGGTATCGTTTGCGGTGACGTGCGAGAACCAGGAGGAGATCGATTATTACTGGGAAAAGTTGACTGCGGATGGCGGCGAGCCCGGCGTCTGTAGCTGGCTGAAAGACAAATACGGCCTGTCGTGGCAGGTGCAGCCGCGGCTGCTGATCGAATTGCTTGGCGATCCGGATAAAGCCAGGGCCGAACGCGTCATGAATGCGATGATGGAAATGGATAAGATAGATATCGCTGCGCTGCAGGAAGCTGCCGCCCAAGCGTGATTGTTAAAGCCGGCAGATAGCCCCCTTCTGATCCCCCACCCGATTCGAGCTTCATTTAAAATGAAACGGTTGCTAGTCCTGCTCTTATTCTTGTCGGCCATGACCGCGCTGGGCGCGCTGCCGCCGCTCATCCCGCGGGCGGTTCTTTTCGGAAATGCTGAGCGAAGCGATCCGCAGATTTCACCCGACGGCACTCAGCTCAGTTGGCTTGCACCGGACAAGGAAGGCGTCCTGAACGTTTGGGTGAGTGCTATTGATGGCGCCAACCCGCGCCTGGTTACGAATGAAAGCCACAGCCCAGTCCGTTGGTACTTCTGGGCCCCGGACGGGAAAGAGATGTTTTATCTGCATGACAATAATGGCGATGAGATTGACCACCTTTTTTCAGCCAACCTAACGAATGACGTTGTCCGCGACCTCACAGCTTTTCGCGGAGTGCGGGCGCAGAACCTCCTGACCGATGCGCAACATCCGCACTCGGTTCTGGTCGGGCTCAACTTGCGCGATCGAACGGCTTTCGACCTTTATCGGATTGACCTTAAGACTGGTGCGATTGTGCTCGAGGCAACCAACCCGGGCGATGTTCTTACCTGGACGGCCGACAATAACTTCGTCGTCCGCGCCGCCACCGCGTTTAACGGTAAGACCGGTGAGACAGTCATCCGGGTGCGCGATGGGGTGGAAAAGCCGTGGCGTGATCTGGTCGTGATGCCGTTCGAGAAAACGCTGCTCGAGGGACAGCTTGTCAACGGCTCGCTCATCGCCGGATTCGCGGCCGACGGAAAGAGTCTGCTCATCGTTTCAGCGCTTCATTCCGACAAGGCAAGGCTGGTGCGGGTCGATGCGCACGATGGTCATGAGATCGAAGTTGTGGCCGAGGATCCCAAGGCGGATGTCGCCTTCGCTTCTCCCAGTCGTCTTGGCGCGGTCCCGAATGTCATCCTTGATCCGCGGACGAATGCCGTGCAGGCAGTAGCGTTTGACTATCTCACTCCTCACTGGGTTTTCCGTGACCCTCGTTTGAAAGCGAACTTCGAAGCAATCAAGCAGCATGTCTCAGGCTTCGTTGATCTTCTTGGCCGTGATCACGAAGATAAGAACTGGATCGTAGCGTTCTGCCGCAGCGACGCGCCTTCAACCTACTACCGCTTTACCCCTGCAACCGGTAAAATGAGCAAGCTTTTTGCCGAAAACGAATCACTGACTAAATATCAGCTCGCCTCGAAGAAGCCTTTACTGATCAACAATCGCCACGGCCTCGAGATGCCGAGTTACCTTACAACTCCGCCCGGAGTGGAGGCGAAGAAGTTACCCATGGTCCTCCTAATTCATGGAGGCCCGTGGGACCGCGATGATGACAGTTATGATCCCGAGGTGCAATTCCTCGCCAACCGCGGGTATGCGGTCCTGCAAGTGAATTATCGCGGCTCGACCGGATTTGGCCTCGCCTACTTGAACGCCGGTACGAAGCAGCTTGGTCTTGGGACCGAGGAAGACTTATTCGATGCCGTGCAATGGGCCATCGACCAGGGTATCGCTGATCCTGACCGGATCGCGGCGATGGGCGGGTCAATGGGTGGTTATGGAACTTTGCGCGCGCTCGAGCTGAGACCGAAGCTATTTGCGTGCGGAGTGGACGCTTTCGGTCCGGGTGACCTTGCGACTTCGTTTCGCTCCTTTCCGAGTTACTGGTCAAACATCGCCGATCGCTGGCGCCGTCGAGCGGGTGATGCCGATCACGACGAGAAATGGAACCGCACTATCTCGCCACTTTACCATGTCGACCAGCTGCGCGCGCCGCTTCTTGTCGCGCAGGGAAAGAACGATCCGCGAGTGACAATCGAGAATGCAAATCAGATGGTGAAGGCGTTACGCGAGGCGAAACGAGAGGTGGTCTACGTGGTTTATCCTGATGAAGGCCATGGCTTCGCGCGGCCCGAGAACCAGCGGGATTTTTACGGCCGGGTGGAGGAGTTTCTCGCAAAGTATCTCCATGGCCGCGCAGAACCATGGAAGAAAATTCAAGGCTCGACCGCCGAAGTTCGATAAGGCTCCGGCTCTTCCGCGAGGTACTGAAACTTCTCGTCCCCGAAGCCCAAGGTCCGACTCAAAACTTCGACGTCCCGAACGGGGTGACCGCGATATCCTCCAGCGCGTGCCATCCCAATGCAGAGTAAGAGTCTCACCAATCGTGAGGGTAGCGGCGTAACCGACCGCCCAGATATCGTCCGAAGCAATCGTGACGACACTGGTAAGGACGCTACTCGCCGGCAGCGAGCCATTACTGCTGACCGACGGACTGGCGACAATGCTCCAGCTCGCCCAGTCCGGGACAGATCAAGGGTAGGACTCAAGAACTGAGTACTTCAACCGGATCGCCTTTGCGGACAATTCCTTGCGCGAGAATCGCAGCGTAGACACCGGCCATGCCTTCGCGGGCTTGAGCGACCGCCTTCAGGATCGCGGGGGTCTTTTCCGCGGTCTCGGGATGGAGCGTGATCATCATGCAGCGCGTGTCCCGCGCAACCACGTGAACGATAACCTTGGGACCGATGCGCAGCGATTTGCCGACCAAGTTATCCTCAGCAAAACCGTCTTCCGAATGCAAATCGAGATAGATATTGGCGCGGAACCGACGCTTATCGGCAGTTACGCCGGCTTCTTCGCCAAGCCGTCGGATCGATTGTGTGGAAATGATGGAGACGGGACAACAGTCGGTGATGGCTTTGTCGCTCCGGTGCAAACGCAGGTCATGCTTCTCAGTCATGTCCGCCTGGAGGTGAGCGAGCAGCCTTGGATCGTCAATCGCGAAGATCTGTCCATCCGGTGTTTCGACATCAAGCATCAGGTCCGCTGCTTTAGCTGAGACCGGATTCACAAGAGGCGAAAGTCTCTCCGCCTCTTCAAAGTTAATCGGCCGGGCGGCTTTCTCAGGATAACGGAAGCGCGGACGATAGAGAAGCATCCGGCGCTGTTCGCGGCCGGTAAGAAAGGGCAGGCCTTTGCGACCGGTGAAACTCTGGAATGCAAAGAGCCGATCGCCGTAAACTCCGGCGTAACCGGCAAAGACTTCCTCCAGTTCTTCACCACGCATGCTCTTTACCGGATATCGCCAGAGGCTTTCGACTGTAGCTATTGTACGCATTTGGCTGGCTGGTGCGTTGTAACAAATGATTTGGAACCAAGGATGGCAAGCGCAAAAACAATCGCCTTCTTAGTCAATTCTTCAACCGGACCCCGCTGAGTATGCCAGCTGTGGCCTTGAGTGCACGCGGATCATGGCGCATCCCGGCGCCACGGCTCTGGAAGAGATGACGAGATGAATTGAAGCTAACGGGGTGAGACCCATTGTTTCACAGACTTTTCCGCTCTCCGATGTGGCCCAGGCGCAGGCGAACAGGGCTGGCAACTGAAGAACGCTACCGCGTTCTCCTCTCGCTCGGGTTTTTTGTTGACAAACGTCGTCATGGGTGAATTCAGTCCCTCTTCCCCGAGAGCGAAATTGGGATTGCATTCACAAAGGGAGGATTCGTCATGCCGGTACAGCACAATTACACGATGAAAGCTGGAACAAAATCCAAGCTACTGCTTGTCTATGCCACCGGGACAGATGGGACTTCCGGCCAGACCGCGTTGAGTAAGAACCTTCGAGCCGGCAGCGCAGCTTACATTCGCGAGGGTGACTCCGCTGCCCATGCGGTACCGCTCGCAGAAGGTCAGGTCGGCCAATGGGCATCGGGGGCCCTGGCCGAAGTGGATCCCGAGTTGCTGCCGGGAGTGTATCAGTTCGGCGCGCCGGATGAAATGATTGCCGAAGGTTCGGCCCGCGCGGTTCTGCTGATTCGATTTCCCGGGGCAATAATCAAGCCGGTCGAAATCAACCTCGTTGCCTACGACCCACAAGACTCGGAGCGGATCGGGGTCTGGAGTCTGGCCGGTCACAAGCGGCATGAATTTCTCCGCCAGGCATTACCGCGGCTGACGGAAATGGAACTGGAGTTGGGGCAACAAGCCGAGCAGGAACTGGCCGCAAAACTAAACGCGAAGAAAGAATCGTAAACTTATGTCCTACGCATTAAAGAAAGGAACCATCTCCAAGATACTGCTGGTCTACGCACTCGACGCGGCTGACATGCGCTCGGGTAAGACTGGCCTCAACGCACAAACGCCGGACTCGAGCGCCGCCTACATCCGCGAAGGCGAGAGTCAGGTGCGACGCATATCTCTTGTCGAAGGGAAACTGGGCGAATATCGAGCCGGCAGCGTTGCTGAAGTCGATAGCAAGCTGCTCCCTGGTGTTTACCAATTTGGGGTTCCTGATGAAATGCTGAGCGCAGGCGCCGAGACGGTAACCCTGGTGTTGAAGTTTCCCGGAGCGGTTATTGAGCCGATTTCCATTCACCTTGTTGCTTACGATCCGCAAGATTCGGACCGCCTTGGAATGAGCTCCCTTGGACCAGAAGGACGTCTGGCCGCTCTCCGCGGTGCTTTCCCGCGCCTGACCGCGAAAGAGTTACGCGATGTTAAATGATAGCGGCAACATGGCCCGCGCGGCCGCAAGGACCGCGCAGCCATATCGCCGCTATCTCATCGGCTTGCCGCTACAGCGCTCGCTCTTTGCTCAAGCAGCCCGGGCGGCGACGATGATTAGCTGGCCGGGGCTGGCGTCAGAATCCGATTTTCCCGCGCGATTGGATGAAAACGGCGATCTTTTTCTGGACCGGTCGCAGGTCGGAGCGCTCGCCAGGGAGCTATCCTCGTCGCTTACACCGGAAAATCTCGAATTCATGCTCGAAACCCACGCCGCTGCCTGCGCTGCCTTGGTCAACGCGAGCGAGAATGCGGCGCGTGTCGCTGCTTCAAGTAGTAAGACACTTAATGAGTTAACCGACGCGCTCGCCGATCGCATGGCCGTTGTCCTGGCTTATGGAGTATTGAGTAAGTTTGTCCCGGACATTCTCCTGCGAGCTCTCGCCGATAGCGGAGACATTGCGCCGCCTCCTTTTCCCGAAAAAAGCGCCGGCGCCGAACTCATGCAGGAGACTTTTGCGCTATATGAAGCGTGCGCCGCGCGGAGTTACAACCCACAGCGATTGCGAGAGCACTGGCCCGATGTGTCGCCGGAAGTGATACAGCTCGTCAAGGACTTCTGCAAGCGCCAAACCGGATTCGGCCCATTGGCCTGGGACTCACCCGGATATGAAGATCCGAGTTATGTGATCAGACTGCTTCACTCGGCCTTCGACGGGGTCGATACAAAACAAGTTACCCGGCGTATCGCACTTGCCGAACGCCCAACACTCACTCGGTCCAGTAGCAAGGCGGGGGCGCGAGTGGTTGCGCTTCGGCGCGTTCTTGGCTTCTGGCTGGAGTTTCTGGAACGCGAAACCTGGTATGTGCGTCGCGCCTTTTATATCGGCATGGTACCACTTCTCCAGCAGGTGGCAGCAGAACACAAAAAAGAATTACCTGCCTTACAACCAGCGCACCTGCTCTTCCTTGAAATCGGGGAACTCGCTGCCGGAGTCATCGAGTTTACTGCGATTCAGACACGCCAGGATCGGTACCTGCAAAACGCAGAGTACCTGTCGCTGCATGGCATCGGTCCCGAGCGGCTGGCAAGCATGATCGCCACTTTATGAGCGCGGATAACTCAGCCAAAGTCTACTCTGGCGTCGGCGCAGCCCCGGGGCGGGCCAGCGGCAAGGCCTATGTCATCCGAAACGCCGAAGACATCATGAGTGTGCCGGCAGGTTCTATTCTCGTTATGCGCATCCTCCATCCCCACCTCGCGCCGCTGCTCCCGCGGGTCGCGGGGCTCGTTATCGAGGAAGGCGCGATCCTTCAGCACGCCACCACGCTTGCGCGCGAATGCGGCATCCCGGCCGCGGTTGGGGTTCGCGATGCTCGCAATCTGTTTCAGGACGGCGCGTTGCTGGAAGTGGACGGTGATACTGGCGAGGTGATAGAGAGGCACGTCGACTAACTCAGTGACTCCTCTTTGCGACCTACTCACAGCGGAATATCTCGGCTTTCCCGGCGGTCTTTATCCGGGAGGACAAAACTCGCGCCCGTCAGGCTACGAGCAGTCGGGAATAGCGCTCGGCGCCAGTGTGCAACCCCTGGACGAAGCCGGCCAGGCGTCGGCCGCGGGAAAAATCGCCCTGCTCGCGATCGGAATGTCCAACACCTCTCACGAGTTTTCGCGCTTCATCCGCCTGGTCGAGGGTAACTCGCGCATAAACCCCAGGTTAGTGTTGATCGATGCCGCCGTAAACGGAGCGAGCGCCAAAGACATAGCAGTTCCTGCCGGTGACTATTGGCTCCACGTCGACCGACAGCTTGAACGCGTCAACACATCTGCTGCACAGGTTCAGGCTGTATGGCTTAAAACCGCACTGGCTCATCAGGCGCCCGGTTTTCCGGAAAAGGCCCGACTTCTACAGAGAGCGTTGCGCTCAATCGTCCGAATTCTAACACGCAAGCTGCCGCAACTGAAACTTGTGTATCTATCGAGCCGGACCTATGGCGGCTATTCGGAAACAGACTTGAGTCCGGAACCGATTGCGTACGAATCCGGCTTTGCTGTCAGATGGCTGATCGAGGAGCGAATTAATCATCCAACTCCGGAAGGTTCAGCTCCCTGGCTCTCATGGGGTCCGTATCTCTGGGCCAATGGTATGACGCAGCGCAGCGATGGTCTTAGGTGGGAGCGGACCGACTTTGAACCGGACGGTGTCCATCCCTCCGAGCAAGGCGCGCTGAAAGTCGCAACCAGATTGTTTGAGTTTTTCGAAAGCGATCCTACCGCACGCCCGTGGTTTCTTTCGCGCCCGTAGTCTGTCTACCAATTAAGTTTGGGCGCTAGCAGCAACCAGGCGGCGCGACACATCTCTTCAAGCGAGAGGTCGGTCGTGTCCAGCTCTACGACCGGCCCCAGGGTCGCTGCCCAGTGACGACAAGCATTCTCTCTTTTCTCGAAGAAGTCTTTTGATTCAACCATTCTTCGACCAATCGGGGTGAGCGTCCCTGATTTGAGCGAACGGCTCTGAATTCGCGCCTTCGCCACTGAATGTTGTGCAGTTAGCAAGAGAGTCAGGTCGGGGACACGAAGGTATGATGCAAATGGCTGGATAAGCCTACGCGCCTCTTCTTCTTCGATGGCTGACTCACCGAGCATCAGCGAGAGCGGGCTGGCCAGGTAACGGTCGCAGATGACATGGCGGTTGGTGAGTTGCGCACGCACCAGGTCGGAGAGATGCAAGGTTGCGGCGAGATAATAAAGAAGCCGGGGAAGCGGCGCCACAGATTCATCGAGACGCACTTCGCGGCGAAAGCTGACGAACTCGACCGGGTAATGAAACAATGCCGCGCCAACGCGGGCGCAGAGGTATTCCGCGATCGTACTCTTGCCGATGCCGTTACACCCTTCGATAACGAGGAACTTCGATTCCGACGGCATCAGTAGTAATCATCTTCCGGCAACGCCGGCTCTGCATCCGAGTTAATAAGACGAGCTTCGATGAGATAACCTCGGCGCCGGTTTTTCACCTTCGCGACAAGCTCGGAGGACAAGGGAGCGGGAAGATTTCTCGCCGCTTCAATCAACTCGGGCGCCTGGAGGAAAAAGATATCGCCCTGCTCGAGGCTGCCGGCTGCGATCAATCGCCGCTCGATCTCGACCGCAAGTTGTCGCAGTGGGTAGGAATACTTCAGCCAGAGAACATGGTGATTCTCCCTTTCGACATTCAGATCATGGACAAAACGCGCGGCGTGATTCAGCCCAAGGGCCCGGCCGCTGCTGTGCGCGAGATCGAAATGGAAACTCACCGCAACCAGATTGCGCTGCAGGTTACGCTCGTAAGGCATGACCGCGTGCGGCTCGGTTTTGAGTGCGGTCTCGATCACCCGGGCGCGTGTATCCCATGGCTCGAAAAGCAGGTCGCGGTCGCGCATCCAATGCCATTTCTGGAGGTGCTCGCCTAGCTGCTGCGCAATCGCCGGATGTTGTCCCGCGTCCAGCGCCGCCTCCGCCTCTTCTCTCGTGCGAAGGCCGGCGTCGAACAGCGCTTCCCGCAGCTTCCCAACATCGGCCATGTAGGCGCCACTCAGAACGGGAGTAGTCGGCGCTATGAAATCAGCCGGGCCGGGCCACGCGCGACCGGTAGGCGGCGAGCTTAGATAACTCAGGTTGTGAGTCACTGTCTCGTCGATAAAAGGAAAAAGGATATCATCCCCCTGCGCCTGAATAAACCAGCAGAGGGCAAAGAACTCGACCCAGCGCGGCCACCAGGAGGTGATCAATGCGACCATTGCATCTCCCGAGAGCGCCTCCCGTTCCGCCTCGGTCTTGGGAAAAAGAACGAGAACCTCAGCCAGCTGGTCATAGGAGGCACGCACCCGGCGCATCAAGTCACTCATGAATGTCTCGCTCCATGTGGCGCGGACAATCGACTGCCAGACCAGCGCAAAAGTATCGGAACGAAAGTGGTAGCGGCATTTGACCCATTTGATATGGAGCGGTGGAACATCTCGAAACCCGAGGACACGGGGAACCATCTCGAAGCCGGGCTGGACGAGCGACTTCAAAAGGGCAGAGATAACAAGCTCGGGGCGCACTTCCAGCCACTCGAACTCTCCCGTTGTCGCCGCGGTCGCAAATTCCTGGTGGAAACGTGCGTACTCGGGAAGCACTGTCCACCATCTCGCCCGGGAATCGGCGGCGGGCATGGTGGTATGCTTGCTCCCCGGCTTGTGCCCGAAGAATTTGATTGTGTCCAAAGCGGCGGCTTCTGCCGCATCCATTCCGCCGATTTCTGGAGGCATGGTTAGGGCGCGGTGGCGCCTCGCACTCGCGCAGCCAAGTGGAACCGCGGCGGATCCCTCCGGCCAGGCTGCTCCGGGATCGAGGACCAAGGGAAAAGCCGTGTCAGCGCGGTTGTAAAGCGCTACCGCGGGGTTGGCGATTCGCGCCACCGCTGCGCGCAGCTCGTCATGAGGCAAGCTGCCTAACGGTAATAGGTATAACTTTAGGCTTTCTCGTTCCGAAACAATCCGACCAATCACTGTGACGTAGTTATCGAATGCATTCTTACGCGCGGTGACCGGCAAAGCTTCGAGGTCATTCCACAGCCCGTGCGCGGTCGTTCTCAGATCAATGTCGGGGATCAGGACCGCGTTCCGGATTCCGGAAGGCATCGCCTTCAATGCCTCGATCGTAGAGAGCACAGGCACAAGCTCCGGTCGCTCCTTTGTGGCTTCAGTCCACGCGGACCAGATATCCGGCCAGTCGAAGAGTGTCGATGACTTCGTCGCACCCTCCATTTCGATGCGACCGCGATAGATATGACCGCTGGAACCGTTGACCGTGATCACTTCTCCGCCCACCAGTGTCGTAGTTGCGGTTTCGGTTCCAACGACACACGGCAATCCAAGCTCGCGCGAAACGATTCCGGCATGACAGATAATCCCGCCTACGTCTGTGACAATCGCCGCTGAGTTTCGCATTGCCACGACCATGTCGGGATTGGTCATTGGTGTTACTAAGACTGATCCGGACTGGAGCTGAAGCGCCTGTTCGATGTTAAAAACAAGGTGAACAGGACCTGCGCCTGTGCCGGAGCTCGCCGGCACTCCGCGGAGGATGGCTTCATTGGCAAAGGACGATGCCGGCGCAGCAATTGCCTCATCGGAGAACGCAGCCGTAATCGGTCTGGATTGCACGATGTGGAGGTCATTACTGTAGATGACCCATTCGACGTCCTGGGGCGCGCCGAAGCTTTGCTCCAACTCTTTCGCGACCTGAGCCAGGGCGCGGGCATGACTGGGCCGAAGCGGTCCTGCGAGTGTTTCAGGAACATCTTCCGCCTCGTTGAGCCAAAGCCTCTCGGGAGTGACTTCGCCTTTGACCAGTTTTTCGCAATCTCCCTCGACGTGTTCGACGAGAATACTCGCTCGGCCGGCCGGCCCGGCAAAGCGGGTGAACATGACTCCAGAGCGCTCGGCGCGGAGGAAGCGTTGCACGACCACCGCCATCGCTGGTAACTCGGCGACGCCGATTTCTCGAAAGTAAGTAAGCGCGCGCGGCGAGAAAACGGAGGCCCAGATCTCGCGCACGGTCGGTTCAAATTCGTCCGGAGCGCTGATCGGTATGGATTCAAAGATGCCAGCGAAGGAATGGGCGCTGCCATCTTCGATCGTGGCAGAAGAGCGAATAATCACACCCTCAGAAGGCGGCTGCCAAAGCCCCAAGGCATCGACTGTTTCCATGATCGGCGCGAGGATGCGTGCGGGAATGCGGCGGGAAAGAATGCTCTGCCGAATCTGTTCGCCGGTTGCGATTGTATCTTCGCCGCGAGCGAGGAACGAGTCGAGCCGTTCGAGCGAGTCGCCGAGCCCCATCTCTGTGAGACCGCTTTGAAAAGCCTCACGGGTGATGACGAAACCGGCGGGAACGCGATGTCCGAGACTTACCAGCCGGCAGAGAGAAGCTCCCTTTCCCCCGAGCAGGCCGGGATCGGCTGTCGCATTTGCGCCAATTACCTCAATGTACCGCATATCACCCATGATCGTCATCCTCCGCTTTTGACCGGGACAATAGTGAAGAGACGCAAGATTTGAACACGAAAGGCGCGGGTTGGGAAAATTTTTTCGCGAACCTGCCCGGTCAGACCATTGATGCGGAGGCGCTGCCAACGCGGCACGATCTGGAAATATGATCGCTGATGGAAAATGATTGCGCTTTTCGGTCGCTGGTTAACCGGCATGTCTGGAAACTGCGTGTTCGGCGCACACAGCAGGTCTGCAATATTCCTCAGCAGCATCCCGACTATTGTAACTTGGCTAACAGTGAGCAGGAGACATTCGAGATTGACAAAAAAATCGCCAATCATGTAAAACCAAGTCATGAAGTGGACCTGGAACGAAGGCAGCGGTCAAAGCTTTAATGCGCTATTGCAGGCTAAATGGAGGCAGCGCTGGATCGAAATTTTTGGCCACACCGGGTCGAGTTACTGGCTGCTCATCTGCGGTAGCTTGCTCGTGGTCGGTTCTGTTATTCTGACCTGGCTTAGGTTTCCCTACAGCTTCAATGTCGGCGGCTGGGAGTTACCGGTGCAAAACCTGGTCCCCCATATTCATGAATTCTCTTATGGCCTGTGCGGGATCGCGGTCCTGGCGGTCGCGTTTTACTTTCAAAAGCGCCTGAAGTGGTCCCTCCTTCTTGGCAGCGCGATCCTATTAACACTCTGGGCGTTCGTGCCCGGTCGAATTACCTTTCATCAGGCGCCGCTGCTTCGCCGTCTCAGCGAAGAAGGTCAGGCCGTCACGAGTATCAAAGCGTTCACGAGGGGTTTTTTGCACCAGAATAATGACTCGACCGAACCCCGCAAGCAGCCCGATGTGGTTACTCTCCCGGGGCGACTTAACGCGTCGCTCTCGATCCTGGGCGTGGGCTGGTATTGTTTTGGCCTTGGTTCCTTGCTGCTGGGCTGTTATGGAGTTAGTCGGCTGCCGGGTCGGCGGGTGGCGGCGAGCCTGACACTCATATCGGTGCCGATAGGTGCGCTCGCCATTCTCGGGCTGCCGTCGCTTATCGCGTACCACTATTATAGGCAGGGGTCTGTTGCCCGGGCGGCAGGCAGTTGGGAGAAGGCGATTGTCAACTATCGCAAGGCCATGAGCAGAGATAACTTTTACACGACCGGAATCGAAGTCTACAGCTTGATCGGCGAGTTGGAGAGACAGGCCGGTCTCGCCGAAAACTCGGCCGAGCGCGCCATCACCCGCGCCGAAGATCTCCATGCCGAACATCAGTATGAACTGGCAATCGCTGAGCTGGAACGTGCGGCCGCCCAGGCCAGCCCTGCTCTCGCCAAGGCGGCTCACCATCAAGCATTGCGAATTCAAGCTGAATGGGGTCTGGCCTGCTATCAAGCTGGCGCCATCGGTGACGCGATTGCAAAGTGGCAGCAGGCGCTCGACGAGGATTCCAAAGGCCGGCCACTTAAGTCACAGCCCTCGGTGCTTTACGTTCTTCCTTACCTTGCTCGCGGCTATTACGAGCTAGGCCGCTACGAAGCCGGGCTTAAGGCGGCCAGGCAATGGATTGAGACCACGGCCGATCACCCCTCGCTCCGAGCCGATGCTTACCGGCTGGCCGCAGATTGCTACACCAAGCTCGGTCGTGAGGCTGAAGCCCGTCGTTGCTCCAGCCTGTCTCGAACGATAGCGGGAATGTAAGCAACCAGCCGCTTGGGTAACGACGCGAGCGCGCGCACTCTTATCGGTGATTGGTCGCCGAGAAACTAAGATGTGGCAGCTGACGGATTGCACGTGAGTTGCTTCGGGACACCACTTGAAACCCTGCCGTCAAATCCGCGAAGTATGTTCATCAGGGCATGGATCGTGAAGAGCCGAGAGTAATCACGGGGAGAGAACGAGCGCGTAGCATGAAACCTCAGCGCGGATGCTTTCCTTTCCCTGTGGGAGAGGCGGACGGCGCAGCCGCCCGGTGAGGGCAGCTCGAAGTTCCCGACCCTTATCGGAAGAGGACGAACCAGCGTTGTCGTTCGGGGGGCTTTCATCCACCCAGAGTGAAAAACCCATCAGCCCACAAGGAAAAGGGAGTTTTTGTGCTTGAGTCGGCACCGAATATTTGCGAAAAAGGCCTTTGCAAATGGGGAGCCTGCTGCAGAGTCCAATCCCGAGGTATTCTCGCGGGCCGATCACCGCGGATGGGGCGGGCATCGCTGCGGGAGACTGACTGGCAAGTTGTTTTTACCCCAGCAGGTCATGCTAATGGCTGCGGCAACAGAGATTACGACGATACCGGCACAGTTGGAGCAAACGCTCTCGGCTGTCGCGGACAAGCCCGCGATCTTCAGCCGGGGCGAATCACTCGCATTCCGGCAACTGCACGCCGAAGCCATGGCCGCGGCCCAGGGCCTCGCGCAGCTGGGCATCCGACCCGGCGATCGCGTTGGCGTGTGCATGCAGAAGACGCTCGATCAAGTGGTAGCGATTCTCGGTGTGCTCTGGGCCAATGCCATCCTTGTTCCCATCCATCCGGTGCTGCGCGCCGAACAGATAGGACACATCGTAAACGACTGCGACATGAAGCTCTTGATCACCGAATCGGCGCGCGTGCCGGAGTTCCGTGCCCCGGCGCGTGAACAGATTCTGCTCGGACGCGGTCCGGCCGAAGAAGGGGTGGCCTCGCTTGCAGAGCTCCGGCGCCAATGCGACGGGAGCGAGGCCTCCTTTCGGGCCAAGCCGGGCGATACGGCCGCAATTATTTATTCATCAGGATCGACGGGCAGACCTAAAGGCATCGTCATCTCTCATCAAAACCTCGCCGATGGCGCCAGGATCGTGGCGAGCTATCTCGGGACAACCGTCAGCGATCGAATTGCCGGTGTACCTGCACTGACTTTCGACTATGGCCTGAACCAGCTTTGGCAGACCCTCTACACAGGATCGTCGCTCTACTTGCACGACCTGGTTTTTCCCCGCGATCTGTTTCGTCTCCTCTCAGCAGAGCGGATTACGGCTTTGCCCGTCATGCCAGTTATGATCACACGAATGTTTGATCCGCAGTTGCCGGGCCCGGAAGCTGATCTGGATTTCTCCGCGTTACGTTATGTCTGCACAACGGGTGGACCTGTGACCCCAAGGATGCTTGCTAACCTGCAAAGGGTATTTCCTGCGACTAATATTGTGCTCATGTACGGGCTAACCGAAGCTTTTCGTTCCTCCTGGCTGCCACCTGACCAGCTCGCGCTGCGACCGACTTCCATCGGTAAGGCTATTCCCGAAGTTCGACTTCACGTTTTCGACGAGCACGGCCAGGAGTGTTCGCCAGGTGTTCCTGGCCAGCTTGTCCACCGCGGCGGCTGTGTCGCGAAAGGCTATTGGAATGCGCCCGAAGCCACCGCGCAGCGCTTTAGGCAGATCGATCGTTTTCCCGGCGAAACGGTGGTCTTTTCCGGCGACCTGGTGCGACGAGATGAGGAAGGTTATCTCTACTTTCTCGGACGGATGGATTCGATGATCAAGACGCACGGCTTCCGAGTTAGTCCGACCGAAATTGAAGAGCACGCGCGGCGATTCGAGGGTGTCCTGGATGCCGTAGCTTTTGGGATCGAGAATCCCGAAGTTGGGCAGGACATCGCGCTGGTTTACACCACGAGCGATCGAAATCCGCGCGTCTCCGATGTCCTGAGGGAGCATTTTCGACGGGCCATGCCCCATCATATGGTGCCGCGCTGGTTCGTGCACTTGGAAAGCTTTTCGCCAACCGCAAATGAAGGGAAAGTGGATCGCGTCCTGGCGCGAGAGCTATCTATGAAAAAGCTCGCTGGCTTATCTCAAGCGGAGACATACCATAATGCATAACTTCCACAGGGAACTTCTCGAGCGCTATGGCTCGCCTCTCTATGTTTACGACCTTGATGAGGCCGAACGTCAAGCCACGGCGCTTTTCGAACTGCTGCCGCCAGCTGCCCAGGTCTTGTATTCGGTCAAGGCGAACCCGATTCCGGAGTTGTGTGCTGCCTTGAGGAAGGCCGGGTGCCGGGTCGAAATTGCGTCGCCACTGGAACTGAAGGTGGTGCGCGAAGCCGGTTTTGCCCCGGATCGAATCCTTTGCTCCGGGCCGGGTAAGACAGCCTCTCTCGTGCGCGAGATGTTACTCGCTGGTGTGACTCACTTCTCATGTGACTCCTGGTATGACCTGGAACGCCTGGACGGCGTCGCCGCAGAAGTCGGCAAGCATGCCAACGCCCTGATGCGACTCCAGGTTTCCGGCCTGCCGAGCGGAACCGTCGGGGTCGGCGCGATGCAGAGTCACTTCGGCGCCGATCCCGCGGAGTTAATCAAAGGCGGGGCCGCCCGGCTCTCGAAACTACGAGGCGCAGAACTGGCAGGCATCCATATCTATTCGGGCGGACAAATCCAGAGCGCTGACAAGCTGGCGGCTACTTTTGAATATGCAATCCAACTTGCCGAAGAAATCGCAGCGGCCGGTCTGCCACTGCGCCTGCTCGATCTTGGCGGCGGTTTTCCATGGCCATTTGGAACGTCCGATGCTCCCATCGATATCTCCGCTTTAGGGGAAAAACTAGAACGCGTGAATGTCCAGCGCAGGTTAACTGCTGATGCCGAGCTTTGGTTCGAGTCCGGGCGCTATCTTGTAGCTTCTTCTGGGACTCTGCTTTCGACCGTGCTCGACGTAAAACTCTGGCACGACAAGACCCATATCATTCTTGATACCGGGATGATTCACCTCGGTGGAATGGCAGGCCTTGGCCGGATTTATCGCGCGGTGGCTTCGATTGAGCCCCTTGCTCGCCATGATGGCGAAAAGCTGCAATCCGCCGACGTCGTCGGTCCGACCGATTACGCTCTCGACTATGTTACCCGGGATGTCTCGATTCCAGCTCTCAAGCCCGGCGACGTTGTCGCGATACCGAACGTCGGGGCTTATGGTCTCACTGCCAGTCTGGTCGCATTCGCGGGATTGCAACCGCCGGCCGAGGTATGTTGCCGCGGGACATCGGTGGTTGCGGTTCATCGCCTGCGCACCGGTCACGAGCGTATCTCGACGCCACCCGAGCTCACGCCCGGTCAGTAACAAAGCTATGGAAGATATAACTCCTCAATTTGAAGATTGCCTGCGCCGGCACCTCCGCTCCGTAAAGTCGGACTCGATTAACTATGACATTGAACTCGCGCAACTCGGTTTGGATTCAATGACGGCAGTTGCCGTACTCCTGGACATGGAGAAAACCTTCGGAATTCGCTTTCCCGACGACATGCTCGTCGAGGGCACCTTTCGCACCGCTGGAAGACTGAAAGAAGCGGTCGAGAAGCTTCGCGAGCGACAGGCGTCATCGTCATGAGGAGGGCACTACCGGACCAGTCTTTTGGCCCCGAGTGGGCGATCCTGGAGCTATTGGCGCGCGGGATCGCCGATGACGCAGAACGGCAGTTGCTGCGTGATCTCTTAACAGCGAAGACACTGAATTGGGGCGAACTGCTGGAGCAGACGCTTCGGCATAAGATGCTCCCAATCCTGGCTCACAAAGTCATCTCCGAGGATCTTCGCTTCCACGTGCCGACGACTATTTATCAACACTTGGAATCAGCCCTGGAGTGGAATCGCTGCCAAATCGAAGTCTTTCGGCGCGAAACTGTGCGCGTTGCGCAAGGCCTCGCTGGCCGCGCCATTCCTTTTGTCGTCACCAAAGGCATTGCTTTTGAATCAACACTCTACGGCGGCCTCGGGACGAGATACATGAATGACATCGATTTCATGATTGCGCCGCGCGACCGCGAAGCCGTCATGAGTGTAACGCAGGAGCTTGGCTTCCATCCTTTCTTCGAGTGGGCGAAGGATCCGCGCCGGGAAGAAATCAGCAGTCGGCTCAACCCTGATCATCTGCCCAAGCTTGCTCGGAAGATTGATGAGCCCGGGACGCGCATAATCAATCTCGATGTTGCCAATAGCCTGACCTGGACAAGAAGTCCCTTTGACGTTCCGGTGGAAGAGGCGCTGAAGAATCCTGTCGAGCAATCGGTTCCCGGCATGCCTGGGATGAGCCTGCCCTGTTTCCGCCCGGTTTATCAATTTCTCTTTACTGTCCTGCACTTATTCCGCGAGGCATGGCTGCAGAAGTTCGTCGATTTCGGCACTGACGTCGGTCTGATGAAGTTTGGCGATGTCATCCGCCTGATCGAACGATATCTCGACGAACTAACTGACGGTGAGTTACGGCAGATCATGGAGACACACAGTGTGACCAACCCCGTCGCCTGGGTGCTCCGGCGTCTGGACGAAACCTTTCATACCGACACATCGCAACTGCTCGCACTTGAGCAATATGGTGACGAGGCACTGCTCGCTGGCGAAATGTCTGCTACCGGCTATGTAAGGGCTTCAGATCAGTCAATGCGGAAGCGTTTGCAGAGTAAGACTCGCAACTCGCTACGGACGGTGGCGGCGGGATAACGCGGTCTTCTCGCATGGGTCGCATTAAAAATCTTGTCTTCCGCCGCGCCGACCTGAACGGACTGGATGTCTTTTTCCCTGCCAGAGTAAAGGGCGTGAAAAGCCTCCTTTTCCAGCTCGTGCCGACAAGGTATCGCGCACAGAAATACAACCGCCAACTGCGTCGCGAAATCGAAGAACGGCCGGACGGCGCCCTCATCGTATGGGCGCGAGAAAACTCGAGTCAGCTGTATTACGTCTTTCATGGGATGGCTGGCGGACTGGGAATACAGCCATTAACCGTCCTGCGCGAAACTGGATTGATTCATAAGAACCTGGTCTTGCTCAAAGATTATTACCGTTTCTTTTATCAGGCCGGTCTGAACCCCGAGATCACGAGCGTTGAGGCAACCATTGAGCGTCTCCGGAGATGCCGTGAAGAGTTACCTTACGTCCAACAGACATTCTGTTGCGGACCGTCATCTGGTGGTTACGCCGCGATTCTTTTCGGTCATTATCTCGAAGTGGACATTGTCTATGCGTTTGCGCCAGTAACTCTGATCAATCTAGATGACCTGAAGAAGTTCGGCGGTTGCAGGGACATTGAACGGGTCACTGAGGAGCATCGCGATCTGGCGCGCCTGCTGAAGAAGCATAACGGCCGGACGCGTTATAAAATATTCTATTGTGATGGTCATGTTAGAGATCGCACCTACGCCGCGCGCATCCAGGATCTGCCGGGGGTAGAGCTTTACCCGCAGCCAGGTACCACGCATAACGTCATTCAAGCGATCCACGAGCGGGGGCTACTGGGGGAGGTCTTTGGCACCATGGCCTCGGATCTCGCGGTGAAGTGAGCGGAGCAATCATTCCCGCTTCGGCCACGGTCCAGGATAAGACGCTGATTTTTCTCCATATCCCGAAAACAGCCGGGACGACGTTAAACCGGATTATCGAATCGCAATACAGCCCGTGGGCGATTTACACCATCGATCCGCATCGCATACGCGCGACCCCGGAGCGACTGACACGGCTTCCGGAAGCGCGCCGCCGCCGATTGCGAGTGGTGCGTGGACATTTCTTCTACGGGATTCATGAATGTCTGCCGCAAGGTGCGACTTACATCACCATGCTTCGTGACCCGGTAGCCAGAGTCCTTTCCGCCTATCACTTTATCCTTCGGCGCCCGCTTAATCCGCTCCACCGAAAATTGAAAAGGGAGCGGCTAACAGTGCAAGATTGCCTTCGACTGTTTCCTCAGCGTCATAACCTGCAATGCCGGTTGCTTTCCGGAATTCAGGATAGCTCGATCAAGGACGAGCAGTTACTCGAGACGGCGAAGAAAAATCTCATAACGTCTTTCAAGGTTGTGGGAGTCTCGGAAAGATTCGAGGAGAGTTTGAGCCTGATGGCACAGGCTTTTGGCTGGCGCATTCGATTCTACGAGAACAGGAAGGTGGCGAAGAACCGGCCGGTAGTCGATCCACAGCTCGCCAAGACCATTCGAGAGCATGAATATCTCGACGTTGAGCTTTATGAATTTGGAAAGAACCTGTTTGAAGAGGCCCTGCAACAAAAACAGGACGAAGTCAGAAAACGGGTGGCGGCTTTGCGCGCGCTGCGGAGGCCCGGACCGATGAAACGCTTCCTCCTCTCAAATACGACTGTCGCCAGGTTTATATTGAACAAGATCCTATCTGCAATCTGAGGGCATGTTCTAAGTTCTTTCAATCCGGAACTGATGGAGACGCAGCCAATAACTCGATCCGAGATTTCTGAAGAGGCGATTATCTTTCTTCATATTCCCAAAGCGGCCGGATCCACGCTCAATCGGCTGATCGAACTGGAGTACCCGGTGTCTGAGATCTACTCGATCGATCCGTCATTCTACAAATGGTCCTGGGCGCATTTACAGCGGTTATCAAAAGAGCGACTGAAAAGAACCCGGGTCTTCAAAGGTCATATGTTATTTGGGCTGCACACCATCCTGCCTCAACCCGCGACTTACATCACGATCCTGCGCGAGCCGGTCGAGCGCGTGCTCTCCTCCTTTTACTTTATGCGCAGCCACAAGCTCCAGCCATTGCACTGGAAGTTTAAATTTGAGAAGTGGAGCCTGGAAGATTTTGTGGCCCGCTCTCCCAGGCATAATCTACAATGTAAGATTCTCGCAGGGGTTGATTATGCGAAACCGTGCACAGCGGAAATCTGTGAAAGCGCGAAAGAGAACCTGCTCCGCTATTTTGGCGTTGTCGGTCTGTGCGAACATTTCGAACAAAGCCTTGCCCTGATGAAGCTGCGGTTTGGTTGGAAATTGCGACGCTATGGGAGCTTTAATGTGACTCGCGCCCGGCCGCACAAAGCCGATGTACCTCAATCCACTCTCGACCTTATCGAAGAGAAAAACTCTTTTGACATCTCCCTCTATGCCTGCGCGGCAAAAATCTTCGACACGGCGCTCAAGACATACGCCGCCGCAGTTAGCCAGATCACGCAGGAGTTGGAATTGGCGCGAGCACGAACACAGACCCCGGCAGGACGGGCGCTATTTTCAATCCGAACGGCGGGACGGAAAGCCCTTAGCCGGGTCCGCTCCAGTATCTAGCACCAGCTGCTGATTTTTTTGCCGGCGGAGGGGATCGAACCCACACTCCCTTGCGGGAACCGGATTTTGAGTCCGGCGCGTCTGCCAATTCCGCCACGCCGGCGATGCGGCGGGTCAGAAGCTACGAGATCAAAGGCAGCTTGCAAACCGAACGGCAGGGTGTGTACGCACGAACGCGGTCCCGGGACTGTCCCGAGACCGCGTTGGCAGGAAAGAGGATGCTAATCAGCCGACTCGCGCCCGTCGCAGGCAAACTCTGCGGGCTAACTCGATCGCGCCCAACCCAAGGCCAAGCAGGGCGAGGGTTGTGCCTCCTTCCGGCACGGCCGGGCTGCCCGGCACGCCGAAGAAAGCGATGTAGTTGATCTTACGAATGCCGTTGATCGTGACGAACTGGTCGCCCATGCTGTTAAAAACCTCGTCTGGCGTCACCCCATAAAGATGGTAGAGAAAAGGTCCGGTCACCGGGTGGTCGCGGCCGTCTTTCAAAAAGACATAGGCGAGTTGAAAACCCGATGTGCTCAGGTCCCAGGAGATCTGGCCGTCGACATCGTTATCAATAAGACTGGCGGTAAAGAAACTGCTATCGAGCGCCCCATCGTTCTTCCAACCCACATCGGAATCGAAGGTGTTGAAGTAGCTCAAGGTTCCCGGAGGCAGGCCCTGATCCATTTCGATGTAGTTCATGGCATCACCAACCCCATTTAGTCGAGTGGTCAGATCCCGCTCTCCCAAATCGATGAGAGTGGCGTTGGCTTGGAGAGCTAAACCTCCCAATCCGATTAGAAGGGCGCCGACCTGAAGCAGACGAGATACAACTGATTTCATATTTTTGCCTTGATTCCCAAATTACCATAATGGGCATAGCACGAGCCGTACGCAGTTGACTAGAAATTTTTTGCGATTTTTTAAATACCTTTTGACGTGTAACTTACAAATCGAATCGAGCGAGAGATTTTGCTGGCAGCCAGCGGATTCTGTAAGGAATACCGACGCTGCCTCATTATTCGGTGGATTTCGTGTTATTGTTCGTCCGCATCACCGAAGTAGAGCAGGCGCAGTCGTCTGCATGGCGACTATATAGGGTCGAAAAAAGAACCTGGGGCGAACGCCCGCGGGGGCCCAAGGATCTCGCGCAGCAGGATCGCCTGACGCACACCGGCAGGCGAGCGGAGAAGCGCCACCAATTGTCGATTCGGCTTCGCGAGGAAAACGGCTTTTCGCATAGGCGACGCTTGCGGTTGAGTGACGGCAGGTCCCTCGACCAGCACGTCGAGAACCGGCGGCGCAGTCGGCACGACTGCTGGTCCCTCAGGCGAAGCCCGCGGAATGTTTGCAGGCGTGCTAACCAGTGGCGGCAATGGCTGAACCCAGCTGCGCTTTGCCCGTGGAACCGGCGGAGGCTTTGGTGCAACGACGCGGCCCCGGACGGGCGGTCGCGGCTGTACCTTTGGCGGCGGCGCAGTGTCCGAAGGAACACCCAGCGCTTCGAGAAACCGGCGGATCCTTTCCTCGTCGGTTCCCTCAGGCGCGGCAAATTTGCGCTCCTCAGGCTGACGCGACTTTGGTCCCTCTGGTCCGTTCTCTGCCTGCTGTGTAAGCCAGCGAAAGACCAGTGCGATGCCCAGAAGCACGAGGAAGATTACCGCATCCATCGTGATTTTCCCTAACGATCAACCTTCCGTTACCGGTCGCTCCGGTTGGGCGATGGATTCTCGCATGCTGGTGTCGGCCTGAACATTTTTTATCCGGTAATAATCCATGATTCCAAGATTGCCGGAGCGGAATGCCTCCGCCATTGCCTGCGGGACGAGCGCTTCGGCCTCGACCACTTTCGCCCGCATCTCCTGCGTCCTGGCCCGCATTTCCTGCTCGACGGCGACGGCGGCGGCGCGCCGCACTTCCGCTTTCGCCTGCGCGACACGCTTGTCTGCATCCGCCTGTTCGGCCTGCAACTTCGCGCCGATATTGTCGCCAATATCAACATCGGCGATATCGATCGAGAGAATTTCGAAAGCCGTGCCGCTATCAAGTCCCTTCTGGAGGACGAGCTTGGAAATGCGATCGGGGTTTTCCAGCACCTCCTTGTAGGTGTCGGCTGAACCGATCGAGGTCACAATCCCCTCGCCTACCCGGGCAATGATGGTCTCCTCGGTTGCGCCACCCACAAACCGGTCAAGATGAGAGCGAACCGTAACCCGCGCTTTGACTTTCACCCCGATACCATCCTTGGCGACGCCATCGATCGTGCTCCGGTTCATGGCTGTGCTCGGCACATCGATGATCTTTGGGTTAATGCTGGTGCGGACGGCTTCGAGGACAGTCTTGCCAGTGCCTTTAGTGGCAAGATCGATCGCGCAGGCGCGATTGAAATCGAGGGTGATGCCGGCCTTATCCGCCGCGATCAGGGCCAGGATCACCTGGTTGACATCGCCACCAGCCAGGTAATGAGCTTCGAGCGGATCGCTCGGGACCTCGAGCCCGGCCTTCACCGCCGTGATACGGTTGTCAACTATTAGACCCACCGGCACCTTCCGCAGCCGCATCCCGACCATTTTTCCGATGCCGACCGGCGCATTGGCGATGCGCGCTCGCAGCCAGAGACCGAAAAAATTAAAAAGGATAATCGCGAGGATGAGCGCGAAGAGTGCCACCACGGCAACACCGACGAGGTAGAGCGATTCCATGGCTCAAAAGCTACCGGAGCCGGCTTACCCCGGAAAGCGCTAATTGCGTGCAGCCATAGCACGTGACCAGCTCGTTGCTTGCGATAGTCTACGTCGCGATGAAATATTTTTCCCTGCTCGACCTCTCACCGGTCATCGAGGGCGGCGATCCGGCCTTGGCTCTTCGCAATACGCTCGATCTGGCGCAGCACGCGGAGCGCTGGGGTTATCATCGCTTTTGGCTCGCAGAACATCACAACCTGCCGGGAATCGCGAGCGCGGCGACCGCGGTCGTCATCTGTCACGTTGCCGGTGGAACAAAGACGATCCGGGTCGGCGCCGGCGGGATCATGCTGCCCAACCATTCGCCGCTCGTCATCGCCGAACAATTTGGAACCCTCGAAGCGCTTTTTCCCGGTCGCATCGATCTTGGGCTCGGCCGCGCGCCTGGCACTGACCAACTCACGGCGCGGGCATTGCGACGCAATCTCGACGCGAGCGCCGAGACCTTTCCGCAAGACGTGCTCGAGTTGCAGTCCTACTTCGAACCGCCCGAACCCGGACAGCCAATCCAAGCGGTGCCGGGCGCAGGGGCGCGAGTGCCGCTCTATTTGCTCGGGTCGAGCGATTTCGGCGCCCGTCTCGCAGCGGAGCTCGGACTGCCGTTTGCCTTTGCTTCGCATTTTGCGCCACAATATCTCGAAGTCGCGCTCGCGATTTACCGCCGAAATTTCAAGGCCTCCCCCGCGCTCGAGCAACCACACGCGATTGTCGGCGCAGGGATTTTCGCGGCCGAAAGCGATGCTGAAGCGGAACGGCTCGCGACCTCGGCGCAGTTGCAATTCCTCAATATGGTCCGCGGCCGGCCGGGGAAATTGCCGCCGCCGGTCGAGCACATGGACGAGCACTGGAGCGCGGCGGAAAAGGCAGCGGTGATGGAGCGGATGCGCTGTTCCGCAGTGGGGTCGCGCGAGACGGTGCCGGAACGCCTGGCGGAATTACTCGAGCGCACCCGGGCCGATGAGATCATCGCCACCGCACAAATTTACGATCACGACGCGCGGCTACGCTCGTTTGAGATCGCCGCCGCAGTGCTGGGAGAATTCGTTAGTCGTTAGGCGATTAGCGAAGGCTCAATCTGAGGGCAGGAGGTAATAGCCTCCGGCGCTCTTGTCGCTCTCGAGCTTGAGCAAATGGCGCTTCTCTGCCTCAAGCAACAGATCGCTGAAGCTGCGCAGGCCGTAGGCGCGTTCGTTGAATCCGGGCCGCTGTCGTTTTATCGCTTGTTTGACCCGGGAGCCGTGGATCGCCTGCGCACCCTCTTCTGCGCGCATCGCCTCGAGCGTATCAGTCAAGAGATCGAGCGCTTCCTCAAGCGGCGGGCCCTGGTTGCGTGTGCGCTGGGTCTTCGATTCGCGCACCCGCTGACGCTTGCGCGGTTCACTCCGCACCAGGTCGTCGTAATAGATGAACTCGTCGCAGTTGGTGATGAAAAGATCGGAAGTCGATTGCTTCACCCCGACCCCGATGACCGTTTTGTCGTTCTCGCGCAGCTTGCTCACAAGCGGAGAAAAATCGGAATCCCCGCTGATAATGACGAAAGTATCGAGGTGACTCTTCGTATAACAAAGGTCGAGCGCATCCACCACCATGCGGATATCGGCCGAATTTTTGCCCGATTGCCGGACGTGCGGGATTTCGATCAGTTCGAACGCCGCTTCATGCAGACCGCGCTTGAAGCTTTTGTAACGCTCGAAATCGCAATACGCCTTCTTCACCACGATGTGCCCTTTGAGCAGCAGTCGCTCGATCACCTTGCGCACATCGAAGGCCGGGAACTGTGCTTCCTGTGCCCCGAGCGCGATATTTTCCAAGTCGAGAAAAACGGCCATCGCGGCCTCACTTTCAGATGCAGTCATGCGGGCAGAATGTCAGCGCAATCGCATTCGTGAAACAGGAAAAATCAGTTAGATTTTGCGCAATGATGAGGGCGTTGCGCTCGCGAATGACACTCGCGGTTTTATCGGTGATCGCGTTCGCTGTTGCTGGCGGCTGCGGCCGGAAGCAGGCGGCCACGCCTTCGCCGACTCCTTCGATCCAGGAACAGCGGGCGGCGCGGGCGGCGGAAGTGCCGCAACCGATCCAGGACCGCTGGGATTACCTGAACCGAATTCGGCAATCCGACGCCTACGCCGATATCGACCGCACCCGGGTGGACGAGCAAAATCAGCTCGGCGTGGTCGTCGCCGCCAATCTCCCTCCGGACAGAGTCGACTCCATAATGAAGAAGGCGATGGGTGCGCTGGCGCAAAAATTCCCCGATAGCAATATGACCCTCGATGCCTACGCGCCGGCGACTCCGCTACGCAAACTCGGCACCGCCCGTTACAACTCACAGACCGGCCAGGTGACCTACACCCCGGCGCAATAACTGTCGCCAGCCTGGCCCGACCCCGGCCGCACGTTATTCCGTTCCCCAGATCATCGCGACGGAAGTCGTTAGGCTCCCGCCCATGTTGAAGGTGAGATAACGTTTCGCGTTCGGGACCTGGCGTGCGCCGCCTTGATTGGTCAGCTGTTGATAAGCTTCGTAAACCTGGCGCACACCTGTCGCGCCGACCGGATGACCGTCGCCGATCAATCCGCCGCCGACGTTTACCGGGATCTCGAAGTCAATCTTGCCGCTGACATGCTCCCCGCGCACTTGCGGGAGCGCGGTCGCGCCGCTCTTCGCCAGTTCATAGCCCTTGCCCGGCTCCGCCAGTCCGAGGATTTCGTAGGCGACGATCTCGGTGATGGAGAAGCAATCGTGCACCTCGACCCCATTCATGTCGCGCGGCTTCAGGTTCGCCATGCCAAAGGCTTTCTCGGCCGCTTTCCGCGCCGTGCTAAAGGTCGGCGCGTCTTTCTTTTCCAGCGCGAGATAATCGGTCGTGCTCCCGAAACCGAGCAAACGCGGGAGCTTCGATTTGTCGCGGCCGATCCGATCCAGATATTTCCCGGAGACAAGCACCACGGCGGCGGCGCCATCGGTGATCTGCGAGCAATCCGTCACGCGCAGCGGGGGCGCGACGGTGGGATTTTTTTCCGAAACCTGCGATGCATAGTCGTAGGTCAGATCGGCATCGCGCATCTGCGCCATCGGGTTCAGGCGCGCGTGCGCGTAGTTCTTGTAGGCGACAGCGGCGAGGTCATCCGGGCTCGCGCCGTACTTCTCGATGTAGATCTGCGCGATTCGGCCGAAGAGTTTCGGGAACATGAAGTCGCCGTATTCGGGTTTCTCGATGTGATAATCGGCCGCCGCCCCGAGCACGTCAGAACCATCCAACGCCGACATCGTCTTCTGCTGTTCCGCGCCGACGACGAGCACGACATCGTGAAACCCGCCCATGATCCACTGCGCTCCGAGCAGAACCGAGAGCGAACCAGAAGCGCAGGCTGCCTCGGTGTGCATCGTGGGGATGCCATGCAGCTTTGGATCGATTTCGGGAATAAAGGCACCTAAGTGAAGCTGTTTCGTAAACTGGCCGGCGTTGAAATTTCCTACCGCCGCCGCCTGGATTTCGCCCGGGTCGATCTTGGCGTCGTCGATCGCCTTTTTTCCCGCTTCGACAATGATGTTGCGGATGGTTTTGCCCTCTTTCTTGAGGTTGCGCTTAAAGTCGGTCCGGCCGCCGCCGAGGATGTAAACAGGTTCCATAGGAGCTAAAACTTACGCCAACGAACGCGACCTGTCATCCCGGCCCGCACCGCCCAAAGGGCTTTGAAAATTGGCTGGGATTGTGGGATTAGCAGCCAGCCATGTCACGACTCCACGAATATCAGCGGAAGGAAATTCTGGCCGCGAACGTGCACCTGGCATCGTCGCGCTTTTGCGATCAATGAGTTCACTGCAAAGTTGCAGAGTCGATGGCGCACGATCGACCCTTCACAAAATGCCTTTATAGGATGGGGATTCTGGCGTAAAAATGGGGACCTGATCGATACACATAATTCTTTTAATGGAGCCCGAACGATGATGACACAGCCACAACCCTACGTCCCGACCGCACGCGAGCAGAAGTTTCTCGAGGGCGTCGAAGACACTCGCTATGAGCGGGAAATTATCAGTGGGCTCGCTCCCTTTTTCCACCACAAGGCGCCGGCGGACATGCTCAGCTTTTACTCCCCGGACGAGGTGGCAAACCTGAAAGCGCTCAAGGGCACCGAGCGTGACGTTGAAAGCCGGATGCCGGTGAAGATCACGCGCCATTACTATGAGCTGGCCAGGACGAGCGCCGCGATTCAGCGCATCGTCAAGGCGAGGCCCGAGGAGACAATGGATCTGGCGGGCTCAGAGGATCCCGGCTACCAGATGGACTACAGCCCTGTCGAGGGCCTGCTGCACAAGTACGAGATGGGACTCATGTACGTCATTTCGACCTGCTCGGCGCATTGCCGCTTTTGCTATCGCGAAGAATTGATCGCCCGGAAGCAGATCAAGCGACAGGACGGCACCATCGCGAAGAAGGGTCTCGCGACGATTCCCGAGATCATCCCTTACATTAAGCAACACAACGCGGCCGTGGCGGCAAACGGCGGCGTGCATCCGGAAAGCGGACGGGAGAAGCTCCGCGAGATCCTGATGTCGGGCGGCGACGCGATGGTGTTGAGCAATTTAAAGATCGCGGCCTGGCTCGGGGCGCTGGCCGAAGCCGGCGTCGAGTCGATCCGCATCGGCACCAAAGATATGGCGTTCTATCCCCAGCGCTTCGACCGCACCTTCCTCTCGATGCTCGATCGGTTCCACGAGACCTACCCGCAGGTCGGCCTGCACATGATGCTGCACTTCGAGCACCCCGACGAGTTCCTGGCCAAGGACGCGGAAGGCAACTACATCGAGGACGCGCAGGGCTTTAAGCAATGGGTCTCGGCGACGGGCGAAGGGATGCGGGGCCTCGCCTCGCGCGGCTGGCTCTCCATCCAGAACCAGGCGCCGATCATCAGGGGCATCAACGATGACCCGGACGCTCTCCGCATTCTGCAGCGCGAGTTCGTGCGTGCCGGCGGTCATAACCACTACTTCTTCTGCGGGCGCGACATCGTCGCCTACAAGCAGTTCAACGTGCCGATCGAGACCGCGTGGAATATTCTCAACACCTCGCAAAAGGGCTTGTCAGGCGTCGAGACCCACGCGCGCCTTTCCATCACCCATTACAAGGGCAAGACCGAAGTGAACGCGGTCACCAACGAGGGGATACCGGGACTCGCGGGTAGCGAGAATGGCGTCTTGATCTTTAAAATTCTTCGGAACGCCGGCAGCGCGCCCGACCGCGGCAAGGTCTGCATCGTCGGCCGCAACCCCGAGGCGCTTTGGTTCGACGACTACGAGGACCGCGTGCTGTTCGACGAGGCCGGCTTGTATGACTACGCGCGTGTGGCGAAGCCCGGGCAGGCGCCGACTCGCGCCACTGCGCTGGCTGCCGAACACGCGCCCAGTCTCGGCGCTCGTCAAGCCGCTCTTGTAGGCGCCGAATGATCGACAAGCGGGTGGCGAGCGCGGCCGAGGCTGTCTCGGACATTTTCGACGGCGCCACCATCATGATCGGCGGCTTCGGCGAAGCGGGCAGTCCCATCGAGCTCATCCACGCGCTGATCGACCAGGGCGCCACGAACCTGACGACGATCAGCAACAACTGCGGCAGCGGCCAGGTCGGCCTCGCGGCGCTGCTCAAGGCGGGCCGTGTTTCCAAGGTCGTCTGTTCGTTTCCGCGCACCGCCAACTCGACCGTCTTCCCCGAGCTCTACCGAAGCGGGCGCACGAAATTGGAATTGGTTCCTCAGGGAACGCTCGCGGAGCGCATCCGCGCCGGCGGAGCCGGAATCCCGGCGTTCTACACCCCGTCCGCCGTAGGAACGCCGCTGGCGGAAGGCAAGGAATGCCGGGAATTCGGCGGCAGAAAATACCTGCTTGAGCACGGCATCCGCGCGGATTTTTCGCTCATCAAGGGACGGGTCGCCGACACCCACGGCAACATCCTCTACAACAAGACCGCGCGAAACTTTGGCCCGGTCATGGCGATGGCGGCCGAGGTCACGATCGTCCAGGTCGCCGAGGTCGTCGAGCCGGGCAAGCTGGACCCCGAGGCGATCGTCACGCCCGGCATCTTCGTGGACCGCGTCGTCGGCATCGCCAACCCGGCCCACGAATCGGAACTCGTCAAGGCAGGAGCGTCCTACCCATGACCAAGCCGCGCCACGAACCGTTCGAAGAGGACGTGACGCTGGTCGTCGTGGAACTCGGACCGCAGTTCGCAGACTCCGCCGCGTTCAATCGCAAATTCCCCGAATTCTGAATAGATTCGTCTAATGCCATTCGACCCGGATATCCGCTGGAAGCAGCGCTTCAAGAACTTCGAACGCGCGTTCATCCTGCTTCGCTCGGCGCTTGAAGATCGCGTACCTGAGGAGTTCAACGAGCTGGAGTTGGAGGGGCTAGTTCAGCGTTTTGAGTACACTTTCGAACTCGCGTGGAAGACGCTGAAAGACCGGCTTGAACATTCGGGCGTTGTTCTGCCGCAAATTACCCCAGCAGCTGTCATCAAGTCAGCCTTCGCCGCCAAGCTTATCGAAGAGGCCAGGCGTGGATGGACATGCTCAAGCACCGCAACCTCATGAGCCACACCTACGACTTCGCGAAATTCAAAGAAGCCGTGGCCGCTGTCCGCGCCCGATACTTGAATGCGTTGGATGAGCTCTATCTCCTGCTCAAGAAGGAGATCGCCGGATTATGAAATACGGATTGTCCGATTCGGCTGTTCACTCGATACGCCGAGTTCTGTCTCGTCATCCGCGCATCACGGAAGCTGTGCTTTTTGGTTCGCGCGCCATGGATCGCCACAACGTTCGGTCTGACGTCGATCTGGCTCTATCGGGTGATTTGGATGCACTGGAGGTCGAGGGCATTGAGCTTGAGCTCGACGACCTGCCGTTGCCGATTCGCTTCGAGCTACAGCTTCAGTCAGCCATTCGATACCCGCCCTTGCGTGAGCACATCGCTCGTGTCGGCAAAGTGATTTATTCGAAGGGCGAGCCTGCCAAGTGAGACATGGCCTTGGTGAAGTCCAAGCAGCGGGTCGCCGATCTTCAATCATGAAAGTGCTCAGCGTATGACAAAGCCGGCAGTGATCGGGCGAACGCGCGAGGAGATGGCGCAGCGCCTGGCGCAGGACATTCCCGACGGCTCCTATGTGAATCTGGGCATTGGCATTCCCGAGCTGGTCGCCAGGTTCGTGCCGGCGGGCCGCTCGCTGATCTACCACACAGAAAATGGCATGCTCGGCATGGGCCCCTCGCCCGGTCCCGGCGAAGGCGATCCCGAGCTGCTCAATGCGGGCAAACAGCGCGTCACGGCGCTGCCAGGCGCAGCCTACTTTCATCACGCGGACAGCTTCGCCATGATCCGCGGCGGCCATCTGGATCTTTGCGTGCTCGGCGCGCTCCAGGTCGCGCAGAACGGCGATCTGGCCAACTGGTCCACGGGCGAGCCCGACGCCATCCCCGCAGTCGGCGGCGCCATGGACCTGGTCGCGGGAGTAAAATCGATCTTCGTCCTGACGCAGCATTGCACCCGGGAAGGCGAACCGAAACTTGTGCAGAAGTGCACCTTTCCGCTCACGGGATTGGCCGTCGTGAACCGCATCTACACCGATCTCGCGGTGATCGAGGTGACGCCGAACGGATTTCTGCTCATCGAACTGAGCCCCGGCGTCGATTTCGATTACGTGCAGGAACGCACCGGTGCGCCTCTGCTTCGTACCCCGCAACCGATCGCAGCAGTCTAACATGACCACGCAAACTGAATTAATTAGGAAGGAAGAATTAAGATTTAAGAAGGTGGTAACAGGAGATCCGGGGAAAGATTTGCGTGAACGAACGAAGAGCTTTGCGCTTCGTATTGTTCGGATGTTTTCGGCTCTGCCGAAAGCGACTGAAGCACAGATTCTTGGCAAGCAGGTGCTCCGTTCCGGGACGTCGGTGGGAGCAAACTATCGGGAGGCTTTCCGAGCGCGCAGTAAGCCGGAGTTCATCTCGAAGTGCGGCGACTGTTTGAAGGAAGTCGAAGAAACCGCGTACTGGCTCGAGCTGCTTGTTGATGCAGAGTTTGTCGTTCCAGAAAAGCTTGCTCCTCTGCAGCAAGAATGCGACGAGCTGACGGCGATCTTCGTTTCGATCATCAAGAGTTCGAGGCGATTCTTAATTCTTAACTCTTAACTGTGATGCAAACCGACCTCTCACGCAGCGCCGCCCTTTACGAGCGGGCCCTCAAAATTCTTCCCGGCGGCGTCAGCCGCAACGCGATCCTGCGGACGGGTCACCCGACCTACGTCGAGTGCGGCAAGGGCTGCCGCGTGACTGACCTCGACGGCGTCGCGCGCATCGACTTCTCCAACAACATGGCGTCCCTGATCCACGGCCACGCCTGCCCAGAGATTGTAAATGCGGTGACGGAGCAGATGAGCCGCGGCACCGCGTTCATGATGGGAACCGAGATCGAGGTGCGTTATGCCGAGCACTTGTGCAGCCGCAACCGCTCATTCGAGAAAATGCGCTTCATGAACTCCGGCACGGAGGCGGTCATGGTCGCGCTGAAGGCGGCCCGCGCATTTACCGGCCGGCCGAAGATCGCCAAGGCCGAGGGCGCCTATCATGGCATCTACGACTACGCCGAGGTAAGCCAAGCCTCCACGCCGGCGACCTGGGGCGACATCGACCATCCGCAGAGCGTTCCGCTGGTGCACGGGACACCCGAGTCCGTGCTCAAGGACGTCGTTGTCTTTCCGTTCAACGACACCGAGCGCACGCTGGCGATCCTTGGCGAGCACGCCAGCGACCTCGCATGCGTATTGATCGACCTGATGCCGCACCGCGTCGGCTTGACTCCGGCGGATGCCGAGTTCGTGACCGCGCTGCGCGAGTGGTCCGAGCGCCACGGGGTGCTGCTGGTGTTCGATGAAGTCATCACCTTCAGGGTCGAGCACGGCGGCTTGCAGGCGCGCTACGATGTCACGCCCGACCTGACCGCGCTCGGCAAGATCATCGGCGGTGGATTTCCCATTGGCGCCGTCGCCGGCCGCGCCGAAGTCATGGATGTGCTCAACCCGCAGTCGCCCCGCTACGGGTTCCCGCACTCCGGAACATTCACGGCCAACCCGATCAGCATGACCGCGGGCATGGCGGCGATGCTGAAGTTCGACCAACCCGCGGTGGCGCGCCTGAACGCGCTGACCGATCGGGCCAGGAACGGCATCGGAGGCGCGATTCGCGCGACCGGCGCGCCCGCGAGCGTCACCGGGGCGGGCTCGATGTTCCGGGTGCACATGAAGGAGACGCCGCCACGAAGTTACCGCGATGCGTACCCGACCCCCGACGAGTCGCGCCGAGTGAAGGCGTTGCTCGATCACCTCTACAATGAAGGTTGCATCATCATCAGCACGGGTACGTGCGTGTTCTCCACGCCGATGACCGAAGCGGAAATCGACACGCTGGTCGGGGCGTTCAAGTCCGGCTTTGCCAAGGTGGCTTCGATGGGCTGAGCGAGCTTTGCTCAATCAAGCAAGGAAGAGTGAAAGTTCCAAATGCCGAGCGCGCCATCGTGGACATCGCGAAGCTGCGTGACTACTCATTGAGCGCTACGCACAAAGAAGGTTGACACAAAGCAGGTGTTTTCGCGGCGGCTCTCCGGTTATCAGATCGTGTTGCCGACTGGCTGCGGAAAGTTCTTTTGGAAATTGTGCGCGAGAAGGAATGCAGGCTCGGGCGGCGCACCGCACACGGCCAGCGATACATTGTCGATTTTGCACTTACCAGAGAAGATAAGACCGCTCAGCTTCGCAGCGTCTGGAATGTGCGGCCGGGTGAGGAAGTGCCTCGCCTTACCACCTGCTACGTGTTATAAAATCAGCAATGCAGGAACCAGTAAAACGCCTCGATGTCGTGGCCCTGCTGGTCGACAAGCCGGGAGAAAACCTGAAAGCAGGCCATGTCGGCACGGTGGTCGAAGTTTTGGCCCCCGAGGCCTTCGAGGTCGAGTTTCTTGATCAAACCGGAAAGACGTTCGGACTCAGCGAGCTTACACGAGACGAGATATTGCTGTTGAAACACGAGCCGGTCACAGCTTGACCGCGATCCGCGCGACGGGCGCGCCCGCCAGCGTCACCGGGGCGGGCTCGATGTTCCTGGTGCACATGAAGCAGACGCCGCCACGAAACTACCGCGAAGCGTACCCGACGCCGGACGAGTCGCGCCGACTCAAGGCGTTACTCGATCACCTCTACAACGAAGGTTACATCATTATCGGCACCGGTACGTGCGTGTTCTCCACGCCGATGACCGAAACGGAGATCGACACGTTGTGGGAGCGCTAAAGTCCGGCTTTGCCAAGCTGGCTTCTATCGGCTGAGCAAGCGCAAGGACGGATCGATTGGGACCGGCGGAATGCGGCGGAGAGACGCCGGGCGCTCGAACGATCATAAATGGCATTGCGCCCATATGGATTGAATGCCATACTGAACGGGTGAGCTGGATTGTTGAATTCGGCGACGAGTTCAAGCCGGAGTTCGACGCGCTGCCCGAGGAGGTGCAAGACGAACTGCTCGCGAGAACACGCCTGCTTCAGCATTTTGGGCCGCAATTGGGACGACCAACGGCGGATACGCTGAATGGCTCGAAACACGCCAACATGAAGGAAATCCGCTTCAATGCAGGGGACGGCGTGTGGAGAGCGGCCTTTGCCTTCGATCCGCGACGAAGAGCGATTGTTTTCGTGGCCGGAGACAAATCAGGCGCCAGCCAAACGCGGTTTTACAAGGATCTGATTGCCAGGGCCGATGCCCGGTTCGACCGGCACTTGGCGAAACTAAGACACGAGACGACACGAAACAAAGAAAGGGAAGTCAGCCATGAGCAAGAACGTGGACGACATCATCAGAAAACTACCCGCCGCCCGCCGAAAAAACGTTGAGGCGCGGGCCGAACAGCTGATCGCGGAGGAAATGACCCGCCGCCAGTTGAGACGGGCGCTCGATAAAACGCAGGTGCAGGTCGCCGCCAGGCTTGGCATCACGCAAGACAGCGTCTCGCGCTTGGAGCAGCGGGCCGACGTGATGATTTCAACCCTGCGCGATTACATTGAAGCAATGGGCGGAAGCCTTTCCATCATCGCGGAGTTCCCCCACCACCCGCCTGTAAAACTCGCCGGACTTGGCGGCAGCGAAGGTTCTGCGCCGATGCGGCGTGCGCGGCGCCGCGCGAAGTCTGCGGCTTGACCGCTTCCAAAAACGCCGCCCGGAGGAATCTTCGTCGGTTTGTCAGGTGCGGAGTGGCCTTGACCCGTGGCTATACGGGAGTCACGTGTAGCGGCGAGAACTCGGGGACCGGCGCCGAAGTCATGGATGTGCTCAACCCGCAGTCGCGCTACGTTTTCCCGCACTCCGGAACATTCACGGCCAACCCGATCAGCATGACCGCGGGCATGGCGGCGATGCTGAAGTTCGACCAACCCGCGGTGGCGCGCCTGAACGCGCTGACCGATCGGGCCAGGAACGGCATCGAAGGCGCGATCCGCGCGACGGGCGCGCCCGCCAGCGTCACCGGGGCGGGCTCGATGTTCCTGGTGCACATGAAGCAGACGCCGCCACGAAATTACCGCGAGGCGTACCCGACGCCCGACGAGTCGCGCCGACTCAAGGCGTTGCTTGAGCACCTCTACAACGAAGGTTGCAGCATCATCAGCTCGGGTACGTGCGTCTTTTCCACGCCGATGACCGAAGCGGAGATCGACACGCTGGTGGGGGCGTTCAAATCCGGCTTTGCAAAGGTGGCTTCGATGGGCTGAGCGAGCGGAGGCACGCATTGATTCGGACGGGTCGGTCCGCATCTCGAGTTCGTCGATCTGGGAGGAGACGGATATGCGAAGATCCGCTTGGCGGCGGACGCATGCGCACCGATGTTTGTCTGCATCCCCGGCCCCATCACGCGGAGCGGAAAACCGGACAGCGGGCCATTCAGGTATCGGACCTTGCACCCTGCTGCGCCGTGGAAAACTGGCGAGCGCCCGCAGCTAAAAGCACCCGTTCTCGCAGGCGACGTTGGACTGGCGATTAGACTCGTCGCGCTCGGCGTCAGTGCATCGGTGTTAGCTGCTGCGAACGCGGTACTACTCGGCGGGACGCTTGACTAATTTTTCCTCTTTCGACTGCTCGTCGATCTGTCGCAGTCGGTGAATCTCGATGTCTAACGCCGCACAGACTTTCTGCTTCGTCTGCTCGCGCGTAGGAAACAGATAGAAATGCTCGACGACTAACTGTCTCAAAAGCCGGTCAGCTACTATGTTGCTCTTTAACCGCTTACTAAGCTCTTGAAGCTCGTCTTCCGGGAACCCTAGGTTATCGAGTCGCACTGACATATCAATAAGCGCGACGGCAGTCGTGGGATTTTTCTCCAATACTTCCCGGTAAGTCTCGCTTAGCTGACTGTGTCCGACAGCCAACGATATCCGCTTGATCAGGCCGAAACATGATCGTTCAATCATCCAGAACAGGAGTTGTCGGACGCGCTTCTTGAAGCCCTCCCGAGATTCGAGACTCTTACCATCCCGTTCAACCAACCTATCTACGACTACATCAATAAAGGCTTCAGCGTTCTCTTGGAACAGGTTAAATAACATCGAAACGGTTCGCAGCCCAAGATCATAGCACTCTTTAACGAGAGCGAATTTGTCCTCTCCGATCAGTGATCCCGGAAAGTTCTTTACAAGCTGTCCAACGATTTCTAAGGTGCGAAGCGATAAGTGAAGATCCGCGACTAATTTCAAGGCTTCGTCTGTGTCGCGCTCGTCGTCGAAGACATCCTCCGCCAGCGTGGGGGCGGCGTCCAAACGACGCAATCGCTCCTCCTTAACTTCTGCGAAGTCCTTGTCATGCAAGACGATCTTGTCCACGTCCGCCGCGATTGTCTTTAAGAACGCGACGTCCCCTTCTTCAAGAGTTGCCGGCTGAAAAGACGAAAACACATCCTTCGCCTTCGCGAGCACAATCCCCACGATGTAGGGATCCTTCGACAAGTGAGTGAGAAAGAGAAGAATACTCGTATTCTCTTGTTTGTTGAGACGGGAACAAATCTCCGCAATTAGCTTTCGAATCTCGTCCTTCGTGATGTTATCCCGAAGGTATCGCGCGATGAAGTAGTAGTATGAAGCTGAATGCGTGAAGGTATACCTCTGATCGGTGTGCTCGATCAGATTAGCCATCTCAAACTCGCGCACCAGCTCTGCCCGTGACGGTCGTATCTTATATTTCGGGACGTACGTTCCCGAATGGAAATCCGCCCATTCGGCCTCGGTTATACGTGTAAGCCGGCGAGAAAACATCCAAAATGCAAGCTCGCTAAGGTAGGTCTTCCGCATATCCAAATTGCCAACCTTGGACTTCACGGCCAAAGACTGAGTAATCAGAACCTCATACAGGGCGCCGTATGTGCCGGCGCTGCTATCCGGCTGGGTAGCCGACGTGTGAGCTTGGATCAGCGTCAGGACATACACAGGATACGATGGAAGAAAATTCTTGCCAAGTAGTGTGGTAATTAACTTCTCAGCATCATGAATTTGGCGCGCCAGGTCTTCTGGGTTACTAACATATTCGCTACCGATGCTGTACCAGCGATCGATGAGCTTGCTTCGTAGCAAATGACCGAATTGGACGATCTCGGCCTGATAGTAATCATGCAGCACCTTGCTGCCTGTCTTGCCGCTCGCTACTTCTTCCAACTTCAAAATATCGTCGCCGATCACAATCAATCGCTCATAGCGTTCGTGGATGGCATTTAGCAGACGTAGGCGGCCTTTAGCGTTCAGACGGGCATGATCGAAGTCATCGATCATGACTACCGTCTTATCTCGATCGAGCTGCTGAAACTTAGGCAGCATCGGATTGCGATACTGATTCTGGAACTGTCGCTCGACGAGGTCCTCAAACTTCGCCAACTTCAGATGCGTATCGGCCAAGTCCTCGCCGGACAACAGAACTGGCGTTAAATTGCGGTTGTAGAGCTGGCGAAAGAGAGTTTTGGCGAGCGCCGTCTTTCCTGCTTGATGGCGGCCGAAGAGTAACACTCGCCTCTTACCGGCAAGCTTCTGAAGCACGTCGCCACTTTCGAGTAGATCGCTATAGACGAGCTCACTTTTATCGTCTACTTCGAATTCCTTCAGGTTCGGCGGGACATAGATATCCGCGAGTGTTAAGTCCGGCTTCGCGGGATGCACGAACGCAGCGCCGGGATCATCAAGCCACGCGTCGAACTCATCGACTAATTCGAAGTCGCGCTTCCCACCTCGGCTGCCACGCGTATAGCCGACCCAAGCGTCACTATGCGGCTCTGGAACGTACATTTCTCCATTCCAAGCAAAGGTGACGACGCGCTGCTTCTGCGCGTTGAGGTCGACGTAGACGGTGTGGAAGCCAGACCTATCCGCTCTCCCGCTATCCTGCAGCACGGCCCCTTCGAGGTACTCGTTAACCTCTCCGGTTGCTTTGTACTTTTGATAGTTGCTCGGTTCATGTTCATGCCCGGTCAGTATCAGGTCCGACGTGGCCTCAATATGATCTTTGAATTGGCGGAAGGAAGCGGACGGCATCCAACTATACGGGTGATGGAAGACCGAGACGACATAATCGGCCTTGATCGCCGGGCGTTTCGCATCAAGGTATTTCGCGGGGAATTGTAGTGTCCCTTGGATCTCCTTCTTCTCAGACATCCATGCGGTGTTGAAGCAGCAGAACAATACAGTGACGTCGTCGATGTCGACTGCGACCTCTGAATACATCGGAGCGCCCGCTTTTCCCGTGAGACCTTCGGTGAATGCCAAGAAGTTCTTCTGCACCGCGGCGCAGCAGGCGATGACCTCATCGCTCACCAGCGGCTGTTTGCCACTACGGACATCGCGGATGACGATATCGCGGATTGTATTGTTTTGGCTGAAGTCGCAATCGTGATTGCCAGGAACGAATACAAACGAAGGTCTGATCTTCAGCCGCTGGTGCAGTGCCTCGGCAAGTGCGGAAAGAAGGAGACGTGCCTTCTCGTACTCTGACTGGCTGCCGGAGTAAGCTATATCACCAGATACAACGACAACTATGGCAGCTAGCTCGATTTCCTCATTCTGGACTGCCGTCGCGATTAAAGAAAATTTTCCTTCGACCGAGTTCTCGCCCTCGTTGAGATGGATATCGCTGAGATGAAGAATGAGTATTTTCACTGAGCCTGAGTTTTTACCCGCTGAGAGCTCGAAACAACTACTTTCGCGTCAGGCCCACTTTCAAACTCACTCCCGTTCGAAGACCGTCGCCAAGCCTTGTCCCACCCCAACGCAGAGCGACGCGATGCCGCGCGAGGCGCCGGTGCGAGCCATCTGGTGGATCAGCGTCGTGGCCAGGCGGGCGCCGCTGCAACCAAGCGGGTGACCGATCGCAATCGCGCCGCCGTTGACGTTCAATTTTGCGTTGTCGATGCCCAGCTCGCGCTGGCAGGCAAGGGCCTGCGCGGCGAACGCCTCGTTCAACGGGGTTGGTCCCTCGGATTGCGATGTTCGCCTGTAGTCTGTAGGCTCTGCATGTGAGCACAGCGCAGCAGATCGAAGAAGCGATTCGCGCCTTGGGGAAGGCTGAACGTGAAAAACTTCTGCAGCATCTTCCGCAGCTTTTCCCCGAGCTGGCTGTTGACCCGGAGTGGGAGCGTATTCTGCGCGATGACCATCCACGTCCGAGCTTCACCACGCTACTCGACCGTTACGAAGCTAATCTTTCCGCGAAGCCAGACGCTTATCCAAAAGTCGCGGAGAGCGATTTCGATTAAGCGCGCGTGATCTCCCGCGCCGCACCGGAGTTTTGGCAGCTTTACCACGAACTGTCACCCGAAATTCGAGCAGCGACTCGGCGAGCGTATCAGCTATTCAGCCAAAACCCCGCCCATCCCAGTTTGCGGCTTGAGCGTCTGCGCTTCGATCCGCGTGCCTGGTCGGTTCGAGTCACGAGAGACGTTCGCGCGGTCGCTCTTCGGCATCGAGACCAATGGCTTTGGATTTGGGTGGGCACGCACAAAGACTTCGACCGCCATTTTCCTCGTTAATCTCCAGCGACCTCGACTCAAATACTTGGATGAGCTGGGGTGGAGCGCAGCAACTTTACGCGGCTCGTGCGATCGTTCGGCGGCGGTCGCGTTCTTGCGGGAAATGCGGCCCTCGAGGCGCACCATCTCAATATACAGCGGGTGGAATGCGTCGCAAAGCGCCGGGCGCTCGAACGATCTGACAGTCAGGCCCACTTCCAGCTCACTCCCGTTCGAAGACCGTCGGCAAGCCTTGGCCTACCCCGACGTAGAGGGACGCGATGCCGCGCGAGGCGCCGGTCCGAGCCATCTGGTGGATCAGCGTCGTGGCCAGGCGGGCGCCTGCAAGAAGGAGGAAGGAAGAATGCAGAAGGAGGAAATCCGGAAGAGCTCTCAGAACGGAAATTGTTGTACTCCTCGTGCGTTCCGATCCAGAACCGGGCAATCACATCGCCTTCGCGCAGCCCAAGTGCGCGGTAGTGATCACCAATGCGAACGGACCAGACGTTTCTCCCGAGCGGCTTAAACATCATCATGGGTAGAAGGGATCGCGCGCCCAGAGCCGATACTTCTCGCGGGCGAGCGCCTGCGCATCCGCGGGTAACGATTCAAAGAGACGCCAGAAGCGCGCTTCTGTCCGTGAAATCACGGCGTTTCGCGCAGCCGACCAGCGTGGACATCTTCATCCACTTGGCGCAGAATCTGGTCTAGCTTGCCAGAGGCGATGTCGGCTTTCATCTGCGCGTCCCATTCGTCGTCCGTCCAACCGTGAAACCACGCCGCTAGTTCAGCCCGTTCCTCCAGGGACAACTCAGCGATGGCGGACTTGATTTGTTCAATGCTCATGCAGTCGAACAGCGTTGATCTCCGCGTCGATTCTATCCATAGCAGCAGCGTGCTTACCGCGGGCGAAAAGTCCTCTTCAATCTGTTCATCCCAGCCGAGCTTGTCCTGACGGGCTATGTAGGCCGCGAGCTTGGCCAGCTCTTCGCCGCTCAGCTTGTCCACTGCCTGCTCGATTTTGGCGAGACTCATACGGTGAAGGTTAGCCTTTGTGATACGATCCACAAACGACGGTAGCGCGTCGAGCTCCCAAAAACGGCGGAGCGTTTTGGCCGACCAGCCGACAATGTCTCCGGGGCCGGGTGAACGCCGAGGTTATGAGACTAACGCCAAGCTCCACCGCAGGTGCCTATCCCTTTGCCGGGAAAGCGCAAGCGATTACACTTCAGGCATGCTTGACTGGACGGCGTGCACGGCTGTGGAACGATCCCCTGAGAAGGTGAGCGGCGCGTGGCTTTTTCGGGGAACACGTGTGCCGGTGAAGACGTTGTTCGAGAATCTGGAGGACGGAGCGACGGTTGACCAGTTTCTGGAATGGTTCCCCGGCGTCACGCGCGCCCAGGCGCTCGCCGTCCTCGAGTTCGCGGAAGCGAGCCTCGCGACAGCCTAATTCCCGCGTGCGTGTCTCTTTGATCAAGGGACGCCGGTGCCACTGCGCACACATTTGGCAGGGCACCATGTCGTGACCGCGTTCGAAGCCGGTTGGGCCGAGCTTTCGAATGGCCAGTTGCTCGACGTGGCGGAAGCGCAGTTCGAGGTGTTGGTGACTACGGACAAGCAACTGCGCTACCAACAGAACCCGACTGGCCGGAGACTCGCCATCGTTGTGCTACCGCACGCGAGCTGGCCGAGGTTGGAGCAAAACACGGCCGAAATCGCAGCCGCGGTGGCGGCAACGCACCCGGGCAGCTATACAGAGCTCGATCTGAAGTAGTCGGAGATGCGGGAATAACGCTCAGCAAAACGACTCACTCCCGTTCGAAGACCGTCGCCAAGCCTTGTCCTACGCCGACGCAGAGGGACGCGATGCCGCGCGAGGCGCCGGTGCGAGCCATCTGGTGGATCAGCGTCGTGGCCAGGCGGGCGCCGCTGCAACCAAGCGGGTGACCGATCGCAATCGCGCCGCCGTTGACGTTCAATTTTGCGTTGTCGATGCCCAGCTCGCGCTGGCAGGCGAGGGCCTGCGCGGCAAACGCCTCGTTCAACTCGAACAGGTCGATGCGGTCGAGCGTCAGGTTGGCGCGCAGGAGCGCCTTGCGAATCGCGGGCACCGGTCCCAGCCCCATGAATGCGGGATCGACGCCGGCCGCCGCGCTCGGACCGATGAAGGCGATCGGCTGAAGACCCAGCGATTTGGCCAGGCCGGCTTCAACGATCAGCAATGCCGCCGCGCCGTCGTTGATACCCGATGAATTGCCCGCGGTCACCGTGCCTTGGTCGTCTTTGGAGAACGCGGGTTTCAGCTTCGCGAGTTTCTCCAGCGTCGTGTCCGGCCTCGGGTGCTCGTCCACGCTGACGAGGATCGGAGCGCCCTTGCGCTGCGGAATCTCGACGGGCATGATCTCCTGGGCGAACAGCCCGCGCTCGTGCGCCGCCGACCACCGTTGCTGGCTCTGCAGCGCGAACTGATCCTGGTCCGCCCGGCTGATCTTGTGCTGGTGGGCGACATTCTCGGCGGTCTCGCCCATGGAGAAGGGGTGATGCAGCGCCGCCAGGCGAGGATTGACCAGGCGCCAGCCGATCGAAGTGTCGAAGATCTGCTGCGACCGGTCGAACGCGGTTTCCGCCTTGCTCAGCACATAAGGCGCACGGCTCATCGACTCGACGCCGCCCGCGATGAACACATCGCCGTGATTCGCCTCGATCAGGCGCGCCGCGATGTTGACGGCTTCCAGCCCCGACGCACAGAGGCGATTCACCGTCGAACCCGGCACGGACGCGGGGAGGCCCGCCAGCAGCGCGGCCATGCGCGCGACGTTGCGGTTGTCCTCGCCGGCCTGGTTGGTCGCGCCGAAGTAGACATCCTCGATCAAGGCGGGGTCGATGCCGGATCGCGCCACGACGGCCTTGATGACATGCGCGGCCAGATCGTCGGGGCGAACCGACGCCAACGCGCCCCCGTGCCGGCCGACAGGTGTTCGGAGAGCCGTGATGATCGCCGCTCGCCTTTGCATCGAGATTTGATCGTGTCGCGAGGGGCGAAACTCAAGGCTGAAGTACCCGCGCTCTTATTTGTCGTCTCCCCAAATAGCTAGCGGCATCGCAAGCCGCCTGCGGGGTCATTCGCCGCGCTGCGCCGGGTTCAGGATGACGGAATTGGTTAATCGTTAGGCCCACTTGTGCACCGCGTCCTGTTTGCGCGGGTCAGTCAACTCGATGATGACGCTGACTGATTTTTGGTTGAAACCCTTGAAGCCGCCTTTGCGCTGCAGGTTTTCGAGATGACTTCCGATCGCCCCTTCCCGCGCAAATTTCTGCGCCTGCTCGTCGGTGAGGAGACCTCTCGTAAGCAGCCTGGTAATTCGCTCTGGCCGCACGGCCCACCGCTCGCCTCGGGTGAACGCCTGCTTGAGGAAAGGGAAATCGGAAAACGGCGCCATCGTCTTGATGTGGGCTGCGGCGAGCTGCTCGCGCAGGCGCTCGTAATCAAAGCGGCACTCCAGATGATGCATCCCCGCATCGAGAAAACTTTCGCCATGCAGTCCAACCCAAAGCCCGATCGTGCGCAGTTTTTTCTCCTCCGGTGACAGCGGTTCTCTGGAGAAATCGATTTGTGTTTCGTCGGGGTAAAGATCGACGTCGTTGAAGACCGTGATGCCTTCGATCGGCTGCTCGACAATCTGCGCGCCCCAGCCCGCCTGCGAGCCGGCGTAGTAACGTTCGCGACGATGGAAGCCGAGCATTTCCCAGGCTTTCATGAGATCGAGGAAATGTTTGCGCGACGAACGAAAAGTATGGTGATCGTGATTCGCCCAGCCCAAGCCTAACGAATCTTGGCGGCGCTTTTGTTCGATCCCGGCGCGATTGCGCTTCTGCCAGAATTTTCTCTCTTCTTCGAAGACGAGATGACAAGCGAGATCGGGGCCGACGAGATCCACCACGTCCTGCAGCCGCTCGAGTGAGTAGGCGTAACCCTTCACATCGCGGTCCCAGCGGCGGCGGCGCGTCTGCCAAATCTCGCGTGCGGCCAGGAATTTCTTCAAGTCGACTGGTTGCGGGATGTACCCGCGATAACCGCGCCGCTCGATCGCGTAGAAGGCCGCGTCGTTTTCCTCAAACGCGAGCAACTTGCGGAAGCGCGAAAACGGTTCGCCTTCGATCTCGTTGGTAATGCCGTGCGCGGCGGCAAAGTCGGCCACATATTCGGGCCGCACTGCGACCGCCGAAGGATAGTCCCCCTTGCTTTCCCCCACTAAAACACGGGGCAGCATCGCTTCCGGATGCCAGAGCGCCTTCAGGTTCTGCCGATTTTCGCCTAACGGATCTTCAACGAAACCGGTCTCGCGCAGCTTCGCTTCATCGGATGCAGGCAGGACGAGATGATCGACCCAGTCGAGGAAGAGCGTGCCGGTTTCATTCAGCATTCGCTCGGCGAGAATGCGGGCGAAGCTGTTCTCCTTCAGGAAAGCGTCGATGCGCTCGAGCAGAAAATTCTCCGCCTCGTAACATAGCGGCCAATTGAACTGGTTTTCCGCTTCCTTAGGCGATTCGACCGTGGTCGTGTTCATGCGTTTTTCAATTTAACAATGCCTACATGCTTGTCATCCCGAGCGGAGCCGGAGGCGGAGTCGAGGGATCCCGCTGCGCCACCAGAAAGCTTTGGTTGCATCACGCCACAACATCGATGCTCCCACTTGCAAACTTGCCGTCAGGTGTCAGCCCGGGATCCCTCGACGTCGCTCCGCTTCGCTCGGGATGACGGACGGCGCAACGCAGAGCTCCACAGGGAGCGGCGGCTTGCAGCCGCCGTGCAGCGCGCGCTTCCTACGCCGTGGCGCTGCCTTCTTCCGGACCGCCGAACTGAATCCCCTGCGCGAGCGGCAGCTCGGTCGAGTAATTGATCGTGTTGGTCGTCCGTCGCATGTATTGCTTCCAGCAGTCGCTTCCGCTCTCGCGGCCGCCGCCGGTTTCCTTCTCGCCGCCGAACGCGCCGCCGATTTCCGCGCCGCTCGTGCCGGTGTTTACATTCGCGATCCCGCAGTCGCTTCCTTCGGGTCCGAGGAATTTTTCCGCCTCGCGGACGTCGTTCGTGAAAATGGCGGAGGTCAAACCCTGCGGCACGCCGTTGTTAATCGCGAGAGCTTCATCGAAGTCGCGATAGGTCATGAGGTAAAGCAGTGGCCCGAAGGTCTCGTCACAGACGATGCTGTAATCGGGGTTGGCGTTCGCCAGGCAGGGCGTCATGTAACAGCCGCCGGGATAATTGTCGCCATTGAGCCGCTCCCCGCCGTAGAGCACTTCGCCGCCTTCTTTCTTCAGCCGTTCGATCGCCTCCATGACATTATCCACCGCGTGACGATCAATCATCGGGCCCATGAGCGTTTTGTCGTCGAGTGGGTTGCCGATCGGGACCGACCTGTAAGCCTGCAAAAGTTTCGCGCGCACTTTCTCGGCGATCGATTCGTGCATGATGACGCGCCGGGTGGAAGTGCAACGCTGACCGGCGGTGCCAACCGCGCCGAAGAAAATGGATTGCGTCGCCATTTCGAGATCGGCGCTCGGGCAAACGATGAGCGCGTTGTTGCCGCCCAATTCCATGATCGTGCGACCGAGCCGGCCATGCACGGTTTTAGCGACGTTGATCCCCATCCCCACCGAACCGGTGGCCGAGACCAGCGGGATGCGCTTGTCCTCAGCCAGCTTTTCGCCGACGTGTTTGCGGTCGCCAATCAGGAGCGAAAAGATCGCCGGATCCGCCCCGGTGTTACGACAGACGCGCTCGGCGATTTTCGTCACCGCGATCGCGGTGAGCGGTGTTTTCTCCGACGGCTTCCAGATCGTCGCGTCACCGCAAACCGCCGCGAGCGCCGCGTTCCAAGACCAGACCGCGACCGGGAAATTGAAAGCGCTGATGACCCCGACGAGCCCGAGCGGATGCCACTGCTCCATCAGACGATGGCGCGGTCGCTCCGATTGAATCGTAAGGCCGTAAAGCATTCGCGACTGACCGACCGCAAAGTCGCAGATGTCGATCATCTCCTGCACTTCGCCTTTGCCTTCGGCCAGAATCTTGCCCGCCTCGAGCGAGACGAGCGCACCCAGATCATCCTTGTGCTCGCGCAAGGCGTTACCCAACTGACGCACGGTTTCGCCCCGGACCGGGCCCGGTGTGACGCGCCATTTCAAAAAGGCTTCCTGCGCGCGCCTGACGACCTTGTCGTAATCCTCCCCCGAGGCGGTGCGGAATTTGCCTAACGACTTGCCATCAACCGGCGAAATCTTTTCGTGAACTTCGCCGCTCCCGTGCCATTCGCCGGAGAAGGCGCCAGGATTTTCGTCGGAAAGACCGAGATTTTTGAGGACGTTATGCATCTTGGGACGCGGCGGCCGGGGTCAGCGCCACCGGCTACAAATTCTTCATCTGGCGGCGCATCAATTCGATCGCTTCGTCCACCACCTCTTTTGTGATGTCGAGCGCGGGCCGGAAACGGAGCGCCTGCTCTCCCGATTTCAGGGCGAGGACGCCGCCGTCGAACAAGCTTTTCCACAGTTTGTCGCGCGTCTCGGGATCGGGAAGATCAAACGCGAGGAACAAGCCGCGACCGCGCGCCGCGCTCATGATCGAGTTTTCCTTTTGCAATTCGAGCAAACGATTCAAAAAATGTTCGCCCACGATTCCGGCGTTCTCGGTCAGGTTTTCCTCTTCGATGATGTTGAGGAAATGGGTCGAGCGGACCATGTCGGTAAAGTTGCCACCCCAGGTCGAATTGATTCGGCTCGGCAGCCGAAAGACGTTCTCCTTGACTTCATCGAGGCGCGGCCCGGCCATCACGCCGCAGACTTGCGCCTTTTTTCCGAAAGCCATCAGGTCGGGCAGGACGCCGAAGTGCTCGCAGCACCAGTTGCGCCCGGTCACACCCATGCCGCATTGCACTTCGTCGAAAATGAGCAGCATCTCGTTTTCGTCGCAGATGCGGCGGAGCGTCTGGAGGAATTCGCCCCGGAAATGGTTGTCGCCACCTTCGCCCTGGATCGGCTCGATGATGATCGCGGCGATATCAGTCCCGCGCTCTTTCACGAACTGCATGATCTCGGCTTCCGCCTGCTTCTCGCGCTCGATCACATCGCGCGTTCGCTCCGGTTCGCCTAACGAAAAGTCGATCGCCGGATTCGAGACGCGCGGCCAGTTGAACTTGGCGAAGAGATCGGTTTTACGCGGATCGGTATTCGTCAGGCTCATGGTATAACCGCTCCGCCCGTGAAAGGCGTGCCGGAAATGCAGGATCTCGGTCCCGCGCTCGCCCCGGCCGGCCGCCATGTTTTTGCGCACCTTCCAATCCATCGCCGCCTTGAGCGTGTTCTCGACCGCAAGTGCGCCGCCTTCGATCACGAGCATGCGCTCGAGCGGCGGCAAACCGACGACCCGCCAGAACGTCTTGAGAAAACGCGCATAACCTTCCGAGTAAACATCAGAGTTCGCGATCTTAACCTTGGAAGCGCGGAGCAAATCGGCCTCGACCTCGGGCCGGTCGAAATAGGGATGATTGAAGCCGACCGGGTTCGATCCGAAGAAGCCGTAAAGATCAATCAGCTGCCGTTCATGCGCCGTGTCGTAGAGATAGGAGCCCTTGCTCCGCTCGAGATCAATGACGACGCGAAAGCCATCAAGCAAGACGTGCTCGGCGATTTCATCAAGGACCTGAGTCCCGGGCGTGGTCGTCGATTTTTCACCCGCGCTGGCACGGCTGGCGCCGCGCTGACGGGTCGGTGCGAGAGTGGACGGTGCGCTCATCCGTTGATGTTAGTCGGGAGGTGCACCTTGGTCAACCAGTGCGCATAACGACGCGGAACGAGCGAGCCGCGTTTCTTAGGCCGGATCGATGGCCGATTCAGGGCAGTGCTACTTCAGCACCGCGCGATGGAAGTGATACCAATCGTCGAGATTATTCAGGTTGACCGCGTCTTTCGGCACGGAAGCACTATCGGCCAATCCATTTTCCTCAACGATCTCGTCACGCGTCTCATCATCGTGATTGTAGCCGCGCACGGCTGCGTTGTGCTTATCGATTGTCTCGCGCGTCAAGGAGGTCGCATTCTGTTTCACCCAGGCTTCGAACTGCGGGTAAGTCGGTTTCTTTTCCGAGATAAAATCCTTCACCGCCTGTTCATCGAGCCCGAGCGCAGCGCAGGTCATGGCGTCAAAACCGCGCCCGATCCCGGGGTAACCTTCCGCGAGTTTCCCCTGCGACTCGAGGGAAACCTTGAGCCAGAGGCGCGGAAGATGAACCACTCCGAGTGGTCCGGCCGTGCCGGAACTGATCATTGGAACATAGGTATCGCTCATCGTTGGTATCCTTTCTCTCGTTAGGCACGCCCGCGGAACTTCTCTTCAGGGCGCGCGGTTCGACCGCAGACTAGAAATTCGAGCCCGTCGGCGCAAGTGCGAAATGGTTCACCCCACGCTCATAACTCTTCACCGTTCGCCCGGACGAATGATCGCGAGTAGAATCGCGGCGATGAAGGTGCTGACGACGAAGACGGCGCGCTTCGCGCTCGTGGTCGAGAAATGCGGCCAGCCGCACACTTACACGCTCTGGCAGCAGCCGCGGAAGGACCGGCATCTGCAATCGCAAATCAAACGCGGCCACATCATGACGATCGCCCGCAGTGAGAGCGGACGGGAGTTTGGCCTTGTCGGCTTCATGGAACGGCAGGGGGCGCTTTATCTTGAGTTCCCGAAATCCTTGAAGCGTTTCGCGGATCGGCGAATCGTGGGCATCAAATGGGAGCTGGTGAAAGGATAGCAGGCGAGGCGGCGAACGAACTTCCGGCGCTCACACCGCCGGAGCAGCGCCGGTATTCCCGGCACATTATCCTGCCGGAGATCGGCGCGGAAGGTCAGCGCAAGTTGAAAGCCGCGCGCGTGCTCTGTCTCGGCGCGGGCGGGCTCGGTTCGCCAGCCGCGCTCTATCTCGCCGCCGCGGGCGCAGGCACAATCGGGATCGTGGATGACGACCAGGTCGCGCTCTCCAATTTGCATCGTCAGCTCTTGCACGGAACGAAAGATATCGGCCGGCCAAAAACAGAGTCAGCGCGCGACCGGCTCAGCGACCTTAACCCGCATCTCGAAATCCGGTTGCACGCCTGCCGTTTCACGAGCGCAAACGCGGAGCAGATTCTTCGCGATTACGATCTGATCGTTGACGGGACGGACAATTTTGCGACCCGCTATCTCTCGAACGACGTCGCGGTCTTCGCGCGCAAGCCTAACGTTTACGGCTCGATCTTTCGCTTCGACGGACAAACCACCGTCTTCGCCCCGCACCTCGGCGGACCGTGTTATCGCTGTCTTTTCCCGGAACCGCCGCCGCCGGGCGAGGTCCCGAGCTGCGCCGAGGCCGGCGTTCTCGGTGTCCTGCCGGGGATGATTGGGACAATCCAGGCCACCGAAGCACTGAAGTTGATCCTCGGGATCGGCGAACCCTTGATCGGCCGACTCCTGCATTTCGATGCGCTGACGATGAAATTTCGCGAGTTCAATCTACGGCGTGACCCGGAGTGTCCGGTCTGCGGCGAACATCCAACCATCACCGCGCCGATCGATTACGAGAGTTTTTGCCGCGGCGGGACTGACCGGACCAGCGCAGTTCCCGAGATCGATGTGCGCGCCTTGCGCGAGAGGATGAATTCAAGCGCGCCTTACATCCTGCTCGACGTGCGCGAGCCGTTTGAATTTGACCTGGCCCGGATCGAGGGGGCGAACCTGATTCCGTTAGGCCAATTGCCCGCACGCTGGCAGGAACTCGACCGCGAGAAGGAGATTTTTGTTTTCTGTCATAGCGGAATGCGGAGCGCCCAGGCGGCCGAGTTCCTGCGTTCCGCCGGCTTCGACAAGGTGGCCAGTGTTGCAGGCGGCATTGATGCCTGGTCCCAGGAAATCGATCCTGATGTTCCGCGCTATTAACCCTCCTACTCCTACTCCTGCTCCTGCTCGTGCTCGAAAATTTTGTGCGATGAGAGCACGAGCACGAGCACGAGCAGGAGCACGAGCAGGAGCACGAGCAGGAGCACGAGCAGGAGCACGAGCAGGAGTAGGACTAATCCTGGCACTCCTTTTCTCGTTAGGCACGCTCGCTGGGTGCGACCGAATGATCACCTCCCGCCGGGTGCAACTGACAAACGATGGCGATGCGAAGGCCGGGACGGGCGAGTACTCGCAGGCGATCAACCTTTACGAGGCAGCGCTCGATGGGACCGCGGCTTCGGCCGATGTCCATTACAAGCTCGCCCTCATCTATGACGACAAGTTGCATGATCCGCTCAACGCCCTCCATCACTTCAAGCGTTTCCTCACCCTCGAGCCGAGCGGGAAACGAGCGCAGGAGGTAAAACAGTTCATGAAACGCGATGAGCTGACTTTGCTCACCACCCTGAGCAGCGACTCGATGGTGCCGCGGACGGAATTGGTGCGTTTGAACAATGAAAATCTCAATCTGCGCAAACAACTCGGCGACCGTTGGGCGGCGCAGAAGCTGGCGGAAGCGGCGGAGAAGAACGCGCGGAACAAAGCCAAACCTAACGAAAACCGAAAGAGCGGCGCCAAACCACGGAGCTACACGGTACGGCCGGGCGACACCCTCGCCTCGATCGCGCGCAAGTTCTACAACAGCTCAGCCGCCTGGCATCGGATCCTGGAAGCGAATTCCGGCAAGATCTCCAAACCGGCCGATCTGAAACCAGGCCAGGAATTGGTCATCCCGTAGTTCGCAAGCAGGCCCAGCCCCGGCCAGCTGTAGCCGGGATCGCTGATCCCGGCCGGCAGGCAATCCGCGCTCAGCGAGCACAGACGCGCCAGCGTCGACCTTCGCCCTGACCAAACTGTAGTCGCTTTACGACAGGAAAGGTGATTCCTTTCGTATTGTTCTCTGGAGGCGCTGCATTTGATGAAAGCCATTCAACGAATTGCTGTCGACGTCGGCTGCTTCCCGATCAGTTTCGTCAATGCCTACTTTGTCGGTCATCCCGGCGGCCCGTGGGCGCTGATCGATTCGGGTTTGCCGGGAAACGCGGACGCGATTTTCGCCGCGGCCGGAGCGCGCTTCGGCGGTGGTTCGCGCCCGGCCGCAATTTATCTCACGCATGGGCATTTCGATCACTCCGGCTCGGCCCGGCAGCTCGCCGAACGCTGGAAGATCCCGATTTTTGTTCACGAAATGGAACTGCCGTACGTGACCGGCCGGGCCGATTATCCGCCGCCGGATCCCACGATTGGTGGCGCGATCGCGTTTCTTTCCCGCTTCATGCCGTATCGCGCGCGCCAACTTGGCGGGCGCGTCGAGCAATTACCGGCGGGCGAGCTGCCCGGCCTGCCCGGCTGGAGATCGATCGCAACCTCCGGCCACGCGCCGGGGCACATCTCCTTTTTTCGCGAATCCGATCGCGTTCTCCTCGCGGGCGACGCTTTCGCCACCATGAACATGGATTCCTGGAGTGGCTTGCTCGGTGCGCGCAAGGAACTGGCCCGGGCCGGTGCGCCTTTTAATTTCGATTGGGATGCAACCCGCGAATCGGTCGCGCGGCTCGCTGCGCTTCGACCTCAGGTCGTCGGCTGCGGGCATGGCCTTCCCCTGAACGAAAGCGCGCTCCCGGAACGACTGGATCAATTCGCGAAACTTTTTCATCGGCCGCGGCACGGTCGTTACGTGCGTGAAGCGGCCGAAGTGAACCTCACCGGCGTGACCTGGCTTCCGCCCGCGCCCTTCGATCCGGTGCCGCTCGCGACGGCGGGCGCTCTCCTCCTCGCTGGAATTGCGCTCGGCTCGGGTTTTGTCGAGGAACGACTCGAGGATTAGCGGGTAAGACTTGATCGGGCACAGCCCCGCCGCGATGAACGAGGCCATGACCTTTGCGCCGGAAGAAGATTTTGCGCGGCAGCTCGACGCGCAGGATTCGTTAGGCCAGTTTCGAGAAGAATTTGTTCTCCCGCGCAACGCCGAGGGCGAGCCGCTGATTTATTTCGTCGGCAACTCGTTAGGCCTGATGCCGAAGACGACGCGCGCCGCGGTCGACCAGGAACTCGAAGATTGGGCGCGGCTCGCGGTCGACGGACACTTCGACGCCGCCACCCCATGGTATTCCTATCATGAGAGCGTGCGCGAACCGGTCGCCCGATTGGTCGGTGCGCAGCCTGCCGAAGTCGTGTGCATGAACAGCCTCACGGTCAACCTCCACCTCCTAATGGCGACCTTTTATCGCCCGACCAAAGCGCGCCACAAGATCCTGATGGAAGACCCGGCCTTCCCTTCCGACACCTACGCGATCAAGTCGCAGATCGCGCATCACGGCTTTGCGCCTAACGAGTCGCTCCTCCTCGCCCGGCCGCGTGCAGGCGAGTTCACGATCCGGCCCGAGACGATCGCGGAGTTGCTCGAGCGCGAGGGAGAAAAGATTGCGCTCGTCCTTCTTGCGGGCGTGAATTTTTTTACCGGTCAGCTCTTCGACGTTGCGAAAATCACGGCGCTGGCGCAGAAGCAGGGCTGCGTCGTGGGGATCGATCTCGCGCACGCGGCCGGCAACGTGCCGCTGCGGCTGCACGATTGGAATGTCGATTTCGCCGTCTGGTGTTCCTACAAGTATCTCAACTCCGGTCCCGGCGCGGTCGCAGGCGCATTCGTGCACGAGCGGCACGCGACCAATCGCAATCTGCCGCGTTTTGCCGGCTGGTGGGGCAACGACCCGGCGACGCGCTTCCGCATGCAGCTCGAGCCTGAGTTCATCCCCGTGCCCACGGCGGATGCGTGGCAGGTGAGCAACCCGCCGATCCTCGCGATGGCTCCGTTGCGAACCTCACTCGCGCTTTTCGACCAAGCCGGAGGAATGGAAGCGCTGCGCGCGAAGTCGGAGAGACTTACCGGCTATCTCGAATTTCTCCTCGATCAGATCCCGTCGCGGCTCTTCACTGTCATTACTCCGCGCCCGCCTAACGAACGTGGGTGCCAGCTTTCCATCCTCGTGCACGAGCATCCGCGCGAGCTTTTCGCGCAGCTCGAGGGCGCGGGTGTGAAAGGCGATTTCCGCGAGCCGAACGTAATCCGCGTCGCGCCCACTCCGCTCTACAACACCTTTCACGAAGTCTGGCGCTTTGCCCAAATCCTCGCCCAACACCAGTGATCCGCGGCCGCGCCGGTCTTTTCGTTAGGCAAGCAACTCCCGCACGCAACTGATCAGGCCCGCAATCGGGAAAGGTTTAAGGAGAAACTTCACCTCGTTCTCGATCAGAAACTGGCGCACGCCCGGGTCGGTCCCGTAGCCGGTAATGAAGATGAAACGATCGGCCAGGCTCGGCCGGAGCTCCTTCGCCTTGAGATAAAGTTCATCGCCCCGCAGACGTGGCATTTTCAAGTCGCAGATGACCGCGTCGTAGGCGTGCGCCTTCACCTTGAGGAGGGCTTCCTCGCCGTCGAACGCGAGATCCACGAGAAAGTTTTCGTCGGCTAAAATCCATTGCAGCGCCGTGCCCAGTTGCTGGTCGTCGTCGACGAGCAGAATCGCTTTCAATTCGAAGGTCCTGCCGCGCTCGCCTTCGTCGCCCGGATTCGACTCACGTTTCATCTTTGGTCGCGGTTACAGCAGCCGCAATGCTAGGCGCGAGAATTATCCTTTCGGCCGTTCGTGTCCAGTCCGAGCATCCATGCTTGGCAAATCCGCCGGAACGATCACCGTAGATCGCGCATGGGATCGAAATTCATCCTCATCGGCAGCGGGCTGGCCGGCGGACTGCTGGCGGCGTTTCTCGGCCGGCGCGGTTACGAGGTCGAGCTTTACGAGCGCCGGGCCGACCCGCGTGAAGGCAATCTCGTCGGCGGCCGCTCGATTAATCTCGCCCTCTCCACCCGCGGCATTCACGCCCTCGAGCAGCTCGGGCTGGCTGATGAAGTCTTGCAGCACGCCATCCCGATGCGCGGCCGGATGATTCACGACCGTTCCGGTGCGCTCCATTTTTCCCCCTACGATCGCGACCCGCGCAAATGGATTAATTCCATTGGTCGCGCCGCCCTTAACACGGTCGTAATCGAAGCCGCGCAGCGCCATCCGAGTGTGCGGGTGATGTTCAATCACCGTTGCAACGAAGTTGATCTGGATACGCCGGCCGCACATGTCACAAACACCCAAACCGGTGATACGACTGAGGCGCACGCCGACGCGGTTATCGGGGTGGACGGCGCTTTTTCCGCCGTGCGCCGCTCGATGCAGCGACTCGATCGTTTCGAATACAGTCAGAGCTATCTTGCCCATGGTTACAAGGAACTAACTATTCCGCCGGCGCCGGATGGCTCATGGCAGATGGAAAAGAACGCGCTCCACATCTGGCCGCGCAAAAGTTTCATGATGATCGCGCTGCCCAATCCGGATGGCTCCTTTACCTGCACGCTCTTCTGGCAATTCGAAGGGGAACGCAGCTTTGCCGGCACTCAGGGCGACGAGGCCGTGCGCCGCTTTTTCGAGGAAGAATTTCCTGACGCGGTCCCGCTCATGCCAAGCTTGCTCGAGGATTTCCAGACTAATCCGACCGGCTCTCTGGTCACGATCCGCTGCGGGCCCTGGAGTTACGAAGACAAGGTCACGCTCGTGGGCGATGCGGCGCATGCGGTCGTGCCATTTTATGGGCAGGGAATGAACGCCGCCTTCGAAGATTGCGTCGTCCTCGATGATTGCCTGGCAGAGTTTCCTAACGAGAGAAGAAGAGCCTTCTCCGAATACTTCGAGAGACGAAAAGAACATGCCGATGCGCTCGCCGAACTGGCGATCCAGAATTTCATTGAGATGCGCGATAAGACTGCCTCGCGAGCCTTTCGCGCGAAAAAGAAGCTGGATCATGTTCTGGAAGGCGCGCTCCCGGGTATCTACCTGCCACTTTATGCCATGGTTACCTTTAGCCGCATTCCTTATGCGGAGGCAGCGCGGCGTGGACGCCGGCAGGATCGGATCGTTTATTGCGCTCTCGGCGTGATCTCACTCCTGGTCCTGGCGATTATCGTGTGGCTGCTTCGCGGCTTTATCAGCTAACCTGCCCTCATGCCGGAGGTCACGCGCGGCATCACAGGCTTGTCCGCTGAGTCTCTCAATCTAAAGGCAAGCAAAGCCGCAAGCAGCGCCAGCCCGGCGAGGATCAGAAATGAATCGCGATAGCTTCCGGTGCGGCTTTTAAGCACACCAATCATCCAGGGACCGGCAAAGCCGCCCACATTCGCAATCGTAGTAACCAGCGCCAGCCCGCCGGCGGCGGCCGCGCCGGTGAGAAACTGGGTCGGCATTGACCAGAACGGCCCATAGGCGGCGCAGTGCCCCAGGGGCACGAGGCCAAGTGCCAAGATTGCAAGCAACGGCTGGCGCAGAAGCGCAGACCCTGCAAACCCGATGCACATGAGCAAACACGGCAGCGCAATATGTGCCGCCCTTTCCCCAGTCCGATCGGAGTGAGCGCTGTTCAGCAACATGCCACCGATCGTGACCGCACTGATCGCCGCCAGCACCAGCCCGACACCGAGGTTGCTCACCCTCAGGAGCGACTTAATCACCAAAGGCGCCCAGAAGGAGTAACCATAGAAGCCGGCCGCGACGAGCAGGAAAATGAATCCCAGTTCCCAGACCGTCGGATCGGTCAGGGCTTGGCGGAGTGCCATCGAGCGTTTGGCTTCCACTGCACGGCGCTCGGCCGCGAGCCGGACGGAAAGCCAATCGCGTTCCGCCGGGGTAAGCCAGCCGGCCGTTTCCGGCCGGTCAGTCAAGATAAACATCACAGTTAGACCGAGAAGGACAGCCGGCAGACCTTCGACAAGGAATAGCCATTGCCAGCCTTTAAGTCCCAGGGCTCCATTCAGACCAAGCAACGCGCCGGAGAGCGGTGCACCGATCAGTCCGGTCACGGGAACGGCAGTCATAAAAGTAGCAATGGCTCGCGCGCGTTGCCCCGCTGGATACCAGAGACTGAGATAATAAACTACCCCGGGAAAGAAGCCGGCCTCGGCCGCTCCGAGCAGAAACCGCAGGATGTAAAAGAGTGTCGGGGTGCGCACGAACATGAGGCCGATCGAGATGATTCCCCATGTTACCATGATCCGCGTGATCCAGAGTCTTGCCCCGACCTTCTCCAAGATCAGGTTGCTTGGGACTTCACAAAGGCAGTAACCGAGAAAGAATACTCCCGAGCCAAAACCAAATACGGCCGGGCTGAACTTCAAGTCGGCGTTCATTTGCAGTGCGGCGAAACCGACATTTACACGGTCGAGCCATGCCACAACGTAGAGGAGAAAAAGAAACGGCATCAGGCGGCGCGTGACCTTCCAAAGGACGGGTCGCATGAGATCAGGTTGTAGGACCGTTTCCATCTGGCTGACACGATCTCTCGGAAAGGGCAGATTTTCAAAGGTCACAGCGAAATCTCAGCCGCTACTGTGCTGGAACGGTCTGGGATTGAGCAAACCGCCGTTGTTCCGAAAACGGAACCGGGTTGTCGCAATTTCGGAACAGATCCAAGCCGGCATTGCGGCCGCTTCCCGGGGGAACAGAGCTGGCATGGCCACTGCTAAGGCCCTCGGCATGTCAAAACTCAACTTATTTTTTGTCCTTACGTTTGCGGCGGGCGCACTCCTTTTCAGCAGTTGTGCCTCTCAACCGGCCATGACAAGCACAACCACGACCACGTCTACCAGCTCTAACTCTCCCATGAACCGAAACAACGCCAACGGCCTTGCCTCTTACATGCACTAGGGTCGACTTTAACTCATAACGTCGCACGCGGAAGCGCGTTCCTCCGAAGGGACCTGCATCTGCCGGTTTAGGATCAACGTTGGTGCTGCGTATCCGGGTTTGTTGTTACATTGCTGCACCAGCAACAGGCTTGTCTTCAGAAGGGCTGGCTGCGCGAGTCACTGACGAGCGCAGCCGGCAACCTGTTGGAAATCACAAATGGGCGAGAATCATAGACCGACACCTTTTCTCAGCCTGCAATGTGTCTCAAGGACCGCCCCGGAAGGTCCCTGGATTGTGGCTCTAAACTGGGGTCCCGGCGGTCGGGGAGGCGAACTGTGGCTCTAAGCCGGCGTCCCACGGTTCTCAGGACCATTCCCACGAGCGGCACTCCGCTCCGGATCGGCTTCGATGGCAAGGCGCTTTGGGTGACAATGACGCGGCCAGATGGCGTTTTGCTCTTTTCTTCCAAGAACGGCGCGGCCAAGGGCAAGCTGAACATTCACACTGACCCGTACGGCATCGTCTACGATGGGCAGAGCATGTGGATTACGGAGTTCGCCGCCGACGTCGTTGCAAAAGTCACCCGCACGCGTTGAGGCTCAAGGTAAGAAGTGACTTACTCAAGCCGCTGCAGGGTCCACTCAGCGGCAAATGAGCGAGAAGCACAAACCGAAACCTTTTCTCAGCCCTTGCTTCATCATTCAACCCACAGCACCGGCCTACGGCCAAGCTCGGCAGATTTATTGTCGCCCTGTGGATCTGCTCACCACTGCAGGCGCATCGTCTGTCCGTCGGGCTTGACGTACTCGAGCTTAATGTCGCGGATGCCACGCCAGACTCCCGACGCGTCGCGTGTGAGACGTATCACGGATGGGGTACCACCGCGACCAGCGTTCAGCTGCGCGCGGTTAGCGTCGTTGATGTACGGATCTCCTTCAAAGAAATAGGTGATGCCGTACTCAGGGAACCCTGGCGCCGATATGTGCGCGTGGATGTGTGCGGGGACAGTGCGGTGCGGATATGGCGCAGGCTTGATCGTGCGGATCTCGTATTTGCCGTCAGCGCCTGTCTGCAACCGGCCGTGGAGGCGAGGATGCTCCTCGCCTGCCTCCCCACCCTCCTCTGCATAGTAGCCTTTCGCGTCAGTGTGCCACACAGACAAAATGGCGTCTTTAACCGGAGTGGTGCCGTCGGGAAGGTAAATGGTGCCGCAAATCACCAATCGCTCACCAGGTTCGTCGGGCGTCGCGATGCTGATGGCAGCCGGCAAGCGGCGCTCGGCGCCGCCCTAAAGCGAAATGGCGACTGCTATGCTGACACAAAATGTCAGCGCAATCAGAAGCTGTGGTCGAGCGGCCATGTGCGTGAGTTACCAACTGAGCCCTGCCACTGCTCTTTCGAGCGGGACTTCGGCGCAGCTGACGCTACTGAATCGGGATCAATATGGCGCGCAAGGTCAAAGAGCGGTGATGATCGGCGTCGGGCCGCAGTTGCCAGGGTCAGTCTGTGAATCGCGGCACAATCGACTTAACTTCGAAAGCTTTTCCCCGGTATCTCCTCCAATCTCCAGATGGACGGTCGAGCCAATTTGCCGCGATCCACAGACTCACCCCGAATCCCCCGCGGGGAATAAAACGGCAAAAAGCCCGGACCGACCCCAGCAACTCCCCCGCGGACAGATACAGTTCGATTCGTCCACCCGTCATTTGCCGAGCGCGCACGTCGAGGATACAATTGTCGCATCATGAAAGCAGGGTTTGCTGAGGCTGAAATGCGGTTACGAAAGCATCGTTACCACGCGATCATTGAGCTTACGAAGGACGAGACTGCACACGATGTTTTGGACGAGTGGCAGACGCTGTACACGCCGCCAGAAGGGGGGGCTCCATACGACATGGAGCTGCAGATGTGGCGTCCTCTTGTCGAACGACCCAGCGTGCCCGAGCAGCCGACGAAGCCCAATCGATCGATTCGGATTTGGCGCTCTACACGCCTGTAGTCTGCCATGGCGATCTTTTCGCGGCGTATCGTTCAGCGAAGCCTCGATTGGCTCACACCCCATATATCAGATCGGCACGATAGGACTGATATTGTGAGTCGGCTAAACAGTCGACGTCCACAAGCGATTTCCGCCGAATGGGAGGTTATTCTTGGAAGCGCACTAACACAAAACTCGACCGTCCAGTATCAAAAACGATTCGGTCTGCCGCGACCAGACTTTCTCGTAAGAACGCGCGACGGCACGACGGAGTTTCTAGTCGAGATCGTTACCCCGTCTGACCATGGAGCCTCCAAGCAGAACCCCGTCGGCTTGTTTTTCTCCGAATTAGAAAGGTTGGCCTCACGGCAAGGGATTCTCGGAGGACTCAACGTCCGTGTCGGCGAGACGATGATCGGCCGCTACCCCGATCGTAAACGACGGCTGTTGCTGCCACCACCGCGCCATATTCCACGCCACGTCAACGACAATTTTGGCGAGTTCCTAACACAAATATCGACGGCGCCGGATTGCGCTCGTGCAGCGGTTTCGCAGTCGCCGGGCGTTGACATTTCGATCGTCTACGATCCCAAAGCTCGACCTTTCAACACCGGAAGTTATGGAGTTTGCGAGATGCCGTCCTCGCTCGAACAAAATGCTGTCTTCAGGTCTCTTGATGAGAAAGCGAGGCAACTGCGGAGGTCTGGATACGCCGGGTTGAAAGGCATTATGGTGACCGACGGCGATTGCAGCGCGTTGGGCACCCGCGGACGGACCGGTGGAGATCCTTGGTCGTGTGACGAGATAGTAGAACATTTTCTCGCTAAGCACCGATTTGTTGACTTCGTCACGACGACATATTCGGAAACCGCCACCACCGGCGGCATCCACGAGAAGCTACACCACAAGGTGTACTGGCAGCTGCCATTCGATGATTCAAAGATCACCAGAATCCTTCCCGTAATCGGGTCTGCACTTCAGCAGCTTCCGCGCCCGGAAAAATCACCCGCGAACGCTTGGCTCAGCTTGCGCGAAGGTCATGACATTTCCGATGGCTGTGAATTTGGAGCCTGCACCTGGACGCCAAACCGTCGTCTTGAGTACTCGGCCCGAACGTTCCTTGAAATCATCGCTGGGGCAATGGGTCGCGAAAGATTTTCTCTTCTTTTACACTCTCGTATGGCAAATAAAGGCCCGCTGTTTCAGTTTTTTCGCTCCGCGTGCGAGCAAAATCAAAAGCTACGATCCGTCCGCGTGAAGCTGAATCCTAAAGGCGATGATGACAAAATCATTTTCGATCTGGGCTCGATCACTGCACCAAGCCGGGCTACAAGCTCGACTGCCGAATCTTCGATCGAAATCTCCGAAGCCGTTTTGACTCAGTTCTTTGCGCGGCTCGCCTACGAAGTACTGCTCAACGAGCCAAGGGGATTCTCTGTAGGGTCGCTTCCAGTAGAGGTGCAAGCAGCTGTCAGGAAGAATCTTTCTGAAGGCAGAAGCATCGTCGCGGCTGAGGTAGTTCGAGAGCGCGGTTGTATCCGTTTGAGTTTCGGAGGTCCGGATTCGGCACTGTCGCGGTACCGTTGACTGGGAAAGCCAGTTTGGCTCGAAATTGAAGATCAGACGGTGTCATCTTATGACTGCCGCTCTGAGTTCATTCTGTGGCACACATACTCCGACCATCAATTGACATATAGCACAGCGACCGCTGCCATAGGCTGCGGGCGTCATTCAGCGTCTTCTCTGACACGCTCATCCGGATCGTGTAATTCCTGCCCGCCTCCGTACTATCAAGCTCAAGCAAACGCACTCGCATTTCCGTGTTCTTGCCTGGATCGGTGTCGGCAATGTCTTTAAGATAAATTTCAATTGTAGCGTTAGGGCGGCCCATTGCTCCTGGCGGATAGCAGTAGAAAAAGCAGGGTGTTCCTGGCGCTCGAATGCTGAATCCCTTTGTGGCGAATTTAATTTGAAGACCTTGCCGTGTGGACTCACCGAGAATTTCGCCGAAAAACTCGGCAATCTTCGGAGGACAACCGTCGAGAAAAGCTTTCGCCGTGGTTAGAGCGGGTCTGCCGAATTTGCCCAGATGGCTGAGAAGCAGGTTTACGAAGATTATGAATGCACCGCCTTCTTGGGGATTGGGGTCGATCAGACGATGCGCTGAAGGATTGCGAAACGCTCCAACTACTCCCGCGAATAAGTCACGCCATCCCTCGCGTTCTGAATCTGATACGAATTCTTTCGTCAACGTTCCAGCCCTGCCAAATACTTTATTGACAAGATCTCGGCCAACCACGTCTTCCTTGATCCGACCGACCGCGCGAAGTCGGTCCTCCAGTATGACTCCTGCGGTTCGCACTGCTGAATCCCATACCTTTGGATCGTCTGGACTCGCATCTATAATGGGTAGGCAGCGTGACTTCAGTTCCCCGTCCAAATAGCTAAAATCGGCGACAAGACATCGCGACTGTGTGGTACGCGATGTGGCAGGCAAGTTCCCGAGCCATTGTAAACGTTGATCAATGACGCCGTGAAAAGCGTTCCACGCGCGATCATCATCGTAGTAATGCCCCCCGCGAACCAAGCATGCCGAGTCTGCCATGCCTTGCCATTGGGCGGCCAATTCGTGCCCGAAATTCTTTAACAGGTATTCCGTCACATTGTGTAACCAGAGGTCGAACGATGTGCTAGCCAAAACCGGTTTGTCTTCATCTTTCAACCAGCGACCTGCCTGCATCAGCCGTACAATCGCATCGAAGTCTTGGCTCATGTTATAGCAGTTCCCCTTGCTTATGGTCGCCCGCTTCGCGGGCGGCCATGGCGAAGGGGTTGATTTGCGGCGGGGCGTTGACTCGCTCGGTTCCGTTGAGTAGGCCTTCGATAGTCACGATTTGGATGCGAGGGTAATCCTTTTCGTGCCAGAGCTTGGACGTGTAACGGCCGGCGTCGGCGGCCTCCATGCGCATTTGCTTTGTCGGCTTTTCCAAGGTGATCAGGACGCCGGCGGCGGCTTTCTGGTTGTTTACGTCACCAAGCAGTGTTGCAACGTCACCCCGGTTAACTCCCCCGCCCTTCACCTGCACGATGATTTTTTCGCGGTAAGCCGCGTCGCGCCGTAGTGACGCCTCCTCTTTTACTCGGCCCGGCTCGTCTTTCCGCTCCGTCTCGTAGTAGTTAAGCAGACCGTCAACGCCGCGATCTGCACCCTTGCCCTCGCCTTCTTTTCTCGGACGGGCCCCGATCAGCGAGAGAGCCCAATGCTGGAATTGGAATTTGTCTAATTCGGCGAGCCGCTTCGCGCTGGCGAAGTCAGTCGGCTGGCCCTTCTCCTCGAACTCGATTTCTTCGCCGAAAGCGTCGCGCAGCCTGCGCTTGATAAGGTTGATCGCCAGATAGGTGATATCGATGCCGATCCACTGCCGCCCGACCTTCTGCGCGGCATGAATGGTTGTGCCACAGCCGCAAAAGGGATCGAGAACTACGTCGCCGGGATTGCTGGACGCTCCAATTATTCGTTCGAGTAAGGCTTGCGGCTTTTGAGTATCGTACCCAAGCCGCTCCTTCGACGTGTTGCCCACGCGCGGGATATCCGACCAGATAGATTGTAGCGGCACACCCGGCAACTCATCTAAAAAGGTCTTCAATCCTCGCATGATTGGCCGACCGTCCGCTGTAGTTTTGATCCGTCCGGCCGCAAAGAGTTCTTCGCGCTTTTCCAAGCTCTTGCTCCACATCCGTGATGGAGGCGGCTTCGTGCCTCGCCAAGTATCACGGCCGCTATCTCGGCCATGGCTAGGCGCGGTGAGGTTCTCGTACTTAACAAATCTGCCGTCTTCGTCTGGTCGAAATTCCTGCTTAATGTACTCCTCGGTGTACGGAGTGTAGACCACGTTCCACGTGTGCTCGTCGCCTTTCGCATAGAAAAGAATAACGTCGTGAATCTTACCACAGCGGCCCGGGTCGTTGTGTGCACTTGTCCGCTTCCAGATGATCTCATTCACAAAACGTTTGCTCCCAAAGACGCTGTCGAGCATGAGCTTTAGAAAGTGACTCGCCGTCGGATCGCAATGCAGATAGAGGCTACCCGTTTCCTTCAAGACACGATGCAGCTCGACGAGCCGCGGGGCCATCATTGCAAGGTAAGCCATCATCGGTGAGTTCTTGAGGAAGCTGTGAAAGGCTTCCATCATCTCGACGACGGCGACGTTTGGGCAGGTATCGACGAATTGATGGTAGGTCTCGGCGGCGTCGGCCCAGCTCCAGGTGTCTGTGAAGGCGTGAAACTGCGCCTGGCTCACTTCGCCGCTCGTCTCGCGGAACAGGACGTTGTAATCGGCGTTGGAATTGAAGGGCGGGTCGAGGTAAACGAGGTCGACGCTCGCGTCGGGGAATTCTTTCCTGTTCCCGAGCCATTCGAGGTTATCCCCGAAGTAGAGGCGGTTCATTTCCCCTCGTTTAGCGGCTATTTAACTGGTTTTCAAGCGTACCGGGTTCGGCACCCGTTCGACCCGCCGCGAGGGGCGGGGCGTCAGTTTGCGCATGGCTATGGTTGCGGCTCTTCGCGGAGCGGTGGGAGAAGAAGAAGAGCGTCCGGCGGGCCGCCGGCCGCGACAGGCGGGCCGCCTGTGCTCCCCGGAAGAAAAGGCAGAAGGAGGAAGGAAGAAGGCTTCTGAAGGCTAAAAGCTAAAAGCGGAAAGCTGAAAGCTGAAAGAAGGATGAAGGATTAGGCGCGGAGGGCTCATTCTCTCGCAGTTTACCCTCATTCTCTCGGAGTACGGCGTCGAGCTCTCGGAGTTTGCTTGCAATCCCTCAGGGTTTGCTTGTGATCTCTCGGGGATTGCCTTCAATCCCTCGGGGATTGTCTTCAATCTCTCGGGGATTGCCTTCAATCCTTCGGGGATTGCCTTCAATCCTTCGGGGATTGCCT
>DAISXY010000024.1:0-27295 GCA_036825615.1 Chthoniobacterales bacterium
CTCCTTGCGTATCTGTGATTGTCGCGTTGGCCGCAGTCGAGGAATCCCAGAAGTCCATACCCGAAGCGACAGTGCCGCCACCAACATCGAAAGCTGCTGAGCCCGCGGAAGACGAGTCATTGAAGATAAAGGTGCTTCCTCCTACGCCGCCGAACTTGGTCATTTCGCCTGCGGTGGCAGAATTGTAAAAGAGGAGCGCTCCTGTAAAAAACTGATCAAATTCGCACAGGAAGGTCTGGAGTTTACCTGAGCTGTTGACAATCCCTGAACCGCTCAGCTTGAGAGGAGCGCCTGGGGGAGACAAAATAGTAAATGCGTCCGCTCCCGGGTTGAATGTGATTCCACTAATCTCGGTCAGCGAGGAAAGGGCGACCTGCGTTTGAGTAGAAGTCGTAAATGTCGCGATGTCGGCCGAAGTGTTGGGCACTGTCTGCGGCACCCAATTAGCGGCGGTGTTCCAATCTCCATTGATCGGATTAGTTGCCCAGCTAGCGCTCCCCGCGAGGGAGTGCCGCGGCGCAGTCAAAAGCAGCAGCGCAGCGGCGACTACGAGATTTAAGATTTTCATTTATCCCAAAGGTCACGGGTAGCTGTGGAGGAAACTGATGACATCCGTACTCACACAATTATTCGTGGTTGGGTCGATCACATGCCAGTTGTCGTACGCGTGGTTGTCGCTTCCCTCGAAATAAGTATATGTTACTGTGGCTCCGATGCTGAGGAGGGCACTCTTCATGTCGTCCTGCTGCGTGTGGGAAACGGTGTCGTACTGACTGCCATACAACCTGACTGGTGGGCTACTTGTCGCCAGGCCAGTCTCGATCAGATTCCATGGAGAAGCGGCGAGCAGGGGCCCGTGCGTGTGATCCGGGTAGACCAAGCCGACGTACTTGTCGACGCGCGTTTCGAACTGCACATAATCGTCGTCAGAGAGATCGGGATGGGACCAATCGTCAAGATTGGTTGGCCCCGAAAGGCTGACGACGGCTTTGATGTGAAGTCTCGCGTTGTTATCCCACCCGGTGACGCTGCTGGTAGCATCCAGCGCGCACCAGAGGGCGAGAGTGCCACCGGCGGAGCCGCCCACCAGATAAATTATTCCGTTGCACTGCGGGTCGGCGAGCGCGGCCAAGATCTGACGTTTGAGGTCATCGGTTTGAGCCGGCGCTATGCCACTCGTGTGTTGCCCGGTCAGGTGACCTGGAGGGGCAAGCCGATGATTAACCTGGAAGACGAGGAAGCCGGCATACTGAAGATCATGGCTCGCCACCCGTTCAGCCGGACTGCCGTTATCGCTGAACCCCAGGTAGTATACGTCTGCCGGCAACATCAGCACAGTCGGAAACTTATCCAAGGGGCCGGCGTTCGGTGGCAGGAAGCGATGCGCTTCAATACGGGCCTGGTCTCATCCGGAGGCTGGTAAGCCGCAGTAAGTGTCTCTTCGTTTGCGGGCTCAACTTCTGTGTCCTCCGGGCAGGTTTGGGCTGAAGAAAACGCGCTGCTAAGAATCAGCGCGACCGAGGAAACCCACACTGCGAACAGTGTGTGTGTGTGTGCGTGTGTGTGTGTGAACTGGCGAGATGACGATTTCATAGCGGCGATGGTGCGGCAGAAGCCGCGCGATTGTAAAGTGGAATCTCTTCTGCCCGGAAAATCCGGTTCCAGCCGGGGAGTCTGCTTGTTTCACGGCGGTAAAAACGCCGGCGGCCGCTGCCCGCGTGTGCTGGCTTCGCAAAGCCGTAGGGTGTGCGTTCCAGTGCCGGAGAGCGCAAAGCATCTGGCAGAAGGCGCGACGCCCCGCCTGGATTCGTACTCCGGGCGTGATCGAGATGAACGCAGGTTGGGAAGCGGCGCCGGAGGGTCGGCTACAAGGGCGGCCGAATGGCGAGCCAGATCCAGCCGGCGAGAAAGCAGAGGCCGCCGATTGGCGTAATCGCACCGAGCCATCTTATGTTCGTTAGGGCGAGGAGATAGAGGCTGCCGCTGAAGATCACAATCCCGGCGAGGAAGAGAAGGGGCGAGAGCTTGTTCGTAGCCGGGAAAGCGCCAAGCGCGAGCAGGGCGAGGGCGTGGAGGAAATGATAAAGCACGGCCGTTTTCCAGATTTCCGTGGTGTCGTTTGCCTGAAGTGTGCCTTTGAGGGCATGCGCGCCGAAAGCGCCGAGCGCGACGGCAAGAAACGACAGAACGCAGGCGAGTCGAAACACCGGGATATTCATTCCGCGGCAAAGCTGGCTCGCGCGAAGATGGTTCGCAACCAGGCTCCAGGATTGAGAGCTGCTGGACGAATCGGAACTGGCCCGAAGATGCGGCGCCGTCCTAGGGCTGCTGGTTTTCTTCTTGCAGACTCCTGACCTGCGCCGCGACCTGGCGAGCGCGATCAATTGACGCTTTCGGCCAAGCTGGCGCAGAGAGCTTTGCCTCCGGCTTGAGCGCCGCATGCGGCTGGCCCGCTGGGGCCTGGCCGGAGTTGCGTTGCCAGAGAAAGAGCGCAGTCACGGTAAGCACAAGCACGACGAACGTCTTCATGAGTCTTTAGTGAGCAGCCGTCGGGCCAGCGCGAGCACGCGACTTTCGAGCCCTGGCAACGTCCGCGCCAGCTACCCCGCCCGAACTACTTTTGACGTGTTCCTCGTAGGAGGAACCGCAAGAAACCAACAACGCCGAAAATTATTATGTAAAAAACGACTGCTTTCGCACTGTTCGCCGCCACTGCGGCCTTTTGTTCGCTCACCGGTTCGCTCCGGGCCGGCACACTCACGCTCGATCCCGGAAGTCCAAGCTTTGTCCCGCCCGAGTCTTTCGCTCCGAACGAAATCACGGTGGACACAACCGATCCCGCGCTGATTCATCTCTCCGGTTTCACGAACGTGACTCCGCCGGGAGATACCCAAATGGCTGCGGTTGATGTGAGCGGCAGCTTCGTCGCCGATCCGGGGGACCAGTTCTCCGTCGCGTACCGGTTCGCGACGGATCTGAATGCGGACGGCCCGATCACCTACAAGATCTCGGGCGATATCAATGGTATTCCTATTCCGGACATTACCGGCACGATAGATCCCGGGTTGCACGTTTATGAGGGCACGGCGGCGGTGCCGGCCCTGGCGATGGGAACCTTCAACGCCACACTGACGCTCGATTTCGCCAATTCAGGCGGCGCGGCCTTGCCCGGGACACTCGATCTCACGGTGCAGCAGCTCGATTTCCAACTCGCCCCAACCGCGGTTGAAGTCGACGCCCCATCGCAGGCACAGAATATTTCAACCCGCGCCAACGTCACGACCGGCGAGAATGTTCTCATCGGCGGTTTCATCATTAATGGAACAGAGGACAAGCAGGTGGTCGTTCGCGGGGTAGGTCCTTCGATCACCGGGACCATGACCCCGGTGCTGGCCGACCCGACGATCACGCTCTTCGACGCGAGCGGGGCGATGATCGCGACCAACGACAACTGGATGGACTTGAGCCAGGAAGATCAAACCACCCTCACCGACAACAATCTCGCGCCCACAAACCCGGCCGAGTCTGCGCTCGTCGAGACGCTCGCTCCCGGCGAATACACGGTGATTGTGAGCGGCGTTGGCGACACCACCGGCATTGCGTTGGTTGAAGTCTATGGCTTGGATGATGGCTCGACCTCGGTCCTGGCCAATATCAGCAGCCGTGGCTTCGTTGAGACAGGCGACAATGTCATGATCGCTGGTGTGATCCTCGGCGGCGGTGGCGGCGGCTTATCCCAGGTGATCGTTCGCGGCATCGGTCCATCGCTCGCCGACAAAGGAGTGACGAATCCATTGGCCGATCCAACGATCCAGCTGATCGATGCCAACGCCAATGTCCTCGCGACTAATGACAACTGGATGGACGATCCCAACATGCAGCAGGTGTCGGATGCGGGGCTTGCTCCGACTGACCCGAATGAGGCCGCGATCTACGACATTCTTCCCGCGGGTGAATACACCGCCATTCTCAGCGGGGTGAATGACACCTCGGGCGTCGGTTTGGTCGAGGCGTATGAAATCGATCCCGGACCAAGCGCGGCAAGCAAATAACTAACTCTGACAACATCCTCGCGCCCGGCCGTGTCGAGCGGCCGGGCGCTCGTGGAAGTCACGCTTCGAGCCTGATTTTTGTGACCGGGCACCCTGCCGATTCGATTCGTGATCAGCGCCGAGAGCCCACGCCTAACGAGTCTTGATCCCTTCTGCGATCTCGACGTGGAAGGTCTGTTTCATCTTTTCCCGGCCGTAACTCAGCTCCGCCGTGTAATCGCCGCTCGGGACAAAGAGCTTCGCGTTCTGTCCGCCGTACTTGATCAGCACGTCCTCGGTCGGGCGCAGGTCCCAGTTCATCCGATGAATCCCCTGCGTGCCCGGCGCTTTCAGGTTCGCCACCGGCTGCCCGTCGGCATTGGTAATTGCGATTTTCACCTCATCACCAGTAAACTCCTTGATCCAAAAAGTGATGAGCGCCCCCTCCGGCGGATTGTCGCCGCGATAGATCCCCTTGCCCGCCCAATCAGAGAACCCGGGCAGGAGATAAAACCCGCGCGCCGCCGGGATCGAGAAGAGATGCGCCGCTTTCGCGATCACTTCCGGAGTTAGCTCGCGAAACGGTTTCGCGTCGTCAATGATGGCGAGGCTGCGCCCGTGGGTGGCGATCACGAGATCGCTCGTGCGCGGATGAATCTGAATGTCATCGACGCGCACTTCCGGAAGATCGCCGATCCGGAACCAGTGGCCGCCCTGATCGAAGGAGGCGAACAACCCAAAGTGTGTGCCCGCGTAAAGAAGTCTGGAATTAACCGGGTCCTCGCGCACGACCTCGACCGGGTCGTCAGGCGGAAGCCCCTGGCCGATGACGCGCTGCCAGGTTTGCCCAAGATCGGCCGTGCGCAGGATGTAGGGCCGATCGTCACCGCTCCGATAAGCATTCGTCACCACATAGGCCACCTTCGCGTCTTTCGCACCCGGCTCGATCCGCACGATCCATTGGCCGCGCTCCGGTTCGGGGAGCTTTTCTGTCAGCTCCACCCAGTTCTTTCCTTCGTCCTGAGTTACCCAAAGCCGCCCATCATCCGTCCCGGCCCAAAGCATACCAGGCTTAAGCGGTGACTCGGCTAACGAATAAACAACTCCATAATTCTCCGCCCCGCTCCCGGCGGCGGCGATCTTGCCCGGCTCCTGCCGGGTCAGATCGGGGCTGATGACCTGATACTGCTCGGCTTTATTCGTTAGGCGAAAGATCCGATTGCCGGCAAGATAAAGCACGCCCGGATGATGCCGGCTCCCGATCAAGGGCGAGTTCCAGTGAAAACGATAGCGCTCCTGACCCTCCGGCGGTTCCGGGCGCAGGTCGCGTCGCTCGCCGGTGCGGAGATTAATCCGATGAATGAAACCCTCCTGGCTCTCCGCATAAAAAATCTGTGGATCGGACGAATCGAACACGACATAGAACCCGTCGCCGCCCTCGAGCGCGCTCCAGTCGCTGTTGCGGATCCCTTCCTTGCTCGGCACCTGGCTCGGGCCGGCGAAGCTCTCGTTATCCTGCAACCCGCCCGCGACACGATAGAACGGCTGCATGTCATCGAGCGTGATCCGGTAAAATTCGCCCGCCGGGAAACGGGCGAGATGTTCCCAGGCTTTGCCCGCAGCGAAACTTTGGTAAACGCCGCCATCGGTGCCGAGGATGAGCCGCTGACAAAGCGGCGATTTGGGCGGCTTGTTTTTCTCTTCCGGCTTCGGTGGCTTGGGTGCCGGCGCCGAGCCCGGCTGAATCGCGAGCGCGTGGCAATCCGGATGAATTTTTTCGGAAAGATCCTCGCGGAAATTCTTTCCGCCGTCATCGGAGACGAGGAGCGCGGCTCCAAGCAGGTAAATCCGCTGGTCGTTCCCCGGATCGATCCGGATCTGGCTGAAATAAAACGGGCGCGGATCGAGGTCGCTCATCCGGGTCCATTTCTCGCCGCCGTCCTCGGAACGGAAGACGCCGCCGCTGCGGCTATGAATGTTGCTGATGTCGCTCGATCCGCCGACGTCGCTTTGCACAACGGCCATCACCAGCTTCGGCTTCGCCGGGCAAACCGCGAGACCGATCCGGCCGGTCTCGTTAGGCAAACCGCCGCCCAGTTTTTTCCAGGTCGCGCCGCCATCGCTGCTCCTGAAGATGCCGCCGACATCGGCCCCGTTCGTCGCGGTCACGCCGTAGGCAAACGACCAGGGTGTGCGCTGCCGGGCGTAAAGTGCGGCATAAACGATCTCCGGGTTGGCCGGGTCCAGCGCGACATCGCCGCAACCGGTCCGGGCATCGTTAGGCGCGGGCGCTTTCAGGATGAGCTTCCAGGTCTTTCCTGCATCGCTGGTTTTGTAGAGGCCGCGCTCGCCGCCGTCTTTCCAGAGATTGCCCATCGCCGCGACGTAGGCGACTTCCGGTTTTTTCGGATGGACCACGATCCGGGCAATCGCGCGGCTCTCCTTCAGGCCGGCGTTGTCCCAATTCCCGCCGCCGTCAGTCGAACGATAAACGCCGTCGCCCCACTCCGAGGAATTGCGATCGTTCGCTTCGCCGGTGCCGACCCAGACAATATCCGAATCCGATGGTGCAACCGCGACCGCCCCGATCGAGAGCCGCGGCTGCTTGTCAAAAATCGGGTCGAAGCTGACGCCGTTGTTTGAGCTTTTGAAAACTCCGCCGGTCGCGAGTCCGACGTAAAACACGTAAGGGTTGCGCGGATCAATTGCGATGTCGGACACGCGTCCTCCCATCACGGCAGGCCCGATCGCGCGCGCTTTGAGTCCTTTCAACAAGACATCCGTTAGCTGCGCCGGGCCGGGCGAACTGCTCGGGCTCGGAGTGGCAGTGGGAGTTGAAGGCGTGCCCGAAGGAACGGCGAGCGCAGGGGGCGGAGAAACAATCGGGACGATTTCGTGTTCCTGGGCGAAGCCGGCCGGTGCAAGGAGCGCGCCCCAGCCTAACGACAGCAGAGCGAGAGCAGAGCGAAGCAAAAGACGCATCCGAACTTGTAGCCCTGCTTCTCTCCTCCGGCTACTGCTTTGCCGGGGCAGGAGTTCGCAAGTCCATCCCCCGCACTTCGCACAAGCGCAGCGCCTACAACACCGCTTGAAGGCGCTTCGGCCAGTCGCTATAGCTTGCCTGATGCGCATCCTGCTCATCGAGGACGAGAAAAAGACCGCCGCCTTTATTTCCAAAGGGCTCGAGGAAGCCGGTTACACCGTCGAGACTGCGCGCGACGGCGAGACCGGTCTTCACCTCGCTCTCGGCTCGCATTTCGACCTCCTCCTCGTCGATGTCATGCTCCCGAAAAAAGAAGGCTGGACCGTGGTCGAGGAGCTCCGCGCCAAGGGCATCCACGCGCCGATTCTCTTTCTCACCGCCCGGGATAGCGTGCCGGATCGAGTCAAGGGCCTTGAGCTCGGGGCGGATGATTATCTCGTCAAGCCATTCGCCTTTTCCGAGCTGGTCGCGCGCGTCCGTTCGCTCCTGCGCCGGCGCGAAACTCAGCAGGGGGATCATTTGCAAATCGAAGACCTCGAGCTGGACACGCGCCGCAACCGCGCGGTCCGCGCGGGCCAGGCCCTGCATTTGACGGCGAAGGAATTCCTTCTCCTTGCCCATCTCGTGCGCTGCGCCGGCGAAATCGTTTCGCGCCGAGAGATCGAGAGCCACGTCTGGGGAATCGATTTTCAAACTGGCACCAACGTGCTCGATGTCATGGTCCGCCGGCTGCGCGCGAAGGTGGACGATCCTTTTCCGAAAAAATTGATTCATACGGTGCGCGGCACGGGTTATGTCCTCAAGGCGGACTGAACCGCGCTCGATTGCCTCGCAGTTGGTTCTGCTTTTCACCCCGGCTGCTGCCTTGCTCCTCTGTTGCGGGCTCGGCGTCCTCTACTGGATCGTGATCCGGCACGCCTACGCGGAGGATCGCGCTGTGCTCATGGACAAGGTGGCCGCCGTCCGGGCCGATCTGAAATCGAAGGGCGGGCTGGCGCTTCTCGACCAGCAACTGCGCGCTGTTCAAGGCGGACAGCGCGCGCCCTACTGGATTCGAGTGCTGGACGCAAGTGGGCAGATGGTTGCCCAAACCCCAGGCATGGACCAAATCCTGCCGCGGGATGTTTTTTCCCCACCCACTCCGGCTTCTTTCGCGGTCGAACTGCGCGATCTCAAAAGCAAAGATAAACTTTTTTCGTTAGTCTCAGTCATGGCCGGAGCGAACGGCCAGGGTTACATCATCCAGTTGGCACAGGACCGAACGTTGGATGAGCAGTTTGAAAAACAATTCGGCATCCTCGTCGCCGCGGTGCTCGCCTGCGGTGTCCTCGCTTCGGTTCTCATCGCCATCTCCGTCGCCAAACGCGGGCTGCGTCCGCTCGAAACCATGACCGGTTCACTGATGCGGATGGGCCCGACCCGGCTGCACGAGCGCGTCCCACCCGCGGACTGGCCGCGCGAATTGCAGCCGGTCGCGATCGCCTTTGACGAGATGCTCGATCGACTGGAGGACTCCTTCACCCGGCTCTCTCAGTTCTCGGCCGATCTCGCCCATGAATTGCGTACCCCGCTCGCCAACATTCGCGGCGAAGCTGAAGTCGCGCTCACCCGGGTGCGTTCACCCGAGGAATACCAGGCGGTGATCGACTCGAGCGTGGCCGAATGCGCCCGGCTCTCCGGCATTATCGATAACCTGCTTTTCCTCGCCCGCGCCGAAGCAGCCGAGAGCAAGGTGCATTGCTCGCATTTCGACGGGCGCACCGCGATCGAACGCATCGCTGCCTACAACGAAGCCATCGCCGAAGAACGACATCTGACGATCCGCTGCACCGGTGCGGGCGAGGTTTATGCCGATCCGATCTTGTTCGGGCGCGCCGTTAGCAACCTCGTCGACAACGCCGTTCGGTTTACTCCTGATGGAGGTGAAATTGAAATCAGACTGACGAGCGATGCGGACGGAGCCACGATCACGGTGCGCGACAACGGTTGCGGGATTCCAGCCGAGCACCTGCCGCGCATCTTCGACCGGTTCTATCGCGTCGATGCTTCCCGCAGTAGCGAAGGCACCGGGCTCGGACTGGCCCTGGTCAAAACGATCGCCGATCTGCACGGCGGCACGATTTCGGTCGAAAGCGAGGTCGGCTGCGGCACGACCGCGACGCTCCGTTTTCCCTCGGGGCCGGGAAAAGATGGTTGACGGTTCGGTACCGGTTCTGCTTTCATGACAAAAATATCATTATGTTCTTGTCATGTCTCGGCCGCGCAGCCAAAACAGCAGCCATGTGCAATTCCAACCGGTTCGGAAAAATCCAGGCGACTTTTCCTCTTTTCGCACTCGCTCTCTGCTGCTCTGCCAGGAGCTTCGCTCAGGATGCAGTTGTCACACCGGCGGCGGCCGCGCCTCACCAAACGGCGGCCCCGCCGATAGACCTTAACGCCACCAACAATCCCACCCCGGAAAAAGCACAGGGAGAAACCAGCGCCGCCGCCGCCACTGCACCGAGCGCTGTCATCGAACCGCAAATTACGGTCTATGGCGATGAACTGCCGAGCGCTTATGGAGCACCCGGAGGATTCTCGCGCAGCCGTTTCTCATCGCTCACCAACGCCTACGTTCTTCCCCCCGGGTGTGTGTTTGCCGCATTGATCTACCAAGGAAGCGCGTTTCGCCACGATCTGCCCCAGCACCTCTTCACTCAGGAAGTAGAGGTTGGTTTGCCGTGGCGTCTCGGGGTGGCGGTCGAAAATACCGTGGAGCACTTCAATGGCGACACGGAAAACTCAAGCTTCAGTATCGAAGGACGCTGGGCATTGGCCGATTGGGATAAGATCCCGCTCAATCCAACCATCTTTGCTGAATACAAATTTGGCACCGGCAGGATTCTTCATGAGGAAGGTCCTCCACCGCCGCCTGAAGAGGAAGAGGCTATGGCAGGGGAAGGCCCGCCGGATAAGCCGGATGCCTACGAGTTCAGGCTGCTGCTCTCAGAGGAGATTGCCAAGAATGTTGAGTGGGCCTTTAACCTCTTCTTCGAAAAGGAAAACACTGGTGACCGTGGCCGTGAATGGGGTTTTGCGCAAAGCATCCAGGTCCCGGTCTTACTCCCGCGCGAGCGTCTTAAAGCCGGAGTTGAAATGCAGTATCAGAACTTCACCGTCAAAGACACGCGCGGTTCTCCAATCCACCGCTTTGTGATCGGACCCAGCTTCGCTTTCAAGCCGACTGCACGGATGCGGTTCGATGTCGCGCCGTTATTCGGCTGCACCAACGATTCACCGCGCGTCACGGTTTTCGGCATCTTCTCCTACGTCTTCGGAGGCGGCGGTGGCGAAACCGGAGCGGAAGCGCCCGCTTCGACCCGGAATCGTTAGGCTACGTCTTTGTTTTTCACCCGTGGAACAGTCAACCATACTTCGCTCTAACTCTAACTATAACTCTGAATTAATGCGTATCACTGCTTACCAGCGTACCATGTTTTCCCCGTCCAGAACCTGTTTAATCAACGGAGGTCTTATTGCTCTTATCCTGGCCGCGATCCTTTTCGCCCGACCGGACGCGAAGGCGCAGCAGGGCCAGACGCTGGAGATCATCGTGCAGGGGGAAGCCCTCGCCAGCCCGACTCCATGGGATGACAGAAAGGCAAAGCTCGATCATATCATGAGCGAGGTCTCGGGCCCGGAGATTACAGTGACGAAGAAGGCGACGGTTATTAAACTGGAGCAACAGCCTCCGATTCAAAACAACAACCTGCAGGAGCAGTTCACCAAGGCGCCGGGGTTGATCGTAAGCGAGCAGCAAAGTCCGGGGCAGTTCAATTTCACCTATCGCGGTCTGGGCAATCCGCAGGAGTCTGAATACACGCTTTTCCTCCAGGATGGGATCCCGCTCATGAGTGACTGGATCGGTTTCCCGACCCTCTACTATCTCCCGGTGCCGCAAAGCGTGAGCGAAATCCAGTTAATCCGCGGCGGCAGCAGCCTCCTCTATGGACCCGAGCCCGCCCCAGCGATTAACTTTGTCACCAAGCATCCACTTCCAGGAACTCCCTTCAGTGGCTACTTCGAAGGTACGGGCGGTGGTTACGGCGCTTACAGCGGTTACGGTGCGATTCAGGAAGCTTCCGGGCCATTCGAGTTCCGGATTGATGGCTACTATGGCACGGCTGACGGCCAGCGCGATCATAACTCCTACGACCTCTGGCAGGCGAACGGTTATGCCGGTTACCGCTTTGCTAAAAATCAGCTTATCGCCCTGGATTTCCACGCCAGCCGGTTCAGCGGCGAAGACGCCGGCCGGCTAACTCTCGCGCAATTCGAGGCCAATCCCAATCAGGCAGTCACACCTTACAATCACAACTGGGTCGATCGTTACAGCACCGTTCTTCGCTATGAAGGGGAATTCGGCGACGGCTGGTTGGTCCAGGGCAAAGGTTGGTACACGCACCAGGATATTGATTCACGGAGCGCGGCGAATCTCGGCCCGAACGGTGAATTCCCCACCAGCACTACCTTTGGCTACGAAGAGTTCAACAACGGTGGGGTCGACCTGCGGGCGAGGAAAAAGTGGGGCGACGACGGTATCTTCCGCGGGAGCGCTCTTACTTTCGGCGGCCTGGTCTATCATGGCGATGCGCCGTTCCAGCGCTATTCACTCGATGCCACCAATACCGGCCCCGATTTTCTCTTTGCCCCGCGCGGCACCACTTCCAGCAACCTCACTCTTGATCAGGAGCGCACCGCGGACTACCAGGCCTTCTTCGCCGAAGATCTCGTCCGGATCGGTAAATTCCACATCGTCCCGTCATTCCGGCTCGATCACGAAAATATCGAAGTGGATGCTAATGTCGCACCCTACTTTACCCCTGGGACTGAGCCGAATCGGAGCGCCGACAAATGGATTCCTCTCTGGGGCATCGGTATCGGCAACGACTTTGCCGGCAACAACGAAACCTACTTCTCTGCTTCTTCCGGCTGGCGCCCGGTCCGCTTCTTCGATATCGCCGGGACCCGTTCGGCAGTCGTTCCCGGGACGACCCCCGATCCGTTTCGTTCGACCGACTTCGAACTCGGCGTTCACGGCACTCCAGTGAAGGGCCTCTGGTATGACGTGGGTCTTTTCTGGATGGAATTCGATAACCGGATTGAAACCCGCGCCGCGCCTAACGGCGGCCCCTTCGACACCATCGCGGTGAATACCGGGAGCACCCGGCACCGCGGTTTCGAAGGCGAATTCGCCTATGACTTCCTGGCTCGGTTCCAGGATAACTTCATCCAGACTGAGCCGGACCGGGAACCTGATGGCAAGACAACAGCGAAGGAGGTTTACAAGCCGGTGCCCTCGCGCCCGCCCCTTCAGCTCGTCCTTTTCAGCAACCTTCAGGTGCTGGATGCTGAATTCACCGACAGTAACCAGATTGTTCCTGGGACTATCCGCACCTTTGTCGGTAATGAACCCGCCTACTCACCTACCCTCGTGCTGAAAGGCGGGCTTACCTTCCGGCGCGAAGGGTTTTTCAATATCACTTTCTCGGGTGTCTATGTTTCCGAGCAATTCTGGCAGGACTCCAACCTTGGAAGTACCAGTATCCCGCGGGCCGAGATTCCCTCTTACGTGGTTTTCAATCTCTCGGGCGAGTACTACATCAACAAGAACATTCGCGTCTTTGGTAACCTGTCGAATTTGGCGGACGAAAAGTATTACTCACGCGTCTTCCCATTCGGCGGCGGCAGCATTGAGCCGGCTCCGGGTCGCTCTGGTTTCGCCGGGGTTTCGTTTCAATTCTAAGCGTGAGTTGTCCTCCCGGCCCGGTTCAAGGCCGTGCCGGGATTCGCCCGGGTCGCGGCTTTCATCACGGAAAAGGATACCTAACGAGTCAAGGAGCTAGCCGCTCCAGCAGCCAGGAGCCGTCCGGCTGCCGGGTATAACGAAAGCGGTCGTGCAGCCGGTTCGCCCGGCCCTGCCAGAACTCGATCGCGTCTGGAATAATCCGGTAACCACCCCAGTGCGGCGGCAGGTCGATGATATTCTTGCCCGCGAAACGCTGGGTCATTTCCGCCATCCGCGCGTCGAGGATGCGCCGGGCATCGATCACCTCACTTTGCCGCGAGACCCAGGCGCCGAGCTGGCTGCCGCGGGGCCGGGTATGAAAATATTGTTCCGATTCCTCGCGCGAGGTTCGTTCCACCCGCCCGCTCACCCGCACCTGGCGCTGCAAAACCGGCCAGTAGAGCGCAAACGAGGCGTAGGGATTAGCCTCCAGTTCCTGTCCTTTGCTGCTCTCGTAGTTGGTGAAAAAAACAAACCCGCGCTCATCAAATCCCTTGAGGAGAATCACCCGGGCCGAAGGTTTTCCCTCCGGCGTCGCGGTCGCGAGCGTGATCGCGTTCGCCTCCGCGATCCCAGAGTTGACCGCGGTCGAAAACCAGGTCGCGAATTGCTCGAGCGGGTTCGGGTGCATTTCCGCCCGGCGCAATCCCTCGGTTTCGTATTCGCGCCGGAGCCCGGCCAGATCAATCTCGTCCATCAGACAATCATCCTATGCGAGAGTGCGCCCGCTGTCGAAACCGCGTTTCCATTTGTGCTCGCGCCCGGGGTTCGCTAATTATCGGGCATGTTCAGCCTCACCATGCTCGGGAGCGGCAGCGCGGGCAACAGCGCGCTCATCGCAACCGATCATTGCCGGCTGCTGGTTGATGGCGGGCTGAGCGCGCGCCAGCTCGTCCTTCGGCTCGAGCTTTGTGGGGTCAGGCCGGCCGAACTCGACGGCGTCCTTCTCACGCACGAACATGGCGACCACGTCTGCGGGCTCGAAGTGCTTTGCCGAAAATTTGAGGTGCCGATTTACTGTAACGCCCTCACCGCCGAGGCAGTGCGCTTTTGTTCGTTAGGCGCGCATCGGCACTGGCGCCTCTTCCGCACCGGCGCGACCTTCTCGGTCGGCGATATTACCGTGGAAAGCTTTCCCGTGCCCCATGACGCGGTCGAGCCGGTCGGCTACAGCTTTCACGCCGATGGCAACGGGCTCGGCTTTGTCACCGACCTTGGCTACGCCACCCGCCTTACGGTTGAGCGCCTGCGCGAGGTGCAGACCCTCGTGATTGAGACCAATCACGACGAGAAAATGTTGCAGAACGATCGCCATCGCCCCTGGCCAGTGAAACAACGGATCCAATCGCGTCACGGGCATCTTTCCAATGCGGCCGCCGCCTCGGTCATCGGACAGTTGGTTTCTGGCAAGCTCGGCCGGGTCGTGCTCGGACATCTCAGCCGCGATTGTAACTTACCCGAGCTTGCGACCGGGACAGTGCGCGCGGAGCTGGAAAAACAGGGGCGGACGGAGATCGAAATCTTTTGCGCGAGCCAGACCGAGATCAGTCCGCGCTTTACCATCGGCGCGAGCCGGGCGCGGCCCTTTCAGCCCAGCTTCGAAAGCCTGCTTTTCGCTACCTCGCCGGCGGCCTTTGTTCGTTAGCTACAAACGGCACGCAGACGGCGGAGACGAGATCACCTTCCTGTGTCGATGGGAAGGCCTGGAGCCGGCTTTCTCTCCGCTGCCTGTCGTATCGGAATGCCGCCAAGGTCGTCCCAGGACTCAGCCATCAGCAAGCTCACACAATAACGTTCGCACTGAAAGAGTTTGGCGTGAATGACATTGTGACCCCGGAAGGCCTGGAAACAGTGGTCGGGCAGCGGTATTTCGGTATCTGCTGCCCGACGGAAGGGAGCCGGGCCTAGCTGGACCTGCGCACGCGCCTGGCAGTTCGCACGTCCTTGGTTACTCCCTGTAAGTCTTCGTGTGCCGCCTTCGTGTCGCGAAGATCAGCTTTTCGAATTCGAAAGCGGCTTTGAACGTGTCGTTGCGAATGCGTTCGAGCGCGCCAGCCAAAACTCTGACCGTGCTTACCAGTTCGCCTCCAAATCCGGTGCGCCAGACAATTGCATTTCCGGTGCTCTCATCCACCTGAACGAAAAGCATCAACTCGGCGAAGGCGGGGAGCGCGCCAATCGAGCACATGCGTGTGGACCTTTCTCGTTTGCGGCGGAACCCCGCTCACCGCACCTGGCATCGTCCAATGCCGGAAGGAAAGTGCCAAGGGTCCAACAGGGAATCACGATCAGGGAGATATTCCCGGAATTGACCCCGGTGAGTGAGTCCGTGCTCGTGTTGAGGCTGATATCTTTCCGACCGTCGTCGGCCATGGTTTTACAACACGACCGACGACTTCTGGTCGTACCAGCGAGGCTGCGCCCCACTTAAAGTGCCTTGCGTTCGACCTCGGAAAACTACCTTGTTTGCTCTGAAATTACGCCCTGCGTTCTGCCTTACGAAGTCCAACGCGCCGCTTTGCCGCGAACAGTAAAGCTCCAGCGATCGCCAGTAGAGATAAAGTGTTTCCAGTCTCAGGCACCGATAGTCCACCTCCAGCAAAGTCGGCGCGTCCTTCAAGAGCGAAATATGCGCTTCCGCCGACCGGTATACCTCCGGTGAAATGAACTGTCCCGTGGTCGTTGTCGGTGATAGTGAAAAACACCGCACCGGGCGTACCAGTGCCCCACATAGAGCTATCGGATGTCCAACCCTCATATCCGGTAGGACCCGGAGAGCCGGGAGGCGCGCCTGTTCCGTTAAAGGCGTCAATCCCATCGCCGTCGAACCCGAATACGCCGTTACCCATCCCATCGATGTTAATCAGGAGCAGTGGAGAACTTGAGTTGTTCTGCACGCCGTAAAGCGTGTCTTCGACTCCATCATACGGGCCTTCTCCGCTAGGCGCAGATACCGTGAAAGAAGTTCCGTCCCACGTGATTAAGAACTCCGCCCCGGTATCCAAACCTACCGGCGGTGCTTGGCTATAGGACGTGGCCGTTGCCGAACTTCCGCTCGACATCAGGAGGAGCACTATGGTTGCAATAATGGGTAGTGATAAAAAACGACTCGAACTCGTGCGGTGTTGACGTTGGGATTTCATGGGATTGGCGGAACTCCTTTCTTTGATCTGAGTGCTTGTTTGTCCTAATTGGACTCACGGCCCTGTTAGCATTAGCCATACCATAACTCGGCGACTTGCCACAACGTTCCTGCCGACCAACGGCTTAGAAATCACGCTACATTTTCAGTAATCAACGAAATTGTAAGCTATACCGTCGCACTCCCCGGGTATCCAGACCGGTTCCATCGCTTCGCAGCCACTTTTTGCACAGGGGCATCTCGTTAGTTATCACTGCTGTTGCCTGCCGTAATGCCCTTGATCCGTTCGTATTCGCGCTGTGAAAATTTGCTTTTCCGAATCGAATCCATTGTTATCCGCAATGCGTCGCACCGCCCCGGCAGAAACTCTCACTGTGCTAATGGGTATTCCGTCAAGTCTGGTTCGCCAGACAGTCGCATCGCCGGTGCTCTCGTCGACCTGCGCGAAAAATATCAGGTCTCGCTAAGCCGGAAGCGAGCTGATGGAGCAAACGTGTGTCAATCGTCCGCCCTCGTGTCGAAGCCCGCGCTCCCGCACGGGCATGGTTGCGCCGGCAGGTCCATCGCGGCCAAGGCACGGCTGCGGATGACGGAATCTTTGCCCGCTCTCCTCAGAAAGTCGGCGAGTGATGCCAGTTGGCTGCGCCGCACCGGGCGACGATATAGAGGCCAAGGTCACTGTTGCGCAAAGCAAAGCGCCCAACAGAATGGAAAGGCGATCGCATCTAAACGGAGCCACCCAAGCTCCGGCGTGGTCGCCGCTTTTGCACGCCGCGCTCCCGAGCCCGGCGATTTCTTCAGCTCCCAAGTTCGCGCCGCAATCCGTTTCAATCTGCCGCTATCTCGGAGCAATGAACCGATCAACTTAAATTTCACCGGCCGCTGCGCGAGAATCAGGGGATACAATTCTGCCTCGGTCATTGGGCGTCTTGATTCTCGAAGCAAATGCACAGCCACGTCGGCGATATTTCTCGTTTCAACACCCCAAGGCGCAGACGCGTGAACATTCCGCGCGCGCGAAGCCGAGCACCGGTTTGTTCGGACAACTTCCCGGAAAGGGCGGCAATACCTACGCGCACGCGCGCTTCAGCCGTTTCACGGTCTTGTTCTACGGTCGCGCAATTTCTTCTGTAAAACTGTGCAAGTCAGCGATACAACGCGCCGATTCGAACCAATCGGACTACCTGTGAAAAACACGCTGTGCAACCGCACGAAAAACAAGGCAAATTCGTTAGGCTGACTTAGAAATCCGATGCTCTATCCAGCTGAGCTACGGGCGCTTTTTACAGGTAAATCCGAGAGCGAAAAGGAGATTTTTCCTGCCAATTCTACGGTCGAGACTGTGAAACAACGCAACGGTGAAAACTCAGGAAAACTCATCTCTCCAACCTCGTCAGGCATGAGCGGACCGGCGGCTACTATGCCAGAGCGCACGCCAACGGCAAAGAGGTTTGGCGCTCGCTCAAGTCGCACCGGAAGCACTGTATTGATAAGATGACTTCAATGAGTAACTCGCGCAGCGCGATCGTCTGCGGCGGCGGGGTTGTCGGCTTGTGCGCCGCCTATTACCTGGCCCGGGAAGGATTCGAAGTCAGCGTGATCGAGCGCAACCCGGCGGGGAGCGATTCGTGCGCGCACGGCAGCGCCGGTTATGTCTCCCCCAGCCATGTTGTGCCGGTCTCGGCTCCCGGGATGGTTTGGCAGGGATTGAAATGGATGCTCAGCTCGCGCAGCCCGTTTTACATTAAGCCGCGGCTCGACCCTGCGCTCCTCCGCTGGGGCTGGCTTTTCGCGCGCAGTTGCACCCGTGCGCACACCCACCGGGCCGCGCCCCTCCTGCGCGATCTTTGCCTGGAAAGTCGCCGGCTCTTTCTCGAACTCGCGGAAGCGACCGGGAACGCGTTCGAGCTCCGGACCGAAGGGATGCTCAATCTCTGCCAGACCGAACAAGGGCTGGAGCAGGAACAGCGACACCTCGCGCGCATTGCCAATGACATTGGGATCGAGGCCCGACTGTTAAATGCAAAGGAAACCGCCGCGCTCGAACCGGGTGCGCGCATTGATGTGCTCGGCTCGATCTATTTTCCAATCGATGCCCACCTTACCCCGGGCAAACTCGTTTCGGCGCTGATCGTTCTTTTGAAGAACCGGAACGTCCACTTTCACTGGAACACCCGGGTGCAAGGGTGGGTCACGAAGAATAATCGCCTAACGAGTGTAAGAACCAGCGCGGGTGACCTGGCGGCGGATGAATATGTTCTCGCCACTGGTTCATGGGCGGCGGAAACGGTGCGCGATCTTCGCCTCTCGTTACCGATGCAGCCGGGCAAAGGTTATAGCCTGACGATTCCCAACCCGCGTTTTCATTTTACCAAGTCCATGATCCTGGCCGAGCGCCGTGTCGCAGTCACACCGATGGGCGATCAGCTTCGATTTGGCGGGACGATGGAGTTAACCGGGCACAGTGGCTCGATCCTGCCCGAGCGGGTCGAGCAGATCATCGAGGCCGCGCTCACTTACTTTCCCGATTTTCGCGCCGACGATTTCGCCGGGATCAAACCATGGTTCGGTTATCGCCCGATGTCCCCCGATGGCTTGCCGTACGTCGGGCGCTTTGCGGATTTCGAGAATCTGACTGCTGCCTGCGGCCACGCCATGCTCGGGGTGACTCTCGCGCCGATCACAGGATTGCTTGTCGCTGAAACGCTCACCGGCCGGCGGCCAAGTGTGGAGCTGACCCTTCTCGATCCCGACCGATTCGCCTGAGGCCGGCTTTGGAACTGCAGAGAGCCGAGAGCCGGTTGATGCGCGATCTGTTTAAGCATGCAAACGCGCACACTTGGCAACGGTAACCTGGAAGTATCGGCGATCGGGCTCGGCTGCATGGGGATGAGCTTTTCCTATGGCCCGCCGAAGGATAAAGGAGAGATGACCGCGCTCCTTCACGCGGCGGTCGACCGGGGTGTGACCTTCTTCGACACCGCAGAAGTTTACGGTCCTTACATCAATGAAGAGCTGGTCGGCGAAGCCCTCGCGCCTTTCCGCGGGCGAGTAACTATCGCGACGAAATTCGGATTCAAACTTAATCCCGACGGCAAACCGGGCTGGTCGGGAGTAGATAGCCGGCCGGAGCATATCCGTGAAGTCGCGGACGGCTCGCTTCGGCGACTGAAGGTCGAAGCGATCGATCTGTTTTATCAGCATCGGGTAGACCCGGAGATGCCGATTGAAGAAGTAGCCGGCGCGGTGAAGGAGCTCATTGCGCAAGGCAAGGTGAAACACTTCGGTCTTTCGGAAGCGGGCGCACAGACGATCCGGCGCGCCCATGCCGTTCAGCCAGTAACTGCACTGCAAAGTGAGTACTCACTCTGGTGGAGACGGCCGGAGCAAGAAGTCTTTCCCACTCTCGAGGAACTCGGGATCGGCTTTGTCCCTTACAGTCCGCTGGGCCGCGGCTTTCTCACCGGCAAGCTCGACCCGGGCAGGAAGTTCGATTCGTCCGATTTCCGAAGCAGACTGCCACGGTTCAGCCCGGAAGGACTAAAGGCAAACCAGGCGTTGGTGGATTCGTTAGGCGAGATCGCGCGGCGCAAGCAGGCAACCTCGGCCCAAATCGCGCTTGCCTGGTTACTCGCGCAAAAGCCATGGATCGTCCCGATTCCCGGCACGACCAAACTGCACCGCCTGGAGGAAAACATAGGCGCAGCTTTAATCGAGCTGACACGTGACGATCTACGCGCGATCGACGACGCCGCCTCGCAAATCGATTTGGATGCCGCCCGTTACCCGAAGAACCTCGAGCAAATGACCGGCAGGTGAGAGTCAGAGTGACAAGTGAGAAGTGATAAGAAACGGGATTAACAAGGCGCAGATTGACAACAGCGCAGGCTTGTTACAGTTAGTCGCTATCCTGAGGGTAGGATAATCGCGTCAGGCTTTGTCTCCTCCAGGGCATTCAAAAAATTATTGAAGGAGCGAGGCAAACCCCAAATTACCTGCGTCATGTTGTCTGCCCATTGTGCAAAGGGCAACGCGTTCTCCTCTACGATAAAGGCAGAAGAAGGGATGACTGCCCCCTGTGTATCGATGTCCATGGGGTGCCGGTTGGTTACCGAAACGTCGAGGTGCGACCCGGCTACGAAGTCTGTATTAACTGCAAAGGAATGGGACTAATCGTGACTAACGAGACGAGCCATCCACCCAGAGCCGAAAATTGTGTCCTGTGCGGAGGGAGAGGAGTGATTGCATTACCCAAATAGATTTAATCGAATCCTGTCGGGAGAGCGCATGCGAGCAACGGCCGGAGGGCCGGCCGTCTCCAATCCCGGAATCAGGCTATGACCTGCGGTCTCACACAGTCTGGTGATTTGATCCGTTAGGAGGCAAACCATTAACAAGGAGGAAAAGCCATGAGAGTCACGAGTTTGATTGCAATCGCGTTCATGACCGCGGTCGCGGCCGGGGCTGAGAACCTTTCGGATGAAAAGCAGATTTTGCAGCTGGAAGACGATTGGGTGCGGGCGATGCAGACAAAAGATCGAATGGTCCTGGATAAGATTGTCGCGCCAGGTTTCACCTTCATCGAACCGGATGGAACAGTTAAGAACCGGGATGAATATCTCGCCAATCGCGCGGGTGACAGCTACGAGAATGAGGCCTTTGACAATGTGGATCTGAAGGTTCGCGTGCTCGGTAATTTCGCTATCGCCTCCGGGCTGGCGAAAATCACGGAGCGACGCGAGGGCAAGCGTTACCGTCTCCAGCTGCGCTGGAAGGAAATCTGGATGAAAGATAAAGGCCGGTGGCAGGTCCTTACCTCGCAAGCCACACCGGTGAATCCAAACTGGGACGCAAGTTTTGTCATTGCCAAATAGATGTTTGTGATCATCGGCCCGAGCGAGGCACCCGTCGCTCGGGCGGCGCCGTTTTGAAATAACGGCGCCGCAGATTTCAGCTTGCGCGGGCAGCGAATTCGGGGCAGCAGGAAAGGAATCTGACGTTATGACCACGCCTTCTGCCGGGGAGCTTCGGAATTTTGCCATTGTCGGCCACGCCTCCTCGGGCAAGACGTCGCTGGTCGAGGCAATGCTGGCCTGCGCGGGGATGATCGGAAGGATGGGCAATATCGCGCAGGGCTCGACGGTTTCGGATTATCATACGAGCGAAAAGCAGCACCAGATTTCGACCCAGACCTCGCTCCTCCATTGCGGCTGGATGGGCAAGAAGCTCAACATTCTCGATACCCCCGGTTATCTCGATTTCATCAGCGAAGCGCTCGCGGCCGTGCATGTGGCCGATTTCGCGCTCGTGGTCGTGCACGCGCAACACGGCATCGGCGTTGGCACGGACTGGGTCTGGAATTGTGCGAGCGACTGCGGCATCCCGAAGGTGATCGTGGTCAACGCGGTGGACAAACAGAACGCGCACTTCGACGAAGTGCTGGCCGACGCGCGGGCCCAGTATGGGCCAAAGGTTTTTCCGATGAATGTCCCGATCAATCCCGGGCCAAATTTCAACCAGGTGCTCGATGTTTTGCGCAACGAAGTCGTGACCTACGAGACCGACGGGCACGGAAAGTTCCGCGAGGAGCCGGCGAGCGGCGAATGGAAAGAGCGCGCCGCGCAACTGCATCGTGAGCTGATCGAGCTGATCGCAGAATCAGACGATACCTTGCTGGAAAAATTTTTCGACCAAGGTTCGCTTTCGGAGGAGGAACTGCGCGCTGCGCTGCATGCCGCGGTCCAGAAGCAGGCGATCATCCCGCTCTTTTGCACCTCGGCGACCTCGAACGTCGGCGTCGGCCGGCTGCTCGATTTCATTGCCAAGTACGGCTCCTCGCCGCTCGATCACGAGAAGGTCGAGGCCGAAAACGCGCGCACGGGCGAGCCGGTGGAAGTGAAACTTGGTGGCAGCGAGCCGGTCTTGCAGGTGTTCAAGACGATGAACGAAGAGCATTTCGGCGAGCTGTCGTTTTTCCGGATCTATTCCGGACAAATCACGACCGGCGGCGATGCCTTCAATGCCAATCGCAACGTCACCGAGCGGATCGGCCAGATTTTTCTCCTTAACGGCCAGAACCGCGAGATGGTCCCGCGGCTCGGCGCGGGCGACATCGGCGCAACCGTGAAACTGAAGGACACGCACACCGGCGACACCCTTTGTTCCTCGAGTCATCCGGTAAGACTTCCGGTGCCGGAATATCCGCGCCCGAACATTCACGCCGCGCTTCAACTCCAGGCGAAAGGTGAAGAAGACAAGGTCGCCGCCGGTCTCGCCACCTTGCACAACGAAGATCCGGCCTTTGTTTTTCGGGTCGATCCGGAGTTACATCAGACGATCATTTCCGCCCAGGGCGAACTGCATCTCGACGTAATCGCGGAGCGTTTGCGGCGCCGGTTCCATCTTCATTTCGATCTCGTCCAACCGCGCGTGCCTTATCGCGAGACGATTCATGGCCGCGGCGACCACACCTATCGGCACAAAAAACAAACTGGCGGCGCGGGGCAATTCGCCGAGGTCGCGCTCAAGCTCGCACCCGCGCCGCGCAACGCCGGTGTGACCTTCACTAACTCGCTTGTGGGTCAGTCCGTCGATCGCGTCTTCGTCCCTTCGGTCGAGAAAGGGATTCGCAACGCCTGCACGGAAGGGATTCTCGCCGGCTATCACGTCGTGGATGTGGAGGCGAATTTCTATGACGGCAAGATGCACCCGGTCGATTCGAAAGACATCGCCTTTCAGGTCGCGGGTTACTGGGCGTTCAAGGAAGCGTTCATGAAAGCAAAGCCATGTTTGCTCGAGCCGATCAACGAGATCGAGGTCCGGATTCCGGAAGATTGCATGGGCAAAGTGGTGGGCGATCTCTCCAGCCGGCGCGGGAGAATCCTCGGCACGGACACGGAAGGTCGCTTCCAAATTATCCGGGCCGACGTTCCCGCGATGGAGCTTTATCGCTACGCCAGCGTCCTGCGCTCGCTCACCGGCGGGCGCGGCGTGCACAGCGAGCAATTCAGTCGCTACGAAGAGATGCCGCGCGAGATCGAGCAGCGCGTGATCGATGAAGCGAAGAAAGCGAAGGCCGGCAACGGCGGCGCGGCGAAATAAGCTTGACTCGTTAGGCGCGCGAAGTTTGGTGTCTCGGACTTAGTTCCGACGCGCGCGCTCAACGGCGGGCTCCCGGGCGCTTCCAGGACCGCGACTACTCTTATCGAATTTGCGCGATCGCTCTGGACAATGTCGCGGCGCGGAATAGAAAGCGAAAGGATGCGCCAACTCTTGTTCATTCTTGTTCTCGTACCGCTGTTGTCGCAGGCCGACGATCTTGACCTTGCGATTGAAAAGGAAATGCAGCAGGAACGAGTTCCTGGCCTGACGTTTGCCGTCGTCAGGGACGGCAAGATTGTTCGCCTCAGCGCCTATGGCTTTGGCAATCTCGAATGGCAGGCACCCGCGACGAACGACACGCGATTTGAAGTCGCGAGCGTGAGCAAGATGGTGGATGGGGCCGCGATTCGCATCCTTGTCGAAGAAGGAAAAGTCGATCCGGAGGCGCCGGTCAGTCACTATCTTGCCGGTCTGCCTTCATCCTGGGCGGCGATGAAAGTGCGGCATCTGATCACGATGAGCTCGGGGCTGCCGGAGGACTTCGGGAGCGCGGCCATTCCCTACGATGCCGAGGTGTGTTCGCCGGCTGATGATGCCTCGCTCATCAAAGAATTCACGACCCTGCCAATGAAGGCGATCGGCGATCAGTTTAACTATAGCTCGCCCAATTATGCGATGCTCGGCATGATTGTTACAAAAGTCTCGGGTAAGAGTTACGCTCAATTTCTTCAGGAACGTGTCTTCAACCCCGCGGGAATGACTGAATCGTCGGTGATCGACAATTCCGCGATTGTTTCGCAGCGCGCGGAAGGATACAGGCAGGCGAAAGGTGAGTTGAAGCGCGGCTGGTTTCTCGGCCAATACCTGCATTCACGACCGGACGACGCCGTGCTCACGACCTCACGCGATCTGGCGAAGTTCGTCATCGCGCTCGAAGGCAAGCGGATCGTGAAAGATTCTGAGAAGATGTGGTCATTCCCGAAATCGGATACGGGTCACTTTCTCGATTATGCCTATGGCTGGAATGATGGCACCTGGCTCGGTCACCGCCGGCTCGGCCATGCCGGGGGATACCGCACCGGCTTTCATACTTTCGTGGCGCGATTCCCCAATGACTCACTAAGTGTGGTCGTTCTGACTAACTGCGATTTCTCCGCGATTCGCGATTACGTCGATATGATCGCGCGCGCCTATCTCAAGGACGCGCCTGATCCGGCGGTTGAGGCTGCAAAGCCAGATAGCGATCCGGCAACGACCGCTCAAATGATTGCGGTCATGAATGGAATTGTGAAGCGCCAGGTCGATCCGGGCGCGATCTATCCCGACGCGCTCGAGCCGATCGGGCTGGACCAGGCCGCGGAGTTTTTGGCGCATGCCCGACCATTCCAGTATGCAGGTCGGGGCCGTGCGCAGCTTGAGATGCACGGTCATAAGCTGGTCGATTACGAGACGCTGCGCACCGAGGTGGACAGTAAGCCGGTGTTTCTGACTCTGTATCGCGATGCTTCCGCAAAGGTCGCATACGTCGAGTTGACGAACTAATGTCGCTGCCTGCCATCCGCGGCGTTCTGGCGCCGGTTGTAACTCCTTTCCGAGCGGATCTCTCGCCTGATCCGGAACGTTTCATCGCCCAGTGTAAGTGGCTCCTCTCGCATGACTGCGGCCTGGCAGTCTTTGGGACTAACAGCGAAGCGAATTCGATGGCGGTGGATGAGCGCATGATGCTGTTGGATGCGCTGCTCGCAGCCGGAGTCGATCCATCACGGATGATGCCGGGCACCGGCTGCTGTTCGATTGCCGAAACCGTCCGGCTGACTTCTCACGCAGTGAAACACGGGTGCGCCGGGGTTTTGATGCTGCCCCCTTTCTATTACAAGCAAGTCGGGGACGAAGGTCTTTACCGTTACTTTAGCGAAGTCATTCAACAGGTCGGCGATCCGCGGCTACGGATCTATCTCTACCATATTCCGCCCATCGCAGTGGTCGGGATTACGCCGAAGTTAGTCGAACGTCTGCTCAAGGCTTACCCGGACGCCATTGCCGGGATGAAGGACAGCTCCGGCGACTGGAGTAACACCAGGACCTTTCTGGACGCCTTTGTTAGTCGCGGCCCAGGGACAACCAACTTCGGCCTGTTTGTGGGTAGTGAAAGTTTCCTCCTTGCCAATATGCGCCATGGTGGTGTCGGCACCATCTCCGCGATAGCGAATGTCAGCCCAGCCGCGATTCACAAGCTCTATCTCGAATGGGATAATCCCAAAGCTGATCCGGAGAGTCAGCAGACGAAGCTGAACGCCGTGCGGCATATCTTTGCGCAAAAGTCTTTTCCCTCAATGATTGCGGCGTTAAAGCAGGCGATCGCGATTTCCAACAACGATCCGGACTGGGCAAGAGTGCGGCCACCGCTGGTAGAACTTACTGACGAGCAGGCGAAGTCGCTTGCCGCGACCCTAACAGAGGTCCGCTCTGAGATTGGAATCGATCGACCGATCGAAGAGCGCGACAACGGTCGGCGTAATCGGCCGGTCGCCTCGTGAGTGGTGGGAATTGGCTTCTCATTCGCGCATCTGCGTGTTCCTATCTTCCGTCATGAAGGCGGGAAAAAAGAAATCAAAGGAAGAAAGGGAGAGTTCCTATCGAAAACCAGCCCTGCGCAGCGAGGCGTTCGCCCGCGCGCTGAGCGATGCAAAATTGCGCCTTGTCGGTTCCGGCGGCTTGCGTTCGCTCTTTGACGAGGCGGCGAAAGAGGCGGCGTCGCTTCCGAGGGAGCGGTTCAAGGGTAATTGGCCCTATCTTCAGACGATGCTGCGCCTCATCCGAGCCTATGAACGAGGTGAATACCGGCAGGTTTCCGACGATGATCTGCTCTGGATCGTATCCGCGCTCAATTATTTGATCGACCCATTCGATTTGATTCCGGATAGCACGCCGTTTCTCGGCTTCGTCGATGACGCGATCGTGGTCGGGTTCGTCGTCGATAAGACTCGTCAGACGCTGGACGAGTTCATGATCTGGGAAACTAACGGGCGGCAATAGGGTCGGGCAACTGGAAGTCTGGCCGTGGCCGGGGTCGGCCTGCGATTGATCGCTGACCTGCGTGGCCGGGATCACCGATCCCGGCTACAGGGCTGGGCGTTACTTTCCCGCTTTTCTGCTTCACCGATTCGCTTACTTTGCGGCGTGCAACAGACGATGAAGGCCCTGGTGAAGCGCAAACCTGAGCCGGGCCTGTGGCTCGAAGAGGTGCCCGTGCCGGAGGTCGGCGACGATGATGTTCTCATCCGAATCAAAAAGACCTCGATCTGCGGGACTGATGTTCACATTTACAACTGGGATGCCTGGTCGCAGAAGACGATCCCGGTCCCGATGGTGATCGGGCACGAGTACGTCGGAGTCATCGAGCGGGTCGGCAGCCGGGTGAAAGGGTTTGCGCCGGGCGATCTCGTGACCGGCGAGGGACACATCGTTTGTGGGCATTGCCGTAATTGTCTTGCCGGTCGGCGCCATCTCTGCCCGAACACGGAAGGGGTCGGGGTCAACCGGCAGGGCGCGTTTGCGGAATTTCTCTCCATCCCGAAGTCGAACGTCTGGCAGGCCGATCCGAGCATTCCGCTCGATGTGCTTTCCTGTTTCGATCCGCTCGGCAACGCGACGCATACCGCGCTCTCCTTTGATCTCGTGGGCGAAGACGTGCTCATCACCGGCGCCGGTCCGATCGGTTGCATGGCGACGGCGATCGCGCGTCACGCCGGCGCGCGTCACATCGTCGTCACCGACATCAATCCCTATCGCCTCGGTCTGGCGAAAAAGATGGCGCGGGACGTCCACACCCTCGATGTCCGGAGCGGCGACCTGGCGGGAGCAATGCAGGAGCTGGGGATGAAGGAAGGTTTCGATGTCGCGTTGGAGATGTCGGGCAGCCCGAAGGCGATGGCCGAGCTGCTCCCGGCGATGTTTCACGGGGGTAAGATCGCATTGTTAGGCATCATGCCCGACACGGCTGCGATCGACTGGAACCTGGTGGTGTTTAACGGCCTAACGATTAAAGGAATCTACGGCCGCGAGATGTATGAGACCTGGTACAAGATGACGGCCATGATCCAGAGCGGGCTCGATATTTCGCCGGTCATCACCCACCGTTTCCCCTACACCGAGTTCAAGGAGGCGATCGAGCTGATGAAGTCGGGCAACTCGGGCAAGATCGTGCTCGA
>DAISXY010000024.1:27395-58258 GCA_036825615.1 Chthoniobacterales bacterium
TCAAGGAGGCGATCGAGCTGATGAAGTCGGGCAACTCGGGCAAGATCGTGCTCGACTGGAGCTAAGTGTTGAATGACGAACCTGCTCTCGTCATCCCGAGCGAAGTCGAGGGATCCCGTGGAATTACCTTGCAGCCACAGTGCCAGAAAGCTTCGCGGGATCCCTCGACTTCGCTCGGGATGACGCCAGGCGGTGGTTCGCGGCGGGCGTGCGGTTTTCCTCGACATTCTGGAAAAATTAGCTGCTAATCGTGGCCGCCCTCAATGTTCGAGACGGATACATCCCCGGGAGACAAGGTCATCTTCCTCTCCCGCGAGCGCGCTTTCACGGTTCGTGACGTGATCGACGCCGCCCAATTTCGCGGTGAAATCGAACCGGCCTGGCAGGAATTGCTGCGGCTCCTCGCGGCCGAACTCAAAGCCGAGGCCGAAGACCTCGATCCCGAGGACGAGGCAATCGATGCGGCGGCGGAGCAGTTCCGCTATGCGCACGATCTCATCACCGCCGAGGAAACCGAACGGTGGCTGGCGGAGCGCGGTCTCGGCCTTGGCGATTTCAGCGCCTGGATCGTGAGACAGTATTGGGGCCGCGAAATTGAGGAGGCTGAACCGGAGCAGGTGGACTTTCTTTCCGCGCCGCGAGAACAGCGGGAAGTGCTCAGACAGGAACTGATCTTCTCGGATGAATTCGACGGGATGGCGCTGCGGCTCAGCTCGCGCGTCGCGGCGGCGCGCGAACATGAAACCGACTCGCCCGAAGCGGACGCGCTGGCGGACGAGGAATCGGCTTTCCTTGCGCGCAGCGGCCTCGAGCACGCAGGAGTCGCAAGCTGGCTCGAAAAGCTTGGGCGCGGTGAAACCTGGTTGCGCGAGTGTCTGACGATGGAGGCAATCTATCACCGGGAACGCGCGGCGGTTCTTTCCCGCGAAGCGTGCGAACGCGAGATCGCCGCACTCCGCGTTCCGCTCACCCGTTTCGAGGTGGAAACGATCGAGCTCGACTCGCTTGATGCCGCGCGCGAAGCGCTCCTCTGCGCGCGCGATGACGGCATGTCGATGGAAGCGGTCGCGGCCGAAGGGCGCTATCCCTACCGCCGCCCCGCGGTTCTGCTCGAGGAAATCCCGGAAGATTTGCAGCCGATTTTTCTCGGCGTGCGCGCGGGCGACATCCTCGATCCGATCCCGCGCGGCGAAGGCTTTCACGTCTTCCGAATTGTGGAAAAGGCCGAGCCCGACCTGAGCGATCCGGCGGTGCGCGAACGGGCCGAAGCGCGCATTCTCGAGCGGCACTTCGCCGAGCTCGCGGCGCGTCACATCCAGTGGCGGCTGCTGCCGGCATGACGCGATGAAAGCAACCGACGAGAATCTGCTGCGCCGGTCGTCGCTCTTTCAATTTCTTCCCGAGGAACATTTCGAGAAGCTCCGCCCGCTCCTGCAAGAAGAGAGTTACGAGTTCGGCGACTTGCTCGTCAGGCAAGGCGAACCGGCGGACGCGTTTTACATCCTTCTCTCCGGGCGCGCGCGGGTCGTGAAGACAGACCAGAGCGGAAACGAAATTGTGCTCGCGACCTTGAAGCCGGGCGACAGCTTTGGCGAAGCGGCCCTGGGCGAAGGCGGCACGCGCACCGCGACCGTGCGTTGCAGCACATCAGTCGAAGCGCTGCGGCTCGATCGGGCCGATTTCCTGGAACTGGCGGAGGAGACACCCGCGCTCAAGCACCACCTCGAGATGACGGCGCGACATCGCGCGCTGCACGGATTTCTCTATGAATTCAGCAACTTCGGCCGGCTGCCGGTGCCCGCGCTGCGCAGCCTGGTGGAGAAGCTCACGCCCATGGATGTGGTGAAAGGCGAGCCGATCATTCGTGAAGGTGATCCGCCCGGCGCGATGTTCATTATCGAGAAGGGCCGCGCCCGGGCCTTTCATTCCAACAACGGGACGCAACAGAATCTCGCCTTTTATCGCGACGGCGATTTCTTCGGCGAGCTGTCGATTCTCAACGGTTCGCCCCGCGCCGCGACGGTCGAGGCGTTCAGCGATTGCCGCCTGCTCGCGCTCGAACCCGACGCAGTCCGCGACCTGAAGCGGCGTTACCCTGAGTTCGGCAAGCTGATGGAAGAACGCCTCGCGCAATACGAGGCCGAAACCGAAGCGCGCGTCCCGCTCGATTTCACGACCGAACTGTTGCCGGCGGAAGTGGCGGCGCACGACAAGATCGGAGTTGCGCGCGAAAAAATCGCCGAAGAACGGGGGGAGGAACCCTTCACGGATGAGCACGGCTATTTTCGAAAACGGAAGAAGCGCATCCGGCGGTTCGAGCACATCGAGCAGATCGATGAGATGGATTGCGGCGCGGCCAGCCTTGGGATGATTTGCCGGCATTACGGCCGCAAGGTTTCGCTCGCGCGGATTCGGCAGCTTTGTCACACCTCGACCGACGGCACGAGCCTGAAGGCTATCTGCCGCGCCGCGACTGAGCTGGGGCTGGCAGCGCGCGCGCTCAAGGTGTCCCTCCGCAATCTGCCGGTGATGCCGTTGCCTGCGATCGTGCACTGGGAGGGCAACCATTGGATGGTGCTCTACGATGTCGGCGACACTTACGTAAAGGTGGCCGACCCGGCGCTCGGTCTGCGCAAAATCGCGCGCAAAGATTTCGAGCAAAACTGGTCGGGTTACGCCGCGCTTTTTGATTACACGACTGCGTTTGCGAACGCGCCCGAGAGCAAGCCGGGGTTGCGCTGGCTCGTACCGTTCCTTGCCCGCTTTAAGAACATTTTTCTCCAGGTCTTTCTTCTCGCGCTCACCATCACCGTGCTCGAGCTGCTCTTCCCGATCTTCACTGAGATGGTGGTGGACAAGGTGATCGTTGAGAAAAACGTGAGCCTGCTTACGACTATTCTCCTCGGAATGGGCGTGGCGCTCCTTTTCGTCCAGGCCTGTTCGCTCGCACAGGAATATCTGCTCTCTTTTGCCGCGGTCCGGCTCGACACCGCGATCCTGGATTATCTCAGCCGGCAAATGTTGTCGCTCCCCATGACCTATTTCACGAGCCGGCGCACCGGCGACATTCAGCGCCGGCTCGATGGCGCACGCCAGGTGCGGCAGTTTGCGGTGCAGCACGGGATTACTGCAATCCTCTCGCTCATCCAGTTGGCGGGGGCGATCACGTTGATGGCGATCTACAGCCCGACGCTTATGCTCGCCTTTCTCGCCACTACCCCGCTCTATGGCGGGTTGATGTATTTCTCCCAGAAAGTCCTGCGTCCGCTCTTTGCCGAAGTCGAAGAGAGCCAGGGCAAATACAGCTCGCATCAGATTGACGCGATCAAAGGCATCGAGGCGGTGAAAGCGGCCGCCGCGGAAGGGGTTTTCCGTGACCTGATGCTGAACGAATTCCTCGCCGTCTCGCGCAAGATTTTTCGGAGCAGCTTCATCGTCATGAGCTACGACAGCGTGCTGCAGTCCATCGGCATGCTCTCGACCGCGATCTTCCTTTGGGTCGGCGCCAACCAGGTGATCGCGGGCCATCTCAGCATCGGCGGTTTTGTCGCCTTCAGTTCGCTCACGGCGCTCGCCTATGCCGGCATCCTGCGAACGTTAGGCGTGTGGGACAACCTCCAATTCGCCCAGGTGTTGCTGAACCGCTTGAACGATATTTTCGAGCAGGAACCCGAGCAGGGGCGCGATCGTTCTCAGCTCCGGCCGGTGCACAGCCTTGAAGGGCGCATCCAGTTGCGCGGGGTCAGTTTCAAATATGGCGGGCCCGAAGCGCCCAATATCCTAACGAACATAACTCTCGACATCGCGCCGGGGCGGATGATTGCCTTTGTCGGCCGGAGCGGTTGCGGCAAAACCACTTTGATCAAGCTCATTGCCGGGCTGCTCGAACCGACCGAGGGCACGATTCTTTTCGACAACACCGACCTGAAAACGCTCAACTACCGCGACGTGCGCCGGCACATCGGGATGGTGCTTCAGGAAAATCATATCTTTAACGAAACCATCGCGCGCAACATCGCCTTCGGTGATGCCGAGCCCGATCTCGATCGCGTTCTCGCCGCCGCCCAGACCGCAGCCGCGCACGATTTCATCATGCGGTTGCCGTTGGGGTACGAAACCAAGATCGGCGAATCGGGCCTGGCGCTTTCCGGTGGACAAAAACAGCGGGTCGCGATCGCCCGCGCTTTGTACAACAACCCGCCGATTTTGATTTTTGATGAAGCGACCAGTGCGCTCGACACCGAGTCGGAACGCGCCATCCAGGATAACATCGAGCGGCTCACTTCGGGCCGGACCACGATCGTGATCGCGCATCGCCTGAGCACGATTCGCGAGGCCGACTCGATCGTCGTGCTGGAGAAAGGAATGGTCGCGGAAACAGGCAATCACGACGAGCTGATGGCGCAGCGCGGGCTTTACTTCTACCTCTCCAGCCAGCAACTCGGGATTTGATTTTCGCCCGGATATGCCTAACAACCTCATCCAACGAAGCTCGCTCGAACACGAAAGCGAGATGTTGCCGCAGGAGCCGCCCCCCTGGTTCGTTCGCTCGGTCGCCTGGCTGCTGATCTCGATCTTCGCCGTCGCGCTGCTCGCGGCGATTGTGATCAAGCTCCCGGAAACCGTAACCGCGCCCTTCGTGCTCGTGCCTAACGAGGGCGCCGACCCGATCCAATCGCCCCGCACCGCGAGCGTGCAGCAGGTTTGCGTGAGCGTCGGGCAGAAAGTGAAAGCCGGCGATCCGCTCTACGTTTTGCGCTCCGATGAAATCCGCGGCTGGGGCACCGAGATGCGGACCCTGAGCGAAGACCTGCGCACGAAACAGGACGATCTCGCAAAAGCGGACCGCGCCTACAAGTCGGCGGTCGAAATCAAGGAAGCGGAAATCGCGCAGGCGGAAAGCGAAGTGAAGTTTCGCCAGCAACACGCCGTCGGCACCCGCGAGCTGCTCAGCCGGCTGGAAAAGCTTTCCAAGACCGGAGGGATTTCGGTCGTCGAATTGCTCCAGCACCGGGTCGATGCGGCGGAATCGGAGAAGGATTTAAGTGTCGCCCAACGCACCCTCGAACAGGTAAAACTCGAACGGCAACAAATGGAAACCGAGCATTCCCGGACCCGGGCCGAAAACCTTGCGGAAATCGAAAAGCTGAAGGTGCGCGTGGCCGCGCTTCATGGTGATGTCGGGAACTCGCAGCAACTGCTCCTCACGGTGCGCGCGCCGTATCCCGGGGTTGTGATTGCGCAGACGCAGCAAAACGCCGGCAGCGTCGTGCAGCATGGGCAGGAGCTTTGCCAGCTCGCACGCGAGGACGAGAAGCCGCGGGCCCAACTCGCGCTCGTCGAAGCGGGCTTGCCGAAGCTGAGCAGCGGCCAGCGGGTCCGCCTCTTCTTCGACGCCTTCCCTTACCAACGCTACGGCGTGGTCAACGCCACGCTCGACTGGGTTAGTCCCTCAGCGGTCAGCACGCAGCAGGGCCAGCATTTTGTCGGGCTCGCTTCGCTCGAGCCTGACGAATTGACGAAGCCACATCATCTCGCCCTCCGCGTCGGCATGGCGGGCGAGGCGCGGGTCGTGGTCGGTCAGCGCACGATAGCGGAATATGCCTTCGAGCCGATCCGGCAACTGCGCGAAAACCTGCGCGATTGATCTGCCATGCCGCGCGCCCTTTTCCGCTTCAAGGTCGAAGAGCTGACGACGGTGAACGAAGCGATGGCGCGTTGTCTCCGGCTCGCCAGTCTGGCGGCAAAGTCGGATGTGCCGGTGGTGTTGTTAGGGGAAACCGGCACCGGCAAGACGCTGCTCGCGCACGCGATCCACAACTCCTCGGCCCGGGCGGACAAACCATTCATCGCCTTCAACGCCTCGGCGATGAGCGACACACTGATTGAAAGCCAGCTCTTCGGCCACGAGCGCGGCGCCTTCACCGGCGCGCAACAAATGGTGAAGGGGAAGTTTGAGCTGGCCAACGGCGGCACGCTTTTTCTCGACGAGATCTCCGATATGAGCCCGCTCGCCCAGGTGAAAATCCTGCGCGTGCTCGAGTATGGAGAATTCGAGCGCCTCGGCTCCGAACAGATGTTGCATTGCGACGTGCGGATCATCTGCGCCACCAATTGTTCCCTCCGGGAACGGGTGCGGCAGGGAACCTTTCGCGAAGACCTCTACCACCGGCTCAATGGACTGACCCTGCTCATTCCGCCGTTGCGCGAACGAATGGAGGAGCTGCCGGCGCTGATCGCGGCCGAGTTGAAAGCGGCGGCACACAACGACGGGAAAAAAATCACCGCGATCCACCCCGAGGCGATGGACAAGCTCGTCTCCTACCCGTGGCCAGGAAATCTGCGCGAGCTGAACCACACCGTCCGCACGATGACACTGTTCTGCGAAGGACGTGTCATTCTCCCGGAGCACGTTGTCTTTCCCCCGGACCTTAAATCGGTGGTCAGCACGCCCTCGGAAGCAACGCCGGGTAGCGCGTCGGCAAATGGCGAGCGCGACAACCCGCAGGATCTTTCGCTCGCGACTGCGGTCGCGCGTCATGTTCGCTCGGTTTACGAACAAGCCGGTCGCAACCAGCGCCGGACCGCGCGGCTCCTGCACATCTCGCGCGCGACGCTCGCCCGGCATTTGCGAAACATGGACCAAAAATGAACCGGCCCCGGGTTAGCGCTGGAGCAGTCTGCCTCGCATCGGGGCCGGACCTGTTCCGGTGGCGCAGTCGTCGCGAGGTCGTTAGGCAAATTTTTTTGCAACCCGGAACGATCATCTGTCGAGGGAAAGTCGGGCCCCGATCCAGCCTCGGGCAACTCTCGCGCAGCAAGCAAACTGGGATTGGCATGAATGCTGTTAAGAGGAGGCGAATGTGAGCACACCAAAGGAGAAAAAACATTCGCCGGCGGGAAGTTCACCAGACGAAAAAGCACCGCGCAGAAAGGAAAAAATGATCCGGCTCGATGACCTTATCCCGAAAGGAAATGTCTCGGGCGGGCGTCAGCTTTTCGGCGCGAGTGAGATCAGACGAACAACCAACAAAACAAGGAGAGAAAAGTAGTATGGCTACCGAAAAGAAAAAGAAAAACGTGAAGGTGCGCGACCTGAAACCGTCGAAAGACGCCAAAGGTGGCGGCGGACACAGCCTCGCTGGCAGCAGCAAGAATCGTCAGGCCAGCAGCACGACGAGGAAGAACCTCTACTAAGCGCACCGGTATCCCCGAGACCTGGCGGTTTCATCCCGCCAGGTCGTTGTGTTTTTGTCCCTCAGGCAAAACTACAGACCGGCCGGGTGCCGCGCAGCGAACCCGGCCGGCGGGCGATAGCTCAGCTGCCAGCGCGGTGCTTCGCGGTCGCTCCGGCTGTTCCAGGCGGTGGTATCGAGTCGCAACCCGGCAATGACCGCGAAAGCATGGCCATTGCGAGCATAGACCGTGATCCACTTCCCCCGCCCGCGGTTTCCGAATCGGCTCAGTTCCTGCGAACTGAGCGGCATGTTGATCAACCCGGCAGCAGCAAGTGCATACGAGACCGTCCCGGAACAATCGTAGCCCGCATCGAGGAAAGAGGCGTGGCCGCCGCCCCAGCGATACGGTTTCGAGCGCAATTGGTTCGCGGCCCAGATCGCGCGCTTCACCGCCAGCGGCGCCTTTGCCGGCGCGTAGGCAATGCCTCGCCGCAACTGCGCGAGCTTGCCGGGAACAATCGGCCCGTTGTTCGGAAAAGGAGCGGCGCACAAAGACGACACGCCCCCGAAGAGGGTAAAACCAGCTAGTAACGCACAAAGAATACCGGTCAGCATCAACACCTAAAAAGCTGTTGCTGTGCCAGAAGCGCCCGGCGCAACGCATTCCGCGGCCTCGTTATCGACGACCGCGATTTTTCGCGCAAGGTTTTCTTTCGTGGAGCCGATAAAGAAAGAGCAAATCGTCGCCGTGCTCGAGAACATCGCGACGCTCCTCGAGCTTCAGGACGAGAACCCCTTCAAAATTCGAGCCTACACCAATGCCGCGCGCTCGATTGAGACCTGGGGCGGCAACCTGCGCGAGCTGGCGGAACAGGATCGCCTCGAGGAAATCCCCGGCGTCGGCAAGGCGATCGCAGCCAAGATCAAGGATCTGGCGCTGACCGGCTCGCTCCCCTTCTACGATGAGCTACAGGCAAAGTTTCCGCCCGGGATTCTCGAGTTGTTTTCCATCTCCGGCCTGGGCGCGAAGAAGATCAAAGCCTTATATGACAAATTGCAGATCGGCTCGATCGCCGATCTCGCCGCCGCCTGCGCCGCCGGGCGCGTGGCGGAGTTGCCGGGCTTCGGCAAAACAACCCAGGAAAAGCTCTGCAAGACGATCGAGCAACGCGCTCGTCACGCCGGCAGTTTTCAATTAGGCGCGGTCGCAGCGGAGGCGGAACAATTGCAGGGAGATCTGCGCGCTCATCCCGACGCGGCGCAGGTGAGCATCGCGGGAAGTTACCGGCGGCGGAAGGAAATCGTGCGTGACCTGGATTTTATCGTCGCGACGAAAAACCCGGAGGGGGTGACAGAATTTTTCATACGTCATCCACTGGTCGAGAACGTGATCGCACGCGGCGCGACCAAAACGAGCGTGCGCCTGCGTTCCGGCATCCAGGCCGACCTGCGGGTGGTAACGAGCGCCGAATATCCGTTCGCGCTCGGCTATTTCACCGGGAGCAAGGAACACAACATCGTGCTCCGGAACCGCGCCCTCCAGCGCGGCTGGACCCTGAATGAATACCGCCTCGCCCCCGCCGAGCAGACGACGAAAAGGCAGCGCGCGCTGCGGAAAATCCCGAAGGTGCTCGAGGAAGCCGACCTCTATCGCGCGCTCGATCTCGATTTCATTCCGCCGGAGTTGCGCGAGAACTGCCGCGAAATCGAAGCTGCCGCGGAACATCGCCTGCCGCGGTTGATTGAGCCGCAGAATTTGCGCGGAACGTTCCATTGCCACACGAGCGCGAGCGACGGTCGCAATTCGCTCGAGGAGATGGCTGCGGCCGCGCAGGAGCTCGGCCTGCAGTATCTCGGGATCGCCGATCACAGTCGCAGCTCGATCCAGGCCGGCGGCCTCGATGAAGCGCGCCTGCGCGTTCAAATGGCCAGGATCCAGGAATTGAATGCGAGCTTCGAAGGTTTTCGTCTTTTCGCCGGAGTCGAGTGCGACATCCTGCGGGACGGTTCGCTCGATTTCCCCGACGAATTGTTAGGCGAACTCGATTACGTCGTCGCCTCGATCCATTCCGCGCATCAAATCCCGGAAGCGGAAATGACCGAGCGGATCATCCGCGCGATCAGCAACCGTTTCGTCACCATGCTCGCGCATCCCACCGGCCGCCTGCTTCTCCGCCGCGAACCGTACGCGGTCGATATTCCCGCCGTTCTCGAAGCCGCCGCTCAAACGGGCACATGGATTGAACTCAACGCCGCGCCCAAGCGCCTCGACCTCGACTGGCGCTGGTGGCCCTTGGCGAAGGAGAAAGGAGTCAAATGCGTCATCAACCCGGATGCGCATGGGGTGGAGAAGTTGCAGGAGCTATGGTTCGGAGTGAGTGCAGCGCGCAAAGGCTGGCTCACGAAAGAGGATGTCGTGAACACGCTGCCGTTAGGCAAGATCGAAGGCGAACTGCAACGAAAGCGGTCCCACCTCTCGTCATCCCGAGCGGAGCCGAAGGCGGAGTCGAGGGATCCCGCGGAACAGCCGAGAAGCTAGTGCTGCGGGAAAGGCTGGAGCACAGAAGCGTTTCGGTTATTCCACGGGATCCTTCGACCTCGCCTTCGGCTCCGCTCAGGATGACGCGCTTGCGCCAACGGCAAGGGTCTCTCTCTGGGGCATGAACATGGTGAGACATTTGCAGGCGCCGCCGGCCTTGAGGAATTCGGTCATGGGGAGCGGATGACAGGTGTAGCCGCGTTTGCCTAAGGACTCCATCAGGCGCGGCGCGCCCTCGGGCAGGACGATGTGATTGTCGAGCACCACGGCGTTGCAGGAAAAACGCGCCGCTTCTTCCTCCACCACCTCGATCAGGTTCGGGACGTGGCTGCGAATCGCGCGCTGGCCGTACTCATCAAACGCGGCCGGGAACCAAACCGCGCCGCCGTCGGTCAGCGGGCAAAAACAGGTGTCGATGTGGTAAAACCGCGGGTCGACCAGTTCGACCGATATGACAAGACAGCCAAGGATATCAGCGACACTCCGGTGCGCGCTCACGTCGGTGCGGAATTTGTACCCGCAAAAAAGCGCATCCCCGGCAAAGAGCGCGTCGCCTTCGCCCTCGAAAAACTGATCGGCCGGCAGCCAGATCACTTCAAAACCGTGATCCGTCATCCAGTCGGCAAAGAAGGGAGCCTCGCCTGCCCGTTCCTTATGCCGGAAATTACTTGGGATAAATTTCTTCCCGATTGTCAGGCCGGCATTGGCGGTGAAAACCATGTCGGGCAGCTTCGGCCGCGGCGGCACGAGGTGAACGTCGCAGCCCAGACTCACGAGTTTGTCGTAGAGTCCGCGCCATTGTTTCTTCACCAACGCGGTATCAGCCCCGCGGGCGCGGCTCATCCACGGATTGATCTCGTATTCGATGTCGTAGTAATCGGGCGGACAGAGGAGAAGCTGGCGCATAAACGAGTTGCCTAACGAGCGGGCGCGAGACCGTCGGTTAGTTCACGGAGAAATGACTCCACGTCGGTGACAAGTCCGACCGCTTGGAAGGAGTCGCGGCCGGTGAGGTTGGAGACGACCGCAGGATTGAGATCAAGACAGAGAATCCGGACGGCGGCGGGAAGAAGATTTCGCACCGCGCTCGCGTGCAGGTTCGAGGCGAGGAGAAGCGCGATCGTCACTCCGTCGAGCTTTGCCCGGATGGTTTTTTGTGCCTCGATCGCGTCGCTGATGACGTCGGGCAGCGGTCCTTCGTCGTTGATCGCGCCGGCGAGGATAACCTCGACGCCGCATTTCAGACAGCTGTGCAGAATCCCTTTTTGCAACAGTCCGCTCGCGACCGCCTGCTGAATCCCGCCGACGCCGCGCACGGCGTTGATCGCCCGCAAAAGATTCTGGCTCCCGTGCTCCGGGTCCATCCCCGAGGAGGTGCCGAAGAGCGCTCGCTCGATGTCATGGGCGGCGAGCAGGTTGCCGGCGAAAAAAACCTGGACAAAGCCGCGCTCGATCAGCTTTTGCAAATGTTCGCCCGCACCGGAGCCGACGATGGCCGGTCCGCCGACGACGAGGATTTTGCCTTTTTCTTTTCGGGTGCGCTCGAGTTCGCGGGCCAGCTCGCGAACGACCGCGCTTCTCGGCCGGTCGGCTGCCGCGCTGCTCGACATCAACTCGAAGACATCCGCGCGCTCGGTCGTACGCTGGAGCGGCGCGACCCGAATCCCCTGATGGCCGACGACCACTTCCATTCCTTTCCTGATCTCATAGAATTTTTTTGCGCTGGCGGACTTTGCGGAGCGATTGACCACGATTGCGCTGTTCATGAGTGCAGGATGCACTTCCACTTCCGAGCTGCCGACCCGGACAAAAGTGCGCTGGCTGGTGGTGACATAAAAACCCTGCGGATACACCCCGTCGGCCGGCGCCACCGCCAGCTGGACGTTTTTCTTTTCCTTCACTTCCGCGCCGTGCTGGCGCAAACGCAGGACCAGATCATCCAACGCATCGGCGGCGGGCGCAGTCACTTCGATGCGGGCGAAACTTTGATCAACGCGCTGTTCGCCGACGCGGATTTCCGTGATCTTGAAACTGGCGTCGCGGGCGATGATCTCGTCGAGCACCTTTGGCAGGATGAGGGAGTCGATGATGTGGCCGCGCAACTCGATGGTCTCGGAAGGCATCAGTCGAACTTAACCAGCGAGACCAGACGCGCCAGTTGCAGGGCGGTGGCAATTCACACCAGCGGTTTGGTTTTCGGCTTGTCGCCAAAATGCGCTCCGCTATTACTGCAGCCGCCGCGCCGCCAAATGAAACCCGATCCGAAGACCAGCCCTGCCGTCCGATCCCGAGCGGGTTTTCAGATTGCAAGCGAGCCGCGGGTCCCGGCGCAAGTGGAGGAAGAGTTGCCCGCGAACTCCGGCGCAGACCGGCTCTGCCTGATGGCGCGTGACCCGCATTCGCTTTTCATTTACTGGGATGTGAACTGGGCCCGCCTCTTCGCCGCGGCCGGTCTCTCGCCGCGGGCCGTTCACCTGCGGATCCATGAGGGCGATTCCGAAATTGAAAGTACGCGTGAGGTCAATCCTTTCCGCGGCCACTGTTATGTCGAAGTGGCGAGGTCCGGGGCGAGTTACTCCGGCGAGCTGGGCTGCTTTGCCGGCGAGAAATGGATCCGGTTGATCCGTTCGGCCAGAGCGTCCACGCCGCGTGGCGAAGTGTCTGACGACCTCTCGACAACCTTTGCGACCTTGCCTTTGCATCTCAGCTTTCAACGAATGATCGAGTTACTCGAGCTTGCCGAACCTGAACGCGCAAATCTCGCCCTCGCCGTAGCCGAATCGCAGAACAAGACGGCGGCCCCGCCAGGCGGGACAGCCGAATCGTCCGAGCTCGCGGAAGTGCAGCAGCGCAAACCCGAAGCATCGGCGAAGGCGCGAAGCGAAACCGAGCCCGTAAAATGGGAAGAGCTAACGCAGCAGATCGCCCGTCAAATTCAGGAGGAACACGGCTACCGCGAATTTGGCGGGCGCAGTTCGAGCTGAAGCGTCATTCGCTCGCCAGGCCCATCGCGGGCGGCCCGGCGGGTTCCAGCCCGCGCTGCACTTTGCTGTGGTGCCGGCCGTATGTGAAATAGATTACCATTCCGATCACGAGCCAGATCACGAGCCGGATCCAGGTGTCGGCCGGCAGGGCGAGCATGAGCAACCCCGAGATGATGATCGCCATAATCGGCGTGAACGGCATCCAAGGCGTGCGGAACGGCCGATGCAGATCCGGCCGGCGCTTGCGCAGGATCATGACCCCGATGCTGACGATCACAAACGCAAGCAGGGTACCGATGCTGACGAGCTGGCCGAGAATTCCAATCGGGATGATGGCGGTGAAGAAGCCGACAAACAGACCCATGATGATGGTGCTTTTCCAGGGCGTGCGGAAGCGCGGGTGAATTTCGCCCGCCCATTTCCAGAGCAACCCGTCGTGCGCCATGGAATAGAAGACGCGAGTCTGACCGAGCATCATCACGAGCATGACCGTACTCAGACCGGCGATCGCGCCGGCGTTCACCACGATCGATCCCCATTGAATCCCGATCTGCTGAAGCGCGAGCGAGACTGGCGCGGCGACATTGAGCGAGGGGTAATGCACCACCCCGGTAAGCAGCCCTGAGACGATGATATAAAGCACGGTGCAGATGCCTAACGACCCCATGATCCCGAGCGGCATGTCCTTTTGCGGATTGCGCGCTTCCTGCGCCGCGGTCGAAACCGCGTCGAAGCCGATGTAGGCGAAAAAGACAACCGAGGCTCCGCGCGCGATCCCGGACCAGCCATAGGCGCCGAAGCTGCCCTGGTTAGGCGGGATGAATGGTGTCCAATTGGCCACCGCCTCGGCGGTATGGCCCAGGACCCAGGCGGCCGCGACGGCGATGAAGATGAGGACGGCGGCCAGTTTAACGAAAACAATCGCGGTATTGAAATTGGCCGACTCCTTGATCCCGATGACAAGGATCACGGTCACCATCATGATTCCGAGAAAAGCCACGAGATTGAACATCCCGGTAACGTGCGGCAAAGCGGCGAGCGCCGCGGCATCGGTCGGGAGACCGGGCGCGCCAACTGGTTGCCAGATGTGGTTAAAAAAGTAGAGATCGGTCCCGGGCGTAGCAGTAAGTCGCGGTGGCAGGTTGATTCCGAAGCCCTGAAGAAAGAAAACGATCGTGCCCGCCCAGCCGGAAGCGACCGTGGCGGCGCCAAAGGCGTATTCCAGCACGAGATCCCAGCCAATGATCCAGGCAAAAATCTCGCCCAGGGTGGCATAGCCATAAGTGTACGCCGAACCCGCGATCGGGATAAGCGAGGCAAACTCCGCGTAACACAAGCCAGCAAAAAAGCAGCCGAGTCCGGCAAGGACATAGGAAAGGACGATGGCCGGGCCGCTATACTGCGCGGCCGCATTCCCGGTAAGGACAAAAATGCCGGCGCCAATGATCGCACCGATGCCGAGAGTGACAAGGTTGACCGGGCCGAGGGCACGACGGAGTGAATGCACCCCTGTCTCTTGTGCTTCTGTCATCAGGATCTTGAGCGGTTTTGTTGCCAGTAGTTTGTTCATGAGATGTCTCTGCCTAGTCCGGAAGAGGTGTTTGGGCCGATTCTGCGCCTAACGAGGAAAGGACTCCAAATTTTTTCCAAAGGAAATAAACCGGCACGCCAGTCAGAACAATGATCAGTCCCGGCCAGGTGGTTGAAGTTTGATAGGCAAAAAGCACGACCAGGATGACCGCCGCGCCGGCGATGTAAAGCGCCGGGATCACAGGATAGCCAAAGGCCTTGTAGGGACGCTCGGCGTCGGGACGTTTCCAGCGCAGGACAAAGATGCCGAGCACAGTCAGGATATAAAAGATCAACGCCGCCGAGATAACGTAGTCGAGCAGGTTACCGTAGAGATTCCCGTAGCCAGTCACATGACCGGCGGCATCGGTCCTGACCGTGCGCGGCAAGACCAGGACGCCGGCCCAGATACCCTGGACCAAAAGGCCCCAGGCCGGAACATGTTGCCGGTTCAAGTGTCCCACCCGGCGAAAAAAAAGCCCATCCCGTGCCATTGCATAATAAGCACGCGCACCGGCCAGGATAAGTCCGTTGTTACAACCAAAGGTGGAAACCATGATCGCGACCGCCATGATCGTCGCGCCCGCGCCGGGAAAGATCACGTTCGCTGTTTCCGAGGCGACACGATCGCTCGGCGCGTTTTGCATTCCCGTAAAGGACAGGGCCGCGAGATAGGCGACATTGGCAAGCAGATAAAGACCAATCACAAGAAAGGTCCCGAAGGCTAGCGACAACGGAATGTTGCGGCGCGGATTAATCACTTCGCCGGCCGTGAAGGTGATGTTATTCCATGCGTCGGCCGAGAAGAGTGAGTTCGTCTGAGCCACGCAAATCGCGACAAAGAGCCCAAAGGCGCTCGCCGCCGTCAGCCCGGCGCCGACCTCCTGCAAGTTGCCGCGCGAGGTCCATAAGTGATGGAAGTTTGCCGTGCCCGCGCCCGCTTTTAATCCAACGATAATGCCAAGAATGATGAGGGCGATGAGCGCGCCAGTTTTGGCAGTCGTGAAAATATTCTGGACGATCTTGCCCACCTGGAGACCGCGCGTGTTCATGTAGGTGAGGAGCGCGATCATCGCCAGCCCCACGAACTGCGCGGTCGAGAGGGAAAAGGCGTAGCCGCCCAGTCGCACCGGGGCGATGAAGTAATTTGTCTCCGAAACCCAGGGAATAAGCACACCCATGTAGCGGGCGAAACCGACTGCGACGGCCGCGATCGTCCCGGTTTGAATGACGAGGAAAAGGGTCCAGCCGTAGAGAAATCCCCAGAGCGGGGAGAAGGCTTCGCGGAGATAGACATATTGGCCGCCCGCTTTCGGCATCATCGCCGCCAATTCGCCGTAGGAGAGCGCGGCCATCAGCGTCAGCAAGCCGGTGACAATCCAGACCACGAGCAGCCAGCCGGGAGCGCCGACCTGCCGGGCGATGATGGAGGAGACGAGGAAAATGCCCGAGCCGATCATGGAACCGGCCACGAGCATGGTCGAATCGAGCAGGCCGAGGCCGCGGACGAACTTTTCCTCGTTAGGCGCAGCCGCCGATGACATAACCTCTAAAAGCCTTCGTCCAGCTGGAGCAATTCCGCGAACACGCGCCATTTCTAGCGCACAGCCTCAACCGCGACAAGTGAGGAAATTTCGCGCGGCACTTGCGCAGCCCTGGTCAATTGTCCGACGGCACGACGATTCGCCCTCGCCACTGTCCTCTCGCAAGCTTGGCTGCACGCTTGCGCTTTCTTCCGGCACTTCCATTCTTCAGCACGACTTTCCACAGACCTGCGCTACCCGCATGATTGCCAACGCTGCCCTTGCCATGCCAAAGGTGCCGCTGTTTCTCGGCCTGCCGGTCGATTTCATTCTTTTCGGCCTCGTTCTTCTCGGAATCGCGCTCTTTCATCATCACACCCTGCGCGTCGCATTGGTGGGGCTAACCACGATCGCGCTCTACAAAATCTTCTTCACCGGTTTCAACACCGGCCCGGGCGCGACCGGCTTTCTTTTTCACCTTCGGCACGAGTGGGTCATCCTCGTGAACCTATTCTGTCTCCTCACCGGCTTCGCTCTTTTGTCTCGGCATTTCGAGAAGAGCCATGTCCCGGTGGTGCTGCCGAAGTTCATGCCTCACGATTGGAAAGGCGCGTTCCTCCTTCTCGTCATGATTTTCTTTCTCTCCTCCTTTCTCGACAATATCGCGGCCGCTCTCATCGGCGGGGCGATGGCGCATCAGCTCTTTCGAGCCCGGGTCCACATTGGCTATCTCGCCGCGATCGTTGCCGCCTCCAATGCCGGGGGCTCCTGGAGCGTGGTCGGCGATACCACCACCACCATGATGTGGATCGACGGGATCTCGCCGCTCCATGTCTTCGAGGCGATTATTGCCGCCTCGATTGCGCTCTTCATTTTCGGCATCCCAGCCGCGCTCGTGCAGCAGAAATATTCGCCCATCCTTCAGCATTCCCACGAACACACCCGGATCGATTGGCCGCGCGTTGGAATTGTCCTGCTCATTCTCGTTCTGGCCATCAGCACAAATGTGACTGTGAACGTGAAGTTCCCGCACCTGGCTGACGAGTTCCCGTTCATTGGCGCGGCGGTCTGGCTCGCGATCCTCGTTTCGGTCGCGGTGCGCCGGCCGGATTGGGAGGTGCTGCCGGAAACAATCAAAGGCTCGATCTTTCTCCTCTCGCTTGTCCTCTGCGCCTCGATGATGCCGGTGGAAAAACTGCCACCCGCTTCCTGGCAGAGCGCCTTCGGGCTCGGTTTTCTCTCTTCGGTCTTCGATAATATCCCGCTCACCGCCCTCGCCTTGCAACAGGGCGGCTACGATTGGGGGTTTATTGCTTTCAGTGTCGGCTTTGGCGGCTCGATGATCTGGTTCGGCTCCTCGGCGGGTGTGGCCTTGACTAATCTCTATCCGGAAGCGCGCTCGGTCGCGCTCTGGTTACGGCAGGGCTGGTTTGTCGTGGTCGCTTATCTGCTCGCGTTTTTCGCCATGCTCACCGTCTGGCCGTGGAAGCCCGACCCGCCGCACAATCGGCAATTCATCGAAGCGCAAAGATAGCGAAGGCGGATTCAGTCATTCGGATGCGGGCCGGTCGAAAACCAGCCCACAATCCGAACCTGTGCCTCCAGACTGAATATTTGCCTAACGACTGCGGGAACGGCGGCTGCTCGTCGCCATTTCCTCTTCCTCGCCCTCTTCGGCTTGCTCGTTCACCGTGCTCTCGGCGATCTCGGTCAGCTTCTCATCGGCCGCGCCTTCTTCGTCGAGAGTTTCCTGAAGGAGGTCTTCGGCTTCGTCTTCTTCGAGGATGGAAGCAAAGGTGCGCGCCGTGCCGTAGCCGGCGATTTCGTAATGCTCGACTCGTTGCGCGGCGGCAATGATGGCGGCGTCGATGACTGAATCGGGCCCGTCCTCCTTCATCATCTCGGAACCTTCTTCAATCAATCCCTGCATTCCCTTGCAGGTCTTGCCGCTCGGTTTCTTCCCGAGCTTTCGAAAGATTTCCTCGAGCCGCTCGACGTGGCCGCGGGTTTCCTCGAGATGCTGCTCGAACGCTTCCTTCAGCTCGGGGTTGGAAGCCGCCTTCACCATTTTCGGCAACGCCTTTACGAGCTGGTTCTCAGCATTGTAAAGGTCGCGCATTTCTTCAATCCATAAGGTCCGGAGTGAATCCAGTTTCATAATCTTGTCTCCCTTGTTGTGTTCCAGTTTCGGGCACTGCCCGGCGCCATTTCTCCCTCGGAAATGGCCCGCAAGTCTGAAAACGGATGAGAGCGCAAGCTTGCGCGTGTCGGACTTTCGGAAAAGAAAACGGCCCCGCTTTTGATCGTTAGGGCAAGAGCAGCACCGTCACGCTTGCCCCGGCCGGGAGGCGAGTGCGTCCCGCCAACCGCAACAACGCGTTCGCCCGGCTTAAGCCGAAGAGCGCGTGCGACTCCTGCCGCCCGATCGCGCTAAAAACTCCGGCTTCGAGCCGGCCGCGAAGGTAATGCGGGCGCTCGCCTTCATTCGAAATATCGCCTGCAAGCCGGGCTGGAACTTCCGGCAAAAAAAGGTTTTCGCCGGACCCGCCGCTCATTTTCTGCAACGCCGGGCGGACAAACCTGAGGAAAGTCACGAAGGCGGAAACCGGGTTTCCGGGGAGACCAAAAACCGAGCAGGCGCCAGCGTGGCCGAAGAGAAACGGTTTGCCCGGCTTGATCGCCACCCGCCAGAGATCAATCTCGGCTCCGAGTGCCCGCAGCGCCGGCTTCACCAGATCATGTTCGCCGACGGAAACCCCGCCGCTCACGATCAGCGCATCGAGTTCCAGGGCACGGCGGAAAATTTCTTTCATCTGCTCGAGATCATCCGGCGAATGCTCAACCAGCTGCACGATCGCGCCCGCGCGGGCCGCGAGCGCCTCGAGCATGATCGCGTTGCTCTCATAAATCTGACCGGGCCGCAGCGTTGCGCCAGGCGGGGCGAGCTCATCGCCAGTCGCCACGATCGCCACCCGCGGCCGGGTGCCGACTTTGATTTCCGCCAGCCCTTGCGAGGCGATCAGCGCCAGAAGCGCTGGCGTGACAGCCTCGCCGCGCCCAAGAATTTTCTGGCCCTCCGCCAGGTCCGCTCCGCGAACCCGGATGAACTCACCCGGCTCGGCGTCACATTGCGCGATGATCAAATCCTCTTCGCGCGTCACATCCTCCTGCATGATCACGCCGTCGGCTCCGGCTGGCACCGGCGCTCCGGTAAAAATCCGGACTGCCTCCCCCGGCCCGATCGTCAGGCCAAGATTGGCGCCGGCTGCCTGCTCGCCGATTACGCGCAGTTGCGCGCCGGCACGACATGAGGCGGCCTGGACGGCATAGCCATCCATCGCCGAGTTATCAAACGCCGGCAGCGGCCGGGTTGCGAGCAGATCCTCGGCGGCGAATCGGCCTAACGATTCGAGGAGCGGCACCTTTTCCTCTCCCAACGCCGCCACTGCCGCCAGCACCGCACCCAAGGCATCCTCTTCGCTTGTCATTGGAAAACCAGATCACCCACCGCAGGGCGCCCGTCCACAATGTCGGCCGTGATAAACGGGCGCTTTTGTTCCGGGGTCGTGCGGAGGTGAGCCGTCTCCCCAGCGGCATTCGTCGCCCGCAGGGCCAGACCGGGACGCGGGATATAAAGATTCGACTCGAGATCGATCAAAACAAACCGCCGCGTCTCATCCACAAGCGCGATCTTTCCAACTGCAATCTCTCGTTGCGCGGCCGGCGCCTTCGTTGCCACCGATTTCATGCCTGTTGCGCACCCCGCTGCGAGCGCGGCGCAACCAAGTGCCACCGCCGTCGTTAGGCAGGGGCCGAATAAGCAACGGGCAACTGGCATCGCGAGCGCGGGAGTGCGGTTGACGAGCATCCGCCGCTCTCGATATTCTGCAACTTCGCACGCCGCGAATTGGTGAGGTGGCTGAGTGGTCGAAAGCAGCGCTTTGCTAAAGCGCCGTACCTCAAAAGGGTACCGAGGGTTCGAATCCCTCCCTCACCGCCATTTATGTAACTTACTTTCTACAAGCCCTTTAAAATAAAGGTCTGGACTTGTTCTACTAAGAATCAAACTAAGAATCACCACGTCGATAACGTCGATGCTCGTTCATGCCCTAGAAGTCGGGTCGCAGTAACCGTAAATTGCATTTGAACACCTTCGCGCCCGCTCGCGATTTTGATTTCGTGGGGACTGAACCGACGTTGCGACATGGAGCTGCCTGAACCCTATCACTCGATACCAATTCGCCATTGGCGCGCCATGATGAAAGCGACGCCAAATTCTTACGCAACGGCGGCCGTTCGATTTTGGATCAGGAGTCGCCGCCGAATTCGCCTCGTCTGTCGCGAAAACATGGATGCGGCTGGATACCAGCATCGTTAGTGTAGGCGCGAGTACGAATTCCCAATCGCAAGCAGTCATGCATAGGCCCGACATCACTCGGCCCTATTGCAAAAAAAATTTTCGCGGGCAAATCGGAGTTCATCAGGCGCCCGCTATGTTCGTGAGCACCCCCCCCCGGGGGAGTGCACTAGCAGACCCGAACCTGGCTCACTTTTGGACCCGACGAGAAGGCCCATAGTCAAACAACAGTCGGTCGAGTCGGCGGGCGCGTCGGCGGGGAGTTGTGCTACACTCCGAATTGGAATGGGATTGCGATTTGCCGGGTTGTCGCAACGCCGATTCCTGGGCCTGGAATCAGACAGTCAGTCTGGCCTCGGCGTCCCTACATTCAGAACCATGGTCTCGTGAAAAAACCGGGAATGGTTGCCTACCAGCCGTAGGGCGGAACGCAGTTTCGCTGCCCAACGCGCGTGGCACGGCAGGCGTGGCATGGAATGAAACCCGGCGCCTTTCCCGTTAGCGCTTCCACGACTCCGCTTGTTTTCTATCGGCCAGCCAGCGTTTCGTTCCGCATGATAGCGAACACCGAGCCGGCGGGGATCTTCAACTCCGCGGCGATTTTCCGGCCAGACAGGCCGCGTTCCATTAGCCTCGCTACCGCCGCGCGGTGCTTGTAAAGCTTTCGGGGCCGTCCGAGCGGATTGCCGCTGCGCGTTCCGTATTCCTTCGCGGCAGCCAATCCGGCGTTGATGCGTTCGCGAATCACGCTGCGCTCAAACTCTGCCACGGCTGCCAGGACGTGCATTTGCAGCCGGCCTGCGGGATTGCTGTCGCTTGTGTCGATTCCCTGTGAGGTGGCCAGCAGTGCCGTGCCATTTGTTTCCAGCTCGCCAATGAGCTGTGCCAGATGCTGCAGACTGCGCCCGAGCCGATCAAGGTTGTAGATAGCGAGAACATCGACCCGGCCCTTGCGGACGGCGGCCATGAGCGCATCAAGACCTTCGCGACTGAATTTCGCACCGCTAGCCTTGTCGAGATATTCGGAGACTTCTGCTTTCGGCCAGCGGCGTCGCACATAAGCGCGGACCTCGCGTAGTTGACTCGTGTGACTCTGCGCATCGGTCGAGACGCGCCCGTAAATAGCGATTCGTTTGACCTTCATGTTGCCGAGAGTAAATCGAAGCTGCATATAAATCAATAGTATTTTATGCAAGCGCCTAACGAGTCCTATTTCACTCTTACGGCTTCCACGCGATTTGCCGGGGAGTTTTTTATGCAACCGAGCGGCGGCATCGGGTTCAAGATGCCATCGGAAAAAGACGAAGGAAATGACTGGGGTGATAAACCGGGGAGACGTTAATGATAAGGAAATTCCTCGCGCGCAAACCCATTTCAACGCATTCCGCACGTTGGAGCCTAACGGCGGCCATGTCTATAGGATCCGGATCTACACCTTTCGGCCCGATGATCATCATCCATCCAAGCTTTCCCGCGCCAGACAGCGGAAAACTCCGTGTCTACGTCGGCGCGTCCATCCATCCAACCTCTCTCCCTAATTGCGAACGACAGATTGGACGGAACCAGTCGAGCTTGCCGGCGGGTTAGCGCCTCGGGTATAACGAGTGTCGCGATGAAATCTCTGTGTGCGTTCCTGCTCTCGTTGGCAACGCCGCTGTATGCGCAGTCATCAGCACCGCCAGCATTCGATCCTTCTAAACCGTATGAGGAGGTAACTCCCGGCGAGCCTACGAACCAGCAGCCAAAGCCTCAGGGGCCACCGCACAATATCGGCTTCCAGCCGGACAAGACTCCGGCCTGGGACCTTCAGCCATTGACCGCTGCGGAGATTGCTCGACAAGCATTCCCGTCCGTGGTGTTGATCGCAACGCAGGACGCGCGCAGCCAACCGCTCTCGTTAGGCAGCGGTTTCGTCCTCGAGCCAGGTGTGATCGCAACGAATTTTCACGTGATTGAAGGCGCAGCCGCGGCTTACGTGAAAGGAGTCACAGGCAAGCAGAAGCTGCCAGTCCAAGGCGTTGTCGGCTTGGATGCAGCTCACGACCTCGCCCTGCTGCAAGTAGGAAAGATCGCGTCATCTGAGGCTCGCTCCGGACCTTGGGAAGATTATCGGAAATCAGCTCCTCTGCAGGCAAAAGGGACGGCACCCGTCGGATCGGCACAATCTCCCGTTGGGAAGCTACCTTCGGCAGACGCGTTCGTTGATGCTCCTGGGCCGGCGTTGCGTATTGCTCCGGGAACCTCTGTGAGCATTGGTGATACCGTTTACGCCATTGGGAACCCTCGCGGCCTCGAAGGGACGTTCTCTCAGGGCATCGTGAGCAGCATCCGCGAAATCGGTCCGGATAGTCTGCTACAAATCACCGCGCCGCTTTCTCCCGGCAGCAGTGGTGGACCGGTTCTCGATCGCAATGGTGCAGTTGTCGGCGTTTCGGTGGCCAGCGTCACGAACGGGCAAAATCTTAACTTCGCGGTGCCGGCAGATTATCTGAAGGCACTTCAAGCAAAAAAAACCGAATTGCGGCCTTTCAAATCGATTCCTCAGGTTAAAGTGAGCAACACGTTGCTGGGCCAGCTGGGGCGCGAACCGACGCGCAAAGGAGTCGTCGGCGAAAACCTCAGTTACGATTGCACCTTCGCCCAAGACGGGGAGTTCTCATTCTCAATCCACAACAAACTCTCTGAAAACGTGGCGAACATCTACGGCTTGATCGTTTTCTACGACGTGGAAGGCCAGCCAGTGGATGTTTACCCCATCCAATACCAAGGGCCCCTGCCGGCTGGCCTTGCAAAGCGGTTTACAGGCAGAGTTGAAGAAAGCGTCGAACGATTAAACTGCCCATTAGGAAATGATCTTTATGCTGCCATGCACAATCCTCCTCCCCGCTCCCCAAAGGGCAAAGTCGAGTTCCGCATTCTCGACTTTACGATTGCGGATGAGTAAGACAGCCCGACCTTTGCCGACGCTCCGCAGTTGCTAAAGCGTGCATGCATAAGGAGCGATTGGTTCAAAGCTTGAACGACTTTATTTCGGGCAAGCTCGATTTCGCAGCTTTTGCCAGGGGACTACCATCACATCCCGATCTTTCGATTTTCGACAACATGGTGCAATGGCATGCGTGTAGCGGGACGGTGATGAGCCTCGATTCGCTCGCCCGCTGGCTGATTAAGCGCGCGAATATCGTCGGAGTCCGCTGTGCGATCGAGGACCTGGAGCGGTATGTGAAGAGTGAAACTGTGCCGGCGCTTGAAGTGATGGCTCTGGCTGGTGTGACTGTGGCTGAGCTCGTGAAACTTTCCGATGGCGTCAGCCTCTGTCCGCTTGATATGTTGCCCGATGGATCAGGCTCTCTGAAACAGTTGGTGGCAGATGATTTTGGTGGACGATGGCGAAGAGCGAAGCCGGCTGCCTTTTTGCAGAGGTGTCTCAGTTATCCTCGTCAGCACTTGCCGCATAACGAGGCTCCGAAATATCAGCAGGAACCCGGCTCCGTTGGCCTCGAAGACGTACGGCTGTGCATGACGGCTATTGGCCCATCGACACCCGTTGCGGTCGCATCGTGGATACAGGATGAAGAGTGGGTGCCCGGGAGTGAGGGAGGTGGATTTGCGCACCTTCAGGAATCAATCGATATGGGAGGAGTTCCGATAGGCGAATCGGTCTCCGACTGGAGTACCCTTCCCGCGCTGTATCGACAGTGGGTCGCCAGGACGGAGGCAGAGAAGAAGCACCTTCGGATCGCACTTTCGCGGCTGAATTTCGCAATGCGACGGCTTCAGCCTGTGGATGCCGCAATAGATCTCGGAATCGCGATGGACGCTCTGTTTCTCTCAGAGCGCGCGGAACGAGGTGAACACACGTTCACTCTTCGACTCAGGGCGGCGCGCTGGCTAGGAGCTGACAAAGCAGCCCGGGTTCGAGTCGCGAAGGCTTTCTCAGCGCTGATCTCCCTCCGCGGCTCCGCCGTGCATTCTGGAACCGTCCGCGATAAGCAAGGTCGAGAAATTCTTTCTCAGGGGTTTGACCTGATGGGACAGGCACTGCGGCGCGCAATCAGCGAGGGTCTTCCGGACTGGAATGATATTGTGCTTGATTGAGGCGTTTGCTGTCACAATCGGTGCCGGCCTCACATAGCCCGAAAATTGATTCTGGACAGGTTTTCGTCGGGCTCACCTTTCAAGAGTTCAGCCCGAACCCGGTTCTTCGCCATCAGGTTTTTAACACGTGCAATCTTAGTGACTGGAAATTGACTACGGAGTAAGACCTCTTTCACCAAATCGGAGGAACACTTGAAGAACGAGCTTTGGCGGAGCCTAACAACATATCGGACCTCTTGTTGGTATTCCCAGGAGCGTGATTTGCGCTTCAACAACTGTTCTGCGTAGGCACGCTTCGGAAACAGAAATTGCTCCGCGTCGAAAATCACTCGATCCTCCAGGCACTCGACGGTAAGTGCTCTTGCGCCCAAGGCATCTTCCAAACCATCGCTATCGAAACCCACGGTAATTCCGCGGTGGCTATCCCCCGTAATGAGACCACATCAGGATATTGTCACGTAATTTGGAGAAACAGAGCATCCGATACTCTTCGCTGATCGCTTCGGCTGATTGCCGGCAATATGCCCGCAGGCCATCTGGCAATGTCCGAAACCAGTCGCAGAGCTTGTTCGGATTTCCTCGATAACCTGCCATCCACTCCTCTGGATTCGGCTGCCTGCTCGCGAAGTATCTAAACCGATCCTCGTCCGCAAGCAGTCGCTCGGCCATTTCGACCGTCATCGTTACCGATCCGGGCCTCGGTCTCATCTCAAACGGATCGTCCACCTCGGCAGGCGAAGTCAGCTTTAACTTTAGATTCGAAAGGAACTTCAAGCCGTATCTGTGAAGATATTTGTAGAGGATCATCTCGGAATCTGTAGCTGAATTAACCGGGTGATCGAGCTTTCGGACGCCGCCGGCAGGAGCATCACAGGGGCTAGATCATCTCATCCGCAAGTCGCTCGCGAGAGCGGCGTGTTTTGGGAGTAGCCGCTGCGTTTCGTTCGAGAGCCGCGCGCTCCTGATTCAACGCCAGAAGCCGTTCGAGAATTTCATCGTCGCTTAGATTGACATCATACCGGTAGGCAGCGGCGACGGCAGCATCTAGCTTCGCGTGCGCGTGCCTGAGCCAAGCGGGAGCAGCATTGTAAAGATTGGTGAGTGTGCGCTTGGCCAGCTTCTTCGCGCAATTTTCATCGCGCGGTTCGAGCCGCGGGTAACGCACGGTTCCGATGCCGCGTTTGTCCGGCGCAGAAACGTAGCGCGACCACGGGCCGTCAATCGTGCCGCGAAATTCGAGAACGCGTGTCATGGTCCACTCCGGCGGGTTGAGCCAACTCTCGCGCAGCTCATTCAGTTCTTTCGCTGCGGCTGCGATCGCGGCCTGTTGCTGCTCGCTAGTCTGTGGAAACGGAAAGGTCTCGAAGCAAGTCGTCGGCGTGTAACGGGGCCGCGTTTCCAAGCGCGTTCCAAGTTTCAGCGCCCAAATGTCATGGAACCGCGAATGCAGGACACCGAAAAAATAATCGTCGTCTCGCGCGAACGCCACGAGTTGATGATCGGGCAGCGTCGGTCGCGTAAGCCACGCGAAGATGCGGTGCTTCGATACGGTGGTGGTCACGAGGAATCTAGAAAGCGGTGCAATTCGCTTTCTCATTTCGATCACTGGTTCCGCATGTAACCACCAGTATTCGCGGTATCGCTTGCGCTTCACTTGTGCTCGCTTTGGCCGCACCTCCCATTGAATTTTCGCAAATGGCTGCTCGTACCGGCTCGCCTGTTCTTCGGACATGTCGTAACCAAAGTCGATTATCCAATAATTTCGGGGCCGCCTAAGAATGTCGAGACTGTTCACCCAAGGAACGATTACATCGCTGTTCGGTAAACCGTTCGGATTTGGCTCAGTGAGAGCACGCTGCGCTGCTTCATCCGGCACGTCGAACTTACCAGCCTTTACATCGGCGATGAATCCGATTGCATGATTGGATTGTAGCCGCTGCGCAGCTGTCACATCAGCGATGGCGGTCAGGTTGGAATTGATGCTGGGGACGAGCCTGCCGTCGAGCGTTCGTATTTCGTCGCTTCCGTCATCGAATCCGATCATCGAGACGTGGACATTCGCTCCATCCAAAATCCATTCGCGGTCCGCAATCGCGAAGAAGATGTCCCCGGTCTGTTTGACGCGCTTCAGAACTTCACGGTTAAGCCCACCGCGTATTCCTTGCGTTGCTAAGAGCCCCGCCCGCTTCAGCCGGCGCAACTCGATCAAATCGCGTGCTTTCTCGAACCAGTAACAACAAAGGTCGCTGAAGTTCGGGATGCGATTTCCGTAGATCCGAAAAAGCTCTTCCACGTATTCATCACCGAGCTGTGACCTCAGCTTTTTCGTGCCCAGAAAGGGCGGATTACTGACGATCACATCGGCTTTCGGCCATTCACGTTCGGTGTAGAACTTAAGTGCATCGTCACTCGCATGTTCGCCAGCTTGCGCTTGTTTCAATGACTTCGCTTTACTGCGGAAGTGCGGGACGAGAAGCGCGTCTTCGTTTTCGAAGGTTTCCAGATTTTGCAGGACCGGTTCGCGCTCGTTGGGGAAGCCGTTGTCGCGCCGCCATTTCAAATAGCCGATCTGCACGGCGACCTGCGCCAGTTCGAAAGCGTAGGCGTTTAACTCGATCGCTTTGAGTTGCTGCACGCTCACGCGCGGTTCGAGTTTGAATCCAAGCTGGGTGGCGAAGGTGATGACTTCTTTTTCGAGGTCAAGGAGCAACTGAAGCGAGACGTAAAGGAAGTTGCCGCTGCCGCAGGCGGGATCGAGCACTGTGATGGCGGTGAGTTTGTCGTGAAAGCTGGAGAGCAATTTGCGTTCGCTCGCCTTTCCTTCGCCGCGCAAAAACGCCGGCGCGAGATCGCCCTTGAGTTTGTTCCATTCGCGGCGGAGCGGCGTCATCAGCACCGGCTCGACGATGGTCTTGATGTCTTCCTCGCTCGTGTAATGCGCGCCGAGCTGCGCACGCTGGTCGGGATCGAGCCCGCGCTCAAAGAGATTGCCCATGATGCTCGGCTGGATGAATTGCCAGTCCGCTTCACCAGCGACTGCGAGCTTGCCGATTTCTTCTTCGGTCAGCTCAAACACAGTGGCCTCTTCGAAGAGGTGGCCATTGAAGTGGCGAATCTTGTGAGCGCCGAATGTGCCACCCTTCGCCATGGTCGAGAACAAGTCTTCGAGGACTTCAGCGAAATGCGCGGGATCATCGCCGCCGTGCTTGAAGATTTCCGTGACGACATTCTTCGGTAGCAGGCCGGTGTCTTCGGCGAAGAAGCAAAAGACGATCCGGTTGAGGAAGCGCGCGATACGTAGGTTCTTGCGCTGCGCGACCTTGAATTCGCCGCGTGAACGAGCATCGACTAATTCGATCGATTCGCGTTCTTGCAGCCAGCGCGCGACTTCGCCGATCAGCTGCGCGAGCTTTTCTGTGACTTCATCTGTCGTGCGCTGCGGTTTGAGATATTCCGGATCGAAGAAGACCGCGCGAAGCAGATGGAGCGTCTTCGAATCATCGATGTTCGCGTTGGTGAACTCGTGCGTTTCCTGGACGGTGCCGTTGAAGTTCGTGCGGACGACGTAGCGATCGAAATCGCAGACGACGAGCAACGGTGGATTGAGGAGCGACTCGCGATACCGGAGCAGCTGTTGATAGGCGGCATCAAGGTTCTTCTTCTTGCCCTTGTATTCCCAAGCGAAGAAGCCGCTCTTCCAGACATCGGCGAAACCACGTTCGCGTTCGTCATCCGGCTCTTCGCGAAGTCGGCCTGAATCATCAATCGCGAATAGCTCCGCGTCTTTAATAACCCTTTTTTGAAAAGCGAATGACTCGCTGCCAGTAGGATCGGCGGTCGCGGGCGTCGAATGCCCGAGCAGCGCGCACAGGTCGTTAAAATGTTCCTGATAAGCCGAAGTCTCCTTACCGGAATATCGAGCCCACTTTTTCTTGAACTCTGCCGGCGTCATTCCTGCCAAGCCATTTCAACAATTGTCGCCGAAACACAGGCGGTGCATTCTCTCCCGTTTATTGGTTGAGCCTCGTCAATGCAAGGTTCAATCCAACTGGAGTTCTGAGTCGCGATATTCCGCGAGGTGTGAACGCAGCTGCCCGCAATTGTGCATGTGCGGAGGAGAGAATTGGTCGTTAGAAAGAATCGGAATCTGCATCCATCCAATTTCCAGTCCTATAGGCGAACCGGATGGATAGAGAGTTGCTTGCATCATCCCTCAGAAATCGTCCACGTTTACGATACCGATCTTCTTATCGTCGCGCCGTCGCAAGATTGCGGCAAATCGGCCGGTAACTTTGAGCGCGTCCTGGCACGTGCTACGTCGCATTCCGGTCAGCTTTTCCAGCTTATCCGCAGCGTCTTTCTGCAAGAGCCACAGATCCCCATTCTCGAAAACCTGTTGCAAATGCTCCTCGGTGATTGCCGGTCCTTTTCGCTTCCCTCCGCTGCTGGCATCGTAGGCGCTCCAATCAAAATCCTCCACCGGCACGAAGAGACCGTTGCGCCGCTCGTAAGCTGAACGCTGACCGTCTTTGCCATCGTTGTTTTTGGCGACGTGGAAGACAACCACGTCCCGGTGCTCGCCGTCGTCGCTCGCGGCTCGGAGGATCATCGCGCTCCGCGGCACCGAAAAGATTGTGTAACTTCCCGCCATCAGGTTTAACAAACCTCGGCCCCGTGCTCGGTCCTCTGGTTTCGGTTTCCGCAAATGATGCACGATCAGACATGCCGGATTCTCTGCCAGCCCCGCCAGAATCTCCCGCAGCCATTTGAAACCCTCTTGATAATCTTTTTCCATCGCATCGCGAACGACACTGTTCCACGGATCGATGATGAACACGTGCGGACCGAAATCCGCTACAATCGCGCGCAGCTCTGCCCTGAATAGCGGGTCATGCATCAGCATCCCAAGCGGCGGCGGGCTGGAAACTCGCAAGAATGAGTCCAACGCCGTCGGCAGCTTTATCTCCTCGAAATCGCGATGCAGCCTAACGAGCCCGTTCTCGTTCTGGAGGATGAGAGTGCGAAACTGGATGTGAACCGGAAGCCCGAACCAATCGCCTTTACCTTTCGCGCCCTGAATCGCCAGGTAAAGCGCGGCGCGGCTTTTTCCCACGCCAGGCGCTCCGGCCAGCACCGCGATAGCACCCCGCTGGATGTGATAATCACCAACAAGGTTGTGTCCCTCTGGTTCTTGAAACTCGCAAAGCTGGGAGGGCGAATAGAACTCCAGATACCTCGGTGGGTTGTCAGGTATCTGATCCTTGGCCGAACTCCGCGACACGGCGGCGAGGCGCTCGCCTTCAAGCGGATCGTAAACGGCGCGGCTCTCGCTCATGGCAACAGGGCGCGAAATTTCGACTTCCGCTCGAACCCTTCTGGATCGATCCGGCAGACGTCAGCTAGGTCTTTGCCCGGCATGCCATCCGGTCCAATGCAGCCGGAAAGATCGAACGCATCCACCCGACAGCCAGCTTGGATGAGCTGGCGTGCCCAGGCGCGAGCTGCGCGCTCTCCCGGCTCATCCAGATGTGGATACAAGCGCACATGCCGCCCGCGAAGTAACTCGATCGCTTCCGACCCGATCTGTTCGTTCGCAGCGCCAAGCATCGCGAGCGGTGCAACTGTTTCTTCCTTGGCTTCTGCAATAAGGAAGTTGAAGAGCGCGAGGAAATCCGGCGCACCTTCCACAAGTGCGCATTTCTCGAAGCTCGCGGCTTCGTGCGTTCCGATCGGCCAACATTTGCCTACGCCGACGCAATGCGATTTGCGTTCGGGCAGATGGCTGTAAGCCGGCCAGGGTGCACCATCCAGACGCCTGAACTCGTATAACTGACGCCGTCGATCCGTGAGACACCACGCCGCCTTCCGCGCGAATGTGCAGAACCGTAGGAAACCGCGCGCTTCGGCCAGTTTCATTGCTTCGACTCCAAAGCCGCGTTGCTGATTTAGGCATTGCAGCTCGTTAGGCGCACCAAATCGCAGTTCGGGAATGCGTCGTCTGGCGGGCTTTTCGCCGCTCTCCTTTTCTCCGACTCTTTCCAGTAACCCAAGCCGCTCCCGAACCCAGCGCAACGCCCCCGCCGTATCCATGCCCGTTGCGCGACTCACAAAATCGAGTACGTCGCCCGATTCGCCGCTTCCAAAGTCGTGCCAACGCCGGCCCTCATCGTGGACCGAAAACGAAGGATTCCGTTCCGCGCGAAAAGGTGAACAGACGCATTTTCCGGGCTCGCCATCGAGTTGCAGATCCCGCCACGCGGCGGGGATTCGGTAGGCGAGCTTGATCTCCTCGATGCCAGGCGAGCCGCTCACAGCACCTTCCCCTCACGTGCACGCTCCGCTCCCGGCAACCGAATCCACGAAGTGAGCGCATCATGTGCTTTGCGGTAGGTATCAAAGACGCCAATCGTTTCGTAACCTTCGCCTGCTGCGTTTCGGAAAGCCTCGTGGCTGGCTGCAACCGACTCCGGCAGCAACTCGATGTAAAACGCCCCTGTGTGATTGGAGTGCAGGACGACCCACGCGTTTTTTACGCACGTCTCCAGCGCGTCGTTTGGCAGCGGCTCGGCGGGCCTCATTGCGCAGCTCCTTTTTGACCTTCTGGAGTCAGACTCG
>DAISXY010000025.1:0-55483 GCA_036825615.1 Chthoniobacterales bacterium
GCTCGACCCGGAGGTGGAGAACCCGGCTGGCGTCCCGATCAGCGCGATCATTTTCGGGGGCCGCCGAAGCAACACCATGCCGCTGGTTTTTCAGGCCAATGACTGGGAGCACGGCGTCTACATCGGCGCGACGATGGCCTCGGAAACGACCGCAGCCGCGACCGGTGCGGTCGGGAAGGTGCGGCGCGACCCGATGGCGATGTTGCCCTTTTGCGGCTACAACATCGGAAATTATTTCCAGCATTGGCTCGACATCGGCAAACGCTTGTCCAGGCCGCCGCTTTTGTTTCACGTCAATTGGTTCCGCAAGGACGCCGCGGGGAAATTTCTCTGGCCTGGTTTCGGTGAAAACCTGCGGGTCTTGAAATGGATCATCGAGCGCTGCGAAGGCACCGCCGGCGCGGAGCAGACGCCGATTGGCGCAATCCCGCGGCCGGAAGATCTCGATCTCGGAGGGCTGGAAGGGGTTTCCTCGGAACAGTTGCAGCAATTGCTGGCGGTGAACGCCGGTGAATGGGCGACCGAGCTGAAGGGCCAGAAGGAATTCCTGGATTCGCTCGGGCCGAAAGTACCGAACGAACTGTTCGGGCAATACGAAGAGCTCGCCGCCCGCCTGAATCGTTAGGCAAGGCCGGAAGCACAAATTCCGGGGAGCACAGGCCGCCGGCCTGTAGTTGGAGGCGGCCCGCCTCCAACCGGGCGCATGATGTGGCTGCGCGTTTTCTGAGGCGTCGGTCGTACGAACAGCGCGAACTGATCCCAAGCCCCTCCTCCCGCACTCGCTCAACCCGAGCCGCCGAAGGATGGCGAGGACCTGCAACGGCGATGCCGCCATTCGGTTCCCCTCAGCACCTCCCGGTTGGAGCCGGCGCGCCCTCGCGCCGCCCCCCGCAGGCTGATTCGTAATGTCCGGGTCGCCCTCAATGGCGCACGCCTGGCACGGGAGATTACACCAAGCCCGTGCCGCGCCAGTGCCCATCACGCGGTTCACGCGCAAATTTCAGCTGAGAGGTCCCTCGGCGCGCTGCGCCAGCCTCGGGATGACAGAATCGTGAGCGCGGAAAAAGTTTGTCATCCCGAGCCGCCGCAGGACGGCGAGGGACCTCCCAAATGCAATACGGGTGGGTGCGCGAGGCGACGCCTGAGCCCGGGTGAGTGCCTTGAGTTTTGCGAAAGCGCACACTGCGGGTGCGGGGTCCCTCGGCGCGCTGCGCCAGCCTCGGGATGACAGAACTTTGGCCGCGCGAACGCGCAATGGCCGCCGGCCCGGGCTCCAGGAAAATCTCAGAGCAAAGCTGCGAACTTGCGCTCCTCTGCGGCGCGCCGTTTAATGTCGGTATGTTCGGCGTCGCGAGATCGGATGAGTATCAACCGATCGCCTGGATCGGGCGCTATCCGATTTACGCCGCCACCCTCCTCATGCTTGTGCACATCGCCTGCATGATCGCGAGCTGCCTCCTGCTCGCCGTCGGCCAGGGCGCCGTCCTCAGCCTCTTCGCTTTCGACAGCGCGCAGGTCGTCTATGGCGGACGGATTTGGCAGATCGCGACCTACGCTTTTGTTCATCAGCCTTCCAACCTGATCTGGTTCGCGGTCGAGATGTACATGCTCTTCGCCTTTGGGCGCGAAGTGGAACGCTTCATCGGCCGGCGCGCTTTCTTTGCGCTTTACGCGGTGCTGCTGCTCGTCCCGTCGCTCTTTCTCACCCTCTGGGGATTATGGGTGCGAATCGGGCTCGCCGGATCGGCCACAATCCATTTCGCCATCTTCATCGCTTTCGCCGCCATCTACCCGAACGCGGAGATTTTTTTCCGCCTCACGGCGAAGCTGATCGCGCTCATCTTCATCGCCGCTTACTCGCTCCAGTTGCTCGCTTACCACGGCTGGACGGAAATGGCGGTTCTCTGGCTTAGCATTGGCCTCGCCTTCGGTTTCATTCAGCTGCGCGGAGCTGGGCCACAACTGGATTGGCTGAACGGCTGGACTTCGCGCTGGCGCTCCCGGCGTTCGCTCCGAGTCGTGCCGCCCGCCTCTTCCCGGCGCGTGGTGGAACCGGAAGACATTTACGATTCGATCGACCCGGTGCTGGACAAGATCTCGAAATCGGGGATCGGCAGTCTCACCCCAAGCGAGCGGCGCGCGCTCGACCGCGCCCGGGCGCGTTTGTTGAACAAATCGAAGTGAGCCAGGCGCCGGCCGCTGCGAGATTGCGGTTGAGCGTGATCGTTCCGGCATGGAACGAAGCCGAGTTGTTGCCCCAACTCGTTGCGCAACTCGGCAGGCTCGAACGCCTGCACGAGATCATCATCGTCGATGTCGCACCCGATCCGCTGGCCGCGCAAATGGTGCTGGCAGCAGGCGGAATCTATCTGCACTTGGGCACGCCGAACCGCGGCGCGCAGATGAATCTCGGCGCGGAGAACGCGACTGGCGACGTCCTCATTTTCCACCACGCCGATTCGCTCCTGACTCGGGCACATCTCGCCGCGATCGAACAGGCGTTGCAAAAGCCCTCGATGGTTGGAGGCGCGTTCCATCGCAAGTTCGACGAGCGCCATCCCTGGCTGCGACCGCTCGAGCTGGTCGCGCGCGCCATTGCGCGACACGGGGGAAATTTTTTTGGCGACCAATCCATTTTCGTTAGGCGTGAAATTTTTCGCCAGCTTGGCGGTTTCTCTCCCATTCCGCTGATGGAAGACATTGAGTTCTCGCGCCGGCTGCGCCGAGCCGGCAATGTGGCGGTGCTCGACCCACCGCTTGTCTCCTCCAGCCGGCGCCATTGCCGGCGCGGCGCGTGGCGGACCTCGATCGAGAATGGGATTTTGATCCTGCTCTACAAATGCGGCATCTCGCCGGAAACGCTGCACCGCTGCTATTACCGCGAGCGGTTTTCTCGAGCTTCGCCTAACGACTCAGTTATCGCCGCGCAGCCGCTCGAAGAACTCGGCCGGCGTTGACGCTTCGAGCAGCGCATGACGCGTGGCTTCCTGGTTCAATCGGCGCGCGAGTGAGCCGACACAAATGAGGTAGTCGTTCACCATTTGTTGCGGCACGGCGATGACGAAGAGGAGGTGGACGAGGTTGTCGTTGCCGGGAAGGAGCACGCCCTCGCGGCTGCGCCCGATCCCGAGCAGCAGCTCCTCGACCAACTGGGTGCGGGCATGCGGAAATGCGACGCCGCCGTTCGCCACCGTCGAGCTTTTCGCTTCCCGCTCCATCACCGCTTCGAAAAACGCCTTCGGGTTTTGCAAATCGCCGCGCCCACCGAGCCGCTCGACGATTTCCCAGACCGCTTCGCCGCCGCTCCGGCCGCGCAGTTCGAGCACGACATGATTCGGATCGAGCAGACTTTCGAGCAGAGGCGAGAGCATGGAATAGATTGACGCGTCGCTTCCCGATGTCGAATCATTCGCCAGCCGTGGCTGACGAAATTCAGAAAGTCGCTGAAGAAACCAAGCTCGCCGTCCAGGGCAGCCTTTACGACCAGGGCTACGTCAACGCCATGTCGCATTTCTATCGTGGTGAAATGGGCCGCATCATGGTCTGGCGCACCCGGCTCGACACGACCACGAACTGGGCGGTGACGAGCAGCACCGCCATCATCACGATCGCGTTCTCCAACATTGGGGTTCCGCATCTCATCTTCTTTTTCAATCTCGCGATCGTCTGGATCATGCTTTGGATCGAGGCGCGGCGGTATCGTTTCTACGACGCCTTTCGCGCCCGGGTCCGGATGCTCGAGGCGCATTTTCTTGTCCCGATGGTGATGGAGAACCGGCATCTTCTCCAGGGGGAATGGAAGAAACTGGTCTGCGAAGATCTCATTCTGCCTTCGTTCAAGATCAGCATGCTCGAAGCGGTCGGGCGACGCCTGAAACGCAATTACGTTTTCATCTTTCTCCTCATCATGATCGCCTGGGTGATGAAGATTTTTCTCCACGCCAAGGAACCGATCGACAGCCTCGCCGCCTTCTATCGCGCGCTTCGTGTTGGCTACATCTCTTCCTGGGTGGTCGCGGTCATCTTCGTCGGCACGCTCGTGACCGTGATCGGGATCGCGATCTATGTCGGGCGCAAAACCTCGGGGGAAATCACGGAGTTTGGCAGCCACCGTTCGCTCTGGCGGATTTAGGGCGAGCGTGAATCGTTACATGGAGAATCGTTACACCGAAGCTGGTGTATGGTTCCACTAACGGAGCGATGGACGAGCCAATTCACGATTCACGATTCACGATTCACCGTTCCCCCCAATTCTCCCGCCTCTGCGAGATCGTCGCGCGGCTGCGTGCGCCGGACGGCTGCCCGTGGGACCGCGAGCAAACCCATGAGTCGTTAGTCCCGGGGTTGCTCGAAGAAGCCTACGAAGTGGCCGATGCAATCCGGAAAAAGGACGTCGCCAACCTGCGCGAAGAATTAGGCGATCTCCTCCTCCAGGTCGTGATGCAGACGCAGATCGCGAGCGAGGAGGGGCGGTTCACGCTCGAGGATGTGAGCCGCGAGGTCGCGGACAAACTCGTTAGGCGGCATCCGCACGTCTTCGGCGAAACCACCGCGCGCGACTCCAACGCCGTGCTCAAGCAATGGGACGCAATCAAACGCGCGGAAAAGGGATCGGTCGAGCAAGGTTATCTCGCCGGCCTGACGAGAGCCTTGCCCGCGCTCATGCTTGCGCAAAAGGCGCAGACCAAGGCGGCGCGGGTCGGGTTCGATTGGAGCGAGCTGAAGGATGTGATGGCGAAAGTCGAGGAGGAACTTGGCGAAGTGAAAGAAGCGATCGCGTCAGCCGATACGACCGCGGCCGCCGGTGAATTGGGCGATCTGCTTTTCGCGGTCGTCAATCTCGTGCGCAAAAATGGACTCGAAGCCGAGACGCTCCTCGCCGCCGCGACCCGCAAATTCATCAACCGCTTTCACGCCATGGAAGAGGAACTCGCCGCGAATGGAAAGCAACTCGGCGAGGTCGATCTCGCGGCCATGGATGAAATCTGGAATGCCGAGAAAAACAAAGCAGCGTCATCCCGAGCGAAGTCGAGGGATCCCGCTGCTGAACCGTAAGCCACCGAGGCAGGACGGACGGAAACAAAATTTCTCGGGCAACGCGCTTCAAGGCAGCTCCGCGGGATCCCTCGACTGCGCTCGGGATGACTGGGAAATAGAAACCAGGGCACCTGTGCCCGTTCTACGGCTGTTCCAATGTGCTATCTGCTGGACAGGATTAACTGGGTTGACAGCATTTGAAGAGAGACATTTTCGGCACCGTCTTCTAATCAATCCCCTTAATCCTGTCAATCCTGTCTCTCTCCGGTAACGTGGCGTCGGAGCAGAGAAGAAGCGCTGCCTCCAGGTTATTCCACGGGATTTGGCAAGTCGCCGCGCTTCGCGTGGCGCCAAGCCCATGTCGCTAAGAGGCTCCATTCTCGACTGCGCTCGGGATGACGACAATCTGGCTATCTCTGTCGCCTAACGATCTTGACTCGAAGCCGGCCGAGGAACCCCTCGACCCAAACATCGGCAGCTACCGTCTGCAATACACGCTCGACGCAACGCGATCGGCCGGAGCCAGGCTACCGCTCGACCAGCTGCGTCACGGCACGAGTGCTCTCCAGCCGCGCGCTCACTTTCTGGATTTGCGCCGCCTGTTCCTTCAATGCGGCCTTGAGTTCGGCAATCTCCTTGCCCTGACTCTCGAGCTGTGACTTTGTCACCTGTAACTCTGCGGTCTGGCTTTCGACTTTCCTGTGCTCCTTGAGAAACTCATTGAGCAACATCGCGTTGACTGCTTCGTAGCGTACCGTGTAAGGCTTGCCTGACTCATCCTTGGCCACGAGGTCGGGATCGACTTTGGCGACTTCTTCCGCCACCAACCCAAACTGCGGCGTCCCTTCCGCGTCTAACTCTTTCTTGTACCGGAACGTTACTGGCCGCAGTGAAAGGATTGCTTCGCTCGCGTCCTTCATCGGCTCGATCCCTTCCTTGTAGCGCGCCGAAGAGGTCGCGACCCCAAGCTGGCCTTTGCTGTTGACCATGACCGCCGCGCCGGAGACAGTCACTCCGCTGATTGCGGCGATAAAGGTCTTCTTTTGCGCCGCGGCATCGCCGATCCGGATCACTCCGCTGTCCTTCTTTGTCCCCGCCGTTGCGATCTCGATGTTGTTCGACCCGGTGGTGATATTGATCCCGGCGTTCTGACCGAGCAGGATGTTGCTCCCCCCGGTGGTGACGCTCTGCCCGGCAAACTGGCCGATGGCGATGTTATTGTCACCCGCGCAGTTCAGGCAGGCTTGCTGACCAATCCCGATGTTCTCGTCACCGTTCGCCATGTTGAGAGCGCCGTCGCCGACCGCCACGTTGTCACTGCCGTTGGCGAAAGCCATCGCCGTGTCGCCAATAGCAGTGTTATAACTACCGCTGGTGCCGAGAGCCATCGCGCCCGAGCCGATCGCAACATTTTCACCGCCACTAGTGTGCGCCTGAAGCGCCTCCTCGCCGATCGCAATATTGTAAGAAGCAGTTGTATTAGCGACTAATGCGCCCAGCCCTATCGCAACGTTGAAACCACCGGTGGTGTTCGCACCAAGAGCGTAATACCCAATCGCGACATTTGCCGTGCCGGTTGTTGTCCCAGAGAGAGCATTGCTGCCAACACCTGTGTTTTCGGCTGCCGTGCTGGTTACACTTTTAAGCGCGTTGAAACCTATCCCTGTATTATCAAAGCCCGGCACGTCGTTGGCGAGTGCGCCATCGCCCTCGGCAGTGTTGTTATTGGGGTAGCCTCCGTCCGGTGGGGGTTGAACGGCTAGAACATGAGCAAGCCCGCAGGCGCAGAGAAGCGCAATTATTGCCAGCCTGACTAAGTTGCGACAGCGATGATTATCTGTGTGAGTTATACAAGCGAGTAACTTCATTATGCTCAATTGTAGAGATATTGCTTGAAGAAGGCGATTACGCGATCCCGCACCGTAAGGTTAAGTAGCTGAGTGTCGTCCAAATAGTCACCCCAGAGGCCAAATGCGTGATTAGTTGAGGATGGCACTGTTTCCATGAAAAAAGTGGGCGGATTAGCGCCAGCCTGAGTCATCGCAAACCAAAAATGGTCTGAGTTCGACTTCGGGGAGCCCGGGTCATCAGAAGCCCGAATGCAATACATCGGAATAAAACCGTGAGGAGCCGCAGCGGAGATCAAACCTATAGGAGAGTGCGACCATTGTTCCATTGGATTGGTGGTGTAGAGGTAATTCTCGATGTTCGTGATGAATTGCATGTCAATGTCAGTGTCACGATCGGAAAAGTCGTACTGGCCCGACAGGCCGACTGCGCAGAGCGGCCGCTGAGAAAGATCCCAGAATGGCCAGTTCGGATATGTCACATTCACATCCAGTGCGACATACATGGCATGGGATGCTCCGCACGATCCTCCAAGAACGCCGACGCGATGATCGTAGCAGTTAGGATCATTTCTAGCGGCATCGATGAACGCTTCCGCAGCGGTCGTCTGTTGCGGGTACCGGCCGGAATGAGCTGCGTCTGATTGCTGAAGATCGTACTGCCCCAAAATGTTTCCCGGCGGCGCCAGAGGAACGCCGACGCTGACAACGTAGAAGCCGGCCGCGGCCAGATCCTGCGGGGCGAAATTCATCGCCTGGTAATAGTCTCCACTTTTGTAACCGCCAATGTGAAAAACGACAATCACTGGCCAATGACCGGTGTTCCCGTCGGGTCCGGGCGTCCCTGGAGGCGGGGCATAAGTAACCCACTGAAGGGTTTCACCAAATTGCCGATCGCCTACCGGTGGTTGATCCTTCGACCGAATCGGGGTGGGACTGGGCTGGCCGGGTGGAACGTGAAGGTCGTACGGACGTGGCGTGAACGTGGCAGGGTCGCCGTAAGACATGTCAACCTTCGCCGGAGTGGCGGTCGTAGTTGGCGTTGGTGAAGGATAGATCAAAGGCGTGGCAGTCGGAGTCTGTGCCAGAGTGAGATTCGACACTGTCGCCAAAAAGGTGACGATGGCTGCTGCGGCAGCGGGTCGTATGCGAGCGAGATACTCACGAGCGGTTCTTTCCATGGTGATCATCATTGTGTTTCGTGTCCAGCAATCATTTTTTGAGCAGGCATTGTGTCGAAATAGCGGCTCGACTCTCTGAACAAGTGGCGAACATCCGCGAGACCGTGGTCTAGGCGGCGACCGACAAATTCATCGCCCGCTCTCACCCGATGGAGACGGAATTGAAGAGGCACGGAGGCCAGGTCGGGGAAGTCGATCTCGCCGCGACGGATGAAATCTGGAATGCCGAGAAAAAGAAAGCATCGTCATCCCGAGAGCAGTCGAGGGATCCCGCTGCGGAAGCGTAAGCCACCGAGGCAGGACGGACGGAAACAAAATTTCTCGGGCAACGCGCCTTAAGGCAGCTCCGCGGGATCCCTCGACTGCGCTCGGGATGACTGGGAAAATAGAAACCAGGCTAACCGTGCCTGTTTTACCGCTGTTCCAATGTGATATCTGCTAGACAGGATTAACTGGATTGACAGGATTTGAAAGAGAGACCTTTTCGGCACCGTCTTCTAATCAATCCCCTTAATCCTGTTAATCCTGTCTGTCTCGGGTACGCGGCATCGGAGCAAAGGCGAAACGTCGAGCCCAGGTTGTTCCGCGGGATCCCTCGACTGCGCTCGGGATGACAAGTTTGGAGTTGGCCGCTATTCTCGCGGGCGTCGCATGGAGACGGAATACAAAGTTCGGCTCGAGATTTTCGAAGGCCCGCTTGATCTGCTGCTTTACCTGATCAAGCGCGACGAGATCGATATCTACGAGATCTCGCTCGAGCGCATCACCCGGCAATACCTCGAATATCTCCAGGCCTTCAAGGAGCTGAACATTGATGTCGCGGGCGAGTTCGTCGTCATGGCCGCCAACCTCATCTATCTCAAGAGCCGGAGCCTGCTACCGGCCGATCAACAGCCGCCCGAGGAAGAGGTCGAGGAAGATGATCCGCGCTGGGAATTGATCCGGCAGCTGATCGAATACAAGAAGTTCAAGGAAGCGGCCGCGCATTTGCAGACGCGCGAGCTGGAACAGGAGCGCATCTTTGCCCGCATCGGCGACGGCGTGATTCCGGAGATGGCGCCGCTTCATCTCGGGGAGGTCGGGATTTTCCAGCTTATCAACGCCTTCCAGAACGTGATCAAGCGGCTCGAGGCGCGGGAGGATTTGCGCGAGATTTTCGGGGAAAATTTTACCGTCTCGGACAAGATCGAGCGCATCCTCCAGACATTGGCCGACGGCAATGCGGTGAAATTTTCCGAGCTCTTCGCGCGCGCCGCGTCGCGCGTCGAGGTCGTCGTCACCTTTCTTGCGCTCCTCGAGTTGATCCGGCTGAAACAGGTGCGGGCGATCCAGCCTAACGAATTCGACGAGATCGAGATCGTGCCGGTTGCGCTGTAGCCGGCCGCGCTGAGGCCGGCCTGATCGCAGGGGGGAACCGGAGGCACGTCCATGAGCGTCGCCGAGACGACGCCTCGGCGTTAAAGGCGCGAGCTTCCATTGCTGCCTCGAAAACATTTCTTTGCCGATTTGTCGGCTATCCCAACTGCACGCTACGGTTCGCCCGATGCCAAGAATCCTCATCGCCGGCTGCGGTTATGTCGGCAGCGCGACCGCCGACCTCTTCCACGCCTGCGGCTGGGAGGTGGAAGGCTGGACTCGATCGGCGGAGTCAGCCGCGCAGCTGGGGACGAAGCCGTGGCGGGTGCGTGCGGTCGACATCGCAGCGCGCAATGCGGTCGAGGCCGCGCCGGGCGAATTCGACGCGGTCATTCACTGCGCCAGCACCAAAGGCGGCGGGGCCGACAGTTATCGCCGGGTTTATCTCGAAGGCGCCAAGAACCTGCTCGAGATGCTGCGACCCGCGCGCTTCCTTTTCACGAGCAGCACCTCGGTTTATGCGCAGAGCGATGGCCAATGGGTTGATGAAACCAGCCCGGCCGACCCGCTGCACGAGACGGGCAGGATTCTTCGCGCGGCCGAGGAATTCGTTAGGCAAAATCGCGGCACGATCGCGCGGCTCGCCGGGATTTATGGCCCGGGCCGCTCCGCGCTTCTCCGCAAATTTCTTGCCGGCGAAGCGCGACTTGAAAACGGCGGCGGCCGTTATCAAAACCAGGCGCACCGCGATGACATTGCCGCTGCTCTCGTCCTCCTCGCGACCTTGCCTGACGACATAGGAATCGTGAACGTGACCGACGACGAACCGCTGACTCAGCGGGAATGCTATGCCTGGCTGGCGGCGAAACTGGAGCGTCCGCTGCCACGCGAAGCCGCCCACCCCGCCTCACGCAAGCGTGGCTCAAGCAATAAACGCGTCTCGAATCAAAAGCTGCGAAAGCTCGGCTGGCACGCGGAATTTCCGAATTTCCGCCTCGGACTCGAAAGATCGGTTCTGCCTGCCTATCCGGCGCTGGGCGCCTGAAGTTCGGGCCGGCGCTCCGGCAGTTCTTCGTTGCGGCAGGCCCACCAGACGCTCATCACGATTGAGCCGGCGGCGAGAATGAATGCGGAAATTGTAAGCATCGCGGAGTGTTTTTCCGATCTTGGTTAAGCAACGAGCGTGCCTCAACCGTTTCTCAAGGGAGAAAACCCGCGCAGCGGATGGGTTGTCGTTCAAGATCCGAACAGTCGGTGTCGCATTGTGAAACAGACTCGCCCTTGGGAAAAAATGCGCGGCCAAGAATTTTTAGCGCAACACTGACGCTCCAATCCCATAGTACTCGGCAGAGACGATGATTTCCCGTTCCCGAGCTATGAGGAGATTGATGGCAATCATTTCCCTTTTGCTCTGCCGCCGGAGTTACTACGCCTGGTGGGGAATCCTGGCCTGATGCCTCGTTGCCTCAGCCTAACGACGGCTCGATAAGTCCAAAGTCGCCGCTCTTGCGCCGGTAAAGGACATTGACGCGCAAACTGCGCGCGTTCATGAAGACGAGAAATTGCCGGGTCGACATCTCGAGCTGCAAGACCGCTTCGTCGACAAACATCGGCTTGACCGGATAACGCTCCGTCCGCACCACGGTATGCTCGTGGTGCTCATCTTCCTCGACCGGCTCGGGATGCAAGACCTGCTCCTCGAGGTGGCGGATATCGTCCTTACGCGGACGATGGCGGCGGAGGAGCCGGGTCTTATACTTGCGCATCCGGCGCGCGATCTTGTCGATCACGGCATCAATCGTGGCGTAGAGATCGTTGGTTTCCGCCTGCGCCTCGATCGTGATGTGATTGGAGCAGATGAGCACGATCTCCGCCCAATGCCGGTATTTTTCCACCCCGACGATGACATGGGCCTCGATGATCTTGGGATAATCGAGATGCAACCCTTCGATCTTGCGCGTCGCATACTCGCTGATCGCGGGGGTGACGGCGACGTGGCGACCGATGACCTTGACGGATGGCTTGGCGTTGGCGGTTTGCATGCGGCTCCCTTTCTTTTCTTACATGTGGAAACGTTCCCCGAGATACAGTTGCCGGCTGATCGGGTCGTTAATGAGAAAATCCTTCGTCCCTTCGCTTACCACCCGGCCTTCATCGATGAGATAGGCGCGGTCGACGATCGAGAGCGTCTCGCGCACGTTATGATCGGTGATAAGAATGGCGAGGCCGCTCTGGCGCAGATTCACGACTAACTGTTGCACGTCATAGACCGCGATCGGGTCGACTCCGCTGAAAGGCTCATCGAGCATGAGCAGTTTGGGCTTTGTGACTAACGAACGCGCAATGGTCAGGCGGCGTTTCTCCCCGCCACTTAGAGTTAGAGCGATGTTCTTTGCGATCCGGTCAATCCCAAACTGGTGGAGTAACTCATCGCAGCGATGGCGCCGCTCCTGTTTGCTCAAGGGCAGAGTCTGGAGAATCGCCATGATGTTTTGCTCGACGGTCATCTTGCGGAAGATCGATTCCTCCTGCGGGAGATAACCCATCCCGAGCCGTGCCCGCTTATACATCGGGTAATCGGTCACGTCGGTGCCGGAAAAAATCACCCGGCCGCGATTTGGCCTGACGAGGCCGACGATCATGTAAAAGGTGGTGGTCTTGCCGGCGCCGTTTTTGCCCAGCAGGCCGACGATCTCGCCCTGGCTGACGTCGAGCTTGATCTCGTTCACGACCGCGCGGCCGTCGTAGATTTTCACGAGGTCATCGGTGCGCAGCACCTCGGTCTGCGCCTTGGCCTCGGGCGGCGGTTCGATCACTGGTGCGGGTGCGCTTGAGCTGATCATTTCTTCGGAGTGGGACTGGGCCCCGGGGTGGGGGATTTCTCCTGCCGAATTTCCGTGCGGCTCGGGCCGTGGGTGGTGAGATGGCCGTCGGCATTCAGGATCATGACGGTATCCGGGCTGGTGGAGATATGAGTATCGAGGCCTTGTTGCACGCGCGGGCTCCCGGTTAAAACCACGTTTCCATCTCCTGAAGTGTAAACGGCTTTCTCCCCCAGGCCGATCGCCTGCGTCGGCGGCTTACCATTTTCTCCCGGCCGTTCCCGCACCACCCCGACGTGTCCCTCCGCGATTGCCTTCTCCAGTCCTTCGCCTTCCTGCTTGTGGATGTAAACCGTCAGTTTATCGGATTGAATATTGAAGCGTGGATCAAAGACGCGGACGTGGCCGGTGAAGTTGCCGACCCGTTTCTCGGTATCGAAAGAGGCTTCGTCCGCGTAAATCTGGGTCGTGATCGGCTGCCCTTTCAGATCGGTGGCGGAAAGCGCCGGGGTCGATCGGCTCGCGGTCGCGGCCGGCTTTTCCGGCGAGCGCACCGAATCCTGCGCGCCGGAGCGGGTGGCGGTGATGAGGGCAACGAAAAGGGCAACGGAGAAAACCGGGCGCATCATTTTTTTGGAGTTCCGGTCGCGATCTCCTTCTGATTGAAAATCGTCATGTGAACGTTGCCGGCCATCGTGCCCTGGTGCGTGGTGGTGTTGAAGGTCATGGCATCGCCGGCGATCTCGAAATCCGCCCGCTTGATTTTCGTCCGCGCGTGCGATTCAAGCACGCGAGTTTCGAGATTAAGAATGGCGTCGGACATGACAACGTTGAAATCGGGTTGCTCTTTCTGATCAAAGGTCTGCATTTTCAAGTCTTTAAAGCGGACATGATTTTCGTCGAGACGCGCGGCGGTGGCGGCTTCGAACCGGCCGAGGAGGTGGCCTTGCAGGTCGTAGTTTGGGAGCACCAGCCCTTTCGCTTCGTGGCCGACGGTGAGCGGAATGTTTTTCAGTCCGATCGCTTCGGGCGATTCGCCCGGGCTGGGAGTGGGGGTCGCGCGCCGGTGCTTGCCGCCGGCAAAGGCGAGAGCGTTGCTCAACAAGAGGCAAAGAAGAAACAAGCGCGCGCCCGGAAACCAGCGTGCGCTACGACACGACGGCATGAATCTTTTTTAACATGCGAAGGTGCTTCGGCAAATCCTTTAGCGGAACCTGATTCGGGCCGTCGGAGAGCGCGCAGGCGGGGTTTTCGTGCACCTCCATGAAAATGCCGTCGCAACCCGCAGCGAGCGCGGCCCGGGCCAGCACCGGGGCGAGAGCGCCGTCGCCGGAAGTCGAGTCACCCGCGCCGCCCGGGCGTTGCACCGAATGGGTCGCATCGAAGACGACGTGGTAACCGGCTTCCCGGATCCAGGCAAGGGAACGCATGTCGGCGACGAGATTGTTGTAGCCGAAGGTCGTTCCGCGCTCGGTGAAGAAGAATTTTTTCGCGCTAAAAGTCTGAAGCTTTTCCGCGATGTTGCGCACATCCCACGGCGCGAGGAATTGGCCCTTCTTCACATTCACCACCCGACCCGTCTCGGCTGCGGCGCGGATGAGATCGGTCTGGCGGCAGAGGAACGCCGGGATCTGGAGAACATCGATGTACTCGGCGGCGATCTCCGCTTCCGCAGGCGAATGGACATCGGTCGTGACCGGCATACCAATTTCGCGCCCGATCTCGCCTAACAATGCGCACCCTTCCCGCACGCCCAGCCCGCGGTAGGAGCGGACCGAGGTGCGGTTCGCCTTGTCGTAGGAAGCCTTAAAGATAAACGGCAAATCTTCCGCCGCGCAGATCCGCGCGATTTTTCTCGCCATTCGCCTGACAAACGTTTCCGACTCAATCACGCACGGCCCAAGAATAAAGGCGGGCGTTTTCCCGCCCAGAACGACCGGCCCGATGGTCAGCTTGTTTGCGCGCACGAGTGCGGCATTCTCGCGAAAAGCCGTCTCAAGTCCAAGGCGAAGAACGGAGCGGAACCGCCAGCGCGACCGCCGCTACAGTTGCCTACGAAACGGACTCGACCAGCTCGGAATCGGCGGGGACCTCGTCGACGGGGGCGGGCTCGATCGCGATGATCTCGTAGCGCCCGGTATCCTCGGTTGTATTCAGCTCGACGATGTCGCCGGCGCGTTTGCCGAGCAATGCCTGGCCGATCGCCGTCTGGTAGGAAATGATCGCGCGCTCGGGGTCGCCATCCCAGGCGCCAAGGATGGTGTAGGTTTCTTCTTCGCTCGTTTTGGTGTCGCGCAGGGTCACAACGGTGCCAATCGAGACCTGCGAGACGTCGGGATTCTCGAAGGCGGTGCCGCGGGCGCGATGAAGGTCGCGTTCGAGCTCGGCTTTGCGCCGCATGAGGACGGCTTGCATTTCCTTCGCGGCTTTGAATTCAAAATTCTCCCGCAGATCGCCGTAGGAACGGGCGACTCCGATCTCCTTGCTGTTCTCGGGAATCTTCTTGTTGATCAGCTCCTCCAGCTCGGTCTTGCGTTTTTGCAGGCTGCTCCAGGAAACCACGAGCGAGGCGCTCTTGTCCTCCGTCTGTTCGCCGCTGAGCAGGCTTTGCAGCTCGGGATAAAGTTTGATCAACCGCGCCATGAGCGAGCGTTTCGTCAGCTCGTCGAAGACTGGGCTAAGCATGAGACGGCGCATCGCATCGCGGGCGATCCCGGGCTCGGCGCCGGCGAAGACATCGGGGATCAACTCGCGATCGTCGATGAGCAGATCGCGCAAACGCGTGCTGCGGCTGTTGCTTTCGTTGTGCTGGTCGCGCTCGACCGCGGAGAGGATCGCACCGAGCAAATCGGGCGTGATGAGTTCCGGCCAGTCGCCTCGGTTTTTGCCCAGCCAGAAAAGCATCTCGCTCGTGGCGGAATGCTCGCGCAGGGCCCGGTCGAGGGCGGCGCGCAGCTCTTCGCGTTTGCCATTTTCGATGAATAACTTCGGCACCTGCGCGACGAGCCGGGCGTTGTGGCCCTGCATCAATTGCCAGGCGCGCTCGGTCCAGTTTTCGCCGAGCGCGGCGGGCAGCACCTGGGCGACGCGTTTCTCTTTCGCCGAGGGCAGCTTCGCGAGCACGGTGTCGAGCCGGCGCTCCTCCTCGGCAATCAGACGCTCGAGGGTGAGATCGGGTTGGGTGCTCTTCAGTTTTGGCTCGCGCTGGAGGAGGTCGTCCCGGCCGATGACCAACTCGAAGGCGAGGGCGGGGTTGAGCCGCTGGTTGCGCCGGGCCGCTTCCTCTAACTCGCCGATCAATGGCTGGAGTTGTTTCTCGGGCTCTTTGAATTCGTGATGCTGCTTGATGATCTGGTCGAGCGCGGCGCTTTGTTCCTTCGCCTGACGCGCTTCTGCGAAAAAGCGGAGCAGCTCCCGCGCGCGATCGACCGGCCCGGCACGCAGCTCGATCGGCTCATTCTTTTTCGTCGGGATGAGAAAATTACCTTCCTTTTTCAGCAGCTTCTTGGTCGCGTCCCACCAGCGCTTGAATTCCGGCTCGCTAAAAACATCGCCCAGCAGCCAGCTGCTGATCTGCGCCTGGGTGGCTTTGCCGCCGAGGCTCTCGAGGATGCTGCGCATGACCGCGACGGCGTTTTCCTTCAGTTCGAGCTTGAGCCCGTCGAGGTTGCTGGCTTTGCGAGCGAGGAAATGTTCGGCCGGAATCGGGGTGAGCGTGTCGGCCGCATACTGAAGCTGCATTGGGTGAGCCTTTTTCTTTTCGAAATCGATCACGATCTGGTTGAGGAGAAGATTCCAGTCGGCGACCCGGCCAAAGCCCCAGCTTTTGTGCAGGCAAAAGGTGCCGGGCTTGAGTTCTTCGAGCGCTTCGGCGGCTGCAGGAGTTAGTTTTCCGGAGTCGACCAACTTTTGCAGTTCTGCATCCATAAAATCGTGCAACTCTATCATGTACGCGCCGCCGCGAGGGCGCAAACGAGCAGCCCGGTTTCGCGGTTGCCGGTTTTGCTCAAGCGTGGAAACCTAGCGCCGCGTGTCGGTCAGCATCTGGTTTTGGGTTGCGTTTCATCTCGGAGTTCTCGCCGCCCTCGCGATTGATCTTTTCAGTGATCCCGGGCACGACCGCATCAGCCTGCCGAGCGCGGCTCGGCGCAGTCTCTCCTGGGTCGGGCTCTCGCTCAGCTTCAACGGCCTGGTCTGGTGGTGGCAGGGACTGGATCAGGCGATCGATTTTTTCACCGGCTATCTGATCGAGTACTCCCTCAGCGTTGATAACATTTTTGTTTTTGGCCTGATCTTTTCCTACTTCCGGGTCCCGCCGCGTTACGAACACCGGGTCCTGATCTGGGGCATCCTCGGCGCGCTCGTGATGCGCGCGATCATGATCGGGTTAGGGGTGGCGCTGGTCTCGCGCTTTCATTTTGTCCTCTACATTTTTGGCGCCTTCCTCGTCATCACCGGGCTGCGCATGCTCCTGGGCAAATCGGGCACGATCGATCTCGAGCACAATTTCATCCTCCGCCAGATTCGCCGTCTCCTGCCGGTGACGGGCGATTATCACGGCCCGAAATTCATCGCTCTCGTCGCCGGACGCCGCATGCTCACGCCGCTCGCGCTTGTCCTCATCGTCATCGAAACCATGGACCTGGTCTTCGCGGTTGACTCGATTCCCGCCGTGCTCGCGATTACGCGCGACACCTTCATTGTCTACACCTCGAACATCTGCGCCATTCTCGGTTTGCGTTCGCTTTATTTCCTCCTTGCCAATCTGATGACGCGCTTCGTCTACCTGCGCATCGGGCTCGCCATCATCCTCTGCTTCGTTGGGGTCAAAATGCTCGGCGAACACTGGTTCGAGCTGCCAAGCTGGGTCTCGCTCCTCATCATCCTGGCGGTGCTTGTGATCACCACCGCGGCGTCGCTGGCGGCGAGTCGCAGACAGGCGGCGCGTCGTCCGGCCTGAGAAAGAAGATTGCAATTGTGCGGGGGCAACGATCTACTCGACGCGTGATCATGAAATGGTGCTTCGGGCTGCTGCTGGCGCTCGGCGTTGCCGCGGCTTCGTTAGGCGACATCCAGGCTCCCCCGGGAGCTGATTACGGCCCGACCCGAAAACTGGGCCGCGGCCTGAGTAACCTGGTTTTTGGTGGGACCGAAATCCCGGTCACGATCGGGCAGGTTAACAGCCATGAGGGTAACAGCGCGGCTGCCGGTTACGGCGTGATCCGCGGGACTGGTCGGGCTTTCGCGCGTCTCGGGATCGGGCTTTATGAAGTGCTGCTCTGGCCTTTCCCGGTGAACCACGGGACCTACTATCCGATTTTGCCCGATGATATTCGGTCGATTCGCCGCGGCTACGGCGAATTCCCACCCGAGCCGGGAAACGAAACCAAATACCCCTACGTCCGCACCTACTGAGGCGGTCGTTAGGCAAGGGCGCCCCGGTGAGGTTGCGTGCGGATGAATTGGCGGCGCGAATCCGGCCGCTGTTTGAGGAAAACTTTGCGCAGCGAGGCGAGCTGGGCGCGGCGGTTTCGATCTGGCAAGACGATGAGCCAGTCCTCGAACTGGCCGGCGGCTATCGCGAAGCGCGCCGCGAGAGCCCGTGGACTAACGACACGCTCGTTCTCTTCTGGTCGGCAACGAAAGGGCTCGGCAGCGCCTGTCTCTTGCATCTGTTGCAGGAACACGAGATCGGCCTCGAACGTCGTGTCGCGGAGTTCTGGCCGGAATTCGCACAGGCCGGGAAAGCTGAAATAACCCTGGCCCAATTGCTCTCCCACCAGGCCGGTTTGTGCGCGCTCGATCGTGCGGTCGAGGTCACGGACTACTCGGCCGTCATTCGGGCGTTGGAAGAACAGGCGCCACTTTGGCCGCCGGGCAGCGCGCACGGCTACCACGCGCGAACGTTTGGTTTTCTCATCCAGGAACTGGTGCGCCGGATCGATGCCCGTTCGGTTGGACAATATTGGCGAGAAAATTTCGCCGAACCGCTCGGGCTCGACATCTGGATCGGCCTGCCGCGCGAACTGAACCCGCGCGTGGCCACGATCTACGCCGCCAAAGTCACGAGTACGGAGCCGCCCGACGACTTCTATCGCGCGCTCGCCACCCCGGGCACATTGGCGCGCCGGACGTTTGCTTCGCCGCGCGGTCTGCAATCCATCAGCGCGATGAATTTGCCGGAGAATAGGGAGCGCGAGTTTGTTTCGTTTGGCGGGATCGGAAGCGCGCGGGCATTGGCCAAATTTTACGCCATGCTCGCAAACGGCGGTTCCCTCGAAGGCCGGCGATTTTTTTCCGAAAAAACCCTGACCCAGATGACCACGACACTCGCCGCCGGGATCGATCGCGTCTTCGGGATTCCGACGGCGTTCTCAGCCGGTTTCATGAAAGACCCACCGGAGCGAAAGCGGCGGATTTTCGGTCCTTCGCCGCTCGCATTTGGTCATCCGGGCGCGGGCGGGAGCCATGCCTTTGCCGACCCGGAAAACAAGATCGCGTTTGCCTACGTCATGAATCAGATGGAGCAGCAGATCCTGCCTAACGAGAAGTCGCTCCGCCTGGTCGACGCCCTCTATTCGTCAGGCGTTCGTTAGGGGAAGGCCGCGCGCCTGGAGGGATTCGAACCCCCAGCCCTCAGATCCGAAGTCTGATGCTCTATCCGGTTGAGCTACAGGCGCAGAAGAAATTCCAATTTCCGAATGGGGTGCGATTGCCAATGTAAGCGCCCTGGCCAATCGAAATTCGGCAATCGCAAATCGAAAATGTATGTGGGGTGGTCGACGGGACTCGAACCCGCAACAGCCAGAACCACAATCTGGGGCTCTACCATTGAGCTACGACCACCGTCGCGCAGAATTCTAGTTTTTCCCGGCTCGATTGCAAAGGCAAAGCCGGGCGCGGCACGACAATTGCAACGGCCAGGGCAGTCGGGTATTATCCGCCGCTTTCAGGATGAACAAATTCGGGCTGCTTCTCCTTCCCGCCCTGCTTCTGCTCCTGCCGTTGCCCGGTTTTGCGCAGGAGGAGGTCGATCCCTCCGAGGTTTTCCTCAAGGCCTACATGACCGCGCTACAGGCCGAGAAACTGGAGCGCGATAACCAGTTCCAACCCGCGCTCGCGAAATTTCGCTTCGCCGGCTCGATGCTCGAAGAGCTGAAGAAAGATCACGCTGACTGGCAACCCGCAATCGTTGATTATCGCGGACGCAAAATCGCGGAAGCGATCCTGCGCGTGCAAAGTAAACTTGCCACCCAGAGCGATCTCGCCGCGAGCGCCCGGCCCGCAACGGGTGAATCGGCGACCGCGCCGGGCAACGGCGGAGCAACGATTGAAATCGGCGCAGCTTCGGGTCTGCCGAAGTCGACTGACATGCAGGCTGCGATCGAAAAGGCGACGCAGGAGTTGCGCAGCCGGGTCGACCGTCTCGAGGCCCAATTGAAACAGGCGCAGCGCGAAGCCAGCACCGCGCAGAAGGAAAAGTTTGAGCTCGTGGGCCGCTTGCAGGCGACCAGCGCCGAACTCGAGAAAGCGAAGGGCGATGCGGCCGCTTCCGCCCGCGCCGAAAAGGAAGTGCGCGACCAGCTCGCCGCCGCCCAGGAATCGTTACAGATCATCCAATCGACCGGCGGCGCGGATACGAAGGCGGTCGAGGCGGTGAAGGCAGAGATCGCGCAACTAAAAAAAGCGCTCGCCGCTGCCGAAACCGGCCGGACCGATGCCGAGCAGGAGAGCGCGGCGGCGAAAAGCAAGTTGCTCGAGGCGCAGAAGCAGGTTGCGGCCGTGACTCAGGAACGCGACACGATGAAGAGCGAGCGTGACGATGCGGTGCGGGACTTGAAGGTCGCAAACGAGGCGAAAGCGCGCGTCCAGGTGCTCGTCGCCGAGAACGAAACCCTGCAACACAAACTCGCCACGGCCGAGCAGACCGTGCGCGAAATCAGCGCCGACCGCCCGAAAAAGGAACAGGAGCTGATCGCGGTCAAACAGGAGCTGGAGAAGTTGCGCGACCAGCTCGTGCAAAGCCAGAAGGCGAATCACGATTCGGAAAAGACGATCGCCGATCTGCGGATTCAGCTCGATGAAGCCAGCGGCCAGCTCGCCGCCGCGAAACTAAACGGCGCGAGCGCGACGGAAACCGAGCAGCTCGTGAAGGAAAACCAGATGCTGCGTGCGATCGTGATTCGTGAGCGCCAGGAAGAAGCCCGTCGCGAGCAGGCGAAAAAGCTCATGCTGGCGGAGTTCGAGAAGCTCAAGATCAAATCCGATGTGCTTGATCAGCAGATCCGGTTTCTCGCCGAGCCAATCACGAAACTCAGCCCGGAAGAACTCGCCCTGCTGAAAACTCCGATGGTTTCGATTTCCGACTCCGCCCCGGGAACGGTGAAGGCGAGCCTGACGATAGCGAAGCCCGCTTCGCCTAACGACAAGTCCTCTCTCCAGCCGGCCGGGCAAAACAAGGCTGCGGTTGAGCCTGGTGACGTCAGCTTTAAACCCGGTGTGCCCGCCGAGCTTCTCCCCCTCGCGCGCGAAGCGAAGGAGAGTTTCGACCGGAGAAAATTCCGCGAGGCGGAGAAGCTTTACCAAAAGATCCTCGCCAAAGATCCGAACAACCTCTACTCGCTTTCCAACCTCGGGGTGGTGCTTTTCCGCAACGGGAAATTGAAGGCCGCCGAGCTGACGCTGAAGAAAGCGCTCGCCCTCGCGCCGCGCGACGAGTTCGCCCACACCACGCTCGGGATCGTTTACTATCAGCAGGGCAAATTCGACGACGCCCTCTCCGAGTTAACAAAATCGCTCGCGATCAATCCCAGGAGCGCGACCGCGCATAACTATCTCGGGATCACCGCGAGCCAGAAAGGTTGGCAGGAAGCGGCGGAAAAGGAAATGCTCGAGGCGATCGCCGATAATCCCAATTACGCCGACGCGCATTTCAACCTGGCAGTTGTCTATTCGACCTCGCAGCCGCCGGCGAAGGAACTGGCGCGGCGGCATTACGAGCGCGCCCTCGCCCTCGGCGCCGCCCCTGACGCCGCGCTCGACCGGCTGCTTCGTTAGGCTGGCACATGCGGTTCGGCGGTCATAGACCGCCGCTACAGGAATTCACGGTAGGAGTGAGGTTCGTTGGTTTCAGACCGGCGGCGCGAGGGCGCGCCGGCTCCAATCGCCTGCGCTCGATCCGATTTGGAGACGGCCCGCCCCCGGGCCGCTCGCCCTTTCGTTAGCGCGCTGTCGTGCTCGCTACCAAAGCATGACCGTCATCCCGAGCGGAGCGCAGCGAAGTCGAGGGATCCCGCCGAGTTGCCGTGAAGCTCCGCAGCAAAGAAAAGAACATCAGCCGGCCCGTCGATAGACGACGAACTCGCCGAGGTCACGCCTTCAAGGTTGTTCCGCGCGCGGAACAGGCAAGCGCGGGGTTGCGATCTGTGCGCGGATTCCATAAGCTGCGACGTCGCGCCCGGATGGCCGGCCGATTCTACCCCGTGGTGTAACGGTAACACAGCGCCCTTTGGAGGCGTTATTCATGGTTCGAATCCATGCGGGGTAGCGCCGGCAAGGAACCAATCAGCCGGACAAGAGCTATCCCGCTCCTTCATTGCGATCGCATTCCACCCTGCGTGGCTTATGCAAATGCCGGACTCATCGAGCACCGGGCTGGAGGCGGAGGAAACGCCGATGCGCAAAGCCTTTCTCCGGAGGACCGAGGAAGCGCCGCTCATTTTCGCATCTCTCTCGAGCGGCGCTTCGAAAGCTCTCTACCTAACGAACATAAGCTCTTTTAGAAGTGAGACGGCTAATTGAGTGGGCGCCGCCTCACTTCCAGTTTGGCTGGCTAGTAATGATTGTAGTGGCGAGAAAACTGCGGACTCTTGCTTCGCAGTCGTGAATCTGGCCGGGCCTGCTGCCGGGTTCTGGTGTCAGCGAGGCGAATCCGGTCGGACGCGGTGTGGGCGCGAAGGATGATCGTGCCGGGATCGACTCCCAACTGCGTCATCAGGCCGCCCCAGGTGTCGGTGTGGACCCGCATCGCGATGATATCATTGAAGTCATGGTTTGTTTCCGCGGCGAGCGTGTGCGCCATCAAGAGTTCGGCGTAGCTAAGCCGGGTTTCTGCCTGTTGCTCGACCACTTCGTCGATCGAGGCATTTGATTGCCAGGCCACCGCGGCCGGGAGCAATCCTAGTCCTTTTACTCGCAGCATGCCGAGTCCATCGAGCGAATTGATCGCCTCGCGCAGCTTGGGATCTTCGCGCCCGATCGTTTTCGCCCGGATGTTAGTGAGATAGGTGCTGGCGTATCCCGCTCCAAGATGACTGCCAGTGGGAGACGCGACCCACATCGTGATCTCGTGATGCGGAGCCGCCTGCTCGCCCCTGGCCAGGCCAGCGATGAGGATACTCACGCCGGCGATAGTTACCATTCGTGTGATCAGTTTCATGTTTAATCCTCCATTTTGTTGTTTCTCTGGGAACGGTGTTCCCAATCCTTTAATGCAAGAACCGGAGCGAAAACGGACCACGTCAGTTTCACGAGAGTTACTCTGTACGGGAGAGCTTTTGTCTAACTAATGCTAGCGCCGAAGTCACTCGGCGAGAATGTGAACTGCTCCCTGATATGGTTCCCCCGCACAGGCGATGAGTGCCGCAGGTGCAGAGTCACCGTCCACTCTTGCTCGGCCTCTTCCCGCCGGGGAACTTAATAGTGAATGTGACGCTGCACGATATGGGGATTTGAATTCTGGAGTGTGGAGTCACGCAGCGCGCGCTGCCGCGTCCGGGTCTGCGCAAGGCGAATTCGGTCCGACGCGGTCTTCGCACGCAGGATGATCATGTCCGGATCGACCCCGAGTTGCTCTGCCACTTGCGCCCAGGTCTGGGTATTGACCCGCATAGCGATGACTTGATTGAAGCCATGATTGCTTTCCGCGGCGAGCGTATGTGCCATCAACAGCTCGGCATAACTCAGGCGGGTCTCGGCCTGCTCCATCACAACCTGGTTAATCGAAGTGTTCGACTGCCAGGCGACCGCGGCCGGGACCAATCCCAGGCCGCGCACGCGCAGCATCCCGAGCCCGTCGAGCGAATTGATCGCCTGCTGTAGCTTCGGGTCTTCGCGTGCGATTGACTTCGCCCGGATATTAGTGAGGTAAGTGCTGGCGTATCCGCCCCGGAGAAGACTGCCAGTCGGCGCTGAGACCCACATTGTGATCTCACGATGAGGCGCCGACGGTGCGCCGCTGGCAAATGCGGCCGGCAGCGAGAGCGCGCCGAGCAGGACAATAATCTTGGTGAGTGCTTTCATCTTATCCTCCAGTTTCTGCTTTTTCGGGAACGGCGTTCCCAGCTCTTCAATGCAATAACCGGCCAGAAAACAGACCATCTCGCCGCATCGACTATGGTATGGTTGGAACTCGACAGATGTGAATCAGCCTGGCTCACAGATCCGCGGCATCTCCGACACCGCGCGCTGGGTCGCGGTCTACCGGGCGCGCGAGACGGAACGCCCGGACGCGGTCTTTCGCGACCCATTCGCCCGCCGCCTCGCCGGGGAACGGGGCGAACAAATCGCCACTTCCATCCCCTTCGCGGAGAAATATTCCTGGCCCTTTGTCGCGCGCACCTGGGCAGTCGATCAATTCGTTCATGATCAGGTCGCCGGCGGCGCGGACCTGGTTATCAACCTCGCGGCCGGACTCGATGCCCGCCCTTTCCGAATGGAGCTGCCGCCTTCCCTGCAATGGGTAGAAGTCGATCTGCCGGAAACCCTCGCGCACAAAGAGGAGGTGCTGCGAAATGAAAAGCTGGTCTGCCGCTTCGAGCGCATCCGGCTCGACCTCTCCGACGTGAATGCCCGGCGCGAAATGTTCGCCCGGCTGGAGAGCCGCGCTCGACATGCGCTCATCATTTCGGAGGGCTTGCTCGTCTACCTCACTACCGACCAAGTCGCGGCCCTGGCGCGTGATCTCGCCGCGCCGAAGAGTTTCCGCTATTGGATAACCGATCTCGCTTCCCCCGCGCTCCTGCGCATGCTGGCGAACAAAATGAGCGCCCCGCTCGATCAGGCCGGCATTCCGCTAAGATTCGCGCCGGAAGAAGGTCCGGACTTCTTTGCCCGATGCGGTTGGAAATTGGAAGCGATGCATTCCACGATTCACACCGCCGCGAAGCTCCACCGGCTCTCCTTTTTCCTTGGTCTCATGGCGAAAATTTCATCGCCTGGTTATAACTCCAGGCGTCCCTGGTCAGCCGTCTGTCTCCTCGCGAAGCAATCGGAAGCCGGCCTTCCAAGCTGACTTCCTATTGCCCGATAGTGGTATCCAAATACCGTCCGTCGCTCTCAATAAACCTGATCGTTTTGCGGACCTTCACGCGCCTGCTGACAGAAGCGCACGAGCGCGCGGTCAACCCTGCAAAGGCCTAACGACAACACAAGATCAGGAAGAAGCCCGCGCGTTGGAATCTCGCTCACGCTTTTGTGCGGCTTCGGGCAGGATATCGGTTCCACGCAATCAATGACGACAGCGAAATTCTAAAGCTGACTCCGGATTTCGCCCCTGATCGAACTCTTCAGAAGGACTTCGAGCGTTAGCTGCTCAGAACTGAGTTTCGCCATAACGCCTTGTAAGACTTACAGAGAACAAGATGAGCCACGGCGCACGAGAGCGCGCGTCGCTCGTGATGTTTGTGTGGAAGTCATCTCAAAAGCGGATCGTACTGCGGTCTGCCGTTCGCTCCATCGTCGGATGGTTAGGCCTTTCGCTCACAACCCAAGCCACAACCGTACAATCTCTGCAACCGTCGTGAGCTGCTCTGGCGTGAGGCGCGACGTGCTACAAGAGCCGACAAGGCTGGGAAGCCGGTCGGGTGAGTCAGCCAGGATGGCTGAGTTCCTACTTTGGAATCAAGTCGTCGGTCTGGCCGGCGCTGCCGTCGGTGAAGATGATGAGGTTGCCGTGGCCGTGGACATTGGCGGTTTCGACGAACCAGGGCTGGCGCGGCCATTGGTGAGGCGTGGTCGGTTTGTCGTCGAAGCTCATCGGGAAGTAGTCGAGGCGCGCGTTGGCGGAGTTGTTGTAGTCGGGGTTTTGCAGGATTTCCTCGATCGCAGGGCAGATCCAGGTCTGGCGGGTCGCGCCGAAGGGGGCGAGGGCCGCGATCCAGGCGTTGGCAAAATCGACGTCGCCGGTATCGGAACTGCCACGAACGATCTGGGGCCAGGAGCCGTTGCGCTGGATGTAAAGGTCGGTCGCGAGATAGAGGTTACGCAGGTTCGCGAGGCATTGGACTCTTTGCGCGCGCGCCCGCATCCCGGCATAGACCGGCAGGAGCATGGTCGCGAGGATGGCGACGATGACGAGCGCGATGACAAGCTCGAGGAGGGTAAAAGCAGTCGCCAGACGGCGAAGAGTCATGGGGGAGGATCTATGTTAGCCGCCGGTTGGGGGTCCTAGCGAACCACCGGCTGGGGCGGTGTTCGATTGCTTAAAGCCTAAGACATCAAAGTTCAGCTTGGCGACAATGATCAGGTTACCATCGTCATCGACTTCGCCGTTTGAGAGGAGACCAGTAGCATTTCCCCGCAACAGGGGAGCGGCACCGATACCCGCGTTGCGATTTACTAGGATATTAGCAGTAAAGGGACCGGTGATGCTGGCGGTTAAGTCAATGGAAACGGGTAGGTGGGTGATTGGGTCAGGCTTGGTGGTGGTATAGTCGAAGGTCGCATTGAGAAGCGCGGTGATCGTCCCCTTATTAACATCGGTTACGCCTTCAATGCTTCCGCTGTAAACGCGGCCGCGGCTGAAAATGATCAGGTTACCGGTGGAGGCGCCGGTGGTGGGAACGCCGAGAGTGAACAGACCTAATGAATTGGACGAGAAGCGATCGCTGGGATTAAACGTCGGCTGTAAAATACCGGCATATAAGCCGGGGGCGCTGGTCCCAATCGGGTAAGGTGGCCCGCCTTTGAGGGCGAACGATTCTGAGGCAAGGAGAACGAAACAGAGGAGGCTGGCGAGAATCGCTTTCATGGCGGCGAGGCTAGCGAGGGGCGGAGGGAAAGGTCAATCTGAAAATCTTAGTTCGGAAAGACACGGTAGTGTTGGTCAATTGTCAGTTCCCTTGCCGAGGGCCCTCACCTGGCGCTTCGCGTCCTCCTCTCCCCCGGGAGAGGATAAGGGTCACGTGGAATAGTCCCGATATCTCACAGTCAACCAACCGCGCTCGCTGGCACGCGCCGGGCTTGGGATGACAACTTGCGCGCGCCGTCGCCGCCTGCTTTCCTCTTTCGTTGCATGAAACTTTCGCAGGTTGTCGAAGCACTCCTCTTCAGCGCGCAAAAGCCGCTCACGGCGCGCGAGCTGGCGCAGGCGATCAAGGGCGCCGGGGCGCAGGACGAACTTGCGCCGAATGAATTTGCGAAGACGAGCGAGGCGGAAGTCGCGGCGGCGCTCGAGCAGCTCAAGCTCGAATACATCGAGCAGGAGCGCGCGTTTCAGCTCGTCGAGAAAGCCGAGGGCTGGCAACTGGCGAGCGACCCGGCCTACGCGCGGTGGGTGCGGCAACTCTTCCCGGCCGCGAAACCGGCCCGGCTCAGCCCGCCCGCGCTCGAGACGCTCGCGATCATTGCTTATCGCCAGCCGATCACCCGCGCTGATGTCGAAGCGGTGCGCGGGGTTGCGATCGAAAGCGTGCTCCAGACTTTGATGGAACGCGGCCTGGTGAAGATCGCCGGGCGGGCCGAGATCCCGGGCCGGCCGCTGCTTTACGAGACGACCCAGTTTTTTCTCGAACACTTCGGCCTGCGTAATCTCGATGAATTGCCTAACGCCGAGGAACTGAAACGACGCGAGCTGCCGAAAGCGCCGGTCCCGGAAACGCCGCCACCGGTCGCGCCTGAGCAATCTGAGACCGTTGTCGAACATGCCGAATCCACCAGCAACACCTGAATCGGGACCGGTCACTCCGCGTCGACTCCTCGAGATGGCGTGGGGTTATGCCCCGCCGATGATTCTCGGCGCCGCTGTCCAGCACCGGATCTTTGATCTGCTCGACGATGCACCGAAAACCGCGGCCGAGGTGAGTGCGGCGAACGGCGCCTCGCTTCGCGGCGTGCGCGCGATCATGAATGCGCTCACTGGGTTTGGTCTGCTCGCAAAGGATGCGCAGGGTCGCTACGCGCTGACGCCGGAGAGCGCGACTTTTCTCGTTAGGGGAAAACCGAGCTTTATCGGCGGGTTCATGCTCCACGCGCGGCAGTTGCTCCCGAAATGGCTCGAGTTGGGGGAAATTGTCCAGACCGGCAAACCGGCGCGGGCGGTCAATCAGGAGACGGAAGGGAGCGAGTTTTTCCAGGCGTTTGTCGAGGACCTGTTCCCGGTCGGTTACCCTTCCGCGCAAATCCTGGCGTCGTTTTTTCCCGATGTCCGGCGGGTGCTCGATCTCGCGGCCGGTTCGGCGGTATGGAGCATTCCGTTTGCGCAAAAAGAGAAGGCGGTGCGGGTGACGGCGGTCGATTGGTCCGGCGTGCTCCCGGCGACGCGTCGAATGACGGAGCGGATGGGCGTGGCTGATCAATACGAGTTCGTGGCCGGCGATCTGCGCGAGGCGGAGTTCGGGAGCGGCTACGATCTCGCGACGCTCGGCCAGATTTTGCACAGCGAAGGAGAGGCGCGGAGCCGGGAGTTGTTAGGCAAAGTCTTTCGCGCGCTCGCGCCCGGCGGGACAATCGCGATCGCGGAGTTTCTGGCCAACGACGACCGCAGCGGGCCGCCGCTCGCGATGCTCTTCGCGGTCAACATGCTGGTGAACACGGACGAGGGCGACACCTTCACCGTGCCGGAGATCTTCGAATGGTTGGGCGAGGCGGGATTCGTTGATCCGCGGACCTTGGAAGCGCCCTCACCTTCGCCGCTCATTCTCGCGACGAAGCCGAAGTAGGTTCGGCGCGAGACGAGCGAGCAGGTTCGTCAGGTTCAGCCGCCGGTTTATTCTCCGGGGGAAGGGCTCGGGTTTTCGTTGAAGCTCGAGGCGGTCTGGCCGTTGTGCGCGTGCTCTTCCGACGGGCTGAGCACATCAGGGAACCAAACGATGTCGAAATAGGTGAAGATCGGTTCTTCGGCGGTTCGATTCGATAGATTCGACATGGCGTTGGGGTTGAATGCCGGCGCGTTCGCCAGCTTCTCTTTTGTGGTGTTGAGGACGAAATGCGGCGCCTCATCGGTGGCGGCATGCGGCGCCTCCCGGAGCGCATTCCATGGAACGGTGACTTTGCGGCCGTTGGTATCAATGACGGCGTAGCGGATATGACCGGTCTCGGGGTTGACGACGATGTTGCTGATGCGGCCGAGATTTTCATCCTGCTCATTCCGCACGCTCGTGCCGACCAATTTCGTGCCGAGGACGAGCGCGGGCCGGGTCTGATTTGGGTTCGTCGCCGCGGTCGTGCTGCTGTTGTTTTCACTGCTCGTCGCCGTGCTGTCGTTGTTCTCGCTCGTCTCCGTCATCGGGCGAACCGTTGGGCTGAGTCCGGGCGGCGGGCTGATCGCGGGACTGCTGCCGATCCCGGGAGCTCCGATCCCAGGCGTCGTCAGGGGTGTGGCGGTCGGGGTCGGGCTTGGAGTTGCGGTCGGGCTGCGAAATTGCGCCGAGGCGCTGCCGAGAGTCGCGAGCGTAAAAGCGCAGCTCAGGGCGAGGAAACTTCGAGTATGTGTCTGCATATTGGCTTCTTTGGTTTGGTGTTGAGATTGCCGATCCGGCGCGGCCGTTTTCCTGAAGAGGAAGGCGGGCGCAGGGCCGGAGTTACAAGAAGGGAATCGGGTTTGGGGAAGCGCGGAGTTGTCGAACTCTGCCCGGGTGGAGAGCTCCGATTATTTCCTAATTGTGCTCGTGACTTTCCGCTCGATCTGGCGATTCTAAGCCGGTCAATATCCTGAAATGAGAAAATTTGCTTTTGGTTGCGGCGGCCTGCTCCTCATCGTCGTTTTTCTTGCGGTCGTCTTCACGATCGGGGCGCTGGGAAAATACAACACCCTCGTCAAGCTGGACCAGAATGTGAACCAGCAGTGGGCCCAGGTGCAGAATGTTTATCAACGGCGCGCCGACCTGATCCCGAACCTGGTCAATACCGTGCAAGGTGCGGCCAATTTCGAGAAGTCGACCCTGATCGCGGTGACGCAGGCGCGCGCCAGTGTCGGCCGTTTGCAGATCAATCAAAGCCAGGCGCCCGCGACGGCGCAGCAACTGGAGCAATTCCAGGCCGCGCAGGGGGAACTGGGCAACGCGCTCTCGCGTTTGCTCGTGGTCGCGGAGCGGTATCCGGAATTGAAGGCGAACCAGAATTTCCAGGCACTGCAGGCGCAACTTGAGGGAACGGAAAACCGGATCGCGGTCGAGCGCGGGAATTTCAACCAGGCGGTGCGCGAGTATAACACGGTGGTGCGCAGCTTCCCGACTTTCATCTATGCCGGCCTGATGGGTTTCCACACCAAGCCGTTCTTCAACGCCCAGCCCGGTGCGGAGCGGGCGCCGGAAGTGAATTTCAATTTCGATAACGCCTCGCGCGCGCCGAATGCGACCCCGCCGCAACCGGCTGCGACCGCCGCCGCCACTCCGTAGTCATCCTGAGCGGAGCGCAGCGGAGTCGAAGGATCCCGTGGAATGACCGTACAGCCATCGCAGCAGATCAACCGCCCTGCGATAAATCGCGCGCCGGATCGACAGTGCGGCGTCAACCAGCGCGGCGGTCTCCCGGTAGCTCCGCGGGATTTGGCAAGTCGCCGCGCTTCGCGCGCCGCCCAGCCCATGTCGCTAAAAGCTCCATTCTCGACTGCGCTCGGGAGTCTCCCGGTAGCGCCGCGGGATTTGGCAAGTCGCCACGCTTCGCGCGCCGCCGAGCCCATGTCGCTAAAAGCGCCATTCTCGACTGCGCTCGGGATGACGGTTGGGGCGGCGCTCCGTTTGGTTCTCCTTCTCCTTTTTGCCGCGATTTCCGGCGCGTTCGCCGAGACGATGCCGCCCAAGCCGGATCGTTATTTCAACGACTACGCGCATGTGGTCGACAGCTCGACTGCGCTGCGCCTGAACGAACAGCTCGCGCAATTCGAGCGCGAAACTTCCAACCAACTCCTGGTCGCGATTTATCCGACGATGCAGAGCGAATCGGACGTGGCCGATTACACCCAGCGCATCGCGCAAAGCTGGGGTGTCGGGCAGAAAGGTCGCAACAACGGCGCGGTCCTTTTCGTTTTCGTGACGAACCACCAGATGTTTATCCAGACCGGCTACGGCCTCGAAGGCGCGCTCCCGGATGCGACCTGCTGGGACATCACCCACAACATCATCGCGCCCCAATTCAAAAAGGGCGATTACGCCGGCGGCTTGCAGGCGGGGATCACGGCGATGATGCAGGCGGTGCGCGGCGAATTCAAAGGCACGGGCAAAACCCGCCGGGAAGAGCAGGGTGGGCCGCACACTGTTCCGCTCGGGGCGATCATTTTTGTCCTGATCGTGATCTTCATCATCATGATGAATCTGCGTCGAACTGCGCGACGCGGGCGTCGCGGCTACGGCTACAGCGGCTGGGGCGGACCGTTCATCGGCGGCTTCGGCGGTGGCGGCGGTTGGTCGAGCGGGGGCGGGGGTGGCGGATTCAGCGGCTTCAGCGGCGGTGGCGGCAGCTTCGGCGGCGGAGGCGCCGGGTCGAGCTGGTAAACATGCGCACCAAAGAGTTTCTCCACAAACTTCAGCACGACCGCATCGTCAGAGCCATCGCCGAGGCGGAGAAGAAAACCTCGGGCGAAATTCGGGTCTTCATTCAACATGGCCAGCTCGACGACCCGGTCGCCGAGGCGCGCAGGCAATTCGAGAAACTCGGCATGACCGCGACCGGCGACCGCAACGCCGTCCTCATCTTCGTCGCGCCGCGTTCGCAGAAGTTTGCCGTGATCGGCGACCGGGGGATTCACGAGCGTTGCGGCGATCGCTATTGGCTGGAGCTGGTCGAGAAGATGCGCACCCATTTCAAGGGGGAAAATTTCACCGACGCGATCGTGCATGCGATCACGCAGACGGGCGACTTGCTCGCGCAACATTTCCCCCGCCGTCCCGACGATCGCAACGAGCTGCCCGATGCGATTGAGGAAGGCTAGGCGACTGGCTTGCTTGCAAACTCGGCGGAATGGTGTTGATTCGCCGCTCCGCTGCGAGTTTTTGAACTTGCGCCGTTGGTCCCTGGGCCGCCGTTGCTGAACGCGCGACCACACTCGCCAGGGGGAACCCGGCGCGTCCGAAAGGAAGAAGTAAGAAGGCAGAAGGATGAAGTGTCGTCAGGCACCGCATTTATTTTTCTTAATTCATACTTCTTCCTTCATCCTTGCTTCATATGCCAGTTCGTTACGGTCGTTTCGAAATGCCCAAGACCCTCGTCAAAGACGAGGCGTCAGCCACTGAAACCTATGCCAAATTCGTCGCCGAGCCTTTCGAGGCCGGCTACGGTCACACGGTCGGAAATTCGCTCCGCCGCGTCCTGCTTTCCTCGCTCGAAGGCGCCGCCATCACGGCGGTGAAGATCAATGGGGCGCAGCACGAGTTCGGCACTTTGCCCAACATCGTCGAGGACGTGACCGACATCGTTCTCAACCTCAAGCGGATCAAGTTCAAGGCTGCCGATCACGACGCGCGCAAGCTTTCCATCAACGTGAACAAGGAAGGCGAAGTCACCGCCGGCGACATCCAGCTCGTCCAGGGTTATGAGATTTTGAACCCGAAGCAGGTCATCTGCACCCTCGATCGCAAGCACAAATTCGAAGCCGAGCTCGACGTCCGGGTCGGCCGCGGGTTCGCAACCGGCGATGAAAACAAGCGGCCCGACCAGCCGATCGGACTCATTCCGATCGACTCAATTTTCTCGCCCGTCACGCGGGTGAAATACGCGGTCGAAAACACCCGGGTGGGTCAGCGGACCGATTACGACAAACTTATTCTCGAAGTCTGGACCGACGGACGCCTGACCCCCGACGACGCCCTCCTTCAGGCCTCGGCGATTCTGCGCCATCACCTCGATGTCTTTGTTAACTTCAACGAGGACGTGATCGAGTTCGATGAAACCCCGGCGGGCGTGAGCGAGGAAAATCTCAAGCTGAAGAAGCTGCTCAACATGAGTGTGAACGAGATCGAGTTGAGCGTGCGGGCGGCCAACTGCCTGAACAACGCCAACATCACCACTGTCGGTCAGCTCGCGCAGAAAACCGAGGCGGAGATGCTCAAGTATCGCAACTTCGGCAAGAAATCGCTCAACGAGATCAAGGACAAGCTGCAGCAGCTTGGACTTGGCCTTGGACAAAAGTTCGATCCCAGCCTGCTCGATGCGCCGGTCAGCACCGACGGCTCGAATGGGATGGAGGAAGAGTAATCGCGACGTGAAATAATCAACTCTTCCGCTTCCGCTTCCTCTTCCTCTGCTCTCGGGGGAATGACGGGTAGAAAGTAGAGGAAGAGGTAGAGGTAGAGGTAGAGTTTATGAGACACCAGAAGAAGACCATCAAGTTGGGACGGACCGCGGAGCACCGTAAAGCGCTCCTTGCCAACCAGGTTTGCAGCCTGATCGAACATCAGCGGATCAAAACCACCCTCGCGAAAGCGAAAGCGGTCCGGCCATTGGCGGAAAAGATGGTGACGTTAGGCAAAAAAGGTTCTCTCCATGCCCGCCGCACTGCGCTTTCCGTGCTCCGGCAGAAGGACGCGGTGAAGAAACTATTCGACGACATCGCGCCGCGGAGCGCGAACCGGAACGGCGGTTATACCCGCATCATCAAGCTTGGTCAGCGGAAAAGCGATGCCGCGCCGGTTGCGTTTCTCGAGTGGGTCGATGCCGCGGTGATGGAAGAAGCGGCGCCAGCTGAGAAGGGGAAAAAGCGCAAAGCCGCGAAAGGCGAAGCGACGGAGGCAAAACCGGCGCGCAAGTCGAAGAAGTCTGAGCCTAACGAGTAAAGGACGGCCGGTTTAAGACAGCCGCTTCTCCTCCCGCTTTCCCGGATTCGGAACGGCTGTGTCCCGGGCGCGTAACGTCGTGTCCGAAAATTCCGTGGAGCGAGATTCATAACTCGCTCCAATCGTGCGCCTTCGCAATTGCGACGCGGCTGGCACGCGCGCTGCATAAGGGCGTGATGTTCAAGAAAGGACATCATGACAACCGCAACTCAAGCCAAACCAGTTCATCACGAGAGCACCTATCAGATGCTCGTGGAATCGGAAGAAAAAGAACGCAGCGTAATCGAGGATATTGTTTACCTGCTCCTCATTCTCGCCACCGCCGTCACGATCTGGCAGTTCAGTCATCAGCCGGTGACCTTTGCCAAGATCGGTGATGCTCACGCAGAAAAGGTGGCGGCACTCCTTGGCAGCTAACGCAGCATCGCAAGTCGCCAGTTCAAGGTGCCATCGGCGCCGATCTTTAGATGCGCCACGCTGGGTGGCGCACCGCGATTGGGGCGCGTGACGCAGCCGGGGTTGAGAAAAAGGACGCCGTTACGCTGCTCATTGCGCGGGACATGGGTGTGGGCGTGAAGCAGCACGTCAGTATCCTCGGGTGGATGCGCCGGCGGAACGTGGACGAGGCGGAAACGCATCCCATTGCGTTTCAGGTCCACCACCAACGGCCACTCGAAATTGCTGTCGCAGTTCCCGCGCACGAGCGTCAGCGGCGGCCCAATCGCTTCCAGCGTAACGACAAGGCTCGGCAGGCAAACATCACCCAGATGCCAAATCTCATCCGCCCCTTCCGCGAGCGCGTCGAGCTTTTCCGGCAAGTGATCGTGGGTATCAGCGAGAACAAAAATGCGCAGTGGCTTCGGCCGCATACCAGTGTCATCCTGAGCAAAGCGAAGGACCTAACAAGTCAGAACTGGCATTGCGTGCGGTCTCTCTCGCCCTAACTTTCATCCTGTGTCTTTCAATAACTTTGGCCTCGCTCCGGAAGTCGTCAGGGGAACCCAGGCAATGGGTTTCGCCGAGCCGACCCCAATCCAGCTTCGCGCTTTCCCGCTCATCCTCGCGGGTAAGGATTTGATCGGCACCGCCCAAACTGGCACCGGGAAAACCGCCGCGTTCGCCCTGCCGATCCTCACGCTCCTGGCCGAGCACGGCGCGTTTCGTTGCCTCGTGCTGGAACCGACACGCGAGCTGGCCGCGCAAGTCGAGACGGCGTTTCGCGATTACGGACGTTTCACCGACATCAAGGTGACGGTGGTGCACGGCGGCGTTGGCTACGGCCGGCAGCGGGAAGATTTGAAAACTGGCGTCGACATCGTCGTTGCCACCCCTGGCCGGCTGCTCGACCACGCGCAGCAGGGCACGATCGATTTTCGCGACGTCAATATTCTCGTCCTCGATGAAGTCGATCGCATGCTCGACATGGGTTTTCTCCCCGATGTGCGCCGGATCGTCCGGCATCTCTCGAACGACCGGCAGACGCTGCTGTTTTCCGCCACGCTCCCACCCGAGATCGAACGTCTCGCGGCCACGGTTTTGCATGAACCGGAAACGATCGAGATCGGCGCGCGCCGTTCCCCGGCCGAGACGGTGACGCACGCCGTCTACCCGGTCGCAGCGGAACAGAAATTCGATCTGCTCATGGCTTTGCTCGAGCGCACGAACTACGACAGCGCCCTGATTTTTTGCCGGACCAAACACGGTGCCGACCGAATCGCGCACCAGCTCAAGGACGGGAAACACTCCGTCGCGGTTCTGCATTCCAACCGCACCCAGCGAGAGCGGATCGAAGCGCTCGAAGGATTCAAGAGCGGCAAATACGAGGTCATGGTCGCGACCGACATCGCCGCCCGCGGCCTCGACATTGCGGGGGTGAGTCATGTCATCAATTACGACGTGCCCGAGCATCCGGAGGATTATGTGCATCGCATCGGCCGCACCGGCCGGGCGCAAAATGTCGGCGACGCCTTTACCCTCATGAACGGCGAAGAACTGCCCGCGCTCCAGGCGATCGAGCATTTCATCGGGCAAAAAATCCCGCGGCTAAAGCTGGAGAATTTTCCCTACCTCTACACCGTCCTCTTCGAGCCGGAATCGGCGACCGGCGGCCGGCGCGCGATCGGCGGCGGCCGGACTCATCGCGGTTATTCCTTCGGACGGCGCCGTCGTTAGGCGCGGCCTATTCTGTCATCGCGAGCGCAGTCGAGCGATCCCGTGGAACGGGCGGAACGCATCGCAGCAAGACCTCTCGGCAACCCCCCTGGCGCAGACGACGAGTCGGCTGGGTTGTTTTCGGCAGCGGAGCTTCACGGCGACTCCGCGGGATCCCTCGACTTCGCTTCGCTCCGCTCGGGATGACGACTGGGGCATCCCTTCGATTGACTCTGAGCCACGCGGTGCGCGAGATTGCGAGCGATGGAATGCCCGATGAATGACGACCGCGCGACGCAGTACTACGGCGATTATCTTGGCATTGATCGCCTCCTCCAGCTGCAAAAGCCGGTTAGCCTGCGCGAGGGCAAACTGATCGCGCACGATGAGATGCTCTTCATCATCATCCACCAGGCCTATGAACTCTGGTTCAAGGAAATCCTCCACGAGCTCGCCGCCTGCAAGGAAGTGCTGAGCCAGCCCGCCGCCGACGACAACGGCCCGGACATGAATCTCGTCGTCCATCGGCTCAAACGCGTGGTCGAGATCTGGAAGCTGCTCAATCACCAGGTGGATGTTCTCGAAACCATGACCCCGCTCGATTTTCTCGAGTTCCGCGAGTTACTCCACGGCGCCTCCGGTTTCCAAAGCAAACAGTTCCGCAAGATCGAGGCGTCGTTAGGCCTGAAGATCGAGAACCGCTTTCGCCCGGACTATTACAAGCACACCCAGTTTGGCGGATTCAATGAAACGGACTTCGCCGAGATCACCGCCTTTGAAGCGCAGCCGAGCCTGCTCGAGATGGTGGAAAACTGGCTCGAGCGGATGCCGTTCTTCGATCCCGAGTTCTGGCGCGACTGGGAGGAAATGCCGGAGCGATCCGATCCCGGCGGCTATTCGCCTTTCTGGACGCGCTATCGCGAACTCTACGCGCGCAGCCTCTCGGAGCGCGACGATAAGGCCGACTTGTTAGGCAGATTCGACGACATTTTTTTCAAGGCCGGCTGGGGACCGTTCCGCCCCACCGCGCTGCGGGCGGCGCTCTTCATCATGCTCTACCGCGACGAGCCGCTCTTCCGCTTGCCCTTCGCCCTGCTCAACAGCCTGATCGAGATCGACGAACAACTCGGCAACTTCCGTTATCGCCACCTGCAAATGGTTCGCCGGATGATCGGCAGTCGCGTCGGCACGGGCGGGAGCAGCGGCGAGCGATACCTCCAGGGCGCGGTCAATCGCAACTACGTCTTTCGCGAGCTCGCCGGGATCATCACCTTCTTGATCGAGCGCTGCCATCTGCCAGGTCTGCCGCCCTCTTTGCGAAAGGCATTGCGGTTTAGTTTCACCAGTCGTTAGGCCGGGGCCTGTCGTGCGCCCTGGCGTCTGATCGAGCGGCGAGCTGAGACGGGATGAAATGTGATGCGCTCCTCTTTGATCTCGACGGCACACTTGTCGACACGCTGCCTGACCTCCAATCAGCCCTTAACGAGTTGCTGCGCGGCCTCGGCCGGCGGGAACTCAGGGCCGACGAAGTTCGCGAGATGATCGGCGACGGCACCCGCGCGCTCGTGCAACGTGCGCTGGCCACCACCGGCGCGGGCGCCGATCTCGACGCCGCCCACCGGCGGTTTTTGCAAATCTATGAAGCGGCGCCGACACGGCTCAGCCGCCTCTACCCTGGTGTCGAGGAAACTCTGCGGCGTCTGCACGGCTCGGGTTCGCGTCTCGCGATCTGCACGAACAAGCCGCAGTGCGCGACCCTTCAGATTCTTGAAGATTTGCAGATTGCTCGATATTTCGATCTTGTCGTCGGTGGCGACATCGTCCCCTTCCGCAAGCCCGATCCGCGTCACCTGCTTGCAGCGCTCGATCGGCTTGGCGCGAGCGCGGCGGTGATGATTGGCGACAACGAAAACGACTACGCTGCCGCCCGTTCCGCCGGCGTTCCCGTCATCCTCATGCGCTACGGCTATCTGCGAGTCCCGGCCAATGATCTTAGCCCGGAGGCGTGGCTCGATTCCTTTGCCGACCTCCCGCGGACACTCGCTAATATCCCGGCCAACGTAGCGAAGCTGCGCGGCCAGCAATGCCGGGACCAGGAGTCTGACTGAATTTCCTCAGGCTCTGTGAGATCACGCAAGGACGTGGACAGCAGCCGATTGTCCCGGCAAAATCCTGCCGTGGATCAGCCCAGGATTCGGCGGCAGGATTTTCGCCTCATCGCTACCGTCTGCGCTTCCCTCACTCTGCTCGTTGCGCTTCTCACTTTCGTTGGCTGGATTTCCGGTCTCCAGCTTCTCGCGAGTGTGCGCGCCCGCTACATTCCGATGGCCCCGAGCACGGCGGTTTGTTTTTCGCTCCTCGCGATCGGGATACTCTTGAATTCATGGCGAGCACAATTCGCTGCGATTGCGCAGCTGCTCGCCGGCGCGGTGCTGATCTTCGCGCTCGGCAAGCTGGTCGAGTTCCTCAGCGGCCGCCCCCTGGGGATTGACGCCTGGTTTGTTCGCAATCCGGAAATGTTCGGCGTCGTCCCCACCGGGCGAATGGCGCCGCTCACCGCGCTCGATTTCGTCTTCTCGACCCTCGGTCTTTTCGCCCTAACGAGAAAAGGACTCGTCCCGTGGTCCGGACTCTTCGGCGCTCTCGCGACCGGGCTGAGCGCGATCATCCTCGTCGGGTATTGGTATGGCACGCCACTGCTCTACGGCGGCACGATCATCCCGGTGGCACTCTCCACCGGCTGGGCCTTCTTCCTTTGCGGGATCGCAATCCTCGCGAGCGCGGGCCGGCGGGCCTGGCCGCTCGATATTTTGCTCGGCGACTCGACCCGTGCCGTCCTGCTTCGCTCCTTTGTCCCGGTAATCGTGGCGGCGGCGCTGCTCAACGGCTGGATCGCCGCGACCGCCTTGAAATATTTCCATGCCAACCCGGCCGTGACTTCCGCCCTTGGCGCCCTGGTCTTCGCCGCACTCATCACCGCGATTGTTTCCCAGGTTTCGCGGGTCGTCGGCGGCCGGATCGATGACGCGGAGGCGGCGCGGAATCGCGCCCAGGCAGAGTTACTCGCGCTCAACGCCCGGCTCGAAGAGCGCGTCGCCGAGCGGACCCGCGAGCTGCGCGCGAAGAACCAGCAGATGGAAGAGGAATTGAAGATGGCACGCGAACTTCAGGTCGCACTCCTACCCCAGCAATTTCCCACCATCCCGCGCGGCGCCGCCCCGCACGAAAGCGCGCTGCATTTTCTCAGCCTCTATTTCCCGACCGGCGATGTGAGCGGTGATTTCTTCAGCGTCTTTCCGATTGGCGAAAAGGCGGCCGGCGTTCTCATCTGCGACGTGATGGGTCACGGCGTGCGCTCGGCTCTCATCACCGGGATGATTCGCGGCCTGGTGGAAGAACATGCGCAGCTCGCGGCTGACCCGGGCGAGTTACTCACCCGGATCAATCGCGCGCTCACCGTTATTTTGAAACAAGCCGGCACGACCATGTTTGCTACCTGTTTCTATGTCGTGGCCGATGTCGAGCGTGCCGAGCTGCGCTTCGCCAATGCCGGTCACCCCAGCCCGCTTCACCTTCGCAGTCGCGGGGCGCAGGCGGAGAAGCTCGATGGGCTCGATCTCCGCGGACCGGCGATGGGCATTTTCGCGTCCGCGACTTATCGCACCAGCACGCGACCGATGGAGCGCGGCGATCTCGTCATGCTTTTTACCGATGGCCTTTTCGAAGTCGAGGATGCAACCGGCGCGTTTTTTAGCGAGGACCAACTCCGCCAGACAGTAACTCGTCACGCCACACTCGCGCCGGAGGACTTCTTCGAGCGGGTGGTGGAAGACATTCGCAAATATTCCCAGCGTGAAAACTTTGCCGACGACGTCTGTGTCGTCGGAATGCAGATTCGTCAGACTGAGAAAGACTAACTCTTTGTCTCTGGGTGTGGCTCTTAGTAACTGTCCCGTTGGATCAGAGATCCGACATCGGGATCGCTGTCGGCATCGCGCAGATGTTCGAAATCCGCCGCCAGCTCGTCCTCTCCCGCGAGCGGATGGCTATTGAGCTGTGCACCGGATGTATCAAACTGAACCGTTGGCAACCAGAAAAATCTCTCGGCCGGCTTGCGTGGTGACGTTCCGCTCGACAACATCGGCAAAGTGAAGATCAAGGTTAGGCCGCGATGTATTCGGGTGCGTGACAAGATGCAGCAGAATTACGCGTATCTCCTGACCAAGCCGATGGGCAGGGAGTTCGCCCCGGGTTTCAAACCGGAGCTAACTCCGAAGCAGATGCTCCGTCTCGGGGTCTTTGGCGGCAGGTATATGACTGATTGCCGGGCGGAATTCCCCGCGGATTGGTTTTCCAGAGCGAGGCTTTGCCCCGAAAGGCATGAGCCAAAGCTAAACTTCTTTCGGGTCAATGCTTCCCAGCCGCTCTCTGTCTGGCGCAAGAAAGGCTGGATCTATTATGAGGACCCGCGCGGCTGGTTTCAGTGGTATTGCCGCTACTATCTCGGGCGGCGCTGTCAGGATGATGAACGTCAGATCAAGCGCTGGCGCGCCATCCGGCGTCATCTTGCGCAGGTGAAAAAGAATTGCCGGCGCGGCGATTTCGATTGCCATCGCAGGCAACGTCAGGCACTGCTGCACTGGGCCTATGACTCACGCAAGATTTAGGAGCGGCTAGGAATGCAAGGCGAAAGCAACGAACACGAAAGCGCCTGCCGCAAAATTGCCGATCGTTTTCCCGAGCGCTGGCTACGGCTGTATGTCTTCGCAAAGTTACGAAGTGATCCGGTGTTTCCAGCCGCCTATCAGCTCCTGCGGGAAACAAGCCAGCCGGTTACCGACCTTGGCTGCGGCGTCGGGCTCCTCGCCTTTTATCTCCGGGAACGTAACTGCCACATGCCAATCACCGGTGTGGACTGCGATAAGCGCAAGATCGAGCGGGCCCGGGAAATTGCGCGCAGAAACTACGAGGGCGTTTCCTTTCGCGAAACACAAGCCAGGCGGTCCGTGCCGCGCGAAGGTCATATTGCCGTTTTCGATCTGCTGCACTATCTCTCCCCTAACGACCAAAGCGATCTGCTTGACCAGTTGGCGAGCCGGCTTTCGCCGGGCTGCCTGTTACTGATCCGGGATTGTCCGCGTGATGCTGGTCCGCGCTATTGGTTGACTCACCTGGCGGAGCGACTCGCCCAGGTTACAACCTGGAACCTGAAGACGCCGCTTTATTTCCCCAGCCGCGACGAGATTGGCTCGGTCTTTAATGAGGAGCATTTCGCGCACGCCACCCGCTCACTCTGGGGCCGGACGCCGTTCAATAACCATCTCTTTGTCTTCCGCCGGCGCGGAGGCGTAACTGCTCCGGCCCCGGAAGGACGCAGCGATAACCTTCACTCGTTAGGCGACGCAAAGTCAGTTCGAGGCAGCGGGGGTGAAACTCCGGGTCCGAGAGATGGTGCGCTTCATGGAGAAGGAGAATCGCACCGGGACACGCCCGCTTGAGGACCCGCGCCGCGATCGCCTCGGGCTTGCTCTTCACCGTGTCCAGACCGCGCACGGACCAGCCGATCAGCCGCAGGTTGCGGCGACGGAGGGCCGGATGGACAAACGGGTTCTTCATTCCGGCCGGAGCTCGAAAATAACGTGCATCGACTTTGCAGCCGTCGATCTCTGCGGCGATCCATCCCGGTGGCAGGCACCAGAAGGTTGCGCTCGGGTGAGTCGCGGTATGATTCGCTATCTCATGACCCTCGGCGCGAATCGCGGCAAACTCAGCTGGAAACTCTTCCACCCGCCGGCCGATGACGAAGAAGGTAGCTTTGGCATCAAACTGCCGCAGAATCTCGAGCAGCCGCCGCGTGTGCAAGTGACAGGGGCCGTCGTCAATCGTCAGCCAAACTTCGCGCCGCGATGTCTCGAAGTGAGTTACGACCGGTCCCCACCACTGACAATTTGCAACCAGTGTCGGGTAAAGCATAAGGATGTGGGAAACCAACAGCACCGCCACCGCGAGCCAGGGATGGAAGGCCACGGTCGCAAGAAAGAATAGAGCCGCGACCAAGGCAAAGCCGAGGATAAATCGCCGGCCTAAGTCATGGTTCATCAAGTATTCTCTCGAAGAAGATGCAAAAAATATTGGTGCCAAGGAGGAGAAACCAGGTTACCCCCAAAGCACTTATCCAGCTGATCGGATCGCGGAGGAAATGAAGTGAGATAGCGGTGGTGAGCAGCATGATAACGACATGCTGGAACTGGTCGTTGGTTCGCGCCTTGTAGAGCCTAAGTTGTCGGAGCGTCCGGATGAGAAGTGAAATAACATAATAGAGAACGAGAAATGCCACCCAGACCGCAAAGGGCAGTACGAACAAAGCTAGGAGGCGGGCCGGCCACGGCCTAACGAACTCAAGAAGTTCGCGCGCGCTAAACACATACGTTATCCCAAAGACCAGCGCGCAAACCCCGTAGGCTTCGGCCCCGCTCCACTCCGCCCGGCGCGGCTTGGCGCCGAAAAGCTTCGCGATCACCCGTGGGAGCGCAAAAACGTAACCGCGTTGCCTATCGCCCTCACTCATCCGCGAACGAATATCGGTACAAACGAAAACCACTGTGCCCAGTGGCCGAGGATCAGCTTTTCAAGAATCCGGGTCCACTCCTTCATGGCCGTTTCCACCGCGGCGTCGCGTCCGTGCTCGTTGCGCGCGCAGTAAATTGGCTCCCGGGCAATGATCTTATAACGATGATAAGACCTGCGGACGATAAACACGGGGAAGATGGGCGCCTGCGCGACAAAGCCGAGAACGAACGGGCCATCCGGGAGGCTGACGATCTGACCAAAGAGCTGTGCCGGACGCTGGGAAGCGTTGGCAACCGGGCGGTCGCCTTGAATGGAAACAATTTCGCCTGCGCGAATCGCATTTAATAACTCAAAAGGCAGAGCAGGACTCGAGACGTTGTAGGCGACCTTGACCGCGCCCGCGCCGGTCCGTTCCAACGATTGATCGAGGTGCTGGGCTGTTTCTTCATCCGATTCCGGAACGCGCACCATCCGAATCTCGCGCTCGAACCGGCGCGCAAAAACCGCCGCGCCCAGATCATAACTGCCCATGTGCGCAGTGAGCAGGATCGCGCCCCCGCCATGCGCGAGCTGTTCGAGAAATTCTTCGCCTTCCAGCTCGTAGACATATTCGGTTCCAGCAATCTTAAAATCGGCTGCATCCACAATCGTCCAGGCAAAATTATAAAGGGTGAGCCAGGTGCGGAAGTAGTTTGTGAGTCGCGAAGCGCCGGGCCGGATCACCCGCAGATTAGAAAGGACCGCGCGCCGAGCCGGGGCGGCGAAAAAGAAAAAGAAAATCGTCCAGAAAAAGACCGTCATCGGAACAAGATAGAAGGGGACATTGTTTACCCCGAAGTCGAGATACTCTCTCCAGAAGACGCCGCGCACGGCGAAGCGGCGCCACCATTTCCGAGCCATCAGGCTTTGAGCGCGGCGGGCTGCGGCGCCGTCTCGGCAGCGGGAAACTTTTTCCGGCGGACGGAAAGGAAACGCAGGTTAAACAGCTCCGCTCTCCACCAGCGAAAGAGTCCTTTGCGAATTAATTTATGCAACCGGATATCTGGCACAAAGCCATCGTAAAGTTCGCGCCAGCCGGAGTTATGCGCGCCAGTCACGCCGTGAGCGATGCGGTTGCGCCCGAGCGCGCTCAGCCGGCGATTGTAGAACTTCATCATTCGGGCGAAAACCCGGCCCGGCATTCCTTCAAAGGGTAACTGTAAGAATGACTGCTCAGGGTTGGCGTAGATCGGCCGCACTAGTCCCATGAAGTAAGTGCCAACATCGAGGAGGAGCGCGGCGGACATCAGATCGGCCTCGCCCATGTAGAAGTATTTGTCCTTATAGAGTGTCTCGAACCAGAAGCGGTAGGTGGTGGCAAACTGCTCGTTGTAATACCGCTGGCGCGCGCGTGTATCTTCCCCGGCTAATGAGCGTGCAACCAGATCGCTCACGACTGAGACAGTGTAGGAGCAAAGGTCCAGCCCCGGGCTGTAGAGCGGGTCGATGAAACTGGAGGCGTCGCCGGCAATTGCCCAGCCTTCGCCGCACACTCGCGTCGCGACATAAGGCAGGTTCGAGTAGGCGCGCGTGTCGTGCTCGACCACCCTGGCGTCGCGGAAAATCTCGCGCCCAACCGGATGAGAAAGGATGTGCTGGTGCAGGCGTTCGCTGAGGTTGGTCCCGTTAGGCAAATTGAAAATGCGCTGGTCGTAGACCAAGCCCGCGCTGTAGTCGCCACCCTTCAGGGGAATGATCCAGCACCACCAACCCTGGCCCATGAGATGGTTCGTCGCCCAGCTCCGTCCGGTGCGCGCGGCCGCGGCATAACGGGGAAATTTTTCCCGCCAATCATAGCTGTCCCAATCCTTCACGCCGGTGAATCGCGCCCAAACGGCGCTGATTGGATGCTCGGTGTTTGGCTTGAGATAGCCAAGCTTGCGAGCAAGAAAGGAGGCGCGCCCGGTCGCGTCCACGACCCAGCGGGTGCGGGCTTCGCGTGCTTCGCTGTTGAAGGTTACACCTATGGAGTTCGCGCCGCCGGGGTCAGCGCCCCCGGCTACAGCCAGATCGCAGCGCGTAACCTTGGCGGGCTTCCAGATTTCGCAGCCTGCTTTGGCGGCGAGCTCGAGGAGATGGGCATCCAGTTTCGAGCGGTCGACCTGAAAGGTGGGCAGCCGCGCCTGGTAACGCGCGCCGATCTCGACGCAGTCCTCGAACGATTGATCGGGCCGATTCGCGAACCAGAGCCGCAACCCCTGTTTCACGAGCTGCTCATGGCCGAGGTAACTTGTGAGGCCGAGAATGCGGGTGAGAAAACAACTGCTCACTTCGGTAGTCGATTCCCCGACCTTGCGATCGAATTCGGTCGCCTTCTCTATGATTAGGATTCGCGCTTGCGGCCGGCGGCGCTTGATCAGGAGCGCAGTCGCGGCGCCGGAGAACGCCCCGCCAAGAATCGCGACATCGAATTCCGGACTCATCGCAGGGAGGATGATGGACTGCGGCCCCGGGAAACGCAATCATGCTCCCGGAATGATCTTCACCAACGGCCGGCTGATTTTTCCCGGGCGGATCGCGGAGGGGCTGGCGCTGCGGGTCGAGAAGGGCACGATCGTTGCAATCGATCGGAATTTGTCGGCTAACGACGAGGCGGTCATTGACCTGGAGGGAAATTATCTCGCGCCCGGGTTCATCGACCTGCATGTGCACGGCGCGGTCGGGCGCGACGCGATGGAGGGAACGGCGGAGGCGTTCCGCGCGATCTGCGACTATCATGCGACCGGGGGCACGACTTCGTTGCTCCTCACAACCGTGACGGCGCCGATTCCCGAGATCGTCCGCGTCGTCCGGCAAATCGCGGTAGGGGGCGAAACAATCCCGCAGTTGCGCGGCGCGCATATCGAAGGGCCGTTCATCTCGGTTGAGAAACGCGGGGCGCAACGGGCGGAGTTCATCGCGGAGCCGAACGCTGAACTCGCCGGGCAACTGCTTGCGCTCGGTCGGGTTGTGCAGCGGGTGACACTCGCGCCGGAAGTGCCGGGTGCGCTCGACTTGATCGCCTGCCTAACGAGTAAAGGAGTCGCGGCGAGCGGCGGGCACAGTAACGCCTGGGAGGAAGAAGCGCGGGTCGCCTTCGAGCGCGGGATGCGCCAGGTCACTCATACTTTTAACTGCATGTCGTCGCTGCGACGGCGCGCGGGGGAGCGGGTTGCCGGGTTGCTTGAGTTTGCGCTCAGTGAGCCGGAGATTTTTTGCGAGCTGATTGCCGACGGCCATCACGTCGGGATGACCCTGATGCGGATGCTCTACCAGGCAAAAGGCGCCGCCGGCATCATGCTCGTGAGCGACGCCACAGCCGGAGCGGGTTTGCCTAACGGGAGTAGGTTTGAACTCGGCGGCGTGGAGTGCGTGGTGCGTAATCGCGTCTGCTGGGTCGCGGATGCCTCGGCACTGGCCGGAAGCGCGGCGGGGATGATCGACCTGGTGCGGCAGATGGTCGAAAGAGTTGGAGTTCCTTTACACGAAGCGGTAACGATGGCGACGGAAACCCCGGCGCGCGCGATGGGGTGGAAGAACAAAGGACGGCTCGCGATCGGGTGCGATGCGGACCTGGTGGTCCTTTCGCCCGAGTTAAAAGTGGTGCGCACCTATGTCGCGGGCGCCTAAGCTGTCATCCCGAGCCGGCGCAGCGCGGCGAGGGACCTCGCGATGGCAACCTGTGCGTTGCAATAGGCTGGACCGACATCATGGTTGCGCGCGAGGTGTTTCGCGAAAGCGCTTGTGACAATTGTGGGGTCCCTCGCCGCGCTGCGCCGGCTCGGGATGACAGAGTGAAGAGCCGGCTCGTTAGGCGATTGCTCTACAGTTGCGAGCGGAACGGAAGCATCACCCATTCGGTGAAGCGTTCCCAGAGCGAGCGGCTGCGGAATTGTTTCAGCGTGTATTCGGTCGAGTGACTCAGGTCGCTCTCGAACATTGCTTCCATGCGCCGGCCAAACTCGCGATCGTAAACCGCCAGGTCCAGCTCCTCGTTTATCTCAGCCGAGCGCGGGTCGAGATTGGAGGAGCCGAAAACAGAAAACATCCCGTCAATCACCATCGCCTTGGTGTGAATCATGGTTGGCTGATATTCGAAAATCCGCACCCCGCCTTCGAGCAACCGGCCATAAGCGGCGCGCCCGGCGCTTTTCGTTAGCGGCTGATCGTTATGCTGTCCGGGAAGGATGAGCCGGACATCGACACCGCGCGCCACGGCTTTCACGAGCAGGTCAACCTGGTCCTCCGTCGGCGTGCAGTAGGCGTTGGTGATCCAAATCCGATGCTCCGCCGCGGCGAAGGAAATCGCCTGGGCCAGCGGCAGCGGAGCCATGGAGAAGGAATGCGAGGCGATCATTTGCGCCTGGAGCGTTCCCGCAGGTTCGAGCGCGGGAAACTGATCCGCGCCGCTCACGGTTTCTCCATAGGTCTTGATCCAGTGACTTTCGAAGGCGGTTTGCAACTGGCTCACGAGCGGGCCTTCGATTCGCGCCTGGACGTCGTGCCAATGTTTCGCGTCCTGGGCATGGCCGCTCCATTGTTCGGCGAAACCAATCCCGCCGGTGAAGCCGAGACGGCCGTCAATGACGAGGAGACGACGATGTGAGCGGCGGTTCGTGCGATCGATCCGCCAGGAGAGGAGCGGATGATAGTAGGCGAACTTGCAGCCGGCCTGTTTCATCATTCGCACATCGGAGTTGTTCAGGTGCCAGGATGAACCGAGACCATCAACCAGCATCCGCACTTCCACGCCGGCGCGCGCCCGCTCGATCAAAGCGTCGCGAAACGCCTGCCCCACCTTGTCCGAGTAAAAAATGTAAGCCTCGAAATTGATCGTCTTTTTCGCCTGTCGGATTGCCTCGAACATGGCCGGGAAATACGCGTCGCCATTCTCCAGGAGGTCGATCTTGTTCCCGCCTAACGGCACCGCATCGGCGAGCGCCAGAGCCGAACCAAAGAACGGCGAATCGACCACGCCATAGCTGTGTTCGAGCCGATATTCGATGACGTGGCGCCGAACGAAGAAAATACAGAAGACGGCGATCAGCCCCAAGATCGCGAGCAGGATCGCGATCCATTCCATCACCTCCAATTCCAACCAGAGGATGCGCGAGCGTTTCCGCGGCCGTGCCATTGCGCGGGAGATTGGCGGCGAAAGGCGGCGTGCGTCAACCTTGGAGCCGGCCCGGAGATGAAAATGGAGTCGGCCCGCCCTCGGGCCGGAAGCGTCATCGATAATCAACGATTATCCCGCAATTCGGCGCGAGGGCGCGCCGGCTCCAACGCGGGCAAATTTGCGTGAGGAGAAGGCCGGGCGTTTGTTGATTTGGTCGCAGCGCGCGCTCCAAAATTTTCCATGGCCTCGAAAGCAAGCTCCAGTCCCTCTACGCCGCCGTCGAATGTGGTCCCGATGCCCCGCCAGATCCGGACGAGAGCGCGCCAGGCAAAACGCGACTTTTCCGCCCCGCAAAACTTCATCAACCGCGAGCTGAGCTGGCTGGAATTTAACCGCCGCGTTCTCGAGGAAGCGCAGGATGCGACCCAGCCGCTGCTCGAGCGGGTGAAATTTCTCGGGATCGTCAGCTCGAACCTGGATGAGTTTTTCGAGATCCGGGTCGCGGGAATCAAGCAACAGATCGCGAGCGAGACGAGCGACGTGGGGCCCGATGGGATGAGCCCGACCGCGACCTTCGAAGCGATCGCGCGCGTCGTGCACCAGATGGTGGCGGATCAATACAAGCTTTGGAACAAGGAGATCGAGCCGCTGTTGCGCGAGAACAACATTTTCCTCCGCCATCTCGATGAGCTGAGCGCAAAACGTGCGGCCTGGGCGCGCCGCTATTTTCAGCAGGAAGTCTTCCCGATGCTCACGCCGCTGGCGGTGGACGCGAGTCATCCTTTTCCCCAGCTCCTGAACAAAAGCCACAACCTCCTGGTCAGGGCACGCGCGAGGAAAGGCGGCCCTCCGATGCACGCGATCGTGCAGGTGCCGCGGGCGGTTTCGCGTTTGATTCATCTGCCGAAAGGCGAGAGCGGCGACGAGAGTTGGAACTACATTTATCTTGCCTCGCTCATTAAGCAGCACGTGGCCGAGCTTTTCCCCGGGCTCATCATCGAGGGTGTGCATGCCTTCCGGGTCACACGCAACAGCGACCTTTACGTTGACGAGGAAGAAGCGGAAAACCTGCTCCGCTCGATCGAGCAGGAACTGCGGCGGTCAAGTCGCGGCAACGCGGTCCGGCTCGAGGTGGAAACCGATTGCCCGGATGATTTTTCGGAGTTGCTCCTCGAATTGTTCAATCTCACGCCGGCTGATCTCTACAAGCTCGACGGGCCGCTCTCGATGACCCATCTCGCGCCGCTGGTCGCGAATGACGCTTTCGCGCATCTGAAAGACCGTGTTTTCCAGCCCGCGCCCGATCCCGCACTGCCGCCGCATGCCGACATTTTCGAAGCGATGCGCAAGCAGGACATCCTGCTCCATCATCCTTACGAGAGTTACGATCCAGTTGTCGAGCTGGTGGAGAGCGCGGCGCGCGATCCGCTCGTGCTCGCGCTCAAGATCACGCTTTACCGGACGAGCGGCGACTCGCCGATTGTCGAAGCATTGATCGAGGCGGCAAACAACGGCAAACAGGTGACCGCGCTGGTGGAATTGCGGGCCCGCTTCGACGAAGCGAACAACATCCAGTGGGCGCGCCGGCTCGAGGAAGCGGGCGCGCATGTTGTCTATGGCGTGGTGGGATTAAAGACTCACTGCAAGGCGCTCCTCGTCGTTAGGCGCGACCCCGACCGGCTTCGGCAATATGTCCATCTCGGGACCGGCAATTATCATCCGAAAACCGCCCGCATTTATACCGACTTCAGCCTCTTCACGACCGCGCCGGAGCTGACGGAGGAGGTGGCGGTCGTCTTCAACACGCTCACCGGGCTCGCCGGGTATCCGGGGTTGAAAAAATTGCTCGTCGCGCCGTTCGATCTTCATCCGCGCCTCATCAGCTTGATCGGGCGCGAGCGCGACCACGCCCGGGCGGGCAAGCCGGCCCGGATCATCGCCAAACTCAATTCGTTGGTCGACGAAGAGGTGATCGAGAAACTCTACGAAGCTTCCTCTGCCGGGGTGAAAATCGACCTCATCATCAGGGGAATCTGCTGCCTGCGCCCGAAGATGCCGGGCCTGAGCGAAAACATTCGCGTCATCAGCATCGTCGGCCGTTTTCTCGAGCACAGCCGGATCTATTATTTCCACAACAACGGCGCGCCCGACCTTTATCTCGCGAGCGCCGACTGGATGCCGAGAAATTTCTATCGCCGGGTCGAGATCGCCTTCCCGATCGAGGCCGAGCCGTTGCGGGAGGAGATCATTAACGAAATCCTGCCGCGGTTCCTGACCGACTACGGCAAGGCGCGCGAGCTCCAGGCCGACGGGAGCTATATCCGGCTCAAGCCCGGCGACGGCGCCCCGCGCTCCCAGGCGCAACTGCAATTCCGCGAACGTTCCCGCCAGCAGGCAAAAAAGCTCGCCGAAAAACAGCGCACCGCGCGGATGCGGCTCTCGCCGATCAGGAACCTGCCTAACGAGCGATAGGGCAAACAAGTCCGGGGAGCATAGGCCGCTGGCCTGTCGTTGGAGGCGGCTCGCCTCCAACTCCGAGGTGCGTGCGACGGGTGAATGGACAATGAAACGCTGTTCGTACGACCAACTCGGCAGTGAATTCCGACGCTCCTTCCTGCGCTCCAGCGTTTGGCGAGTCGCCAAACGCGACAGGCCAGCGGCCTGTGCTCCCCGGATCCTGAACTCGGCGCTGACATTATGCCACTGCGCCTGCTGAGCTGGCTTGCTTCCACCGAACCGCCTGCTTAATAACGCTCGTCGGATGCCGACTGAGGCTTGATGAAGGAAAAAACAAAGCCGTGCTACCGCCTAACGAACCACGGATGAAGAAGATCCTCGTTGTCGATATCGGCGGCTCGAATGTTAAGCTCATGATCTCGGCCGAAGAAAAGCGCCGTAAATTTCCCTCCGGACCGAAGCTCGGGCCCGGGGAAGCGGTAGCCGGGATCAAGGCTACGACCCGGGACTGGAGTTACGACGCGGTCGCAGTCGGCTTTCCCGCGCCCGTGCGCGAGGGCAGGATCGTGCACGACCCGAAACATCTCGGCAGCGGCTGGACCGGGTTCGATTTTGCAAAGGCGCTGCGTAAACCGGCGCGGGTGGTCAATGATGCCGCGCTCCAGGCGCTCGGTAGTTATCGTGGCGGAGGACGAATGCTTTTTCTCGGGCTCGGCACCGGGCTCGGTTCGGCCCTGGTCTGGCCGGATCATCTCCTCCCGCTCGAGTTGGGCGACCTGCCCTACGCCGACCAGGAGATCATCGAGCGCGTGCTTGGCGACAATGGATTGAAAGAGCTTGGGAAAAAGGAATGGCAGCGCGAAACCCTCTGGGCGATCAAGCTTTTGAAGCAGGCGTTCATTGCCGATTACGTCGTGCTCGGCGGCGGGAACGCGAAGCTGATCGAGAAGTTGCCGGAAGGCTTCGAGCTCGGACACAACCGCAATGTTTATCCAGGTGGCCTGCGTCTCTGGGAAATGACGCAAAAGAACGAGCCGCGCTGGCGGATCATTTAGAACGAATGCGCGCCTATCTCGATCTCCTCCGACTCGTGCTCGAAAAAGGACGACCAAAGGGAGACCGCACCGGCACCGGGACGCTCGCGGTTTTTGGCGCGCAGGCCCGGTTCGATCTGCGTTCCGATGGCGCGGGATTCCCGCTTCTAACGACGAAGAAGCTTCATCTCAAATCCATCATCCACGAACTGCTCTGGTTTTTGCGCGGCGACACCAACGTCGCTTACCTGCGGCAACATGGCGTCACGATCTGGGATGAATGGGCGGATGAGGCTGGAAATCTCGGCCGGGTTTATGGCGCGCAATGGCGCGATTGGCGGGGGCCCGAGGGCGAGCACATCGACCAGATCGAGCGCGTCATCGAACAGATAAAGACCAATCCGGATAGCCGCCGTCTCATCGTCAGCGCCTGGAACCCGGCCGAGATCGAGACGATGGCGCTTCCGCCCTGCCACGCCTTCTTTCAATTTCATGTCCACGAAGGCGAACTCAGCTGCCAGCTCTATCAGCGCAGCGCCGATCTGTTTCTTGGCGTCCCGTTCAACATCGCGAGCTACGCGCTCCTCACGATGATGGTGGCGCAAGTTTGCGGCCTCAAGAGGGGCGATTTCATTCAGACTTTCGGCGATCTCCATTTGTATCGAAACCATCTTGAGCAGGCGCGCGAGCAGCTCTCGCGCTCCCCGCGCCCGCTCCCGCGGATGGAGTTGAACCCGGCGGTGAAAGACCTGCGCGACTTCCGCTTCGAAGATTTCAGCCTCGTCGGCTACGATCCCTGGCCCGCGATCAAAGCGCCGATCGCGGTTTGAGCGAAAGAGAACGATGCCTGGGCGTCGCTTGAACGGTCGCGGGGACCCGGTCGAGCAATTAACGAAATCCGAATAAAAACTGATCGGAAGAAACGGCGCAATCCATGCGCCGATTCCACGGGAGAACTCAGACTCGGACAATGCAACGCGCTGCTTTGCTTTTTTGCTTCATCATCATCCTCGTCGCTCCATTGACCGTGGCGGAGCCGCCGCCGGCCGCGATTGAGATCGACCTGCGCGATCAAACGGCCTACCTCATCCGCAATGGCCGCGCTGTGATGTCCTCGCCTATCTCCTCGGGCCGCTATGGACATCTGACCGAGACCGGTTCCTTTCAAGTGATCGAAAAGGAGCTGAACCATTTCTCCACCCTCTACGGTCGCATCGTTGACGCGCGCGGCCGGACGATCGTTGCCGATGCGGATGCCGACATGCCCGTGCCTCGCGGCGCCAGGTTTGTGCCTGCGCCGATGCGATATTTTGTCCGCTTCGACAACGCCGTCGGGATGCACGCCGGTTACCTTCCCGGTTATCCTGCTTCGCACGGCTGTGTCCGTCTGCCGGAGCAGAAAGCGATCGCCTTTTTCAACGCCGTGAAAGTGGGGACGCCGGTGACGGTGTTTGGCCGCACCCCCCGCGGACGTGAAATGGGTGAAGCACGCCTGCGGCCGGCGCGACCGAGCTTTATGCCTAACGACCCGCGCACACTTTATTCCGCGCCCTGGTGGCGCTGAAGCGCCGGGACTAGTTAATCCCGATGGCGGCTTCGATTGCCTCGGCGATGCGATCAGCCTGCCGGTCAATCTGAGCCCGCTCGCGGCCTTCGATCAGGAGCCGGATTTTTGGCTCGGTCCCAGAGTAACGGAGCAGGACGCGACCCTTGCCATCCAGGTCTTTCTCCGTCTCGCCCACGAGTTTCATCACCGTGGTTAGGCGTTCGAGTGGCGGTTTTTCTTTCACCCGCAGGTTGCGCTGGGCCTGCGGATATTTCGCCAGGCACTTTTTCAGCTCACTCAGCGGTTTGCCGCTCGCCTGCATGATCCGCAAAACCTGGAGCGCGCTGATCAATCCGTCGCCCGTGGTCGTGAAATCGCGAAAGATGATATGGCCGCTTTGTTCGCCGCCGAGGTTGAGATTTCTCCTCACCATCTCCTCGAGCACGTAACGGTCGCCGACCTTTGTCCGAATCACTTTCCCGCCGTGTGTGGCGAGGGTTTCGTCCAGTCCGAAGTTGCTCATAACGGTTGCGACCAGGGTTTTCTGCGCCAGCTCCTCTCGCCCTAACGAATCGACGGAAGCGATCGCAAGGATCTCGTCGCCATCGACGATTTCACCGGTTTCATCGCAAAGCAGGACGCGGTCGGCATCGCCATCATGGGAAATACCAACGGTCGCGCCGCTTTTCTTCACCAAACGCTGGATCTCTTCCGGGTGTGTGCTGCCGCAGCCGGCATTGATGTTGGTCCCGTTCGGCTGGTGATGCGAGACGATGATCTCGGCCCCAAGCTCGCGCAGGACACACGGAGTTGACTTGTAACCGGCGCCATTCGCGAGATCGACCGCGATCCGCATTTTCTCGAGCGACATTTTTCTCGGAAAACTCGCCTTCGCAAATTCGACATAGCGGCCGAGGGCGTCGTCAATTCGGGTGGCCCGTCCGATCTTCTTCGCGGTCGGCCGAATGGCGTCGATCTCCCCGCTGAAGACGAGATCTTCGATTTTGCGTTCGACCTCATCGTCGAGCTTGTAGCCATCGTGCCGGAAAAATTTGATCCCGTTGTCTTCGTACGGGTTGTGCGAAGCGGAAAGAACGATCCCGGCGTCGGCGCGCAACGACCGGGTGATGTAGGCAACACCCGGGGTCGGGAGCGGACCGATGAGAAGAACATCCACGCCTAACGACGTGATCCCGGCGGTGAGGGCGTTCTCCAGCATGTAACCAGAGAGCCGGGTGTCTTTCCCGAGCACGATCTTCGGGCGCAATCCAGGCGCGTGCGCCTGCGGATTCAGAGTTGTGAAAACATGCGCGGCCGCGCGGCCGAGCTTGAGCGCGGTCTCGGCCGTGACCGGCTCGACATTGGCCACGCCGCGCACCCCGTCAGTTCCAAAAATCTTTTTTATTTCCTCCACCGGCTAAGAAATCAGCAATCGCAATAACCAAATCCGAAGCAACTTCGAAGCTCAAAATCGGAAGCCTTTCTCGTCAGGCGATTCTTTCTCCGTGGCGCCTTCGGCGTTTGCGACCGTCTCATCAGCAGCCTTCATCTCGTTCAATTTCCGGTGCAGAGTGCGCCGGCTGATCCCGAGCTTTTTCGCCGCCGCGGTGATATTGCCGTTGGTTGTCGCGAGGGCCTGCGCGATCAGGCGCTTTTCCGTCGCGTGCAGGTCGAGCGGGCCGGCGCTTTCGTCAAATCCGCGCATCGGCACACCGGCCGCCGGCGCGGCCTGGCGCACCGCTGCCGGAAGGTCGCGCAGCGTTACTTTGCGACCCGTCGCCATCACCACGCCGTGCTCGATCGCGGTCCGCAGCTCGCGGACGTTGCCGGGCCAATCATAAGCGATCAGGGTGTTCATGGCGTCGGCTGTGATGTCGAGCAGCGGCCGCTCGTTTACCTTGGAAAAATGACGGAGGAAGGAGCGCACGAGCAGCGGGATGTCGTCCTTACGCTCGCGCAACGGTGGCATCGTGATCCTGACCACGTTGAGTCGAAAGTAGAGGTCGTCGCGGAATTTCCCCGCGCTCACAAGCGATTCGAGATTCTTGTTTGTGGCCGCGATCACGCGCACATCGGCGTGCAAAGTTTGCGAGCCGCCAACGCGCTCGAAGGCGCGTTCTTCGCTCATGACGCGGAGGAGTTTGATCTGGGTGGTGGCATCGATCTCGCCGATTTCGTCGAGGAAAATTGTGCCGCCGTTGGCCTGTTCGAAACGGCCGATCCGGCGCTCATAGGCGCCGGTGAATGCTCCTTTTTCGTGGCCGAAAAGTTCGCTCTCGAGCAACTGCGGCGAGAGCGCCGCGCAATGCACGGCGATGAATTTTCCATTGTGTCGCCGGCTCAGGTTGTGAATCGCATGCGCGGCCAGTTCCTTGCCCGTCCCGCTTTCGCCCTCGATCAGGACGTTCGCCGAGGAGGGCGCGACCTGCCGGATCGTGTCGAGCACTTCACGCAGCGCGGGTGATTCGCCCAAAAGATTTTCCAGGCCGAACCGCTCATCGACCTGCTGGCGCAAACTGCGATTTTCCTGCTCGAGCCGGCGGCTCCCGAGCGCGCGCGCGATCAACATCTCGACCTTGTCGAGATTGAGCGGCTTGGTCACGAAATCGTAAGCGCCGCGTTTCATCGCCTCGACCGCAGTATCGACCGAACCGTAGGCGGTCATCATGATGCAGACTGGCGGATGCGGGAGCTTGAGCGCGCGCTCGATCAATTGCATCCCATCTTCGCTTCCGAGCCGGAGATCTGTCAGCAGCACATCAATGTCCTCGCGCTCGAGCACATTGAGCGCCCCGGCGACGTCGGCCGCGACATAAGTGTCGTAGTTATCGTCGAGCAAGGTGCGCAACCCGTCGCGGGTGTGCTTTTCGTCGTCAACGATCAGAACGGTCGGCTGCATGGCAGAAGGGATCGAAAAAGGATGAAGGCGGAAGGATGAAGGATGAAATCAGCGATGAGCTTTAAGTTTTCGGATGATGCTCACAAAGATTGAAATGAGTTCCTCGATTTCCTGGCGAAGACCGGCGACACGCGATGGCTTGAGAGTGCCGGCATCACTTAACAAATCCAGCCAAAGGTCCGCCTCGTCGAGTTCTTGCAAGCCGCCTTCAAGTTTATTGATGAAATCCGCATTTGATTTTGCGCGGCAGGCTTCTCGGTAGTGCGCTGCCACAGAAGTGCCGGCGCGAAGAAGTTGTTTTCCCAGCACCTGCGCTACACCATCACCTCTGGGTAATGCTTGATAGAGGCGGATAATTCGTAGCGCCAACTGTTTGGTTCTCAACCGCAGGTCTTTTCCGCCTTCATCCTTCATCCTTCATCCTTCATCCTTCATCCTTCATCCTTCATCCTTCATCCTTCA
>DAISXY010000026.1:0-52831 GCA_036825615.1 Chthoniobacterales bacterium
CCGACATTCCGCTGTATTTCTTGGCTGTAGAGTTACGCTGCATACATCTAACGAGTATTCGGTCGGAAAATCCCGCCTTTTTTTGCGGGATTTTCCGGTCTAATCCAGGCTTGCTTCGAGGGAGGCGGGGCGATAAAAGCGGGGTTCATGAATCCCGTTGTAGACCCCGCGCCCGCTGCCCGCAAGGAAAAAAAGCTCCTCGATCAGATGCGCGATGTGATGCGGCTGAAGCACTATTCGATTCGGACGGAGCGATCCTATTGCGATTGGGTAGAGCGCTTTATTCGCTATCATCACTTGCGCCACCCGCGGGAGATGCGCGAGGCGGAGGTCACCGACTTTCTCACTCACCTCGCCCGCGATGGCCGAGTCGCTGCCTCGACCCAGAATCAAGCCTTAAGCGCGCTGCTCTTTCTCTACAAAGAAGTGCTCAAGGAGGAGATTGGGTGGCTGGGCAATGTCGAGCGGGCGACCAAACCGACTCGGTTACCAGTAGTGCTTACGCGCGATGAAGTCCACCGACTGTTTGCGCATCTAAATGGTACAACCCGGCTCATGGCAGGGCTTCTCTACGGGAGCGGGTTGCGCCTGATGGAGTGCGTCCGGCTGCGGGTAAAGGATGTGGATTTTGCCTACGCTCGAATCACGGTGCGTGATGGTAAAGGCGCAAAGGACCGAGTGACGATGTTACCGGTGAACCTGGCGGCGTCACTCGAACGTCACTTGGTGAAGGTGAAAGCACAGTTTGAGCAAGACCTGGAAGATGGTGTAGCTGGAGTGCATTTGCCGCACGCGCTGGCCAGAAAGTACCCCAATGCGGAGCGAGAGTGGGGCTGGCAGTGGGTTTTCCCTTCTTCCCGGCTCTCGTGCGATCCACGGCTGGAAGCAGAGCAAGACAGAAAAAAGCGCCGGCACCACCTCGAAGAAAGTGCGTTACAATCGGCTATGAAAAGGGCCGTTCGCCTGGCGGGCATTAACAAACCGGCGACCTGTCACACACTGCGTCACAGTTTCGCGACCCATCTACTCGAGAACGGCTACGACATTCGCACCGTGCAGGAGCTTCTCGGCCACAAGGATGTGTCGACGACAATGGTTTACACCCATGTCCTAAACAAACCGGGCATCGGCGTCCGCAGCCCGCTCGATTAGGCGAGCCTCGGCGCGATTGGGCGACAGGAGGTGAATGCTTTCGCCCGGCGGAAAGTAGCATGGGTCGATGCCTGCATACTATGATAGCCACGCGCCCGCCCCGGTTAGAGCTCGACCAGGCCGTGGCGGATGGCGAAGCAGACCGCCTCGGCGAGCGAGCGGATCGCATTTCCCCCGGCCAGGTAACACTTGGAAAATAGAGCGCCCGCGGGAACGAAAAAAAACGCGGGCGCTCATCTACGCTAATCGTTTCTGCGCTTCCGTGGATGCAACTGCGCGCAGAACAGTTTTCCTAAAGCACCTCGGCGGGAGAGAACCTCAAACCCGCTTCGAGCTCCGCGCGCGCTGCCGGCTCTCACGGTTCACCAGTGGTAGCGCGCACGGAGATAACGCACACCTTCTGAGCAGGAACCCTGCCAGACTAGGTGGAAGCAAAGGAAGAAGGCAGAAGTAAGAAAGAAGAAGGATTTAGAAACTGCCGTAATGGCTCGCGAAGCGAACTTCGGGCTCGGAAAGCGGAAAGCGGAAAGCTGAAATAAAGGCACCACAGAAGTTTAGACGAAGTCATCCATCGGCGCCGGTGGGTGGAACCTTCGGGGGCTTTTTAGGTTTCAGACTCACAGCAATTGGTAACCCCGTTAGCGAATCCTCACGGCACGAGCGAAAAGCTAATCGGAATGTAGGCACAGGTGTAAACGCCCGGGAGACAATGCCAGCGCGAGAAGGTTCTGATACATTCCTGGTCGAGCACCGCGTGATCGGTCGATTTCAACGCGACCACCTGCTTCACGCTGCCGTCAGGATGGAAACGCATCACGAACAAGCCGCGACCTACCCAGCGTTGCCGGCGCGCTTCGAAGGGGTAGGTGGGCGCCGGATGAACGGGCATGTTCGCCAGCGCCTGGTCCTCCTCCGGATCTATCGTGACAGGATGGTAGTCGCTTGAAAAGGCCATCGTGAGGCGAGCGCTGCTTTGTGCGTGAGGTTGCGCGCGCCATTGCCAGAGGGCGGCGCACGCCGTGTCGTCGAGCAGCGGGTGTTCTGTCGTAAGGACGGTCAGGACATTCTTGACTGTGCCGTCTGGTCGAAACTGTAATTCAAAGACACCGAAACCGCCCCATCCCTTCTGCCCGGCTTGCAGCGGGTAATTCGGTACCGGGGCGGAGAGCAAACCTTTCACAAGGCTGGCATCCACGTAGACTCGCGGCCGATGCGAAGACTTGGCCCTCGCGATCTGCGTCGTACTGGCAAGGATCAAAACCAGGGACAGCACGGGTGTCAGATCGAAGAGCCGCCTTTGATTGCGACTTCCTGCAGCTGATGTCTGGAATTCATCTTGCCGCAAAGCAACGAAGCCAAGGCAAATCACTTCAGTCTCGAATCAGGCCGTAAAACAGGACGGCTGACAAGGAAATTGTTGGAGAAAGAGGCCATGGGATGCGGCAAACCAACTTCTTCCGATCCGGGGAATCGGTGGATCAAAACTTGTCTTCAACCGAGGATGACGTCGATGAGATGGATACAGGATGGGATCCAACTTCAGATTTGCTTTTTGTTCCTGGCTTTATGGCTTCCAAATTCGTCTTTTTGCCGGGACCCGCGATCCCGGCCAGAGGCTGGATGACAAACGGGTGCGCCGCGTTACCTTGGGCCGGTGGGGACACGGATATGGATGCGCTGGCTGCCGGCAATCGCCGTCGCCGCTGCCTGCCTTCTCCTCGCCTCTCTCGCCGAAGCACGAGCGGTCGAGACTCGACGCGCTCCGCCCCTCCCCTCGCCAACCGCGAAACCCGCGCGGCAGGATGACTCTGTGGTCATGCATCCGCCGAAGGATCTCGCGCTTAAGCCGGAAGGCGAACGGAAAGCGCGCGCCCTGCTCGATTACGTGCGCGCACTCGACCTGCAGGATGACGGCGAAGCCGAGGAGGCGCTGGCCGCGTTCGAGCGCGTCCTTAACATTGACCCCGGTGAAGTCGATCTCGCCACCCGGGTAGCCTATCTTCTTACTCAACAAGGTGATTACCCGCGCGCGATTGATATTCTGAAGGACGCGATCAAGGCGCAACCGAAAGAGCCGGGGCCTTATCTCCAGCTGGCTTATATCTATGCGAAGTATCTCCGCAAGATGGACCCGGCGATTAAGTATGCGCAGGAGGCAATCGCGCTCGATCCGGCTGACATTGACGGTTATCAACGGCTGGCGGAGGTGCAACTGACCGCGGGCAATCGCAAAGCCGCGGTTAAGACACTCGATCGCGCGGCCAAGGTGGAAACTAACGATCCCTCTTTCTGGACCCAGCTGGGCAAGCTCTATCTCGCGCTCCTCGCCCAGGGCGAGGCAAATCCGAAGCCGGAAGAACTGCAAAAGGTGAACGGCGTCTTTCGTCACGCGATCCAGCTGGCCCCGGGTGATGCGTCGGTCTTAAAGGACGCGGCCGATTACTTCGCCGCTTCCCAGCAGGTGCAGGAAGCGATCCCGCTCTATCTGCGGGTGCTGGAGCTGCAACCGAACGACGCCAACGCGCGGGAGAAACTTGCCACCGGTTTCATGCTCACAAACCAGCGCGGAAAGGCGATCGAGCTTTTGCAGGAAATCATCCAGCAGCATCCGGAGAAGTATCAGACTTATGAGTTACTCGGGCGCGTGTTGGAGGAGGAGGCGAAGTCACTCGTCGAGGCAAACAAGCTGGACCAGGCCAAGGCTGATTTCGCGAAAGCCGCAGCCAATTACGAGCAGAGCCTGCTCATTAATCCCGCCCAGCCGGATGACTATGTTCATCTTGCCGAGTTGCTCTTGTTCAATCTGCGCGACGCTAACCGCGCGGTAAAAATCCTGCAGGAAGCCCGCGGCCGTTTCCCGACCACCCCGCAGCTTACTTATCTGCTTGCGGTCGCGATGCGTGAGGCTGGAAAGGTGCAGCAGTCGGTCGCAACCTTTGCCGAGGCGCTGCACGAAGCTCAGGTCCAGGGGCAGGAGATCACGGATGGGCGCTTCTATTTCGAATATGGCGCGGCGGCGGAACGGGCCGGCCTTTATGACAAGGCGGCGGAACTTTTCCAGCATTCGATTGATGCCGACCCGGCGAATGCGGCCGAGGCTTATAACTATCTTGGCTTCATGTGGGCTGAACAGGGCACTCATCTCGACGAGGCGGAGGATTACATCCGGCGCGCGCTCACGGTTGATCCTGACAACGGGGCCTATCTCGATAGCCTCGGGTGGGTCCATTATCGACGCGGGAATTACGAGGAGGCGCTGACCGAGTTACTCGGCGCGGCGAAGGCACTGAAAGCCAATGACCCGGTGGTGTTCGAGCACATCGGCGACACTTATGCGGCTCTCAACCAAACCCCGAAAGCAATTGAATACTGGGAGAAAGCGCTCGCTCTTGATAAGACAAACAAGAAGCTCGCGACGAAAATCGCGGAAGCGAAAAGCCGGGTGAGCAAGAGTGAGCCGGCAAGCGCGACGCCACCGCTAAAGTGAAACGTTATCCTACACCCTGGCAACGGCAGATGATGTGGGCATCGCTCACGGCCTTCTTTGTCGTGGTTCTGATCGTAATTGTCGGCACGGTCATCTGGGTGGGAGCGAATGTGGCGGCGTTTCTCCAACCTATCCTTATCCCGGTCGCGATCGCGATCATTCTCGCCTACCTGCTCGACCCGGCCGTGACTTCCCTGGCGCGACGGGGGTTTGGGCGGACCAAAGCAGTGCTCGCGATCTTCTTTTTCATCTTTCTCGCCATCGGCGGGCTCATGGCCTGGATTATCCCGATGATTTCGGTGCAAAGCAGCGCGCTGGCGCGACAGTTACCGGCCTTTACCGTCCATGTGCGCGATGAGGTGGTAGACCTGATCTATCGCTATGAGAGCACCTTTGGGCTGAATCAAACCAAAGGCAAAGCCGGTGCAACGAGCGGGTTTGTTGATTGGCTGCTTGGCGCGCCCACCCCGCCTCCGGTCAAACTTGCGCCGAAGGCTCCCCCCGTTCCAACTCCGCCACCCGGCAATGGCGAAGTGATTCAACCGGCGCCGACGAAACTGACATCGGCCGATCGGCAGCGGATCCAGGACTGGGTGCAGAAGCAGTTACCCGCGCTGGAGAAACAGTTACCGCTGCTGATCAGCAAACTTTGGGGACTAATTAAAACCAGCGTGGGCGGCTTTCTCGGTGTGACTGGTTTCCTGCTCAGCCTCGTGATGGTGCCGATCTATGCGTTTTTCCTGCTCAAGGAACGGCCCTCGATCGAGCGCCGCTGGCGCGAATATCTCCCGCTGCGTAACTCACCCTTGAAGGACGAAGTCGCGGACACGCTGGCACAGATCAACAGTTATGTGATCGCCTATTTTCGGGGGCAGCTTCTCGTTTGCCTGGTAGATGGGTTACTCATTGGCACGGCACTTACAGTTATCGGTCTCAATTTCGCGCCGTTGATTGGCTTGCTCGTGGTGCCCCTGACCATGATTCCCTATCTCGGGATTATTCTTTGCTGGATTCCGGCGGTAATTATCGCGGCCGCGCAATGGGGCGATTGGCTTCATCCCGCCATAGTGACCCTCGCTTTTCTCCTGATCCAAAACCTCGAAGGGCTTTTCTACGCGCCGCGGATTGTCGGTAACTACGTCGGCCTGCACCCTATGACTGTGATTGTTTCCATCTTTATCTGGGGTCTGCTCATCGGCGGTCTCCTTGGCCCGCTCCTCGCCATCCCACTAACCGCGACCCTTAAGGTCCTGCTCGCGCGCTATGTCTGGGGCAAACGCCTGCGCCGGGAAGTGATGGAGCGAATGGAAGAAGTGCCGGTGGTGCGCGAGAGTCAAACCAAGGCAGTGCATTCGGCGACCCTCGGATAAGGTGGGGCGATTTTCATCGCCCAAAAAAAGCTTCGCCAATTTGTATTTGTTCTTCACAAATCGCCGGCCTGTCTGATAGCTTCTCTTAATGGCTATTTTCTCCAGAGTGCCGAGGCTTTCATATCGACCGATCCGAAGAGCAAAGAGCCGGTCGAGGTTCTTTCGCCCCATTTGCACAGCCGGCGTGCTTTGGGCCTGGGCCTGCCTGGTCGCGGCAAGCGGGAGGGCACAGCCAATCTTTACTGATGTCACCACCTCCACGCTCGGCAACGTAAGTCATGTTGCGTCCCCCGTGTTCGATCTCGAGATTGGCACCGGCGCAGCCTGGTTTGATTACGATCGCGACGGAGACCTGGATCTCTACATGACCAACCGAGTGGGCGCGAACCAACTGTGGCGAAATGATGGCAACGGAGTGTTTGTTGAGGTCGCCGCCGCGCTCGGGGCCGCCGATGCATCCCATGACGGTGCGGGCGTGGCGGTGGCGGATTACGATAATGACGGCGACCTCGACATCTATCTCGCGAATGGAGATAATGATGTGCTCCTACAGAATCAACTTACCGAGACCGGCACCGCCACTTTCGTGGATGTGACAGCGGTCGCTTTCCCCGGGATAACTACGCCGCAACGCGGCACCAGCGCTTCCTGGGGCGACTACGATAAGGATGGCTATCTCGATCTCTACGTCGCTAACCATAACGAAATCGCCGGCACCGGCGCCGGCACTCAGGACCGGCTTTTGCACAATAACGGCGACGGCACCTTCACTGATGTTTCCTATCTGATCCTGGGAGGCGACGCGAATCACGATGGTTACGATGATAATCTCGGCGGCTTTGGGTTCATCGCCTCCTGGACGGATTTTGATAAGGATGGCGATCTCGATATTCTTCTTATCAATGACTGCCCCTTCGGGCCGGACGGGACGAAACTCTTTCGCAACGACGGCGGGACCAACCCTTTCACCTGGAATTTTACCGAGGTTGCAAGTCTGGTCGGGGCGGACGATTGCCGCCACGGGATGGGAATAGCCGTCGGCGACTATGATCGGGATGGCTGGCCCGATTACTTCTATACCAATATCAAGTCACCTCTTCTCCTCCATAACTCGGGCGGATTTCTCACCGACGTGACGGAAACCGCCGGCCTTCTCCAGGATTTCGTCCCTGGCACTAACGTTGTTCGAATCACCTGGGGCACCATATTTTTTGACTATGATCTCGACGGATTCCTCGATCTTTGCATCGCGGCCGGCACACTTCGGCAAGACAGGGATCAGCCGAATCTTCTCTATCATAACGACGGCAACGGGATTTCCTTTACCGACGTCTCGAAGGGAAGCGGCTTCGACGACCCAGGTGAGGGCCGCACCGTCGTGATGGGTGACTATGACAATGATGGCGATCCCGATCTCTTTGTCGTTAACTATGGCCAACCAGTCCATCTTTATCGGAATGACTATGCCAACACGACCGGTAACGATTGGCTGATTATTGATCTTAAGGGCGCAGGCCCGCCGCTCAGTAACCGCGACGCGGTGGGAGCGAAGATCACGGTGACGACGCCGGATGGAGTGACGCAGTACTGGGAGACGCGCAGCGGCGACAGCCTCGGCGGCGGGAGCGACCTGGCAGCTTACTTCGGACTCGCGCGCAACACGACTGTGTCCCAAATTCAGGTCACCTGGCCAAGCGGTATCGTGCAGACCCTGAGCGGCGTCGCCGCAAACCAGCGCCTTCCGATTCTCGAACAGGCGCCGCCGCCGCAAATTACCGTTACCAGTCCCAATGGCGGTGAGACCTTGATTCGCGGTAATACCTACACTGTCACATGGACCGACAATATCGCAGGCAATGTCAAAATCCGATTGCTCAAGGGGAATGCGCAGGTCCTGGTCATAAATGCTTCGACTGAGAGCGACGGAAGTTTCGATTGGACCGTGCCGACTTCACTCGCCGACGGAAACAGGTACCGGGTCGAAGTTCGCAGCGTCGACAAGCCGGTGGTTAGCGATAAAAGCGACAGCGGCTTCACGATTAGCTCCGCGCCCTGATCATGCTGCGTTAGCTCCGGCTTCGACATAGCGCCTGAGGACGAGGCAGCCCTGGAGCCGGCCGCTGGAGAAATCGTTGACGGTCCTTGCGACCTTCATAGCTTGTGCCCTCATTCGCATGGCCGCAGTTTCACTCAGGAACCTCTCCAAGAGTTATCCCGCCAAGGCAGGAGAGGTCGTCGCGGTCGATAACCTGAATCTCGACCTGGCCGATCGCGAGTTTGTTGTCCTGCTCGGCTCCCGCGGAAGCGGTAAATCCACCGTCCTGCGGATGATCGCCGGGCTCGAGGATATCTCGAAGGGCGAGATCGCGATCGGCGCGCAACCGATGAACGACATTGGGCCAAAGGATCGCGAGGTGGCGATGGTTTTCCAGGCGGACGCGCTCTACCCGCACCTGAGCGGTCGCGAGAATCTCGCCTTCGGTTTAAAACTGCGGAAATTTTCGGCGACGGAAATCAAGCGTCGGGTCACGGAAGCGGCGAGCCTGCTTGGGATTGAGGCGCTGCTCGATCGCAGACCGCGGTTGCTCTCGGACGCGGAGCGGGCGCGCCTCGCGATTGCGCGCGCGATTGTCCGTCAGCCGAAGGTGCTTCTTCTCGATGAACCGCTGGTTGATCTCGACGCGGCAATGAGAACGGAGCTGCGGGCTGAGATCACCCGACTGCATCATCGTCTTCAGGCCACGACGATCTACGCCACGCGCGATCCGATGGAAGCAATGGCGCTGGGCGATCGGATCGTCGTCATGAATGTGGGCGTGGTGCAGCAGGACGACAGCGCGTCGAAGATTTACAACCAGCCGGCAAATCTTTTCGTCGCCGGGTTCGTCGGGAGGCCGCCGATGAATTTTGTGTCCGGGACGCTCAAGACCGAGGGCGAGAAGATCCGCTTCCGCGAGCGCGAGAGCGGGACCATCGAGGTCAGCTTTGCCGCGGCCGACCGGTCGGCGATGCGAACGTTTGCGGGCAACGAGGTGATCCTTGGCATTCGGCCGGAAGACCTCGCAGTCACGAGCTTGACGCGCAGCGAAAGCAAAGGGGTGCCGGATGTTTTTCCCGCGATTGTTGATCGGGCCGAACCGAGGGGAGCCGAGACGCATCTCTGGTTGCAGACCGGCGCTCACACCCTCATCTGCCGGTCGCGCGCCGGGCTGGAGCGGAGCGAAGCCGGCCATCGAGTGCAGGTGAAAATGGACCTGGGGAAGGCTCATTTTTTTAATCCCGGGTCCGGCGAACGCCTGCGCGACGCGGCGGAGTAGTGCTGTTTGAATTGTCGGCATCCGCCCCTCACCTGGCGCTTCGCGTTCTCCTCTCCCCAGGCAGAGGGTTGAGCAGGCCACCTCGTCAGGGCACTAAAATCGGCCGGCATCCAAGCGGCCATCAAGAGGTCGATAGATTTGCTTGCGTATCTCGCGCGAGATTGCGTATAAACCAAATCTCTTCTTTTCCCTCAAACATGGAGGTCAATGTGAATCAACGTCTTCTCTCGGAAATCGGCCGGACCCAGCGTCTGGAAATCCTCAATACCCTCAAGCGCACGCGCGGGCTCTCCGTTAACGAGCTCGTCGAACGCATGAAGATGAGCTACATGGGCATCAAGCAGCATTGTCTTACCCTCGAGCGCGCCGGTTATCTCGATACCTGGCGACGCCCGCAAAAAATGGGACGGCCGGAGATGGTTTACCGGCTCACCCATCGAACCCACGCCCTCTACCAGGCGGACAGCAATGCCTTCACCCTCGATCTGCTGCAATCGATCGCGGACATTTACGGCCCGAGCGCGCCGGAGAAGTTGTTTTACAATCTCTTCGAGCGAAAGACCCAGGAGCTGAAAGCGCAGGTCAAAGGCGCCACGATCCAGGAGCGGGCGAAATCGCTCGCGGCGATTCGCGACGACGAAGGTTACATGGCTCAGTTCGTGAACCAGTTTGAAGACGGCGGGCCGCAGATTCTCGAGTGCCATTCGCCGATCATGAACCTGCTCGACAAATATGAGATCATCGGCCGGCTCGAGCAGGAGATGTTCGAAAAAGTGCTCGGCACGCCGGTGCGACGGGAGGAGACGCGGATCTCGGGGCTCTACGAAGCCGCGTTTTATTTCTCGCTCTAGCCGCTGTACTAATCCAGTCCCAGCCTCATGATTCCGCTTCGCCGAACTTTGAAGGCGGCTGCCATTATCTTTCTCAATCTCACGGCAGCTCTCACAGTTGGCCTCACAAGCCCTACGGCCAAAGGCGAGACTGCTGGGAGCGTGAGTTGGACGCAAACCGGCAGTCTGACCACCGCACGCGCCCGTCATACTGCGACCCGTTTGCGGGATGGACGGGTCTTCGTCGCTGGCGGGGTAACGGCCTCCGGCCAGACAACTGCCACGGTGGAAATCTACCAGCCCACGACCAGGAGTTGGTCGGCCGGCCATTGGATGAAGAGCAAACGCGCCTTCCACACGGCAACTCTTCTCAAGAGCGGAAGGGTTTTGGTCGTCGGCGGCGAGGTCGGCGATTACCCCTTAAGTAGCTGTGAAGTGTATTACCCGAAGAAGGGAAACTGGAAAGCGACGGGCTCGCTACTCGGCGCTCGTTTTCTTCATACTGCCACTCTGCTCAGCGATGGTCGCGTCCTTGTCGTTGGAGGGATAGATCAATCAGACCACGTCACCGCAACGGTCGAAATCTACGACCCGGCGACCGGCGTGTGGGCGGTAACGGCGCCGATGTTCATCGGCCGATACGATCACACCGCGACCCGACTGGCGGACGGAAAAGTTCTTGTTACCGGTGGCTTCAGTCCTGTAACCGGCGCGATTGCTGAATCTGAACTTTACGATCCGGCGAGCGGCACATGGTCCGTAACTGGCAGCCTCATGACTGCTCGCTACTTGCATACCGCTTCTTTGCTCCAAAGCGGCCTTGTTCTCGTCGCCGGCGGGGAGAATCCCATTAGTCTCAGTAGCGCGGAGCTTTACGATCCATCCACCGGCGCATGGTCCGCGACCGGTAGTCTGGAGAATGCTCGGTATGCCCATGAGGCCACTGTTCTTGGCACTGGCGAGGTGCTCGTCACTGCCGGTCTCCAACTTAACAATGGCTATCGTGACGTAGTCGAGACTGAACTTTACGATCCCGCCGCTGGCGTTTGGAGCGATAGTGGCGACCTGCTTATTTCGCGCATAAGCAAAACGACAACGCTCCTTGGCGATGGAAGCATTCTAATCGCGGGCGGAGCTAATCTCGATCTTGGCGTTCTCAGCGAATGCGAGGTTGGCGGGCGCTAGTGGCCGGTAAATACGCATTCTGCATCTGGTCACGGTGTTTCAGCCTCGCGAAGCTTTCCTGCCGGTGATCAGTTTGCAACAAGCGAGCGCCAGTCGCTGTCCCAAATAGAAGGAACAAAGGCAGGCGAGAGTTTGGGCTTTCGCCGCCTTCGAAATTCGTTTCGTTAACGGATGCCCGCGCAATTTCCCACGGCCGTGATCGAGAATCTCGAACCTCTGATCGAGGGCGGCCGATATCCGATCAAGCGGGTGATTGGCGAAGACGTGGTGGTCGAGGCCGACATCTTCAAGGATGGGCACGACATCGTCGCGGCGGCGTTGCGTTGGCGGGTTCTGGGTCGACCGAAGTGGCACGAGACCCCGATGCGTTTCGTCGACAACGATCGCTGGCGCGGCGTCTTTTCCGTTTACGAAAACGCCACCTACGAATACACGGTTGAAGCCTGGACTGATCTGTTTGCCGGCTGGCAGCACGAATACGGAAAGAAGTTTGAAGCCGGTCTCGCCAATCTCACGAGCGAGAAACTCGAAGGCGCCGCGCTTTTGCTCGCGGCCGCGAAAAGGGCGCGCGGGGCCGACGCCAAACGGTTGCGCGAACTGGCGGAAAAAATTCGCAACGGCGACAACGCCGAGGTCAATCGGACCGCGCATTTCGGCGAGCTGGAAGTGCTGATGGCGACCTATGCCGCCCGCCGCGGCGCGACCCAGTATGCGCCGCCGCCGCGGGTGATCGTTGACCGGGTCGCGGCCCGCACGGCTGCCTGGTATGAATTTTTTCCACGCTCGGCGGAAGGCCGGGCCGATCGGGGCTCGACCCTGCGCGAATGTCTCGGCCGGGTGGATGACGCGCGCGCGATGGGCTTCGATGTGGTTTATTTCCCGCCCATCCATCCGATTGGCCTAACGAATCGCAAAGGCCCGAATAATTCCGTCACCTCGCAACCGACCGACCCGGGGGTGCCTTACGCGATCGGGAATCGCCACCTCGGCCTGCCGAACGGCGGCGGACACAAGGACATCGAGCCGTCGTTAGGCACACTCGACGATTTCGACTGGCTGGAGCAGGAAATTCGCAAGCGCGGGATGGAGATCGCGCTCGATTTTGCGATCAACTGCTCGCCCGATCACCCCTATGTCGAGGAGCATCCGGAGTGGTTCTACAGCCGGCCCGACGGCACGATCAAATACGCCGAGAATCCGCCAAAAAAATACGAGGACATTTACCCGCTCAACTTCGGCTGCGCCAACTGGCAGGAACTCTGGGATGAGATGACCAGCATCATCCTTTTCTGGGCGGGGCATGGGGTGCGGATTTTTCGGGTGGATAATCCGCACACCAAACCGGTCGCTTTTTGGGAATATCTGATTGCGCGGGTGCGGAAAGAATTTCCCGATGTGATCTTCCTTTCCGAAGCATTCACCCGGCCCAAGATGATGAAGGCGCTGGCCAAAGCCGGGTTCAACCAGAGTTACACCTATTTTACCTGGCGCACGAGCAAGCAGGAGCTGACGGAATATTTCACCGAGCTGACCCAGACGAAGATGCGGCAGTATTTCCGAGGAAACCTGTTCACGAACACGCCCGACATTCTCCCTTTCCACCTCCAGACCGGTGGCCGGCTGATGTTTCAAATCCGCGCCGTGCTCGCCGCGACCTTATCGAGCCTTTACGGGATCTACAGCGGGTTCGAGCTTTGCGAGAATGCGGCGCTCCCCGGGCGGGAAGAGTATGCCGACTCGGAGAAATACCAGTTCAAGGAACGGGACTGGGACGCGCCTGGCAACATCAAGGAGCTAATTACAAAACTGAACCGCATCCGGCGCGAGAACCGCGCCCTGCACTTCTACGACAATCTCCGTTTCCACTTTGTCGATAACGAAGCCTTGTTGTTCTACAGCAAGATAACTCCGGCGCGCGACAGTATTATCCTCATCATCGTCAATCTCGATCCGCTTTATACCCAAAGCGGCTGGCTCGACGTCCCGACCGAGTTATTCGGCGAGATCGGGAGCGACAGTTACGAGGTGCAGGACCTTATGACTAACGAGCGCTACATCTGGCATGGGCGCCGCAATTATGTCGCTCTCCACCCCGGCGTTCAGCCGGCCCACATCCTCCGGATCCGCCGCCTCTAGCTGACATTACTCGAGGCCGGCAATTCGGGAAGAAGTCTAACGAACAGCCGCCACAAAGGACCCAGCCTGTGAAATCTTTGAGGTGCGACTGGGATCTCAGAAATTTCAGCGGGTTTCCACGAATCGGGCATATTCGGTCGCAACAATACGGCTATGCCCGTGCGCCAGAACGTTTCTCTTGCGACTTCTCGCCCGAGCCTTCGTCTTGAGTAACTAAAGCTATGCCAAAAAATCCAGGCGCAACCAATCCCGGCGACCGCTGCCAGAGCGGAATTGACGGACTCGACACAATTCTCGAGGGCGGTTTCCCACGCAATTGCGTTTACCTCATCCAGGGCGATCCCGGTTCGGGCAAGACCACCCTTGCGCTCCAGTTCCTTCTTGAAGGGGTGCGGCGCGGCGAGTCGACCTTTTATGTCACGCTCTCGGAGACGCGCGACGAATTACTCAGAGTTGCGAACTCGCACGGATGGTCGCTCGAAGCGATTCCGCTCCTCGAGCTTTCTGCGATCGAGGAACTGCTGCGTCCCGAAAGGCAGACGACGGTTTTCCATCCCTCGGAAATGGAGTTGAACCAGGTGAGCAAATTGCTCATCGACGAGGCGGCGAAAACGAAACCCGCGCGGGTGGTTTTCGACTCGCTCTCGGAGTTTCGTCTGCTGGCGGAAACGCCGCTGCGTTATCGACGCCAATTGCTGAACCTGAAGCAGCACTTTGCCGACTACGGCAGCACCGTCCTGCTTCTCGATGACAAGATGAGCCGGAGCGCGATCGAGACCGATCCGCACGTGCTCAGCCTCAGTCACGGAGTGATCGAGATGGAACAACTTTCGCCCGATTACGGCTCGGCGCGCCGTCGCCTTCGCATCATGAAACTGCGCGGGGTAAAGTTCCGTGAAGGCTATCACGATTACACGATCGAGACCGGCGGGCTGCGTGTCTTCCCGCGGCTCGTCGCGGCCGAACATCACGGCGAATTCAAACACGAACCGGTCGGGAGCGGCCTGGCGGAACTGGACGCATTGTTAGGCGGCGGCCTTAATCGCGGCACCACCGCGCTCATCCTCGGCACCGCCGGCACCGGTAAATCGAGCCTTGCGCTCCAGTATGCCGCGAATATGGCGAAACAGGGCGAGCACGGAATTATCTTCGCCTTTGACGAGACCCGCGAGATCATGCTCACTCGCGCGGAAGGTCTGGGACTCGACCTGCCGCGGCACATCGCGAGCGGCATGGTGACAGTGCAACAGGTTGATCCGGCGGAGGTGTCACCGGGCGAATTCGCCAACCGCATCCGGCAGCAGGTCGATGAGGGCTGCCGGCTGGTGGTGATCGATAGCATCAACGGCTATCTCAACGCCATGCCGGGTGAGCGTTACCTCAATAATCAGCTGCACGAACTCACTTCCTATTTGAACCAGAAAGGCGCGCTCACCATTCTCATCGTCGCGCAACACGGCCTGGTCGGGACGGCGGAGTCACCGGTTGACCTGAGTTATCTCTCCGATGCGGTCATTTACCTGCGCTATTTCGAAGCGGCGGGCGCGGTCAGGCAATCGGTCGCGGTGATGAAAAAGCGGACCGGCCAGCATGAAAAGACGATCCGCGAATTCCGGCTCGAATCGGGCGGCGGAATCCGGGTGGGCCAGCCGTTGGTCGATTTTCGTGGCGTGCTCAGCGGGGTTCCGGTCTTTCACGGAACCGCCGGCGCGATGATGCAGGCTGACGATGGAAGCAAGTAATGCAGATGCGCGAGTGCTGGTGCTCGCACCCGTTGGCCACGATGCCGGAGCGATCGCTGAACTGCTCACCCGTCACCAGATCGAAACTCAGGTCTGCCGCAGCCCGGCCGAGTGCGTCGAATCAATCAAGGCCGGAGCGGGCGCGCTCCTCCTGACTGAGGAAGCGCTGGAGTTGCAAGGGGCCTTCGACCTGCTGGAAACCTTCAAAGCTCAACCGGCCTGGTCGGAGCTGCCGCTTATCATTCTCACTGCCGGCGGCGAACCGCGCCTGACCAAATTGCTCGAGTCGGCCGTGCGCATGGCGGGCAGTATCACCCTTTTGGAGCGACCCATCGGCACGATCTCGCTCCTGCGTTCGGTCGAAGTCGCGCTGAATTCCCGCCTTCGCCAGTATCAGGTGCGCGATCTTCTCATCGAGCAACGCCGCAGCGCAGAGCAATTGCATGAAGCGCACGCCCGCCTCGGCGATCACGCCCGCGAGTTGGAGAGGCTGGTGCAGGTGCGCACGGCGAAATTAGCGCAGTCCAATGAGCAGCTGCGGCGCGAAATTCAGGAGCGCGAGGAGGCGGAACGGGCTCGCGAAGAGTTGCGTCGGCAGTTGAGGAGCGCGCAGGAAGAGGAACGCCGCCGGATCGCGCGCGAATTACACGATCAAATGGGTCAGAACCTAACCGCGCTGAATTTCGGTCTCCGCTCCCTGGCCGAAAGTGACTCCGGCTGCGATTCGATCCAGGCCCTCGTCGAACCACTCCAGGAACTCGCCGCGCAGACTGCGCGCGACTTGCATCGGGTTGCGCTCGAGCTGCGTCCGACCGCGCTTGACGATCTGGGATTAGTCAAGGCGCTGCGCAATCTGGTGGATACCTGGGCGCAGCATTGCCGGATCGAGAGCGACTTTGAGCCGGGCAACTACCATCCGGCCGGCGTTTCCTCGGAAATCGAGACCACACTTTATCGAGTCATTCAGGAGGCTCTCAATAACGTCGCGAAACATTCCAAAGCCGGGCATGTCAGCGTTGTTCTCAGTCGCGGCCCTGAACACGTGCAGGCGATCGTCGAGGATGACGGCTCTGGGTTCGATGCCGTCGAGAAATTTCAGGCCGCCGATGGCCGCGGCCGCCTTGGACTCCTTGGAATGAAGGAACGACTGCGTGACATCGCGGGAGAGTTGCAGGTGGAATCCGGTCCCGGCGAAGGCACCACCTTGCTCATCCGGATTCCGATTGTCAGCCAAAGATGAAGGTGACAGGCGAGAACGGGAAAGTTCGCGTCATGATTGTGGACGACCACGCGATGATGCGCCAGGCGCTGCGCGCCATCATCAGTCTCGAGCCCGACCTGGTTGTGGCCGCCGAAGCGGGCAGCGGCCAGGCGGCGATCGATTCCCTCGTCAGTGCGCGACCCGACGTGGTCCTGATGGATGGCTCGATGCCGATGATGAACGGAATGGAAGCGACCCGCCGCCTGCGCCAGTTGCAGCCCGATCTCAAGATCATCGCTCTCACCCTTTACGAGCAGACGACCTATCTCGAGGAAATGATTACGCTCGGCGCGCGCGGGTACGTTCTCAAAACCCGGTCGCCTTCGGAGATCATCAAAGCGGTGCGCGCCGTCGCGGCGGGTGGCACCTATTTCGACCAGTCAATCCCGCGTCAAGTGAGCGCCTCTGGGCGCGATCGCGTCCCAGCTGCGGAATTGAGCGACGAAGAACTCGGCGTCGCGAGGCAGCTTGCGAACGGGCGGACAAAACGCGAGATCGCCGAGTCGTTAGGCTTGAGCCTCGCTGAAGTCGAGGCGCGCCGCATTAGTGCGATGAGCAAGCTCGGACTGCGCAACCGCGCCGAGCTGGTGCGGGTCGCATCGGAGCGGGGCTGGCTCGAGCGCTGATAATCGCGGATCGTCGGCGGGTTGTGACCGCCGGCTATTCAAGAACTCCGCTTTGGAAAAAACTTGGTTATCGCGAAGGGATCGAGTCCTGGGTTTACTGCGCACCCGCCAATTATGTCCGCATGTTGCAACTACCATCGGATCTTGCCGTGCGCTGGCGCGAACGGCCGAAGCGCGGGATCAACTTCGTTCACCTCTTTGTGACAACGAGATCCGATCTGGAGAAGAAACTCCGCTCACTCCGCGACACCATCGACTCGGCTGGCACGGTTTGGGTCTCGTGGCCAAAGAAAAGCTCGGGCGTCTCGACTGACATGACCGAAGATGTCGTGCGCCAGGTCGCGCTCCCGCTTGGCTTCGTCGATATCAAAGTCTGCGCGGTCGATGAAACCTGGTCGGGACTGAAGTTGATGATCCGCAAAGAGCTGCGCTGAAATGGGCTGCCGCCAGCGTGTCCCTCAGCCGTAGCCGAGATCGAAATCGATCGGCACATCGAAGGTTTGGATTGTGTTTGGCTTGAAACGCCACTGCCCGAGCGTTTGCACCGCGGAATCATCGAGCCGCTTATCGTGCGTCGTCTCGAGAATCTGTACGTCGGTAACCAAGCCAGTGCGCGGGTCGATGCTGAGGCGGAAGCGGCCTTTGCCGCCTACCCCATGTGCAGCCGCGGCGAACGGAAAATGCGGCCAGGGGGCATAAAGGATATTTCCGTTCGCTCGCTTCTCGGTCGCGTTGCGTACGGTCGTGGCCCTCAATCCCTCGAGGCTAAAGTTTACCGGCACATTGATGACTTCGAAGGTGTGCGGCTTTACTTTCCATTGTCGCAGCGCGTCTAGCGCCGCCTGGTCGAGAATGTTATAGCCGGTCGAGCGGGTGATCTCGACGCGATTCGCCTCGCCCGTCTTGTCGTCAAAATGAACCCGGAACTGCCCTTGCCCCTGCAGGTATCTGGCTCGTGCCGCATAAGGATAATGCGGCATCGGCGCCGAAACGACCCTACCGCGCGTGTCCATCTCCGCAGGCGGTTTTGCCAAAAGCGACGGCAGTGCGACCACACACGCGAGGAGCGAGAAAAGACGAAGCGGGGAATGCATCGCGGCGGTGTAGCCATTTTGCCTCGGCTGGTCAAGGCGGGAATACCCCACGATATGATCGTTCGATCTTTGGCATCGCGTTTGCATGCCTTCGTTGACCGGATATTAACTTGCCCTCATGAGACCAGCCCTTGTTGTTTGTTTCGCGTTCGCGGCTTTGACGTCGCGGCTTGAGGCGGGCTGGTTCTCCCGGCGCACGCCCACACCGGCGCCAACCCCGATCGCAGTGCGCAAAGCGTTGCCCGCAACTCCGACTCCGACACCGACTCCGTCGCTTCCCCCGCGCGAACTGGTCGCGCTCCCGGTTTACGATCAGGACACGAGCGTGCGGCTCCAAATTTTCCTCGATAATCACGAGTTCGGCCCGGGCAAGATCGACGGCAAAATGGGCGAGTTTTTTGGCAAAGCGCTGGTCGCCTACAAGAAGGCGAACGGGCTCGAGCCGACCGGCGCGGTCGACCAGCAATTGCTCGCCGAAGTGCCTGAGCCTTACACCACCTACACGATCCGGCCCGAGGACGAACAATATGTCGGCGAGACCGCGTCGCGACCGTCGGAGCAGGCGAGACTCAAGGCAATGAAATACGGGTCGCTCCTCGAGTTTGTCGCCGAGCGTTATCACGCGGCGGAGGATTTCCTGCGCAAGATCAACCCAGGCATGAACCTCGATGAACTAAAAGTGGGCGACACCGTGAAGGTGCCGAACGTGCAGCCGTTCGAGATCGAGAAATTGTCGGAAAAATTTGTCCCGGCCAACCCGGCGTTCGCGAGTCGGCAGATTTATATCGACACGAGGGAGCGCTTTCTCGAGGTGCACGAAGGCGACAAGCTGATTGCCGAGTTTCCCATTACGCCCGGCTCGAAGACGCTTCCGGCCCCGTTAGGCGAATGGAAGATTCTCGGGATCGCAACCATGCCCTGGTTCCGGCACGACGAAGGGGTGCTCAATCATGGCGTGCGCACGAATGATTTCTACAACATCCCGCCTGGGCCTAACAATCCCGTCGGCATTCTCTGGATGGGTCTGAACAAACCGGGCATCGGGATTCATGGCACCAACAATCCCGAGACGATCGGCCGAGCCGGCAGCCACGGCTGCATTCGCACCGCGAATTGGGACGCCGCGCGCTTGAAGGACCTGGTGAGTCCCGGGACCAAAGTCACAATCACAAACGGCGTGCCCTTTGCCACTACTCTGGCGAAGGGACCATCGCGCTAAGGAAAGCGCCGCGGCTTACCATCGATTGTCATCCCGAACCGGCGGAGCGCGGTGAGGGACCTCTCCGATGAAATCCAGCCTTTCACTACAGACGGGAGGTGCAAGTTCCATCGAGAGGTCCCTCGCCGTCTGCGCGGCTCGGGATGACAGTTTAAGAAAGAGCACCGTCCCGTCGTCCCCAAAAATTTTTTCGCGCGGAATCGCGATCTCGCGCGTCTAGGCTTCAGATCAACGCGATGGATTCCAGCGAAAACGAAATCTTTCGAGCGGCCATCCGCGGCGATCGCGAGGCATTCGAAATGGTCATTCGCACACAAAGTCGCGCCCTCTTCGCCATCGCCTACGGCATTCTGCAAAACCGGGAAGAAGCCGAGGACGTCGTCCAGGACACGCTCGTGAAAGCGTGGAAAACCCGCTGGCGGGTGCGCGATGCTGAAAAATTGCCTGCGTGGCTCGGCACGATCGCGCGTCACCGCGCGCATGACCTTCTCCGCCGTCGCCGCGAAGTTCCATTGGAGGAGAACGGGCCGACGTTGCCCGTGGCCGAGGGCGCCGATCGTGATGACGAAGCCCGCCACGTCCAGGTGCAAGCCGCGCTTTCCGAATTGCCCGAACTGCACCGCGCCGCCCTCACCCTGCGCTATTTCGAAGCGCTCGACTACGCCACGATCGAGCGCACCCTCGGCCTAACGAACGGGGCGTTGCGGGGGATTCTGGGTCGCGCTCTCGGCACGATGCGAAAACGCCTGCGACCTGCCCTTGCCGCCCTGGAGTAAACCTCATGCCTAACGACACGATTCATATTCACGACGAAATCGAGAGCTGGCTCGCGGCTGAAGTCCACGACCAGCTCAGCGCCGAGGAGCGCGCTGCTTTCCAGCAGCATCTCGCCGGCTGCGCGACCTGCCGCGCTTTGCAGGAGGAGGAAAAACAAATGCATCAACTGCTTGAAAACACGCTCGCAAAAGAGAGCGCCGATCCGGCGTTCGAAGAACGAATGATCCGCCGTTTCCGCGATCGCGCACCCGCGCCGGGCGGCGGCTTGATCGCCCTGCTCACCAACCTGATGCGAATGCGGACAGCGCAGATCACTGCCGTGGCCGCGCTCCTGCTCGCGCTGGTGCAGGTGGGAAGAATGGTGACGGGTGAGGGCGCCAAACTCTCAGAATCGCGGCTGTCGAATGCCGTCGCCCCGCAGTCGGTGGTGGATCAATTAGAGATCGAAAAGGAAGGCAGTTCCCTCGCGTTCGCGAATCGCCCGGCGGCGCAAAAAACCGAACCGCTCGGGGTCCGCCGAGATTTCGTGGCGAAATCAGCCGAACCGCCCGCGCCAGCTCGGCCGGCGGCCACCGTGGCGATGCGGGAGGAGAATAAAGATGTCGAAGCGCAGTCGGTTGCGGGTTCAAGCAGTCAGGTGGCGAGTGAAATCCCGGTCACTCCGGTGCCGGCTGGCCAGCCGGAAAACCGCAAGCTGATTCGCAATGCACAACTTCAGCTTGAGGTCACTAATTTCGAAACCGCGGTCGAGCGCCTTACAACCCTGGCCGCGGAAGCGAAAGGTTTTGTCGCAACCCAAAACTCGAGCAAGCTGCCTAACGGAAAGCTCCAGGGCACGATCGTGATCAAGGTCCTGCCCGAGAACCTCGAGAGTTTTCTGCAAAAGGCGCGCGCGCTTGGCGAGCTGAAGAACCAGACCATCGGGACCGAGGATGTGACGAAGGCGTATTTCGATACCGACGCCCGGCTCCGCAACGCCCGGCGGATGGAGGAACGCCTCCTCGAGATGCTGCAAAAAAAGACCGGCAAAGTTTCTGATCTCCTCGAGGTGGAGAAGGAACTCGGCCGGGTCCGCGAACAGATCGAGCAGATGCAGGGTGAGTTGAAATACTACGACGCGCTCGTGCAATACGCGACGGTCACGGTTTCGCTCGCGGAAAAGGATCTGAACGAGCCCGCGGCCTTTCTCCTCAAGCAAACCGCCAACCTTTCACTCTTCTCAAGCGACGTCGAAAAGACCTTCGCGGAAGTGAAACGCGCACTCCAGAATGCCAAGGCGCAGGTTGTCCAATCCGCGCTCGAGCGAGACAACAGCGGCCAGGCGACGGCGCGCATGCAGTTGTTGCTCGAGCCTGAGGAGAGCGACGCGGTCATCGCCCGCATCAAAGGCCTCGGGCGAGTGCAGACTTACAATGTTCAAACCGAGCGCGTCGCCCAAAATGGCAGCGGACTTTCCGAGACGGCGAAAGTCGAGCGCGACAAGGTGCAGTTGAATCTCGTGATCTCGCGCACGGGCGAAGAACCGGCGGTGCAACAAACCAGTTTGCGCGTCCGCACGTCGGATGTTTCGGCCAGGGTTGCGCAGCTGAAGAACGAAGTTGCGAAGCTCGGGGGCGAACTGCGGAGTTCGACCTTTAGCCGCAATCCCGATGGCGAAGAAATCGCGAACCTCGGCCTGCGCGTGGCGATGAAGAATTATCCCGCGCTCATTCAGTCGTTGGATCGCCTTGGCGAGGTCAAAGATCTGAGCGTGCAGCGTAACGATCAGCCCGGCACGATCGCCAATCCCGAAACCGCGCCCGCTGAAATCAGCCTGCAAATTTATCGCCCGGGCAAGATCGTGTCGGAGGATTCCGGCATCGTCGCAACCATTCGCCATACTCTCGGCCAGGGTGTGTCCGCGCTCGCCTGGAGTGTGCGCATGATCGGGGTGGCGATCGCGTTTCTCGCGCCGTGGGCGCTGGCGCTCGGGCTTGTCGGCTGGCTGGTGGTTCGCTTCGCCCGCAGCCGTGCCTCAAAGTAGGTTGCGAGGTTCCGGGGAGCGCTGCCACAACTGCGAGCGGATCATTTCGTTAGGCGAGATCGCTTCCGCTACTAAACCAAACTGCGCCTCCCGCAGCCATTGCGAATAATCAACCAGCCGTTGCACCTCCAATCCCGCCGCGATGCGGAAAAAACGGTACATCATCGCAATCGTCAGCCGCGCTCGCCTTCGCCGCCACCCGCCTGCGGGCAGACAAAAGTCGGCGACCAACCATTGTGCCTTTGCCGTAGCGGCGCACGCCAGTTTCTCGATCAGTGGCGGCAGCGTGCGCTCGTCGAAGAAATCGAGCACAAAATGCGTCACGATCAGATCGTAGGAGCCGGGCTCGAGTTCCGTCTCCATCAGATCGGCCTGGATAAAATTGATCGCCCGGCTGCGAACCCGGCGCCGTGCCAGGGCGAGCATGCGCGCGCTTGCCTCCACGCAATCCACGCGGGCGGCGGGATGCGCTTTAAGAAACTGGGCAAGAAAACGGCCGTTCCCTTCGCCCAGAATCAGGACACGTCGTGGCGAGCCGATTTCGTGGATGAAAGCCGTGCGCGCCCGCTGCAATTGCTGGCCAAAGACCACCGTCTCGATCCATTGATAATGCGGGGCGAGGCGATCGAGATTCACCGCCCGGACAAGAAAAGAGCGACCAGAGGCGTGAGCAGGACGAGATCGGCGAGCGCGGTGCGAGTGTCGCGTGGGAGATGTGCGGAATCATTCAGCCTCGCGAGCAGCAAAGCGCTGATCGCGAGACAAGCCCAGAGCGGCCAGGCAAAATGCCAAAAAATTCCGAAGCCGATTGCGGCGATCGTGAGGGCATAGCCAGGGATTTTGAGCGCGCGTGCTGCCGTTGGCCAGGTGGTCATGAAGCTTGCCTTGCCCTGAGCCGCGTCGAGATCGCGTTCCCAACCCGCAATCGAGAGACAGTTGTAGGTGCAAAGAATCGCGAAGAGGAGGAGGGCGACGCCGAATGCGATCGTCAGGCCCGGTAACTTTGCAATCACGCCGACAGTCGTGCCGGCGGCGAAGAGAATCCCGATCGCCTTTTCCTTCACCGGCAGCGGCCGCCATTTTCCACCTAACGAATAGTTAACGAAAAGATAAAGCGCGCAGATGACCGCGAGCGTTCCGCCGAGCAGGAGCATCTGGAGGTCCAGGGTCTGGAGAGCCAGAACCACATCAATCATGAAGCAAGCGACGATTGCGATCCACCACCCGATCATGTGCTCGCGACAAAAGCGGTGCCGGAGCGAAATCGGCGCCTCTGGCGGCAGCCGGATGGTGTCCGCGAACCGGTCACCAAGGTAGATCAGCCAGGCGGTAAGAAAAAGCAGTGCGCGGAGCGAGAGGTCGAGCCTGGCGCCGAAGGTGCGTGCGAAAAGCCATTGCCATGCGACCGCGACCACTGGTGCATCGAGACAGACAAGGCTGAGCCAGACGACCGGCGGGTACTTGATCCGGCCTCCGACCCGTGGAGACGGCGCAAGCACGTCGGAGCCATCGGACATTGGCGAAGTTATCCAGCGCCGCGGAACTCCGCAATCAACTCACCTCGTCGTCAACGTGCAGGTTTCTCCCACTCGTGTCCGTTCTTCCAGTCCGGTAGCTCTCCCACCTCGTCAGCGCCCTTCGGAGGCGTCGGCGGCCGCTCCAACAACCGCACCCGTTCCAGCGCCAACCGCCGCTCCCACCGGTCCGCCGACCACCGCTCCGGTGCCGGCACCCACTGCCGCACCCGTCCCGGTATTGGTACTGCAGCCGACCAGCAGGCCAATGGCCACGATCGCCGAAGCTGCGATTAAAAGTCGATTTTTCATATTCTAGCTTCGTGAGCGCGAAGCGATTTGCGCGTGGCCGCCGGCCGCAAAGCGTGCGCGCCGGTAGGAAGCGTCGACAAACGCTCGCACCCGGGGCGATCTTGCTTTAAAATAGCTCACGGTCGCAAGCCGCCGACACGAGCACGCTTATGAACTCACAATCCGGCATTCCGATGAACAACGCCGCCGTCCGCGCCCTGCCCAGGCATTTACTCCAGTTCGCGGTCGATCAGCGCTACGACGATTACACCCCGGTCGATCACGCCGTCTGGCGTTTCATCATGCGGCAGAACATTTTTTTCCTGAAGGAATACGCGCACAAGGTTTACTTCCAGGGACTGCTCGACACCGGTATTTCTTTCGAGCGCATCCCGCGGATCAGCGAGATGAATGACATCCTGGGCAAGATCGGCTGGGGCGCGGTCGCGGTCGACGGGTTTATTCCGCCCGCTGCCTTCATGGAATTCCAAGCCTACAAGGTGTTGGTGATCGCCTGCGATATGCGCCAGATCCATCACATCGAATACACTCCTGCCCCTGACATTGTGCACGAGGCCGCGGGTCACGCGCCGATCATTGTCGATCGCGAATATTCCGATTATCTCCAGCGCTTCGGCGAGGTCGGCGCCAAGGCGATGTCATCGAGAAAGGATTTCGAGCTTTACGAAGCGATCCGGCATCTCTCGATTTTAAAGGAGCAGCCGGATAGCGATCCGAAGGAAGTGGAAGAGTCAACGCGAGATGTCGAATACAAGCAGGCCAATCTCGGCGAGCCCTCGGAGATGGCGCAGCTCTCGCGACTGCATTGGTGGACGGTGGAATACGGGCTCATCGGCACGCTCGAGAAACCAAAGATTTACGGGGCGGGGTTGCTCTCTTCGATCGGCGAATCGGTTTCGTGCCTCGAGCCGCACGTGAAGAAAATCTGGTACTCCATCGACGCCGCGAATCAGCCCTTCGATATCACAACGAAACAGCCGCAGCTCTTTGTCTGCCGCGATTTCCAGCACCTGAGCGATGTGCTGGAGGAATTTGCGAGCCGGATGGCCTTCCGGGTAGGTGGGCTCGAAGGAATCAGGAAAGCGATCGAGTGCAAGAATGTCGCGACTTGTGAGTATTCATCTGGCCTCCAGGTCTCAGGGGTATTCAGCGAGGTGCTGACCGATTCGAAGAATCAGCCGATCTATCTGCGCGCGGCTGGGCCGAGTGCGCTCGCTTACGAAAACAAGCAGTTGCCCGGCCACGGCCGCGATTACCACAAGGAGGGTTTTGGTTCGCCGATCGGGAACTGGCGCGAAACCAAATTGCACGAGGGAGAACCCGCGCGACTGGAGTTCGAGAGCGGGGTAACGGTTGAAGGCAAGGTCGAAAAAATCTTACGCCGCAATGACAAGCTGCTGCTGGTTTCTTTTTCCAATTGCACCGCCAAGCTCGGCGATCGTGTTTTGTTTGATCCGGCTTGGGGCACCTATGACATGGCAGTGGGCGATGCCATCGTCTCGGTCTTTAACGGCGCCGCGGACAAAGACGCTTACAACGAAGTCGCGCTCGTTCCCAAGGAGCGCACGATCAAGCATCCATCCGATGCGAAACGCCGAAAACTCGAGAGCTTGTATCAGCAAGTGCGCGACATTCGCACGCGCAAAGCTGCCTACGAGCGGCTCGGTGAAATCTGGGAGACCCAGCAGGCTGATCATCCCGAGGACTGGCTGCTTTCGATGGAGATTTTCGAGATTCTCGATGATACCGATCAGCAGTCCGAACTGAAGCAACGGGTGAAGAAGTTTCTTGAGGAAAAAAAGGAGAAGAGCAAAGACCTCTCGACGCTAATCGGCTGGGGTTTTCGGCTGGTCGAATATCACAAGCAGGGAATCTATTCGGCGGCGTGAGTTAGGAAAAGAGCGACCGGTTGAAGCCGCCCTGCCTGCATACCGCGCGCTCTCTATTGCTCATACGATTACGTGCTCGCGACTTGGCACAGACCGGAAGCGCGATATCCTTTGCCCCGATGAAAGTAATTTTTTCGCTGCTTCTAATCACCCTGCTGAGCGGATGCACCTTTGGGCCCACGCTCGACGAGCAGGCGCGGCAAGAGACGCAGCAACAGCAGGTGGAGAAACGCAGCGACGCCTTCGCCCGCACTCTCCAGCAGTAAGACGAACCGAGGCAGCACCGCTGATTTGAATTTTCATTCGGTTCACCGCATAGAACTTAATGAACAACAATTTAATTCTTCGGCGCCTGACGGAACTCGGCGCACTTTTTCTCATCGGCGACGGCATTATGGGGTTGATCAAGCCGCGCTGGCATTCACTCCTCTGGCGTTTCGGGCCGCAACTTATGCGCGCCGTCACCGAGGAGTTGGCTGATCACCCAAACACGGCGCGGGCAATCTACTTGACTGAAGCCGCGATTGGGATTGCCCTTGCCTCGCGTCAAACGCCCGAGGTGGAGTGACCCAGGTTAGCCGAGTGGGATCCCGGCTCCTGATCCCGGATCGCCCTCACTGGCGCTGACGCGTCCGTCTCTCCCACCGGGAGAGAGGAAGGATTCGCTCTGATCCCACAGTATTGCAATCATTGCTTTCTCTGGCTAGCCCAAGAAAAGATGGAGCACGGTCGCACTGCTGATGAACGGCACCAGCTTTCTCTCTCCTCTCGGGCGAGACGGACGCGCCAGCGCCGTGAGGGCTTCTTCAGTAGCTCCTTGGCTTTATCTCTAGCTATTGCGCAATCCAGGCAGCGCCTTCCTCTTTCCCGGTGGGAGAGACGGACGCGTCAGCGCCGTGAGCGCTTCTTCAGTAGCTCCTTGGATTTATCTCTAGCTATCGCCCAATCCAGGCACCGCCTTCCTCTCTCCCGGTGGGAGAGACGGACGCGTCAGCGCCCGTGAGGGCTTCTTCAGTAGCTCCTTGGATTTATCTCTAGCTATCGCCCAATCCAGGCAGCACCTTCCTCTTTCCCGGTGGGAGAGACGGACGCGCCAGCGCCGTGAGCGCTTCTTCAGTAGCTCCTTGGACTTATCTCTAGCTATCGCCAATCCAGGCAGCGCCTTCCTCTCTCCCGGTGGGAGAGACGGACGCGCCAGCGCCAGTGAGGGCTCTCCAGTTGCTCCCTGGACAGGTGAGCACGTGAACCGCGCCGCATCTAGCGCAGCCCCGTGTCACATTCCCAATGCACACTCTGCATCTTGCCCGCAGTTACAGTAACTTCGAAAGGACCGTAGTGACCGACTGCGCCTGCATGGTTCTTGCGAGATACCGTATAATGCCCCGGCGGGAGTGAGACTTTAAAGTGACCCTGCTGATCAGTCTCGAAAGAAGTAACTACTTTGTCCCCCTGTTTCACTTCGAACTCCGTGTTGGGCAACCCTACGGTAGACGGGACACCTTCACGCACCGGGCCACCGTGAATGGGTCCGACAACGATGGTTCCCGCAACTCCGCTTCCGCTCTGCGCGTCGGCGGCCGCCTGCGTTTGAGAGAAAGCCAGGCAGGGAATAACACCCAACAGAGTAACCAGTAGCAGCGCCTTCATCATGACTCCTCCTCAAGGCCGCAGTTAACGCGAGCCCACTTAACAACTTGGCACAGCCCTCCTCAGGATGCGACCTGATACTCGCGCGAAACTGCCCAGTCTAAAGAGCTTCGAGAGTCTCTCAGTCGCGAATGCCGCGCTTCAGTTCCCAGACGCGCAATGCAGCCAGAATCAACCTTTTGGTTCGGGCCATGGTTCCAATTCCGGGTAAATGCATTTCGTCATCCAACAATTCGACTTCTTCCGCGGGCCGCCGTCTCACTCGCCGCCGAGGGCCGCGGCGTGTCCTCGAACGAGGGCGCAAATCTGATGCTGCAGCTGTGCTTTCGAATGAAGTCGTTGAGTTCATAAAGACGTCGGCAAATTGGGGGCCCCGCTCCGGAGGAACCGAATTTGTTGCGCATCCGACGCGAAGGTCACACCGCTCAAGTTCGCCGGGCTGTGTTACAGCTTGGTGACACCGAGGAATCATTGCGGTAAAATCTTTCGCTGAAATGAGCTGGGCCGTTTCCTCCTTCTTCGACGCGGTTGGCTCGAGATCATTCACTCCCCGATTCCTTGCTTTAGCTCCCATACCCGTAGCGCGGCCGAGACAAGCTTGCGGGTGCGCGCAAGGTTTCCGGGCGCGTGATCTGGCTTAAGATTGGGTCGAGTTTTCTCAGCTTTGCTTTGCTGATCGGCTTTGCTCCACGTCTTAGTCTTGCAGTTCGGCGCGCGTCGTCGCTCGGTGGGAAGATGAATGCCCGTTTTGCGCGAATTCATGAGCGAGTCATGCATTAGCATCTTGCAAGCCATCCCAATTCTTTGTGGCTTCGGGAGGGCGTCGGCAGAGCGGGTGTTTGCGTGCGAAGGCCATGGGGTGGCGGCAGATGAGGACCGGCAAAAATTCACAGAAGCGATTCGCGGCCGAGTTCCTTCCAGTCGCCAGCAATGGCTCAATTTCGGCGCCATCTGGCGCAGAATCGAAACGGCACAATCATGCGCTGCCATTCAAAGTGGCATTCGGGCATAGACGGACGATGATGCGCGCATGCCTTACGACGTCGCTGTTGTCGGCTTGGGAGCAATGGGCAGCGCCGCCTTGGCCGAATGCGCCCGACGTGGCGCCTCAGCGATCGGCCTCGAACAATTTTCGCCGGGACACGACCGTGGTTCTTCCACCGGCCGGAGCCGGATGATCCGCAAAGCTTATTTCGAGGATCCGGCCTACGTGCCATTGCTTTTGCGGGCTTACGACAAATGGCGCGAGCTGGAGGAAGCGACCGGCCGCGATCTCCTCCAGATCACCGGCCTGCTCATGGTCGGGCATGCAAGTGCGGAAGTGATCACGGGCGCAACCCGTGCCGCGCGTCAGCACCAGCTTCCGTTGGAATCGCTCGATCACGCGGATATTCGCAAACGTTACCCGATGCTCCGGGTCGAGGCTGACGAAGTGGGTGTTTACGAACAGGACGGCGGGGTCCTCCGGCCGGAGCGCGCGGTCGAGGCGCAACTGGATCGGGCGAGCGGCCTCGGGGCGGAGTTACGGTTTGAAGCAGCGATGCAGGATTGGGAGATCGCCAACGATGGTTTCGTCCTCAGGCTGGAAGATGGGAGCGAGATCAGGAGCCGGGCCCTCATTTTGTCGTTAGGCCCGTGGCTCAAGAAAACGCTTGAGGAACTGGGCGTGCCCTTGCGCGTGCAACGCAACGTCCAAGCCTGGTTCACACCCGCAACCTTTCAGTATGCGGCCGGACGTTTCCCCGCTTTTCTTCTCGACCGCGCCGGCCTGCCTGCGCCGCTCTACGGCTTTCCGGATTTCGGTGAGGGTGTGAAAGCCGCTTTCCATTCGCACGGAGCTGTGAGCGAGCCCGATGAAATCGTGCGCGAGGTGGATCCGGCGCGTGATATCGAGCCGATCGTCAGGTCAATGGAGCAATGGATGCCCGGCGCGACCGCTAAATTCCGCGCCGCGAAACCTTGCCCCTACTCACTCACACCCGACCGGCATTTCATCATCGACCAGCATCCCCAACATCCGGGGCTGATTCTATGCGGCGGATTTTCCGGACATGGATTTAAGTTCGCCCCTGTCGTCGGCGAGATCGCCGCCGACCTCGCGCTCTCCGGCGAAACGAAGCACGACATCGGCTTTCTTTCTCTGCGCCGATTCAGCTAATGGCGCGTTTCGAGCGGCCAAAGCATAGCTCCGAGGCCGATCACGCTTCACCGATCACCATTCACATTAGCGATTCGTTCCTACCGGCGTTAAGCATTCCCATGCCTATCAAACCACAATTTGCCTCCGAGCAATCCGAGGCTGGCGAATTCCACCGCCAGGAAGATGCATTTCGCGACTGGGTTTCGGCTGACGGATCGACCGGCTACCCCGCCGAGGCAAACCGCTATCATCTTTATGTTTCACTCGCCTGTCCTTGGGCCACCCGCACCGTCATCGTCCGCAAGTTACTCGGTTTGGAAAACACCATCGGCATGACTGTCGTCGATCCGGTGCGGGATGAACGCGGCTGGGCCTTCCGCGACGGCCCAGGTTACAGTCATGACCCGGTGAATGGTTTTTCCTTCCTTGCCGAAGCTTATCACGCCACCAATCCCAGGTTTGCCGATCGTGTCACTGTCCCGGTCCTTTGGGATAAGCAAACTCACCGGATTATCAATAACTCCGAGGATGACATCTGCCGGATGTTTGGCGACGCCTTTCAGCAGTTTGCCACTCGCGAAGCCGACCTCTTCCCCGCCGACATCGCAAAGGAACAGGCCGACCTTTCCGAATTCATCCATGACAACGTGAACAACGGCGTCTATCGCGCCGGGTTCGCCACTCGTCAGGGCGCCTACGAACGCGCCGCGCATCGTCTCTTCGACGCGCTCGACGAACTGGAATCTCGCCTAACGACAAGTCGCTATGTTTTCGGTCCGCGCATTGTCGAAAGTGACTGGCGCCTTTTCTGCACCCTTGTTCGCTTCGACGTCGTCTACTACATCCATTTCAAATGCAGCCTGCGGCGGATTCTCGATTACTCAAACTTGCAAGGCTATCTCATGGACCTATACCAGCAGCCTGGCATCGCCGAGACAGTCGACTTCGACCACATCAAGCGACACTACTACATGACTCACGAGGCCATTAATCCAACTCGCCTTGTCCCGATCGGCCCAATCCTCGACCTAACCCAGCCCCACGGCCGCGAAAAGCTCGCGCTGTAGCGTAATGCCACTAAGGTGGCGCTTGCAACGGAACTCACTTCAATTGGTCGTCGGCCAGCCCCATGGTGCGCAGGAGTGCCTCCCAGCGCGGATCCTTGTGAAGGTTTTGCAGCAGCGGATCCGCACGCAGCGCCGGCAAGCCCGCGTCGTGTTGGCGACGGGCGCGTTCCAACCATTCAAAGGCGTGGTCCTTGTCATTTCGATACCCGTAGACCTCGCCTATCTGATAGGCGGCGGTCTCCCCGAATTTTTGGATCAACTCCGCCAGGGCCGCATCCGATTCGGGCATCCGCTTTTGACGCCAGCGCGCGCAGCTCACCGTGAGCAGCCGCGCCCATCCGGCAACATCCTTTTGCGCCGCCTGCGCCCCTTTTTCGAATGCACCCTCCGCGACATAAGTCATGCCTACGGAAGCGTGGGAATTCGGGGCCGACGGATTCAGCTCAATCACTCGTTCGTATTCCGCCCTTGATTCCGTCTGTTTCCCCTGGTTGGAGAGGCTGCTGGCGAGGAATGCCCGGGCCTGGGCATTCACCGGGTCGAGCGCAACCGCCTCGCGGAAGTGATCGACACCGCGTGCGATTTCCCCGCGAATTTGGGCAAGATTTCCTGCTTCCAGCAGCAGCATCGGATCCTGTGGAGCCAGCGCAAGAGCCTTGCGCAATGTCTCGGCAGCACCTTTCCAGTTGTAATCGAAATTGGTTTCGATCATCGCGCGCGGGTAGAGCGCCTCGGGTAAATCCGGTTCGATGGCGAGCGCTCGTTCCACCGCCTCGCGCGCGGCAGCCAGATGCGCGTTGAAGCCTTTCTGCCCGCCTTCGGTCCCATAGTTGCAGTACCAAACATGACTCTGGGCCAGGCCCGCCCACCCGAGCGCGAAATGCGGATCCAGCTGCACCGCGCGTTCAAAAGCCGCCCGGGCTTGCTCGTTTTCTTTCTCGGAGTGGCGATGGAGAAAAAAGCTGCCCTTCAAATACGCTTCGTGCGCCTCGACGTTTTGGGTTCCGCCTTTTGCCGCCGCGCGCACTTCGTTCTGAATCTCTGCCTTGGTTGTCGGATCGTCGCCCGCCCCGGTGAGCTGGCCGCGCAATTGTGCGACGATGGTTTGGGCTAGTTCGGTTTGAACCGCGAAGACATCCTTTAAATTGCGCGTGTAATTTTCTGACCAGGTCTCGTCACCCGACGCCGTATTAGTCAGGTGCGCCGCAATCCGCACGACATCCCCAGCTTTGCGCACGCTGCCTTCGACCAGGTGCGCGACCCCAAGCTTCTGCCCAATTTCCTCTGCGGTGGCATTCTTGCCTTTGAATGAAAAAGCCGAGGTCCGCGCCGCGACGCGCAAGCCGGGGATTTTTTGCAGGACCGTGAGCAGTTCCTCGCTGATACCGTCGGAGAAGTATTCGCTCCCCTTGTCATCACTCATGTTGTCGAAGGCGAGCACGGCCACTGATTTCTCCGGCAATGGAGTAACCGCCGTGGACGAAACAGTTGTGTTCGTTAGGCGTGGACGCAGCAATTGAAAGACGAACAGGCCGGTCGCAATCACAGCGAGGATGACGGTAATCCCGACAATTTTCCGCCCGGTATGTTTGGTGATCGATTCGTCAGCCGACACCTCCTCCTCGCGCTTCAGCCCCTCCGGCGTGATCTCAAACGCCCACGAAAAAACCAGAGCGATGGGAAAACCGAAGACGATCACTGCCACAAACACCTTCATCACCCATGGCGGTGCTTCGAACGTCGGGAAGAGAATCGAGGCCGCCTGAATCAGCAGCCAGGCCACGACGACGTAGGCGACGGCAACCTTGTAGACGTTCCGCCGCTTCAGTTCGGAAAAGAAATTGCGCGAGTTCAAAAGCGAATTGCCGGCGTTGGGCGGGTCAGATGATGCGACCGATTGCCAGAATGATCGAGGAAAAACTCAGCGAGCTCGCTTGTTCGGTTTGCCAGGCGTCGGCGCAGCCGGCGAAATTCAGAGAGGAAATTTCGGGTCAAAAGCCTCCTCGAAGCAGAACAACAATTCCACAACTGGAGCCGGCGCGCCCTCGCGCCGCCAATCCGGCCCTCCGCTGCCGACAGTAAGGATCGGCTCTGCGCTACCCACTTTGCAGGTGGATGATCGCGAGCACCAGCGGGATGGGCCCAATCTCTGGCTGTGGTGAAATTTGCTCTGCGCCCGTGCCTGAACTGAGCCCTGTCCCGAAAGTGTCCGCCCTTCTGAACGGGCACGGCGCGCAGTATGTGATCATTGGCGCGGAGGCCGCCATCCTGCACGGTTATGTGCGCGATACTCATGACGTGGACATTCTCGTGCCGGACGACGAGGAGAATCATGGTCGCATCATTGCTGCGCTCTCCGGAGCTGGAGGATCACGCCGCGGCGGAGCTGGTGCCGCGAGACCTGAGCGATAATGTGGTGGTGAAAATTGCGGACGAGGGCGAGGTGGATGTGAGCACCCGACCCCGGAAGATAAGTTTTGCCGAGGCAATCCCGACTGCTCGCCGGGTCCGGATTGAAGGAAACGGCTGTAGCCGGCCAGTGTCGGTTCCGGTGCGCGTCTGGCGCAAGAGTTGGGACAAGCAAAGCGAAGAAGGCTTTCATAGGTGTGTAACTCTCACCAACTGCCAAAAGATTTCATATCTTCTGATCACCCAGACCCAATCATAGCTCATGGAGCTTGCTTACCTAAAGCTTGGGTCGTCGAGGCCAACGATCCCGCTCGCGGGAACAGATTGTAAGTTCATGTTTTCCTCCGCGGCGCGGCTAAGATCATATTGGATCGCGCGCGCGTCACTCGATAGCCGTAGATTCAGTGACTGGCTTCGAGAAGCGGCCGTTTGCGCCCGGATCGCTTTCACCCGTGCGGCGGTGCGCGAAAGATTCTGCCGCTCGGGCGAGATCGTGGGTTGACGTCTCGCCCGGCAATCGCTAGAAACGCGCCCATGAGCGATATCCAAGTCAATCGCGGTGAAACCAAGCTCGGCGTTTTTTCGGAAGAAGAGATACGCGAAGGGCTGAGCAGCGGACGCTTTCTTCCGAGCGACATCGGCTGGCGCCCGGGAATGCCGAATTGGGTGCCACTGTCTGACTTTCCCGGCGTCGCGGGTGCGCCGCCCGCAGCAGCTGCGGGCGCGGTTGTGGTGGCGGCGGAAGGATTGCCGTGGGAACGGCGCCAGCAATTGGGATTCGTGCAGGCCTTTGTCGAAACACTCAAGCTCGTTCTGCTCAATCCGACCGTGGCTTTCGCGATCATGAAAAAAGAAGGAGGGCTGGGCGACCCGTTTCTGTATGCACTTATCGGCGGGAGCATCGGATTCATTGTGAACCTGATCTGGAATGCGGCCTTCGGTTCAATCGGCGCCTTGGCGGAGCGCGAACGAATCGCCGGAATGGTCGGGGTCGGCGTCGGCACCGTCATCTGTATCATTCTCGCGCCCGTAATCATTGCGATTGGATTGTTCATTGGCGCGGGGATTCTGCACCTCTGTCTGCTGCTCGTGGGAGGCGCAAATCGGTCTTTCGAGACTACTTTCCGGGTCGCGAGTTATGCCATCGGATCGACTAATCTTTTGGCGATCATCCCGTTTTGCGGCGGCGCGGTGGCAACGATCTGGAATATTGTGCTGGCATGCATCGGCCTTGCCAAGGCGCATGAGACCACGACCGGCAAGGCGGTGCTGGCGGTGTTTTTGCCGCTCATTGTCTGCTGCGGGTTGATTGCGGTGCTGTGGTTTGTTGTCGGTGTAGGTATATTTAGCGCGCTGGTCGGGCATCACTGAGGTTTTGTAATGCAAGTCACGCGTCGGCAACTTGCTCCGCAGGAGATAGATCATGAGCTCGTCTGGCTCCTTGTCTCGTTAGGCGGGTTCCTTGGCCTCGCAATATGGCTTTGGATTCGTCTGCCCATGCCGGCTTGCATTTTTCATTCCCTCACTGGTCTGCCCTGTCTTACCTGCGGCGCGACCCGGTCGGCCTGGCAGTTCCTCCACGGGCATTTCACGACCTCTTTTCTCTTTAATCCGCTCGCCTTTGCGAGTTATTGCGGGATTCTCCTTTTCGATCTCTATGCGGCCGCAGTTCTGGTGAGCGGCGGGCGACGTTTGCGCGTGAGTAAGTTTTCGCGGCAGGATAAGCGGGTTCTGCGCACGCTTGCCCTTATCGTACTTGCCGGCAACTGGCTCTATCTCATTACCGCGCACATCGTTTGATGAAAGGCGCATCGAACATACTGAGCTGGTCGAGATCGGAAATATCTCAGGAACGCAGGAAAAGAGAAGGAAGGAAATTCACCGCGCTCGGAGCAAAGCGAATCCCCACGACCTTGTGTTTCTCGCTCCGCAGATATACCCGCCTTCGTTTCCTGCTTTCCTGAGATATCTCTGCGCCTCAGTAGGTCTCGACGGGGGAGCGTTTGCCGTCTTCAGGGCTGCGCTCCGCGGCGCGCTCGGGGCCAAGAACAGCGACGCGCAAATTCCAAATTTCTTCGTTCAACCTGGCAAAGGCTGATTCCGAGAATTCGTCAGGCACAGGAAGTTGCGCTTTGAACTGCGAAATGTTTTCAAAGGCGCGTCCCAGTTCGTCAGGCGGAAGTTTCTCAATACAGGCGAGCGCTTCTTCAATCGCGGGCACGCGGTGACAGATCATCGCGAGGTCGTTCCCGGCGGTAATCGCGCGGCGGATAGTTTCTTCAAAGCCGTACTCATTCAGGATCGCGCCCATGTCGAGGTCGTCAGTCATGACCAGCCCTTTGAAACCAAGCTCGCGCCGCAGCAGATCGGTCACGACCCGGCGCGATAAGGACGCAGCGGATTTCTCCGGTTCGAGGCACCGATACCAGCCGTGGCAGATCATCATGCTGTCTACCTGGTCGGCAAAAGCGCGGAAGACAGCCAACTCGTTTGTGTTTAACTCATCGAGCGTGCGTTCGATCAACGGCAGATCGTGATGGGCATCAACGGTAGCGGCGGAGTAACCGGGGAAATGTTTGCCGCAGCTCGCGACCCCTGCGCCACGCAAAGAGTCGTTGAACGCGCTCGCGAGCCTGACAACCTCGTCGACATCGCGCCCATAACACCGGCCCCGCAGAGAGTTATCGGCTTCGTCGTCGAAGGAGATATCGAGCACCGGGCAAAGATCGAGGTTGAACCCGAACAGCCGCAGCAGCCGGCCGGTGATCTGGCCGTGGCGGCTAACGAGGGCAAGGTCGCCCTTTTCGCGCAGTTGCTGCGCGCTCGGCGGTTCCTGCCCAATCAGGCGCAAACGCGAGACGCGCCCGCCTTCCTGATCGATTGTGATGATCGGCTCGATCGCGCTCAGGTCGCGCAAGTCCTCGATGAGCTTTCGCAATTGCGCCGCGCTCTCGATGTTTCTGCCGAAAAGAATGAAGCCGCCCGGCTGCACCTTGCGAAACAGAGCGGCGGTTTCGCGGTCGAGTTCTTTGCCGGGAACGCCGGTGAGGATCAATTGACCCGGTGAAAGGCTCTTCATAAGCTGCGGCCTAACCTATTCGTTCTCCTGCGCAATCGCTTGAAAAAAATTGGCATCTACGGCGGCACCTTCGATCCGGTCCATCATGCCCACTTGATCCTGGCGCGAGAGGCGCTGGAGCGGCTTGGATTGACACAAATCATTTTCGTTCTCGCCGCTCAATCGCCGGATAAAATGGACCAGCGCTGTGCGAGCGCCGCGGCGCGCTGGGAAATGCTGACGGCCGCGATCGCGGGCGAGCCGGAGTTCATCGCCTCGCGGCTGGAGATGGATCGCCCGGCGCCTTCCTACACAATCGAGACAGTGGAAGCGCTCCGCTCGGCGAACCCGGAGGCGCAGCTCTTTTTTCTTCTTGGCGAGGATAACCTCGCGGGCTTGCCCGGCTGGCGACGCTTCGATGACTTCCGCCGGCTGGTGCAGTTGGTCGTCCTAGATCGCACCGGCGCGGCACCCGACTCGCCTTATCTCACGATCCGGCGACGGATCGATATCTCCTCGACCACAATCAGAAATCGGGTTGCAGCCGGGCAATCGATTCGGTATCTGGTGCCGGAGGCGGTCGAGGAAATCATCCGCCGGGAGAATCTCTACCAAGGAATCAGGCGATCGAACCCGAAGAGCTAGCCAAAACTTGCGCCGAACTGGCTTCTGACAAAAAGGCGGAAGACATCGTGGTCATGGACCTGCGCGGGATTTCCACCTTCACCGACTTTTTTGTCCTCTGCTCGGGAAACTCGGAGCCGCATTTGAAAGCGATAGCGGCCGAGATCGAGGAGCGGTTGCGGGAGGACTGCGACATCCGGCCCGCGGCGGTGGATGGATTCCCGGCGAGCCAATGGATCGTGCTCGATTACCTGCAAGTGATCGTGCACGTTTTTCATCGCGAGAAGCGCGAGTTTTATAGCCTTGAAGATCTCTGGAGCGACGCGCCGCGGCTGTCGGTGAAGTTGTAACATGGCCGAGTGGCGGCGGCTAAAGCATACCTGCCGAACCCACTACGAATCGGGTAGTTCCACCTTCACCAACTTGATCCGGCCGCTACAGCCGGCCTTGATCGACACCGCAGACTTGCGACAGTTGAAGCGCGCGGCGATGAGCGCCACCAGCTCTTGATTCGCCCGCCCTTTGACTGGCGCAGCCTTCAGCTGCGCGCGCCAAGTTCCGTCGCACAGTTCTTCGAGTGACGAACTCCGCGCGCCGGCTTTCACTTTCACCTTCAGGTAAAGCGACGACATGGCTGAGCTTGCTCTGGCACCAGATCTTTGCAGCGGAACAAAGAAAAATGACGCCGCGCCGGAAAAATGCGAATCAGCGGAGAAGCGCCCCACAATCGCGGGAGGCGCGGTGCGGGATCCTCAACGGTTGCTGGCGCTTGCATCATAACTTTGGTCAGTAGGAGGTAGGCACTCTGGCCTACGTAGCCGCGGGAGATCGGCTCGTGCGCATGATAGGGCGAGTGAACCATAGCTTCACGGCGCCAGCAGAAATCCAATCGGGTTGGGCGCTGGCCGCTTCGAGTGGGGCACGGATATTGCTCAAAAATATGGTCTCTATGGTAAATATAACCACGTGCATCTGGCGGAAGTTCGACCCCAGCAAGGTGCCGCTCGGTAAAAGCCGCGATTTGCCGTCAGGACAATCCAGGACCGGCACTCCACCCGCCGACGTGCGGCTTAACTCAGTCATTGGATTTCAACTAGCTAACAACAGAACAGGAAATGGAAGCAGAAAACACAACAGAGAGACAACTGACATGAATGTCGCCAGCAAACACCAAATTGAAATGACCAACCGGTTCGCAAAAAAAGCCAATATAACCAGCGTTCATCGCCCTAATGCCTTACTGACTCTAGTCGCCCTTTCGTCAGTTATGCTTGCCTGGGTTGATCCAGTCGCGGCCCAGAAGCCAGACCCAGCCGGCATCGTTGACTTGCCGGCGAGTATTAATGCGACTAGTCGCATAGGCTCCCTTTCTGATCACCCATGGCAGAACGTGAACGTGGATGGCATGCGGATCAGGCTAGGCTGGAAGGATATTGAAACCGCGGACGGAGTGTATGATTGGTCTCTCATTGACGAGTGCGTGGCGCTCGCTGTTACCAGCGGGAAGTTTATCGGTGTGAGCGTCTTTGCCGGGACCTCATCCCCACCGTGGCTGATGGGGGCTGATACTTTCACTGACGGCACGGTCGTCCAAGATGACTCGACGATTACCTCCCCTACCGCAAACTTTGTTCCCGAGGATGTTGGCCGGGTGATTGTTTGCGACAAATTTCCCACTGGGACAACGATCGTTTCGCAGACCAGCACGGTTGCACACCTGTCTGCATCCGCGACCGCGAGCAGAAACGGTAGTCTCACCTTTTCGATTCTGGGACGTCACCCGGGAGCACCATTTCGCGTGCTCACCGCCCCCGATGCGGGCGCAATGCCGGTGCCGTGGGATCCTACCGTTCTGAGTAAGTGGACAACATTTGTTGCCGCCTTCGGGGCGAGATATGACGGGGAACCGACCATACGTTATGTCCCGATGGGAGGATTAGGCCAGACAGGTGAATCTCGTGTCGCTGTCGGTCAAGATGACATCGATTATTTTGAAGCCAACGCGATTGCCGAAGGGTATACGCCGACCTCCGATTATTCCGCCGCCGTGGTTGCGTGGATGGCAGCCGCCCAAACAATCACTGATGCTTATATGACCGCATTTCCCACGACCCCGCCATTTTTTACGGGCGCAGCTCCATTTGGTTCATCTGGTGGAGGGACCCTCGGGATGCAAGCAGTTGTGGATTGGGGCGTGGCCACATATCCCGGTAGGTTTGGAATTATGAATTCGCAGTTGAATGCAGTGCAGACCGGTGGTGCTCCCTTCACCATTATCTCTGCGAACGCGGCGACGCAACCGACCGGGATTCAGTTTCTCTGCTCTACGGCTACGGACGACCTTGTCGCTCGCCTGAGCAATGCACCACCATACGGCGACAATCCACTTCTCTCCGGCTACGATGCTCTAAATAACTCGTTTACGATTGCGGTGAATCTCGGCTGCCAATTTGCCGAGACCTATGAGGATGATGTCACGAATTCTGCATACCAAAACATGCTGGCGACCCAGGGAGCGGCGTTGAAAACACAAGCGCCCATCGCGAATCTCGTCCTTACCGTAACTGACGGAAAGAGTTCCGCATTCGCGGGTTCTACAGACACCTACACGATAGTGGTCACCAATATGGGACCGAGTAACGTTACCGGCGCAGTGGTAAAGGATAAGTTCCCGAGCAATTTTACCGGCGTGACCTTTACCGCGACCCAGACCGGCGGCGCTTCCGGGTTCACCCCTAGTGGCAGTGGCATTATCAGGGACGTAGTGACAATGCCTCCCACCAGCACCATAACCTACGTTGCGACCGGGACGATTAGCGCCTCAGCAACTGGCACACTTATCAACACATCCTGGGTGAGACCTCCGGAAGGGCTCACGGATCCCGATCTGAACAACAATAGTGCGACAGATACCGATACAATTACAGTCAAGGCGGACCTTAAAGTGACAGTCACTGACGGAAAGAGTTCTGTCGTTCCCGGTCAGAAGAACAACTACACAATCACAGTCACGAACGCAGGGCCCAGCAGCGTCAGTGGCGCAGTGGTTAAAGACAGTTTTCCGAGCGCCTTTACTGGCGTGACCTTTACCGCGACCCAGACCGGCGGCGCTTCCGGGTTCACGGCCAGTGGCAGTGGCAATATCAGTGATACAGTGACGTTGCCCGCTTCCTCGCACATCACCTACAAGGCTAGCGGGACAATCAGCTCATCGGCCTCTGGCAGCATTTCCAACACAGCGACTGTGACCGGTCCAAGCGGCGTCACCGATTCGAATCTCGCCAATAATAGCTGGACCGATACTGACACTGTCCAGTAGGGGGTCACAGGCGAACGAGCTTCGTCCGCCCTCGGGCGGCGGGCAGCACATTGGCCGGCGAAACTCAGCCTTAAAGGGATCATGTGCCCTATCAAGGTCTGGATAGCCGGTCGATAGCTAGCGGACGAAGCCGTTCGCAACCGGGGAGGAGGCCGGATGAGCGGCAACGGGCCGGACGGCCGCGCCGGCCTCAGCGGTTGCAAACCCGGTGGCTTTGCAGTTCTGACAAAGGGCAAGGGAACAGCGTCTGGCGACCCAGCGGACGTGCCAGGCAGGCCGCCTATTGCTCCCCAGAGTCCTGGAATTTTTCTCCGAGCTGGCTTCAAAGCGCCTGACCTTTGCCGACAGCGGCGGCACGAACGCCGGCTGCACGCCTCGGGATTGGCCCGCCGTTGACAGGGGCAGCGTGAACGCCCCCGGCTCAGCGCGCACAGCAGCGTCACTGGAGAGGCGAGGCATCCGCGTTATCGTCCCACCCGAATTAAGCTGTAGCCTGTGAGTACCGAGCCGAGCTTCATCCCCGCTGAACTTCTCTACGAGGCGATCGTCGATTCCTCCGATGACGCGATCGTGAGCAAAAACCTGCAAAGCATCGTCACGAGCTGGAACAAGGGCGCGGAACGCGTCTTTGGTTACACCGCCGAGGAGATGATCGGCGAATCGATCGTCAAGCTCTTCCCGCCCGACCGGCTCGAGGAGGAAACCCATATCCTCGCCCGCCTCCAGCGGGGCGAGCGAGTTGACCATTTCGAAACCCTGCGCCGACACAAAAACGGCAAGTTGATCGACGTCTCACTCACCATCTCGCCGATTCGCAACCACGACGGCTTGATCGTCGGCGCGTCGAAAATCGCCCGCGACATCACTCCGCAAAAGGAAGCGCAGCGCAAGCTCGCCGCCGCCTTCCAGGAACTGAAGCGCGCTAACACCCTGAAGGCGGAGTTCCTCGCGACTCTCTCTCACGAGCTACGCACCCCGCTTAATGCGATCCTCGGCTGGGTGCAGCTTCTTAAGGAAAGCCCCAAACCCCAAGATTTCGCTCAGGCGCTCCCGATCATCGAGCGCAATGTGCGCATGCAGTCGCAGCTGATCGAGGATTTGCTCGACATGAGCCGGATCGAATCGGGCAAGATGAGTCTCGACCTGCAGCGGGTCGATCTCGCCCCCATCGTTCATACCGGGATCGAAAGCGTGCGTCCCGCCGCCGAGGCGAAGGGGATTCGCCTCACCTCCGCTTGCTCGAATGTGAACGGCACGGTCATGGCCGATCGCGACCGGCTCCAGCAGATCCTCTGGAACCTGCTCACTAACGCCGTCAAGTTCACCCCTCGCCGCGGTCACATCCATGTGGTTCTGCGCCGGGTCGATTCGCAAGCCGAAATTTCCGTCTGCGATAACGGACAAGGCATCGCTCCGGAGTTTCTCGGTCAGGTCTTCGACCGTTTCCGGCAGGCTGATGCATCAACCACGCGCCGCCAGGGCGGACTTGGGCTTGGATTGTCGATCGTCAAGAACCTCACGGAACTGCACGGCGGAACCGTACGGGTATCCAGCGACGGCATAGGGCGGGGCGCGACCTTCATCATCAGTCTGCCTTTGCACGCGATCCGCAGCGAAGGCGGACCTGAGGAGGAGTCGCTGCGCAGTTTGCAAGATGATGAGGCGGTGGAAAAAACTGATCTTTCGGGCGTCAAGGTGCTGATCGTGGACGACGAACAGGATTCAGTCGAAATCGTCCGGCGGGTGCTGGAGCGTAGCGGAGCGAATGTTTCTGCCGCAACCTCGATGCAGGAAGCGCTGGACAATTTCACCAGCTTCGCGCCCCATGTCGTGCTCAGCGACATCGGCATGCCGCATCACGATGGTTACGAACTTATCTCGCGGCTGCGGCGTCTCCCCGGCGGTCGCAGTGTCCCGGCGGTGGCTTTAACCGCGCTGGCCCGCAATGAAGATCGCGCCCGCGCTTTACGGGCCGGCTTTCAAATGCATGTCGCCAAGCCCGTGGATTTCGCCGAGTTACTCACCGTGGTGCAAAATCTCGCCTCGTTGAGGTCGAGCTAGGCTTTACCGGCCACGGGTTCCTTCGCGGCCCAACCGACACCTCCCGGCGCGCAACCGAGATGGCGACATTCATGAGTTTTTGAAGCGGAGACGGGCGAACGCGCCGCTGTGCACCTTCGCACGCCGGGGCGGATTTTGAGATTGACGCCTAACGGCGAAAGTGCTCGGAATCGCGCCATGAAAACACACCGCAGTCTGTTAGTGGCCGCCGCGCTCTCGCTTGCCGCCACTCTCACTACCTTCGCTGCCAATGCCCACATGGGTACTTGGAAGCTCAATGAGTCAAAATCGAAGTTCTCCCCCGGAGCAACCAAAAATCACACCGTGACCTATACCGAGGGCAAGGGTGACATGATCAAAGTGACCGTCGATGGCAATGACAAAGACGGAAAACCGGTTCATTGGACCTGGATGGGTAAGTTTGATGGCAACGCCTACAAGGTAAAGGGAACGCCGATGGCCGACATGGCCAGCTATAAGGTGATCAACGATCACACTAACGACCTGACCTTGATGAAGGATGGCAAGGTCGTAGTCACAGGCACGATCAAGGTCTCGAAAGACGGCAACACGCGGGTTGTCACCACGACCATGACCGACGCCAATGGAAAGAAGCACACCGACATGGCCTACTACACGAAACAGTAGCTCACGCGCTTCGGGAATAGCGTAGCGTGCTCGCTCGGAACATTCCGGGCGAGCACCACAGGTCTGCCGCCGTCATCGCGCGAGCAGTGAAGCCAAGACGGGATCCATCTAACAGTCAGCTCGCGAGAAAGCACGATCTCGTTCCTCTGGATTGTTCTGCCGGAGATACCGTTCCCGCTCGCGAGAGGAGCGCCACCTCTTTGGACTGCCGCGTACTTTGCCCCGCTGGACTGAGCAACTTCCGGCGATAACGGACTAACAGTGCATCCATTTCAGACCTATGTGCGGTTCAGGTCTGTAATTCGGTTGCCTTCCCGTCCGCCGGTACGTTACAATCCGATTTTTCCTGGACGGGATGAGGAAGAGTTTACCAACAATTGCATTAACTGCGGTGTGCTTTCTCCTCCCCACCTTCTCCGGATGTAACCACAACTCGGAAAGCACGGCCGCCCCGCCAAGCCCGCTCGATACGAAAATCAATAACTACGAAAAAACCGCAAACGAATACGTGCGGGTGGCGAAAAAACTCAAGGACGGGGATGTCAGCATCACGGTCAAATACATTCAGTTGGAAGAGCGAACGAAAAATGAGTCTGCCCGGCTCCACCAGGAAGAGCCGCGCATGACTCCGCAACAGGCACAACGCCTGGCTGAGATATCCGCGAAGACTGCGCCCTATCTTCAGCAGTAAGGGAAAGGCATCCGATCCCTTGCCCCAGCCCGAGGCGCGCCGGCTCGATCATTGGCATTGGAGTCGGCCTGCCCTCGAGTGGGGTGAGACATTGGAGCCGGCCTGCCCTCAGGCCGGTCATGTGACGAGATGAGTCCCAAGCGCGAAGCTGCCGTGTGGGTGTCACTGCCCTGAGGACAGCGCACGCGACAGCCCGCGTGCGGGAAGCGCCAGTCCGGGACTTCGCGCGAGGGATCCCAACTTTGCTGATTGCACAGCTCGCGCGGCCTCGCTAAGCTGCGATTCGTGCGACAGTTTCTCGAGTTCATTATTCGGCAACTGGTCGAGTTTCCCGACGAGGCCATGCTCTCGGAGATTCCCCGCGGCCGGACGACTGTCTTCCGTCTGCAAATGAGGCAGAGCGACATCGGCCGGATCATTGGGCGCAACGGCCAAACCATCCGCTCGATTCGCGCGCTCCTCTCCAGCGCCGCTGCGCGCCACGGCCAAAAGGCCACCTTGGACATCGTCGAGTAATCTTCGCGTTTGAGGCCGAGGCTTCTCGTCTGTCTCTCCTGATCCTGCTTTTGCTCCTAATCCTAATCGGGCAAACTCGATTCAATTACGATTGGGAGCGGGGAAAGACAGCCTAACGATAAATTTCGATCGTGGTTTTTCCGTCCGGTCCGACCCAGCCGCGATACATCCCGGAGGTATTAAATTGCAGGGTAAAGTTGCCCTCTTTGTCGATCGCGATCAGTCCTCCAGTGCCGCCAAGTCTCTCCACCTCGGCGAGCGCCGCGCGGGCGGCTTCCGCCACCGGAACCCTTTTGTATTTCATCATCGCCGAGACTTCACGTGCGACCCCGACGCGGATGAAATACTCACCGTCCCCGGTGCAGGAGACCGCGCAGGTCTCGTTACTGGCATAAGTGCCGGCGCCGATAATTGGTGAGTCACCGACACGGCCGAATTCCTTATTCGTAATGCCGCCGGTTGAGGTCGCGGCGGCGAGGTTACCAGACTTATCGAGCGCGACCGCGCCGACCGTCCCGTGCCGGTCTTTGTCGCTCGCCGGGCTCGGACTGGCTTTGGCTCTTTCTAACTCACGCCAGCGCTGGTCGGTATAGAAATACTTTTGCTCGACAAAAGGCACACCCATCCTTTTGCCGAAAGCTTCCGCCCCTTCACCTACGAGCATGACATGGGGCGATTTTTCCATCACCAACCTGGCGAGCGAGATCGGATTGCGAATGTGCTTTACCGCCGCGACTGCGCCGGCATTAAGTGTCCTCCCATCCATGATCGAGGCATCAAGCTCGTTCGTCCCTTCGTGCGTAAAGACCGCACCTTTGCCGGCATTGAAAAGCGGATTGTCCTCGAGCAGACGCACTGCCGACTCGACGGCATCAAGGCTGGATCCGCCGCGTGCGAGCACATCGTAACCGGCTTTCAAGGCCTGTTCGAGACCTTCGCGATAAGATTTCTCCTTTTCCGGAGTCATATCGCCGCGCTCAATCGTCCCGGCGCCGCCATGGATTACCATCCCGAATTTCATTCGCTTCTCCTTTTGCTCCGCTGTAAACCCAGTCACGCAAACCAGGGCAAGCAGCGCAGCGATAGCTAAAAACCGCGTCATCGCAATAACTCCTCCGCCGCCACTCTGCCCCGAGTCTCCTGTCATAGCCACATAAAAGCGCGATGCCGGGGCGGGCCGGCCGAAACACACGCGGCGTCGGAGCCGTTGAACCGCGGCTACAGCTCGAGCTCGGCGCCTTCGCGCGCGGCACTTACGACCATGGATGACCCGGCTTGAGCGATGCGCGCGTTGGCGTCAGCAATCATTGCCGACAGTTTCTCATCATTGTGATCCGGGTCATGATGAAAAAGAAAGAGGTGTTTGACCCCGGCTTTCATCGCCAGGTCAACCGCGTCATCGGCGCAGGTATGACCCCAGCCGAGGCGACCAGGATATTCGGCCGCGTCATACTGGCTGTCGGTAATGACCACGTCGGCATTGCGAATAAAATCGATTACCTTCCCATCCTGCAAACGGGCATATTCCAGGCTGGGCAGATTTTCGCCGGCGAGCTTCTGGCGTTCACGCTCATAGCGCTCGTAAGCTTCGTGATCGGGCATGTAAACGATATCGCCCTGAGGTGTGCTCAGGCGATAACCGAGACAGATGCCAGGATGATTGGCGAAGATCGAGCGCACCCTGGCCGGGCCGATGTCGAATTCCATGTCACTCACTTCGTCAAAAGTGATGTGCTTCTCAATGTCACCAAGTAGGACGGGGAAAAAGGCGCTTTGCATTTGCTCGGAAAGGGCGCCGTGTAACCCATGGACTGCGCCTTCGTAGCCCACGATCCGGACACTGACATTTGGGCTATAAGCGGGAAGAAAGAAGGGGAACCCCTGGATGTGATCCCAGTGAGTGTGAGTAATGAGCATTGTGATGTTGAGCGATTTACCCTTAAACTCACGCATGAGTGACTGACCAAGCGCGCGAACCCCGGAACCGGCGTCCAGAATTATGACCTGTTCGCCTACTCTTACTTCGACGCATGAAGTATTACCGCCAAAGACCGCAGTCTGAATTCCGGGCGTCGGAATCGAGCCGCGTACGCCCCAGAAGCGAACCTTTGTTGGGCCGGTGACAACCGGCCTGGGTGGCGTGGGAGTTTCAGGGACTTTGACGTTGTCGAGCGCACGCAGTAACTCGGCCGGGGCAATCGGTTTGGGCAGATACTCATCGGCCCCGGTAGCGAAAGCCGTCTCGCGATCATTGGCAAAGCGACTGACTCCGGTGAGAACAACGCGTGTATCTCTCAGTTCCGGAGTTTCGCGAATCATCCGGCAGACTTTGAAACCGTTCCGCCTCGGGGTACGCAGGTCGCAGAGAACCGCAGCGGGCCGAGTTGCTTCGACCAGCGCAAAGCCGGCCTCACCATCTTCGGCCTGGGACACTTCCCAGCCCTTTCCGGTCAGACATTCGGAAAAGAGCGTGCGGGAGAGCGGGTCGTTATCAATCAGGACGAGCTTTTTCATCCGGCCGGTTTGCTTTGTTTGGGCAGACGAACCCAGAACCGATTGCCGCCGGGCGCGACCGATGCGCACCCGATCTCGCCCCCGCTGTTGTCGACCACGATCCGGCAGAAATGGAGGCGGAGCGCGGCGGGCGTGGCGGCGGTCGCGGGATTAAATCTGGCGAAAAGGTTCTCGCAACCTCCTCGCCCGAGCATCGCACCACCGTCCTCAATTGAAACCAGCAGCGCCTCTGTCTCTTCTTCGGCCCTAACGACAACGGCGCCGCCGCGAGCGCTCCGCTCGAGGGCGTTCTCGAGCAGGTTCGCGAGCACGCGTTCGAGTTTGGCGGGATCGATCGCGAGGGCGAGATGATTCGCGCTGCCGTCGTTCGTTTCTAGCCGGATATCTTTCTCATCGGATAGCGGCCTGACGGAATCGAGCGCGCGCGGCAGGACCTCGCCCCACCGTGCGCTGGCCGCTTCGTCGGCAGCGGCATTGCAGACGCCGCGCAATTCTTCTTCAAAGACACCGAGGATGCGATGAATCAGCGTTTGTTGTTCCTCGGTCGCACGGGTGGCGAGGCCGAGCAGGGTTTGGGTGCGCGGCGTGTTCTTCTCCAGTTCGATCAGCCGCAACGAGGTGATGATGTTGGCAAGCGCGGCTGTCATTTCGTCGGCCACGCAATGAAGCAGGATCTCTTTTTTCTGGATCTCGGAATTAAGCCGCTGATGCGCGATCACCGTTTCCCGCGCCCGTTGCAGAATTGTTTTCCTGGCCGCGAAACTTTCACCCAGGCGCTCAAGGAGCAGGATGCTGCGCCCCGCAACGGTCATCGCCGTCGCCTGCAGCTCGACTGGTTCCCCGGCGTTCTTCTGCTCAATCCACGGACCGGATTCCGCGCGCGCTTCAGCGGCGTTCTTCCAGCATTCCTCGGCATCGATGAGGAAGTTTTCCAGAAAAGGCGAAGCGTCGGCGAGGGGCAAAATCCCGTCTCGCTCGAGCTGCGGCCAGAGTTGTCTGAGCCAGTGAGGCGCCTCGCCCGAGATCCGGAGCGCGCCCGATTCCTCTCGCGTGAAAAGCACGAACCCGAGCCTCTCGAGCACGGCTTGAGCGGGTGAAGCGGCGTCAGGCATGGTCAGGCCGGCTGGAGCATGCGCTGAGCGAGCTGCGCGAAAGCTTCCTCAACTCCCGCGCCTTCTTTCGCGCTCGTGCGAATGATCGGAAAGTTTTGCGCGGCGAGCGCCTGAATGGATGCGTCGTCGATTTCCCATTGCGCGGCGAGATCGGCCTTATTCAGGGCGAGAATGAAAGGGACGCAGCCTAACGAACCGGCGACTCTTGTTTGCAACTCGAGCGCCTGGTCGAGTGTGACCCGCCGCGTGCCATCGGCGACAAGCAGGTAACCACTCGTGCCGCGCAGATAAGAGGTTTGCAGTCGCTGAAAGTCGTCATCTCCAGCCAAATCCCAGATCACGAGCGTCACCTCGGTGCCATTCACGTGCTGCGATTTTTTGTCTATCTTTACTCCTACAGTCGTTAGGTATTTATCGGAAAAGATGCTGTGAACAAAGCGCGAGACCAGGCTCGTCTTACCTACACCCGAGGTCCCGAGGAGGCAGACCTTTTTCTGGATCATGATTTTGGAACGACCTTGAACGCGACCCGCCGATCGGCCTCGTCCGCGTGCGGCTGGCCCCGGGCCGGCGGCGGCGGCGCTCCCATCCCGATGGCATTAAACACGCCGGGCTCAAAGCCGCACTTGACCAGGAAATCTTTGACCGCGTCCGCCCGGCGCTGGCTCAAATCGCGATTCTTCACTTCGTCGCCGACCGGATCGGCATTTCCCTGCACCTCGATCTGAATGCCGATCCCGAGACGATTGGCCGCATTGGTGCAGCGCCGAATCTCATCCGGCAGCCGCGAGAGCGCGGCGAAACCTTCGGTCGCAAACTTGTCCTTGTTCGTCAGGAAATAAACGAAAGCGCTTTCGATGACTGATTTCGATTGCTGAAACGTCTGCTGATCCAGATCAGTCAAGTTATGTTCATCGATCTTGTTGATCCCGGGCACTCCCGGCGCGCCGCGACGCACGCGCGTAAGCCAGGCGTGCGGAGCTTCACCGGCAAGAACAAGCGTACCATCTGTAACACTTGCGTTAACTGAGTCGGGCAAGTTGAAGCGGCTGACGAAACGTTGCAGAACCAGCCTGGCGTCGTAGGCGATCTTCAGATCGGTTTCGGAAAGGCGGCTGATCCCGGGCAGCCTGGTCGCGCCCGCGCGAACGGTCTCGACCCATTCCCAAGGCGCGGTGCCGGAAAGCTTGAGGGTTCCATCGCGGACCGTGGCGGTGACGCCGGCGGGCGGCGGAAATTGCGCGCGAAATCGCTCGAGCGCGAGCGTTGGGTCGTAGATCACGCCGAGATTGTTTTCCTGGATGGAAGTGATCCCGGGAACCTGCCGGCCCTCATTGCGGACGTATTGGAGCCATTCGTAAGGAGCCTGGCCGCTGAGGGCCAGCATTCCATTCGTTAGGCTGATGTTTGCCCCCGCGGGTTTGCCGAAACGTTTCGTGAAACGCCGGAGCAGACTCGCATCATCCAGCGCCATGTAGTCCTTCCATTCGAAACGGAGCTTGTCTGGATTAACTCCGGCCGCGCGTGCGATCGCCGCCGGATCAGCAATCGCCGGGTCGCGCAACCCAGCGATGCGCGAGCGGGTGAACCAATGTTTGTTCGCCTGGGTGACAGCGACTCCGGGTGAGGCATTTAGTCGCCTGACAAAATCGTTCCAGCGCCGCTGCTTCTCGATGCCGACAATCAAGCCGGCGACGATCAGCCCGGTCCCGGCCGCGAGCGCCAGCCAGGCGCGACGATGGCCGGCGGAAGTTTTCTTCGCGTGATATTGCGCCCGCAGGCAGGGTTCGAGCTCCGGCCGGAGCGAGTCAAAGGGAGAAGAGTCGCCATCAAAATTGCGCAGGTCGGATGCGCGCAGGATGTGAATGCTCTCGATCGCTTCCTCAAGACAGGTGCGCAATTCGCGCGGGGGTGTCCCACGGATCGCCGCCGCGAGATAGGCGTAGCGACCGGGAGCGATCCAAACCTCCAGCTCGCCGATCCGAAATTCATCCAGGCCCTCATCCTTGCCGGTCTTGAACGAGTCGCGGGCAAAATCCTGGATCGCGCTCGACATCGCCGCGATCATCTCGGGATCCTGCTGCGCGCTCGTTTCGCCAGTGAGGTGAAGAAGCGAGAGACCGGTTTCGCGATGAATGAGGAAAATTTCCTCCACCCGATAGACCAGGCTGCGCAACATCACCACCTCGGAGAAACTCTTGCCAGTGCGCAGCGCCTCGAAGCGCCACTTCAATCCCTGCCAGGAAAAGCTTCGCTCCAGAGTTTGATTGAGCGATTGGAGAAGGGCGCGGAAACTTTCCGCGATCGAACGCCTAACGATGGAACCAATCAGCGGGTGGAGCGCATCGATGAGAAATTGCGGCCGTTTTTCAACCGAAGCGCGCACCGAACCTTCGACTGCCGGCCGCAGCGCGCGCGACAAATCCTCCGGCCGATCGGTCAGCGTGATGGCTTCGGGAAGAACCGAGGCAATCTCATGCGCGCGAACTTCCTTGTCATCGAGCCGCTCTCGCAGCGCGCGCAATTTTTCCTGCTCCGGCCGGCTGATGAGCCGCCGCAACTCGCTCAGCTCATCGGGCGGTTTGCGCGGCGGCGGCGATGTGCGCGACCAGGGGCGCATGGGCTTACGACGCGCCCGGGACGCGAAACTCGCGTTTCAGCCGCAGCGCCAGCTCGCTCAACATCTCGGCCAGCGATTCTCTTCCGGTCATGGCGTCACGGATCTGCCCAGCCTCATGATCGAGCTGGCCCTTGAGCTGTTCGTGCTTCTGCTTGAACTCCTCGCTCAGCGCCTTCGATTGTTCGAGCAAACGCTCGCGCAGGCTGCGAATTTCCTGCGCCGCCTGGTTATCGAGGTTGCTGATCTTCAGCTCGAGCCCGCGCGCGGTCTCGGCCAGTTCGTGCGCCAGATGCTCCATCGCGTGGGTCCGCTCGGCCTGCTCGCCGCGAAGCCGGTTCGCCATTGATTCGACCTCGCTTTTCATGAACCCCTCGAGCGCCTGGAGCTGGCGCTGGAGATCGGCTCGCAGCTCGCCTCCTTCGTGGGTCAGCCGCTCGTGCAATTTTTGGAAGCGCCCGTCGTAGTCGCGCATCTGGTTGCCAAAAAGGATGTCGCGAATCCGATCGACATTGCCGCTCTCATCGATCGCGCCGTTACCAACCTCAGCGGTTTGCTGCTGGTCATCTGTGTTCATGCCTATACCCCCTTCGGCGGCGATCTTAGCTGGAGTGCGGAGAAGAAGGCAAGCTCCTTCTCTGCCATCTCCGCCGCGCTCGAACAGCGCGGCCAGCACACGGGACGTGTGCGCTGCCCGCAGGAACGAATCATTTGCGACCGCGCGCTTGCAACCCGAAATTAAATCCCTAGAACTTGCCCAATGTCCTGCGCCAAAATCGATCCCGCTCTCCACCAGGCGCACAAACCGCCCTGGATCAAAGTGCGCCTCCCCTCCAACCCGGTCTTCTTCTCAACCAAGGCGCTCATCTCCGATCTGCGCCTTCACACCGTGTGCGAAAGCGCGCAATGCCCGAACCGCTGGGAATGCTGGAGCCAGGGCACCGCCACGATGATGATCGCGGGCGACCGTTGCACCCGCGCCTGCGGCTTCTGCGCCGTCTCGACCGCCAAGCCGTTCGCTCTCGAGGAAGACGAACCGGAGCGGGTGGCCGAAGCGGTCCGGCGCCTCAAACTCAAACATGTCGTCATCACCGCGGTGGCGCGCGATGACTTGAAAGACGGCGGCGCGGAACACTTCGCGCGTACCATTCGCGCCATTCGCGCGATGGATCCCTCGATGATCATCGAAGTCCTGGTGCCCGATTTTCATGCCCAGGATTGGTGCATCCAGATCGTGCTCGACGCCGGGCCGGAGATTTACAATCACAACCTCGAGACCGTCGAACGTCTGACGCCGGTCGTGCGCTCGCGCGCGAAGTATCACACCTCGCTTCAGGTCTTGCGCCGGGCGAAGGAGTTGTCGCCCGCAACCGTGACCAAGAGCGGGGTCATGCTCGGACTCGGCGAGACGGAAGCGGAGCTTTTCCAAACGATGGACGACCTGCGCGAGGTCGGCTGCCAGGTCCTGACGATCGGCCAGTATCTGCGTCCGAGCCCGAAGCACCTCCCGGTGGTGAGTTACATCACGCCCGAGCAGTTCGAACTCTATGGCGAGATCGCGCGGCGCAAAGGTTTCGCCCATGTCGCCTCGGGTCCGCTCGTGCGCAGCTCCTATCACGCGGCGGATTTTCATCCCGTCGTTCGTCGTGGTGTCGCCGGGAATGATGATCCCGGTCACGTTAGCGTTCCGTGACGATGGAAAGCGGGGCGCCGCAACCAGGCCGGCTGCTCGATCGCACCAACGTCGCCGCTCTCATTCCCGCTTACGAAGAAGAAGCGCACGTCCGAAGTGTCGCCGAGCGCACTCGCCACGAACTCGATCATGTGCTCGTGATCGATGACGGCTCGACCGATGCCACCGCCGCCCACGCACGCGAAGGTGGCTCGGAGGTTATCGTTCACCCGCAAAATCGCGGCAAAGGCGAAGCGATCAAAACCGGCCTGCGCCACTGGTACGCGCGTCCGGCGATCGAATTCATCCTTATTCTCGACGCCGACGGCCAGCATTTGCCCGAAGAAATCGGCCGCTTCCTCGCCGCCGCGACCGCGACCCATGCCGGGCTTTTTATCGGGACGCGGATGAACGATTTGCGCGCGATGCCGTTCGTTAGGCGAGTGGTCAATCGCTACATGAGCCGCCGCATTAGCCGGATCTGTGGCCAGGAGATTCCCGATACCCAATGCGGTTATCGCATGATCGCTCGCCGCCTCGTCCCGCATCTATTAGACTCTGGCCCCAGCGACGTCGACCCCGCTGTAGCCGGGCGCGCCGACCCCGCTGTAGCCGGGCGCGCCGACCCCGCTGTAGCCGGGGGCGCCGACCCCGGCCGACAGTCTCGAAACCTCGCGGCGTCGCACGCCACCACCAGCCGTTTTGATTATGAAACCGAAATGCTTTTCATCGCGAGCCGGGCGGGCTTCCGCATCGCCTCGGTGCCGATCAGCACGATCTACTCCGATGAAGTGAGCAGCAT
>DAISXY010000027.1:0-52584 GCA_036825615.1 Chthoniobacterales bacterium
GCGGAGAACTATCCGATCTGGGAGCTGGCCGCGGACGAGCTGGAACGGATCGCGACTGAAACCGAAGGCGACGTGCTCGTCTTCATGCCGGGGAGATTCGAGATCATGCGCACGATCTCCGCGATTCGCGCCTCGCGGGTGAGCCATCATTTCAGCGCTCTTCCGCTCTACAGCGAACTGCCAGCGGCGGAACAGGACGCGGCGCTCGCGCCTAACGAAAAGCGAAAGGTAATTGTCGCGACCAACGTGGCCGAAACCTCCCTCACCATCGAGGGCGTGCGGGTCGTGCTCGACAGCGGACTGGCGCGGATCGCGCGCTTCGATCCGCGGCGCGGGATCAACACCCTCTTTATCGAGAAGATCAGCCGCGCCTCGGCCGAGCAACGCGCCGGGCGTGCCGGTCGAACAGCGCCCGGATTTTGTCTGCGACTCTGGACCGAGAGCGAACATCTGGAACGCGCGAGCCAGGAACTACCCGAAGTGAAGCGCCTCGATCTCGCCGAAGTGGTGCTGACGTTAAAGGCGAGCGGAGTGGAAGACGTGGCCGCGTTTCGCTGGCTCGAACCGCCCGATCCCAAGGCGCTCGAAAGCGCCGAGCAACTGCTCGACGATCTGGGCGCAATCGCGGGCGGGAAATTGACCTCGTTAGGCAAACGCATGCTCGCCTTTCCGGTGCATCCCCGCTACGCGCGCATGTTGCTGGCGGCGGAAACGCAGAAATGCGTGCGGGCCGTCGCCCTCATTGCCGCGCTCACACAAGGCCGCAACCTCATCCGCCGGGCCGAGGACAAACAGATGCGGGAGAATCGGGACGATCTTTTTGGAACCGAGGGTGAATCCGACTTGTTCGTTCTCCTGCGCGCGTTTCGTTTTGCCGAGAAAAATAACTTCGATCCGCGGCGCTGCGCTCGGCTGGGCGTGAATGCCGGCGCGGCCCGCGAAGCCGGGCAACTCTGGGAGCAATTTCTCGCCATCGCGCGCGCCGAAGGTCTCGACACTGCGGAGCATGAAAGCGCCCCCGGTGCGATCGCCCGCTGCGTGCTGGCCGGTTTTCCCGATCAGGTGGCGGTGCGGCTCGACCAGGGCACATTGCGCTGCGCGCTCGTGCATCATCGGCGCGGGTTGCTCGCGCGCGACAGCGTCGTCCATCGCGCGCCGCTCCTCACTGCGTCGGAGATTCGCGAGATCGAATCGAGCGATGGCGAGCGCCAGGTGTTGCTCACCCTTGCGACGGCGATCAAGGAGGAATGGCTGCGCCAATTTTTTCCCGAGGCGATCGAGGAAAAAACCGAAGTCACTTACGACCCGTCGCTTCGCCGTGTGATCGGTCGAAGCCTGACGCTTTTTCACGATCTCATCCTCGCAGAGAAAAAATCGGAGCGTGTTCCGCCTGCGGAAGCGGCGGCACTCCTGGCCCGTGAAGTGATGGCGGGAAATTGCCCGCTCAAGAAATGGGACCACGCTGTCGAGCAATGGATCGCGCGACTCAATTTTGCCGCGGCCACGTTTCCCGAACTCGGTTTGCCGGCAATTGGCGAAAGCGAGCGCGCGCTTTTGATCGAGCAGATTTGCCAGGGCGCAACCAGTTACAAGGAAATCAAAGAAAGGCCGGTCACACCGGTTTTGAAAAGCTGGTTGAGCGCGGGGCAACAAGCGGCACTCGAGCAGTTCGCGCCGGAACGGATCCGGTTGCCTAACGAGCGCAACGCCAAAATTATTTACGCCGGCGGCAAACCGCCGACGGTCGCGGCGCGGATTCAGGATCTTTACGGAGTGCCCGATCGCCTAACGATCGCTCGGGGTCGCGTTCCGTTGCGCATCGAAGTCCTGGCCCCGAATCACCGGCCCATCCAGATCACGGACGATCTCAGCATTTTTTGGCGGGAGCGTTATCCCAAGATCAAACAGGAGCTGCAGCGGAAATATCCGAAGCACGAATGGCGGTAGCATGCGGCGTGGACCCTGCGCGCAGGGTTGCGAATTCCGGGGAGCACAGGCCGCTGGCCTGTCGTTGGAGGCGGCTCGCCTCCAACCCGAGCGCACGACCGAGGGCGGAGCGATCGTGGAGCGTCATTCGAACGAACGACACCACACCGTCAAATTCGGTGTCGCTCCTGCGCTCCGGCTTTTGGGGAGCCAGCAAACGCGACTGGCCAGCGGCCTGTGCTCCCCAGATTAGATACTCCCGCGAATCCCGCGGGTGGGCTCGCGAGCAAAGAGGCCATTCGCCCGGGCCCAGGCGGCCTTCGAAGCCCCACGAACGTGGTCCCACGGCAGGGCCGAGCCGGCCTCGTGTTTCTCATAATCGAGCGCGAGTTCGTCCTCGATTTCGTCGAAATCTCGCCCGGGATATTTTTCCACCGCTTCGGCTCCCACGCGGTAGGCCGGAGCGAAGTGTTCGAAGGTGGTGCCTTCGCGGGCATGCGGCTGAGTCTGGTGGTGGGTGCGCCAATAATCTTCTTCCGCTTTAAGATCAATCCGCTGCGCCGTGGGTTTGTCGGATTTTGCAGCTGCTTCGTCGGCCATAACTTGAGCCCTCCTCTTCTACCTCTCCTCTTTCCTTCGCTTCCAAGCGTGCGACCGGATGCCGCGCGCATTTCGAATCGAAAGCAGCAAAACGATTCTGATGTGCGAAAGTTAGATCATGAAGGATTCAAACGGAGACAACTACACGGAGAACGACCCCATGTCTGAAACGGAATTCGGAAGTGAGTCGGGTTACAAGTCGCAGAACCGGATGGCTGAAGGCGCGCGCAAGGTTTCTCACGCCGCGGCCGAAACCTGGGACCAGGCGCGCCATAAAGCGGTCGTGGTGCGGGAACGAACGGAGTTTTTCCTCCGCGAAAACCCGGTCCCAACCGTTCTGGGCGCGCTCGCGCTTGGCCTCGCGATTGGTTTGGCGATTCGCTATTCCTCGCGTCCGGAGCCGGAGCCTTCGGTGACGCTGAAACGCGCGCTCAAGGAATTCGACTGGAGTTCGATTGCGCCCGCATTCCTGCCCGCACTGATGAAGAGCGTGAAGCGCGGGTATGCCGATTCCGCGGAAGTGGTGAAGGACAAAATCGAGCGGGTGAAAGATGTCGACGTGGACGATTACCTGAAGCCGCTGCGCAAACGCTGGAAGAAGCTCTTCAGCTGATCTCGTCCCGGCAGTTAACCGGCGGCATATAGACACTTCGCGGTGCGAAGCGCGAGTATGCGGCTCCGCTCTGGAGGGGTTTTGAAATATCCGCAGCCGGTTCCGGCAAAATCTTCTCCTTTCTTCCGCTGCCAGATGACAGTCTGGGGGAGCTAAGGAGCCGATTTTGTCCAGCCAATTACAACCGCCGCCGGGCCGCGTGGCCCACCCGAGCTTTGCTGAAGCTTTTCGTTTCTGGCTCAAGCTCGGCTTCATCAGCTTCGGCGGGCCAGCCGGACAAATCGCGGTCATGCAGACGGAGTTGGTGGAGCGGAAGCGCTGGATCGGGCAGGCGCGCTTTCTCCACGCACTCAACTTTTGCATGCTCCTGCCCGGCCCGGAAGCGACCCAGCTTGCGATCTACATCGGCTGGCTGCTCCATCGCACCGTCGGCGGGATTGTGGCGGGGGCGCTTTTCGTTCTGCCGTCAATTGTCGTCCTCTGGGCGCTCAGTTTCATTTATGCGGCCTACGGCGAGGTGCGCTGGATCGCCGCGATCTTCTACGGGTTAAAACCAGCGGTGATTGCGATTGTCGCCGCGGCGGTGATCCGGATTGGGCGCAAGGCGCTGAAGAACGAAGTCATGTGGCTGATCGCCGCGCTTGCCTTTGTCGCGATCTTCTTTTTCCAGGTGCCCTTTCCGCTCATCATCATCACGGCGGGCGTGCTCGGACTCGTGGGGGGCAAAGTGTGGCCGGCGAAATTTCGCTTCTCCGACAGCCGCAAACCCGGGGAGCAATCCGTCCTCGATGACGAGGCGGAAGCGCCGCCGCATACCCGGCCCGACTGGGCGCGGGCGCGACGGATTTTGTTCGTTAGTCTGGTCCTCTGGGCCGGGCCAATTCTCGCCCTTGGTTTTTCGTTAGGCAAAGACTCGACTCTTTTCCAGGAAGGCATCTTCTTCAGCAAGGCGGCGGTGATTACTTTCGGCGGCGCGTATGCCGTCCTGCCTTATGTCGCACAGCAGGCGGTGGCACATTACGGCTGGCTCGGACCGGGCCAGATGCTAGACGGCCTCGCCCTCGCCGAGACCACCCCCGGCCCGCTCATTATGGTGGTGCAGTTCGTCGGGTTCATGGGCGGGTGGAATCATCCCGGGAACTTGCCGCCACTCCTCGCCGCGACCGCAGGCGCGCTCCTCACGACCTGGGTCACTTTTGTTCCGTGCTTTCTCTGGATTTTTCTCGGTGGACCCTATATCGAGCGGTTGCGCGGTAATGTCCAAATCAGCGCCGCGCTCTCCACCATCACCGCCGCGGTCGTCGGCGTCGTTCTCAATCTCGCGGTTTGGTTCGGAATGCACGCGCTCTTCCCGGCGGGCGCGGTGGATTGGTTTGCCCTTTTCGTGAGCGTGGTCGTTTTCGCCGGGATGATCCTGTGGCGGTGGGACATCGTTCCGGTGGTGCTCGGAGCGGGAATGGTTGGTCTGATTTACCACTTGCTGATCACACCGCGCCTGTAACCGAAACGCTGCGAATCAAGGCTTCAGGGCGCAACACGAAAACTGAAGCTGCCTTTGCCGACATGAAGATCCTGCGCGACCGCGCTCCAGGTGACCTTGTAGGTTCCAGGCGCGAGGTGCGGGGGCAAGGAGAGACGGACGAGCGCGGGCGCTTTGGCATCAGCATGGAGATTATTCAGATCGACTTTTTTCCCGGCGGCATCGTGCACCTCGATCGTGCTCAGGGCGGTCTTGATCGGTTCGCTGAACCAGATTTTGATTTCGTTAGGCGGCTGTTTCAAGGTCGCGTTCTCTGCCGGCTCGGAGCGGAGAAAATCGGAGTGCGCCAGAGCAACCCCGGTCGCGAGCATCAGACTAACGAAGGTAAGAATAACCTGCTTCATTTTCCCGAGACCATCATTACTGCACCCTGCGGCCGGGATGCGCCAGCTTTGGGCGCGAGTCGGATTTCGAATCGCTCCGCCTTGCGGGTTAATGGTTGCACCCGAAATGAGAGGCGGACCGGTTCTTTTTGCGCGAGACGGAACCAGCCGGCGTCAATCGTTTGCGCGCGCGAATCAGTCAGCCAAAGCCGGTAATCGTGGCCGGGATCGTTAGGCGGAAGTCCGCTCACTTGCAGGATCCCGGAGCGCGAACGCGGGTGCCAGACGATGAAGCCTTGCGACGAAGCGCCAGAGTTCGTTGCGCCTAACGAGAAAATCTCCACCTGGCGCAACGGGTCGCGTTGTTCCAAATGGCGAATGCGATGACGCAGTCTGCCGCGCTCGGCCAGGAGATAGCCGCAGCTGAGGGCAAACAAAAGCGCCAGGACCCAGCCGAGCCAGGGGCTGCGCCGGACGAATTCGCGCGCGCGATGGCGCTGCGCCAGGGCGAGGGCGCGTGCGCGCAAAGTCCGCGGTAACGGACGCGGCGGCACGCGACGCGCCAGTTCCGCGACGGCAGCATCGCATTGATCGAGCAGCGCGCGCATCCCGGGATCGTTCTCCAGCCGTTGCTCGAAATCGGCTTGTTCGCCGCTCGGCACGATGCCGAGCGCGTAAAGGGCGGCCTGCCGTGCATCGGTCGCGCCGGCAGTTTGCATCCCTAGTTCCGCCGCAATCTTCTCCCGCACCTGCGCGACCGAGAGGCCGGTCATTTCGCCGATCCGATCGGGCGAGAAGCCGCGGAAAAATGCGAGCGCGAGCGGTTCAAATTTTTCCGTGTCCGCTGATGGTGGGGCCTGGCTGTGCCGCAACCGGCGGAGCGCGTTGTGACGCGCGATCATCACCGCCCAGGTGAAGAGGCTGCTCCGCTCCGGGTTGTAGCTCGCGATCCCTCTCCACATTTGAGAAAGCGAATCCTGCAAGACCTCCTGCGCTTCGTTCTCATCCTGCACAATCGCAGAGACAAAAGAGAAAAGATCGGACGCGAACCGATCGTAGAAAACGGCGAAAGCCGCCTCTGCGCCCGCCTTCATCTCCCGCATGAGTTCGCGGTCACCCGGCGGACCGTTCCCGGCAGGCGCGCCTGAGTTTTGCCTCGCATCTGGCTGCTCGATTTTCACCCCAGCCCAACGAGACGAAAGAAGCCAGCGCGCGCAAGCAGAGTGCGCTGGCGGGTTGACAAGCGCGACGCGCTGCGGTTGAATGGGTTCGGTTGCCGCTTCGGCAGTCCTCTCCACGAGGTTATCAATTCCGCTTCCTCGCGCACAGGTCCGTCCGGCAGCCGGGTTTTAGCATCCCCTTTTCCATGGCAGGGCATAGCAAGTGGTCGAAGGTTAAACGGATCAAAGGCGCGCTCGACGCGAAGCGCGGCCAGCGCTTCAGCAAACTTTCGAAAGAGATCAGCATCGCGGCGCGAATCGGCGGCGGCGATCCCGCGATGAACCCGCGGCTGCGGAGCGTGATCGAAACCGCGCGGGCGCAGAGCATGCCGAACGATAACATCGAGCGTGCGATCAAGCGCGGGACCGGCGAAGGCGTGGACGCGCAGCAGTTTGAAGAAATCGTTTATGAAGGCTACGCGCCGGGTGGAGTGGCCTTGATCGTGGAAGCCGCGACCGATAACAAGAACCGCACCGCCGCGGAAATTCGCCGGATCTTTTCCAAGAACAACGGCAATCTCGCCTCGAGCGGGAGCGTTTCCTACATGTTCCACAAAAAGGGACAGATCAGCGTGCCGCGAGCCGCGATTGAAGAGGAAAAGCTCTTCGAATTGGCGCTCGAAGCCGGGGCGGAAGAGTTGACAAACGAGGGAGAGGAGTATGTTATTACCACTGCCCACGATCAGCTCTACGCCGTAGCTGAAGCGCTCAAACAGGCGGGCGTCACCATCGAGGGGCAAAAATTTACTTTCATTCCTGATACGACTGTTCATGTCGCCGACGAGACGGCCGCGCTTCAGGTCCTGCGCCTCTGCGACAGCCTCGAAGACGACGATGACGTTCAGAACGTCTATTCGAATTTAGATATTTCCGAAGAGTTACTGGCGAAACTGCCAGCGTAAGAACGCAAGCGAACCCCGTCCGTCCGTGCGTCGCTTGCCAGAGTGGGTTTTCAACTATGAACGAAGAGATCGAAAACGAGTCGAGCCAGGCGACCAGCGCACCGCCACCTTATCGCCGGCGGCGATCATCGCGGCGCCGTTCCGGCCGGCGTAATCGCAACGCCGATCGCTCGAATAATTTCAACGAAGCAGGCGAAGAAAAACCTGGCCGCACCGGCGGGCCTGAGTTGCTCGAAGAAGAATCGGCTCCTGCCCGCGAGCGCCGGGAAGACGCGCGCGAGTTTGTCGAGGCTTCAGAAGAGAGCAGCGCCCAAAGCGGTTCCCAGAACGGGGAGCAACCGTATGAGCCGGAATATGGCGAAGGCATCATCGAGATTTCCGGCAAGGGCTTCGGTTTTCTTCGCGATGCGAAACGCAATTTCGTCCAGACACCGCAGGATATTTTCGTCACCCCGGAGATCGTCAGGCGCTTTCAGCTCCGCGACGGAATGTGGATCTATGGCGAGACCCGGCGGGGCAATCGCGGCCCGCAGCTGACCAAACTGCTTAAGATCAACGACGACGAGCCGACCAAATATCAGGATCTGCGTCCCTTCGAGGACCTGACCACGATCAACCCCAACCAGCGGATCAAGCTCGAAACGGTGCCGGACCGTTACACGACCCGGATCATGGATTTGATGACGCCGTTAGGCAAAGGCCAGCGCGGCTTGATTGTGGCCCCGCCCCGTACCGGGAAGACCACCCTCCTTCATCACATCGCCGAGGCGGTGACAAAAAATCATCCGGAGATGAAAGTTATCATCCTCCTGGTCGATGAGCGGCCGGAAGAAGTCACCGACTTCCGCCGAAATCATCCGACGGCGGAACTGATGGCCAGCTCGAACGACAGCGACATCAAGAGCCATACCCGCATCGCTCAGCTTGCGATTGAGCGCGCGAAACGGCTCGTCGAAGCGGGCAAGCATGTCTTCATCCTGCTCGACTCGATCACCCGCACCGCGCGTGCCTTTAACAACGCGCTCGGCGGCGGCGGCCGCACGATGAGCGGCGGCATCGACGCCCGCGCTATGGAACAACCGCGAAAAATCTTCGCCGCCGCGCGCAATACCGAGGAAGCCGGCAGCCTGACGATCGTCGCGACCGCGCTGATCGAAACCGGCAGCCGGATGGACGAGCTGATTTTCCAGGAGTTCAAAGGCACCGGCAACATGGAGCTGGTGCTGGACCGCAAGATCAGCGACCTGCGCATTTATCCGGCGGTGGATATTTTCCTCTCCGGCACCCGGCGCGAAGAGCTCCTCCTCGAGCCATGGGAACTGGAGAAGATCAATCTCATTCGCCGCGGTCTCGCGGGACACAAACCAGATGAAGCGATCCAGCGTCTGCTCATGTTCGTGAAGAAATTCCCGACCAATAAGCAGATGCTGAAAGAGATTCCGGGCTAGCAGTCACGCCAGGCGCATGCGGCCGTCATCCCGAGCGAAGTCGAGGGATCCCGTTGCAGCACGAGAAGCTTCCGATGCGTGAATCGCCGCACCGACCAGGGTCGCGCGGCGGGATGCTTCGACTTCGCTCAGCATGACGACACGGAACAAAATTGAAGAACTGGAATTCGAAGTTCTTCCTCCCGAGGAAGAGCAACGCCCGCGCTCCGAGCTTGAGCCGCTCTTTCGCTTCCTCGCCCTCGTCATGGATAATCTCCTCCGGCTACCCGGCACAAATTTCCGTTTCGGACTCGACCCGCTCCTCGGCCTGATCCCCGGCCTCGGCGACACCGGCTCGGCCCTGATCTCCGCGATGGCTTTGATCGCGGCGGCGCGGCGCGGCTTACCGAAAATCCTCCTCGCCCGCATGGCGCTCAACATCCTGATCAACGAAGCCATCGGCATCATCCCGATCGCCGGCGACGCGTTTTCGTTTTGGTTTAAATCGAACGCGCGCAATTACGAACTGCTCCGCCGTTACACTGCCGCGCCTCGGCGCTCCACGCGCGGTGACTGGATCTTTGTCGGTCTGGTTCTCGGCGCGCTCAGTGCGATTCTGATCGTGAGTGTGGCCGTCAGTTTCTGGCTGCTTTACGCGATCGCGCGCTTCCTCGGGTACGCCGCCTAGTCGTTCAGGTAACGCGTCCGGAGTGAGTGAATGGTCTCGCGCGCCCGGCCGTAAGGGGCGCGAAAATCTTCAATCGTGGCAAACTTCATCCGGCGCGCGAACCGCTCTTCCTCCTCGCGAGTCATCGGCAGGCTCGAGACGCTGCGGAATTGCCAGCGCCGCAGAACCGACTCGACCGTGCGCAGAAAGATATAGGCCCGGCGCAGATTCTCCGCGTCGGCTTTTTCCATCACTTTTTTCCGCACGAGCTTCTCGATCGCTTCGAGGCAATTCGGGTCCCAGACGCGATGCCGCATCTGCAGCGCCTGGACGAGAAATTCCGCTTCGATCATTCCGCCGATTCCGGTTTTGAAATCGAAAAAGTCGTTCCCGCTTCCGCGCTCGTTCGCGATCCGGACGAGCATGTTTTCAATTTGCCTAACGAGATCGGAGCGTTCTCCGGCTTTGCGCCAGAGTTCCTTCGCCAGCGCTTCAAACTCGAAACGCAACGGCCCGCTGATCCCCCGCGCCCGGCTCAACATTTGCAGCTCCCAAAACTGCGCGCGGCTTTCCGCATACCGGCGAAACATCTCGAGCGAGCACACGAGCGGACCTTTTTCCCCTTCCGGCCGGAGCCGCGCGTCGAGCAGGGCAACGCGACCTTCCGATGTGCGATGCGCCGCGGTCGCGATCAAGTGCTGGGCCGCGCGCGCGTCGTCGCCGATGAAGAGAACATCGAGATCCGCACCGTAGGCAATTTCGCCCCCGCCGAATTTTCCCAGCGCGACAATCGTGAGTGACTGCCCGGAGCCAAGCAGCCGCTGGACAAAGAGCAGGCAGGCCTCGGCCAGATCATTCAGCTGCGCGACCAGTTGCGGCAAAAATGTGAGATCGAGCACGTCGCGGAGGAGAATCCGCACCAGTTCGCGCTGGCGATAAGTCCGGACCGGGTCGAGCTCCTCAGGAGTTGCGCCTAACGAACTCAGGCGCTCGAGATGTTCCTCGATCGTGAAGACGCGGTCGAGCATCCCGCTTCGGGTCAGCTCCTCGAGCAGTTGCGGCCGGCGAATCAGCCGGCTCCCACCAATCTCGCTCGCGTCAAAGGTCTTGATCAGCAATTCGAGGAGGCGCGGATTGGCCGCGAGCAATTCGAAAAGGAGGCTGCGGAATCCATAAGCTTCGACGAAGCGGACAAACTGGACCAGGGTCGCGTCGGGGTCGGCGGCGCGCCCAAGCCATTTTAGAAGCTCCGGCCGCAGCTTGCGAAAAATCTGCCGGGTGCGCGGCGCGACATGAAACCCGGCGCCGCTTTCGCTGAGCTGGGCAAACATTTTCTTCGCCTGGCCCTCATCGCGAAAGCGCGCAAACTCGGCCGGCGCCGAATCCTTCACGGCCGTGGTCTCGCCCACCACCCGCCTGAAGATTGCCCGCACCCGCTGCATGCGGTCGCGCAGCTCCGTCATCAAAGCGGCGCCATTCTCAAAACCGAGGCTGCGCGCGAGCGCCGACAAGGCTTCGCCAGTTTCGGGGACAGTGTGGGTTTGCTGTTCGGCCTCGATCTGGAGCCGATGCTCGACCTGGCGCAGGAACCGGTAAGCCGATTCGAGCTGGCTTGCGTCCTCGTTAGGCAAAAACTCCAGCTCCGCCAGTCCACGAATCGCTTTTAGTGTCCCGGGTTCCTGCAAGAACGGATGGCGCGCGGCATGCAGCAGTTGCAGGGCCTGGACCACGAACTCGATCTCGCGAATCCCGCCCGTCCCGAGCTTGACGTTGCGCCCGCGCTCTTCGAAGCCGACGATGTCGCGTTCGATCCGGTTCTTGATTGCGGCCACTTCTTCGAGGAAATCGGGTGTCGGACTTTTGGGAAAAACGAAGGGCTGGAGCTGGCGCAGGAAGTCGTAGGCCAGTTCGCGGTCGCCGCAAATCCAGCGCGCTTTGATGAGGGCGAGGCGCTCCCACATTTCGCCAAAGCCCGCATAGTAGTTTTCCATGCTCTCGAGCGAGCGGACGAGTGGACCTTCCCGGCCTTCCGGTCGTAATCGCAGATCGACGCGAAAGAGCGGCCCGGCCGGATCGGAAGCGGCGAAGCTTTCGATGATCTTGTTCCCGAGCCGGGTGAACCATTCGTGATAGCTGAGCCGGGCGGTGAGCTGGCCCTCGTTGCTGTAGAGGAAAATGAGATCGACGTCCGAGCTGTGGTTCAATTCGCGGCCGCCGAGCTTGCCCAGGCCGATGATGGCGAATCTGCTCTCGGGCGAGCCCCAGCGCTCGCGAAAGCTTTCGTCCCAGTGCTCGAAGACTTTGGTTAGGCAAATGTCTGCCAGCTGCGAAAGCTCGATGATGGTTTCCTCGAGCGGAGCTGCGTCTGCCACCTCCCGCAGCGCGATCCGCACCATCTCCCGACCTTTCCAGAGCCGAAGGATGCGGAAGTTGCTGTTCGCGATCGCTTTCTTGCCGGCGAGGTTGTGCAACTCGGTCAACATCCGCCCATAGCCGCGGCGATCAGCACAGGTCTCGGGGTTGGCGAGCCAAAGAAGCAGCCCTGGCTCCTGCACGAGACGCGCGCAACAGATGCTGGAGACGGAGAGCAAATGAAAAAGCGCGTCGCTGCCTAACGGAAACTGCGCGACGACTTCGGCAAGCGGCGGGGCATCGGCGGGCCAGTTTGCCTCCATCGCGGCGAGGGTGTGAGCCACCCGGTCGGGCCGGATGCTGCGCGCGATTTCGCCTGACGATTCTGCGACCGGCACGCTATTGCGGTCGTTCGCTCATCCTTTCCCGCGCCTGGGAGAGGAGCCGGCGCTCTCTTCGCGTCAGGCTGTCAAGGCCGCTGCGGGAGATTTTCTCCAGCACGGGATCAATCTCTTCGGAGATGAATTCCTCGACCGACATGTGACGTTGCCGCTCGAGGGCGATTCGCCGGCGCTGAAGCGAACGTTGAATGAAGAGGGGCTGGCCGAACCCGAGCAAATGGGCGTAGGCCCAGCCGACAATGCAGCCCCCGAGCCAGGCACTGTGGCCGACCACTCCCTGACGGGCGAAAACCATTGTGATCGCGCCCAGCGCGAGCAAGCCCCAGCCGAGATGTTTTGCCCTGAGCTTGAGCGGATCGAAGAGCGGGCCGCTTCCCAGTTGCAGCTCCGGCAGGATCGTGGCAAAGGCCGCAACTGTCGCCGCCACTCCTCCCGCGCCCGCGAGCAGGACGGTGCGCGCCGGCATGAGAAAGAGGTGGCCGAGTTCGCCCGCAACCATTCCCGAGAGATAGAGATAGAGGAAATGTTTCTGGCCCAGAATCACCGCGAGATCGCGCCCGACAAAGTAAAGGAGAAGCATGGCTCCCATGAAACTAATCACGCCGCCATGCAAAAACATCGCGCTCAAAAACTGCCAGGCATAGGCCTGATCCAGCCCGCGATAACTCAGGCCGAGATACTCGCCGATCAACGCCGGCTGCGAGGCCTGGAGGGCAAGTTGAGCAGCAAAAGCCGTCAGGCTGACCCCAATAATCGAGAACAGAACGACCTGCTGGGGAGGCGACCAGCGCCGCGCATCCGCGGAAGTTCGTCTGCCGGACAAGCGCATGGCGTAAGGATATCGTAAGCCCTTTGGATTGTCATTGAGAATGAAGGGAAGCGCACGCCTCCGGCTTCTTCCTAGAAGCGTCTAAGGCAGCGTCTTGTCTTCTCTTCAGGCGACCGGCGCGAAGACTTTGAGCCGGCGCGCTCGCATCACAAACTCGACCGGGCAGCTTCCCGCCAGTTCCCCATCCAGCTCGACCGGTACTTGTTCTTCGCTACTCACTCGCAGCCGGCGCGTCTGGAAATACTCCACCTCCGAAGTCGTGATCTCCGAGGTGAAGAAAACATTCTGCAGGTACTTCAGAATCTCGATATAGCCGAGCTGTTTGAAAACGAGGACGTCGAGCAAGCCATCATCAAGCGACGCATGCTTGAAAAAGGGAAACGGTCCGCCGTAGTGACGTCCGTTGCCGACAAGGACAAACGAACCTTCCTTCGTCTCCGCTTCCTCGGCTTCGAGGTGCAGCCGCGGCGGTTTGCGGGCGGCGATCTGTGCCGCAGAGACGAGATAACTGAGCGGGCCGAAGTTGCGCTTGAAGCCGAGGCTGGTCTCCTTCACCACCTGCGCATCCAGCCCGACCCCGGCGAGCTGCACGAAATGCTTCTGATTCGCGGCCGGCAAATCGACCCAGCGAAAATGGGCCGCCTCGATAATCTCCCAGCAGCGACCGAGATCGTGCACCGGGAGGCGCAGTTCATTGGCAAAAACGTTCATCGTCCCCATCGGCATGAGCCCGAGTGCGACATCGGTGCCGGCGATCCCATTTGCGACTTCGTTAATCGTGCCGTCGCCTCCCGCCGCCACCACCTGGTCGAAACCTTCGGCGACCGCGGCGCGCGCGAATTCCTCCGCCTGGCCGGCGCGCGCGGTCGCGCAGAAGAGCGCGCCGTTACACATCGCGCGCAGCCGATTGGCCCAGCGCCGGGCGCGTTCGCTCCGCGCGCTTGGATTAAGAATGAGACAGGTGCGGGTCAAGGCGCTAATTGTTAGGCGGGTTTCATCTTTTCTTCAACCGGTCGGGTGCGTAGCTTCACCGCGTGAAACGCGTCGGCCGGTTCCTGCTCTGGGTTATCGGCGGGATCCTCCTTCTCGGCTTTGTTCTTCTCATTGCCATCAATCTCTATGTGCAGTCGCAGGGGACCCATCGTCGTATCCAGCAGGAATTGAGCGAGCGGCTCGGGACGCCGCTGCGTCTGCACCAGATCAGCATCACGCCCTGGGGCGGCCTGAAGCTCAAAGGCATCGTCATCCCGCAGGGGCCGGGGAAGCTCGCGGGCAATTTTCTCGAGGCGAAAAGCTTTCAGCTCCAGGTGCAATTCTGGTCCCTCTTCAGCGATCATCTCGTCATCCGGCGCGTCCAGCTGTTGAATCCCAAAGTCGTCTGGGCTCAAAATTCCGCCGGGAAATGGCGGCTGCCCGAGTTACCCCCGAATAAAGGCAAAGTGACCTCGGCGCCTCCGGCCGCGTCGCCTCCCGCCGGCGCGCCTGGCCCGACGGCTCCGGCCGCGGCGGCGACCGCCGCGGCCGCGCCCCGGCCTAACGAATCGATCTTTGGCCCAACGCCCGCTTCCTCCACCTTCGTTCCGGAAGTTCAACGCGTCACCCTGAAGGACGGCGACTTCATCTTTCTCGATTCGAACGGCAAGATGATCGCGAAATTCCTCGGGCTGGATTTCCGCTCCATCTTTCGCACTGCGACCGCCATCACCGGCAACGCGAGCGTGAAAGAGGTTTCGCTGCGCGACCGATTTTTTCTTCACAACCTGGAGTCGCCGCTGCGTTATGATCCGGCCGAGCTCGCTTTTTCCAGCATCTCGGCCCAGGCTGCCGGCGGTTCGATCACCGGCAGGTTCGAGATGCAGCTGCAGCTCGAAGACACGCCCTTCACCGCCGGGGTGAAGTTTCGCGATCTGCAGGCGGATAAACTTATTACCAACGCCGGCGGACCGGCGGGCATGATCCAGGGCAAAGTCGAAGGCTTCCTGAACGCCACCGGCAAAACCGCCGACCCGAACGCGCTCAACGGCCGCGGCGAGATTAGTCTGCGCGAAGGCAAACTCCAGCAATACAGCCTCCTCGTCGCTCTCGGCCAGATCCTCCAGATCGACGAGTTGATGCAGCTCGAACTGGAAGAGGCGCAGGTAAAATACCACATCACGCCCGGGATCGTGACGATCGACGAACTGCTTTTGCAGTCCCCGAACATTCGGCTTACCGCCACCGGCACGATCACTTTCCGCGGCAAACTCCGCCTCGACGCTCGCCTCGCGCTCAATGACAAGATCCGGCGGCAGCTCTTTGCCCCGATTCGGGAAAATTTCTCGCCCGAGCCTTTGCTTCCCGGTTATGCGGCGGTCGACTTCAAAATCAATGGCACGGTCGAACGCCCGAAGACCGACCTTATGGACAAGCTCGTTGGGCGCGACCTGCGCGATCTCGGCGGCGTGATCAGCAGTCTTTTCAGTCATGGGAAAAAGAAGCGAGCCCGCCCCAGCCCCTCGCCGGCGCCCGCGTCGTCGCCTCACGAAGCGCCCGCTGCGCCATCGCCGGGGACGACGCCGGCGACCCCTTCGCCTAACGAGTCTAGCGCTGCCTCGCTTTCACCTAACGAATCCAGCCCGGCGGCCTCTCCCACTCCATGAGAGTCATCGCCGGAAGCTCCGGCGGCATCCGCCTTACCGTCCCCAAAAGCGGTGTGCGCCCGACGATGGACCGGGTGAAAGCCGCAATCTTCTCCAGCCTCGGGGAACGGGTGAGCGGCGCTCGCGTGCTTGATCTCTTCGCCGGCAGCGGCGCACTCGGGATCGAAGCCTTGAGTCGCGGCGCAGCCGCCGTCACTTTTGTTGAGAATGATCGACAGGCGATCCGGGCGATCGAACAGAACCTCGCCCGCACAGGCTTGAGCGCGCGCATCTCCAGCCGGAACGTGTTCGATTTTCTCAACCAATCCGGCGACTCAGTCCGATACGATCTGATTTTCGCTGATCCGCCCTATGACGAAACGAAAGCGGGTGAAAGCTTCCCCCGACTCCTTTTGGAGAACCCCCGGCTGCCTTTTTGCCTAACGAGTAAAGGACTGTTCGTGCTCGAGAAACGGCCGGGTGAGGAGCTTGCAAACCTCCTTTATTGGCAGCTCGTGCGCCGCAAGACCTACGGCGCGACCGAAACAGTTTTCCTCCAGCCTAAGGCGACCAAATGATCCGGTTCCTCTACAACCTGCTCTTTCCCCTCGGGCTTCTTCTCTTCCTCCCTCGTTATCTCGTGAAAATGTTCCGGCGCGGAAATTACCGGCCCAAATTCGGTCAGCGCCTCGGCTTTTACGATCGGGAGACCCGCGCAAAACTTTCCCGCAACCGGCACATTTGGTTCCATGCCGTCAGCGTTGGCGAAGTCATGATCGCGCTGAAACTGGCAACGAAAATGAAACAGCGCGACCCCGGGCTCCATCTCGCACTCACCACCACGACGACGACCGGCTTCGCCCTCGCTCATCGCGAGGCACCGGACTGGATCGAGGTCCTTTACACCCCGCTCGATTTTTGGCCAATCATGCGGCGGGCCTTCGCAGTTATTCGGCCCGCAGGGATTGTTCTCGTTGAAGCCGAAGTCTGGCCCAATCTGACCGCGATCGCGCACCGGCAAAACATTCCGCTCGCGCTCGTGAACGCGCGGCTTTCGTCCCGCTCGGAGCGACGCTTCCGCACATTTCGCCCCATCCTCCGGCCCTACTTCGCAAAGCTTGACCTCCTATGCGTCCAGGAGGAGGAAGATGCCGGCCGTTGGATATCGTTAGGCGCGAAACCCGAGCGCATTCACGTCGTCGGCAGCATCAAATTCGATCCCGACGAGGCGGTCTTGCGGCCGGAACTTCCGCGCGCCGTCCTGCGGACGTTAGGCGCGGAGGAAACGCGCCCGATTCTGCTCGCCGGCAGCACGCACCCGGGTGAAGAAGAAATCCTCGGCAAAATCTTTCTTCAGCTGCGACAGGATTTTCCCGATCCGCTTCTCGTCATCGCGCCGCGCCATGTCGAGCGGACCCGCGAGATTGCATCCGTTTTGCAGGCGATTGGCCTGACGATCGCGCGCCGCAGCGATCGCCAAAACATGGGCCGGTTTGATTGCCTGCTTCTCGATACCACCGGAGAACTGCGCGATTGGTACGCGGTCGCGACGGTTGTTTTCATCGGCAAAAGTCTCACCGCCCATGGCGGGCAAAATCCGGTCGAGCCGATTGTCGCCCAACGGCCGGTCGTCTTCGGCCCGCACATGGAAAATTTCGCCGCACTCGCACGTGCTTTAACTGCCACTGGCGGTGCATTTCAGGTCGAAAACGTTGTCGACCTAACGAGAACGTTGGCCGATCTCCTGCGCGATCCCGCAAAGCGCCAGGAGCTTGTCCGCCGGGCGACCGCCGCGTTGAATATCCATCGTGGCGCGACCCTGCGCACCGCTCAATTGCTCGAGTCGCTGAACCGCCATGGTGCCTGAAATCCGGTTGCAACGGACGGGCACGCTCGGGATATTGCCCGCTCTCGACCCTATCGTCCAGTGGCCTAGGACACCGCCCTTTCACGGCGGTAACACGGGTTCGAATCCCGTTAGGGTCGCTTCCATCTACAAGGCGGGGAACGATGCTTTGCATAACAAATGGACCTGAATGTATCCGCGTGTGCTCACGTCCGAGCTTGTCTTTTCGTTCCGAGCCAGCCTGCGCGGGTGAATGCGTAGGAGGCGAAATCACTCGGCAGGGGCATTATGACTGATGCCACAACTCCGGCGCGGTCAAGGGTCGCGGACGCAGCGGAAACCAACATGATTACTGGAAGTATTGATCTCGCCTTTGCCGCGCGCGCCGACCATATAGCGCGTGCAGTACTGGCTGGTGCAAAGAAACGACCCGCCACGCTGCACCCGCTTCGCCGCATCCGGCTCGGCCGGATCGAAGGAGTTTGACGGCCCGCGCGGATTGAGAGCAAGACCCCCGGCCGCGGCGAGCTGACGATAGTAATCGGGCCGATACCAATCGCTGCACCATTCCCAAATGTTTCCCGCCATGTCGTAAAGTCCGTAGCCGTTCGGCGGAAAGGATGCGACCGGCGCGATGCCAGCAAATCCATCCTCACCATTGTCATGCTCAGGGAAATCTCCCTGGAAAGTGTTCGCCATCCAGCGGCCGCGAGGACGAAACTCATCACCCCAGGCATAGACTTTGCCGACCAACCCGCCGCGCGCCGCGAATTCCCACTCCGCCTCAGTCGGAAGCCGCTTGTGCGCCCATGCTGCATAAGCGACGGCATCAGGATAGGCAATGTGGACCACCGGATAACGCTCGCGCCCGGCCAAGTTGCTGCCGGCGCCGGTGGGATGGCGCCAATTCGCGCCCGGCTGATATCGCCACCACTCTCTATAATCATTCAGAGTAACGGTCTTATCAGGCGGTGTGAAAACTAGCGAACCCGGCACGAGCTTCTCTCGCGGCACGCCCGGGAAATCTTCGGCGCGCGGGGCGCGCTCCGCGATTGTCACATACCCGCTTGCGGCGACGAACTGGGCAAACTCGCTATTAGTGACTTCGGTCCGGTCCACCCAAAAGCCATCCACCCAGACACGGTGCTTCGGTTGCGCGTCATCGCCGGCATGTCCGGGTGCGCAACTTGCCCCGCCCAGGGTCTCGGCGCCCATCAGGAATTCGCCGCCTGGAACCCAAACCATACCGGTGGTCGCATTGGCTCCGCCAAAGGCATGCTGAGAATCAGCTGAAAAGGTTGGTAGGTTGGACGTGGCCGGTGCTTCGGCGGTTCCCTCGCGCAGCAGGAGTGACAGCAGCACCGAAAGGAACATCAGCCATGCAAAAGGCGTCGTGGGAACTCGGGCCGGCATGGTCCAAGTCTGGGCAAAACCGCCTCACCCGGTCAAGCTTCACGGATTGCCAAAATCTTACAAACTCGAGCAAAAATCTTTTCTCGGGCCCGCCTCCGGATATAACCTCGAGGAAAACCGGCCGCCTCCTAACTTCTATTCCACCCTATGAGAACCGTGGCTTTTTTCCCGGAATCGCTCCTCCGGTCTGTGTTCTGTCGAGTCTTACTCACGCTCAGCGCCTGCGCTCTATTGAAGCAACCCGCGTTTGCCCAGCAGGAGGGGCCGCCGAACATCGTCATCATTCTCGCCGATGATCTTGGTTATGGCGATGTCGGTTTCGACGGTTGCCCGGATTTTCCGACGCCAAACCTTGATGCGCTCGCCGCGGCGGGTGTGCGATGCAGCAATGGTTATGTGAGCCATCCAGTTTGCAGCCCCTCCCGCGCCGGTCTTTTAACCGGACGCTACCAGCAGCGATTTGGGCACGAAAACAACCCTACCTTTGACGGAAGTAACCCGCGCCTCGGGATCCCGAGCACGGAGGTGCTGCTCCCCGAATTACTGAAGCCACTTGGTTATATCTGCGGCTTGGTCGGCAAATGGCACCTCGGGGCCTCCCTCCTGAATCATCCCGACGCCCGCGGATTCGATTCCTTCTACGGTTTCCTTGGCGGAAGCTCCGTTTATATGAATGCCCCGATCTGGCGCGACTACAAGCGACTCACTGAAACCGAGTATCTCACCGACGCCTTCACCCGCGAGGCCGAATCATTTATCAACACTCACGCCAGTCAGCCATTTTTTCTTTATCTCGCCTATAACGCACCACACACTCCTTACTCCGCAACCCAGGCATACCTCGATAGAGTCAGTTATATCAGCGACCACAATCGAAGAACGCTTGCCGCGATGATAACAGCTTTGGATGACGGCATCGGCGGGGTGATCGCCACCCTCCAAGCCAACAACCTGCTCGATAACACTTTGATTTTTTTCCTCAGTGACAACGGTGCGCCGCAGAGAACTTTTACCCGTAATCTGCCGCTTCGCGGCTACAAGAATGACACGCTGGAAGGCGGAATTCATGTTCCTTTCCTGGTCCGCTGGGATAATCATTTGCCCGCGGGCAGCCTCTACGACACGCCGGTTTCATCTCTCGATATCGTCGCCACGGTCGCGGCTGCCACCGGCGCGCAACTACCAACCGATCGCGTCTATGACGGATTGGATATTGCGCCCTATCTCTCGGGCCAGCAGGTCATGCCGGCGCGCAATCTCTTTTGGCGCTCCTTTGGCTTGGGCCCGAGCGGCCCAACCGGCTCACCCAACACCGTCCTGGCCGTTCGCAAGGGTCCGCTCAAGCTCGTCGTGGAACGGGCGACCGCCCTCCAACCGCCCGAACTGTTTAATCTCGCGCAGGACATCGGCGAAACTCAGGATCTCGCTCCAGGCGATCCGGACGATGTCGCCGCCCTTCAGGCTCTCTATGAGCAATGGAATCTGAACCTGATCGCGCCGCTGTGGCAGACGGCCAGCGGATTTCTCGCCGGCTACTCAACAACTTTAACTTTGGCCGGCGATTGGAACGGCTTCAATTTCAATTCCGCTACCGCACCCTGGCTGATGACACGCGTTACCGCTCCCGGAGTTGATGGTACCCCCGATGCATTTAACTGCTATTCCGCTCTCATCCACGTCCTGGCTACAGGTGGTGACACTACCCCGGGCAGCCATTCCTTCAGCATCGTCGGAGGGAAAACCTATCTCAACCAGTGGACCGGCATCCCGATTCAGATCGGCAGTATCAATTTGGTGCCGGCTTACTCCGGTTCCGGCTTTGGACCTTTCAACACAATTTCCTTCGACTCCAACTATTACTATTCATTTCGAATTCTCGAGCCGCTCTCGGCTGAGGATGCTTCGGAGCAACCCATAGACTCCGAGACCGATAGCCTGGTCATCGGCGTCTTCAAGACCTCAGCTGCTCCTGTCACCGTCAGTCGCGATTCGCAAATTCCTGCTCAGCCGGGCCCGGATCAGCCGATAACAGTTAATATTACTCTTAGCCAGGCCAAATCTCCCGAAGAACATGTTTATGTTCGCTGGTCGACAGACACATTCCTCAACTCACAACTGGTCGAGGCGACCGGCTCGCAAACCACCTATTCCGCGACCGTGCCGCCCCAGCCGGGTGGGACCGTACTTCAGTATACCGTTCTCACCTCGACTGTCTCTCTGCCTGACACCATGAGTTCGGGGCAGGTTGATCCGCTCATTCTTGCCACGAGCAAAGCATTCAGCGTTGTGATCCCCACGCCTACACCAACTCCGACTCCAACGCCCACGCCAACTCCCACTCCAACGGCCACGCCGACTCCCACTCCGGACTCGGTGCCGTTGATCACAAAGCAGCCGGTGGATACAACCGTAACCGAGGGTAGCATCGCGACATTTCAATTCACAGCAAGGGGACACCCGCCGCTAACCCACCAATGGCGCAAGAACGGCATTCAGATTCCCGGAGCGACCAAGTCGACCTACACAACTCCGCCCACTATGCTGAGCGATGATGGCGCGATCTTCGATGCCATAGTTACAGACAACAGCGGCGGCAACGTTGTCACTAATGGCGCAAGATTAACAATTGTCCCCGCGGATCTCCCGCCCAATATCGTCACGCAGCCGGCAAGCGTGACCGTCAAAGCCGGGAAGCGCGCCAGCTTCAGCGTGACTGCTGGAGGAACTCCCCCGCTTCAATACCAATGGCGCAAGAACGGTACTAATATTTCAGGAGCGACGAGCGCAACTTACCAGACTCCGCCTACTACGACACAAGACAACGGCTCAGTTTTCTCCGTGCGCATAAGCAACAGCTTCGGCAGCATCACCAGTAACGATGCCATTCTGACCGTCCGCTGAGCAAAGCACGCCACCAATATGTTGCCTGTGCCTATCGCGGCACCGATGGCTCTGTCCATGCCGTTCTGCTTGACCCAGTTCTTCAGTAACTGGTTTCAACAAAAGAAACAAAACAGACAGGCAGTGTCTCTCAGGTCCCCAGAGGCGCTGCCTGCGTCTGGGGTGCAGTTACGTTAAGTCTCCTTGAGCTGATGAATCACTCATTCGGTGCCACGCTTCCCGCAATCATGGCCGAGTTAGGAGTAAGTCACGCACGACTGTGCGTGCGCAAGCCAAAGTCCCGGGGCAGCGGCAGAACTTCCAATCCTGTCGCCGGAGTCACTTCGTCTTTTTCTCGCCGCTTGCCTGAAGCCGACCGCCGGAGTCATGCACGCTCACACCTGGAAGTCCGGCGCTGGAAGCTTTCGCCACCGGCTCGCGCGCGATCCGAGTGACGATTTCGACCGTCGGTCCAGCGGGCCCCTGGGCTGGCGGTTCAGGGTCTAACTCCGACAAGTTGTCGGGCGCGCGCGTCCGGCCTAACAACTGACCGATGGATTGAATCTGCGCCCGTCCCTCGCGAAAAAGAGGCGACTCGACCGCGAAGTTCATCGCTGCATTCAGGACGCGCTCCGGCGCGGTCGGCTTGCTCTCCGAGTCGGCGGACTTCGCGCCGCTCGAATCCGGCTTCCGCAGTCCGCGGGTCGCGGTCGCGTATTCGATCGCAACCGCGAAGGCAAGTGCCGAAATGGCGGCGGCTCCGGCGGTCGCGAGCAGGGTGATCCCGGCGCGCTGCCATACCGCAGGTCGAGCCGGAGAGCTTATGGTCACGGCCGGTTTTGTGTCGCGGTTGCCGTTTTTTTCGGAACCCAATTCGCAGAGACATGCGCGAATCGTCGCCTCCAAGGAAATCGGATCGAGGGGCCGCTCATCGCGATTTTTTGCCAGGAGGCGGCTGAGCAAACGCCTTACACACTCAGGAACTCGTTCGGGGACTGCGGCGGACGGCAAGCTCGGCGAGGATTGCTCCATCGCCGCCACGGTCGGCAACGCCGGTGGCGCTTCGCAGATGAGGAAGCAGAGCAGCGCGCCAAGCGAATAGACTTTGGAACGAAAGTCGAGCGGCGCGCCAGCGAGTTGTTCGGGGCTGAGAAACGGTGTCGCCTCGGCTCGAACCGGTGGCCAGGAATCGAAGTGCGAATGATGTGCGGCGAGGAAATGACCGAGCTTCACCAGAGGGCAATCTTGTTCCGTGATCTCACCCGGCACGAGCAGGACTTCGTCAGGGAAAATGCTCGGCTGAGGCAGGGCGTGGCGGGCCATCACGCGCAGAGCGGTGGCGATCTGGAGCACGAGCCCGAGCGCAATCTCCGGCGCGACGGGTCCGTGCGAACCTACCCACTCCACCACGCTGACTCCGCGGAGGTCTTCCACCACCTGTACGAAATAACCCCCGGCCACCCCGGAGGCATACAATGCCATCAGGTTGGGATGGCGAATGTGAGCGACCGCGGCCGCGATTCGCTCGAGCTCACGTCGCTCGCTTTCGCCTAACGACAGGAGAGGAATCAGCTCCAGCGCCACCTGTTTCCCGGAAGCGATCTCCTCCGCCTCGCACCGGAAATATGAACGACACGCTTCCCACCACTGCTCGCTCTTGGTCGTGGTAACGCGATATTTACCGAAGAAAACTTTCTCTTGCATACCAGGCCAGCCAGGCTGGGGCATCCCGTTTCCGGTTCGTCGACAACCAAACCGGACAATCCGTTTTGGCGGCGCGATTGGATTATGTCGAAAACAGCATGGCAGATGCAACCCGGAAGTTGATCCTGGCAAGGAGATTGCATCCTCCAACATCCCGCCAGGCGCTGGCTCTCCCGAAAACGCGCGACTAGAAAAAACAAGCCAGACAAGTTGCGCCCAGATCCGGAGACACGCCTCGCCTAACGCACAACACCTGGCGCTCCCCGCAAGCCGGTCGTTCCGACACTGGCGGCGTTGGCGGTTGCCCGCAGGTTTGTGATCCGAAACGTTTTCACTTCTTCGGCGACGGCGTCGATCGCTTTCGTTTCCGCGGTCAGGACTGTCGCTTGCTCTTTCGGCAGCGCCTTGGCCGCACTGGCCGCGGCGGAAAAGGTTTCCTTCAGTTCGGGCGCCTCTTTCACCAGATCTTTGGCCTGCTGGCTTTTCAGCCAGGTCTGCACCTGGTTGGCCTGGGCGGTGAACTCATCCGAGCGCGCCTTGAGGGTCGCACGGAGATTGGCGAGTGCGGCCTCCGCTTGCTGGAGAAGTTCAGCGGCTAAGGATCCGGCCGGCGGGGTCGACTCCGCAGGATCGAGCGCGAAGTTGTCCGGCACCACGATCGGCGTCCCCTTATCGAGATCGGCGATCTTGCTCAGCTGAGGATTTAGACGCAGGAGCGCGGCTTCCATTTCCGCCCGCGTTGCCTTGGGGGTGTCGGCGGTTGGTTCGGCGAGCAAACGTTTCGCGAGCGCGCTCACGGTTTTTTCTCCTTCAAATGTGGCGATGTTCATTTTTCCCTCCTCGAGTTACGGTTCGTTAGTTCGTTAGGCACCAAAGACATTGAGCGGCTGCCAGGGCGCGTCGAGCGCGACGTTGTTCACCAGGATCGAGCCTCCCACGATGTTGCCCAGGACCGCGAAGCCGGTCTTGGACGCCACCGTCAGGCTGAGCGAGCGCGTGTTGCGCGCCGTTTCCACCCGATTGTTTGCCGCCACGATTGTGTTCGCCTCGATCGAGACAGCGGTCTCCACCTTTGGGTCCGCTTCAGAGCAATGATTGTCATTAAAACGACAGCTCCCGGTGATTGCCACTTCCGCGAGCGGTCCGCGGCCGTAACCGTGGAGCGAATTGCCGATCACTCCGGCCTGTTCATTCGCCGGCGCAGTCGCGAGCGCGAAGGCATGGATGGTTGCGATCTGGCTCAGCCGGGTGGTTCCAATCACTCCGCCCAACGGGACATGGAGTTCGAGGCCCAGAGCGGAAACCCGGATCGCGAACCAGGGCGACCCGTCGTTAGGCTGAGAGGTGAGCTGCCGTTTTATCAGATTGTTTGCGATCTCAAGATTCACAATCGGACCGACAACAAACACACCTGCCGCCGGCTGCGAGAATTGCCCGATCGGGGCAAGATTCGTGATCGTGTTGTCGCTCACCCGGACATCGACCGAGTTGTCGATCCGGATCCCGGAGATTGCACCGGAGATCGGCGAATTTGTCCCGACCGCGCTGATTGCGTTATTCGACACCGCGCCTTCAAAAACGCCGCGCAAATAAATCGCCGAGATCTCGGCGCTGCTTGAACTGGTGGTGGGGGTGACCGCAATGTTGATCAGTTCGTTGCCCAGCACCTTCATGCTTCCGGCGGCGCTCCCGGGCTGCATGACGATGCCGTTGCCGCCGATCGAGTTAAAAACGTTGCCTTCGATCAATCCGGAAACGAGTGAAGTTTCGATCGTCAGGCCGTTGCCGGTCAGGCCCTGGAGGCGATTTCCCCTAACGACAATCGGGGAAAGGGCAAACGCGAGCAATCCGTGCACGAGGCGGATGCCATTCTGTCCCCCGGCCCCGAGGTTGACGACGCGGTTGTCGCTGATCCGGACTCCGCCGGTCCCGACCACGATCCCGTCGCCTTTGGAAAGCGAGATCGTGTTCCCATTAATCTCCAGCTCGGGAAATGCAAAGCCGGTGGCGGAGATTCCGGCGACCCCGGAGCCAAAGATAAAGTTGCGCGCCAGCACCGTGTCGGCCGTGTAATAACTCGAGCCGGCGAGCACGATCCCGCTGTTGCTGCATTGCAGGAGATTGTGCTCGCAATAGAAACTCCCGAGGAGGAGCGCGCCGCCCTCCTTCTTTTCGTCGGGCTGAAAAGCAATCCCGGTCTGCGCGCGCAGGAAGTTGTCGCGGATTTTGGTGAGGAGAAGAAATCCGGGTTCGAGCGAAATCCCCGCGAGCGGCCCGCTGCCTTCCTGCGGCGGACTAACGATCAGACGCTCGATGGTGGTACCAACGGAATTCTTCAACGTGATCGCGGGCGCGACCGTGGCGCTCGCGATCGTGTGGATGGTGAAATCATCGAGCGTGCACCATTGCGCCTGCTCGATCGTGAAAGCGGCGTTTGCCCGTGGCTGAATCACGATCGTGGCCGCGCCCTGGCCCCGAATCCGGACGCTGAACGCGCCCACCATCTGCACCGGTTTCTCCGCCAGATTAAAGATGCCGGGGCCGAGACAAATCGTGCCGCCAGTTTGCAGGATTTGATTCACCGCCTCCTGAATCGTGAATGTTCCTTCGTTATGCTGCTCTGCCGAGACGCAGAGCGTGCAATCGCAGCTCTCCGCGTCGCTCACCGGCGGCGGCCAGAATTTCCGGCAATCGAGCACCTGGTTCGGAAAGGTCACGACCGCGAGCCGGCAATAATGGTGATGCACTCCGCGGGGCGGCGCCGCCTCCAGTTCTTCGACCGAAGCGTCCGCCGTGCGCGCGGCGAAAATCCAGTAGTCGCCGGAGCGAAAGGCCCCGTCGTCGAGTGCGGTCGTGAAAGTGACCTGCACGCCGTTCTCGAGGATGAGCGAGGTGCCGGGCGCGGGAACCTCGATCAAGCCGGTGCCGCCGGCCTCCTCGAGATTGGTGTAGATGTTCCCGTCGCTGTCGCGCACCAGGCCTTTTTGGTCCCACCGTTTGATCCGGGTGTGGCGCTCCGGGTCAGTCAGGTTCTGGCCGTTAACCGGGAAAACACCAGTCGTTAGGCCGGCAGCCAGGGTGATCGTGCGACTGGCATCATCGACGCTCGCGATCTTGCGGATCTCGCCCGGCGCGAGCGAAAACGCGAGCAGGTCATCGGTGATCTCGACCCAATCGCCGGGGCTGAAACGCCGGACCGAATCCCAGACCAGCCGATCGACCGTGAGCACGTTATCGCCTTCGATCCTGCTTACCCCGGTCGCGACCGACGCGTTGTCTCGGGACCATTTGAAAGTCGCGGTTCCGACCGGCCCGGCCTGATGGATTTCGACTCGATAAGTCTGGTTCTCGAGCCCGCGATAACCACCGCTCGGCGGGATGAGACACGGATCATCGGGCGATGCGACTCCGATCGCTTTGGTCGTTAGGCGACCCGCTGATGGCCGAATAATATCGAGCCAGCCCGGAATCTGTTCATCGGGCGTGGCGCAGGTCGCGCCGTTACCAACGTTAGGCAAAACCCGCACCTGCCACGTGGTTTGCAGGCGCGTGGTCGTGTCGGGACCACCGAGCGCGACTTCGCGCAGATTCGGATCCTCGACGGCGGTGACCTCACGCTCCCAAACATCGAGATAAACCAGGTGCGGCCCGCCCTCCTCTGGCGCATCCGGCGCGCCGGGAAAATAGGGCTGCTCCGCGTAAGGAAGGGGAGCGAGCCCGCGCGCTTCACCCAGGACCGGATCGAATTCCTGGTCGCCCGCCCCATGGTTCTCCGCCTGCAAACCGTCGACATACATCCGCCCGCGCCCGATCGTCAGGCTGGTGCCGCTGATCTGAATTTCGAATCCGTTAGGCGTCTCCAGCGGCACCACGCCGCGCCCGATCAGATCGATTGTTTCCGAACGCCAATGCCGCTCGAGAATATCGTTCCATTCGTTCCAATCGCCGTCGAGCTGGACGCGACCCTGTTGCATCAGGACGCTGTTGAAATTCTTCGCGGGATCGAAGCGTTGCCGGCTGATGTCTGAGCTCATGAGGTTACCGTCGGTTCAGGTTTCGTAGAAAACGCCCGCCTCGAGGCCGAAACGGAGGTATCCGTCGAGTCGCGTGCGCAGATTGCTCTCGCGCTGCGGTTGAAAAAGATCGTGAAAGGCGCCCATCTCCGCCTCATCATCGGCGCCGGTGCGGATTTGTTCCGGCGCGGAAATCCGGAGCTGGCCGTAACCGGGTTGACCGTAGCCTAACGACGTGAACGCGGGCACAATCTCGGCCGCGACCGCGTCGGTAATCATTTCGCGCTCGCTCGTGCTGATCGTGCCGCCGCGTTGTTTGATCGCGTTCGCGATCTGCTCCCCGATCTCGAGATCGGGCTGGCAGCGATAACGCCGCGGCACACGAGCCGCGAGCGGCAGCCAGGAAAAACGCACGCACCCGGTCTGCCGTCGCTCGGACCGGACCGGCGCGGAGTCATCTTCGGTCCGGCTAAGGAAAATGCTGTTCGAGGCCAGCTTCAGCAGCTCGGCGTGAACGGTGCCGACAATCGTGCTGTTGATGGCTGAAAGGGTGCCGCCCGCGCCCACGTCGTCGAGCGCGGCATAGGCAATATTGCGGTCAAGGTTCGCATCAACGATGCTGTGCCTAACGACAACGGTCGCGTTAACCGGGGCGCGAATTGGGCCGATGATGCAATGATCGATCTCGATCTCGAGCGGGTTCTCGGTTTGCTCGATGAGGAGCGAAGGTCGGCCCGGCGAAGCCGGATTGCCGTCGAAGCCTAACGAAAAGCCCGGGACGAGCGTGCAATGCACCAGGCGCAGCTTGCGCAGCCGGTTCTCCGCCCCGCTCACGACCCGCACCCCGGCCCCGGCGAGAAGCAAACCATTCAGCGTCACCTCCGCGTTTTCTCCGCCGCGAATCTCGAGCGGGGCGCCGAGGATCAGGATCGGGCGATGTTCGTTTGCGGCTCGAAATTCCAAACGCACTCCCGCGTTCAGCGCGACCGAGAGGGTTTCCTCGAAGCGTCCACTGTCACTTAGCTCAACCACGCCGCCACCGGCGCGCGCATCGAGCGCGGGTTGGATCGGGCCGGGCGAAGCAACCGATTCGATCGGCCCGAGCGCGGCGTCAAAGGTCGCCCTGCGCTCGTACTCGCCGCCGCCCATCGCCGCGCTAAACCCGTAGTGGAACATCACCCGCGGCGGTTTCGCCCGGGGATCCTTGAAAGCCATCCGCCCGAGCACCGGATCGATCGCGACAACGGCCTGCGGCGGCGTGTGCGCCCAGCTCGTCGCGCTCGCGTCGGCAAGATTGCAGACCGCGACCTCTTCGCTCGCGATGCCCTCGATCGAGAGGCTAAGATCGGGGCCGCAATAATCGCCTAACGAGTCGTGGAGCACGCGGCGACTGATCGGGGCCGGGACATTAATCGGCTCCGCCAGATGGCTGATCGATTGCTCCGTCTGCGGCCGGGTGAAAAGCTGGAGGTTCGTGCCTAACGGATTGAAAAGGAAGCGTTGATCATCCACCCGCACCGCGGGCGAGCCGCGCAGCCGCCAGGCATTGAGCCGCCAGAGGAAAATGCCAACCTCGGGAATGTTGTACTTGCCCGCGCCGTGCTCGACGTGCCGCACGTCGATGGTGTGCGGGGTGGTTTCAAAAGCACTCCCGAGACGCTCGAGCGGTTCCCATTCGCGCAAATCCGGCGCGCAGTAGTTCGTTAGGCGGAGGTGGTTCATGTGCTGCGTCCAGCCCAGGAGTTGGAAAAACTCGACCGCCCGCGCATTCCAGCCGGTGACATCGCGCGCCAGTTGTTCGAGGATCGAGGCGGTTCCCTTCCGGCGGCGATAACTGATCGTGTTCGCCACTTCCGCGCGCGGCGTGCGCTGCTCCGGGCCGATCGGATGAAGCGAGCGATAACCGATCAGATCGCCGATGTAGGGCAGAACCCAAGGGGCGCAGGTTTCGATGAACTGGTTGTCGTAAAGCTGGGCGAGATCTTCCTCCAGAATGCCGACCTGCTCGGTAATGAGCTGGAGCAATTGCCGCAGCGGCTCGCCCTCTTCGGCGTCGCGGATGCGATGGATCGCCGGGACGAGATTGTAGAGCTTGTCGGGGTCGTAGCTCATGGCATTACTCCCGTCCTCCCGAGCGCAGTCGAGGGATCCCGGGGCGAAACCTTCAAGCTGACTTCCGCGGGATCCTTCGACTCCGCTGCGCTCCGCTCAGGATGACAAAGCAACATCACAACATCGCCTCCAGGTTGGTTGGCCCGGGATCGAGAGTCAGCAGCTCGGCCGCGCCTAACGAATTCGGATCGCCCCCGCTCGGCAGATGCGCTTCCAGTCGCGCGTTCACGAGCGCGGGCGCGCCGGTGCGATGGAGCGCGGTGATGTTCACCGCCAGCACCCCGGCGACTCCCTGGAGCAGCGCCATTACCTCGCTCAACCCAATCGGTTGACCAAAGTTGCGCACGGCGAAGGAGAACGAATCACGCAGCGCTTCTTCGGCCGCGGCCAGCACTTTGCCGGCCTCGTAATCGGGATCGACTTTGATTTGCGCCGCGACGCGAAAGAGCGCTGCCGCATAAGAAACAACGCGCACCGGCACGAAGGGATCGCCCGCGTCGCGGATCGCCGTGATCAGGTCTTGCGCGAGGGTCGTCGAAACCTCCGCGCCGCGCGGCCCGGCCACGGTGATGAAAACGCCGCGAGTACGTCCATCCCAGGTCCAGGTCGCGAGCGCCTTCGCGATCCCGGAATAGGCGCGGCTGAAATTTTCGTAATCGGTGAGCGAGACAACGCGATCGAGCGTGAGGACGGTGAGCGGCGCGTTCTGCTGCGCGTCAGCGAAGGATTCCGGGTCATCCGCGCCTTCCGCGGCAAGCGAGTTGATAGCCGATTTCAAACCGGGCGGACGGGTCAGCAAAGTGGTGAGCTGTCCTGCCCTAACGAGCCCGTCGAGCCCGATGCCGCGACGATAGGTCGCCTTGACGTTCTGGTTTCCCGAGGGCAAGCGCGCGCCGTGAATTCCATCGCCGAAACGAACGGTGATCGAGCCATCGTCCGCCATCTCAGTCGTGAAAATGCGCTCGCGCGGCCCGCGCCCGAAGAGCGTCGGCGCTTGCTGCCAGAGCAGATCATTGACGCGAATCTGAAGCGAGGATTGCGCACCGCCCGGAGCGGTCGAGCGGGTGTAGGTGAGGGCGGGCGCCTGGCGGAGCTTGAATTTTTGATTGGACTGCGAAGCATCGCCGTTGCCGAGGACTTCGCTCACGGTTTCGCCATGCGTCGCTTCGGCCACGTTGGCTGCAATCGTCACCGTGGCGCGATCGAAGAGGTGGGTGAGGGGCGATTGCAAGGTCAGAATTGTCGGTTCGCCAGCGCAGCTCTGTACGATCGCGGCTTCGCTCATCGTCGTGTCCTCCGGCTGCGCCGTTGTTAAACCAAGGTTCGTTAGGCTGGTCGTGACGGTGCCCTCAAAGCCTTCGTCAGTCCGCAGCGTCCATTTCGCGGTATTCGAGGGCAAGAGGCTTGGCAAGGCGGTTACGATCAGAGTCGCGCCGCGTACGATCTTCCTGCTCTGAAGCCCGTCGAAGGACGTGAGCGGAAGCGAACTGGCGAGCACGCGCGCCCGGACCAGTTTGCCCGTGATGATAATCTTGCGCCCGGCCGGCACGGGAGGGATCAAGCGCTCCAGTGCGATCACGCTTCCCTCGATCGGCGCGAGCAAACCGGGATCACGCGCGAGCTTCGATGCGATCGATCCGTTCGCCGGCGCGAGCAGCGGGCCGCTCGTCATCTCGAGCAGTTCGCTCTGTGCGTGCACGAGGGTGTCGCGAATCCGGAAGAGATCGAAGTTTTCCGTCGTGTCCGGCACGATCCGCGTCACTTTGCCGGAGAGCGCAAAGTCGGCCCGCGAAGGAAACGAAACGCTGGTGCATTTGTAGAGCTCGACGTAGCCGGCGCTATTCGTTAGGCTGAGCCAGCTGCCGGTGACGATTTTGCCGTAGGCGTTGTCGAGGTCGAGCACCTGAGTTGGCGTCGTTAGACCAGCCCAATCTCGCTTCTTCGGTTTGCTCTCGAAGAGCCCTCCCAGTTGGCCCAAGACATCGGGTCTGATCCGAAGCGCGACTGAAGCCCGAGACGGCGGCATTGCCTCAATCTCCGCGTCCTTCTTTTCCGGCTCGAGCGGCGCATTCGGGATCAAGGTGGGATCGGGCGCGTTGTGCCCGAAGAGCGCGGCCCGCTGACGCAACGCATAAACTTTCGGGTTCGCGGCCGCCGGTTGAATGGGCGCTTTGCCGAGGCCCTTTTCCCAGATCACAAGCGTGCGATCGTTCCTGGGATCGGGCCTGACGCCGAGCAGGACCCGCATGTCCCAGCGCTCCTTGTCGGGATAAACGCTGGCGCCATTCGCGCGCTCGTCGCCGACGATCAGGATCGCGTCCCCGGGTTGGAGATTGGTTGCGGTGCCCTTGAAATAGAGACTCGTCAGGCCGGCCGCGATCACCGGAGGAGTCGTTAGGGCGGGTCGGAGCGCGTTCCATTCCACCCGCGCGTCCAGTTCCTCGATCGTCTCGAAGGTCTGCGGTTTTTCATCCGCGCCCGGAACGCTCTGCACCTTGGCCCCGATCGCGACCGTGACCGCACTCGGCGCGCCCGGGGTTTCGTCGAGGAGGAAACTGAGCGGTGTTTCCGCGGCTACGCCTGGCTTCAGTCGGTAGCCGATGAGCTGCGCGAGGCGGAGAATCGAGTCGCGTTCGGTCGCGGTCCGGAGCCAGGATTCGTTCGCGATCCGGTCCTGGTAGAAAGTGAAGACGTCGGCCAGCGTCGCCCAGCCGTCGAGGAGCGCGATCGTGAAATCATCGGGGTCGCGCGTCGTTAGGCTGCGAAGCGCCGGGAAGCGCGGATCGGACAAAAGGGCGAGCGCGCTTTGCAGGAAATCGAAATGGGTTCCGATCCGGAAGCTGACCTGCGAGAGACCCGGCCGGTTGTAGAGTGGCTCGGGGACGAGCGGGCCGATTCCCGCGCAGCAGCCGCAATCGTTAAGAGGTGTGGTCATTCCGAGCGAAGCGAAGCGGAGTCGAGGCCGTAACGCAGCCCCGCAATCGCGGGGCGAGGCCGGGCTTTCCATCCGGTGAACGTTGCCTTAAGGATTGTGCCACGGGATCCCTCGACTTCGCTCGGGATGACCAAAATGGCATTGCGCTTGACTGGCGCGACGATCATCGCCCTCCTCCAAGTTCCAGAGTGAAAATGCCGCGCTCGGGAAAATTCGGATCGTTCTCGAGCCGCGCGATCTCGAGCCGGTTCATGGCGAGAAATCCATTCGTTAGGCCGCTCGTCTCCGGAAGACCCTGGCGCTGGAAAGTCGTGATCTCGACCGACGCAACCCCTTGCACAGCCTGGGCCGCGGCGTAGAGCGCGCTTAGATAAACCGTTTGCCCGAAGGTGAAAAAATCGGGCTGGAAAATACCTTTCCGGCCGTTGGCGAAAGTGCGGCTGCTGAAAACCTCGAGGAGCGCGGCGCGCACGTCGCTCCGGAAATAATCTGGTTTTACGCAGACGAACATCGCGATCTCGAGCGAGACGTATTGCGGGGAATCGACCTCGAGATCGTGTCCCGCCATCCGATAAGGCTCGATCTTTACCCGCAGGTCAGTCTCGAATTTACTCGTTAGGGGAAGGCCATCGAAACGATCGACCGTGATGAAGACCGTGTGCCAGCTCCCGGTCCAGCGGAAGGTCGCAGCCGCGCGCTGGATCGAGGCGTTGAGCTCGGCGGTGCGGGCGTAATCCGCCTCGGTTACGGCGCGTTTTTGCGTCCGAAACGCCTCGGGCGCGTCCCGACGAATCTCCGCCGCGGTCTCGGGGTCAATCCCGCCCGCGGCGGGCAAGGGATTGCGAACCGCGCTGATCGGCTTGTCGGTGACAATATGGCCGAGGGTTTCCGCGCCGATATTTCCGGAAGCGCCGTTGCCGACCCGATAATCGGCGGTGAAAGACGTTTCGCGCTCCGGCCGGCGCCCGTACTCGTCGTCGCCAAAACGGATGAAGGCGGTCTGGTCATTCTCGATCTCGACCACGAAATCGGGCGCAGTTGGGGCGCTGCCTAACAAATCCAACTGCGGCTGCCAATCGTCTTCATCTTCGCCATGCTTGCTCTGGAGCCCAATCGCCGGCTGACTCTCCGCCGGGTTGACAATCAGGCTCCGGGCGGCGGGCAGCGCGGGCTTATAGCTGGCGGCCTGCGTGAGCGGCTTGTGTTGCAAGGATGGGCGAAACCGAGCCGGCAGTTTCTGCGCCGGAGCCGGGTCGCACCGCCCGAGGGTCGGATCAGGCGGGAGCGAAATTTCGGGCGGCGGAACCGTGCCTAACGATTCGTGGCTGATCGAAAGCCCATGATCAGCCAGCACGATGTTGCCGCGGGCGACGCTGAGATCAGTGGCGTATTCTGTTTTGTCATCTTTCTCCGTGTAACCCGAAATACAGAACGGAAACGGCAGCGCGTCCTCGGGCATCCACGCGATCTGAGTGATTTCGGACCCGGTTAACGGATCGGCCAGGTGAGTGCTTCCATCCGCGCCGGACCAGATGACCTCACTGAGCCGAACGGCCCAGCGCCGCGCCGGGTCGGCATCCGCGTGCGCGCCGGTTTTGGTTCCGCGCTTTTCCTCCAAAATCAGGACGTCGCCGATCTTTAGATCTGGAAAGTGCCCATCCAGGGTCGCATTCGTTGCGCCTTTGGGCAGACAGCATTGTTCGTCGCCCCAGGCGTAGAATCGCATCTCGTCATGCGCGCCATGGAGCGTGATCGGGTGCAGAGTTTCAAAAACAATTGGACGCTGAGGAAGCGCTTCCTTGATGTCGACGAGCCGCGTCGGCAAACGATCGACCCGGCTCAGAATTTGAGTTCTTGCCGGAAGATCGACCTTCGCGGCCTCAGGCATGACCTGGACCCAGACGCGTGCATTCGTCCCGTCGTGGACAAAGTAATCGACCAGCCGCGCATGCCGGCGCAGCGAAGTGCGTGCCCGCGCCGAACCGAGATAAGCCTCGGTCGCGACCGCATCCTGCTGATAACTGAGCTGGTCGCCCACATAGGCGAGCAACTCGACTAGCGTGATTCCCAGGTCGGCCGGATTTCGCTCCCGCCAATCCGGCAACAGGAGCGACATGCGATCAAGGATGAGCTTGCGAAAACTGGCGTAATCCTTCGCGAGGTAATTAATTTCCGGCCCGGTTCGCGGCGCGGGGGGGCACAGGTGTTGCGGGGCGCAATCGAAATCGGAAGGACACTCGATCTTGAAGGAGAAATCAACCGCCGCGAGACGCGGGTCGATTCCATCCGGCGGCGCGGTCTCATGCGGACCGTGGACTAACGATAAGGTGTAGATCGAGAAATCGCCCGGTTCCCTGACCTCAACCGTAAGGACATCGGCGTCGTCGCCGCTCCCGATAGTGGCCCCGACAATTACGATCGGGCGAATTCGCTCGCCGCCACTGATCGTCAGGTTGGGCGTGCTGAGAGAATTCGGCGCGAGCGGATTAATGAAATGGAGGCGGAGGAAGCGCTGGCGGTCCATTTGGTTAGGCGCGTCCTGGTCGAGCACTTCGAGATAATCGATCCCATTGAGCGCGCTTCCGCGGACCATGTCGCGCCGGCGTTCGTCGCAGCAGAAGTAGAGCGGTCTCGTCGTTTCGCTCATGCGGTCGCGATTCCTTTGGTGAACTCGGCGGTTTGCACGGTTTGCGTTTGCCTAACGAGATAACGAACCGTGACCCGCAGAGTAGAAGCTTCGTTATTAACTTCTACCGCATCGACCTGAATGAGGTCGCCGAGATACTGCTGAAGCGAACCCTGGACCAGATACTGGGTAGTGGCGGCGAGTTGATCGCTGTTTGGCGCAAACACCAGGCCTAACAACCCGCTCCCGAAATCCGGCCGGTTCACCCGTTCACCCGGCGCCGTGAAGAGCACCTGCTCGATCAGGTCGCGGATGTGGGCGTCGTCCTCGATCGCAGCGGTGCGGCCGCGGTTGTCGAAGTGATATGGGAAATCGACGTTCATTGGTGTGTGTGGCGACAGGACCTGCAGAAGCAGCTGCCTCCAGAAGAATACGCTTCCGCGCGTCCGGGATTTTGCTTTTGCCTAACCAAATGTGAGTTCATGTCGCGAGGACGCGCGGTTGGGTATTAAGGACGAGCAAGCCTTGGCCGGTGGGCGTACATACCGCCTGGCTCGTCTGGAGAATAACGGGTGCGCCGTTGGCGAAGACGCGGGTCGCACCGCTCGTCCAGTTTGCCGTCACGCACGGTGGAGTGGAACCGCTGGCCAGGGCGCATCCTGTGACGCTGTAGGGCGTAGTAAGTGTCACGACCTGCTGACCGCTCACGAGCACGCGGGGCGAGAGGACGAGAGGCTGGGCGAGTCCATTATGGAAACAGGTCACGCTCGCGCCGTAATGAACGATCGGTGCAGCCATGTCCGTGTCAGATAATCGTTAGGGCGCCGCCGTTCACATCCACGGTGTTGCCTTGCAGGTTAATGATCGCGCCCTGCCCGTTTGAAATTGTGATCCCGACATCGTTGAGGGCGATGAAAGCGCCGCCTTGGGTTTTGATCACAATCCCGCCGGTCGGCCCGGGCACGTCACTGATGGTGACTCCGTTCTGGAGCGGTGTTTGAAAAGTAATCGCCGGTATGGTCGGCGGAACAGCTTTGGCCATTGACGGAATCTCGGCTGCGCTCCCATAGAAACAGCCGGTCCAGATGGGATAATCCTGATCACCCTGCTCGAATTCAATCCAGACGCCCGAACCAATGATCGGGACCGTGAACATGCCGCCTTGCATTCCGCCGACCGAGAGACAAGGCATCGCCCAACTGGAAGGCAGGTCGCCAAGCACATCCGGGACGAGCGCCTGGATCCGGCCCATCTGCGTCGGATCGACATTGTTGACGACGGTTCCGCGGTACTTGCCGAAGTAGAGTTTGCCGCAGGTGGCGAGATCGCTTTTCTCATTCATGGCATTCATACCGGGATGTGACGAAGGGTGGAGATGAGGCCGTTGCGGCTAAGAGTGAAGTCCTGCTTGAATTCACCGCGCTTGATTTTGCTCGTGACGCTCTTGACGTAGTAGAGACCGTCGAACGCCTCGCCGACGCCACGTAACCCAACCAAACGGCGGGCCTTGAGCACATCGCCATAACGGGTCACATCGAGCGAGCCGGTCGCGCTCACTGATTCCGCCGAGCGGGCGGCCTTAGCTAGGCCAATCATCGCCGCGCGCACCGGCGAATACTTGGCCGACTTATCTACCCGTTCGAAATTCAACGGGACGGGAGGGACGAGACCCAAGGGCGGATTCAGCGGGGTAATATCGGGAATCGGAATGGGGATGGAGATTTTCGTACTCGGGATCTGGACACGGACAAAGGGAGTGACCCGCCCCTGAGAGTTAAAACTGCACGAGACGGTCTCGATGTTAGTCGCGGCATCCATGTTGATGCTGAGCGCCTTTTGTGGCTCGCCGACTTTGATCTCAGGTCCCCAGTAAGCCACGCTTTCGAGCGGTTTGGGTCCAGGCTCGACGTAGAAGACATAGCCCACTTCATCCGCGAGCGAGCGGATGTAGCAGAGGTCCTTGCCCTTTTGGACTGGAATCCGGTCCGTCGGGATTGGCAGATCGATCAGCACACTTGGTATGACCAGCGGCAGAATGCCGAAGCCGATGTACTTCGCCAGGATCGCGAGGACGCGCCCTTCCGGAGCCATACCTGGAAAAGGCGTTCCGGAAAAATCAACGTAGTCCATTACCCGGCTAAGGTCTTCGCCTGTGACTGTGAGGACGGAGTAAGACGCGTCGTCACCAGGAGTTATCTCATGATTGGTCATGATGCCGTCCATTAACACTTCGGCTTTTCCATTCACCGTCACGATGATCACCACCCGGACGAGTGGAATAGGTGCGCCGCTGGAGAGAAGGAAGAGTGTCTGCAAAGGAGACTGATTGCTGAATGTAAACTGGAGTTGAAATCCGCTCCCGGTGTCGCTCGTCGTCGTCACGGTGACGGAGGTAAGCGCCTGGAGAATTGCCTGCGACACCGGCACCGGAATAACCGGACCGATCATGAGCGTGAGGTGAAAGCCGCTATTCATTTGCGGCTCCGGGAATGTTTTCCGGCAGGGTGATCCGGATGAGGCCTCCGATTGGCTGGAGCAGGTCGTTAGGGCGAACAACGCCGTTCGCATCGCAGAGGCGCCAAAACTGTTCCGGGTCGCCGAAATACTTTGCCGCGATCTGATCCAGTCGCTCGCCTTCCGTCACGGTGTGATATTGAAGGAAAGCGAAATTCTCCGGCTCGGGCACAAACCGGCGCTTGAGGTAAGTCACCTCGGTGCCATCCGCCATCGTTAGTTTGGCGAGCAGGGTCTTATTGTAACGGCTGTTAGGCGGAAAGGCCGGCGTGGCGACGCCGGTCTGCTGAAGCAGGGCTAGGAGTGGATCAGTCATTTCGTCTCAGGTAACAATGATTCATCCACAGATGACGCAGATTTTCGCAGATGTGTTTTGGATCCGGCGATCTGGGTCATTTGAACTTCTGCTGTCAGCTGCGTCATCTCTGGACTGCTCATGAAATTCCCTTGATCCCGAAATTGGCGAAGGAGCCCTGGGGCGCGAGGCCGGCGAGCCGTTCCTTCTGCTGCTGGTAAATCATGTAGAGACTGCCGGCCTTGGCATCGAAACCAACATCGTCCACACTTAGCACCCGCATCCCAAGACTTACCTTCGCCCGAATAGGATTGAGATTGGGATCGAAAGCCTCTTCCGTGATACTAAAGTCAGTCAGCCGTACTGGAATGATCCGGTTCTTACTCCAGATAAACAAAGTCAGAGCCGACTCCATCGGAATGATTTCAAGTGTTCCTGACTTTTCGAGGGAGTTATTAGTTTGTAACTGCTGACTCGTCGGATACACAATCGCTTCGAGCGCGGCGAGCTGGGGCTGAATGCCGGCTTCGGTCGCATTGGGATTCTGGTCAGGAAACTCAAGCTGATCGGTCGCATCGATCTCCGCCTCGAGCTTGATCGTTTCAATCGGCGGACCTTTCAGGCGCAGAATTTCGGAGCGATCGCCGCCGCCATCCGCAGTTACTCCCTGAACTTGAAGCGAGCGGGTGAGTGTGTCGGGATTGTATTGTAGGGAAATAATTCTACGCACCGCCACCGTCTCCGGATCGACGAGAACGATGCCGCCTTTTAGGAGCCGCGGAGAATTTGGCGGGCTACTCATACCGGTTCGTTAGGCATTATCCTTGTCATTTTGGCAGTGGTCGATCGGCCGGCCAGTGGGCTCGATCGACGTAGATTGTTTTGTCCACGATGAAGGCGACAGGCACGTTGTCTGGATCCCCGCCATTGAATCGCCAGCCCTGCCCATGTGCTTCCGAAGAAACACTGAAGACAACCTGATTCGGGTTAAAGTTCGCTATCTTCGCGACCCGATCGAGACTAACCGGTTGCACCATATTGACACGCTCTCGTGGAGCGCTGGTTCCAACGCTTCTTCCCTGACTTTGCGCCGGTGCTGGTTGCACCGGCGCCGGTTGCGGCGGCGCTTGACCGGTATCTTCAAGACCAATATCCGCTGGCTGATTGGGAGCAGGCGCAGGAGCGGGCGGCGTGCTTGCCGGTGGCTTTGATGGGCTCTGTGCTGGCGGGGGCACTTGACCGGTATCGGCAAGCCCGATGACGCGCTTGCTCGCAGCAGGAACCGGTGGAACAGCGCCACCAAACCGTTTCTGGGTAAAAGCGTGCGGGCCGCGCCTTTCGCCAGCAGGCACTGGCACGCCACCACTTGTGGCAGGCTGGAGCAGCGGATGATCGGTGCTGACCCGAATGTTCCCATCGCTGTCCAGATATGCGGGCGGCGCCGGTCGCGAACCGCCGCCTCGCGCCTGCCAGTCTGCCTGATGCGAAGCCGGGTCCTGCGCCTTGATCGAGGAAGGCGCGCTCACATTTGCCCTTACAAGCTCAACGTCAGTCACGGGCTTGGGTCCCGCCTGCGTCGGGTTTGAAGGCATCGGCGGAGGCGAACTTTGGAGTGTGCGGCGGCCCGCGTTCCCGCCTCCGCCGTCGGCCGCACCCCCGCCGCCACCGGTGGAATTGCCACCCCCGGCCGCACCGCCACCGCTATTCTCTTTGACCTCAGCGCCGCCACCGGAAAATGACTTGGCCGTATTCACCGCCATCTTCACCGCGACGGGGGCATACCCGATTGCAACCAATCGATCGATGATGTCATCCTCGGTCAGCGCTCGCTTTTCGCCGTTGATGATTACGTAACCCCGCGATAAGTCGTTAATAGCTTGCACGGCTCGAACCGCCGTTGTCGCCCCGCTTGAGATCGTATTGACCTTATTTGCAACAGAAAGTATCTGCAGAGCGCGTGCTGTTATGCTACTGCTGGTCGCACCGGCGCCGGTAGCAGGTCCGCTCCCGCCGGCTATGTTGCCGGCTACGATCGAAAGCCCTAGCTGAGTTCCAGTTTCGATGCTGTGGCCATAATGATAGCCGTAGTTAGTTTGATAGTCAGCACGCAGGCCGCTCAAATCCAGGAGGTGAACGGGTTCCTCACCGCGAATGGTCTGGATCAGATTGATCGGTGATGCAGGAGTGTCAATCAGGCCCTGACCGAAACCGAGCGCGCCATTATACATTCCCCGTCCCACGTCTTTGAACATCTCCAGGGCCATGTCCGGCCCGGTATTAAGAATCTCGTCGATCTCATGTAACCGGAGCCTTCTATCTTCCAGCATTTCCTCATACATCTCCTGCACCAGTCGGAGTGAGCTGGTGCGATAAGTGATCGTTTTCTCAGTTTGCAGCTTCTGTTGCGTCACGCGCGGATCGTAAGGGAGATCTTTCCAGTCCATGTAACGCCGCAGCGCGTCGGCTTCTTCGCGACTGATAGATAGCACTTGCTGAAAGAACCGTACATCAAGCTCGTAGGGAAGATGGAGCGGCTCTACCTTGCGCAGAGCATCGTCAACCGGGATTTCTATCTCCTTCCACTCTTTGTGAGCGCGAAGGTATGCGTGGCGCTCTTCTCGATCCTTTTTTATCTCGGCCCGCCTTTGTACGTGCTTCCTGCTTACTGCCTCGAGATCAAGAGTGAGCTGACGATCGACTGGAGCCTCTTGTTGCGCGATCGCAGCAACATCTGGAGTCGCAGCTGTAACTGCGGGCACAGTCTGAAACTGCCCCTCTGTTCCTGCTTCAGCCTTCGTCGCGTTCTGCATCTGCGGGTCAGTCGGTGCCGGCTCGGAGATATTTATTGGGTCAGCTTCCGCAAGTCGTTCCAGCTCGGCGTCGCTAAGACCGCCACCCGGGTTCGCGGCGTCTTCTTTCTCCTCAACTACCGGCGCTCGAGCCAGGCCAACATGAGAGGTTAGAAGTTCCCGTCTCGCTCGACTGCTTTGAGCGATATCTCGTCCAGCGCCTGCCGCCGCCTGCTCTACTTCGGTATTGGCGGGTGAAAGAGATGCGGCCTGACTTCTTTGCTGAACCGTGTGCGCCAGTTCGTGCGCCAACAGCTCGCGCCCCGCGGGCGTGGCCGGAGCGAACGTTCCGCGGCTGAACACAACATGCTGACCCACGGTATAGGCCTGCGCGTGCACCGCTCGCGCTGACTCCGCCGCCGCGCGGTCGTGATGTACTCGAATATTGGCAAAGTTGTAGCCGAAGCGCGATTCCATTTCCGGGCGTATCTGCTGATCGAGCGACTCTCCCTGTTGCGCGATCACGCGCTGAACGGCGGGTGAGTTCTCGTCAGCATCTTCACGCACTTCCGGCATGCGACCTCGGGAGGGAAGGGAACTTGTCAGATCAGGAGCTTCACCCTGCGTCCGAGGATTCTGCCGAACGCGAGCAACTTCCCGGATGTTCATTCCTCCGCTCCTTTGCAAAGCGCGTCTGCGATTGCGGCGCCCAATGCCGGCCCATAAGAAGCAACTCCCTCGCGCAATGGGGCGGTACTAAGCCGCTCCGGATTCGAAAGCCATTTCTTTGGCAACCCGCCTCCGAGCAGTAGTGCGTTAAGGTGTGATTCGAGCGCATCGGCCACCCGCCATCGCAACCGCGGATCGATACCGTGGAGGACCAGTTCTTCGATCTGCACTTCGATCTCGCGCGGCTTCATCGCCAGCCTCCCAGCTCTGCTTCGGTCAGCGGTTTTTCGAGTTTTTCATATTCGAGCCGGATCGCGCCTAACAAATGGGGCATTCGCACCGGCTCGTTCGCATCCGCGGCGGCAAAAGCGGCATTGAACGCGATGCTCCGAATGTTCCCGCCGGAAATGGAGAGGCGCGAGAGGCGCTGGATATCGAGCGAATCGGTCGGCGTTTTCGCCGGGAAAATTTTGCGCCAGATCTCGGCCCGCTGCCTTTGATCGGGAAACGGAAATTGCACGACGAAACGCAGCCGGCGCAGGAACGCGGGGTCGAGCGCTTCCTTCATATTGGTCGTGAGGATGGCCAGGCCGCGATACGCCTCCATCCGCTGGAGCAGGTAACTGATCTCGACATTGGCGTAACGATCGTGGCTGTCTTTCACCTCGCTCCGTTTGCCGAAGAGCGCGTCGGCTTCATCGAAAAGCAGAACCGCGCCGCCTTCCTCGGCGGCATCGAAAACCCGACGCAAATTCTTTTCCGTCTCGCCGATGTATTTGCTCACGACCGCGCTGAGATCGATTCGGAAAAGATCGAGTTCGAGCTCATTGGCCAGGATTTCGGCCGCCATGGTTTTGCCGGTCCCGCTCGGGCCGGCGAAGAGCGCGCTCAGGCCAAGACCGCGAGTTGATTTCTCGGCAAACCCCCAATCGTCGCAAACCCGCGCCCGCTGTCGCAGCTGCTGCGAAATGGTGTGCAACGTGCGCATCTGCGCTTCGGGCAAAACAATGTCGGCCCAGGTGGCGCGGGAGACGATCTGTTGGGCCAGGTCTTGCAGACGCGGCCGGGCGCGGCGTCGACAACTCTCCCACAAATCGCCAGGGCTTTTCCCACTCACGGTCTCGGCAGTGGCGAAAATGGCGTCGCTATTAAAATCAAATTGCGAGACCAGCCGGTCGATCTCGCCGTTCCACTCCTTCACGCCCTCGCCGAGCGCGCGCCGCCAAAGTTCGCGCTGTTCGCCGCTGATCGGCCGGCACACTTCGACCGTGACAAGCGCACGATCGATCTCGCGCCGCGGATCACGGGTCGAGATGAGCAATGGGGTTCGGGTCAGTTCGATCCAGTGATCGATCGCCAGCTGGCGCGCCGCGTCGGCGGTTTCCGCCCGCTCGCAATCGAGCAGGAGCGCGGCATTTCGCAAGATCGCTTCGCGCTCCCAAATCCGATGCAGGTTCTCGAGCTCGGTGAGATTGACCGGCAACAAAGCGGCCGGGAAACGGAACAACTCGATTGGGATTCGGCCGGCCACGACGCTGGCGAGAGTCCGTTTCGCCCCCGCGTCGGAGCCGCAGAGCTGAAGTGCCGGCAGCGGAGTGCGATTGGCAAAGGCCGATTTCCAGCTCTTCTCCAGCCGCTCGAGCAGCAGCCGCTGGGACTCGGCAATTTCGAAGCGTGCCGGCACCGGCTGGACCAGACTAACGAGCCGCTCGTCCAGTTGCGGCACACCGGTGAGGAAAAACAGGATCCGCTCGTCAATCTGGAGGCGATTGGCGACGAGCGCGCCGTTTCCGACGATCTCGATCAGGCGCCAGTAACGGAGCGCGCCATGGGGAGCGAGCGCGTCCCAATGGGCGTCGGGCAAGGCGGCGAGGGCGAGGCCGAAGGAGGGCCAAGGATTTCCCCCTGAACCTGGCGCGGCGGCGCAACGATTGGCAAAGTCGCCCTCCAATTCCATCCCGGCACAGAGCAGAACCAGCCGCCGTTCGAAGCTCGAGAGCCCAAAGCGCGCGCAGAGCGCGTCCAGTGCCGGAGAAGTCTCGAAGTCGTCAGGCGATTCGCCCCGCAGCAATGCACCCAGTGCCTTCAATTCCGACATGAGCGCGCGCTGGTTCGTCGCCGCCCAATCTTCGTTCGTTGCAATGGTGCTCATCAGGTGATGTGGAGAATCGGCGAATCGAAGATCCCGGCGCCGCCGATTTGGAGCGGGCTTTCAGCGCCGTCGATCTGCACCCGGAGGAGATAATCGCCCGCCGGAAGCGCGGGGATCGGAAAGTTGAGAGTGGAGGCGGGAGGATCGTTAGGCAGGCGGGCCGGAATGGAAACGGTGCTCGCGCCCAGGAGCAGAGTGGCGCGCTGGCCCGGGCCAACTGGCGGTGTCACGCCTAACGACAGCACACTGTTCGGCGCGCCGTTGATGGGCGACGGATCGGTGATCCGCGGCGCAAGAACAAACGCGGCAACGTTGGATTCAAACCCGCGATGCGGCTCGGAAGGAAACCCGGTCTTGAAGTCAACCCGGTGCGCCACCTGGACCGAATGCAGCCCGGGTTGGAGCGTGCCCGGGAACGCGACGATAATGCGGGCGGCGCTGGTTTTGTCATTGTCGGGAATGACCACTTCTTCATCGATCAGGACGCGGGTGTCATCACCGCGCAGACGCTGACCGTCGATCACAAGATTGTAGCCGGCGAGGATCGGCTGGTTTTCCACGATCGGCGCATCGTCGTTTTCCTGCGACTGGATGAGATCGATCTGTGGTCGTTCAAAAGGCAGGACGGTGACGTTGCGCGATTGCACCGGCAACGCGGGCCGGATTGATTTTTCACTTTGCACCAGAACCACCGAAGCCTTGTAAACCGCCGTCGGCCGATACTGCGACTGGAGCGCGGACCAGATCTTCGAGATTTCCTCTACCGACATCACCTGGGGCACGATCTTGATCTGCTCGATCTGGTCAGCCAGTTCTGAACTCGTTAGGCCGGCGAGCAGCGCGGGCTGTGGCGGGGCGAGCGTGACCGCGCGGATGGCGTCGCGGGTGAGCACGGGCATTTCATGGAGGACAAACATCGCCAGCCCGAGGAGTGCCTCGGCGTGGAGCGGCCCGGCGCCATAGGCGGTGAGGAGATAACTCAAGTCGAGCGCCAGCGGCGGGTTGCTCACCCGCTCGCCGTTTGCGTTGCGCGAGGGAAAGGCGGCGTTGCGCCAGCCCTGGTTTTCGCTCGCCTGGAAGAGGAAAAGATTAATCCGATCGGATGCTGAAGCCGCGCCGTTCTCGATTCGGTCGGGCGGTTCGGCCGAAACGGTGACCGGGCCGCCCAGAGTAGCGGCGAGATCGTGTTCGACGACGCTGTTCTGCAGGAAATTTTGCAGCACCGCAGTGACGGTGGCCACGGCCAGCGGGCTGCTCATCGGCACTCCTCCTTTCGGCTCTGGAGGTAACGATCGAGGGTCAGCTTCGGTTGAGAGCGGGGGCTGGATTTGCGCGCTGGCGGCGCGGAAGGAGGTGCTGCACGAACGTCGATCCGGCCGATGGTGACGCGGACGATGGGCGGTTCGATGTGCGATTCGTTGGATCGGGTGGGCGCACGATGCGGTGCGCGAACAGCACTCGGGGAGCCGGGGTCAACGCCCCCGGCTACGGCGTTTCTCGTCGCCGGGCGCAGTGACCCCGGCCGCATGGTTGAACCCGCGCCGTGGCCTTTCGCTGGAGGAGCAATCTCCTCCGGACCGATTCGCCTAACGATCGCCGGAGACGGACGCGCCTCAACGGTTTCTTGCGGGACGAGCAACTGCTCCGGTCCGGGTGCGATTTTTTCCTCGGGCGGGATTTCTTCTCCTCGGCGAGATGCGATCTCCTGCCTAACGACTGGATGCGCGGGCGCTTCAACTTCGGTCGCGATTTCGGTGACCGGAGCAGGCGCAAACCTTGGCGCGATGAGCGGCTCGACCTGCGGGGCACTGCCGCGAGCGCGCTCGATCAGCCTGGCGAGGAAATGAGTCATGCCACCAGCATCTCCAGGTAGGTTTGCCGGCGTTGCGCGGGCAGACTGAGGATTTCGCGCTCGCTCCAGCCATAGGCGCGGGCCAGGGCGTCAATCTCCCGCAGGAGCCGCTGGGCCTGGGCGGAAATTTCGCGCCAGAAAAATTCCGCGATATCGAAGAGCAAATCCCATTCGTGCGCGCAGGCCGGACAGGTAAGACGGAGGGTGATCTCGGCCTGCGGATCGGCCTCGAGCATGGCGCGGCTCAGGGTTTCGATGGTTTCAGCTGAAAGCTCTCGCACCTTGTCATCCTGAGGCTGGCGAAGCGCGCCGAAGGACCTCGCATCAGGGCTGGGCGCGTCCAAGTCAGGAGTTGCGGGGTCGAGGGCCCGCGAGTCCGAAGCCTGGCTTACGGGATCCGTGGACAGTTGGGAGGTCCCTCGCCGTCTTCGCGGCTCGGGATGACAGCGGGAGGACGGGTCGTTAGGCGAAAGGACACAGCGCTGAACAAGCCAATGGAGGGCGGACGAGGAATCGGGTGCGGTCGCAGCCACCGCGAGGTCGCGGCTGGTGGGAACACGAAAGCGCAGGATGGTGCCGTTTGTTTCCGCTGTGTGCTCCGCAGGCGCATTGGCTGGACCGACGGAAGCTCGTTCTTCCGCAGGCGTCGCCAGTGCCGCGAAATCGAGCGGGAAGTCGATCCGCTCGGCGCAACAGGGGCATTCAGCGAACCCTTCCGCGCGCGGGCCGAAGAGTAACGCGCGCAGCTCGAGGAGGCGTGTGTCGCGCTCGCCGATCGGCAGATCTGCAAGCGCGGCGCGGCTCGCGCCGGGCGTGGCCGCAAGGAGAATCGTCAGGGCGCGATCGAGGGCATGCTGTGGCCGGGCCGTTTCCCAAAGCGCAAGGATCTGCGCGGGCGAGAGAGATTGCATCGGTGGTTCCATGACCGAAGTCGCCTAACGAATGCCGCCGCCCCGTCAGGCCGGCTCAACAAAAGTCGGTTCGCTTGGTTCCTTGACGTCGTAATCGCGTTCCCAGCCTTCGTTCTCGAGCTTGATGTGCTGGATCGCGACCGCGTTGGCGTTGGCGTCGAGATCGCTCAGGGCCTGGAATTCCGATACCCAGGCGCGAAACACTTTGTAGCTGATCGCGAGCTGCCCCGCCTCGTTGTAGACGTCAATGATGATGTCCTTGCGGAAATCCTTGAGCGAAACTTCCGCGCCCAGGCCGGAGCCGAAGTTCCAGACCTTGTTCGCCCATTTCTCAAACTCGGTGTCGTGAGTGACGCCGCGCTCGAGCGTGATCGCCTCGAATTCGGTCCGCCCGGGCGATTTCCGGCTGCTGCTCGGGTCGCCGCCTTCGCGATGCTTGACTACTTCGGTCGTGCGCTTGAGCGCACCGACCTTGCTCACCCCGGCGACATAACGCCCGTCCCATTTTACCCGGAATTTGAAATTCTTATAGGGATCGAAGCGCGACGCATTGACAGTGAATTGGGCCATGGTTGCTACCTCCTTTATTCGTTAGGCTGCGGCTAGGTTTCGATTTGCCCGGCCAGTTGCTGGATCTGGATGATGACAAATTCGGCCGGCTTGAGCGGGGCGAAGCCGACCAGGATGTTGACCACGCCGCGATCGATGTCGGCTTGCGTCGTGGTCTCGCTGTCACACTTCACGAGATAGGCTTCCCGGGGCGTTTTGCCCTGGAAGGCGCCCTGCCGGAAGAGCGTTTGCATGAAGGCGCCGATGTTGAGCCGGATCTGGGCCCGGAGCGGTTCGTCGTTAGGCTCAAACACCACCCACTGGGTGCCGCGATAGAGGCTTTCCTCCAAAAACAAGGCCGTGCGGCGCACCGGCACATATTTGTATTCGTCCGCCAATTGATCCGCCCCGCGCAAGGTGCGGCTGCCCCAGACGACCCGGCCGGCGGCGGGAAAGGTGCGGAGGCAGTTGATGCCTAACGGATTCAGCATCCCGTTCTCGGCGTCGTTCAGGTTTGCCTGAAGCGCGGCGGTGCCGTTGATGCTCGCGTCCTGGCCGGCGGGCGCTTTCCAGACCCCGCGTTGCGTGTCGGTCCGCGCCATCACGCCCGCGATAATGCCGCAGGGAACAAAGGTGTCGAGCTGACCGTCGAGTTTCGGATCCGACTCGCGCACCCGCGGGAAATAGAGTGCGGCGTTGCGCGCGGCGATGCCAGTGAGGCCGAGATCGGCGAGATGATCTCGCGCGGTCGCAGCCGCGGTGTCCTTGTTCGCAGCCCAGGTGACGGGTGGATCAACAATGAGCATGGCGCGGTGATCCGCGCAAAAGGTCATCGCCTGCTGATAGACGCCCACGCTGGTGTCGCCGTCGCGGGTGTCGGGCGGAATGCAGAGCAGATTAAAAAGATCGGCTTTGGTCAGGGCAAACAGGCCGGTCTTGTTGCTTTCGTCGCCCAGCACGTCATCGTCATTCGCGAGAGGGTCGCTATCGGCGCCGTCTTTGAAGAATTTGAACTTGGTTGAATCGGCTGCCGGGTCGGAGGGATCTTCATCCGCCGCGGAGTCGCTCGGGCGCGCGCTCAGGAGATCGGGCGTGCCGTCAGTCTTTAACTGCACGCGAGCAAGGTTCGATTCGGACGCGAGCACGCGGTCGAGGCGGCGAGATCCAGCGTCAGTCGTCACGGCGACATTGAGAAATTTCTCCACCACGCCGCTGCCTGGATCTTCGTAGATCGTGAGGTTAAACAAATCGGCCTTGGCGATACCGAAGCGCGCGGCGACATCGTCGCTGATGCCTTTGCCATCCACGACGTAAACAAGCTTGTTTCCCCAGATGCCGGGGCTGGCCGCCTCCAGTTTGACGTCGTTCTGTTTCGCGGGCGCGGAGTTCTTCTCCAGCCGGACGATCAGCGCCTGGCTGCCGCCGTTGAGATAAAAATCGCGCACGGCATAGGCCATCGGATAATCGACATCGAGCCCGCCAAAGCGGCGCTCGAAATCAGCGAAGCTATTAATTGTGGCCGGCTCGTTCGTCGGTCCGCGCAGGGCACGCCCGAGGAAGGCGGTAATGGAAGTGGCGACGCCGGTGATGGTGTGGACGCCGCTTGGGATTTCTTCGATGTAAACGCCGGGATATGTGGTCAGCACGGGCATGAGAGCGATCCTTTCTGTTCGTTAGGCAAAATGCGCTGGCGAGTTAAAAAAGCGGGTATGGAAAGGCGCGGGCGAGGAGGACGTTGGACAATTCCGCGCGGAGCTGCGCGGACCAGCACGCGGATAGCATCTGCTCGGCTGATCATTTTTTCGGACGCTCAAGGCGTCTTTCACCGGCACCGCAATTATGGAGGAACGGCGTTAGTGTTTTTCGCCATTGCAAATCAGGTCAAGCGAAAACCAAAATTTTTTATCATTGCGAAAGCGGGATCTGGTGAATCGAGTTGTCACAAAAGCGGTCGGACCCATCTGCGCCCGGCCGGGCAAAATTGAGAACTCCTGAACGGGGGTGTGCTTGCTTTCACACGGGAGAGAACTCGACCGCTTTAAGCGGTCGAGTTCGGATTTGCTCCCGTGCAGTATTGAACCCCAGTCGCAGCGAACGGCGCCTCCAGGGATGCTGGAACCGGCTGCTAATTTTCGAGCCCGGTTTGAACGGCGGCGAGCTTCGCGATTGCAACGCGCAGCGGGGCCCTCGGTCGCGCAATTCAACCCGAGGCGATGGCCCGCGCGACCCGTGCTGACGCGTCAGAATTTTACCGTGGGAGAGAGCCGCCATTCCTTTGAAATGAATCACGGTGCTGACCAAGGATAGACCAGCACGCCGGCTGCAATCGCGACCGGCACACCGGCTCAACCCAAGTGGTTTCTTCCGCTCCTTCTGCGGATGGCCGCTGTGCTCGCCGCAATCCGAGGTTAATGTCGGGCCGAGTTTTGCGCCGAGCGTGGCCGAAGTCGCCACGTTGGTGAATCTCGGCGCCGACAGATTTGGTGGCGATTACAAGCGACAGGACGGGCGTGGGGTGGTCGAAGTCTGCAACCTGCATTCCAGCCTAGCCTTACCGACTCGGAAGCACGATCGGCGCGGTGAGGGAGGGATTCGAACCCTCGGCGAGACAAAGCGCCTCGCAAATGTTGATTCTCAGCCACTTACGTTGCGGACGTGATCAATTGTGGTTGACGTTATTCTTAGTTTAATTCTTAGTTTCGGTCGCGATGGCAAGCCTTTGGAAGCATCCTGATTCGCGATTTCACGTGGCCTGTTTTACGGTCCATGAGCCGACCGCACGGAAGCAGTGGAAGCGGAGTTTGCGAACTGAGGATCGGAAGCTCGCGCGCAGGATCTCCGACGCGTTGGAAGAGTCCGGCCGCGGTGCAATGCGCGAGGAGGAGATCAACTCCTTTGTGGAGCGAATTGCCGATGCGCGATGCCGAGCGGCTGTGGCAAAAATTTTCGGCGAAGTCTTTCGCGTGGTGACGGGTCGCGCGATCGGCGCTGGTTCGTTGCGGGCCTTCTCCGATTCCTGGTTGGAAACGATTCGCGGTGAAATTGCCTCGCAATCGTTCCTTCGTTACGCGCAGGTCGTGCGGGAGTTCATCGCTTTTGCCGGCCCCGCAGCAGACCGTGACATTATGAGTTTTGGCCGACGCGATGATTTGCTGATTTTGGGATTTCGCGACGCATTGGCAAAGCGTGTTTCAGCGAACAGCGTCAACACGAACCTGAAGGTCGTTAGGCAAATGTTCAAAGCCGCGGGGCAACGGTATAAGATCGACAGTCCGGCGCGCGATGTGGGCGGGTTGAAGGTGCGTAAAGCGGAGACCGATCGACGCCGCGGCTTCACTCTCCCGGAACTGGGACGGATTCTGCGGGAGGCACGCGGGAGCGAGTGGGAGGGCATCATTCTCGCGGGTCTTTATACGGGACAGCGGCTCGCAGACATTGCGACGTTGCGTTGGGAGAACGTGGATTTGCTCCGGGGCGAACTGGCGTTGACCACGCGCAAGACGAATCGGCGCATCCTTATTCCGTTGGCCGCACCGCTTGCCGATTATTTGGCCAACCTGCCCGCGAGTGATGATCCAGCCGCATTTGTGTTCCCGATCGGTGCCGGCTTTATCGAAGCGACGCGTGCAGAGCAGACCGTGACTCTATCGGGCCAATTTCGTGAAATTCTGGCGAGAGCTGGACTCGTTAGGCGACAATCGCACGCGAAGGCAAAAAATGGAAAAGGACGGGGAGGACGACGGAAACCGAGCGAGGTTTCCTTTCACTCTTTCAGGCACACGGCGACCAGTCTTTTGAAAAATGCTGGCGTGCCGCAGTCGGTCGTGATGGACCTCATCGGGCACGAGAGCAAAGCGGTCAGCCAGATTTACACGCACACAGGCGACGAGGAGCGACGCAGCGCGATCGAGACGCTGCCATCGCTGGAAGCGCTCCTGAAGGCGGCCAAGAAGTCAACATCGCCGCAGGCAAAAGCGGAGCGGCAACGAACGGGACGTGCCCGCAAAGATGAAAGGAAGAGAGGATGATTCTCTTTCTTTTCTTTGGCGGGCACGGTTTGCTTGCTATCCGCCGAGCCGGGAGAGTTTTTCCTAGACGGACGCTCTGCGCGACCGTCCATCCATGTAACCAGGCCTGATAGACACGCTGCTACATGGATGCACGCCGGTGCTGCCAATCGACAGCGGCGGCATTGGAAGCAAGCGAATGAGGGAATCCAACAAAGCCACGAGGCTCAATTCTTCCGGTCGGCAATCATCCATCCAAGCTTCGCCCGCCGGACAGACTCACGATTTGCGTCATGAAGATTGGAACTTTGCGGCGCTGTCACGTGGGGCCAGATCCAAGGCTGCTCGAACGGAGCTGATCGCCGCCTGTTGTTACGAATATGCTCGTGAATCAAAGCGAGTGCGCGAAGCCGCCGTACGGTGGCTGGAGCTGGTAAGTGTGAGGCGCAAATTAATGCGCAGAGTCGAACGCATCACAAAACAGTGGGCGAAGGAAGCTGTACGAGTCCGCGGAGAGGGTTCATCCCGCCGAGGAGAAGCGGTGAGCTTGGAGAACTGCAAACGGGTCGCGCAGGAACAGTTTCACGACATCGTCTTCTCATCCTCTCTTGCCAAACGACTTCCGAGCACACTGGTCAATCGGTACCGGGAACTGTTCCCAGCAGCGCAAAATGAGATGCGGAAAGCGGAGAAGTGTTGCATCTACGCCGTCGGGAACGGCGCCCCACGTCTATCCAGGCTTGCAACGCACCTAGCTGACGACCGACCCTGGCTTCTCATCCCCGAGGCTGATCGCCAAGCGACGCTTGCATCTGCCGCGGATGCCCGTTTTGACCTTTTACTCTCTGCATCAGGATTACCTCGCGACTTTGCGCCGGCATTCGAACGCGTCCATTGGAGGAACTTTGAGCCGCCGGCTTTCACCGACCCCGCTGCTGATCCCAATTGTTTCCGAAACGGAAAACTGCTGCCTGAGAAGCTTCAACAAAAGCTCCGCCAGCAGGACGCCTATCGCGACATAATTTGGAGCAAAAAGGCCGCTCGGCAAAAGCTCGAACGGATTGTCACGGTGGAAGATCCCGTATCGGGGCGGCGGCAGCTTCGGACTGGCATAGATGCCGAGACGGCACGGAGACTTGCGCCGGATATTGTAGGCGACGAAGTGCTGCCGATTCGAATCCGCTGGGGCCACTTTACAAACGCGGAAATCGTGGAGGACTTCAAGGCGTGGCTGGAAGCGAACCGGCCCGAGAAATGGAGAGACTTAGCCGTGCACAGCGGCCGTCCGGAGCGGGAAAACTGGTTTGCTACCCGTTTGAAGAATTTAGCTGCTCTTCGATTGCAGCATTTCTACCGGCCTGCTGAGGCATGGCAGAAGTTTTGCTCGGCCTGGCCGGGCGAAGACAGGAGCAACTACAACGCATATCGGACAGATGCGCTGCGGTGGTTTCAAAGGTTATCTGCTTTTCGCGAACGCCCACGACACTTCGCGAAACGTCAGTGATGGGCGTCCATCCCGTCGATCGGGTTGGTAAAAAGCCGGGGGTGGGCTTGATACCTTTGAGGCGGTGACGGCAAACGCGCATTAGTTTATGCGTGAAAGCAAACTGTCAACGACATGCCGGGCATGAAGGCGCGACCGGCTACGAGATAAGTGCGCCAAAGGTGGCAGGCAGTGTCCCGCCGAAATTTCGGCAGGCATTAATTGAATCATCAGTCGCGGACGCGCAGTGGCTTAGACTCCCACCGCCGCGAGGCAGGGACCGGTTAACCGGTCTCTCGCGCACGTCGCTGATCGAACTTGGAGAGCGCGGCGCGATCAACCTGATCCGTGTCAGAAAGCCAAATGCGCTCCGCGGGATTGTGCTCATCGAGAAGGCAAGTCTTCTGAACTATCTC
>DAISXY010000028.1:0-48312 GCA_036825615.1 Chthoniobacterales bacterium
AACCTGGGACCAAGGGATTATGAGTCCCCTGCTCTAACCGCTGAGCTACAGGCCCAATTTACGAGGGAAAGAGGCAATCTTGCTCTCGCCGAAGAGCAACTTTTTGATACTGGCATTTGATACTGTCGCATGCTTTCAAGAAATTCGGCTCCAGAGCAGACATGGAAGCGATGTGGCGAGAACCTCGTCAAATATACTCCCTCCGGCACATACTACGTTCGAGTGCGGGTCGCGGGCAAGTTGCACGTCAAGTCCCTTGAGACGCCGGTGCTGACGGTCGCGCGTCAGCGACTAAACGACGAGATTCACAAGCTTCGCGCTCGAGCAGCCTCCGTAATGGCTGTCCGTGCAGGCAAGATGCGAGTCGCCAATGCTGTCGCGATCTATCGCGAGCGCCTGGAGGCCGACGCTCACATCAAGCTGTCCACGAAAAAGTATTACGAACAGGTTTTGACGGCCTTGTTGCGATCATGGCCGAGTTTGGCAGAAACGGATGTCCAACGTCTCTCCGAGCGCGATTGCAGGGATTGGGCAGCCAAAGTGTTTCGGGAGTTCAGTGGAACTCGCGCCAACAACACGTTGATGGTCTTGCGAAACGTCCTCGAAATCGCGGTCGAAGCCGGATCGTTGTATTCCAATCCAGCGCGGACGCTTCGTCGAGCGAAACTTCGCCCCAAGGATCTCCTGCTCCCGAGCCGCGAACAGTTCATCCAGTTCGAGAAGGCGATCCGCGAAGGCGGAGGAAGATATTCCAGAAACTGCGCCGATTTCGTTCAGTTCGTCGCGTTTAGTGGCTGTCGGCTTTCGGAAGCGACTGGCGTCGCCTGGCGCGATGTGGATTTCATAAAATCAGAGGTCACCATCCGCGGAGACGCGATCACCGGAACCAAAAACAGTGAGATTCGTCGCGTGCCGATGATTCCAGAACTCCGTTCTTTGGTGGAGCGACTGCGACGCGAACGTCCTGAAGAAGCGAACGAAACGCCGATTCTTCTTGTTCGCGAAGCGCAGAAATCGATGGATCGCGCCGCAGCCAAGGTCGGGATGAGGCGTATTACTCATCACGACTTGCGTCATCTGTTCGCGACGATTTGCATCGAAAGCGGCGTCGATATTCCCACCGTTTCACGTTGGCTCGGACATAAGGATGGCGGAGCGCTGTGCATGAAAACCTACGGTCATCTGAGGCAGGATCACAGCCTCGCCCAAGCGCAACGTGTCAACTTCGGGATCGCTGCCTGACGAATCACCTTCGCGGAAATCCCACCGTGGACACCAGCGGCAGGCTTATTGGTGTTGGTAAGAACGAAAGAATCGAACGCGCGATCTTGCGAATAAGCGGGCGATGCGCGTGCCGAGCAGATACGGAACCACGATCACGACGATGAAGCCGAGAATTGCATATGGGGCATCTTCGGCTTTGGGCTGTTTCAAGAAGGGATGGCCGTTAATTACCTGATAAGCATTCAAAAAGAAGCCAAACAGGAAAATCGAGGCGGCGACGAAGGCTAGGCCAACGAGTGAGCGACCTCGCCGACTGAGACCGCGGACGATTTCTGCCCCGCAGCCGGTGCAGACGTTTGCCTGCTCGGGAACTTGCGTGTGGCAGTGCGGACACAGAAGCGTCTTCACGTCCACACAATACCACTGCCCGTATTAGAGTACGAGCAAATTTCGCGAGCTATTTTGTCTCCCCGATTCGAATGTCGGTGATTACGCAGGCATCTCCAGTTTCCAAGTCCTGATACCGCGGCGGCATGACCCGTATCCACTTCACGGCAAAGTCCTGCAACGCCAAAAGCAAAGCCCGCAGATTGCGACCGCAAAATTCCACGTTGTATGAAGAAAACTGGATTTGGAGCTGTTCGGCTTCATCGACCTGATCGAGCGACGCGGAGATAAAGTGTTGGTAAGGGAAGACGTGCGAAGCTTGCGGCGAAGCTTCGATCCGCAGACAGGGGCACGGAGCTTCACGCTGCCAGCACACGGGGGTTGTTTGAACGTTTTGTCTGCGTATTTCGGTTTCCATGTCGTTGATTGAACTCGAGGCCGAGGAATTGCCTGCTCCAGGAACGCATCATCTTCATGCAAATGCTCCGGGCGAACTCCCGGCCACGCTTGATCGGACGAAGAAGTCGTTTGCTTCTGCCGCCCCCTTCCTGCGCTACTAAATCCAGGGCCAATTCACGATCGCCACTGCGCACCACCGCTTGGCGCAACGCTTCTTTGTCTGGTGTGAAGATTTTTATGCTTTTTCGGCCGCGCGAGATCGTCACGTACCATTGCTGCGCGTTCGAAGCGGCGCGCACAGCGGAATCGGAGAACAATACATGATCGACTGTCTTTCCTTGTGAGCCGAACGACGTGACGGCATAGCCGCGTTGGAACTGGCAATAATGCGGCGTCAAGACGCGCCCATCTTCGAGACGAATGGCGCCGCTTTCTGAAACTCTGGCGACAGAAACAATTTCACCGTTGGCGATTTTCTGGCCGTCACGGGCGACGTTATTCGTCTTCAGCTGCAGCTTGTCGCCAGCACAAATCTCTATTTCCTGCGGCAGACACACGGTGATTTTGTCCAGATGATTTCGCCGAACTCGTTGCAGCCTTCCCGCGACCTCGACCACAAGATGTTTTTGTGTGAGTCCAACGATCTTCGCCTGCTGGCCGCGGGCGCATCTGCCCACAGTACGATTGAAGACGACGACGCTTCCCGCCGGATAGTGTCGAAGGTCGAGCTTCTGCGCCTCGGTGAGATCGACTTGTTCCAGGGCGGCGACTCGGACCTCTTTTCCGGCTAGAGCGCCGCGCTCAAGAAGACGCTCACGAATCGCATCGTTGATGGCGCGCACCTGTGCGCGCGTCTGTGAGACGACAATCGCCGATTCGTTTCGAGCGGTGATTTCCAAGTAAGCATCCGTTAGACTTTCGTTGTGAGATGCGGCGTCGCATTCGACGATCGCCCCGAGCGCGTCCAGCTTTCGGAACGATCGCGACAAATCGCCAGCCGCGGCCGCTTCGACTGCTTCGCGATATTGCTTGATGCGCTTGCGGTCGCGCGCGGTGCGTCCGCGCCTCGTGTCTTGCCGACGAATTTCGGAAAGTTCCGCAGCGCGCAAACCGGAATATCTCTCGATGGCGCGAAGCGCGTCTGAGGCTTCCACTGGACCATGCTGGCGAGTATCACCGGACAGAATCAGCCGTCCGCGCCGGTTCCTTACCAGAGAAATCAGGTCGAAAAGCTGTCGGCCGCTGATTTGTCCAGCTTCATCGACAATCACAACCGCTCGATCCGGTAAATCGTTTCGGTGCAAACATTCCGCAACCGTCTGCGTGTTCTGCAGGCCATCGCGCTTGAGGTCGATGACTTGTTGCCGCTGCGGCGCCAAGACGACGGAGATGCGGTTCGCTTCATCCAGCGCATGCTGGACATTCCGCAAGACAAAGCTCTTTCCCGTGCCCGCACCCCCGCGAAAGAGAGTGATGAAGTTGGAGGACCAAAGGATCGAATCCAAGACCCGCGCTTGATCAGGCGCGAGCTGATGATCGGCGCCGGCCACACGCGGTGCCAAAGGCGCGTGCGCACCGATGCCATCGCGCGCGGCTTGCACGATCGCCCATTCGCGCGCCAGGACATCACGATGCGCAATCTTGTCTTCGCCGGAACGAAGATATTCACGCGAAGCGGTCTCTCTTTTGATGTCCGCCACCGATGTTTCACCACCGCGTGCCGCTTCGAGCGCGTGTCGCCAGACCTCATATTCATGAACCACCGAACGCCGTTCAAACAAATGCCGCTCAGCCCAGGTCACTGCTTCGCACGCGGAGAGTTTGTGCGAGCTTTCGCGAACTCGGATCGACGGCTGCAGCGAGTCCAGCTCCTCCGCAGTCAGCTGATCTCGCCACAATCGTCGCAATTTGGACGAGTCCGCTTCGTGGTTCTTCCTGGCGCGTTCCTTATGCGCGATGTGTTCGCGAATCGCCTTCTCGTTGCCAACACGTTTGTCAGGATGAGCGTCGAGAAAGGCGCGTGTCTTTTCGTCAATCTCGCGGTGCCGTTTTGAAAAACGTTCCCGGATTTCCGCCCCAATTTCTGCGATCTCGAAATCACCGCGGGGCGCGTGGACGACCGTATAGCCAAACTCGTTCAGCGAGCGCGCGAGTTCGTGATAGTAAACGTTCTCGGCAAACTTCTGTGCCCCGAGCATTTCGTAATTCTGCAGCGCCTTCCAGCGACCTTCCGCCGCGTTGTGTGTCGCATTGAAGATGATGCAATGCGTGTGCAGATGCGGATCGAGCGCACGTGACGTTTCATGCTGAAACAGCGCCGCAACGACGTTTCCGGTTCGCCGATCGGCATTCTGTTTTGCACTGCGCAAACGAGCTCCGGCGAACTGTTCCAGTTCACCAAGGGCGATCTTCACCGCGTTTGCATGAGCGGCAACGATGCGTTCGTCAGCCGCGACGAACGCTGCAACGGAAACCGACTTTGGCGGCGAAAAGGTGAAATCGTAGAACACGCGCCGCAAGCGATCGCGTCGTTGCGTGAGGAGCTGGCGAGTTTGCGGATGCTCATTTTCACAAAGCGCCAGAAATGCATCCGACGCGACTGTGCCGGCCAACTCAAGCTTGGCTGCACCCTGGCCAAACCATTCCCCTGAGACGCGCTGATTCTCGCCGTAGTAATCGCCAATGCTGAGATGTTCCGCGAAGTAACTCTTCGCATTCTTTAGATTCGTCTGCGTCTTCGGCGAGAGCACGACAACCGAATAACACGCAGGAAATCATTCATTGCTCCATTCACAGAGCCGTTCACCGCCATTCCTATGAGAGAACTGCGGTGCATGAATGAAGAGATGTTAAGGAGGGACGCCCTACCCCTTAGGTGGGCTAAGGAAACTGTCCGGTTCGCTGAACCGCTGCGAAACGCATGAGCGACAACACCGACATCGCAGCGCGCACGCAGCGTTTTCGCGAAGCTGTTCGTGCCTTCACACCACCGTCGCCGAAGCGCCACGCAAAGCTGATGCCGATGAAGGAAGGCATCGTTGAACTGCGCGAAAAAGGCGCGTCACTACGGCTGATTCGCGAGCTGCTCCTAACCGTTGATGTGGCAGTAAGCATCGATAGCATCGCGCGCTTTCTCGCTGAAGCGAACGGCGAGAGAAGCATCCCACGCCGCCGCAGACAATCGAGAAGTGTGCGCAACTCTCTCCGGGCCAGCGACGACGAACGTGTCCCGGCTCCCTCGGCCGATAACGAATCGTTGTCCGTTGCGACGCAGACCGCTTCGCCGACGCACAACGCAACACCATCCGAACGTCCACGCGCCCGTGGACCGCGCGTTGCCGATCCTCGCAACCTCTGATCGACCGGCTTCTCTATGAACAAACAAATCAACCTCGTCATCAACGGCAAAGGCGGCGTCGGAAAGAGCTTCTTCGCCGTAAACTTCGTCCAATATCTCAAAGACTGCGGCGTCGCTCATTGCGCCATCGACAGCGACCACGAGAACTCGACACTGAAGCGCTTTCACCCGGAAGCCGAGTTCATTAATCTCGAACATCGTCGAGAGATCGACCGCGTCTTCACGACGGCGGACACGTCCGATCTACTCGTGATCGATTGCCGCGCGGCCTCGACCGATCTGTTCATCGACTTCTTCGATGAAGTCGGGTTGGCGGAAGTCCTTCGCTCGTTAGGCGCACGTCTGACTGTCATTTGTCCAGTGAACCACGAAGCCGACAGCGTCGAGCAGCTTCGCATCTTGTCGGACGCGTTGCGCGATGGCTGCGGCTGGATTGTCGTAAGGAATGAAGCGCACAGCGACGCCTTCAAGATTTACGACGGAAGCAAGACACGCCGGCATGTTGTCGATGATCTGCACGGGCGGGAAATCACGATGCCGCGTATGTACGATTGGCTCGTCACCGCGTTGAACGAACAGAACACGCCGGTCACTTCGGCGCTGGCGCATCCGGCTTTCAACCTACTCGATCGCCAACGCCTGAAGGCGTGGCAAACGCGCTTCTATCGCCAGTTGTATCGCGCCGCTGATTTGCTTCTCGTTGATCCGCACCTGGCCGAACGATTCGCCGCATGAACGCGGACGATCCGCTGGCCCACGCCATTTCGGACTGGCAACGCAAACATCGCATCGCCGACGACGATCCGGTGATCGCCGTGCTCGAACTCGTTCGCCTGCAGCTTCAACACGCGCGGCCCGCCGAGCATGACGGCACGACGCCGCCCAGCTTTGAGGATTTCCGCAGCACCATTGAACTGCTCGATCGCCGCTCGAAAGCTTTCGTTAACCAAGCCACTGATGTAATCGCCGAGTTGCGGCGATTCAGCCTCAATCTCCGCCGCATCGACCGCAGGCACGTTTTTGGCCAAGCCCTGCTTCTGGTCGCTGGCGTGATCGTCGGCGTATTCCTAGCCAAAGCACAATGGTGATCTCGATCTACGGGTTCGTCGCGCTATTGTGGCTGCTCGCGATTGTAGCGCTTGTCTCGCATTTCCAAGGGCGCACGAAGCGGCGCATCGTGGTCCGTCTCGGTGGATTCACCTGGACGCGAGAGGATTTTTGCCGCGGTTGGTTGATCACCGGCGACACCGGCTCAGGCAAAACGCGTTCGGGAATCACGCCGCTCCTTTTTCAAGTCTTCCAGAACGAGCCCACTTGGGGTGGGCTCTGCATCGATGACAAGGGAGTCTATTGGGAAACGCTCTCTGAAATGGCCCGACATTTCGGCCGGGAAGACGATCTAATTCTTCTTCAAGTCCGACCCGGTGACGCTCCTGCTACGTGGAAGCCGCGACACACCTACAATCTCACCTCCGACCGTACCATCCCGTACAACACTTTCGCCAAGGCATTGGTCGATACCGCGTCCAGTCTCGGCCAATCCGGTGACAAATCGTTCTTCAAGAATCAAGCCCAGATTCATCTCGCGGCCGCACTCGAAACGCTGCGCGAGATCGGAGCCGACGTAACATTAGAGAATGCCTATTCGCTCCTCCTCGACCAAGGCGACCTGGACGAAGCGATGTCCGACCTCGCGTCAGCGCACCAAACCGCGCGCCGCCGCGAACTAAACGAGCATTTCGCAAATCGATTCCTCTCGCAACCACCCGAGCAGATCGGCGGTGTGAAAGAAACGATCGCGAACTATTTACAGGCGTTCGTCACGCCGGAGATCGCGCAGATTTTTTGTCCCGCTGCAAATACGTTCGACTTCGCCGATATCGATCGCGGCAAAATCATCTGTGTGTCGATGCCGCAAAAATTTCAGTTGGAGCGACGTTACGTGAACACCTTCTTGAAAATGCTTTTCTACACGCATGCGCTTCGCCGCTTTGACAAACCCGCCGAGGAACGCCGTCGCGACAATTTAATCATCCTTTGGGCCGATGAAGCGCAGCGTTTCGTCACTGCGAGCGAAGACGGTATGAGCGACTACAACTGCATCGATGTGATTCGGGAAGCACAAGCTACAGTCGTCGCCGCTGCGCAATCTTCTACCTCATTCGTTCCGCCACTCGGTCGAGAGAAGGCTCGCGTTTTCACACTGAATCTGCGCAATCGACTCATTTTCAAAGCGGCTGACGAAGAGGGAGCCAATGAGAGCGCCGATTTCCTCGGCAAGAAGAAGACAGTAAAAAGATCATGGGGTTACTCTGCAGGTAAACGGTCGAGCAACTACAGCGAGCACGACGAGCACAAGATCAAACCGTACGTGCTGCGAAACTTTCCCAAGCACACGGCGGTCGTCGTTCACTGCGAACATGGCTACCGTCGTGAACTCCTGCCGCCCATCGAGCCAAATGGCAAAGTGTGCGCTTGGTTTCGCTGAAGACGGATCTCATTGCTTGCCGAGGAGAGATTCGTTGCGGCCAGTGAGAAGAAGGCGACTTACCACCTGCACTGGGCCGTGGAAAAAGGTAATCCACCGCGCGTCCTCGAGTGGTATGTACCGCGACCGGCGTTCGGGAAGAGCAAGAAATAGCTCGGCAGCGGGGGTCGCCCATGACGCAAAATTCGAGGCGTCCGCGTCGAGCTACATCGCGTTTCAGAATAGATGCCTTGTGCCCGAAGCGGCGCAATGTTGACTATCTTCGCTTCTCGTCTATCGGTTTGGCCGCCCATGAAACTGCACAGCCAACGACTTCTGCGCATTCTCGCAGCGCTCGCGCTGATGCTGTTTGCAGGCGATCTCTCGGCGGATTCGGTTGCGGACCTGACGGGCAAGCATTGCGCTCCGCCGTCGTCGCAATCGACTCCGAGCCAGGAAAAGTCTCCCTGCTCCCATTGCTCGTGTGCAGTTCATATCGGCGCAGTTGTCATCGCCGATTTCGTGATGCGAGTGGGAGCGGATGTGGTGCCGGCAGCGCGTTTGCGTGGTGACGAGGAACCCAGGCCGACGCGGCTGGCGGGTTCGATCGATCATCCGCCTCAGCTCGCCTAATTCCTGAGCACAGGCGCGGTGTGTCCGCGTCACGTCGTCGCTCAGGTTTCTTGTTGATCAAGGTGCAGCGCAGTCGCGCTGTGTCTCGGCCTTCCTCAATCGCAACTTCTTCAATTCGCCAATGGCATTTCATCTACAAATTTCAAAACTCATCTGCATCGTGCTGCTCTTCGGTGTTGTCGCCGCTCGGGCGGAAACGCTCGAAGAGCTTACCGCCGAAGCCCTGCGCAAGAATCCAGAGCTGCGCGTTCTTGAGGAGGGCGTGGCCGCGGCCAAAGGCGTTGTGACCACAGCGCGGACCTATGCGAATCCTGAACTGACGCTCGCGCCGGGCGTGAAACGTGTGCGCGAAGCCGGCAGTTCGAATTCGGAATTTCACGGCCTCTTTGAGCTGAGCCAGCTCTTCAAATTTCCCGGCAAGCGCGCTCTCGAAATCGCAATCGCGCGCCGCGGGGTGCGGTCGCGCGAGATTGCCTTGGATGCGCTGCGTTTCCAACTCGCGGCCAAAGTGCGCCGCACATTCTACGAAATGCTCGCCGCCAAAAAAGCGCTCGAAGTCCGCGGCGAGCAGGTTGAGTCGGCGAAGACTTTTGCCGCCTCCGCGCAGAAGCGGGTCGAAAGCGGGTTCGCGGGAGATTTTGAGGCGGTCAAGAGCCAGGCTGACCTGATCGCGGCACGCAAGGCGCAGCGGGAGGCGGAAGGCCGCGTCGCTACGGCGCGCGTCGCGTTAAACACTTTGCTCGGGCGTTCGCCGGCTGCCCGGTTGGAAATTTCCGGCAGGCTGGAAAATGTCGCGCCTCGCGGAAGTCTGGCTGACTTCACCGCGCTCGCGCTGGCGCGGAATCCGGCTCTGCTCGCGCAAAACACGGAAGCGGAAAAAGCGGGACTGAATTTGCGTCTGACTCGCTTCGGGAATCGACCCGACTTCGCCGTTGGTCCTTCAGTCGAATACACTGACAGCGAACAGATCTACGGCTTGAGCGCCACGATTGCGCTGCCTTTCTGGGATCGAAAGAAAGGCGAGCTGGAGACCGCGACGGCGGAGCAGCGTCGAGTTTTGGCCGAAGTCGAAAAGCTACGGCTCGAGATACGGGGCGAAGTCACCAAGGCCGCGCAAAACCTGGAATTAGCGAAGGAGCAGCTCGCGCTTTACTCGCCGGAGTTTCTCAACCGGCTCAAAGGTTTCGTGCGCCAGGCCGAACAAGGTTACGCGCAGAGCGCGACTACCCTCATCATCTATCTCGACGCGAAGCGCACCTACTTCGACACCCTCACTGATTACTACGAAGCGCTAGGCAACGTCGCTCAAGGCCGGGCCGAACTCGAATCGGCGATCGGCGTTCCGCTCGAACTCAAACCTTGAATTTCATTTCCATGAAAAACTCCAAACTCATTCAGATCTGCGCCGCCGCGCTAGCCATTCTCGCGTTCGCAGCTTGCGGCAAGAAAGAATCGCCGGCCGAGAAATCAGCTACCGAAGCGTCAGCCGGAAAGCACGACGAGAACATCGTTACGCTGACCGCAAAAAACCTCGAACACATCGACCTGGCGATCGAACCCGCCGCGCTCGGCAGCATCGAGAAAACGTTAAAAGCCGCCGGCACGGTGAGCGCCAACATGAATAAGACGGCGAAGATCGTGACCACGCTGGAAGGCCGCCTCATCCAGATGAACGTCGATCTCAACGACAGGGTGAAAGCCGGCGATGTGCTCGGCTTGGTGCAGACGCCGGAATTGTTAGGCAAACCGCTTGAGCTGAAAGCGCCGATCGACGGCGTGATCATCGAGCGCAAAGCCACCGTGGGCGAACTGGTCGGTAAGGATACCGTCATCTACACGATCAGCGACCCGGCGGATTTGTGGGTGATCGCGGAGATCAAAGAGCGCGACATCGGAGCCGTGAAAGTGGGTCAGGAAGCGGCCTTCAGCGTACTCGCCTATCCGGGGGAAAAATTCAAAGGCAAGGTCGTGCGCATTGGCGACGTGGTCGAGCCGGAGTCTCGCACGCTGGAGGCGCGGATAGAGGCGAGCAACGCCGACGGCCGCCTGAAACCGGGCATGTTCGCGGACGTTTCCATCACCACCACCGTGCTGGAAAACGCGCTCGTCGTTCCTGACAAAGCCCTCGAAACCGATGGCGCCAATCGAATCATCTTCGTCTCGTTAGGGGAAAACAAATTCGAAAAACGCGTGGTCGAGGCGGGCTTGGAAGCGGAGGGCCGAACTCAGATCCTGAGCGGGATCAAAGCCGGCGAAAAGATCGTTACGGAAGGCGGGTTCATTTTGAAAAGCGAGCAGCTCAAAGGCGAGCTCGGGGAGGAATAAGCGAATGATCAACGCCATCCTCAATTTCTCCGTTCGTCAGCGCATGCTAGTTCTGATCGGTGTCGCCATCCTGACCGGGTTCGGTTTGCTCGCGGTTAAACAAATCCCGATCGATGCCTTTCCCGACGTGACCAACGTGCAGGTGCAGGTGCTCGCGACCGCGGGCGGAATGTCGCCGCCCGAAGTGGAGAAGCTGGTTACCTGGCCAATCGAAATCCAAATGGGCGGGTTGCCGCGGCTGGAAGAGATTCGGTCCGTTTCCAAAATCGGACTCTGCGCCATCACTATCGTCTTCGAGGACGGCGTGAACGATTACTTCGCGCGGCAGCTTGTCTCCGAAAGACTGCAGGACGTGCGCGGGAACTTACCCGCCGGCGTCGAAGTCTCGCTCGGCCCGATCACCACCGGTCTTGGCGAAGTGTTCCAGTACACTCTGGAGAGCAAGGACAAGAAGAAATACGACGCGACCGAGCTGCGCACGATTCAGGATTACATCGTGCGTCCGCTCCTCCGCACGGTGCCGGGCGTCGCCGATGTCAATTCCTTTGGCGGCCTAACGAAACAATATCAGGTCATCATCAAGCCCGAGCGGCTCCTTTCCCAAGGAGTGACACTCGCGCAGGTGTTTGAAGCGCTGGAGAAAAACAACAGCAACGCCAGCGGCAACTTCATCGAACATCAATCGGAGCAATACGTCGTGCGCGGGCTCGGTCTGGTGCAGAACCTCGACGACATTCGTAACATCATCGTCGGGGAAAAGAACCACACGCCGATTTACGTGCGCGATGTCGCCGAAGTGAAGGTCGGCGCGGAGCTGCGCCAGGGCGCGGTGACAATGAACGGCCAGGGCGAAGTGGTGGCCGGCATCGTGATGATGCTCAAAGGCGGAAGCGGACGCGACGTGGTTAACGCGGTTAAAGCGAAACTCCCCGAAATACAAAAAGCGCTCCCGCCCGGTGTGACTCTCGACCCATTCTACGATCGCACCGACCTCGTTAAAAAAGCCATCCACACCGTGACCAAGGCGCTGGCGGAAGGCGCAATTTTCGTCCTGATCATTCTGATCGTTCTGCTGGCCGACGTGCGCAGCGCGGTCATCGTCACCCTCGTCCTTCCGCTGGCGGTGCTCTTCGCCTTCATCATGATGAAATGGTATGGCCTGAGCGCCAACCTGATGTCGTTAGGCGGGCTCGCCATCGGCATCGGCATGATGGTCGATGGCGCGGTCGTGATGGTGGAAAACATTCACCGTCATCTCACGGAGAAGCGTGACGATGTGCGTCATGCGCGGGCCGGGAAAGTCGAGACCGTGCTTTACGCGGCGAAGGAAGTCGGACGCCCGATTGTTTTCGGCATCTTCATCATCATCCTTGTTTTCCTGCCGCTCTTCACCCTCCAGGGATTTGAAGGGAAAATGTTCAGCCCGCTCGCCTTCACGATCTCGTTCGCGCTCCTCGGCTCGCTCCTTCTCTCGCTCACGTTTGTGCCGATGCTCTGCTCCTTCCTGCTCAAGCAGGTCCCGCACGAGAAAGATCCACTTCACATTCGCTGGCTTAAACAATCCTACGCAGCGACGCTCCAGCCGTGCGTGCGCCATCCGTGGCGGGTCGCGAGCGCCGCGCTCATCGCACTCCTCGGCTCCTTCGCGCTCGTGCCACAAATCGGCACGGAGTTCCTGCCCTCGCTCGATGAAGGCTCGATCGCGGTGCAGACCTTCCGCATTCCCAGCATCTCGCTGCCCGAGTCGCTCGCCCTGCAAGGCAAGGCGGAGAAAATCCTGAAGCAATTTCCGGAAGTCATCAATGTGATTTCAAAAACCGGACGGGCCGACATCGCCTCCGACCCGATGGGCGTCGAGATCAGCGACGTGATCGTCACCCTCAAGCCGCACGAGGAATGGACCACGACCAAATCCAAGGAGGAGCTGGTCGAAAAAATGCGCGAAGCATTGGCCGAGCTGCCTGGAGTCGCTTCAAGCTTTTCCCAACCGATCGCGCTGCGAGTCGATGAACTTGTCAGCGGCGTGAAATCCGCCATCGGAATCAAGATATTCGGTGAAGACCTCGACGTGCTGAAACAGAAAGGCGACGAGGTGGCGCGCGTCCTCACCACTGTACCAGGCGCAACCGATATTAACGTCGAGAAGGTCAGCGGCCTCGCATATTTGCAGATCGAAATCGATCGCGCCCGCATCGCTCGCTACGGGATCAACGTCGCGGACATCCAGGACGTAATCGAAGCCGCCATCGGCAGCAAAGAAGCGAGCAAAGTTTATGAAGGGCTAAAGGTCTTCGGCCTCGCCGTGCGTTTTCCCAAGGAGGCGCGCGACGATGTCGAACCGATCAAAGACATCCTCATTCCTTCGCCCGGCGGAGCGCAAATTCCGCTCGGGCAGTTGGCACGCGTTTTCGTTGCCGAAGGTCCCGCGCAGATCAGCCGGGAGAGCGCGCAACGCCGCATCGTCATCGAGTGCAACGTGACCGGACGCGACATCGGGAGTTTCGTCAACGAAGCGCGCCAGAAGATCGACGCGCAAGTGCGATTGCCAGCCGGCTATGTCATGACCTGGGGTGGACAATTCGAGAACCAGCAGCGCGCCAACAAACGCTTTGCGCTGGTCGTGCCAATCACCATTGCGGCGATTTTCCTCATGCTCTTCAGTTCATTCAATTCAATCAAGCAGGCGCTGCTCATCATCCTCAACATTCCCTTCGCGCTCATCGGCGGCATCGTCGCGATCGTCATCGGCAACTTCAACCTGAGCGTGAGCGCGAGCGTCGGTTTCATCGCGCTCTTTGGCGTCGCAGTGCTGAATGGCGTCGTCATGGTGAGCTACTTCAACGAGCTGCGCCGCGAAGGCATGGCCGTCGATCTCGCTGTCATGCGCGGCGCTGTTCTGCGACTGCGTCCCGTCCTTATCACCGCCAGCGTCGCCGCGCTCGGACTTATCCCGATGCTCTTCGCCACCGGGCCGGGGAGTGAAATTCAGAAACCGCTCGCGGCGGTTGTCATCGGCGGACTCGTCAGCTCGACGCTGCTGACACTCTATCTCCTGCCCACGCTCTACAATGTGTTCGAGCGAAAAGCGCCGCCTGTGCCGCACCCGTTGCCGGAGCCGCCTTCAACGAAGGAGATCTTTGCCTGAGATTGAAGCTGCCAATTAGCACCTCTTGAATCCGATGTACTCCGTCACGGCAGAAAGCACCGACAGGTTGGTGCAGCTAAGACTTTCCGGGAAGGTCTCGGGAAAAGAATACGCAGCGATTTGCGCGCTGCTGCACGATACGCTCGCCAGGAATCAGAATCTCGATCTTCTTTGCGAGCTCGATGGCTTTCGCGGGATAGGTCTCACCGCTATTTGGCGAGCCGCTCGGATTGCAACACAGAACGAAACGAACCTGAGACGCGTGGCCGTGGTGGGCGATCGGCAGCACTACAAGTGGGCGCGAGTCTTAGTTCGAGGCTTTCACGCCGAGACCCGCTACTTCCCTCCGGCTCAACGTATGCAGGCAACTCGATGGCTAAGGCAAACCGCCACGCACGCAACGTCGGCATCCAACGCTGGACTGTTCGGCGACGCCAGTTATCGGCCGGCCACAGTGAAACAACCGAAGCAAAAAAAGAAACAACGAAAAAGCGCCAAATGACTGCGGCCCCTCCTAAATGAAAAAGCAGTCCGCTTCGAACGGCACAAAACAGCACGATGCTGAGCATGATCACTCGAGCCACGTTTACTGCACCACGCACGCGCCGCCGGCGAAGATTGCACTGAATCGCGGCGCCTTGGGCGAGATGCAAACAACGTTACGCGTCGCCGGCATGGATTGCGCGGATGAAGTGGAAGCCATCCAACGGGCGCTCCGTCCGATCAAAGGTGTGCGGGATGTCCGGGTGAATTTGATGGCCGGCAAAGTCGTCGCCTTCCACGACAAAAACGTCTCAGCGGCGGAGTTAATTCAAGCGATCGGCAAGGAAGGAATGACCGCCCGCGAGGAGGAATCAGGCGAAGCTTCCGACGGGAAACAAGCCAGAACCCCGCGGCTCATTCTGGTTGCGGCTTCCGGGTTTTGTACCGGGCTGGGTCTTCTTCTTTCGTGGTCGAGTCATGATGCAGCGACAGCAGACCCCTCTTTCGTAGTTGCGATCTTAACCGGCGGCGCGCTCATTCTTCCAAAAGCCTTTCGCGCGCTGCGGCGTTTGTCGCTCGACATGAACGTGCTGATGACGGTCGCAGTCATCGGCGCGGTCGCGATTGGCGAATGGTCGGAAGGCGCGGCGGTGGCGTTTCTCTTCGCCCTTTCCGAAGCACTCGAAGCGTTCAGTCTCGAACGCGCGCGGCGCGCCGTGAAAGCCTTGATGCAATTGGCGCCCGAAACGGCGTTGCTAAAGCGCGGCGACGCGTTTTCCGAGGTGCCGGTCGAAGAGGTGGAAGCCGGCAGCATCATCGCGGTCAAGTCGGGGTCGCGCGTCCCACTTGATGGAAAAATCGTCAGTGGCGAATCCTCGCTCAATCAAGCGCCGATTACCGGCGAGTCGATGCCGGTGGAGAAAAAGCCGGGCGATCAGGTCTTCGCCGGGAGCATTAATGGTCACGGTTCGCTCGAAATCCAGACGACCAAGCCCTACGCGGAAACGACGATCGCGAAGATCATTCACCTGGTCGAGGAAGCGCAATCACAGAAGGCGCCGTCGCAACGCTTCGTGGATGTCTTTGCGAAATATTACACGCCGGCGGTGATGATTCTGGCGCTGCTCATCCTGCTCATACCCCCGCTGGGTTTCGGAGGAGACTGGACCGCGTGGATTTATCGCGCGCTCGTCCTGCTCGTAATTGCGTGCCCGTGCGCTCTGGTCATTTCGACTCCCGTCTCGATCGTTTCCGGTCTCACTGCGATGGCGCGCCGAGGAGTGCTCATCAAAGGGGGAACCTTTCTGGAAGCGATCGGCAAGTTACGCGCGCTCGCCCTCGACAAGACCGGCACGATCACCGAAGGACGGCCGCGAGTCACTCGTGTGGTCACAGTCAATTCGCAAACGGAAGATCAGATTGTCCGCATCGCCGCCGCAGTCGATGACCACTCGGAGCACCCGCTCGCGCAAGCGGTCGTGACTTACGCAAACGAGCGCGGCGTGAAATTCTCGCGTGGAGAAAACTATCGCTCCCACAGCGGCAAAGGCGCGGAAGCTCGTGTGGACGGACACGATTATTTTGTCGGCAACCACCGTTTCACGCACGCGATGGCGATCTGCTCTGATGCCATCGAACAAATCCTGCACGACATCGAAGGTGTCGCGCAATCTGTCGTGGTGGTCGGTCACAGGCCACACGCCGACTGCCAGGGCGAGGTGCTCGGCATTTTAGCCATTGGCGACACCGTTCGGTCGAACGCGAAAGAAGCGATCGCAGCCCTGAAAGCTGCCGGACTGAAAGTTGTGATGTTGAGCGGTGATAATCAGCGCACCGCCAGCGCCATCGCCGCGCAGGCCGGTATCGACGAAGCGCGCGGCGATCTCCTGCCCGACCAGAAGGTGGACTACGTGAAACGACTCGTGGCAAGCGATCGCTATGTCGGCATGGTCGGCGACGGCGTGAATGATGCGCCCGCGATGGCCGCGGCGACCGTCGGCATCGCGATGGGCGCAGCCGGAACCGACACCGCGATTGAGACCGCCGACGTCGCGCTCATGCAGGATGATTTGGGAAAAATCGCGGAGGCGATTCTGCTTGGGCGACGCACCCTGCGCATCATTCAGGCGAACATCATCTTTGCGCTCGCGGTGAAGGCGCTGTTCCTCGTGCTCGCGCTGGTCGGCTACACCAGTCTTTGGCTCGCCATCGCGGCCGACACCGGCGCGACACTTCTTGTCATCGCGAATGCGCTTCGTCTCCTGGGGACGGCTCCGGCTCTCACTGAGCGAACCAGCGCTGTATGAGAAAGAGCGCAATTTACATCTTGGCAACCGAAGCCGTTCTCCTGCTCTGCGGATGCACGAATTTCATGCGCAAGCTCTCGCAGTCCGATAGCGCCTTGGATTTCGCAATGGCGCTGAGCGGTCGGGAACATACCGAAGCTTTTCCAGTCCAGCTCCAGTCACGAGGAGCCGGCCGGATCGCGACCGGTCACGTCCACAAGGACGCGAAAGGCCTTCTGATTTTCGGCACGGTCGAGAAGCGCGGCCCTGGCTGGGTCAGCGCGGCGTGGTCTCACGTAGATGTTGTCGTCGTGGACGGAAGCGGACGCGTGCTGAGCGCTCGCTCCACAAAGTTTTCGCCCTCATGGGTTCCGAGCACGCAGCGCGGAATTGTCGGTCGCTCGCGCTATTTCGTCGGTTTGAGTTCGATTCCCCCGTTAGGCTCCTTCATCCAGGTTACATTCCACCAGCAGCCGATCGCGCGCTGTTCTTATCGCTCTTCTTGAGCGGCGGTGACGACTTTGGGATGAAACTCGCTATCTACTCCGGTGCGCTGGCCTTGCCACTGATTGCGATGGCGCTGTTGGGGCAGGTAAGAAGGGAATATCAATTCTTGGGCCGGCTTTCCGTTGCGACTGCCAGCTTGGTCTGGCTTCTCTATTTTGCGCACGTATCCCTCACTTGCTGGAGTGCATTGCTGGGCCTCTGGCCCGTGCCGATGCCTCCTTGGCTGGCTCTCGCTTGCGGAGGACTTGTCTTCATTGCTGGAGTCATCCTCTGTGCCGCAGGCGTGACCGCTTTCGGGTCGCTCCAGCAAATGTCTGGAACAATGACGGTCCGATTATTTGCTGACGGCATCTATCGCTGGAGCAGGAATCCACAGAACGTCGGCCTCGGACTCGCTTTGTTTGGCGTGGCGCTCATGGGTCGCTCTGGTCTTGCCTTACTCATGTCAGTGTTCTTTTGCGTCGTGTTCCGCATCTATCTTCCAATCGAGGAATCATATCTGCGGCGAATTTTTGGCGAGGAATACGAACGCTACTCTACCCACACGAGCCGCTACTTCGGCCCTCCAAGAGTTTCGCCCTCTGAACGAGAATAATCCGCTCTGGCGGAATTCACTTGTCTATGTCACACGATCACTCTCACGCACCGGCCAATTACAACAAAGCCTTCGCCATCGGCGTCGCGCTGAATGTCCTTTACATTCTCGTCGAAGTCATAGCCGGCTTCTCGATCAACTCGATCGCGCTCCTCGCCGATGCCGGCCATAACACAAGCGATGTGGTCAGCCTGTTACTGGCCTGGGGCGCGAGTTACCTGACGACTTTGCCGCCGAGCAAACGCCGCACTTATGGATTGCGCAAAACGTCCATTCTGGCCTCGCTCACAAACGCCATCATTCTTTTGATCGCGATCGGCGCCATCGCGTGGGAGGCGATTCGGCGTTTTGCCCAGCCGCAAGCGATTCCCGGCGGCACGGTCATGTGGGTGGCGGGCATGGGAGTCGTGATTAACACCGCGACGGCGTTGCTCTTCATGAAAGGGCGCAAGGGCGACATCAACATTAAAGGCGCCTTCCTGCATATGGCTGCCGATGCTGGCGTATCCGTCGGCGTGGTGCTGGCCGGTCTCGCGATCAGCCTCACCGGTCTGCTCTGGATTGATCCGGCCGTCAGTCTGCTCATCGTTGCGGTCATCGCGATCGGCACCTGGGGTTTGTTACGTGATTCGGTCAATCTCGCGATGGATTCCGTGCCCGAAGGGATCGATCCGGAGGCGGTCTCCGACTATCTCGCGAAGCTGCCCGGCGTGACCGAAGTCCACGATCTGCACATCTGGGCGATGAGCACGACCGAGACGGCGCTGGCACATTTGGTCAAGCCGGAAGCGGCGGGTGAAGACTCTTATCTCTCCCAGGTCGCAGAGGAGCTGCACGAGAAGTTCGAGATCGGTCACACCACGATTCAGCTCGAACGCAAAGGCGGCTGCGATTCGTGTGAACAGGCTGATCCGGAAAAAGTGTAACTGAGTCATGAGCGGAATTTTTCTTAAACTCCTCGGCTATTCGCTCATTCCATTTCTCACGATGGTAGCGGCGGGTGCTGTCGCGACGTTTCGCCCTCCGGACGGCCGCTTGCGCAGCGCGATTCTGCACGCCGCTGCCGGGATTATTTTCGCCGCGGTTGGGCTGGAACTGCTGCCGGAGATCGTGCACGAGCACGCCACCATTCTGACCGCGCTCGGTTTCGCTCTCGGCACGGCCGCGATGCTCGGGTTGCGCTCGCTTTCGCGGAAGCTGCAACCTTTTGGGAATGCCAAGGGCTCGGTATCGTTCTCTTTTCTCGGAGCGATCGCGGTCGATCTGCTCGTCGATGGCGCGATGATCGGCGTCGGCTTCGCGACCGGAAGCAAGCAAGGCGTTTTCCTCACTATCGCGCTCTCGCTGGAGGCGGCATCGCTCGGGTTGTCGGTCGGATCGACGCTCGGCGGCCGTTCTCGATCCCGCGCGAAAACGATCGGCATCATTGCCGGCGTGGCCAGTATGTTCACTGTTGGCGCGATCGCTTGCGGACTTCCTTTGCAAGGAGTCTCGCAACACACGCTCGCGCTGGTCACGTCCTTCGGTTCCGCCGCGCTCCTTTTCCTCGTGGTCGAAGAACTGCTCACCGAAGCGCACGAATTGCCGGAAAGCCCGTTGCTCACGAGCGCGTTCTTCGCCGGATTTCTCGCCTACCTTTTGCTGGAACTCCTCGGCGGTTGATCGAAGCCGCGAGGAGACCTGTTTTCTTTTGCAATGAAAATCACTTATGGGAAGAGAACAGCCCGTGCGACAGCGACGCTGGCGGTGGCGCTTCCAGTCGCGTGGTGGCTGCGACACATCCTTGCGCGGGCAGTGCGTGTTTGGCGTCCCGGCCGCGGGCGATTCGTTCGCGCCGGCAAGTTATCGGTGCGTGTGGCAGGCGCGGGAGAGCGAGTGTTTCTGTTTCTGCATGGGCTCGTCTCAAGCGGCGACACCTTCGGCTCCGACTATGATCGTTTGACTGAGCATGGCCGGCTCGTTGTGCCCGACCTGCTTGGCCTCAGTCGCAGCATGAGTAATGCAGAGGGCGGGTTTTCTCTTGAGGATCATTTGGACTCGCTGGATGAAATGGTGCTCGCGCTTGATCTTGCTAACGCGAAGTTTGTCGTCGCTGGACATTCTCTTGGCGCGCTCATCGCCTTGCACTGGGCCGCGCGCCGCGCCGGTCAAGTGGACGCGGTCGTGACTTTCGGTGCGCCATTTTTCCGAAACGAAACCGAGGCGCGTCGCCAGCTCAAAGCGATGGGGCCGATAGAAAGCCTGTTCGCACAGGATTCGCCGCTGGCGGAAAAATCCTGCGCACTTATGTGCGCGCACCGTGATTTGGCTCAATTTCTCGCCGTTGCCCTTTCCCCGGACCTGCCGGTGCCGGTCAGCAGCAAGGCTGTTTCGCACACCTGGCCGGCTTATCGCGGAGCGCTCGGCGTCTTTTTCGCCGATTGGAAAACGGCGATCGATCAGCTCGAACAAAGAGGTGTTCGCATGACGCTGATTTCCGGCGACAAGGATCGATCTCAGGTGAAAGGATTGGCCGCCCAACTGGCGGCAACTTTCTCCTGTGTCAGTGAAATTCGGGTGAAAGATGCAGGCCATATCCTTCCGATCACTCACGGAAAATTCTGCGCTGAGGAACTGCTTCGGAGCGCCGGAAAAATTCCAGCCGCGGCGCACCGGATCCCGTCCAGGGAAGTAAAGTTTGAACAGTGAAACGAAATAAGCGATCAATACGGCTCGTGACGAATCTACTTCGCAGCCGCGCGGTGCGTTTCCCCACCGTAGCGATCGCCATCCTTGGATGGCTGGCGATCACGAATCATTGCGCGCTCGCGGCGATGGAGGGAACCGCCAAAATGCCGATGCCGGCCTGTCACGGTTCCGTCGGCGACCAGAAGGCTCCGGCGAAAGATCATCACGAAGGGGATGTGGAATGCTGCAAAGTTTTGCGCGCGACGCTGCTTACGCTGTCGAAAAATGCCGCAGCCTTCGATCATTTCCAGTTCGTTTCGCTGACTTACGCCATCGCATTCATGCCGTGGCCGGCGGAGACGCAGTTGCAATCGCCGCTTGAGCTGGATACTGGACCTCCTTTCGCCGGCTCATTTGTTGAAACGGTTTTGCAGCGGAGCATTCTTGCTCACGCTCCGCCTTTGCTGGCCTAACGAGCGCCGCCCGCAGCGCGGGTGATTCCACGTCTCGTTAGCTGATCAATGCGGTCGCGCGTCGTTCGCGCTTACCCGCATTTCGTCCTCTTGCGGCGTCAATCGTGTCGCCGCGCATCCAACAAAACCAAACTCAACTAATCAAAACACCAACATGAAAAAACAGATATTTAGAATCCTGATGAGCGCTCTTGCGCTCGTTCTCCTCGCTGTGCCGGCGAAAGCGGTACAACTCACGGAACGGAACAAGCAGTTTCTCGCCGCCTATGAAAAGGTGCATCACGCACTCGCGTCTGATGACCTTGACGCAGCCAAAGCCGCGGCCGGCGAGATCGGGAGTGAGCGCGCGGAATTGGCGAAAAGCAATTCGCTGAAGGACGCACGCGGAGCTTTCGAAAAGCTGAGCACGAAGGCTAAGCAGATCGCTGCCGGCCAGAGCGGCTACTACGTCATGCATTGCCCGATGCTAAAGAAGGGTTGGGTGCAAACAAGCGAGAAGGTCACCAATCCCTACGGTGGTAGCGACATGGTCAGTTGCGGCGAACTGACGAAGTAAGAACCGAGTTTGCGCGGAGCCGGGGCCACCAGATCATCATGAGCAAGAATGTCATAAGGTTGATTGGGTCAGCTTGTGCGCTGCTGCTTGCCGGCTGCGCGGCGAACCTTCCGCCCGGGCCGGCCGTTGATCCAGCCACCGCCAATGCACCGGAAGCTGCGACTCCGCCTTGGCATCCCAACTTGCTCGGGACCTCCCAGACATTTCTTTCACCTGCGGCCGACGATCGTGAACAGGCCGCGAAGGAGATGGACATGAGCAAGATGAATCACGGCTCGCACGACATGGGCGCAATGCAGCATTCGATGAGCGGGACTAATCCCAAGCCGACGCCATCTCCCAGCCCGGAGGCAACGCAACCGTGAACTGGCGACTTCTCGTTTCAGCTATGGCGTTACTTGCCGGCGGATGTGCTACACCGAAACTTTCGTTGGATCGCGTCCAGGAAACGGTTGCCGAACGGACAGGCAAACGCGTCCACTGGAACCGCGGAGGGGCCGAGGACGCGCAGATTCAGCAAAGTGTTCAGGCACTGCTCGCGCAAAAGCTTACCGCCGAACGCGCCGTACAGATCGCGCTTCTTAATAACCGAGAGCTACAAGCTCGCTTTGAGGAAATCGGTATCGCTCAAGCCGATCTGATTGAGGCGGGTTTACTAAAAAACCCGAGCTTTGCCGCCAGCTTTCGTTTCCCGAACACTTCCCCCTCTGGAACAAACATCGAATACTCCATCGCGCAGGATTTTCTCGATCTCCTTCTCGTCCCTTTGCGCAAGCGAATCGCGACCGCTCAACTACTCCAAACCGAAACACGCATCGCCAGTGACGTTCTTCAGTTGGCCGCTGATGTAAAAGCCGCCTTCTATACTGCGCAAGCACGCGACCAACTACTCGGCCGTCTCAGAGTCGTCACAGAGACTAATGAAACTGCGGCTGAGTTTACCAAACGCTTGCATGACGCCGGAAACACGAGTGACCTGGAGTTAGCCAACCAGCAGGGCAGCTATGAGCAGTCCCGACTTGAAGTCGCTCAGACCGAGCTTCAGCTCCGGCGGGATCGCGAGCGTCTCAATCGTCTCCTCGGCTTGTGGGGGCCACAGACCAACTGGACGATGTCGGATCACTTGCCGGAGCTGCCGAGCACCGAAGTATCGCTTCAGCACTTGGAATCCCGCGCAATCGCACAGCGACTCGATCTGCAAGCCCGCCGCATGCAGCTGGATTTGATAGGTCAGACGCTTCTTCTCCGCACCAGGACTCGGTACGCGCCCGCTGGGATTAACATAGGAGTCGATACCGAACGTGAGCCGGATGGACAACGCGTCACTGGCCCCACGCTTGATCTTGAGCTTCCGATCTTTAATCAAGGTCAAGGTGAGATCGCGCGCTTAACGGCGCAGTATAGGCAGGCGCAGCAAGAATTGGCAGCTCTGGCGGTAAACGCCCGTTCGGAAGTGCGCGAGGCGCGCGATCAACTGGTCGCGGCACGCGATCTCACTTCCTATATCGGAAAACGCCTTCTGCCCACCCAGCAACAGGCGCTCAATCTCTCGCTACAGCAATACAATTACATGCTGAAAGGTGCCTACGACCTACTCATCGCGAAGCAAAACGAAGTCGCCGCGGAACGCAGCTACATCGAAGCCTGGCGCGACTACTGGATCGCGCGGGCGGAATTGGAGCGCGCCGTCGGCGGCAGCCTCAGTGGCAAGTCTTATCTCGATCGCAGCAAACGCTAAGAAACCATCCTATGATTACTCGACGTAAATTCTTCTCCGGAACAGCCGCCTTGCTCGGCGCTTCGGCGCTCGTCCAGCGCATTGCAGGTGGAACGCGTCTTCTCGCCGCCCAAGCTACACCGGCCGAGAATCGGGGCGCGAAAGTAAACTACACTCCGGTAGTTACTCCGAACGGTTCATCGCTTCCTTCGGTGATGAAAGGCGGAGTAAAGGAATTTCACCTTATCGCTGAACCGGTAAGGCGTGAATTCGCTCCGGGAATGATCGTGAATTGCTGGGGCTACAACGGCCAAAGTCCCGGCCCGACCATCGAAGCGGTCGAAGGTGATCGGGTACGGATTCTCGTTACGAACAAGCTCGCGGAATCGACGACCGTCCACTGGCACGGCGTCCTCTTGCCTAACGGCATGGACGGCGTGGGTGGCGTGACGCAGAAACATATTCCGCCCGGAGAAACGTACGCCTACGAGTTCACGCTCAGGCAGCATGGGGCGCAAATGTATCATCCGCACTCGGACGAGATGATTCAGATGGCGATGGGCATGCAGGGATTCTTCATCATTCATCCCAAGGATGGTTACCCAGAGCCCGTGCACCGCCACTTCCTCATCTTCCTTCAAGAATGGGCGATAGCTCCTGGCACCTTCACGCCCAACCCCAATGTCATGACTGACTTCGATATCTTCACTTTCAACAATCGTGTCTGGCCGGGAACAGAACCTCTGGTTGCGAAGCTAAACGATCGCGTGCGAGTCAGCTTCGCCAATCTGAGCATGGATAGTCATCCTATCCACTTTCATGGTCATCGTTGGTGGCTGGTGGAAACGGATGGCGGGCCGATTCCGAAAAGCGCGTGGGTGCCGGAAACAACCATGAACGTGCCACCGGGAACGACGCGCACAGTTGAGTTCGTTGCCGACAATCCGGGCGACTGGCCGTTCCACTGCCACAAAAATCATCATGCAATGAACGCCATGAGCCATGAGATTCCCAATGTCATCGGCGCAAATCAAAAAGGCGTTGCACAAAAGATCAGCCGCCTTGTTCCGGGTTACATGGCGATGGGTGAAAGAGGCATGCACGAGATGTCGGCGATGGCTGACATGATGCCGGGACCGCGCAACACGCTTCCGATGATGATCGGCGAAGGCCAGTTCGGTCCAATCGAGATGGGCGGCATGTTTACGATCCTGAAAGTGCGCGAAGGGATCACCACCTACGACGATCCAGGCTGGTATCAAAACCCGCCCGGCACCGTTGCCTCCTCGATTTCCGGCAACGATTCACCGGCTCAACCCATGCATCACGATCACTCATGAAAACACCGATTAGGAATTGTTTCATCATTCTGCTCGCGGGCGGATGTCTTCTGGGCAGCACCGGTTTCGCACGCGGCCAAAGCACTGCGCCGGACGCGCCAGCGATCCAGCAGACTGCGGAGGAATTTCACCAGGCGCTTGGCGCCGGCAAAGCCGAGCGGGTGATCGAGCTTCTCCAGCCCGACGCTTTGATCGCCGAGGGTGGGCACGTGCAGACGCGTGACGAATACCAGAGCGAGCATCTGGCCGCCGACATCGCCTTTGCCCGCGCGGTCCCCGGAAAAGAGCTGAGCGCTCTTGTCCGACAGGAAGGAGACGTTGCCTGGGTCACAAGCACCTTCAAGGTCAGTGGCCGATACAAGGACAAAGCGATAAACGAGCTCGCCGCCGAGACCATGGTCCTGACCAAAACGGCGGAGGGATGGCGCGTGCGGGCGATTCATTGGTCGAGTCAAAAGGCAACCAAATAGGAGGAAAGCGAAACCACTTATGAAAGATAACTATGCGAAGTTCGGCGCCATGATCGGCGTCTCCACCCTCATTATGTTTGGGCTGATGTATCTGAACACTTACGCGCTCGATCATGTTTTCTTCAGCGAAACGCGCGCCTACATGGCGTTGGTGATGGGCGCGACGATGGCGATCATTATGCTCGCCTTCATGCTGGGCATGTACACGAAAGGCACGCTCAACGCGGCGATCTTTCTTGGCAGCGCGCTCGTCTTTGCCGGTGCGCTCTGGCTCGTCCGCAGCCAGGCCACGGTAGAGGATGTCTCCTACATGAAGGCGATGATCCCCCATCACTCCATCGCCATCATGACGAGCAAACGCGCCCATATCTCCGACCCGCGCGTGCGTGAGCTGGCCGACCAAATCATCCGGAGTCAGGAAAAGGAGATCGGCGAAATGAAGGCGCTCGTCGCGGAATTGGAGAGCAAACGCTGATGAGGAAGATCACCCTCGCGCTTCTCCTCCTTTTTGTTTCGTCGGCGTTGTTCGCGCACGATACCTGGGTTTTGCCGGATAACTTTTCGATCGCGCCGGGCTCAAAGGCGACCCTCGAGCTGACGAGTGGAATGAAGTTTCCCGCGCTCGAGACCGGCCCGAAACGGGTCCGCGTGCAATCGGCGCAATATCGGCTCGCCGGAGAAACCGTGCCGATCACCGAGATTGCCGAAAGCAAGGAGGCGCTCCGCTTTGTCGCTCAGCCCGCCGCGGCCGGAGTCGCTACTCTCTGGGTGGTCTTTCCGGCGAAGGAGATCGAGCTCCAGCCCGCGCAGGTGCAGGAATATCTCGACGAGATCGCAGCTCCCGAAAAGATCAGGAAGGAATGGGCCGAGATGAAGAAGCCCGGACGCTGGAGAGAACTTTATACCAAGCATCCGAACACATTCCTTCGCGTAGGTGTGCCGGAAGGCGACCGCTCCTGGGCCGATCCGGTCGGGCAGGAACTCGAAATCATTCCCGAGAAAGACCCGACTGGGTTGCAGGTTGGGGACGAACTTCCCGTTCGCATCTTAAAAAGTGGCGCGCCCTACAAGGATTTTGCTCTCAATGCGGTAGCGGCCGGTGAGACAAAGGGCGAAACACGGAAAACGGATTCCGAGGGGCGCGTTGTGTTCCGTTTTGACCGCGCAGGACCATGGCTCTTGCGCGGAACAGACGTGCGGAAATCAACCAAGCCGGACGCCGATTGGGAGAGCGATTTCACCACTCTGACACTGCAAGTGAAGAAAGGAGAAGGAGATGAGTGAACTGGAAAATGCTGACATCGAAAGCTGGGATCACCTTTGCATTGTCTGTGGCAAGTCGGTCGATCAAGGCGGTGGTCTGGCACACATCAAAGCCGGTGCGCGGATGATCGCGCTTTGCTGTCCTTTGTGCATCGAGACTTTCAACAAGGACCCGAAGCATTACCTCTCGATGCGCTTTGCGCACGAGATCAGCGCGCAGCTGCGGCATCCGCATCCGGATCAGTTGTCGTGAAACGGCTTGCGTGTTTTGCGATTGCAATCGCGTTCGCCTGCGAGGCGCGGACGCAGGGTTTGGGACAACAGCAGGTTGTCAACGAAGTCTTGCGCGCCAATCCATCGGTCAAAGCAGCCCGGGCGCGTTGGGAAATGATGAAGGAGCGCATCCCGCAGGCTCGGGCCTGGGACGATCCGATGGTGGGAGTGGATGTCGAACGCATGGGAACGACTCGCTTCGATCGCTACACGGACACCGAATCGATGATCGCGCAGAGCATTCCACTTTCGGGCAAGAACCTCAGTCGCGGCCGGACCGCGCTGGCGGAAGCGCGCGCCAGTTTCGATGAGCTGCGCCGCGTCGAGCTGGATGCGGTGACGCGGGCGCGCATCGCTTACGCGAAGCTGACGAATGCCTACACGCAGCTCGAGATCAACGAGCGCAACACCGGCTTGCTGCAACAGGCGGCCGATATCAGCCGGGTGAAATATGAGGCAGGCACCCAGTCACAATCCGATGTCCTCATCGCGCAGACGGATTTGCTCCGTTTGAAGGAAACACGCACCAATCTGCAACGGGATCTGCGCGAGCAACAGTCCGCTCTAAACGTGCTCATGAATCGCCCGGCCAATGCGCTCGTCGGCCAGCCACGGGCGCTTACTTTTCGCCGGCGCGATTTCAGCTCGGCGCAACTCCAGGCCGCAGCGCTTGCGCAACGGCCGGAAGTGACCAGCGCGGAGCAAAGAATCGAAGCCGAGCGTGCGCGACTACAGCTGGCCCAGCGTGCCTGGTTTCCCGATCCGCAGGTGCGCATCGAAGCGCGGCAATTCGAAGATTCTTCGCGCGCTTTCAGCGAATACGACACGGGCGTTTTCTTCAGTATTCCGTGGGGTAATTACCGCAAGTATTCCGCGGGTGTGCGCGAAGCGAAGCAAAGTGTGATGGATGCGGAACAGCGCGCGATCGCCGCGCGGACGGAGGCAGCGGGGCTGATTCGCGACCAGCTCAATAAAATCGAGGCGGCGGCGCACAACTACGAACTCTTTCGTGACCAGATCATGCCGCAGGCCGACCAGGCGACGCAAGCGACTCGCGCCGGTTACGAATCGGACAAGTCGGGCTTTCTTGAGCTGATCACGGCGCAGCGAACGTTTCGGGAAGTGGAAGCGATGACTGCGAACTATCTGGCGGAATACGAAATCGCGCTGGCCGAGCTGGACAGCATCGTCGGAAACAGTCCTTCGGCTTCGTCGCAGAAAGGAGCATCGAAATGAGCATGCGTATCGTCCTAATTCTCCTCGTCACACTCCTCGCGGCCTGCTCGAAAGCGCCTAACGAGAAGACACAATACACCTGCGGGATGCATCCGCAGATTATCCAGGATTCGCCGGGCAATTGTCCCATCTGCGGGATGACGTTGACGCCGGTGAAGAAGGAGAAAGCGGCCAGCGCGCAATCAGCCGGCGAGCGCAAGGTCAAATACTACAAGTCCACCATGATGCTCGGCGAGGTGAGCAAGACGCCGCGCAAAGACAGCATGGGCATGGAGATGGTGCCGGTCTACGAAGGCGAAGAGGAAGGCGCCACGATCAAGGTCGATCCGGTGACGGTGCAAAAGATGGGCCTGCGCACCGCGGTTGTGACAAAGGGGCCAGTGCGTCGCGTCATCCGAACGGTAGGTACGATTGACTACAACGAGACGGCGCTGGCCGATGTCACCACCCGCTTTAGCGGCTTCATCGAGAAGCTCTATGTCGATTCAACAGGCAAAGAAGTGCGCAAAGGTGAGCCGCTCTTCGAGATTTACTCGCCCGAGCTTTACAGCGTACAGAACGAATATGTGCTCGCGCTCAATTCCACCGGCGGATTGAAAGCGAGCGCGCGGCAGAAACTAAGGCTCTACGACATTTCGGAAGAGCAAATCGCCGAGTTGGAGAAGACGCGTCAGCCGCGACGCACGCTCAGCATTGCGGCGCCGATTGACGGCGTGGTGGTGGAGAAGATGGCGATCCAAGGTCAGCGCGCCGAAGCAGGGATGAAACTCTACCGCCTGGCTGATCTTAGCATTGTTTGGGTGCAATCGCAGATCTATGAGCAGGACCTCGCTTATATAAAGCTCGGCCAGGAAGCGGAAGTCACCCTTTCGTATCTGCCGGACCGGCGATTTGTTGGTCGCGTCACTTATATCTATCCCACTGTGGATGAGAAGACGCGCACCGCGCGCGTGCGAATGGAATTCCACAACCCGGGGTTGTTCCTCAAACCAGGAATGTTCGCGACGGTGGCAATTCGCGCGGAGCTCGAACCGTCTGCGCTCCTCGTGCCTGATACCGCCGTCCTGCGCAGTGGCGAAATCAACACCGTCTTCGTCGCGCTGGAAGGTGGAAAATTCGAGCCACGCACAGTTACGCTCGGGCCGCGTTCAGAGAACAACAGCTATCAGGTGCTGAGCGGACTTAAGGAAGGCGAACATGTCGTCACCTCCGGTCAGTTCATGCTCGATTCCGAAAGTCAGCTTCGTGAGGCGATTCAGAAAATGCTTAACCCAGCGACTTCTGGCACGCCCGAGGTAGCCACGTCGCCGACCAAAACTGCCAAAGGCGCAACGTCACCCACACCGTCGTCCGGCGTCGAAGCGCAGGAGTTCGTCTGCCCCGCGGAATTTGCATGTCCCATGCCGGAACACATGACCATCAAGTATACCCACGGCGGCAAGTGTCCGATTTGTGGAATGACGCTGATCCCAGCACCGGCCAATCAGCCGGAGCCCGCACAAACGGCGCCGCCTGCTACGGCCACTCCGCACAATCATCAGCAATAACTGTCATGCTTCGCGCAATCATAGATTTCTCGTTGCGGAACAAATTCTTGATTCTGCTCGCGACTCTTGTTCTGACGATTGCGGGCATTTATGCGCTGCGAAACATCCCGCTCGATGCCATCCCCGACCTGTCCGACACGCAGGTCATCATTTACACGGAATGGCCTGGGCAGGCGCCGCAGATCGTGCAGGACCAGGTCACCTATCCGATCACGACCAAAATGTTGTCTGTGCCCCAGGCGAAAGTGGTGCGCGGTTATTCCTTCTACGGCTTCTCGTTTGTTTATGTTATTTTTGAAGACGGCACCGATCCTTACTGGGCGCGCAGCCGTGTGCTCGAATATCTCAGCTCATTAGGCGGAAGTTTGCCGCGCAACGTGACGCCGTCGCTGGGGCCGGACGCGACTGGTGTTGGATGGGCCTTCATGTATTCGATCAACTCGAAGGAACGCAGCCTGGCGGAGCTGCGTTCGATGCAGGATTGGTATTTGAAATATCAGCTCACCTCGGTCGAAGGTGTAAGCGAAGTCGCGAGCGTCGGCGGCTTCGTGAAGCAATACCAGGTGACGGTCGATCCGGCCAAGCTGCGCGCCTACGGCCTCTCGATCGCGGACGTGAGCACGGCGGTGAAGAAAGCCAATGGCGAGGTCGGCGGGCGTACCATCGAGCTGGCGGAGAAGGAATTCATTCTGCGCGTCCGCGGTTACATCAACTCCGTCGAAGAGCTGCGAAAGGTCGGACTCGGTGCGAGTGTGAACGGCGTTCCCATTTTGCTCGGGCAGGTGGCGAATGTGCAGCTGGGGCCGGAAATGCGCCGCGGCATCGCGGAGCTAAACGGCGAGGGCGAGACGGTAGGCGGAATCGTGGTGGTGCGTTACGGCGCCAATGCGCGGCAGGTCATCAAAGAGGTCAGGCAGCGTCTCGATCAGGCCATGAAAGGATTGCCCCCCGATGTGAACTACACCGTCGCCTATGATCGGACCGTGTTGATCGATGGCGCCGTCCGCACCCTGGAGGAAAAGCTGATCGAAGAGAGCATCGTGGTGGCACTCGTTTGTATCGCTTTCCTCCTCCATTTCCGCAGCGCGCTCGTCGCCATTCTCATTCTGCCCATCGCAGTGCTGATGTCGTTTCTGGTCATGTACCGGCAGGGAATCAGCTCGAACATCATGTCGTTAGGCGGAATCGCCATTGCCATCGGCGCGATGGTCGATGCGGTCATCATCATGATCGAGAACGCGCACAAGCACATCGAGCATGATGGCGGGAAGAAGCCGCACTGGCAGATCATTCGCGACGCTTCGATCGAGGTCGGACCCACCCTCTTCTACTCGCTGCTGGTGATCACGCTCTCCTTCCTTCCCGTGTTCGCCTTGCAGGCGCAGGAAGGCCGGCTCTTCAAACCGCTCGCTTTTACAAAGACCTACTCAATGGCGGCAGCCGCGCTACTCTCGATCACGCTCGCGCCCATCCTGATGGGCTTTTTGATTCGGGGGAAGCTGCGCCCGGAAGAAAAAAATCCGCTCAACCGCTTCCTCATCTGGCTGTATCACCCGGCGTTTGATTTCATCATCCGCTGGCGCTGGCTGGTGATCGCCGGCGCCGCCGTGGCGGTCTTCAGCATCATCATTCCCTATAAGCGCATCGGCTCCGAGTTCATGCCGCCGCTGTACGAAGGCGACCTGCTTTATATGCCGACGACTTTTCCTGGCATCTCCACCACCAAGGCGCGCGAGGTCCTCCAGCAGACCGACCAGATCATAAAGAGCTTTCCCGAAGTGCACCACGTCTTCGGAAAGATCGGCCGTGCCGAGACCGCCACCGATCCCGCGCCCTTCGACATGATCGAGACCACCATCATGCTCAAGGATGAGAAAGACTGGCCGGCGGCCGATATTTTCGGGAGCGACGGCCGGGTGGTGGCGCACCGCCGCCGCACGGTTAACGAGCTGACCGATGCCTTGAACGCAGCCATTCAGATTCCCGGCCTGAGCAATGCCTGGACAATGCCGATCAAAACCAGGATCGACATGCTCGCCACCGGCATCAAGACCCCGGTGGGCATCAAAGTGGCCGGCGCGAATCTGGCCGAACTGGAGCGCGTCGCCGCGGAAATTGAAGGAGTCGTTAGGCAAGTGCCCGGCACTTCCAGTGTGTTTGCCGAGCGGGTGATGGGCGGAAACTACATTGAGTTCGAAATCAACCGTGATGAAATCGCGCGCTACGGCCTCGCCCTCGGCGACGTGCAGGAGGTGCTGGAAGTTGCACTCGGCGGAATGCCGCTCACCACCACCGTCGAGGGCCTCGAACGCTACACCGTCAATCTCCGTTACGAGCGCGACTTCCGTGAGAACATCGAAGCGCTGCGCGACATCGTCGTTCCCACAGCAAGCGGCGCGCAGATTCCATTGGGCCAGCTCGCCCGGATCAAGGTGGTGCGCGGTCCCATGAGCATCAAGAGCGAAGACGCCGTCCCGAACGCGTGGATTTACGTGGATGTGAAAAACATCGACGTCGGCACCTATGTGGAGATGGCGCAGCGTGCGGTGCGCGAAGCCATCGCCGGCGGAAAGATTCGTTTCCCCAGCGGCTACAACATTTTCTGGAGCGGCCAGTATGAGTACATGCTCCGCGCCCAGCAGCGCCTCATGCTCGTCATTCCGATCACACTCCTCCTCATCATCCTGATCATTTATCTCAACACCCAGTCGGCCATCAAGACTGCCATCGTCCTGCTGGCGGTGCCTTTCTCGTTAGTCGGCGCTTTTTGGATGCTCTACCTCTTTGGCTACAACATGAGTGTCGCCGTCTGGATCGGAATTATCGCCCTGGCCGGGCTCGATGCCGAAACCGGCGTAGTCATGTTGTTGTATCTGGACCTGGCTTATGCCGAGGCGGGCAAGGCTGGTCGCCTGCGCGACCTCGCTGAATTGCGCGAGGCGATTTATCACGGCGCGGTCAAACGAGTCCGTCCCAAGGCAATGACTGCCGCAGTCATTATCGCCGGTCTTTTGCCGATTTTGTGGAGCCACGGAGCAGGCGCGGACGTGATGAAACGCATCGCCACGCCGATGGTCGGCGGGGTCGTGACTTCCACACTCATGGAGCTGCTCGTCTATCCCGCGATTTTTTACATCTGGCGATCACGTCACCTCGCACTCGCGGGTCCTGTGGCGATCGCAAATGCAGCACTCCCATGAATCTATATCGCGCACGCGTTGCGTTGTCTGCATGATCCTACCTCCCGCTGAAATGACGCCTCCGCCATTTACTCATCCGATCGAAGTCGCGCTCGCGGCGAACAACGTCCTCCGCACTCTCAGCAGCGCGCAGCGGGAGAAATTCGCGACCGAAGCTTCGCTCGCCGATTATGCGAAAGGCGAACTGCTCTACCGCGAGAATGATCCGGCGAAAGATGGATGGGCCATTGTGCGGGGAGAGATCAAAGTCGTGAAGCAAAGCCGCCGCGGTCCACCGCTCACGATCGAGATCATCATCCCGGGCGAGATTTGCGGGGCGCACTGTTACTCGGGCGAAGGGAATTACCTCTTTGCTGCCAGGGCGATGGAAGCGACGGCCGCGATCAAATTCTCAATATCTCTCCTGGAAGAGTTCAGCCGGAGCAATGGACGGCTGCTCCGGGTCTTGATGCGAGATGCCTGTCGCCGGCTCTATCACGCCCAGCACATGCGCAGCATCGCGGGGGAAGACGTCGCCGGGCGGATTGCCTGCGCCCTGGTTTATTTGCAGGACAAATTCGGCGACGAGATCCCGCACAGCCGCCGCACTCTGGCCGAGCTGGCGGGCACGACTGTGGAATCGGCGATCCGCGCGACAAAAAAGTTGCGCGACGCCGGGATCGTCGAGACGCGTCGCAATCACATGCGCATCCTCTCCTCCTCGCGACTGAAAGCGTTCGCGCACAAAACCGGCCCGGCGTTGTCCGGATCAAGCCAGGTGCGTTCTCCAAAAATACTCCGCCCTCTATGACGTGGGTCATAGAAGGGACCTTGTTTGGTCATCTCAGGGCAGCTCTGCGGGCGATTCTCCTGCGGTGAGCGCGGTCAGACCACCGTGCGACCCGCTGATCTAACGACTATGCAACTACTACCTCTTCATCCGGCGATCGTCCATTTCCCGATCGCTCTCGTCACGCTCGCGGTCATCGCCGAATTCATCGGCTATTTCCGCGCGAGCGACTCTGCGCGCACGGTCGCCTGGTGGTCGCTCGTCACCGCTCTGATCGGCGTCTCGATCACGGTCCTTTTCGGTTACCTCGATATGTGGCGCGCGACGCTCGCGCCCGCCACTCATGAGCTCATCCATGTGCATCTCAAGATCGGCTGGGTCATCGCCGTTCTCATCCTGCTCCTCACCGTCTGGCGCTGGCGCTTGCGGACGGTGGCGCTGGCCAACCCGGCGACGCGGCATCCCGTCTCTGCCGGTTATCTCACCTGCGCCGCGCTCGTTCTTTTCCTGACTCTTTTTCAAGGCTGGTTCGGCGGGGAGATCGCCTACGCGTATGGCGCGGGTTCGGCCGCCGCAGGGCAGGGAATGCGGCCGCTGCCGGAGGCTCAACGCCCGGCCGAGGCGGTCGCCGATTCGTTAGGCCACCTGCCCTTCATGGGACACGACGAAGCGCACGAACACCACGACGAGGCGCACCACGAGCATCAACACTGAGAGAGAGGCCAGTCTGGAATGAACGCGTTTCTTCGCATCTTGCTTTTGTCGCTCTTCATCGGGCTGAGCGCGCTCCCCGCTCGCCACACCGTCGCCGCGACGGTGGAATACAACCTCACGATCGCGGAGAAGGCGGTCAATTTCACCGGCAAACCGCGCACGGCGATCGCAGTAAACGGCACCATTCCCGCACCGACGCTCACGTTTCATGAAGGTGACCTCGCGCGCATCCATGTCACGAACGCGATGAAGGAGGACGCTTCGATTCATTGGCACGGAATGCTGATCCCAAACCGGATGGATGGCGTCCCGTATGTGACTTATCCGCCAATCAAACCGGGTGAAACTTTCGATTACGTCTTTCCGATCCGGCAGCATGGGACTTACTGGTATCACTCGCATACCAAGTTGCACGAGCAGCAGGGCGTTTACGGCGCGCTGCGCATTTTGCCGCGAAGCGGCGGCGTGAGTGGCGATATCGATCGCACGGTGGTTCTATCCGATTGGACGGACGAGAATCCGCAGGAAGTCCTGCGCTGGCTCAAGCGCGGAAGTGAATGGCCTGCGCTTCAGCGTGGCACATCACAGACAGTATTCGGCGCGCTCCGCGCGGGCAAGGAAGGCGATTACTGGAAACGCGAGCTGCTGCGAATGCCGCCGATGGACCTTTCTGACGTGGCCTATGATCGTTTCCTTGCCGATGGTGAACCGGAACATCACATCGCCGCCACGCCTAACGAGGTCGTTCGTGTTCGTATTGTCGATGGCTCGTCGTCCACCTTTTTCCTTCTCCAATTCGCGGGCGGTCCGCTGAAAATTGTCTCGGCAGACGGGCAAGACGTCGTGCCGGTAAAGAAGGATCGTTTCTTGATCGGCGTGGCCGAGACTTACGACGTGCTCGTCAGTCCGCCCGGTCCCGGTGCTTATGAGTTACGCGCCACCGCACAGGACGGCTCCGCCTGGACGTCCATCTGGATCGGAAACGGCGAGCGGCATCCGGCGCCGAGCGTGCCGCATGCGAACCTTTACAACGCGATGGGCAAATTAAAGCCGGAGAATATCTTTGCGCTCACACCAGGCGGCACGATGGGAATGCCTGACCGCGACGTAAATGCTGGCAAGTTCGACAAGCCGGGAGTCATGGGCGGCACCATGACGATGCCGGAAATGATGGGAATGAAACCCGGCGAGATGAAGATGGGCGGCAAAATGAAGATGGATCACGACATGTCCATGAAAGGAAAGATGGACGACATGGCGATGGATCGCAGCGACATGACTAACGAACCGGAGCCATCAGCCAATCCTTATAACGGCAAAACGCATACATGGGATTTCACGCCGCTCGGGCCGGATGTTTCGTCGCGCCAGCCGTTGGCGATGGATGGAATGGGACCGCGGCCCGGTCCGCCTTATAAAGATTTGCGCTCCGTGAAAAAGACCGCGCTCTCGCCGAACCGCCCGGTTCGCAATATTCGCCTGACACTGGAAGGCGACATGGAGCGCTACGTTTGGAAGATTGATAACAAGACACTCTACGCGAGCGATTCGATCAAGATTCGGAAGGGCGAGACGGTGCGCTTCATCATGATCAACCGCTCGATGATGCATCACCCGATGCACCTGCACGGTCACTTCTTCCGCGTCATCAACGGGCAGGGTGATTACTCACCACTCAAGCACACCGTCGATGTCCCGCCGATGCAGACAACCGTCATCGAGTTTGCGGCGGAAGAAGTCGGCGACTGGTTTTTCCATTGCCATTTTCTCTATCACCTCAATAGCGGTATGGCGCGAGTAGTTCACTACGAAGGATTCGAGCCTTATCCCGACACTGAAGCCGTCCGCTACAAGCTTTACCAGGACCCATTCTATTTCTGGGGCACTGCTGATGTTCTAAGTAACATGACACAGGGTTACATCCAGCTTTCAAACACCGCGAACATCTTCAACCTCGAATGGGAAGCCGGCTGGCACGATGTGCCGGACACAGAAGTCGAAAATACGCTTCTCTATGAACGCTACTTCAATCGCTTCTTCCGCCTGTTCGCCGGAGCCGATCTTAATGGAACGATCAAGACAGATCCTTTCGGCTACACTAGCGACAGCAACCGCGGCGTCTTTGGTCTTATGTATCAATTGCCGCTGCGGATTGACTCGATGATTTGGATTGATACCGACGGAGGCGCGCGATTCAGAATTGCGAAGGATATACCGCTCACTCCACGCCTAAGCCTTGGCGGCGAAGTTCGCTATGACACGCACGAGCTTTGGGAGGAACGTGTCCACCTTGATTACATGCTGAGCAAGAACGTTTCCATTCTTGGCCAGTGGCATTCCACCTACGGATGGGGGGCGGGTTTACGCCTGCGGTTTTGATTTGAGGAAAAACGGAAACAATAACTGAAAGGAATAACTTAATGAGTCATCACATCGAAGCCATGCTGGATACGCACCCGCAAAAGAACGCCATCAACAACCGCGACGCTCTGCAGGAATGCATTGCCGCCTGTTTTGAATGTCACGAGACCTGCACTGCGTGCGCCGACGCTTGTCTGGGTGAAGACAAAGTCGCCGACATGGTGAAATGCATCCGCCTCAATCTCGATTGCGCCGCCGCCTGTCGCGCGACCGGGGAAATTCTTCTCCGGCAGACGGAGACTAACGAACAAGTTCGTCGCGCAGCTTTGCAAGCCTGCCAGAGCGCTTGCGAACAATGTGGCCAGGAGTGCGAGAAGCACGGCGAGAAGATGGAACACTGCAAGGTATGCGCGGAAAGTTGCCGCCGTTGCGCGGAAGCGTGTCGCAAGTTAGCGGCCTAACGAGGCAGTGGATGGATACGGCGTTCCTTAGCTTTCTCGCCGAACCTTGGTTCGTCATTTCCTGGTATGCCATCGGCTTCCTCGGCGCGATCTGGGTCCTCTACGACGCCTATGTTCTGAACAAGCAGGTAAATGAAGCTCTGAAGTGGGCGTGGCCGATCATCATTTTCTTTTTCTCGGTCATCGGCATCGGCCTGTATCTCTGGACCTGTCGCCCGCCGAACATCGGTGAAGTGGAAGGCGAAGAGGAAAAGAAGCGCCACCATGAATACGTCTCGACGCCATTCCGGAAAGTCACCGGCTCATGCATTCACTGTGTCGGAGGTGACGGGCTCGGAATCATGACCGCGATGGTGATCGCGCGGATCATCAACATCAGTTTCTGGGGCGAGTTCTGGTTTGAATACGCCGTCGGGTTCGCTTTTGGCTGGTTCATCTTTCAATACAAAGCGATGAGCAAAATGGCCGATGGTCCGCTCCAGACACTTTGGATGGGCGGACGAGCGGAGTTCTTCTCCATGATCACAGTGATGGCGGGCATGGGTTTGGTCATGGGATTCGTCACCCCACTGACAGTAGGTGAGCAGCCTGATCCAAATACTTTTGCCTTCTGGGGTTTCGGCGCCCTCGGCCTTCTTGTCGGATTTATCTTTACCTATCCGATGAACTGGATGCTCGTGCAGATGAAATGGAAACACGGGATGTCCTGAGATGGAAAAGAATGAAATAAGCACTGGCAAACTAGTCGGGTATCTCGTCGCGATGACGGTGCTCGGTGTTGTCAGCTTCATCATTTTGGCGGTTGTAGTGCAGGCGCGCCATCGAATGCCAATCGAGCCGGTACCTGCAGAGGCGGCAAACTCCGCAAACCCGGTCGCTGTCTTGCAAGAGGGCTTGCTGAACTCGCTGCAGGTTGCGCGCATCAACTTCCAGGCCGGACATCGCGCCAAAGCGCTACGGGCTTTGAATGCGGCCCATCACGCGGCCGAGCTTGGCAAAGGCGTCACGTCCGACCCATTTTTTGAGGAAGCCTTTCATCGCATCGAAGAGACGCGTCGCGCTCTGGAGAACGGCCGTCCAGAACGCGCCCCGGAGATCCTCGGCAGCATTGTTTCTCAACGGGAAGCCACCATATCATCTGCGACGGTCCACTTGCCGGCCAATCCAGGCGAATACGATGGAGCGACCGTCATCAACGCCTCGGGGTTACGCATCGGCGAAGTGGAAAGCGTGAGTGGCGATCGCGCTCGTCTGAAGCTCGGATTGCAGGACATACTTGGGTTCATCGATCTCGGCGGGATTTCGCTGGACGTTCCGGTAAACAAGTTGGTCTTCGGGAAAAAGAAAGGGATCGGACCGACGATGGTTTGCCTGCCTGTGTTTGCACAAAAGCCTGAGCAAATTCGCAGTGTTATCGCGCCATGAGCATTACGCGACCGCTCTCCGAAAACGACGCGTGCGCCAAGCTGAGCGAAACGCTTGAGGGTTACGTCGTCGATATCGCCTGCGCGCGGAAGTATCCGCGAAACGAGCTGGTCGAGCGCGTGCGCAAACACACGCACCGCTGTCTCAACATGGGACACTGCGCCGAGAGCGGCTACGCCCTGGTGGACGACGACGGCCGCCTTTCTTTGCTCGATCCCGCCGGCACGCCGCTGGTGCTGGATACCATCCGTGGCCTGAGCGGCGCGAAAGGTATTCGTCTCCGGGCCAGCCGTCAGATGGAAGATGGAGAAATGAAAACCAAACGCGTCCTGTTCGTTTCAGTTGTCTCGCGCGGAAAAGGCAGAGGCGATTTCATGGAATAGCGCGTCCCGCCGTACGCCGGCTGATCCCGCCCTTCTCGCCAGTCCATGAAAACCACACAGATCCAATTTCAAGATTCAGCTTCGTTAGGCGAAAGCGCGCACATCGAGAAGGCGTTGAATGCTATCCCCGGCGTTAAAGCCGTTCGGGTCGAATCCGAAGCTCATCGCGTCACCGTGGAGCACGAATCCGTGGACGAGCAAAAGCTGGCCGATGCCATTCGCGCGACAGGTATTGCAGCCGAGATCATTCCTGACCAAGCCGAAGTGCTCTCGCCGCCTGTGCCGCGGATGGATGCGGCGATCTGAGGCGTTCGACGATTTCCACGCCCGGCAATAGTTCGGCCAATAAAACCTGAGGGTTTTTTCGGCCGGTGGTGTTTCACTTATCCGGAAACACCAGATCAGAGGCAGAACAATGTCGGAAAAACAACCAGATGAGTTGAGCACCAAATTGCGGGCGTGGCAGGTGCAGCTGCCCGTGCCGCGCGGCTTTCAGGCCGAAGTCTGGCAGCGTATCGCGGGCCGGCAGGCGACGCAGCCGCGATCTGTTTGGAATTGGTTGCGCGAGGGGTTTTTGATCGAACTTGGAAAACCGCAATATGCGACGGCGCTGATCGCGGTCAGCGTCGCGCTCAGTCTCGGCTTCGCTCATTTAAACGCCGCCCATGCGAATGCGCGGCACTGGCGATCGCTCGAAGCGCGCTATGTCATTTCCATTACTCCCCTCGGCGATTCAAATCGACCGCAATGAAGAGAGGCGCGCTAGTCGTGGTCGTCGCGGTGCTGGTCTCGGCCGTCGCCTACTGTTTCTATTTTTACTGCGCTACACAACCGGTGCAGGCGATGATGAATAAGCCGGAAGCCGAGATGGAGTGGCTTCGCCAGGAGTTCAACCTGAATGACTCACAATTCGCTCGGATCAAGGCTTTGCACGGAGCTTATCGCCCGGAGTGCGATCGCATGTGCCAAAGAATTTCCGCGACCAACGCCAGAGTGAATTCGCTGATCGAAAGTAATCGAAGCGTGACGCCGGAAATTAAAGGTGCGCTGAAGCAGGCGAGTGACGCGAGACAGGAATGCCGGGAGGCGATGCTGGCTCATATTTACGCCGTCAGTGCAGAGATGAGTCCGGAAAGCGGGCGGCGTTATTTACTCATGATGAAGCCGCGGCTGATGCAAGCGGGTTTACCCTCAAACATGGCTGTCTCACCGGCTCAGTTAACTCCCGGCGATCGTTAAGCGATGAAGAGCGTCATGGCTATCCTGGTTTGGCTGGCTCTTTTTGCCGCACCGCTCGACCTGCACGCCGCCCGCTGCGCTATGCCGGGAGAAACGGGTGCTTCCGCCATGAAGTGCCGCGGCGCATGCTGCGCGACGATGAAGTGTTGCGCTCCAGAAACTAATCCTGCGCGACCTGTTCAAACAGCCCTCAATTCCGAAGGTCGAACAAGTGCGCCAATGGCGGTTGTTCCCGATGTCCGTTTCCCCTTTGAGCAGGAGTTCCTTTTGCAGTTGGATGTAGGATCGTGGACGCCAGCTTACTGGCAGCGGCACTCGCTTCCGCCGCTCGCCGCGAGCTGCATTTACCTCATCTGATTCGGCGGCGCTGAACAGGCGCAGTGTGCCGTTTTCCCGGCGCTTCTTTGGCCCGGCTCTCGAGGCCCCACCCCAATTCCTGAATCCTATGAAATCAATCCTTTTATTTTTCTTCACTTTAACAATCACAACATCGCTTCACGCTCAGTCGCTTGATCGGTTGGTGCGCGAGGTTCTGCAAAGAAATCCTTCACTCACTGCCGCCCGCTACAAATGGGAAGCGCAACGCGAGCGGCCGAAGATCGCCGGCTCGCTGCCGGACCCGATGGTGAGCTACGGCTATTTCTTCGATAACGTCGAGACCCGCGTCGGCGCGCAAAATCAAAAGGTGGGCGCCTCACAGAAGATTCCGTTCCCAGGAAAACTTTCGCTCGCTTCGAAGAAAGCCGGCCAGGAAGCAGTCATCGCTGCATGGGAATATCAGACTCTCGCGCGCGAGCTGATTCTGCGCGCCAAGACTGCCTACTACGATCTCTATCAGGTCGATCGCTCACGCGAGATTTTGAATTCCGAGTTATCGCTTCTCGGCACAGTTACCAAGACTAGCCAGGCGCGCTACGAATCGGGTAAGGCAGGACAACCCGATGTGCTGAGGGCGCAGCTGACGACGTCCGATATTCAGAAACGATTGCTCGATCTTACTCAACAACTCGAAGTGGCGCTCGCGCGGCTGAATGCATTGCGAAGTGCGCCGCAAAAGACAGCGTTTGAAGTTCCGTCCGACCTGGCGACACCGCCGCTACCTGATCGATCGCGCGCCATGGCGATCGCCTTGCAGTATCGCCAGGAATTGCGGCAGGCCGGGATAGCGATTGCACGCGACCAGACCAGCCTTTCCCTCGCCCGGATGGATCGGCTGCCGGACTTCACTTTCGGGGTCGATTACACACAGGTAAATCGCAACATCTTTTCAAATCCGCCCGATAACGGACACGACGCCGTGATGGCGTCAGTGAGCGTGAATGTTCCCATTTGGTTCGGAAAACTTAACGCCGAAGAGCGAGAAGCGAGAAAGCGTCTCGACCAGAGCCGCGCCACTGCCAACGACGTGCGCAATAGCGTGCAGGCCGATGTGCAATCGGCCTGGGTCCGGGCGCAGTTATCGCACGATCAACTTTTGCTTTACCGGCAAACGTTAGTGCCGCAGGCGGAGCAAAGCTTTGAAGCTACGCGCGCCGGCTATGAGTCAGCCAGGAGCAATTTCATCGATCTACTCGACAGCGAACGCGCGCTCCTCGCCTTGCGCCTCGGCGAAGTGATGAGTCAGGCCGATCTTGCCCGCGCCATGGCGCAACTCGAACGCGCCGTCGGCGTGGATTTATCCCAGATCACCAAATGGAAAGGCGGCGAATCGAAATGAAGAAGCTGATTATCCTCCTCGCAGCCGTCGCGATGCTGGGCGCCGGCTGTTCCAGGAAAAACGAGCCGCCGACGGCGGAGATGAGCGCTAATACGACCGGCAAACCAGCGAGCGGGAAGCAACTCTACCAATGCTCGATGCATCCAAACGTCGTTTCGGATCATCCGGGAAATTGCCCGATTTGCGGGATGGAGTTGCAACCGGTCAAACAGGTGAAAGCCAAAGGGATTCCCGGTCGCGCGGCGGTGCAGCTAAGTGATGCGCAGGAACAGCTCATCAACATCCGGGTGGCGCCAGTCGAGCGCACCGAAGCAGCCAAAACGATTCGCGCGGTCGGCATCATTAATTACGACGAGACAAAAGTCGCCGACTTAAACAGTAAGGTGATGGGTTGGGTCCAGAAACTCTACGTCGATAAGCCGGGACAGCTGGTGAAAGCCGGTGATCCTTTGATGGCGCTCTACAGTCCCGATCTTTATTCCGCGCAACAGGAATACCTACTCGCGTATCAAAGGATGCCCAAATCCAGTAAGGGCGCCGGACTCAGCGCGGAGATGAGGAAATTCTCCGCCGCTAATCAAAACGCCGAGGCGTCCCTGCTCCGGTCCGCGCGAAAACGGCTTCAGCTTTGGGACATCAGCGAAGCGCAAATCAAAGCGCTGGAAGAATCCGGCACGCCAAAAGACACCTTGGAGCTGACAGCACCGATGACAGGCGTGGTCGTGGAGAAAAACGTGCTTCCCGGCCAGATGATTAACTCTGGAATGCTTCTTTACCGTGTTGCTGATCTCTCCGAGGTCTGGCTCGACGCGGAGGTTTACGAATATGAGTTGTCGCTGATCAAGGTCGGACAGAAAGCCGACATTACCGTGGACGCCTACCCCGATAAAACTTTCGAGGGCGAAGTCGCTTTCATCTATCCCTATCTGCAGAACAAAACCCGAACGGCCAAGGTGCGTCTGGTTTTGCAAAACCCCGACGAGCTGCTCAAGCCCGGGATGTACGCCAACGTCACAGTCAAGTCCGCTTTGGGCGATCAGCTCACGATTCCGGCAAGCGCTGTCTTCGATACCGGCAAACGTCAATACGTCTTTGTCCAGGCGGAGAAGGGTGTCTTTGCGCCCAAGGAGATCGAGCTCGGCGCCCGAAGTGGCGATCGGGTCGTTGTCGCGAAAGGACTCGCAGGCAATGAGCAGGTCGTGGTGGACGGCAATTTCCTCCTCGACAGCGAGAGCCAGCTAAAGGCCGCGGCCGGCGGCGGGGCGGCGGAAAAAGAAGCGCCAACCACAAATCGCGTCACTCGCACCGATGCATTGCCAGCGGAAGCAACAGAGCCGGTTCAACAACTCGTTAGGGCCTACGACACCGTGCGCGGTTCTCTCGCACATGGCACGCTGGAAGGTATCGCGCCCGCCGCCGCCCAGATGAAGCAAGCGGTCGAAAAGTTGCAGGCCCCAGAACTCGCTCCGAAGGCCGAGCAGGATGCCTATCAGCAGAAACTCGCGGCCCTTGCCCGCTGTGTGCAGGTCTTACCGCCGCCCGATCTGGACTCGGCGCGGAAACAATTCGGGGCAATCAGCGCCGCTCTGATCGATTTCTTCAAAACCTTCCCGCTGCCAATAAACCAGGCGCTCCAGATTGTTCACTGTCCGATGTGGAAGAAATCGGCGGCCGACTGGCTGCAAGCTGACAAGACCATCGGGAACCCATTCCTGGGTCAATCGATGCCGACCTGTGGAGAAGTCGTCGGCACGATCGGAGGAGCAAAGTAGATGATCAACGGCATCATCGCCTGGTGCGCGAAGAACAAGTTCCTTGTTCTCGTCGGTCTCTTCTTCGCCGTCGCCGCTGGGATCTTTGCGGTTCGCAACATTCCGCTCGACGCGATTCCGGACCTATCCGACGTCCAAGTAGTTGTCTTTACCGAATGGCCCGGGCGCGCCCCGACCATTGTTGAAGATCAAGTGACTTATCCGATCGTCAGCACCCTGGCGGCGGCGCCGAAGGTGAAGTACGCGCGCGGTCAGAGTTTCTTCGGGCTTTCGTTTGTCAGCGTCATCTTTGAGGACGGGACCGATATCTATTGGGCGCGTTCGCGCGTTCTTGAGTATCTCAACCAAGTCCGCAATCAGTTGCCAGAAAACGTCAACCCGGTGCTGGGCCCGGATGCCACCGGGGTCGGCTGGGTTTATGAATACGCGCTCGTCGATGACTCAGGAAAACATAGCCTGGCCGAGCTGCGTTCCTTCCAGGATTGGACGTTGCGCTATTACCTGCAAAACACGCCCGGCGTCGCCGAAGTTGCCTCGTTAGGCGGCTACGTCAACCAATATCAGGTCGATGTCGATCCGAACAAGCTGCTCGCTTTTCACATTCCGATTAACAAGGTGATCGCCGCCATCCGGGACTCGAACAATGACGTCGGCGGACGAGTGATCGAGTTCGGCGAGACCGAATACATGGTGCGCGGGGAAGGTTACATCAACGATCTTGCCGATATCGAGAAAGTAGTCGTCGAAACAGGTGAAAACGGCGTCCCGATCACGGTCAAAGATATCGGCAACGTCCATCGTGGTCCCGACATTCGGCGCGGCCTGCTCGATCTCGACGGTAAAGGCGAGGCGGTCGGCGGCATCGTCGTCATGCGTTACGGCGAAAACGCGCTCAAGACAATCGACGCGGTGAAGAAGAAGCTGGCCGATTTCAAGTCATCGCTCCCGCCCGGTGTGCGCATCGTGACCGGCTACGATCGCTCCGACCTCATCCATCGCGCGATCGAGACGTTGCGGAGCAAACTGCTCGAAGAAAGCGTCATTGTTAGTCTGATCTGTCTGCTTTTCCTCTTTCACTTCCGCAGCGCGCTCGTTGCCATCCTGACGCTGCCGATCGCCATCCTGCTCGCTTTCATTCCGATGGATGCGCTCGGCTTGTCCTCCAACATCATGTCGTTAGGCGGAATCGCGATTGCGATTGGCGCGATGGTCGATGCCGCCATCGTCATGGTCGAGAACGCGCACAAATGGCTCGAACGCTGGGATCACGCTCGCGCCAGACGCGAAAAAGAAGGAAAGGCCGCGCTCTCCGCCGAAGAACGCGAAGTGGTCGATCTGAGTCGAACTCAGGTCATCGTAAAAGCGGCGCAGCAGGTTGGCCGCCCGCTCTTTTTCTCTCTCCTCATCATCACGGTTTCCTTCCTGCCGGTTTTTTCGTTGCAAGCGCAGTCTGGCCGGCTCTTCAAGCCGCTCGCCTACACGAAAACATTTTCCATGTTTTTCGCCGCGCTCCTCTCGGTGACGCTGGCCCCGATCCTGATGGTCTGGTTCATCCGGGGAAAGATTCCGGATGAATCGAAGAATCCGATCAATCGCTTCCTGGTCTGGATTTACCGGCCCCTCGTTAGGCTGGTCCTGCGCTACAGATGGACAACGCTCCTCATCGCGGCAGCCGTCCTGGCGTTGACGTGGTTTCCGCATACCCGGATCGGTTCGGAGTTCATGCCGCCGCTGAACGAGGGGTCGCTCCTTTACATGCCTACGGCGGTGCCCGGCATCGCAATCAGCGAGGCGAAGAAAATTCTCCAAAAGCAGGATGCGATCATCGCCAAGTTCCCGGAAGTCGAGCGCGTTTATGGGAAGGTCGGCCGTTCCCGCACGCCGACCGATCCCGCCCCGCTCTCGATGGTCGAGACGGTCATCACCTTGAAACCGGAGAGCGAATGGCGTCCCGGAATGACTTTCGACAAGATCAAGCAAGAGCTGACGGCGCGGCTTCCATTTCCGGGCATGCCTGCGATTTGGTGGATGCCGATCCAGACTCGCATCGAAATGATGGCCACCGGCATTCGCAGCCAGATCGGCATCAAGGTGATGGGAAAAGACCTCGCGAAGATCGAGGAGATCGCGACGCAGATCGAGAGTTTGCTCAAAAACGCACCGCACACTGCGTCCGCCTTCGCTGAGCGCGTGACCGGCGGGTATTATGTCGATTTCAAGATCAAAAGAGACGCGATCGCGCGCTATGGCTTGCGGGTCGGCGATGTCGAAGACGTGCTCGAAAGCGCGATCGGCGGGAAGAACATCTCGACCACGGTGGAAGGCCGAGAACGTTTTCCGATCAACGTTCGCTACGCGCGCGATTTCCGCACGGATCTTCCGGCGCTCCGCCGCGTCCTGGTGGCTACTCCCAGCGGCACCCAGGTCCCGCTCGAACAATTAGCTGACATCGGTTTGAGCACTGGACCGCCTTCGATTCGTGATGAGAATGGCGTGCTCGCCGGTTTCGTTTTTGTCGATACGGCGGGGATCGACCTCGGCACTTATGTCGACAATGCCAAGAAACTGATCGCAGAAGAGATCAAGCTACCGCCCGGTTATTACATTCAATGGGGCGGGCAGTATCAGTATTTGCTCAAGGCGCGCGAGAATCTCCGCATCGCGGTCCCGATCACTTTACTGATTATTTTCCTCCTTCTTTATCTCAATTTCCGCAATGTGACGGAATCGGTCATCGTCATGCTGAGTGTTCCTTTCGCACTCGTGGGCGGCATCTGGCTCCTTTATTTGTTAGGCTATAATTACAGCGCGGCCGTCGCCGTCGGTTTCATCGCTTTGGCCGGCGTTGCGGCGGAGACCGGCGTCGTCATGATTGTCTATCTCGACGAGGCTTGGGAGAATCTGAAGCTCCGGCCAGCGAAACCAAAGGCGAGCGACCTCTACGACGCGGTCATGTTCGGCGCGGTGCAACGCGTCCGGCCGAAGATGATGACGGTCGCGGCCATCATCGCCGGATTACTTCCCATCATGTGGAGTCACGGCACCGGGGCCGACACGATGAAACGGATCGCCGCTCCGATGGTCGGCGGCATGGTCAGCTCAACTATTCTCACCCTGCTCATCATTCCGGCGATCTATTTCCTCTGGCGCAGCCGAGAAGTGGAGAACGACGACGCGATCGAAGCGACCAAGCCCCGGCGCCAACCGCGTTGGCGGGTCGGGCTGGCGGTCTTGGCCGCTTGCCTGGTCCTGTTTGCCGGGTGGTTTCTCTGGAGCCATCTTGGAACCGGACATCAAAGCCTCACGACACCGGTTCTGAGTGAACCGGTCGGCGATTTCAAAATCGATGTCTTGACCGACAAGCCGCAGCTTGGCGTTGGCGAAAACCCTCTTCGCATCGAAGTGAAGGATGCTGCCACCGGCAAGATGGTCGATGCCGGCGCCGTAAGCTTTAATCTCACCATGACGATGCCGGGAATGAACATGCAGGCTCAGGCCGTCCTGCAGAAGGGCGAACAGCCCGGCGTTTACACCGGGACAATCCGGCCCGGCATGCAAGGCGAATGGATTGGACGCCTTGGCTACGAGGGAGCGAAGGGCAAGGAGGAAAAGGCCGTAACCGTAAACATCAAACAGTGACCGTGGAAGACTCTCCGCCTAACGACACCGACCTGATGTTGCGCTTGCAGGAGGGCGACGACCTTGCGCTGAACGCGTTGATGACACGCTGGCAACAGCCGCTCGTCCACTTCATCTACCGCTACATCGGCGACGAAACCGAGGCGCTCGATCTGGCGCAGGAGACATTCGTCCGCGTTTTCGAAAGCCGGCATCGTTACCAGCCTTCCGCGAAATTTTCCACCTGGCTTTTCACGATCGCAAGCAACCTCTGCCGCAACTTCTTCCGCTGGCAAAAACGCCATCCGACCGTTCCACTCGCCACTCCCGGAGAGGATGGCGCCAGCGACCGGCGTGAGACAGCCGACCCCGGTGACACCCCCGCCGACACCGCTGAACGCAGCGATCTTGCAAATGCGGTGCGCGAGCATGTGCAGGCCCTGCCGCATGACCTCAAGAGTGCGATTCTCTTATTCGAATATGAAGATCTTTCGCATCAGGAAATAGCCGACGTGCTCGGTTGCAGCGTCAAAGCGGTGGAGACGCGTCTTTACCGCGCTCGTAATATTCTCCGGAAGAAACTTGCACCCGCGGCCATTCGTTGAATCCGATGCAGAAGACCAAACGGACCAGGAAAATGCCGATGCGCCGGGAGCGCGAGGACAAACCCGACTGGCGGCGGATTGCTCTTATTTTCGGAAGCGCGCTGACCGTCGCTATGATTTTTGCGGTGTTCCTTTTCATCAATCTGCTGCCGGCCAAGCTGACTGACAAAGATCGCGAAGCGCTCAGGGATTACGATTCAATCCGCCTCGCGCTATCCAGGGATGACTTGAAGTCGGCGCAAGGAGCCGCGGCGACGCTGCCTCCCTCTGGCCTAACGAAAGCGGAGATGTCCGCCGACGCGCGATCGATTGCAAACGCGCCGTCGCTCGAAGTGGCTCGACAGGGTTTCAAGGCGCTGAGCGGCGAAGTGCTGCAGCTTATCCGCGGCCACCGCGAATACCTGATCGTTGGTTGTTCGATGAGTCAGTGCCCGGCGCCCTGTGGCGACTGCCAGATGTCTCGTTTCGGCAATTGGATGCAGACCAGGCTTCCCATCGCGAATCCGTTTATGGGAAAAGCGAGTCCGCACTGCGGCGTGATCAAGAACTGAAGTCGTCGCATTGGCACGACCAATAGGATTGTGAAGGAGCTTCTGATGTGGATGGTCAAGTTCATACTCATGCCGCTCGGCATTCTCGTTGTCGCGCTCATCGTCACTCTCGTTTTGCTCCGACTCTATGCGCAGAACAACATAGCC
>DAISXY010000028.1:48412-50570 GCA_036825615.1 Chthoniobacterales bacterium
AGTGGACCAGTTTGTTTCCGACACGCATGACCTGGTCCAATTGCTTTTGCGCCGATTTCATGCGCCCAAGTGTTATCTCGTCGCGCATTCGTGGGGCTCCATCTTTGGTACGCTCGCAGTCGCGCGTTACCCCGAGCTTTTTTATGCCTACGTGGGCATCGGACAGGTCGCAGGTCTGCCTGAGACACAACAAGTGCGCTATCAATTTGCGCTCGATTCCGCGAGGAAGGACAACAACCAGAGGGCCATCGCGGAACTGACTCGCATCGGCCTGCCGCCCCACGAAAGTTTCGAACGCTGCAAGATCATGGAGAAATGGGTCAGCCACTATGCCGACGCGCGTTACCGGGCAGTCGCTCCTTCACAAATGGCGTGGTGGGCATTTGAATCGCCCGCCTATTCGTGGTTCGACCTGGTCAGGATTCCGCTCGGTGTTCGCTACTCGTTCGCGATGCTCTGGCGTGAAATTTTTTACAAGATCAATTTGTTTGCACAAGCGCCGCGGCTCGAAGTGCCGGTCTATTTTTTCCTCGGGCGCTACGATGAAGTCGTTACGACCAAAGTCGCCGAGCAATACTTCAATGCGCTCGACGCTCCGAAAGGAAAACAACTGATCTGGTTTGAGAAATCCGGGCACTGGCCGCATTTCCACGAGCGGCAGAAATATCGCGACGAATTGGTGAATCGTGTGCTTAAGGAAACGGTTCCGCCGGCTGTTCGTTAGGCTGCGGGCGGTGCGATTGCACGAATTCGAGCGATTGATTCGCAATCGCCACGGCATCATTCCCGACACCGGTGAGGAGCGCGGAGGCGCGATTGTTCTGCCACTCACGCCCGATGTGGAAAAGGCCGGGAACAGGAGAGACTCCGCGATTCTGGATATAATTTCCCCGCTGATCCACTGCTTCCGGAATCTGCAGCCAGGATGAATCATCATGGTAACCGATTGCCCAGATCACCGCGTCGAATGTCGCCGCCGATCCATCGGCAAATTCCACCGCGCGGTCTTCCGCCTGGACGGCGCGCCTAACGACTCTCACACCTGCCCGCCGAAGAGCCGGCAAGCGTAAACTCCAGCCGGGGATGGGATCGAAGAGCTGAACAAAACGCCCGTGCCATGATTCTTTATCCGCGCGCAACGCGCCCGTCGTTTCGAACCAGGCAATAATATCGCGCCTGAGGAATCGCTGCGGCACGACGAGGCGAAATTTGCCGGTGGCAAGCCAGACCTCATGGGTTGCGGTGAGCTCCCGGCTTACCTGACGTCCAGTCGCCCCATCGCCCACTACGAGAACTCGACCAGCCGGCAATTGCTCGGGACGGCGATAAGTCGCGCCAGTCAGTTGCGCCACAGCCGGATTCAGGTCGCGGGCAAAGGCAGGGACAAGCGGCTTCTGATAAGGTCCGGTCGCGATGATTACACTTGTGGCACGGATTCGCTGACCGTTTTCAATCGCGGCAACGAAGGTGTGATCGCACTGCTTCAGGGAAGTGAGGCGCGTATTCATGATGACCGGCAAACGCATCATCCGCGCGTAGTTCTCGAGGTAATCCGCGATTTCATCCTTGCTCGGGTAGCCGGCGGGATCGCCCGTTAAGGCAAGACTGGGGAGCGCCGAATAAGCGCGCGAGGAAAAAAGAACCAGCGAGTCGTAGCGTTCCCGCCAGGAATCTCCGATGCGCCCCCGCCCCTCGATCAGCGTAAAGGAGACGCCTCGCTGGCGGAGATAAAAACCTGCAGCCAGCCCGGCTTGTCCCGCGCCGACGATCAGGATTTCAAATGCCTCCATTCTCCCACTACTCCGAGGGTTTCTTCTCCCGATGGTGTTTCACATTGCATGAGAATATCCCAAGGTCTTGCAGCGCTCGCCGCAGTTTTCCTGCTCGGCTCCGCAGTTTCCGCTCAAACGCCGCCGGAGCAAACCCCTCCTCCAACCGCCACCGTTTCTGCGCCTGCCTCACAATCGCCCGCGGCTGAGAGCGGGTCCCAGGGCCAGTCGATGCAACGGATGGAGAGGATGTCCGACTCGGTTACGGAGATGTCGGAGATGTGCCAGATGATGATGAAAAAAGAAATGACCGCGATGCCCTACAAGATCGCGGCCGGCATCACCATCGGTGTGCTTCTTTTCGTCGCCCTCGTGCTCTTCGTCATTCT
>DAISXY010000029.1:0-47833 GCA_036825615.1 Chthoniobacterales bacterium
GTGTTGGTGTTGGTGTTGGTGTTGGTGTTGGTGTTGGTGTTGGTGTTGGTGTTGGCGTAGGTGTTGGCGTCGGCGTAGGTGTCGGTGTCGGTGTCGGTGTCGGTGTCGGAGTTGGAGTTGGAGTTGGAGTCGGAGTCGGCGTAGGTGTTGGCGTCGGAGTCGGAGTAGGTGTTGGCGTCGGGACACCTACAACTTCATCGGCACCAATGTCCGGGGTTGGTTTGCGTGGATCCCCGTCGAAATCATTGGTCACACCCGCAATCGCGGTGTTCATTGCGATGCACGGACTCGTCGGCTGGATATGCAAGTCGACCGTGGATGCGTTTCCATTCGGATTCAAATACTGCGGGTCCGCCGAGATGCTGTTTGCATCCTGACCTGTGGCGCCTTGCCAGTTGGCGAGGGTTAGTTGATCACCGCTGAAGGATCCGACGAAGCCACCCGTCCCTGTGGCATAGAGATCGTTGAAGTTGGAGCTCACGCCGGTGAGCCCGGCAAGCGAGATCGCATAGTTCTTACCCGTGCCTGAGGCATTACTACGCTGGTTGATAAAGTTGTTACCAATGTAATTGCGCGTACCGCTGGTGACGTTGCTGACAAAACCAAAGGTGTTGCTCGAGGATGATACTCCGGAGCCACCGATATAAACGCTGTTGTCGTAGATGTTGTTTGTGCCCGCTATTTCGAACATGCCGTAGATTACATACCCTGAAGTGATGGAATTCCCGGCTGCATCAATGCCGAGGCGGACCATGTTGTTCTTGTAAGTGCCACTGCCCGCGACCGGTAGAATACCTACCAACTGCGACGTCAACGTCGTGGAATTGATCGAGAGTGAGTGCACCAGATTGCGCTCGACGATATTGGCCGGCCCGGTCGCAAAGCTGCCGTAGATCGCGTAGATCGAGTTACTCGCGCTGCCCGAGTTATTGCTGAGGGAATGGACGACGTTCTGCGAGATCGTGTTGACGCCGGTGCTGCCGGTCGTCAAGAGACCGCTTAAGACGACGCCGTTGGCGGTGGTGGAGTTACCCACCATGTTACGGACGAGGTTACCGCTGGCGTTGACGTTAGCTGAACCAACCTGGATCGCGTACATCGCGACCGTGCCGACAATATTATCGGTGATGGAGCCAGCCGCCGTTCCACCAATGACGTTGTTGTTTATCGTATGGGTAACTCCGGTGGTGGAGCCGACCAGAATGCCTCGGAATCCTGTAACGGTTCCTGTGCCGCCATTGTTGATCGTGATCGAGCCGATGTTGTTGTTATTGATGCTCACGTTCCCCACGAAATTGAAGTCGAGAATGCCCTGGACAGGCGAGGTGCTGGCCGTAGTTGAGCTTTCATTAACTACAATTGTGGAGGAGCCATCCAAGCTACCGATGGTGTTACCGGTCATGTTCGCCGGGGCATCCGTTGCACTGGAACCGCTCTGGATGCCGATGAAGGCGCTCAAGTCAGTCGTCGTGCTGGCACGGGAGGATGTTTGGTTAATGCCAGAAACGATGTTGTTGCTGATTGTGCTGAAAGTGGTGGTACTGGAATTGGTGAAGGCAATTCCGCGGAACTCGTTTGAGGTGCCGCTAATCGTCGTCGTCCCGGTTCCGTCGGCTGCTCCGAAACCGACTCTGTTACCACTGACGATGAAGGTGTTTCCACTCGAAGCGACGAGAATACCGGAATAGCGCAATGCCGAGGTGGTAAAGACCCGCGATGCCGTCTGGTAGAGACGGTTATTCGAGATCGTCCAGTTATTGTTGTTCGCCTGGATACTGATGCCAGCCGGCGCGACCGTCGCACTGAAGAAGTCGAAGATATTGTTGTTATCAATAAGGTTACCGGTGTTGTTATTTGGACTGGCCGATCCCAACCCCATGACTCCCTTGGTCGGCAGGTTACTACCCGCCGGGCCGATGTTGTTGTTCGACACGGTGTTGTTGCTGTTGGCGCCGCCAGTGCTGGTGCTGAAGAATATGTTACCGCCGGCGGTCGCTGCCGTTGCATTAGACGACCCCAGGATCGTGCACCTCGTGATTGTGTCGTTTTGCGCACCATTAATGAAGCGGATCGTACTCGTGCTTGCCGTAGCCGACGCGGTCGTGTTCGAGATGGTAAGGGCGTTACCTAGAGTGTTTAAGCCGTCGACCGTGACGTTTTTCGCGCCGTTCAGGTCAAGTAACGGACTGCCGGCAGCGATTGCGCCAGAGACCGTGCGCGCGCCGACTGGATTGATGGTCAGCGACGTCCAGCCCTTGTCATTGAGGGTGGAAACCGCTGTCTCGGTGGTGTCGCCTAGGATCGTGACCAGGATCGTGTTGCCAGTCTGGGCGTTGGCATTGATAGCTGCGGCGGCGGCCGAGAGGGTCGCGTAGAGACCATCGGCTCCAGTAGAACCCGCCACGAGAACATTACCTATGGGTGTCGGTGTTGGGGTCGCTGTCGGTGTCGGTGTCGGGGTGCCCGTCGGCGTTGGAGTAGGCGTCGGAGTCGGCGTCGGGGTTGGCGTAGGTGTCGCGGTTGGCGTCGGGGTTGGGGTTCCGGTTGGAGACGGGGTTGGTGTTGGAGTAGGTCCGCTCGTGCATTGACTAAACTTGAAAGATCCAATCCGGGTGGCCCAGCTGGCACTACTGGTCGCGGTGTAATACTCGTTAGTATGCCAGAAAGTGCAGTTATCCGACGGATCGACAAACATCGAGCTGTAATCTCCCCAGCGCCCACTGGTGCTGGTTTGATGTCCACCCGCTGTGATCAGGGTCGCTTCACCCTGTCCCATATCATTTAATGGATCGGTGGCGAGGCGGCCGGCATAACGAATATGCGGATTAACCGTGGTGCTGGCGACGCTGTAACCGATGGCGACGTTGCCTTGGGAATCGACGTTGATGCTGGGCATCCAGCGCCAGAGACCATCGCTAGCATTGGTAAAGGTTTGCTGCTGGACCGGGACCGCTGGGATGGTATTGCCGGTCATGTTGAACTGATACCAGCGAATGCCGGTTGGGCCGGTGCCGTTCTGGTTGTTATTAACTGTATGATTGGCGTAAATCGATTCTACCCCGCCAAGATTCTGGTAGATAAGCGGGTACATCAGCTTGTCACCCAGGGTGTCGAGGCGCTGGCTGGTGGTCGCGGTTCCATTGGGAACGATCCTTGTCCCTGCGCTCGTGGCGTCAAAAGCATCCACGAAGCCGTTCACGGTAATAATCCCATCAGGTTGGTGGGTAGCGCCAACACCGAAAGTGGAGTTGGCCGGCGTCACGAAGTCGGCGTGGAAACGCCGGACGAAGACCTGGTTCTCGACTGTACTCGCGACAGCAGAGCTATTGATGTCCATGATCCACTCGGGCTGGCCGGCTGGAGGCGGATTACCGGTGCGGAAGCTGGCCGGGACAAGGCTGTATTGGTCACCGAGATCAGCCGGGTTGATGGTGAAGCCGATCGCGTTCGCGGGGCCGCCATTGACCATGCTTGTGCGGTCCAGCGCATAGACACGGACACCGTTGAACGTGGTGTTGTCGGAAAACAAATTCATTGTCAGGTAATAGCCATCCGGCCAGAGACCAAACTTGGGATAGTCGCCGAGATAGTTTGGATTCGCCGGGTCGACCTGGATGGCATAGAGCCACCAACCGCCGGCGACTGGATCGCTCGTCTTTGAGACACCGACGCATTGATAGAATGAGACGCCTGGAAAGGCTGGAAACGCAAAATCGCTAACTACCCAACGGTCAGCCATGTGGTCATAGAAGACGATGCCGTCGCCGTCATTCTGATTGAGACCGCAGGGCGTGGTTGGGCCGAGCCCCGAGAAGAATGAGTTATAGGTGGTGCCGTTGGTGCCGTTGAGGGCATTGCCATTTTTGTCGAAGATCTTGATCGAGGAATTGACCGACTGAATATAGTGGTTCGGTCCCACATCACCGTCCGTATCCGGCGGCAGACAGCCGCACCCACTCTGGGTGGAAGTCATTCCGGCGAACGTCTGGATGGGGGCTGGCATGGAGACGAACTCCTGTCGTTCGACCACGGGGCGAAATGGGTCGGTGATGCTCTTGATCTGAATCCCGCTCAAAGGAAATGGGTGTCGAGTGAGGCGAAACTCCTCGTTCTCAAAGTTTGGCGCCCGGTAGGGGAGTGATCGTAGGTCCACGTTCTGCGAAACCGGGCCGACCATGGCAGCGACGTCGGGTAACTGTGTGCCGGGAAAATCTTGTTCCTGTTGCTGTGCAGGCTCGGTGGCTTTCGGAGTCAGACCGGCAGCGAAGAGCGATAACGCCAGTCCGCAAAGACAAAGGGCCATCGCGACAAGGATGCGCAGGTTAAAAAACGCGGACTGTGCTTTGGAGTTTTTCTTCTTCATAGGGATAGGTTGATTGTCAGGATGGGATAACTACGCGGGCGGTGGCCCAGATTGCGGCAGAAGTGCAACACAGCGCGGTGTCATACTGAGTCGTGAGTCGCGGGTCAAGCCAAAGGACAAAGCTCGAGTCAGACAAAAATTGTAGCGGAAAACATTACAGGACTTGAATGTCAGCGGCCGATCGAAGGTAGAAAGTGGCAGACATGCTCGCCTATCGTTTCGAACAAGAGGCTGCCTATGAGGCGGCTGAATCAGTCCTGGCCGACGCGACGTCTTTTGAGCTGGAGTGCCTCTTCACCGAAGGGGCCTGGCCGGCTGGCTGAGCGTCAGCTCAGCACTAGCCGCCAGACCGATTATCCAACTCACTGGAAACATCCTTCTTTTGTCCTCGCGCTTTGCCCGGCGGCGCGCCCGGAGAATCCAGGCGCGCCGCGGGCGCGGTTGCGTTGCGTTTGCTGCGTCAGGGGGAGAAGCTCGCACTTTCGGTGATTGGTCCCATCATCGTCACCTGTGCCGGGTTCGTCGTCCCGGTGAAGGAACCTGGCCCGCTCCCGGTCCAGTTCACAAACGTATGTCCAGGATTAGCTGTGGCCTTGATCTTGACCATTTTGCCGGCGTTCTGCCAACCACTGGCAGGTGTGACTGTGCCGCCGGCGCCCGCATTCATGGTCAGGAAATACTGGATTTGGAAGGTGGCGAGGTAGTTCTTGTGCGCGGAAGGTGCGACCACGACGTGCGAGATGCCACCATTGTCGCTCCATTTTTTCCAGACCGCCTGCACTCCAGGCCCACCACTCTGCGGCGAGGTCGTCGCAATCGTGTGATTTGAACCGACAACCCAGTTGAAGGTCTGGGCGCTGGTGTAAGTCACACTATCCACACTGAAGCTAAGGCCTCCCGGCTTCGTGGCCACGTTCACCGTCACCATCGACGGCGTGGGAGTCGGAGTGGCCGTTGGTGTTGGTGTTGGTGTTGGTGTTGGTGTTGGTGTCGGTGTCGGTGTCGGTGTCGGTGTCGGTGTTGGTGTTGGTGTCGGCGTCGGTGTTGGTGTTGGTGTTGGGGTTGGCGTTGGTGTCGGCGTCGGTGTTGGCGTTGGCGTTGGTGTTGGGGTTGGGGTCGGAGTCGGAGTCGGGGTTGGGCATTCCACCGTCTCCGAGGCCGAGTCGGAACCCGAGCCGTCATTGCTTGTGCTGAAGCTGGCTGTGTTGTTATACACCCCGCAGCTGGTCACATCGGTGTTGCTCACCACGTGCACCGTCGTGCTCGAGTTACCCGGAAGGGTGTTCGGAGTGTAAACCACGCTCTGGTTCGGCGGGGTGCCGCTAATTGACCAGCCCGGACTGCTGTTGCCCGCGTCAATCGTCCAGTTGACTCCGCCGCCGCCCGGCAGACTGTCACTTACACTCAGGCCGGTCGCAGTTCCATTTGCGCTGTTACTCAAGGTGACGCTGAACCCGACCTGTGAACCAGCCATTACCATCACCGCATCCGCGGTCTTGGCGATGCTGACGTCGGCGCAGTTCACGGTGGTTGAAGCCGAGTCCGAACCCGAGCCGTCGTTGCTTGTGCTGAAGCTGGCGGTGTTATTGTAGGATCCGCAGCTTGCTCCGCTAGTGTTGCTTACCACGTGCACGGTGGTGCTACTGTTGCCAGGCAAGGTTGTCTGTGAGTAGGCCAGACTTTGGTTGGGCGGGGTCCCCGTAACCGACCAGCCTGGGTCGCTTGCTCCAGTGTCGATAGTCCAGGTGACGCCCGCTCCGCCAGGCAAGTTGTCCGTTACGCTCAGCCCTTCCGCCTGTCCCTCGGTCGTGTCGCTGATCGTGACCGTAAAGCCAATTTGCGAACCTGCATCAACACTCGCCGCGTCAGCGGTCTTAGTGATTGTGACAATAGGTGCTGGAGTTGGAGTTGGTGTTGGTGTTGGAGTTGGAGTTGGAGTTGGCGTCGGTGTTGGCGTCGGTGTTGGTGTTGGTGTTGGTGTCGGTGTCGGCGTCGGCGTCGGTGTTGGAGTTGGTGTTGGTGTTGGTGTTGGTGTCGGCGTTGGCGTCGGAGTTGGTGTTGGCGTTGGAGTGGGTGTGGGTGTGGGTGTGGGGGTTGGGGTTGGTGTCGGGCAGACGTTCTCCTGGATGCTGATCGTGTCTACGCGCCAGCCGGTTCCCGATGTGCTTGTGTCACTCCCCATCCGCCAACGCAGTTGGATATTCTGCCCGGCTGCAGATGCTGGCAGGTTAACGACGGTGGAGATATAACCCGAGGAGCTACCGCTCCAAGCCTGCCGCCCAGCCAGCGGGTTGCTAAACGAACTCGAGATCGTGGCGTTATAGCCTCCGCTGGCAAAGCTGCCGCCGGCTGTGAGAATATCCTGGAAAGCGCCTCCGTTGATGCTGATTTCCAGCACGCCACCGTCGAAGGTAGACTCCATGTTGTAATTGTTGCGGAAGGTGAGCTTGGCGGCAGCGGTTTGGATTGCGACCTGCGGCGAATCGAGCCGCTTATCACTTACGACCGCAGGGTCATCAACAAAGGCGTCATTCGGCGCGGTGTCCGGCGTCGTCGTGCTGGTGACCCAAAGCGGGGTTGGGCCCTGGGCATTGGTCGCGACCCAGCCGGCCGGGAGATTGGGAGCGGTCACGGCATCGAAGTTCTCGCTAAAGGAGGTGACGGTGGTCGCGCTGATCACATTGATGGAAGCGGAAGCGGAACCGGAGCCGCCATTGGTGCTATTGAAAGAGACGCTATTACTAAGGGTTGTACCGCACGTGTCATTGGTGGTTTGAGTGATGACATGAGCTTTCGTGCTACTACTTGGACCAAGAGTCGTCTGACTGTAGACAAGGCTCTGGTTGGGCGGCGACCCGCTGACCGACCAGCCCGGATCGGTGTTCGCCCCATCAATTGACCAGCTGACCCCGGCCTGTGCGGGCAGGTTATCAGTGACTGTGATACCGGTCGCGGTGAGCGTGCCGCTGTTACTTAGAGTCACAACGAACCCGGCCTGTGATCCGGCGTTGACCGTGCCGGCATCAGCGGTCTTGGTGACCGAAAGATTCGCGGAGGAAACAAAAGGCACGCACTGGGAGAATTTGAAAGAGCCAATGCGGGTGCTCCAGATAGGAGGATTGTTACTGCCGTTGCTCTGGCTCGTGTAGTATTCACTTGTGAACCAGAAGGTACAGCCGTCGGCCGGGTCAACACTCATCGAGGCATAATCGCCCCAGCGCGAGCACTGGGTCTGAGTGCCGCAAGGACCGTTCTGGGAGCCCAGCCCTGCGACCAACTGGGTCTCGGTCTGCGGCAAGGTGTTCAACGGGTCGGTCGCGAGCCGGCCAGAATAGGCGATGCTCGGAAAGTTAGGACTGGTTCCGTTGGAGGTGGAATAGCCAAGCGCAACGTTGCCATCCTTATCAGCAGCGATACTCGCCATCCAGCGATGGAGAGTTGTATCCGGCGCGTAGATTTGTTGTTGCACCGGTGTAGTGGAAATCGTTCCACCAGTAACATTGATCTGGGCCCACTGCGGCCGGTTGGTTGCACCGGTGTTCTGGGTATCGTGCACGACCCAGAGCGATTCGGTACTGCCGACGCGGCGGTATTGGTTCTTTTGCATCATCCGATCGAAGAGCGTGTCGAGAGTCGCCGTGGTATTCGGCTGCGGCACAGCCGTGCCGCTGCCGGTGTAACTCGTCTGGCTCACCGTAGTCGCAGTGCCGAGGGTGCCACCGCCGCCGCAATTGGGTCCGGCGGTAAACTTGCGCACGCGGTAATTGAAGGCGGTGAGCGATTCCTGGACGTAGTAGTTAGGCGTGCCCGGCGGAGGCAGCTGTGCCGAACCCGGTCCCGGAGCTTCGATGTTGCTCGGGAGCATAGTGAAGAAGTCACTGGTGCTGGAACTGAAGCCAAGCGATCCGGTAAGTGGCAAACCAGCATACATGTCGCTGCGGCTAAAGGAACCGAACTCACCGCCGATGTAGCTCCCCGCCGGCTGCTGGAATGCATTCGCGGCATAGTAGAGACAGTCGGTCCAGATACCGAACTTGGGATAGTCGTTGATCGCATTGGCCGGTGGTTGCCCCGATAGACCGGTATCGGTGCGAACGGCGTAGAGATACCAACCGCCCGCGACCGGGTCACTGGTCTTTGAGACCGCGATACACTGATAGAAGGGCCCGGTAGTCGCGCTCCCGGCATAAGCGAGGTGAGTCAGGATCCAGCGGTCGGCCATCGGATCATAGATCACGACGGGGTCGCCGCCGCCGTTGCCATCGCAAAAGGTACCGCTGCCGGCCCAGAGTGCATTCTCGGTGAAGGAAGCGAGCAAGGTCCCGGTCTTGCTGTAGATAGCGTACGCGCTGTTGACGGCCTGGATGTAATGGTTCGAGCCCACTGCCCCATTGGTGTCAGGTGGAGTCCCGCCGCCGCATTGCCCGCCAGTGCAGATGTCGGTGCGGGTTATGCCGGGAAAGTTCTGGATCGGCGCCGGCATGGGCGCCATCGGAATGTTAGGCTCTTCCGGTTGCGGACCGAGCGACCGTGCCAACAGTTGCTTGGCCATGGTTGGTTCCGGTCCTTCCAATTCCGGCCGGGTCAGTTCTCTTTGCGGAACCTGCGGAAGCAGGCGCACGTCACCGCGAAAGACGTGCGGCTTGACCTTGGGAATGTCGAAGCTCTGCACCGCGACGCCGGCCTCGGCTTCCGCGGCTTTGTTGCGATCGTCTGGGCCGACGGCGGCGGTGCGGAAGCTTGCCGCGAAGAGCAGGAGTGAGGTGATGAAGAGCGCCGTCGCGAGCGTGAGCCGGAGCGCAAAGGCGTAGGTGGAATTTTTCTTGTTCTTTTTCATGTCTGTAAGGAAACGGCAATCTGCCGGCCGGGTTCCGTCTTAGGCGGCCGGGGAGCGGGAAATCAAGCCTTATGCGCGCAGGAGAGTCAGACAAAAATTGTAGCGAAAACAATTACAAGTCTGCGTCGAAGCCTGCTCCGAACAGGATCAACGATGGGGAATGGTGCGACTGTCGGCCTCCGCTTATTCGCGCTGCTGCACCCAACGGCTCGCTTCAAAGCGCAGCCGGGCTGCATTGTCGAGATTCAGCTTCTCTTTGATCCGGGTGCGGTAGGTATCCACGGTCGTTAGGCCGAGGCCAAGCTTGATGCTGATCTCCCGGCTCGTAAGGCCGCGCCCGATGAGCTCGAAGACTTCGAGCTCGCGATCGGCGAGCCGGTCAATCGGTCTTACCTCGACCTGGGAACCGGCGCCGATTCGTCCCATCACCTGGGACATGAACCGGGGGTTGAGGTAAACGACACCGTTGAGCACCTGGTGGATCGCGACGAGAACGTTTTCCGAGGCTTCATGCTTGGTCATGTAACCCCTCGCTCCCGCCCGCAACGCTCGCTCGGCATAGAGCGACTCATCGTGCATCGAGAGCACAAGCACGGGCACATTGATCCGCTGGGCGCGCAGGTCTTTGAGTAACTCAATCCCGCTCGAGCCTTTCAAGGTGATATCAACGATCGCGATCCGCGGCCGCTGTTGCCGAATGAGGGACAAGCCATCGCGAATGTTATCTGCCTCACCTACCACCAGCATCTCGTTGGATTTTTCGATCAGATGCACGAGCTGTTCGCGGAACATCCGATGGTCCTCGAGAATGACGACGGTGATCTTATCAGCTGACTGCGATTTCACTTAACTGACTCTCTGGTTGTTTCAGTCGCGCGCTGCAGGAAATGATGGTGCCACCGTCTGGCGGCTGCTCGATTTGCAATTCTCCACCGCAAGCTCGCGCCCGGTAGCGCATTACCGCCATTCCCATTCCGTTTGGACTCGGCTGAGATATCCCGCAGCCGTCATCCTCGATCTGGAGGACGAGCCGATCGGGGTTCACCTGAAGGGAAATCTCGAGATGCTGGGCGTGGCCGTGCCGGGTCGCGTTATTAATTGCTTCCTGGGCGATGCGATAAAGATGGATCGCGATCCGCTCCTCATAATCATTGAGATCACCGCAGCAGCGGAATGAACAGTTTACTCCTTGGAGCCGCGATACATCCTCCGCCAGAGATTGCAGAGCCATGACTAAGCCCACCTGACTCACATGTGCCGGAGCCAGTCCGTGGGCAAGGTCACGGGTTTGGACGATGGCTTGACGCAACTGGTTGGCGAGATCGGCGGCGGTCGCGGCCTCCGTCCGCAGGCGCAAATCCTGAAGATCGTTGCGCAAGGAGGTCGCCGCACAACTTAGTGCCGCAAGGTGCTGGCAAATCCCGTCGTGCAAGTCCTGACCAATCCGCCGTTGTTCGGCCTCACTAATGCTGATGATCTCGCGCTCGAGTCGCTGCGAACGTTCCAGGAGTCTGATCCGGGCGGCGGCAATGTCGCTTTTGGCCCTTAAGGCTGAGCTAACCAGGGCGACGGCGAGGCAGGATCCGAGATGACGTGCGATTTCCCAGGGCCGAACCCAACCCATCAGATCGGGATCCTGGTCCAACCAGTCAGCGGCCAGAGAAATGGCTCCTGCGATCAGTCCAATCCAGACAGCGAAACGTTTGTCGCCAAACCACCCGACGATAAAGATCGGCACGCAGTAGAGCGGCAGCATCCTGATTTGGTACCCAGAAACGAAGTCCAGAAGGCCGATACCAAGAAGGAGGAGGATCATCTCGGCCAGAATCCAGCCGCGTGGTTGCTTCGCAAACGCCTTCGGAAAGTTCATCTAACGCTAAACGCAACCGAATTTTAGGCAAATCGCAGCGGCGATACGAGAAGATTTTATGCCCTCCTCGCAACAGAGCGAATTCCGTTGTCTCGGTGAATTCCGGGCGCGGGCACAACCGGTCGCGAACCTGCACGGGGCCCCCTTTCAAAAAGGGGCCGTGAAACTGGGGGCGTCAGGGGAAGCGGCGCGCTATGCTCCTGGGCGCTAGCGGGTGTCTTCCACCCAGCTGACGATCTGGTAATTGTTGATCACCCCAGCCGAACCGAGCGCTTCGTCGTAATGCAGGTTGGTCACGCCGGTCATCGCGACCGTCTTGCCGACGACGGAACCAAAAACGTGGCCGCTGCTGCCGCCGCCGTTTACGGTCACGTCGTGTCCCGGCGCATAGACCGCGGCGCTGATCTGGCCATTGCCGCCGAGACTGACATGCGGCGTGACGCTGCCCGTCGGTTGCACACCGTAAAGAAGAAGATCGGCCGGCTGATTCGCCGGGTTCAGAACTCCCTTGCCTGCAATATCAACATTTCCCAGGAAATAAAGCTTCGCGCGCACGCCATCGCCGAGAACGATCTGGGCATTGCCGGTGACAGAGATATCGCCGGTCACCTCCACTTCGATGTAGGAGGGGCTGCCGTCGGCATTCCCCGCCAGGGTCAGGGTCTGGTTACCGGCGAGCGAAATGGTATTAAGCCGATAGCGCGAAGAACTCGCACCCTGCGTGCTGCTGGCCGTAAGGGTCGCGGTGTTGGTGACTGTCCAGACAGAAGCATTAACCGACGACCACGCCGGCTCCCCAATCGGGATCGGCTCCTGATAAAAGTCAGTCCGGATAACTCCTGTGACATTACCGACACCTGTGACGGTGCCAGAGTTAGTTGAGACATCCCCGTAAACGTGCGCGTTACCGGCCTGGATGAGATTGCCGTCGGTTGCAATGTTACCGTGCTGCTGGGCTTTGCGCTGATCGTACAAGCCGTTCGTTGATTTGGCCGGGTCACGCGAATCGTAACTGTCGACAACGATGTTCTGGTTGTTGAGGTTGAGTGCGCCGACGGAAAAAATCGCCTGGGCAAAAGAGGAAAGCGGGGCCATGACCGCTTCGACACGCCGCGATGCGTGCGGCGAGTCAGTCTCACTCGTGAAGAGATCATCGATGTAACGCTGGACGCGAAGAGTGAGTTTGCGCAGGCGGTTATCCTGTTTGTTGAAGCCGATGCGTGGCGGACCGGTGAGAGGCACGGTGCCGAGGGTGCGGATACGATAATATTGCCAGCCGGTCAGCGGATCGAGCAACTGCGCCGGGGCATCCACATTCACCTCGATTGTCATCGGCGTGCCGGCGAGCCCGGCATTAGGAATAACTGTTAGCCCGTGACTCACGACCCCATTGCCGGGCACGTTATTCCAACCTTCCCAGGCGTGATTCGGCGCCGGGTAAAGTGACTTGCGCAATTCCACCACCGCGAGATCTATCCCCGACTCCGCGCCCATGAGCGACTCCTGCCAGCTGGCTGTTTGGAGCCCGACCTGATAACGCCCGGCGACCGCGCGCAAAACTTCGGTGGCAAAAAGCGAAAGGATCGCAATCACCAGCACCGTCCAAAGAAGGATGCTGCCGTTTTCCTCAGAATTCCAGCGTGTCGTCATTAGTAGACGCCGGTGTTTGTATCCGTGCGAGTATTCCGGAGCAGGATCGTGTCGTAGACCGCGGTCGCATCAATTGCATTTTGCGATGCGCCCCCGGACCGGAAGATCGGCTGAAAGGTGATACGCGTGTTGGCGACCTTGCCCAGGTCAGTCACGGTAAAGCTAAAGTCAGAGACATTCTCGGCAATGGCGATTGGTGTGTCGGTGCCTTTCTGGCGATAAATCGTCCCGTTAGACAGATAGTAGCGAACCTGCACCGAGCTTCCGTTCGTTCCGTAGTAAACACCGCCTTCTCCATCCAGTTGTGGTGTCTGCGGGTTACCGTTTGCGTCGTAGTAGGCCGGAATTGTGATGATGGTGTTGTTTGTCGAAGTCTGCACAGTTAGCGCCTGGCGCAGGTCGAGCGCGAGGTAATCGGAGATCCGCACCGAGTCAGTGTGGTTAGTGGCAAAGTCAGTCGTGGCGGCAAAGTTCCGCTCGAGGCTGATGAAACCCATCATAAGGGCGAGACTGATCGCGCTGAAAATCGACATCGCGATCAGTGTTTCCGGGAGAAGGAAGGCGCTCCTCCCGCTTCGAGTCATGGTTCTCACTTGGCCACGCCTCCTTTGGCGAGAATGGTCACGATCTGGCGGGAGATAGTGCGACTGTTGGGCGATCCGGTGTAATTCACCGTCCAAATCACCTTGATCGCGTTTTCCGCCAGCAAGTTCGCGGTCTGACTAACGATGGTGGCCGTGCCGCCGCTCCGGGCCAGCTCGATGTTACCCGTGGTCGCGCTGCCGTAAGCCACCAGCGTCAGGTCTTCGGCCAGGTTCTTCAGCGGGGTACTGCCAGCGACATCAACGTTCAGGAGGTTGTCATGCAGCCAGGTCGCATCGGTCACTTCGTGCCAGTTCGCGATCCGCAAGGATTCCATTCGCTGTTGCAGGATTTGGCTGGCGGCGATCGATTCCTTGGCCGCCCGGATCGTGTCCATCGTGGCCATGTTCATGGTGAAAAGGGAGGCGAGAAACATCGCGGCGAGCGCGGCCGCGACCGTGGTTTCCATCAGGGTGAAGGCAGCGCGATTGGAATTCAGCCGCAGGTGCATCTTCCCTTCTAGAGAGCAAAAAAAGTGCCGCCGTTATAATTTCCATAGAGTGCCCGGGATCGGCCGCCCGGCCACGGCCGCCGCCTTCCCTGGGCTAATAGCTGCTGCGCGCCGCCAGCGTCGCTTCCGCCCGCAGCAGATCGTGCAGGGTGATGATTCCAGCCGGCTTTTCCCCGGCTACCAAAACCACAAATCCGCCCGGCGCCTCAATTAACAAGCGCGAGACCTCGCCAATCGTGAAGCTGCGCCGGCAGGTCACCGCCTTTTCCAAAGCCGGTGCGCGCCCCTGCGCGATCGCAGCCAGGGCCTCCTGCCGCGTGAGGCAGCCGATGAGCCTCTCGCCTTCGACGACGGGAAAGCGCTTGAATTGATTCTTCTCCAGCACCGCCTTCATCTTTTCGGGCTCGAGACTGTCGAGCATCACGGGGTGGAAATTCGCGATCGCCGAGACCGGATACGCCTGCCAGCTGCGCAGGTCACGCGGCGGGATCACGTGCACGAGCACGATCCCATCCTGCGTCAGCACTTCATCGTAGAAATTCTCCTTCGTCAAACCACGCGCGAACGCCTCGCTCACGAGCGCGCCGATCATCAGCGCCGGGACGAGGGAGAATTGGTGCGTCATTTCGAAAACAATCAGAATCGAGGTGAACGGCGCCCGCACCACCGCGCTCAGGCAGGCGCTCATCCCCACGATTGCGAGGAGCGTCTGCCCGTCGGGCGTGATTGGAAAAATGTGGACGAGCACGCCCGCGACCGTGGCGCCCGCCATCGCGCCGAGGAAAAGCAAGGGCGAAAAAATACCACCGCAGCCGCCCGACCCGTAACAGGCAACCGTCGCGACCCATTTCGCCCCCAGCAGCGCCATGACAAGCAGCCAGGGAATCCGCCGGTGCAGGAGCGCCGTGAGATCGTCATATCCCAGTCCGAACACCCCGAGATGCCCCGACCACGTAAAGACCAGCACCCCGAGCGCCCAGACCGTGAGTCCGCCCATGAGCGGATGCATCCAGCGGGGAAGCGCATCGAAGTTCTTCGTCCGGAGGCGCAGCCGCATCGTCGCCCGCTGGAAACCAATCCCAACCAGCGACGCAAAAGCCGCTGCCACGGGCACCCCGACATAGGCGCGCCAGGTGCTCCCTTCGAGCTGCGGCAGGACAAACGCCGGGTTTCTCCCGATGATCGCATGCACGACAAAAGCCCCGAGCACCGACGCGAGGATAATGCTGCCGACCAGCCGGCTGTTGAGGTCTTGCACGATTTCCTCGAGCACAAACGTGATCGCCGCCAGCGGAGTATTGAACGCCGCCGCCAACCCCGCCGCCGCGCCCGCGGCCGCCGGTCGTTGCCGCCGCTGTTTCGGGATGCCGAGCGCGCTGCTCAGCTGCGAGGCGACCCCGCCGGCGATATGGATCGAGGGTCCTTCCCGTCCCAGGCTCAACCCGCCCCCCACATGGAGCAACCCGGCCAAGAGCTTCACCACCACCGTCTTTAGCCGGACAAATCCAAAATCCTGCCAGAAAGCAAACTTCAGTTGCGGGATCCCGCTTCCGGCCGCGCTCGGGTCCACCCGATCCATGAGAAACCCGCCCGCGAGCGAGCAAACCACCACCACCGCCAGGCTGCCGGCGAGAAACACTCCCAGCGTCCGATGCGAGAGCGCGACAAAGGTCGAGACATAAATCCAAGTGATCCCCAACTGGAACGCCACCGCCGCCAGCCCGCCCGCCAGCCCATAGACACAGGTTAGGACAATGAAGCGGGACGATTCTGGGAGGCGTTGAAACTGCCGGGCGACAAACGACACAGATGCCAGCGACTAAACCCCGGCCGCCGCCCTTGGCACGCGGATTTTGCCGGACCGGCGCCCAACGCACCGCGCCGCAGCCGGGCAAGTCGGGCATCCTACCCGACTCGGCCGACGGCGCTTCCAGCCCGTCGGAACCTTAGTTCTCCACCACCCGACTCGGGGCCGCGTTTGTCTCCAGCCGCGCACTTACTTTCTGGATTTGCGCCGCCTGCTCTTTCAACGCCGCCTTGAGCTCGGCGATCTCTTTGCCTTGCGATTGTAACTCTGCGGCCTGGCTTTCCACCTTCCTGTGCTCCTTGAGAAATTCATTCAGCAACATGGCGTTCACTTCCTCGTAGCGAACGCTGAACGGCTTGCCCTGCTCATCTTTCACGACTAACTCGGGCGCGACCTTCGCCACATCCTCGGCGACGAGGCCAAACTGCCGGTCACCGCCTGGGTCCAGCTCTTTCTTGTAACGAAAGCTAACCGGGTGCAGGGACAGGATGGCATCACTCTGCGCTCCCATCGGCGTGATCGCTTCCTTGAACCGGGCCGAGGAAACTCTTACTCCCAGCTGCCCCTGCGCATTAACTCCAACTACCTGTAACCCGCCCAGGCCTACTCCGCGTATCCCGGCAATATAGGTCGCCGTCTGCGTCCCGGTGGTGCCGAGCCGGATCGTGTTTGTGTCGCCCGAGACCCCTTGGTTACCAATCTCGATGTTATTCACTCCGGTGGTCACGTTCTGCCCGGCCAGCTGACCGACCGCGATGTTACTGTTGCCGGCGAAGTTCAGCCCGGCCGATTGACCTACTGCGACATTAAAGCTTCCGCTGCTCTGATTCATCGCCCCATCACCAACTGCCACGTTATGCATTCCCTTCGTGTTAAAAGCCATCGCCACGTTTCCGACCGCGGCGTTGAAGATCGCGGAAGTGCTCGATGCCATTGCGTTATTACCAACGGCAACATTGTTGGACCCGTTATTAAGGCTGAGCGCCGACCAACCGACGGCGACGTTGACGCCTTGCGTTGTAGTTCCGGCGAGTGCAAACTCGCCGATAGCCACGTTAGCCCCGCTAGTAGTGTTGTTAGCTAGCGCAAAAGCGCCTAACGCGGAATTGCCGCCCCCGGTTGTATTGCTGAGCAGAACTTGGGAACCCACCGCAGCATTCTCGCTGCCAGTGGTGGTGTTATACATCGCCTGAAAACCTACCGCCGTATTGTCTTTCGCGTTGCTACTTAAACTAAATAGCGCGTCCTGGCCTTCCGCGGTGTTTTGAAGCGCATATCCACCATCCGGCGGCGGATCGACGGCGAGTGCGGCCGTCGCAAGGAAGACGGAAGTCATCGTGAGAAGTAATCGGCGGGTCGTTTTCATGCCGCCGATTGTCGTAAACCGCCGCCGCCCTGGCGAGCAGATTCCGCCCCCGGAAGTCACACGCGCTCACACGCCGAGTCATCCTGAGCGAAGCGCAGCCCGGTCGCCGGGGCGGAAGTCGGGCATCCTGCCCGACTCGGCTGACGGCGCTTCCAGCCCGTCGGATCCTTAGTTTTCCACCACCCGACGCACCACCGCGTTTGTCTCCAGCCGCGCGCTCACCTTCTGGATTTGCGCCGCCTGCTCTTTCAATGCCGCCTTGAGTTCTGCGATCTCTTTACTCTGACTCTCGACCTGTGACTTTGTCACCTGTAACTCTGCGGCCTGGCTTTCCATCTTCCTGTGCTCCTTGAGAAACTCATTCAACAGCATGGCGTTGACCGCTTCGTAGCGCACCGTGTAAGGCTTGCCCGACCCATCATTGGCCACCAGCTCGGGATCGACTTTGGCTACTTCTTCGGCCACCAACCCGCACTGTCGCGTCCCTTCCGGGTCCAGCTCTTTCTTGTAACGGAAAGTCACCGGCCGCAATGACAGGATCGCTGCGCTCGCGTCCTTCATTGGCTCGATCTTCTCCTTGTAACGCGCGGACGAGGTCACGACCCCCAGCTGACCATTGCTGTTCACCACTACGCTCACGCCATCGACAACTGTTACCCCAGTGATCCCGGCGATGAAGGTTTTCTTTTGTGTGCCCGAGGTCCCTAAGCGGATCGTATTGTTTTCGCCCCCCATCCCCTTACTGCCGATCTCGATGTTATTGCTTCCGGTGGTCAGATTGGCACCCGCGTTATTGCCAATGGCGATATTACCGTCGCCCGTAGTATTCCCAACCAGTGCGTCGATACCAATCGCGGTGTTGTACCGACCAGTTGTGTTCAGAGCAAGCGCGCTCACCCCGTTTGCCGTGTTATTGTAACCGATGCTGCTGTTCAAAAGCGCGAAGGCTCCGATCGCGGTGTTATTTTTTCCGGTCGTATTGCCCTCCAGCGCGTAGGAACCGACCGCAGTGTTACTTTCTCCTGTGGTCGACAGGAGCGCCTGCGAGCCGACCGCTGTGTTATTTGAGCCGGTCGCATTGCTTTCGAGGGCCCTTGCGCCGATCCCCGTGTTGTAACCACCTATCGTCGTACTAAGAAGTGCTTGGTAGCCGACCGCTGTGTTCTGGAACCCAAGGTCGAGATTCAAAAGTGCAGAATCGCCCTCGGCGGTAGTGTTGCGATCATAACCGCCATCGGGCGGTGGGTCGACCGCGAGGGCAGTAGTGGCAAGGCAGACGGAAGTGAACGTGAGAAGTAATCGGCGGGTCGTTTTCATGCCGCCGATTGTCGCAAAGCGCCGCCGCCCTGGCGAGCAGATTCCGCCCCCGGAAGTCACACGTCGTATCATCCTGAGCGGAGCGCAGCAGAGTCGAAGGATCCCGTGGATCAACTGGGCAGCGTTGCTTCTCGATAGCTCCGGGAATCGCCGCGCTTTGCGTGCGCCGCCAAGTCCATGTCGCTAAGAGCTCCATTCTCGATCTCGCTGGGGATGACTTAGGGAAATGAGAAAGTCTGAAAGTAGAAAACGACTGGCCGTTTTAAGCCCGAACGGTGGTTCCGTCGCTCTTCCTGCCAGACAGGATTAACCGGATTGACAGGATATGAAGAGAGACACACCTGGCGCCTTCTTTCGAAGCAGAATCCCCTTAATCCTGTTCATCCTGTCTCTCGGATTACCAGCCTGGCAGCGAATGCCCGCGACCTGCCGATACTGCGCGCTGCGCCGCCCAAACTGACTCGCCACCGCCGCCTTTCGCTTCTTCTTCCTCCTTTAAAGGCTCCGGCCGTTTGCTTCGCGATCCGTTGCGGCCTGCTTTCCTGATTCGCTTCCGCCTCTCTGCGCCGCGAGGCTTCATCAAAAGCCGACGAAAATATAACCCGTCCGGGCCAGAAAAAGCTTTACTGAGGCGGCTCTTTTTGCTGGCATGCCCGGGCGTTGCAGCGTTACTCCGTCACCAAGCTCTGTCTTTTCTCCCGCCCATTCGCCGATCCACTATGAATACATCATTCAAAAAACTCGCGTTCTTCCTCACCCTTGCACTGCTATCTCTAGCCATACAGCAACTCTGCCTCGCAGGCAGTGCCACTTGGAGCAGCAATCCGACGAGCGGGGATTGGATCACGGCTGCCAACTGGCTGCCTCAAACGGTGCCGAACTCACCGACGGACGTAGCTACGTTCGGCGCGTCTGACACGACGGCGGTTTCAATCACCAATACAGATATCGATCTGGACAGTGCGGTCTTCAGCAGTGGCGCACCGCCTTATACGATTACCTTCCAGATCCCCGGCTTAGAGGACCACAACCTAAGCTTCTATGGCGCGGGAATCATAAACAATTCCGGTGTGATGCAGTCGGTCGTGCTCTCGAACGCGTCGGTGGCATTTGTAAAGATCTCCTTCTATAACACTGCCTCGACGGGAGAGATGACGACCTATAGCACTACTGCGGGCGGCAATTACGTTTTTTACGACTCTTCCTCCGCAGGCACGGCGACTTTCAACCTCACAGGCGGGCTCGGAGGAACGGTCCTGGAGTTCATAGGAAGTTCGACGGCAGCAGATGCCGCCATCAATGCGAGCGGCGGCGCCACCGTCATATTTTCCGACTCGAGTGTTGGCAGCAACGCGACCGTCAACCTCGCGGCCTCCTCATATCTCGAGTTTCTCGGCAGCTCGAATGCTGAGCACCTGAAGGTTAACTGTAATGAGGGGTACGCAATTTCATTCCTGGGCACCTCCAATGCGGGCGACGGGACCTACACGGTGAATCCGGGACAGACGACCATGCAGTTCGCGAACGAGGTCTACTTCGCCGATAGCGCGACCGCGGGCAACGCCACCTTCATCCTCGACGGCAGCATGGGTGCGGGATTCCTCAACTCGACCCTGCTTTTCTTCGGCAGCTCGACAGCCGCGAATGCCAACGTTATCGCCTATGGCGGGAGCAATGACGGCCCGGGAGCGGCAATTGAATTCCACAGTCGGACGGATGGTGGCACGGGCAGCTTTACTCTCCTTGGCAACAGCATACTCGATATCAGCAAACATCTGCCGGCGCCGGTCACACTCGGCTCGTTGAGCGGGAGCGGGACGGTCAATCTCGGAGCGCGCACCCTCGCTCTCGGGAGCAACAACGCCAACACGACCTTTTCTGGCGTTATTAAGGACAGCGGTGGGATGAGTCAAAGCACCAGGGGCTCGATGAGCAAGCTGGGAAGCGGGACCCTGATCCTTACGGGCACGAACCTCTACACCGGCGGCACCACCGTCAGCGCGGGTGTGTTGAAGGTGGCGAACACGACTGGCTCAGGCACTGGTTCTGGGAGCGTGAATGTGAACGCCGGCACTCTGGGTGGGAGCGGCATCATTGCGGGTGCAACCGCGATTGGGAACGGGAGTGGCGGAGTCGCTTTCCTTGCGCCGGCCGTCGGCACAAGCAAGCAGGCCACCCTTACGATCCAAAGCGCCCTCAGCTTTAACTCCGATGCCACCTACACCTGCACCTTCCAGGCAAAGAAGAACAGGGCCAGGACCGACCTGGTCGTGGCCAATGGAGTCACTATCACCGGCGCGAGCTTAAACCTGAGCGGCCAAACCCAGGGCAACCTGAAACCCGGCTTGACCCTGACTCTGATCAGCAACACAAGCGCGACCCCGATCAGCGGCACCTTCAGTAACCTGCCCGATGGCGGCACCGTGACAATCAACGGCAATAACTTCCAGGCCAGCTACGAAGGCGGCGATGGCAATGATCTTACCCTCACGGTGCAGTAGGCAGCTGACCTTGCCGCATGCTCAATAACCTTGACTTAGGAGCTGATTTCTGGCGGACTCCATTAGATGAAGGTCATCGGTTCTTTGACAGCAGTCTGCTGCCTCGCCTTGGCAACATTGGTTCAGGCTGGCAGCGCGACTTGGAGCATTAACCCAGGCAGTAACGACTGGGACACGGCCACAAACTGGATGCCTGCAACCATCCCAAACGGCATCTTTGATATCGCTACTTTCGGCACTTCGACGGTGACTAACGTCTCGGTTACCGCCACCCCTTACCATAATCTGGCAAGTCTTCGGTTCGATCCCGGAGCAGATGCCTATACCATCAGCGCTTCTGGGAATGCTGCGGGGTTGCAATTCGCCGGAGATGGAATCGTGAATAATTCTGGTGCAACCCAGGAGTTCGTCGCGACGGATCACGGCTTGTTTGATTTTTACCAGTCGGCGAGCTGTGGAGATCTGACAAATTTCACAATCCTCGGCGGGATGGTTTTCTTTGAGGGGGAAGGGAGTGCCTCGACGGCTCACTTCACCGTAAGCGATTCCACCGGGGCGTTTGGAGATGTCGAGTTCTTCGACTCTAGCACGGCCGCGAATGCGACCTTCGATATAGGAATCAACGGAGAGGTAGACGTGGCTGGCGCCTCATCTCCGAGCGCAGTCTTCAATGTCGTGGGTGGAATCGTGGCGTTTCAACAAGCAGTCAACGCCGGGGAAAGTATTATCGATTGCAGTGAAGGCGGCCAGGCGATCTTTACCACGATCCCCACAGCGCCCCTGGGCAGTCCTCAGGTCACGGCCCACGGGGCGACGTCCAGCGGAGGTTTGCCTGCCCAGATCTACTTTAGTGAATCTGCGACCGCCGATCATGGTGTGTTTATCGTCGAAGGCGGGACGGTTGCAGGTGCTGAGGGAGCGGCCTTGATCATGAAGCAACATTCAAGTCTCCAAAACGCGACTGTGACCCTGACCGGGGGAAGCTCCGGGGCGAGTGGCGGCAGCCTGAGCTTCCAAAGGACGAGCGACGGCGGGAAGGCCACGGTTGTGATGACGGGCAACGCCGTCCTGAACATCCGTAATCTCGTTTCTTCCTCCGTCGCCATTGGCTCCCTTGCAGGAGAGGGATCGGTGTATCTCGGAGCCAACACCCTCACGATCGGGAGTAATAACCTAAGCACGACCTTTTCCGGAGTCATTCAGGACGATGGCGGACTCACCAAGACCGGCAGCGGGACACTGATGCTGAGCGGAGCGAATCTTTACACCGGCGGCACGACTGTAACTTCCGGAGCCTTGAAGGTGGCAAATAGAACTGGTTCGGCCACCGGGACAGGCACCGTGAGCGTGAATGCCGGGACGTTGGGCGGGCGAGGGATTATTGGCGGAGCAACCACCATTGGCACCGGGAGCGGAGCAGGGGCTTTCCTCGAGCCGAGCGTGGCGGCGCGGCAGTCGGCGACAACGACCATCCAAAGCCTGCTCACCTTCAAAGCCGACGGGAGTTACACCTGCAAGCTCGACACCAAGAAGGCCCGAGCAGACGAGGTGGTAGCGAACGGAGTCACAATCGAGAGCGGAGCGCAGTTTAACTTCAGCGCGATCGGGAACAAGCGGCTCCCGCTCGGGAGTGTCTTTGTTGCGCTCAGCAACACGAGCGCGAGTGCGATCAGCGGCACCTTTGCCAACCTGCCGGATGGTTCCACCCTGAGCGCCGGGAAGAACAAGTATCAGGCCAGTTACTCCGGTGGCGATGGGAACGAGCTGACCCTGACAGTCGTGCCGTAACACAGTCCGTCCTCGGCTGTGCGGCCAACGGGCCTCCCGGCCCGGTGAGGGAAATGCGCCGAATCGAGCCGTTACGGTGAATTGCTAGACAGGATTAACGGGATTGACAGGATTTGAGGAGACACCCCCCTCGGCGTTTTCCAAGTCAAAAATCCGGTTAATCCTGTTAATCCTGTCTCCCTCGGCTCAACGACATCAAGAGCGGTAAATCACGCTCATAAACAGAAACACCGGGCGAGACGCCCGCTGGCCGCACAGGCGCGGACGCCTGTGTTACGCTGGTCGTGCCGTAACACAGTCCGTCCTCGGCTGTGCGGCCAACGGGCCTCCCGGCCCGGTGAGGGAAATGCGGCGAATCGAGCCGTTACGATAATTCCTAGACAGGATTAACGGGATTGACAGGATTCGGAGAGAGACAACCCGGCCGTTCTTCTTATCAAATCTCGTTAATCCTGTTAATCCTGTCTCTTTCCGCTCAGCGACACCAAGAGCCGTAAATCACATGCACTAACAGAAACACCGGGCGAGACGCCCGGTGGCCGCACAGGCGCGGACGCCTGTGTTACGTTGACAGCTAGAGTCGGGTCCGGCCGGATAAGGCGCGGTAGAGAGTTAGCTCGTCGGCCGATTCCAAACCGCCGCCGGCGGGAAGACCATGGGCGATGCGAGTGAGAGTTACAGGATAACTCTTTAGTAGCTCAACGAGATAGTTCGTCGTGGCCTCGCCTTCGACGTCGGCGGCGAGGGCAAAAATGATCTCGCTCGGCTTTTCCTTTTCCACTCGCTCGACCAGCGCCGCGATGCGGAGGTCTTCCGGGCTGACCCGATCGAGCGGGGAGATGCGACCGCCCAGGGCGTGATAGCGGCCGCGGAAGGCGCTGGTCCTTTCCAAGGGGAGAATGTCGGTCGGCTGTTCGACGACACAGAGGAGGTCGGCGGCGCGGGAATCGTCGGCGCAGATTTCGCACAGCTCGGCGGTGGCGAAGAAACCGCACTGAACACAGGGACGAATGGCGGCCCGGGTCTGGGTGATGGCGCGGGCAATTTCCTCCGGCTCGTGCTGGCGCGCCTGCACCATCCATAGGGCGATGCGCTCGGCCGAACGCGGCCCGACACCAGGCATCTGGCGCAGTTGCGCGATCAGGTCGCGCAGGGCGGTGGGATATTCAGTCCGCTTCACCGCACGGGCGAGAACGGTTCGGTGACCGACGCCGGTTCGGAGGCGACCCGGAGGCAAAGAGGCTCGAGCTGGCGCAGGTACCATTGCAGGGGCAGGTCGGAATCGCCGTTGTTACTCTGGGCGCGGCTGAATTCGGCCAAGGCTTCGTTCCAGCGACGCTCGCGAAAATAGACGACGCCGGTCCAGAACTGGTCGCGTCGGGCGATCTCCTCCGCAGTGGCTTTCTCGGCGAGGGCGAGCAGTTCGTAGATCTCGATTCGATCGTGCGCCTCGGCGCTGCGGAGAAAATCGAGCGGCCGGGCGAGGATCTCCTTGCCCGCGGCGGCAAAGGTGCGGGGGCCAATGAGAATGCGCGAGCCATAGATCTGGTTGACGGGGGCAAGGCGGCGCGCGATGTCGAGCGGCTCGCCCGCGAGCACAAGCTCGCCTTCCGGCAAATCGCCGCGCGCGGTGGCGACGACCGGGCCAGAGCTGATCCCGATGCGGAGGTCGATCTTGCCCAAGGTTCCCGGCTTGGCGGAGGCGGCGGCGCGAAACTTTCCGGCAAAGTCAAGCGCGGCCCCGGCAGCTTCGACCGCGTGGCGATCGTTCTTTTCCGGGAAACCAAAAAGGACGCGAACGCCTTCGCCATCGGCGGCGTGAAGGTAACCGCCGGCCGCGAGAAAATGGCTGCGGGCGAATTCGATGAATTCGCGCGTAAGGGCGGCGCATTCGGCCGGGGCAAGCTCCTCGAGCAGGTCCACTTCGTTCCCGATCTGGCAGAAGATGAAGCTGGCTTCGCGCATGAGCGGCTGGGTTAAATCGAGCGGTTCCCCGCGAGCGATATGCGCCTGCGTGGCGGGGCCGAGGTGCGGTCGCAGAAGGGCGAGGCTGGCGCGGCGCTGCCGGGCGGATTTGGTCAGGCCGGCGCCGAGCGCGAGACCGGTCGCGAGGACGACGACAATGATCGCGGGGAGCGGCGGGAAATTGACTGCGAAATGATCGAGCAGCCAGGCGGCGCCGATTAGTTCGCCCAAAAGAAGGACGAAAATCGCGAGGCGCCGCCAGAGGCCGCCAACCAACATCATGACCCAGGCGACAAAGAAGCCGAGGAAAAGGAGGAAGAGCAGATCGCCGAATCCGGCCTGCTCGTTAGGGAAAATCCCGAGATAATGTGCGATGGCGCGGTTTGGTCGGAGCAACAGGCCCGAGAGCTGGAGGCCGATCGCGACCGCGGCCGCGACGAGCCCAATCCAGAGTGTCGCGAGAAGCGCGCGCTTCATTCTCCCGGACGATCGCCGCCCGGCCCGTAGGATTTCAAGACCAGCTCGCTGAGAAATTTGTCCGGGGCATCAACCGCGGCGCGGTCGAGCACGAACTCGCTCCGCCCGGTGTTCCTTTTAATAAGACTCAAGCCGAACTGGTAGTCTTTGAAGAGATGGGCGCAAAAATCGTTCATCTTCATCCGCTCGGCTTCGGCGCGTTCGACCAAACGATCAAGCGCAGAATCGTCGAAGCGCAACTCCATTCCATGTTCGCGCGAGAAACGGTCGGCGAACATCACCGCCTGGTGGCGCTGGGTTTGTTTCTCGTGTTTTTCGCCTTCGGCCATGAGCCGCTCGAGCACCCGGCGCGGGTCGCGCACGAGTTGCTCGGTCACGCGCAACTGCGAGAGACCGGAGCCGGCGAGATAATATTTGTAATCGCGGAACAGTTTCTCGAAAACGGTGAGCAAACCGCGCGCGCCGGTTTTCTCCTCGGCCGCCGCGCTCGCGATCAGGAGCAGCGCTTCATCCTCGAAGCTAACCTCGATGCCGTAGGCGCGGAAGGCCCGCTCGTACTGGCGCAGAATGCTGCCCTCGGAGTACTTCATGATCTTGAAGAGGTCGTCCGCGCTCAGCTCTTCACAGACGACGCGCACCGGCAGCCGGCCGATAAACTCCGGCTCGAAGCCGTACTCGACGAAGTCGCCCGTCGTAACGTGCTGGAAAATTTCGTTATCGAGGACTTTCACCGGCTCGGCCTGGAACCCGATCTGGCCTTGGGCGAGTCGCTTTGAGACTTGCGACTTGAGGCGCTCGAATGCGCCGCTCACGACAAAGAGGATGTGACGGGTGCTGATGGTCTCGCGTTTGATCTTGCCGCGACGCTGAAACTCGAACGCGGCCTGGAGCTGACCCTGGAGGTCGTTCGCGCTACGCAAAGGCACCTCGGTTTCCTCCATTAGTTTTAACAGCGTCGTTTGGACGCCGCGCCCGCTGACGTCTCGGCCCACCATGTTGGTGGCGGAAGCGAGCTTGTCGATCTCATCAATGTAAATGATGCCGAACTGCGCCAGCCCGACATCGCCATCGGCCTTGTGCACCAGCTCGCGCACGAGGTCCTCGACGTCGCCACCGACGTAGCCGGTCTCGCTGAACTTGGTCGCGTCGGCTTTGACGAACGGGACTTTGATCAGGTCGGCGATGTGTTTGATGAGGTAGGTTTTTCCGACGCCGGTCGGGCCGACGAGGATGACGTTCTGTTTCGCGTATTCGGTTTCTTCGGCCCGTTGCGCGTCCTCGCTCTCGAGGCGTCGGATGTAGTTGACGTGGTTGTAATGATCGCAAACCGCAATCGAGAGAACCTTCTTCGCTTCGTCCTGCTTGATGACGAACCGGTCGAGATGCGCCTTGATGTCGCGAGGAAGAAAATCGAAGACGAATTTTTCTCCCGATTGTTTAACCGGCTTTTCTTCGTCGGTCTCAGCCCGCTCGGGCTGGGCGAAGGTGGCGAAGGAAACCTTGTCGCCGAAGTTCGTTTTCATGAACTCGGAGAGCTTGGCCTGCAATTCTTCGGGTGATGGGAATGGTGGGTTTTGGTTCAATCGGGAAACTTAACAGTTCGGTCAGGTATGTAAAATTGGGGGGAGCGTGGAGCGTGAATGGTGAATGGTGAATCGGTTCTTCCCGGCTCCTGGGCCTGTCATCGCGAAGCGGGGCAGCGCGCTCAGGGACCGCGATTGCCGAGCGAGATCGCGCATTAAAGCGCAGCGATATGGGAATACGTGCATCCGTTGCGCAAGCGCCATGCCTACTCCCCAACCCAATGGCCGCCAATCAAACGCCCCGAATCAAACGTGCGCGCGAGGTCTCTCGCCGTCCTCCGGCGGCTCGGGATGACAAGACGCGAGCGGCGCGACCGAACTTCACCACTCGCCATTCACCGATCGCGCGGCTTCCACCTTGCATTTCCCGCGCATCTGTGCTCTCTGGAATGCCGCTTCGGCAGTTCGATCGCGCCCGGCGCGAATCCGCCGCCAGCGCCACCTGTTTCGATCATGCTCTCTCTTTTTCTCGCTGCTGCGCCGCCGGCTGCTCCGTCCAACGCCGGGCCCAATCCCCTCTCCTCCTTCATCCCAATCATCCTCATTTTTATCATCATGTATTTTGTTCTCCTGCGCCCGCAGATGCGGCGGCAAAAGGAACAACAAAAGATGGTTTCGGCGCTGAAAACCGGCGATCGCGTCGTGACCTCGGCGGGAATTCATGGAATCATCACCAACGTCAAGGACACAACGGTGACAGTGAAGGTGGCCGACAACGTGAAGCTGGAAATGGAAAAATCCGCGATCAGCGCGGTGGCAAAGCCGGAAGCGGCGAAAAGTTGATATGAATTCTCTGGTTGAGTTCCTGCTCGGGGTGGGGCTGCTCGTGCTCTTCGGGTGGTATTTTGCGACCGATCACGGGGCAAGGAAACGCCTGCTCGCAATCCTGCTCGTGACCCTCCTGGTTGTTTTCAGTCTCTGGAGCATCTGGCCACCGACCAAAAAAATCCGGCTTGGTCTCGATATTAAAGGCGGCACCTCCTTTCTCATCCAACTCAAGAGCGAAGGCCGTGACGTGACCAAAGGGATGCTCGACCAGGCGGTCGAGGTCATCCGCAAACGAGTGGATTATTTCGGGAGCGGCGAGCCGGTTATCACACCGGTGGGCAAGGAACGCATTTTGGTTCAAATCCCGGGGCTCGACACCGCGAAAATCCAGGAGGCGCGCAATCAACTTTCGCGGGTGGCGAAGCTGGAGTTCCGCCTCGTTTACCCTGATAACGGCGAACGGCTGCGCGCGATTGATGCGGGCACGGAGGTAATCCCGCCGGAGTACCGAATCGAGACCTACACGGTTCAGCCTGGCACAACAGGCGAAAAGCCGGTGACCGAACGTCTACTGGTGAAGAAGAAGGCGGATCTCGGCGGCGATCGGGTCAAAGAGTCGGCCGCCTATTACGGCAACGAAGGCTGGACGGTGCAACTACGCTTTGATTCGGAAGGCGCGAAGAAATTTGGCCAGATCACCGAGGCGAATGTCGGCCACCGTTTTGCTATCGTGCTCGACGGCGTAATCCAGTCGGCGCCCGTTATCCGAACCGCGATTTACGGCGGCGACGCCATCATCACCGGGCGTTTCACGGAAGAAGAAGCGCGCGGTTTGGCGAGTGTCTTGGAGAATCCATTACAGGTCCCGGTAAGCATCGAGGAGGAACGCAGCGTCTCCCCGACGCTCGGCCTCGATTCAATCCGCGCGAGCATTCGCGCCGGCTTGATCGGGCTCGCGATCACGCTCGTGGGCGTGATTGTGTATTACAAGCTGGTCGGGCTGATCGTCGACCTGGCGCTGATTATCAATCTGATTCTTCTCCTCGGTGAGTTTCAACTCATTCCCGGGGGCGTGGTGCTGACCCTGCCCGGTATTGCCGGTATCATTCTGACCATCGGCATGGCGGTGGACGCCAGCGTTCTCATTTACGAACGGTTGCGCGAGGAGCTCGAGAGCGGCAAGTCGCTGCGCGCGGCGGTTCCGGCGGCCTATGACAAGGCATTCAGCTCGATCTTTGATGCGAACATCACCACCCTCATCACGGCGGCGATTTTGTTCTTCTATGCCACCGGGCCGGTCAAGGGTTTCGCGATCGTCCTTACGCTTGGAATCATCGCCTCGCTCTTCACCGCATTAATCGTCGGGCGCAATGCCATCGGCTGGCTGGTCGACAGCGGCATCGTAAAGCGCATTTCGATGCTGCACCTGATCTCGGCGAAAAATATCAATTTCCTTGGCAAAGGGGCGATCGCCTGTCTCTGTTCACTCGCCCTGATCATCGCCGGCGCGGTCGCGTTCTACCTGCGAGGGGATAAGAACTTCGGGGTTGATTTTCGTGGGGGCGACCTTGTGACCTTAAGCGCGCCACATCGAGTGGATGTGGGCAAGGTGCGCGATGCCCTGAAGCCGGTCGGACTGGAAGATGTCTCAATCCAGCAATCACCGCAGGGCGACAAGAGCTACATCACGATTCGCGGCCCGCTGAACACGAGCGACAAGATCGAACGCGAAGTGCTCAAGGCGATGCCGGAGGCTGGACTCAAGGTCCAGGGTTCAGAGCGGGTAGGCGCGCTCGTCGGAGGCGAGTTGGCGCGCAGCTCATTCATCGCTCTCGGGCTCGGCATTCTCGGAATTTTGATTTACGTGACGTTTCGCTTTGAGCTTTCCTTTGCCGTGGGCGCGATCGTCGCTTTGCTGCACGACGTCATTATTACGATTGGGATGTTCGCCCTCCTTGGACGCGAGTTGACGCTGACGATGGTCGGCGCGGTCCTGACGATCGCTGGTTATTCGATTAACGACACGATTGTGGTTTTCGACCGAATTCGCGAGGGCCTGGCGAGCGGACGCAAAGGATCGATCGAGCAGATCATGAACGACAGTGTGAATCAGACCCTCAGCCGAACGATCCTCACCAGCACGACGACGTTTGTTCCGATTCTCTGCCTCTTTCTTGTCGGTGGGGCGGTGCTGCGGGATTTCTCGCTCGCGATTCTGATCGGAATTGCGGTTGGCACTTACTCCTCGATCTTCATCGCATCGCCGATTGTGCTTTGGTGGACACGCGCGCGCGGTGGAAGCGCAACATTGCGCCGCGAAGTGCGACAAAAAGCCGCCGTGACTTCGCCCAGTTCGGCCTCCTAAACGCAGAGTTGACGCTACAGGCCCCGGGCGCTAGGCTCGGTCGCCATTTGGCGAAGTTTTTTCGTAATTTCTAAAATCGAGAGGAAATCAATCGCAATGCCAGAAGTCATCGTTCGTAAAGGTGAGCCGGTCGACCGGGCCCTGAAACGCCTGAAGAACAAGCTGGACGCGGAAGGAATTCTGGAAGAAGTGCGCCGCCTGCGCGCTTTTGAAACCCCTTCACAGAAAACGCGGCGAAAGGCAAAGGCCAACGCCAAGCGCGGCCGGGCGAAGTTCCGTTTCAACCCGCTGTGAACCGGACGTTGAAGGATTAAAGAGTTGAAGCGGTGAAGCGCGTCTTCCCGCTTCGACCCTTCGATTCTTTAACGCTTCAAACTCTTAACCCTCGCACTCGCACACGATCCGAAACCCGAGGTCGTTGCAGGAAAAACCAGGCACATTCAACCCCCGCGTCGTCGCGCGCAGACTGTTGAAGCGCGACTTCCAGCTCCCGCCGCGATAGACCCGCTTTGTCCCTGAGGCCCCGCCGCGCGGGTTGACTTTCGGTTTGCCTTTGTAGGGCTCGAAAAAATCGGAGCACCATTCCCAGACGTTTCCCGCCATGTCTTCCATGCCGAACGGGCTCACACCGCAGGGATAGGAACCGACGGGTGAAGTTTCGGCGAACCCATCATCGATCTGCCGGTCGCTCCAGGCAAAGGCGGTGTTGCGGTCGGCAAAATTCGCCAGGTCACCGCGGCCCTGCTGGTTGCCCCAGGGATACTTGCGCCCATCGGCACCGCGTGCGGCGTATTCCCATTCCGCTTCGGTCGGCAAACGGTAACGCCGTTTGTCCCGGGCGCTCAGCCATTGGCAAAACTTCGCCGCTTCCGCGCTGCTCACGTAAACCACTGGGTGCCGGTCGCCCGCGCCGGGCATTCGCTTGCGCGCGTGGGTCGGGTCAAACAATTCATACTGCGCGTTGGTGATCGGGTGGCGCGACATGTAATAGCAGCTGAGGGTGACCTGCATGGCCGGTTGTTCGTTAGGCGCGGCGTCCGCTTCCTCGCTCCCCATTTTGAAAACGCCTGAGGGCACGAGCAGCATCTCCGCGCCGATGGTGCTGCTGACGAAATTTGAGTATTTCGCCCGTTCCGCAGCCGGATCGATCTTTGGTGCGTTTGCGGCGGGAGCGTGGCCATTCATGGCGGCGCTCGAAACCGCTTTTGCTGCCACTGTCACGGGCGATTTGGGCCTGGGGGCCGGCGGCGCGTTTTTCGCCTCGATCTCTTCCAGGTAAAGATCCACCATGTCCTCCGCGTCGGCAGGCGCGATGCCGAGGTTCTCCGCCATGTTGATGAAAGCGTCGCGCTGATCGTCGGTCATCTCGTCAGCGTCGAGTCCACTCAAGCGCAACATGCGCATGAAATCTTCGTTCGGATCAAGCGACGCGGGCTTCGCTTCGGCGGCCGCGGCCGCCACTTCCTCCGGGGTGGGCGGTGTCACGCGGGCCGAGCCGGAGCGCTCCAGTTCGGCTTCGATTAACTCGACCATGCGCTCCTGGGTGAGACCGTAGTCACGCCCAAAGGCCAGCAGCGTTTCCTCCTCCTGCGGGGTGAGGGTTTTGTCGTTCAGCGCAAAGGCGAGGTATTTGTTGAACTCCGCCAGCGCCCGTTCCTCCGCTTCGGCTGCAAGCTGTTGATCGAGCTGCTGGCGTTTCTCCGGATCAAGCAGCTCAACCCGCGCTTCGGTCAGATAACGCGATGATTCATCGAGCCCGGCGCGCAGGAGCTGGGCGAGCGGGTTGCTCGGCTGATTCTTGAGCGGCAGTTTCTTTTGCCACCACAGAAGGAGAGTCCGGAAATGCTCTTCGATGACTTCGTTGCTCGGCTGGGTCCGCGGATCGAGGCAAAGCCGCTCGTATAGGTTCGGAGAATTGTAATTGCTCCAACCGTCCCACTTCCGGGGGTCATCCGGCAAGGGGAGCGGGAAGCTGACCGCCGGCTGGAGCATCTCAGACGACGCTCAGTTGTCCCAAGGCCAGTGTCGCCCGATCGAGTTCCGATTCGGAAAGGCCGGTCTTGCGCTCGATCGAAACCGAGGCGCGATTGCCGCAGGCCTCCACCTGCACTTCGAGCACCTGGTTGTTGTTGTACTCGTAGGTCAGCTCGACGGGTGAACCCTTGGGCAGGAACGGCGGCAACTCCACATCACAGATGCCGAGCGGGGTGCATTCCTGCGGCAGGCTGCTTTCGCCTTCCACAATCCGCACAATCGCGCGCTGCATGTTGGCGGTCGCGGTGCCGAAGGAATTTTTCACCTTCGCCGGCATCGGGGTCATCTTTTTGATCATCGGGAAGACGTACTCTTCCAGGTGCGTCTCGTCCCAGAGCACCACCCCCAGAGTGTGAGAGGTGATGTTGCGCACCTGAATGAGGCCGCCTTCCCGTGAAGAAAATTGCTGGCGCGTTTCGGCCGGGAGCATCCGCTCGCCCGTCGTGTCCTCCTCCTGCAGCAGCGACAAGACCGCCTGGATGGCCGCGCCCACCGCCACCGCTTCGTCTGGATTCACATCTTCGGCCAGCGGCACGGAGGAGAGCCCGGCAATCATGTTGCGCACCATCGGCATCCGGGTCATGCCGCCGACGAGGAGAATCTTGTTCACCTGCGACCAGCTCATCTGCGCCTCGCCCATCACGATCTCGCAAATCGCCTTGCATTTTTCGACGAGGTGCCGGGTCATCTTTTCGAATTCCTCGCGCGTCAGCTCGACCTTGATGCTCTTGCCATTGTGGCTGTGCACGATCGTTGTCCGCTCGCGGCTGGAGAGCTGGATCTTGGCGGCGAGCGCGCGGCTTTGCAGGTCCTGATAACTCTGGAGATCGAGCAACGGATTTTCGCCGTGCATCCGGTCGAATTCCTCCGCGATGTGGTTCACGAGAATGTCATCCCAGTCCTTGCCGCCGAGGCGATGGTCGCCATTCGTCGCGACCATTTCGAGCCGATGCTGCTGGATGCGCATTACCGTCACGTCGAAGGTGCCGCCGCCGAGGTCGAAGACGAAGACCGTCTGGTCCTCGTCGAGCTTGTCGAGCCCGTAGGCGAGCGCGGCCGCGGTTGGTTCGTTGATAATCTGGAGCACATTGAGCCCGGCGAGGCGGCCGGCGGTGATCGTCGCCGTGCGCTCGGCATCATTGAAATAAGCCGGGACCGTAATCACCGCGTCGGTCACCGGGACCTTGAGATATTTCTCCGCGTCGGACTTGAGCTTGCGCAAAATCAGGGCCGAAAGTTCCTCCGCCGAGTATTTGATCCCGCCAAACTCGCGATGGAATTGCTCCTTCGATTTGCCCATCTCGCGTTTGATGAAATCGACGATCTTCTCCGGCTCGGCGACGCTGTTGTTTTTCGCGATCGTGCCGACGATGGCGTTGGTCCCATCGAACAGAACGACCGAGGGCGTGATCCGCTCGCTCTCTGTGTTCGGGATAATTTGCGGTTTTCCGTAGGCGTCGATGTGGGCGACGGCGGAGAATGTCGTGCCGAGATCGATTCCAACTGCTTTGCGATTGCTCATGTGAAGATTCCTTGAATTTGCTTGCTCCGGATTGCGTTCCCCCTCTGATGCAGTTTTCATGCCTCAGGCACCGGGAAATTGCGGGCCCAAATTTTGCCTTCCGCCGTCCGTGCGAAGCGCCCGCCTAACGAGCGCGTTTGACCACCACTTCCTCGGGGCGCAGCAGCTTCCCGCGCCAGGTGAAACCGCGCCGGATACGGCGCGCAATTTGCCCGTCCTCTTCTGCGCAGTCGGTCGGCTCCAGCTCGATCACGCGATGTAGCGTCCGGTCGACCGTCGATTGTTCCTCCACCTCCACCACCTCGAGCCGATGCAGAACTTCAACCACGAAGTGGAGAATGTTCCGAAGATTGTCGCGCGTCTGCACATCCTGCGGCCGGCTCTCCTCCGCCGTCGCCGCGGTTTCGAGTTGCGCCACCAGCGCGCTCAGGTCGTCAAAGAGCACGAGGAGATCGCGAATCACCGGTTTCTGAAGCGATTCCCGCACAAAATTGTCGCGGTAACTGATCAGCTCCTCGTGCAGGGAATCGAACAGTTTCTGGTTGACCGATTCGGCCGCGCGAATCGTGGCCAGATGGTCCTCGATTTTCGCAAAATGCAACGCCTCAAAGTTGCGCATCACGCTTTCTTCGAGCGCTTCGACCCTTTGGCTTAACGAATGCGCGGCACTGAGCAGGGCCGTGATCCCCGAAGCGACGCGCTCATTCAGGTTAGCCTCCGGAGATGCTGCCGCCGCGCTCAGTTCCTGCATCGCGGCAGCGAAATTGCCTTCTACCACCTTGCTCATGATCGCTCCGGCCCGGCAAAATGACGGCGGATCGCTTCGACCAGGCCGGGAATGTCGTGCTGCGAAGCTTCGAGTCCGATCTTCAGCCCGTGCTTGCGTGCGGTTTGCGACGTGATCGGCCCGATGCTCGCCACTTCCATCCCTGCCGGCCAAGGCAGGCCAAGGGCGAGAAATTTTTCCACGGTTGATGAGCTGGTAAAAGTGATCATGTCTGCCCCTTCAGTCGCCAAGCGCGACTTTGCTTCCGTCCGGTCGCCCGTTTCCGCGACTGTTCGGTAGGCAGAAGCAACATCGACAATGGCGCCCAGGGCCCCGAGTTGCTTTGGTAGCAGGTCCCGCGCCTCTTCCGCGCGCGCGATCAAAATCCGGAGATTTTCCAGGTCGCCTTCCTTCTTGAATTCTTCCACCACCGCTTCGGCCACAAACTCGTCAGGCTGAAGGTCGACCTTGAGATGAAAATCGCGCACCCGCTGCGCGGTCGCCGGGCCGATGGCCGCGATCCGGGCGCCGCCGATTTCTCGCGCATCGTCGTAAAGCTTGTAAAACATCTCGAAAAACGCGCTCGCCCCGTTCGGGCTCGTGAAAACAATCCAGTCGTAGGCGTGCGCGTCCTGCACCAGCTCGGCAAAAGCGCGCAGATCGATCGGCGGTTCGATCCGGATCGTCGGCAGTTCGATGACATCGGCGCCGAGCGCGCGCAATTGCTCGCTCAACGCACCAGCCTGCTTCCGGGTGCGCGTCACGACGATCCGTTTTCCCGCAAGCGGCCGCTCCGCGTGCCAGTTCAGCTCCCGGCCTAACGACACCACCTCGCCAAAAATTGCCACCGCCGGCGGCTCGAAATGTTCCTCCAGCACACGCTCGGCGATATTGCCCAGGGTCGCGCGCACGATTTGCTGCCGGCCGGTTGTGCCCCAGCGAACGAGCGCCACCGGCAGGTCCGAACGCACACCCTGCTCCATCATTTGCCGCGCGATCGCTTCGATCCGCTCCACCCCCATCAGCATGACCTGGGTCCCGCCGAGTTTTGCCAGCGCCTCGAAATCGATCCCGCTTTCTGTTTTCTCCGGGTCTTCGTGCCCGGTGAAAATCGTTACGTGCGAGGTGAGCCCGCGATGCGTCACCGGGATGCCGGCATAGGCCGGCGCCGCAATCGCGGAGGTCACTCCCGGTACGACTTCGAACGGAATCCCGGCCGCCACCAGTGCCTGCGCTTCCTCGCCTCCGCGCCCGAAAAGAAACGGATCGCCGCCCTTCAACCTCACGACCGTCTTACCGGCGCGTGCTTTCTCGACCAGCAGCGCGTTGATCTCGTCCTGCGAGAGCGTGTGCGCGCCGGCCTTCTTCCCCGCGTAGATGATCTCCGCCTGCTCGGGCGCCCATTTCAACATCTCGGGGTTGCAGAGGTAATCGTAGACGACGACGTCGGCTTGCTCGACCAACTGCATCGCGCGCAGCGTCACGAGCCCGAGATCACCCGGCCCCGCCCCGACCAGATAGCAACGGCCAATCTCCTCTTTATCCGCCATAAAGTTGCTCCATTAATTCCGCTGCAATCGTCTCCGGATTTTCACCGGTCACGCATCCGACGCGCGGCGCGGATTCGTTCTCCTCGAAAACCTGCGCGCGCAACTGTATCCCGGCGCGTTCAATTTTCGCCTGCACGCCGACCGGCGAATCGCAATCACCGTTCAACAGGCGCAGAAACTCGCGTTCTGCGCGGAGGCAAAGGTGGGTCACCCGGTCATTAATCGCAGCAACAACTCGTCGCGCTCGATCGTCATCCCGCCGTGCCTCGATCGCGATCACTCCCTGCCCGCCTGCCGGCACGAAATGTTCCTGCGAAAGAACCTCGCCGGTGATCCCGAGGCCGAGCCGCTCCAAGCCGGCGCGGGCGAGAACGATTCCATCCCAATCCGCATTTTCGCGCAGCTTGCGCAGCCGGGTCGGGACATTTCCCCGCAAACTCACGATCTGGAAATCCGGCCTTTGCCACGCGAGCTGGCGCTGCCGGCGAATACTGCCGGTCGCAATCGTCGCTCCGTGCGGCAGAGTCGTTAGGCCGGCGCCGTTTTTTGTAATCAAAACATCCTCCGTGTTGGCCCGCGGCAGGACCACCGCAATCTCTAAATCGCTCTGCACTTCGCTCGGCAGGTCCTTTGCACTGTGCACCGCGAGATCGATCCGCCGCTCGAGCAGCGCCTTTTCAATTTCGCGCGTGAACATGCCTTTGCGTCCCGCTTTTCGATCCGCGACCAGTTGCGGCTTCACCCCTTCGTCGCCGCTCGTGCGAATGATTTCGATCGCGATCTCCAGCTCTGGCCATGCCTTCCGCAACGCCGCTTCCACCAGTCGCGTCTGGGCGAGCGCGAGATCGCTCCCGCGCGATCCCAAAATCAGTTGCTCGGCGCCCACTCAGCTCTCGGACGTGCGCAACGACGGCCCGCTCACGAGCCGGGCTCGCGCGGCCGTGAACCAGCCGCTGAAATCGTTCACGTGCTCGTCAATGATTTCTTCGCCCGCCGTCATTTGTTCGCGGCGCAAGGCGAGCGATTGCTGGGCAATCGATTGCAACGAATCGATGTCGTAAAGGAACACGCCCTCCATCTCGTTGACCTCCGGCGCGACATCGCGCGGCACCGCGATATCGATAATGAAAAGGGGCCGGTCGAGCCGGTCGCGAATCAGCGGTGCAAGCCGCTCCCGGGTCACGATCGGTCGCTGCGCGGCGGTGGAAGAAACCAGAATGTCGACTTCGCGCAGATGGTGCTCCCATTCGTGCAGCCGCACCGGCACACCACAGATCATCGCGGCAAGCGCCTCGGCCCGTTCCCAGGACCGGTTCGTCACCCGGATGTCCCGCACGCCGCGCTTCACCAGCGCTCGCGCCGTCCGCTCGCTCGCCTCGCCGGCGCCGAGCAGGAGCACTTTGCGCGACTCGAAATTGCCGAAAATTTTTTCCGCCAAATCAACCGCCACAGAACCGACCGAGACCGACCCGCGCGTGATCCCGGTCATGGTGCGAACCTGTTTGGCGACCCGAAAAGCGCGTTGGAAAAGCCGGTGCAAAAACGGCCCGGCGGCGCCCGAGCCACGCGCTGCTTCGTAGGCCTTCTTCACTTGACCGAGGATTTCCGTTTCGCCGATCACCATGGAGTCGAGCCCGGAGCTGACACGGAAGAGATGCTGGACGCAGCGCCAGGCTTCGTAGCGATAAAAGGCGCCGACCTCATCCTCGAGCGGCTCCATCCCGTTGGCCGAGAGACAGTGGACAATTCGCTCGGTCGCAATCGCATCATCCGAGACCGCGTACACTTCCACGCGGTTGCAGGTGGTGAGGAAGAGCGCCTCGCGGCAGCCCGCCTTTTCGCGCAGGAGACGATCAATTGCGGAGTGGCCGGCGAACCGCTCCCGTGTTTCCACGTTTGCGGTGTGATGGCTGATGCCGACGCAGAAGAGCTCCATTCCTACAGCGAATCGGATTGCGAAAGAAAAGTGATGCCCCAGAGCAGGGTGAGCGCGGCGCTGAAGGCGAGCACGCAGAGGGTCGCGATCGAGCGCGGCGCGGTCCGCCCGAGATGCCGCGCGGTCAGGATGGCGGCGTAGAAAATCCACACGCCTAACGACCAGGCGATCTTGACGTAAGGCAACGGCTGACCGGTGAAAAATCCGGCGACCAGCCCGATACTCAGGAGCACAAAGCCGAGCCAGAGCAGACGCGTGATAACCGAAAACAAATCGGTCAGCGGCGGGAAATGGTAGAACATCGAGTTGATGCGGCGGCGTTTCAGCTGCCGTTCCTGGACCAGATACATGACTCCGGCGATACAGGCGAGCGCGAAAGCGCCGTAAGCCACGAGCGAAATCGAGGCATGCATTTCGAGCCACGGCGACGGCTGGATCGCGACGCGGTGCGAACGATCAATTGGCGCGAGCAGGGCGAAGGTTTGCAAGACAAAAACCAGCGGGGCGGTGAAGGCCCCCATGAGCGAGAGCCGATAAGCCGGGCCGACGATCAGGTAAATGAGCGAGACTGACCAGGCGAGAAAGATGAAGACCTCAAACAGGTTCGTGATCGGGCAGCGCCCAATCGCATTCCCGCGCATGCTCAGAAAAGCGGTTTGAAAAATAAACCCGAGCGCGATCGCGAAAAAATTGAAACCACCGGGCTGATAGTTTCGTGCCTGCACTGAGATCGCGGTCCGCACCAGGGCGCAGAAAAAACAAAGGGTGGAAAAAATCAGCAGTTCGCGATCCATCCGGGCCCAATGGTAAGAGCCGCGCGGGCCGTTGGCAATGCTGGGCTCAAGCGCCAGGGCCCGCTTCCTGCTCCGGTGATTTGCGGGATGAACAGTTTGGCACGCAAACAGATCGGGCAGCCGCAGGCCGGGGCTGACCTCGAAAGTCTGCGCGCGATTCTCGACCGCAAATACGCGCAGATGCGCGAGCGCGCTGAAGCGGAATGGAAACGGCGTCATCTCGAAAGCGAACCGAGTGACGGCTGCGTTCGCGTTCGGGTTCGTTAGGCCCAACGAGCAGAATCACAGCCGCTTCCCGCGCGCGTTGACGATCTGCGCTGGGGCGCTAGCCTGCGGCGATGACAGCTGACCCGATCAATCGTCTCCGCGCCGGGGTGCGCGATGTGCCCAACTTTCCCAAGCACGGCATCATTTTTAAGGACATCACGCCTATCCTGGTCGATCCCCAGCTCTTCCACGATTCGATCGAAATCTTTCTCAGCCGTTGCCGCGCGCTGCCGCTCGACAAGGTGGTTGGAATTGATGCCCGTGGATTTCTCTTTGGCGCGGCGGTGGCGTATGCCCTCGGCGTTGGTTTTGTCCCGATCCGGAAAAAAGGCAAGCTGCCGTTCAAGACCGCGAGCGCGTCCTACTCGCTCGAATACGGGGACGCGGAGATGGAGATGCACATCGACAGCATCGCCCCCGGCGAGAAAATCGTCTTGATTGATGATCTGCTCGCGACTGGGGGAACGTCGGCGGCAGCGGCAGCTTTGATCGCAAAGGTGGGCGGCGAATTACTCGAGGCTCAGTTCCTGATCGAGCTCGAATTTCTGCATGGCCGGGAGAAGCTCGCCCCGACGCCGGTGGTGAGCTTCTTGAAGTTCTAATGCACTGGACGAACGCGGTCGCGTTCCAACCCTTGTCATCCCGAGCGGGCGAAGCGCGGCGAGGGATCCCGCCATTGCGGAAGGAGATCGCGCGTTGGCAGCGCCGCGACATGGGAACGCGCCGTGCGACTCGCGCCAGCGACCGCCCAATTCCTCAACCCAACAGTCGCTAATTCAAACGCTCCGAATCAACGTGCTCGCAAGGTCCCTCGCCGTCCTCCGGCGACTCGGGATGACAGCTTTTTCGCGCGCGTTTCTATTTCGTGGTCACCTTCAGATTCAAAATCCGAATTCGCGCCGGACCCATCTGGTGATCCGTCGCCAGCATCAGCCCGCCCGATTTCGCGTAATCGGTCCAGGTGGCGTGCATCGTCTTGCCGGGCTCAGGCATGTAATCCCACGACCGCACCAGCTTCGTCTCTGGATCGATGTAGAGGTTGTATTGATCGTTAGGCGTGAGCCCGACCTGGCCGAAACTCAGGCGCAGCACTTCGCGTTTCGCTCCGTCCATTTCCTTCGTGCCTTCGTCCGTCAAATGCACCCCTTTGTCTTTCAATTTCAACGGCGCGAGCAGCCAATACGAGTCGTTCACCCAACGCGCATAAGCCGCTTTCGAGTCTTCATCCGAGCCGGGGTTCATCAGGTTCACGGTTACGTCTTTGCCTTTCCATTTCACCCGATCCGTCCAGCCCGCCACATCCCAATGATGCTCAGCCGAGGCCACGGTTTTGCCATCTTTCTCGACCGCGAAGGTGAAATCGATTGCTTTTACATTCGACCAGTTCTCGCCCCCGGCCGCTTTCCAGACCGCGTCAGCCAATTGTTGCGCGGAATTGTCATCCGCCAGGAGCGGCGGCGCCACTGCGAGCAGCGAAACGAAATAGAAACAGACGAGCTTCTTCATTGCCCAAGCATGTCGATTCCAGGCATTCGTTGCAATCACCGTGAGGCGAAATATCGTTCCGCCCTTTCGATGAAGTTTTCGGCAATCTTGCTCACGTCCCTCCTTGCTCTCTTTCTCGGAGCCAACGCCGTGATTGCCGGTGAAGGGCAACCGGCGCCGGCGAGCAACGTCACCGCCGCCTCGAGCGAGTTCGAGCCGCCGCGGTTTGAGTTCGCAACTGAAACCGCTTACATCCTTAGCTTCGCTGGAAACCCAAACAGCTACGAGATCGGCGCACAATTCTTTACCGGTCGAGTCCGCTGGGGTGTGAATCGCAACCCGGAGAGCATTTTTCGCGGCTACAACCAATTCTATTTTCTTGCGATGGCGGAGCCGATCTTTCGCGGGATCGAGAATCATTATTTCGGGATCTCGACCGGCTTGCGCTACGTGTTCGTTAGGCCCGGTTGGCGGATCCAACCCTACATCTCGGGCGGGTTCGGCCTCGGCTGGATCGATAGCAGCGATCAATTTCGCCAGGGCCAGGGGCAGGATTTTACCTTCAATGTTTTGACCCAGGCCGGGCTGGATTACCTGGTCAACGATCACTGGAAACTGAACATCGGCGCGCTTTATCAGCACCTCTCGAACGGCGGCCAGACCGATCCCAACCCGAGCCTCAACCTGATCGGTCCGCAGATCGGCGTGACCTACTCGTTCTAGCTCCTGCTCATGCTCCCGATCGTGCTCGTAATCGAAATTCCAGGTGCACGAGCACGAGCACGATCACGGGCAGGAGCAGGAGAAAGAGATGAGCGCCCCTAACGAGAACGTGCTGGCAATCCGGCGCGACCTCTTTGACGAACTCGGCAGCTTTCACGGGCTCAACTTCGAGCCGGAGCGCTACCTCGATTCCATGCTCAGCCGCGGGAACAATTTTTTCCTTCCGCGCGCGAAGGCGGAGAACGATCCAACCCACAAACAAATCATCCCGTATGCGATCCTCGCCTGCGGCAACCGCGTCCTGCATTACGTCCGCGGAAAAAAAGCCGGCGAACAACGCCTCGTCGCAAAAGGCTCGATCGGCATCGGCGGTCACATGAACGACGAGGATGAATCGCTTTTTGCCTGGGACGAGCAGGCTTACCGCGCCGGAGTTGAGCGCGAGGTGCATGAGGAGGTGGAAATTTCGACGCCTTTCGAAGACCGGATCGTCGCGTTGCTCAACGACGACACAACCGAAGTCGGGCGCGTTCACCTCGGGATCGTGCACGTTTTCCGGCTGGCCGAGCCGAAGGTGCAAAAGCGCGAGGCGATGATCACCAATCTCGCTTTCCTCACCAAAGAGGAACTGGAAGCGCGGCGCGACAGTTTGGAGACCTGGTCACAGATTTGCCTCGATCAACTCGAGCGACTGCTCGCCTAACGACCGTACGATTTCCCCGCGTCGCAACGAGCGGCGACTCAGGATGTCCCGGCCGCGACCGTTTCGCAGCGGCACGTCCAGAGCAGCGGATCGAGTTCCCGTCGCGCTCGTTCTTCCAGGTCGCTCGTTCCGCCTTCCTCGCGCAGGACCGCAAACATCGTCGAGCCTGAGCCCGACAACAGGGCCGCCTCGACTTCGGGCTGCCGGCGTAGCCACTCCTTCAACGACGCAAGAAAAAGATGCTTCTCGAAAACCGGCCGCTCGAGATCATTCTGCAACATTAGGTCGCCGACCTGCTGCGGCGAATAATCTACCCCAGCTAACTCCCGTGAATCGCGCCATTTTTGGTAAACCCATGCTGTCGGTACTCCGAACTGCGGCTTCAGAAGCAGAAGTGACAGCTTCGGAAGCGCAGCAACCGGCTCGACAATCTCCCCTCGCCCCCGGCATCTCGCCGGTCCATGCCGGAGAAAGAATGGAACGTCCGACCCAATCTCTCCCGCCAGGCTCGTCAGGCGCGAGGACGCAAGTGGGCGACCATGCATTTCATTGAGCGCCAGCAGCGTCGTCGCGGCGTCGCTGCTGCCTCCGCCGAGGCCCGCGCCGTGGGGAATCTTCTTGCCTAACGAAATGCGGACAGCCGGTTCGCGCTTTGCCGCGGCAAAGAATCGCCGCGCCGCTTTCACGACCAGGTTCTCCTCGCCTGCTGGCAGGTTCGGATCATCACACGTGAAAGAAATTCCTCCCTCGTTCGGCTCGATCGTCAGCTCATCGGCGAGCGCGATTGGCGTCATCAGCGTCTCGATTTCGTGAAAGCCGTCCTCGCGCCGGCGCAGCACCTTGAGCGATAAATTGATCTTCGCGGGCGCAAAAAGCTGCATAGGTTGCGGCAATCCTCTGTAGAAGCGCATGAACACGCAAGCCGCCGCCGCTGACGCCCGCGCTCGCATCATCGTCGCCCTCGATTTGCCGAGCGGGGAAGCGGCGACCGAGCTCGTCCGCCAGCTCTCGCCCCACCCCGGCCTCTTCAAAATCGGGCTGCAACTTTATACCGCCGCCGGTCCGGAAATTGTGCGCGCGGTGCGCGAACTCGGTGGCCGAATTTTTCTCGACCTCAAACTGCACGATATTCCGAACACGGTCGCGCGCGCGGTCGAGAGCGCGGGCTCGTTAGGCGTGGAGATGCTTACCCTTCACCTCAGCGGCGGTGGCGCGATGATCAGGGCTGCGGTTGAGGCGACCGGGCCGGAGATGTTGCTCCTCGGTGTCACCGTTCTCACCAGTAGCGATGAACGGACCTTGCGCGAAATCGGCGTCGCTGCCTCGGCCGAAGAACAGGTCGTGCGCCTCGCGAAACTCGGGGTAGAAAACGGCGTCACTGGATTAGTCGCGAGCGCGCAGGAACTCGTTCCGCTCCGCTCCGCGTTAGGCAGCGGGGTCAAAATTGTCACCCCGGGAATCAGACCGCAGGGTTCCCCGGCCGATGATCAAAAGCGCACCACGACCCCGGCCGAAGCGCTCAAGGCCGGCACCGACTTCCTGGTCATCGGCCGGCCAATCACCGCAGCGAAGGATCCGCGGGCCGCGCTCGAGCAAATCGTCGCTGATGTTGTTTGAGCGCCTGATTGTGCATCCCGATCGCCCGGATCGGAGCGCCGCGTTCAACATGGCGATCGATGAAGCCCTGCTTGAACAAGCGAGCCTGCCGATCTTTCGCTTCTATTCCTGGGACCATCCTGCGCTTTCCTTCGGTTACTTCGGCCGATTCGCCGAACTTGGCGAAGCAGCCAGGGCCCGCGATGTCGTTAGGCGTTGGACCGGCGGCGGGAGCGTGCCGCATGGAGAAGATCTCACCTACTCGCTGATCACACCGGCGACTGACCGCGCCGCCCGCCTCAGCCCATCTGCGATTTATGTCGCGCTGCACACCGCGATGCGCGAGGCATTGCAGTTTGAAGGCAAGGAAGCGGAACTGTTGAACGACTCGGCGCCAAAGATCTCCGACGCCTGTTTCGCCAACCCGGTGTGCAACGATCTGATGTGGCAGGGACGCAAGATTGCTGGGGCGGCCCAGCGCCGAACAGGTCGCGGTTTTCTCCACCAGGGCAGCATCCAACTGCAGGATCTCTCCGCTTTGTTCCCCGAACGTCTTGCCGCAGCCCTCGCCGACAAGGTTTGCCCGGCCGAGATTGCACCCGTGACCCTCGCACGCGCGACCCAACTGGTGGCGGAAAAATACGCCGCCCCCGAGTGGTTGCACCGCTGGTAGGCCACCGCCCTGAGAGCGAGGCTGCCGGCGTCGAGTAGCTTTGACATTAAAAACCTACCTTCTATCCTGCGCTTGTGAAAATCTCCGCGAACCGCGCCCGGGCCACGCCCCGCGCGACCGGTTCGCTCACCCGCGTTTTCGCTCCTGTGCAGACGCAACTCGATGAAGTCGACCGCCGGATCTCGGCGCAAACGCGTGCCTTCGATCCCGCGGTCGAAGGTTATGTCGCCTACGCCATTGGCGGTGGCGGCAAACGTCTCCGGCCCCTCGTCGCCCTCCTTAGCGGTGGCGCCACCGGGTCGTTAGGCGGACGCCACCTCGATCTCGCCGTCATTGTCGAGCTGATCCATCTCGCCACCCTCGTCCACGACGACATCATGGATGACGCGGAACGTCGCCGCTCCCAGCCGACCGTGAACGCGCGCTGGGGCAATTCGCTCAGCGTCCTTCTCGGCGACATTCTTTTCGCCCACGCCCTCAATCTCTCGACCGACTTCGACGATCTGCACATCAGCCGGACGATCGCGCGCACCGCGACCGAGGTTTGCTCAGGCGAAATGATCCAGACCCAGCGCCGGTTCGATCTCCAGCTCTCGCGCGAGGAATATTTCCGGATCATTCGCATGAAGACCGGCTCGCTCTTTGCCTGCGCCGCCGAGCTGGGCGCGTACCTGAGCGGCGCTTCCGCCAATGTCATCAGCCAGATGAAAGACTTCGGGGAAAAGATCGGCACCGCCTACCAAATCTACGACGATTGCCTCGACATCGCCGGGTCCGAGCTCGATACCGGCAAAACCCTCGGAACCGATCTGCGCAAAGGCAAGCTCACCCTCCCGGTCTTGATCCTGCTCGATTCCGCTTCCGCCTTCGACCGCGAACGCTGCTGCGGGCTCGTGCTCGAGGGCAAACTGAGCGAGGTGACGACGCTCCTGCAAACCTCCTCGAGTGACGGAGCGCTAAGCGCCGCGGTCGAGACCGCAACCGATTTGATCCGCGACGCCCAGGCCGAGCTGGAGCCGTTGCCGGGGAATCGTTACCTCGATGCGCTCTTCGGATTGGGCGAAGCCCTGCAGGAATTGCTGGAACAATTCCGGGCTTGAAATCGCCGAGAGACCGGACCTCCCCGACGCAATGAACGCCCCACTGAAAATCCGCGAGATGCCGAAGGAAGATCGGCCGCGGGAACGCCTCGCTGCCCGGGGCGCGAGCGCGCTGAGCGACGCGGAGCTGATCGCGATTCTTCTCCGCACGGGAACGGCCGGGGCGAATGCGATCGAGGTCGCTCGCCAGTTGATCAAGGAATTCAAATCGTTAGGCAGATTGAGTCGCTGTTCGGTGAAAGAGCTCGCCAGCATCAAGGGCGTGGGCTTTGCCAAGGCGACGCAACTCGCGGCCGCCTTTGGGCTAGGGCATCGACTGGCCCGGGAAAATTTCATCGCGCAGCGGATCGAAACGCCCGAGCAGGTTTACCAGCTGCTCGGCTCCGAATTGCGCACCCTGCACAAGGAATCGCTCCGCGTGGTGCTTCTCGATACGCGCTACCATTTGATCGACGTGAAAGAGATTTCGTTAGGCAGCGTCAACGAAAGCATCGCCCATCCCCGCGATGTCTTTCGCCCGGCGGTCATTCACTCCGCCTATGCCGTGATTGTGGCGCACAATCATCCCTCGGGCGATCCCTCGCCCAGCCAGGCCGATCATACCCTCACGCGCCGCCTGCGCGAGGCGGCCGAAATCCTTCAGATCAGACTCCTCGATCACGTCATCATCGGCGCGCCTAACGAAAACCGTGCTCCCTATTTCAGCTTCAAAGAAATGGGCGCGCTGTGAGGATTCACCCGAGCGCGATCGTCGAGCCCGGCGCGGAGCTGGGCGAAGAAGTCGAGATCGGGCCCTATGCCTGCATCGGGCCCGAAGTAAAAATCGGCCCGCGCACGGTCGTCCAGTCGCATGCCGTGATCGAAGGCGCGGTCCGCATCGGGAGCGATAACCAGATCGGACACGCCGCGATCATTGGCGGGCTGCCGCAGGACCTGAATTTCAAACCCGGTACCCGCAGCGGAGTGGAAATCGGCAACCGCAATGTGATTCGCGAGCACAGCACAATCCACCGCGGGACGGCACCGGATTCCGCGACGAAAATCGGCGATGATAATTTCCTCATGGCCGGCGCCCATCTCGGCCACAACTGCGCGCTCGGGAGCAGGATCATCATCGCGAACAATTGTCTGCTTGGCGGTTATGTGGTGGTGGAAGATGCGGCTTTTCTCGGCGGCGGTTGTGTTTTCCACCAGTTCATGCGCATTGGCCGGCTCGCGATCGCGCAGGGGCTTTCGGCTTTCAGCAAGGACATCCCGCCGTTCTGTCTCGCGGCGGAACGCAACCAGGTCTTCGGCCTTAATGTGGTCGGCCTGCGTCGCGCCGGCTTCAGCGCTGAAGAACGCGCCGAGATCAGGGCCGCCTTCCGTTTGCTTTACGAGAGCGGCTTAAATGTAAAACAGGCCCTCGCCCGCGCCCAGCAACAGAAGTGGTCCGAGTCAGCCCGGAACTTTTTCGATTTCGTCGCAAGCGCACAACAACGCGGCATCTGTGCATTCGCGCGCAAATAGCATTCGGCATTCGTCATTCGGGCATTCGGCATTCGTCATTCACCTCACACCCACATGGTGCGATCGAAGGTGCGATATTGGATCGCTTCGCTGACGTGCTCGGGGCCGATCGTTTCTTCCCCCGCAAGATCAGCGATCGTGCGCGCGACTTTCAGGATTCGGTCATAGGCGCGCGCGCTCAGGCCCAGCTCGGTCATGGCGTGGCGGATTAGCTCCTGTGAATCGCTCGTCAGGCGGCAGTGTTGCTTGATCGCGCGGGCCGACATCCGGGCGTTGCAGGTCGTGCGCTTCTTGTCGGCTCGGAACCGTTGCTGCTGATGTTCCCGCGCGCGGGTGACGCGCTCGCGGATCGCGACCGTTGGCTCTTCGGCGCGCTCGCTCGAGATGTCGCGATATTCCACCGAGGGCACTTCGATGTGCAGATCAATCCGATCGAGTAGCGGACCTGAAATGCGCTGGCGATAACGCTGCACCTGCACCGGGCTGCAACGGCATTCCCGTTTCAGATCGCCGAAGTAGCCGCAGGGACAGGGATTCATCGCCGCCACAAGCATGAACTCCGAGGGAAAGGTGATCGTGCCCGCAGCGCGCGAGACCGTGACACGGCCGTCCTCAAGCGGCTGGCGCAGCACCTCGAGAGTGGAGCGCTTGAACTCCGGCAGCTCATCGAGAAACAGGACGCCGTTATGTGCGATGCTCACCTCGCCCGGAGCGGGAATGGCGGAGCCGCCTAACAATCCCACGTCGGAGATGGTGTGATGGGGCGAGCGGAACGGCCGGGTCGCGACAAAGGAGCGTTCTCCGCCCAGCAATCCCGCGATGCTGTGGATCTTGGTCGTCTCGATCGCTTCCTCCATCGTCATCTGCGGGATGATCGTCGCGATCCGTTTCGAGAGCATCGATTTGCCGGAACCGGGCGGGCCAATCATGAGGATGTTGTGCCCGCCCGCGACCGCAACCTCGATCGCGCGCTTCACGTGCCCCTGACCTTTGACATCGGAAAAATCGACGTCGTAATCGCGATGGGTGGCGAAAAATTCATCGCGATTGCCGCGCACGGGCGTGAGCTGTTTCTCGCCCGTTACAAACTGAAACGTCTCGCGCAAATTGCGCACACCGAAGATCTCGATGCCGTCGACCATCGCGGCCTCGCGCGCGTTCGCTTCGGGAACGACCAACCCGCGTTTGCCGCGACGGCGCGCTTCCAGCGCCACCGGCAGGACGCCTTTGACCGGCCGCACCGCACCGTTAAGTGCGAGCTCGCCGACAAAGCTCAGCTCGCTGAATGGATCGCCCGGCGCGTCCTTCTCCGCCGCGATCATCCCGAGCGCAATCGGCAAGTCGAAGCTTGGCCCTTCCTTTTTGATGTCGGCCGGCGCGAGATTGATCGTGACGGACTTGCTCGGATAGCCGAAGCCCGAGTTC
>DAISXY010000030.1:0-44237 GCA_036825615.1 Chthoniobacterales bacterium
GTAGCTCAGTGGTAGAGCGGTCGGCTGTTAACCGATTGGTCGTAGGTTCGAATCCTACCGCTGGAGCCAGCGCGGCAGGCAGTTGGTCGGCTGCATTGTGGCTTCGGCGAGAAATAAGCAGCAGGCAAGCCAATCCGGGGAATGGAGCGGCCCAGCCACGAAACCCATAAGCGACAGAGCGGTGGCTGGATTCCGGTTACGAGAATTCGCGCTGGAGCGAAGCGGGCCGCCGCCGGCGAAGGCCGCGATCTACGTAAACCATCGCACTGATTCGCGACCACACAGTGCCGAGCTTTGCAGTTTCGGCTTGACGCGGCGAATGCCGCCTAGCTACAGCGTTAGGAGATACTTCGTCAAGGAATCTTCCTATGTTCCGTATTTCGCTGCACTTTGTTATTGGCGTATTGCTTGCCACCGGAGCTCTCGCGCAAGGCGCCACCTCCTATGTTTACGTGGAGAGCAACATTGCAACCGTGCCGTTGCAAAATTCCGTCTTCGCCCTTGCCAATGACGGGCTCGGAAATCTCACTGCGTTACCGAACTCACCTTACCTGACTGGCGGGACAGGTGTTTCAGCGCCTGGCTCTTCTGAACTCAATGCCGATCAGGAGGTGGTGGCCAACGCGACCGGGACCGCGATCTATGCCGTGAATGGTCATACGAATTCCATCGCTGCTTTCACGGTCAATGCCGATGGAACACTGATTACAATCGCCGGATCGCCTTATGCCTCCGGTGGACAGAATCCGGTCAGTATCGGTCTGGCCGGCGGGTTCCTGGTGGTGGCGAACAAGAACCTGGATCCCCATCAGCACATGGACGCTGACGTTCCAAATTACACCAGCTTTGCGGTCAGACGAAACGGCAGTCTGAGAATGAATCCTGGCTCAACCCTCGACCTCGCGCCAGATAGTGGTCCTTCACAGGCTCTTGTTTCGGGTCGAGCACACCTTCTCTTCGGGCTCGAGTTATTCACGTCCCGGATTGCAAGCTACAGATACGACAAAAGCGGCTTCCTGACCGAGATCAGCTCGGTCAGTCCTACTACGACTGGTGGGGCATTTCTCGGAGAGATCCTGCATCCGAGGCAGCGGGTCTTGTATGCGGGACTGTTGACCACGAACGAGCTCGGTGTCTATAGCTTTGACGCCGCCGGAAACATCTCGTTTGTCCAAGCCGTCCCGAATCAAGGCATTGATATCTGCTGGCTGAGAATGAATGCGGCCGGGACAAGACTTTACTCATCCGAGTCAGTCACTAACACGCTCACCGTCTACGATACGAGCGAGGCGCTGAACCCGGTTGAAATTCAGCATGTCACGTTGAATGCGCCGGATGGGCCGGTGATCAACATCGAGCTCGATCCTGCGGGAACCTTTCTCTACGCCCTGGCCGGGCACGGCATTCACACTCTAAATGTGGATACATCCGGAATGCTCAATGAAATGGTCGGGCCTACGATCTTGCCAATGTCGAATCAAGATACTCCGTTGGGCATGGCAGTTATTCGAAAATAGCTATGGACGCGAGGTGGCTTTGGCCGCCGGAGCGTGAACCCGGTTCGATGGGCAGTAAAGAGTGAGTCAAGCTCAGGCACGGCCCGCGCCCACGGGACGAGGCGGCGCCTTTGCTTCCGAACCATTGTGGGCCAGGAGATGAGGATCCGGTTGATGGGAGCACCAGCGGAAAAAAGTTTGCGAACTGTTAACCAGATCACGCGTATCCGGCGAGGTTAGCGCCCAGCGAAAGCCACGGCGCACCCGGCCGAGGCCGCTTTCGGTCATTTCGTCTTCTTCCTTCACCCAGCGTGCACGGACAAGCGCGTCCTTCCGAATCGGGACCGGGAAAGCATAGCTGTCGGCAAGTTCGAAGATGCGTTTCGCAGCTTGCTTGGCGCCAAGAGCACCGGTTTCGACCGCTTCCACCGTCTCCACTGAAGCGTTAAAAAATTCCTTGTAATCAGGGTCTTCAAACTCGCAGAAGATGGGGTTCCTTATTGGTCCCTTGAGGTAAGAGGGATCGCCGGTCCGGGTATAATCGCTCATGCCGTTCATGAGATGGAATTCGGCTAGAAAAGTCCCGAGCCCAAAGACCCGGAGCCAGGCATTCCAAAGATCGAAGTCATCCCATGAGATAAAGGAACCATTAACGAGGTTATCGTTGTAATCGAGGATGAGTTGCTGCTGCGCGTCGATCGCCCGGAACGGTTCTCCATCGAAGTTATCTGTCTTAAGCGCCTCCAGCAATGGGTTGAGGAGCGCGTCAATAATCTCCACGGTGTTGAACATGCCGCGGGAGAAAAGCGGATCTACAAACCCAGAAGCATGTGACATGAGGCAGTAGCGATAACCGGTCGTATTTCTCGAGGAATACTGGAGCCGACCGGTAGAAACCCAGGGCCGCACCGCCTTCGCGTCCTTGAATTGCTCGGCCACGCTCGGATAACGCTGGAGGAATTCATTGAACTCCTGCTCCGCGGACATCTCCCGCTTCGGATAGCGCCGCGGATCAATGGTCAAACCGACACTGATGATTGGATTGGTGGAGAGCGGGTTATTATTGAAGGGAATAACCCAGAACCAGCCCCGCTCAAAACAATGATGCAACGTGCCGTTGTGATAGGAGATCGGGAGCGGATTATTGGCCTCATCGAACGGCGGGACGTCGACCATGTGAGTGAAAAGCGTCCGGGAATGGTGCTTTAGGCGAGTAGGATTCTCACGCAAACCAAAGCGATCGGCGAGGATGCTCCGATAACCGGTGCCATCGGCGATGAAGCGAGCGCGGATTTCTTCACCTGCTGAGGTTTGGAGCATGACTCCATCTTTGTCGATCTCAATCCTGGTTACTTTGGTTTTCTGGCGCGGGATTGCCCCGTAATGGATCGCGAGATTGTGCAGATAGGCGTCCGTATCCTGGCGGAACCAGTGGTTTTCGTCGCGGGCGCTGGTCCCGAATTGCAGGCCTTCCGTGCGATCATAGATCTGACCTGGCCGGTGATAGACATAACCGAAGTGGCGCTTGATCCCGCAAGTGGAACAGACGCGCCTGGCCAGACCCTTTGCGTCCACCAGGTCGTCCAACTCCGGGAGATCGTACTTCTCGGCCAGAAGGGAAATAACAAGTGAAGTGTGCGGAATAGTTGATTCTCCGACGGCAAAGCGCGGGTGTTGTTCTCCATCGATCAGGACAACGCGGACACCAAGTTTGCCCAGGACTGTAGCAAGCAAAGAACCGGATAGACCGTTGCCAAGGATTGCGACATCGAAGCTGTGTTTGGTGTCTTGTAATATCATAAGAACTTAGTGTTGAACCAGTGACGCTCCCCAGGAAAAGCCGGCGCCGTTGGTGGCCAGCATGACCAGGTCACCATCCTTGATCCTCCCCGCCTCGAGCGCGTCGACATAGCCGACCACCATGTCTGTTTCCTGCAAGTGCCCATGATGCATGTTCTCGGTCGAAACCTTTTCGCGCGGCAAACCGAACGCCTTCAGAAACGCGTTTTGGTCCCAGGCGGAAAAGGTTGGATAAACAAAGTAATCAACGTCCTGCATTTTTTTCCCGACCTGCTTGAGCACGCCGAGCATCACCTTGCGGAACATGAAAAGATTAATCGGGATCAGCTCCTTGTTGAAGCGCTGGATATTGCCACAGACATGGAGCCAGCGTGGATATTTGCCCCCGATGTCTTCAGCTTTGCGATTGTGAATCCCGGGGATAACCCACATGTCGTGCAGGCGGCCAACGGTCGCGACCTCGACCCCAAGAATCCTTCGCGTCGTCATGTTCTTCTTCAGAATGACCGCGCTGCCGCCATCCGATACTACCGTGATGGGAAAATAGTTATGATTAAACTCAGGTGCCTTGTCTCCGGCCGCGAGCAGGGCAGTGTTATAGCGATCGTTGGCCGACATGAGCGAGCAGGCAATCTTAAGCGTCGTCTGATAGCTGGCGCAGCCGCCGGTGTTGATCGCAGTGGTGAAAGCGTTCGTCGCTCCGATCGCCTGCTGGACCTGGCCGGCGGCAGACCAGGTGGGAGCAACGTAATCCTCAGGAATGCTGGTGAAGTCTATGATCAGGTCGATCTCTTTTGGATCGATGCCGGATTTCGCCATCGTGATTTTGGCAGCATTGATGCAAAGGTCGGCGGCGGACTCATGCTTCGCGACGTGCAAAGCATCAATCCCGATATCCTTTTCAAAGCTAACATTGGCATCAAAAACCTCGGTGGATTTTTCTTCATCTGCAAAGACCTGCGACAAAGCCTTTCTGGTAGGCGGCAGGTAGTAATTTGCCTCAAAGATGCCGATGTTGGCGTTCATAAGTCGGTTTCCAGATCCTAAGGCTCTAATAATGTATTAATGTTACCGCTGCGGTCGCACCCATCCCATGAGAGACAGCAAGAATGTAATCGCCCTGCTTTACTTTGCCGCTCTCGATGAGGGAAAGGTAGTTGAGCGGGAAATCCGTTCCCTGCAGATGCCCATGGAGCTCCCGGTTGGTCGCACAAACCGAGGAAATCTTATTTTCGAAAGATTGTTGCAACCCCGCTTCATCCTCTGCTGAAATATTCGAACAAAGCACGCAGGCGACATCAGCCAGACTCAGACCCGCGCGAGCCAGTAACTTATCGCTCATCTGGCGCAGAGTCTCCGCTTTCGGAAAAGCGTCATAGCGAGCCTTGTCTAGTTGCATTCGATAAAGCGATATGTCGCCGGGATGGACGAGTGAGCCGCCGGGAATGTAGCAAACGTCGTGATTGTTTCCGTCGGACCAGAGTTCGGTGTCGATCACCGTCCCACCAGGCGCATCGCGTTGCAGCACAACTGCACTTGCCGCGTCTCCCAGCACGGTAACCGGGTCCGCCGGATTGAGAACGCGGTTGCCGGGGATGGTGACATCGCCGGTAACGAGCAAGGCGGTCTTGATCGAATCATTCTCTGATAAGATCGCGGCGGCGGAGCTGAGTGCGACCATGAAATTGCTCGAGCCGCCGCCACTAAAACCGACGACGAAAGACTTCGGCGCCCCGACCTCGGCCTGCACCTTGTTGCTCATATTCCAAACCGGCACGAGATATTCCTGCGGCAGGATCGAATACTCGACCACCACATCGACCGTCTGGGGGTCGATCATGGCACGCTTCAAGGCTTCGCGGCCGGCTGCTACGGCCATGTTCGAAGAGGTCTCATCGGCGGCTCCGTTTTGGAGGTGCACTTGTTTGATTCCCAGCCTGGCCGCGACTTCAGGAGTGTAATCAGTCCCTTCTTCTCGAAACAGATCTTCGACTGAATGTTTCTCCCTGGGCAGCCGGCACGAGGCCGACAAAATTCCAACACCTGGTTTCATACTCTTCTTGCGTTCGCAGCTCCGCCATAACTCGACGAAGGCGGGACGCGACCCTCATATCACCCTTCGGGAAAAAAAATGTCAATCACCGAATGAAAAATATGCTGGACAAGTGGCCGGTCCGTTTAACAGGATGACTAAATGAGCGCGGATAATTCGAAAGACTCCCACGGAGACATAAAGGAGAAGGTTCGAGCGTTCGTGCTCGAATACGCAGCCGATCGCGGCGTTACGAGCGTCCGGGATGATGAACCGATCCTGACCAACAATATCATCGATTCGCTTGGCTCCTTGCGGATGATCGATTTCCTCGAAACAGCCTTTCCGTTAACGATTGAAGACACCGACATGCTGCCGGAAAATTTTCAAACGCTTAACGCCTGCGAGATTTTCATTAAAGGAAAGCTGGGAATCAACCTCAATGGCTCGGATGGAGCGAATGACTTGGCGGAAATCAATGGTTCGGAAAACGGGGTTGAAGATCCCAACCGTATAACCGCTCCCGCCTTGACAGCCAACGGCTAGGGCATTCCTTCCCTTCCGTGCCTGCTCGCGGGCGATCGCTCCGCGACCGATGCTAGGGTGTTGCCTCGACTGGTGACGGTGATTGTTCACCGACTCCATTCGGCCGCGGCCACATCGCTCTTAGACACCGCATCTTGCATTGCTCCGGAAAACGACTCACGACTTTGGAAAACTCCCCGATCAAGTGAGCCCCGATCTTCTGCAGGTCGAGAGACCGTCCGAGCCATTCGTCCGGAACCGGCGCACCGATGTGAATGGTAAACTTCCAGGATGAGTCTTCGGTAATCAGACAAGGTATCAATCTCGCTTCCGCCATTTGGGCCAGGCGAGCAGCGCCGGTCGCCATCCGGAAGATTCCACCGTCGAAGGGAACATCAGTCATCACGCCTCGAACTGGGTCGACTAACACCAGCAAGCGTCGCCCCGGCCCTAGAATTTTGCGGATGTGCGCAAAGCGCGGCAACGGAGTCAGATCTTCCGCGAAAACCCACAATGGCACATCGGGCGGCGGGCTCAACGAATACTGATAGTTAGTCAGGTTCCGCAGCGCTGGCGGTGGAGCGGTGCGGACGCTGGTCGCTGGAACCCCATAGGCCCGCAGCCAATAAGGCAGAATCTCAAAGGGTCCAAAATGCAGTGAAGCGAGGACAATGGGGCGATTGTCCTTCGTCGGCCGGAGCGAATCGAGGTCACCCTCGACGCGACATCGTTTCATCCAGCGCCGCTCGGTCAAACGATCCGGCCACACGTAAAAAAGCTGCGGATGATAAAGGCCGAAGCATTGCTTGAGAATGAAACGCCAGCGTTTCGCGCGCCATGAAGGTGGAAAACGGCGCGAGTGCTCCAATGGTTTGCGATCGCGAACCTGGATCAGGTCCCACGCCGCCGCGAGCGGCCATAGCAGCAGACTCAGCATACTCGGCGGTAACAGTCGCTCGCAAAACCGGACAAGATAAAAGCTGCTCCACCCACTTCCTACGTGCAACCATGTCAGGAACCTGTTCGGCGCCGAGCTCATCCTGGCATGATAGTAATCGGATCAGACTTGGTCGATAAAAATTCCAAAAGCAGTTGAGATTTCTGGACAACCGCGGGCAGGATTTGACCGTATTTTTTCACAGGTGTGGGAATTTCCGGCCCGATCGATCTTTGCCAGGAAGGTTTGCACCTATTTGCTGAGAAAGGAGACGCGGACGAGAAACGTAGGTCCCAAAGGCCCATTATACCTGCTCGAACAGAGCTGTAGCTCTCAGGGACTGAAAAACTAGAGTTTGCTCACGTTATTACTGAGCGTGTTTGCCACCCAGATGTTGGCGCCATCAAAAGCGATGGCATAGGGCGCCACGCCGGTATTGAAGGTGCCCTGGAGCGCGCCGGTTTTCGCCGCCAGCTTGCTCACGGTGTTGCTGTTTTCGTTGGCTACCCAGATGCTTACTCCGTCAAAACCGACCCCATAAGGCTCGTCACCAACCGTAAACGTACCCAGGACGGTCCCATCGCCGGCGCGCAACTTCGTGACCGTGTCATCTTCGCTGTTTGCCACCCAAATGCTGGAACCATCGAAGGCCAGACCTTCCGGAGCGTTACCCACGGCAAAGGTTCCCTGAACCATGCCATCGCTCACCCGCAGCTTAGTTACATTGTTGCTGTCCTCATTAGTCACCCACACATTCGTTCCGTCGAAAACGATGAATTTCGGCCCCTGGCCGACGGTAAAAGTGCCGACGATGCTGCCATCGCTCGGCTGGATTTTGACGACATTATTGTTGCCATGGTTCACGACCCAGAGATAAGCGCCGTCAAAAGCCACGCCGGCTGGACCGGTTCCAAGCGGGAACGTACCCAAAAGAGTTCCATCACTTCCACGGAGTTTGGTCAGATCATTGCTCGCATGGTTTGCCACCCAGATGTTGGCCCCGTCGAACGCCACTCCGTAAGGCTGCCCTCCGACCGTGTAGGTTCCCTGGAGCGCGCCGTCCGAAGCGCGGAGCCTGGTCACGCTATTGCTTGTGACGTTTGTAATCCACATGCAGGTCCCGTCAAAGGCCAGGCCGCGCGGGTGAGATTGAGTCGCAAAAGTAGTTATTTGGTTCGGCGCCCACTTGAGCAGGGAAATCTGGAGCGGATTCAGCTGGGCAAAGCTCGGCAGGGCGAAAATCATGGTGAAGCCGAGAAATAAGATGAGCAAGGGCGAATAATATATGGTTCTGCCTGATGGAGCTAGTTGGTTTGGTTTCATAGTGGTGGATAAAATGCGCAAGCGTCGGGATATTGAATTTCATTATCTGAACCCGTTCGCTTCCGGTCAAGCTGAATCGAAACCAGCGGTTATCCATATGCCATGAGCAGAATTACACGCTACACAACAACTGTGCCGCTGACTGAAGGGCCGAGACATCTTTGCTGACCGAAACGACTGATATTTCGCACTATTCCGTTTGGGTCAGCGTCTTTCGGCATCGCCGCGCAATGGCACAGCTCGACCACCAAACCGTGATTTTTTCCTCTCAAAAGAGACGTTTTTGCTTGTCTTGTTCGCGTCTTTTCATCTACAACCAGCTTGCGTTGTATTAGAAAATCCTTCACCCGCCGAGGCATCTTACCCATCTATGAGTTTTTGGAGAGACAAGAAAGTCGTGGTCACAGGTGGTCAGGGCTTTATTGGGTCGCATCTGGTTGATCGGCTTGTGGCGGAGGGGGCGTCTGTCCGCGTCGTCGATCTTGGTCCGCGGGTTTCACGTCCACATTTCGCAACGGAGTTAGCGAGCCGGGCGGCATTTCAGGCCGGGGATCTGTCCGACCCGCAAAGTTGTAACAAGATTTGTCGAGGGGCAGAGATTGTGATGCACCTGGCGGCAAAAATCCGCGGGGTTGGATACAACGTGAGTCATCACGGCGACATGTTTTTTTCCAATGCGCTCATCAACTTGAACATGCTCGAAGCCGCCAGACTCGCGGGTGTCGACCGGTTTCTGGCTGTGAGCACGGTCGGCGTTTACCCAGGTAATTGTCTCGTGCCGACGCCGGAAGAGGATGGCTTTAAAGGTGAGCCGGAAGGGAGTGGCTACGGTTACGGATGGTCGAAACGCCTCGCCGAGGTCCAGTCACGCTGTTATGCCGAACAATATGGAATGAAGATCGCGATTGTTCGCCCTTACAATGTCTATGGCCCGCGCATGAGTTTTGATCCCGAGATCGCGCCGGTAATCTCCGCGCAAATCAGGAAGGTGCTTGGGGCCAACGGGGTGCTCAAAGTCTGGGGTAACGGCGAACAAACCCGATCGTTTACCTATGTCTCGGACGAGGTCGAGGGAATGATGCTCGCGGTGGAAAAACATCCGCTGGCCGATCCGCTTAACATTGGGACGGACGAAGAAGTTAAGATCAAAGACTTGATTGCTTTGATTGTTCGCCTCACTGGAAGGAAGTTACGCGTCGAATACGATGTAACCAAACCTTCGGGCGCGAATCGACGCTGCCCGGATATCTCCAAAGCAAAGCGCCTCATCGGTTATGAGCCAAAAGTGACATTGGCAGAGGGATTGAAACAGACGATCGCTTGGTACAAGCAAAATTGCGCCGTCAAGGTATGAGTCCGCCTCGGACGCAAACGATGCGCATAAAGGGATTCGATCTTCGCTACCCGACGGGCGAGGTCGAAATGATCGCCAGCGGCTTACGGCAAGTCCTGGAGGATGGATTCATCAGCATGGGGCGTAACGTCGCTGAGTTTGAGCGATTGTGGGCAGAGTTTTGTGGGGTGAAATATGCCATCGGGACGGCCAACGGCACTTGCGGCCTGGAAATCATCCTGCGCTCTCTCGACGTCAAAGGCCATACCGTCGCGATGCCAAGTCATACCTTTATCGCGACCGCGGTGGCGGCGATTCATGCCGGCGCTCGTGTCGTCTTCGTCGATTGTCAGCGAGACAATCTGCAAATGGATCCGGCCGATCTGCGTCGAAAAATTCGCCCTGACACGAGGGCGGTCGTGCTTGTGCACATGGGTGGCATCATTTCGCCGCACCTCGATAAAATCAGAGCCATCTGCGAAGAATATGAAGTCGCACTGATCGAAGATGCCGCTCATGCTCATGGTGCAACCATCAACGGCCGCAAGGCCGGCGCGCTCGGACGGGCTGGTTCCTTTTCTTTCTTCTCGACCAAAGTCCTGACTACCGGCGAGGGAGGGATGATCGTGACTGATGATGAAGTCATTCAGAAGAGAGCACTCGCCTTGCGTGACCACGGACGTTTTACCGCCGAGCAAAATTTGCACGACGATATCGGCTATAACTGGCGACCGAGCGAACTGCATGCCGTGCTTGGGATAGCTCAGGTGCGGCGAGCGGAGGCGATCCTGCAACGACGTCGTGCGATCGCGCGCAGATATGATGAACAGCTAGGCGCAAGAAACATTCCTGGCATTAAGTTACTCCAGATTCCTGACTATGTTCAGCCGGCCTATTACAAGTATGTCGTCTATCTCAAACCGCCTCTGGAACGCGGGGCGTTAAGGCGAAGGCTCAAGGAAGATTACGGTGTAACTCTGGGGAGCGAGCTCTACGACCGGCCTTGTCATTCCCAACCGCTTTTCCAAAGATACCCCGAGACGGTGGCGCCCAGCTCGCCGGATGGCTTTCCAGAAACCGACTATGTCGTCGCTCATCACATTTGCCTCCCGCTCTATTTCGACCTGACTGACGCGGAGGCTGACGCCGTCGTCGACGCCCTGGAAGCCGCGGTTCATTCGCTCCTAAATAGCTGATGGGCAAATACTCGGTCGCGATGGTGGCAGCCTGCCCCTTCCCGGCAAACCACGGCACGCCCGCAGCCATCCGCGAAATGTCGGAAGAGCTGGCCCGGCGCGGTCACAAGGTTCGGGTTGTGACTTATCCCATAAGTGATCCTATTCCGGTTGAAGGCGTGGCGATTGATCGCGTCCGGCAGTTCGGATTTAACCGGAGCATTACGGTTGGACCAAGTTATCAACGCCTCGTCTACGATTTCCTGCTGATTTTCAAGCTTCTACAGGTCGTGCGGAAACATCAAGTCGAGATCATTCACGCCCATAACTACGAAGCCGCCCTGGTGAGCGCGTTAGTGGCTCGGCTGACTGGTCGGCCAATGATCTACAACGCGATCAACACCATGGCTGGTGAGCTGGCCTCATTTCATTTTATCCGACCTCAAATCCTCGCTACCTGGTTAGCCTGGATACTTGACTATGTCACTCCCGGGCTGGCTGACGCGGTGATTGCCGATACTTGGGCCTTGGAGCGTTTCTTGGTCGAGCGTGGAGTCGCACCTGATCGAATCCGCACCATTCATTCCGGTGTCTGGCCGGAAATGTTCGCCGCGGGTAATGGTCACCGAGTGCGGGAACGTTTTGCCTTGGGGGGCGTGCCAACAATCATTTACACCGGCACCTTTGATGAGTTCCAAGGGCTTGATCATCTGCTGCACGCCTTCCAGATTATCCAGCGCAAGCAGCCCACCGCACAGTTACTCCTGGTCGGCAGCACAGTTAGGTCCAGACATAGAGACAGGTACGCGGCGATGGCTAAGGATCTGGGAGTGAGCTCCGCCGTTACGATCACCGCATCTAGCCTCGAAGAGCTACCAGATTTTCTCGCCGCGGGCGACATCGCAGTGGTGCCACGATCGGAATCGAGCGGCATTCCGACGAAGCTTTTGAACTATATGGCAGCCGGCAAAGCCATTGTGAGTTTCGAGAAAGCCGCCGCGATTCTCGAAGACGGCAAGAGCGCCCGCCTGGTCAGAGTCGTTAGCGCAGAGGCCTTGGCTGAAGGCATCCTCGAGTTGCTCGCAGACCCAAAACAAGCGTTGGAGCTGGGCCATAACGCAAAGCGCCTGGCGAAAACAAGCTTTGATTGGTCCGCGATCGTAACGCAAGTCGGCTCGTTGTATGACGAGGTGGTCACGCAGCACCGATCGAAGAACAAGCGGCGCCCAGATCGTTTGGCCATCAGCTCTGGGAACACCGGCAACGCGTCCTAGGGTTTAAATAATGCGGGCAGAAATCAGCCCGAGATGAACCGAAGGGGCGTCCTGATTGGCGAATCCGGTCGGCATAATTCGAAAGAACCCTCGGACAAGTAAACGCGCCGCAAATTTGCGATTGCAGACGAGCCAAAGCGGGTGATAGTTGGGGCTCTCAAGAGCGCGGGGTGGAGCAGTCTGGTAGCTCGTCAGGCTCATAACCTGAAGGTCGCGAGTTCAAATCTCGCCCCCGCAACCAACCTGCGCATCGTGAATCTTGGTTCGAGATTGGTGAATCGGAATGCGCGCCCGCCGCTATCCCATTTTCGTTGGGCGCTTCGGCCAGGGGATACAAACTAAACGTCGATGCAGTTCCGCGAGATTTTGGCGATGGCGCTGGCCTCGGTCGGAGCAAACAAACTGCGCTCTGCGCTCACCATGCTCGGGATCACCATCGGCGTGTTTTCCGTCATCTCGGTCATGACCGCGGTCGGCGCGATGCAGGGTTCGATCGAAAGTGGACTCACCCTTTTCGGCTCGAACATTTTCCAGTTCGCAAAATATCCTGTGACTGTAAACGCGGGCGGCAAGGGTTCGAAAAAATACGAGAACCGCCGCGACATTGATTACCGGCAGGCGCAGCGCTACGCCGAGCTGATGGAAGGTTATGCAGCGGAGGTGTGCCTGAAGGTGTTCGATTTTGGAAAACAGGCGGTCTACAACGGGGTCAAGACAACACCGAGCCTGACGGTGGTCGGGACCAACAAGAGCTTTCTCGCCGCCAATGCCTACAGCCTCGCCTATGGCCGTAATTTGAACGATGAAGATGTCGCTCTGAGCCGGCGCGTGGTCGTGATCGGGCATGACATCGAGCAGCGGCTTTTCCCGCACGAATCGCCGATTGGGCGCGTCATCAAACTGGGCGGCCACACTTACACCGTCGTTGGCGTAATGGGGGAACGCGGGAGCGCCTTCGGCCAAAGCCAGGACGACATTGCGGCGCTTCCGATCACGCGGTATTTCGAGGATTTCGGGTCGGCCAAGCGCACGATCAACATCGCGACCCAATCCTTTTCGCAACTGGATTACAACCGCACCTTCGACCGCGGGGTGGGCGCGATGCGAATCGCCCGCGGGTTGAAGGCGGAGCAGCCTAACGACTTCGAAATCTACACCAACGACTCGCTCAAGAGCGCCTTCTTTTCCATCGCGGGCGTGGTTCGGATCGGCGCCTTCGTCATCAGCACGATTGCGCTCCTCGCGGCCGGGATCGGGATCATGAACATCATGCTCGTGAGCGTGACCGAGCGGACGAAGGAGATCGGGGTGCGCAAATCAATCGGGGCGCGCAATCGCGACATCCTGCGGCAATTTCTGGCCGAGGCGGTCTTTATTTCCGAAGCCGGCGGAATTATTGGGATTCTCCTCGGGGTGGTCGGCGGCGACCTGCTCGCCCTCTGGCTCAAGGTGAACCTGATTTTCCCCTTCGGCTGGGCGGTTGCCGGGCTCCTTGTCTGCTCCGCGATTGGGATCGGTTTTGGCCTTTACCCGGCCTATCGGGCCGCTTCCCTCGATCCGATCGAGGCCCTCCGTTACGAGTAAAGACAACGGGTTTCGTAATATTTCCCTAACGGCCCCGAGGCCGCGTGTGCCATGCTTGGAAAGCGCTGGGCGGCTCCCGATTCCGCTCTCTCGCTGCCCAAGGTGCCTTCAACGTCAAACAATCCAAATGTAGACGAACGCCCGCGTGGAATTCTTCTCGTGGAAGAATACGGCGCTTTGGCCGTGGCGATCACGGCCGCGTTGGAAAAATTCGCGCCGCTCCACAGAGTAAAAACCGCGCGCAATTTCGCGGAGGCGGAGCAGATCGCCGCCAGCATCCGGCCGGAGCTTTTTGTCATCGACCTGGATCCACCGCCGCCGTACGAAATCAATTTCTTCAGAAGCCTGAGCGCGCAATATCCCGAGGCGCGCGCGCTCATCATCGCGGTCGGCACTTCCCCCGAGTTGCGCGCCGAACGCGGGCCGGGCGGAGCGCTACAGTTTCTCGAAAAGCCGTTCGATTTGGCGGAATTCGGCGCCGCGGTCCAGGCACTGGTTGGGCCGCGCAATGGCCAGAGCGGTCCCGCGCCGGGGCGGCTGCGCGACCTCAATCTAATCGATCTGGTGCAACTGAAATGCCTCGCGCTCAGCTCGACTCTTCTCCGGATCAAGGCCGGCGGTCGCGAGGGGGTGATCCACTTTCGCAAGGGCCAGATCTCGCATGTGGCCAGCCCGACCAAAGTCGGTCCGGCAGCGCTGGAAGAGATTGCCGGTTGGCCAGCGGGCGAAATCAGTGAAGCGCAATTGCCCGTTCTGGCCCCGCAGACAGTCGATATCTCATGGCCGGCATTACTCCTCCCGATCGTGCGGCAAATCGCGGCGCGGGAGAAACAATCCGCGCCCCTTCCAGCCGGCCGTGCCCCGGCGGCATCCACTGCGCCAAGCGGCAAAAAGATTCTCGTGATCGACGACACCGAGATGCTGCTGGTGTTTGTCGCCGACGTGCTCGGAACGGCACACCCCGATTATCACATCAGCACCGCAGCCACGGGAAAGGAGGGCTTGCGCCTCGCCCGGACCGAGTTGCCCGATCTGATTCTGCTCGATTACAGCCTTGGTGACATTACCGGCGACAAAATCTGCGCGGCGCTGCTCGAGAGCGAAGAAACGGCGTCCATTCCGGTGCTGATGATGTCGGGACATCCGACCGAACTCGCGCGGACGGCGGAAGACTACGCAAATGTGGTCGCGGCGTTGCCGAAGCCCTTTCTTTCTGGGGCACTGATCAGCGCAGTGGATAAAGCGCTTGCACTGCCGCCGAATCCGGCAGCCCAGGTCAGGAAAAAGAGTCCGACCACTGCGTCAGCCGGCGAGATTACCGGTGCGTCGTCCGTGCCGCCGGGCGAACAGCGGGCGGCCTCGCCGAATGGACACGGGCCGGCCGGTAAAACTTCCCCGTCAGCGGCCGAGCCACTCGCGCCCGCAACTGCGACGGCGCCGTCCCCTTCGCCGCCGCGGCAACCAGGCGCGGGGGAAAGCCAGGTGGCGCCGGTCCTGGTCAAGGAGGCGGTCCTCCGGGTCACGCTTTCGTTCGACGTCGTGGCGCTTGATCTGACCTCCAGCCTGCAAACGACGTCGGTGCGGCTCGAGCCCATCAGCCCTTTCGCCGCGGTTGAAATGGCTGATGGCATCCGTTTCGAAACCAGCTTCCGCCTCGGCTCGATCGCGCTCGCGCGTGACGGCGCCATGAGCAGCTTGCGCCTTATCCCGACCCGTGAGCCGGTCCCGCTCCCGGCGGCGGTAAATTCCTTCGCGATCGGCCGGATCGGCTTCGATTTGGAAAAACATCATCTGCAACTCAAAGCCGCGCGCGAGCGATCGATGCGGGTGCAATTGACGGCCGCCTTCGCCCTCGCCGGGATCGAGTTATCGCCCCGGTTCGAGGTAACCGCGATCGTGGTCGAGCGGAGCGGGAACGAGGTCTTGCTGCGCAACCGCGGCGATCATCCGGGAACGGCTTTTGAGTTGGAGCAGGTCGAGCTGAATCCGGCGGGCGAGCTGCGCGCCCTGGTTCTGCGGTCCCTGCCTAACGACTAGCCAGGCGCGGCCAGAACCAGAGCGCAATCAGGATTGCGAGGAGCGCGAGATCGAGCGCGAGGTGCCAGGCAAAGCTCAGTTTTCCGCTCGCGCTCCCAAAGCAACCGCACGACACGTTGATCCCGCGCGCCCGGGCGCTGACCGACGCAGCGATGAATATGACCATGAGCACGGCGGTGATCCGGACCGCGCCCTCGAAGAGCCGGTGAAAGATCAGGGCCAGACCGCAGAGCACTTCGAGCCAGGGCAGGTAGAGTGCGGCCCGCACCGCGACCGACCAGGGGACGATGTGGTAGTTCGTAATGTCGGAAGCGAACGCGACCGGGTGAATCAACTTGATCGCGCCGGCGTAGACAAAGAGCGCGCCGACAACAATCGCAAGCGCCCGCCTAACGAAGCCGGGTGCGTCCGCACGAGCCGTGACGGTAGCTTCTATTTGTGTTGTTTCGCCCATTCTTCCCAACCGCCTTCCAGAACGTAGACATTCGTCAGGCCGGCTTCCTTCCGCAGGCGCTCCGCCACTTCATGGCTGGCGTTACAACTCAGGGCGCTGCAATAGACCACCACTTTGCGCTCCGGCGCCCAGGCCGTCAGCATCATCCGCAATTGGTCTTGCCAGTGATCTTCATTCAACGGCAAAGCGCCGGGAATGTGGGCCCGGTCGAAATCGTCATCCGGCCTGGCATCGAGCCAGAGAACGCGATCGCCCCAGCTCTCGGCTTGCGCGACCGATACGAGCGCGGAATCAACCGGCGGCTTTTCCAGCGCGTCGCTTTGGCGGTAATAGAGCGCCTGCCCGATCGCCGGAATGAAGGCCAGCCCGAGGAGCGCGAGAATCTGCCCGCCTAACGAAAAGCGCACGGCCTATTTCGGCATGGTCGCGCGACTGTCGACCCGCAGGTTGGCGTAATACGGCTTGGGCGCTTCCTTGGGGTAATCCGGCACGATCTTGAGCGCGGCATTGATCGGGCGGCCCGCTTCCGTCGGCTTCACCAGGATTTTGAATTCGCCCTTATCCTTCTCCGGCTGGACCTCGGTCGAAATCGATTTGTCCGTCGCGGTCACATTCAGCTTCGTCACCGGGAAATTCTTACCCTCGTTATCCTTGCCGACGTCGACCGTGATGGTTTTTGGTTTTAGCTCGTCGTTCTGAGACCAGAAAAGAAAAATTGGCTGGAGCGTGAGCAATTGCGGGATGGTGGCGGTTAATTTCAGGATCGTCGGTTGATTCGGTTGATCGTCGGTTATGACCGTGATCGTTTTCGTTTGCACGCCGGAACGGCCGCCGATGTTGAAGGTCGCGGTGATCTCGCCGCTCTCGTTAGGCTCGACCACATCCTTCTTCAGTGCCGCGGTCGTGCAACCGCACGAGGCATGCACCGAGGTGATCTTCACCGCTTTGTCGCCAGTGTTTTTATATTTGAAATGCGCGACCGCGGTGGCGTCGCTGAGGGCGGGATGAAGGTCAGCTTCTTTCGCCTCCCAGGTAAGCGTCGCCGATGCGGAAACGGTCAGCGCAGTGAGCAGGGCAAAGCTGAGAATGGTGGCACGATGGTTCATAGGATTCCGAATTTTAGAAAGAGAAGCCGAAACCGACATTCCCGCCAACGGAATCAATCCCGAAGTTCGGTTTCTTGATCTCGGCATTGGAGATGTGGCGATAGTCGCCCTCGAGAATCAACGACCAGCGGTCATCGAGGAGGATGCGGGTGCCGAGCCCGGCCTGGAGATTGAACTCGACCGGCAGGCTGATGAGCCCGCGCGATTCGTTCTCTCCGATGTTGGTATAGACGCCGCCGCCCGCGATCTGCGCGTACGGAATGATGCGCGCGTTCGGCTGGACAAAGTTATAGCGGAACACAAGGCTGCCGCCGAACAGGACATCGCCTGGGCCCTGAAAAATCCCACCGCCAAAAACCTCGCCCAGCACCTCGAAGTTACCGCTCAACGGTCCGAGCTGCCACGGGTCGTTCAACATCACCCCGAGGCGTAAGCTGGCGAGGGAGTAATCGATCGAGGGGCGGTTGTTTTTTGTCGTATCAAAAAAGAAAAAAGCGCCGGTGACCAATTCGAATTCCTTGGCTCCGGCGCTGAAAATATCTCGGGCCTCCTGCCGAGTGGGCGTCGCCATCGGCTGCTCGATTCCGGCACGAAGCAGCCCGGCGGAAGCAAAAATCGCCAGCACCGAGGCAGCGAAAACTCTTTTCATCTGCGCGCGATCAAACGATAAGCCGCAATAATTGTCAATCGCCGGGCGGGGCGAAGCACTTCGGCGCGACATTCTCGTCATCCTGAGCGATGCGCAGCCCCGAAAGCTTTCGGGGAAGGATCCCGTGGAAAAACCGTACAACTGCGGCCGCAGCAGGTCCCGGCCACCTCGCGGGATCCCTCGACTTCACTCGGGATGACCGGGTTCCATTGCCCTAACGACCACTCTCCGCCGGCTCGATGTGCACCAGGACATCCGCGATCCGCGGATTACTCCGGCGGATTGCGTCCTTCACGCCATGGGCAATCTCGTGGCTCGCTCGCACCGACATGGCCCCGTCGACCCCAACATGAATATCGGCATAGAACTCCAGCCCCATCTTCCGGACGAGACACTTGTCGATCTCGACAACCCCGGGAACGGCGGCGGCGGCGGCCCGGACCTGCTCGACAATCTCGCCGCCTGGCGCGGTATCGAGAATCTCACGCAACGCCGGATAGAAGAGTCGCCAGCCATTGGCCGCGATGACCCCGCAGGCGAAGAGTGCTGCCCAGGCATCGGCCCTCTGCCAGCCCCCTCCGCCAATCAGTGCCACCGAGATGCCGACGAACGCTGCGATCGAGGTCAGCGCGTCAACCCGGTGATGAAATGCATCGGTGCGCAAAGCGGTGCTGCCCGCGCGCAATCCCAGCCGGTGGACGATGCGAAAAAGCACCTCCTTGGTTACGACCACCACCACCAGGACGATAAGCGTGAACGGCGCCGGAGCACGGTGCGGCTGAAACATTTCCTGCACGCTCCGCACCGCGATGACGAGCGCGGCCACGAGCACGCCTAACGACACAAGGATGGCGGCGAACGGTTCTGCTTTCCCGTGTCCGTAGGGATGGGTCGCGTCCGGCGGCCGGGCGGCAAACTTTAGCCCGCCCCAGATCACAACCGATCCAGCGATGTCGAGCGCCGATTCGATCCCATCGGCGATCAGCACATAGGAATGCCCGAGGGCGCCGGCGACGATCTTGGCCGTCGAAAGGACAATATTCGCCACCATCCCGACAAGCGCGATCCGGGCCCCGGATTGCAGATTGCCGGCGGCAGGGTTGGCGTTAGGATGCGAAGCCATCAGATGAAGGAAACCATACAGGCAATCGTCTACGCCACTCACGGAAAACCCGAGGAGGTTTTGCAACTGCTCGAGCAACCACGGCCAAGACCGGGCGCGGATGAAGCGCTCGTCAGGCTGCTGGCGGCGCCGATTAATCCCGCCGATCTCAATCAGATCGAGGGCAAATACCCGATCCGCGCGCCGCTGCCCGCGACACCGGGATTCGAGGGCGCGGGTGTGATCGAGGAAGTCGGCTCGGCGGTCCACGACCACAGGGTCGGCGAGATGGTGATCCTGCCGCACGACCTCGGTACCTGGCGGGAAATGGCGGCGGTGAAAGCGGAAAAGCTTACGACCGTGCCTGACGACATCGATCCCGCGCAGGCCGCCATGCTCAAGATCAATCCAATTACCGCCTGGCGTTTGCTGCATGATTTTGTCCCGCTTGCGCCGGGCGATTGGGTGATGCAAAACGCGGCTAATTCCGCGGTCGGCCGCGCCGTGATTGCGATCTGCCGCGATCGGGGCTGGCGGACGCTCAATGTCGTCAGGCGTGCTGAATTAATCGACGAACTGCGCGACGCCGGGGCCGACGCCGTCTTGGTTGATGACGACCACCTCCGGGGAGCTGCAGTTGAGGCGACGGGGCGCGCGGCGATTCGGCTTGGGATCAACCAGGTCGGCGGTGAGAGCGCTTTGCGGATGGCCAAAGTCGTTGCCCCGGAGGCGGTGATCGTGACGATCGGGGCGATGAGTCTGCGCCCGCTCACCCTGCCGAACGGGTTGTTGATTTTCAAGAACCTGCATTTCACCGGCTTTTGGGTGAATAAGTGGTACGAGCACGCCAGCGGGGCCGCCCGCGCGCAAACCTTCGAGAAAATTTTCGACCTCGCGCGCCGTGGTCTGCTCCGGACGAAGATCGAGCGGAGTTATGCGTTGCGCGACTTCCACGCCGCGATCACACGCGCCGGCCAGGGCGCGCGCGCCGGTAAGATTATTTTCTCGCTCGCCTAGCCAGGTCCACCCGCGACCGACGAACCCGGGCTGCACTTGCACTTGCGCTTGCCGAATTCCAGGTGCGGGCGTTTCTTCCTTCATGAAACCTCGCGCGCTTGCTCTCACCCTGCTACTTTTGCCGTTAGGCATGGGCACCGGCTTCGCCCAGACGTGGGCGGAAAAGATGCTCAACAAATCCCCGCGCCATCACCAATGGGTCGAACTCAAACACGACAACCGCACGGTCAAAGCTTTCCTCGCTTTTCCCGAGGTGAAAACGAAAGCCCCGGCGGTCATCGTCATTCATGAGATCTTTGGCCTGACTGACTGGGCAAAAAACCTCGCCGACGAACTCGCGGCCGCGGGTTACATCGCGATCGCACCCGACCTTCTCACCGCCGAGGGCAAAGACACGCAGAGTTATCCGGACCAGGAAGCGGCGATCAAAGCTGTCTCGGCCCTCCAGCAGCCGCAGATTTTCGCCGATCTGGATGCCGCCGCGGACTACGTGAAGAAATTGCCGGCCTGCAACGGCAAGGTCGCTGTGACCGGTTTCTGTTGGGGCGGCGGCCAATCCTTCGCCTATGCCAATCACAACCCGGACCTGAAAGCTTCCTATGTTTTCTACGGCACCGGCCCGCAGACGAGCGATGAGGCAAAAAACATCCAGTGTCCGGTCTACGGCTTTTATGGCGAGAACGACGCGCGTATCGGCGAAACGATTCCGAAGACGAAGGAAGTTATGCAGTCGTTAGGCAAGACTTATGAGCCGGTGACCTATCCCGGCGCTGGTCACGGGTTCATGCGCGCGGGCGAAGCGCCAGATGCGAGCGAAGCGAACCGCAAAGCCCGCGACGCGGCCTGGGAGCGCTGGAAGTCGCTCCTCAAGGCGTTATAGCCGGGGCCGCTCGTCCCGCTAGAACTACCCAACACGGTCACCCTGCCATACGGGCTTCCGCGGACCCGCGGCCTGGGCCGGCACTTGTTCTAACTATGGCGTCCTGGGAGCCTGACCATCGCTTCGGCGTGACGTCGTGATCTTTTCGTGTTGCGAAATGATCTTCTTATTTCCGGAAGCATCCGGTGCGAGCATTTCCGTCTCGGTGGCGCTGCCGATGACACCCTTCCTCGTAGCCGGGTTACTGACCTCGAAGGCCACCCCGAACTTAACATTATAGTTTGACTCTCCTACGAGGCGAGACTGAATCGCACCTTTTGCCTGCCATTTGACGATCGGCCATTTGGCGAAATATGCCTGCAACTCTTTTCCAACAACCTCCCGACTAACAGTGCCTTTGTCGAGATAGTCGACGTTGTCGCCATACAATGAGACCAGCCTCTCCAGGTCACGAGCCGACATGGCAGCGATCTGCTCCTGGATAACATCAATCCCATATTCAATATCCATATCGGACGGGGACGTAACGTCTGTCGCAACCGCGGCCGGCTCCTTGGAACTGACCTGGGCAGTCGTCATTGTAGCTTTGGTTAAATGCAGCTCCACTGTTTGCCCGTTGGTAATGAGATAATCCTTTCCTTCCCTGGTATAATAAACCCGCGTTTCATCCGGCGAGGCGCAGAGGGAGGCTGGATCATCATTTTCTCCCAGCGGCTTCAGCCCTTCGAGAAGCTCTTTCCATCGAGCGAACTCAAACTCAGCCACTTGTCCCATACCTGAAACTTTTTGTTCTTTGGGTGAACGCCGCGGCACCTGAAACATGGCGCCCCACCCCGATCCACCCATGCGAAACAATTGCACATAGATCGAGTCTTTTACCGGCGCAATTTCTGAGACTCCCATTCCAGCCGGCGTAGTATTCGCTGTTTCCAAGTAGGCCAGGGGTAGGTAACGATCAGCCGTGAGTGAGTAAACGCCCTCGTTCTTCTCAATCTTACCTGACCATAAGTCGCCAATCTCCGAGTAGAAAAATGTGCCATCGGCGGCGAATACCGGCGAGCTGATGGCATCGTGACGCCGCACATAAACCGAGACGAGCCCATTCCTGTATAAGAAGAGCGGACCTCGCTCTCCGGTGCCTGTTACGACGATCGTGTGACTCTGCGGATCGTAGGCGATGCGCCAGTAGCGACCGCCTTTAGGTGACCCGCAAATCCTGGTCAGGCGATCACCGGCTGGATCAAAGGTCCAGATGTTCTTTTCTGTGACACAAAACAGCTTGTCGCTGTCTGACCGGGTAATACCGAGCAGCGGTTGTTGTGGTGGCAACTGGCTGAGGGAGATTGTCCGAGTCGTTTGCTCAGTCAGGTTGATTTCGCGCAAGACCTGTTTGTTATCAGCGTTAGCAATGGCATAAACGCGTTCGCCATCGCGGGAGAAGACGGCGTCGCCGGCCCGAGCGCTCCCGGCCAGGCACGCGGCCAGCAGTGCCGCTATTGCCCTGACAAAAAGAAACCGCGTCGAACGCCCGGCAACCGTCCCTGCCGGCGAGGGGAGAACGAAGGTGTTCATCGCTCCTGTTTTTACACGCGCAGCGCGCGAGCACAAGCAAACCCGCCGAACCGTGAGCATCGGCTCAAAGGCCAGATCGCTCGCTCCCGCGGGTTGCGTTTCCGGCTCACTGCGCGTTTCCTCTTTGGTGCAGAGCGCGCGGAAAATTCTGGTTGGGACGGCGAGCTGGAGCGATCCGGGTTTCGTTGCGCGTTGGTATCCGCCGAAAATGCCAGCGGGTGATCGGCTGGCCTGGTACGCGCAGCACTTCGATCTCGTTGAGGTCAACTCCAGCTTCTACGCCATTCCGGAGCGGCGGATGGTGGAGCGCTGGTGCCAATCGACCCCGGAGCATTTCATCTTCGACGTCAAGGTGCACAAGCTCCTCTCGCGGCATTCGGCCGAGCTAAGGTCGCTTCCGCCCAGTCTCCAGCGCTCGATTGAAGCCGACGCGAAAGGGAAGGTGAAGCTGAGTGCGAAAACGGAGCGGGCGGTGCTCGCAGAGGTGGTGCGGTCGGTCGAGCCGATGCGCGCGGCGGGGAAGTTTGGCGCATTCCTGCTCCAGCTTTCGCCCGCCTTCTCGCCCCGAAAACATGATCTCGGGGAACTCGAGGAAGTGATTGGAGAGTTAGGCTCGTTAGGCCTGGTCGTGGAATTGCGAAATCGCAACTGGATGATGGGCGAACAATTGCCAGGGACAATCGCGTTTTTCCGCGAGCGCGAGATCGCGCTTTGCCTGGTGGATGCGCCCGACGAGGAGCATTTCACGATCATGCCGAGCGAGATCAACGAGGTGACGGATCCGCGGCTCGCCTATCTCCGGCTGCACGGGCGCAACGCCAGCGGCTATCTGCACGGGAAAACCGTCGCGGAGCGGTTTTACTACGACTACAGCGACAAGGAAATCGGGGAAGTGGCGGAGCGCAGCAGGAGGCTGGCGGCCCGAGCCGGCGCGGTGCACGTCATCTTCAACAACAACGCGCTCGACTTCGCGCCCCACGCGGCCGCGCGGTTGCGCCTCGCGCTCGGTCAGATTGCAAAGACTGCGCCGCGGCAGGCCGAGCTTTTTCGTTAGGCCAATTTTCCATGCAGGCCGAGGAACCGCAAAAGACCGCACGATGGGCGCGTTTCAGGGAATGGCTCAGCCACATCCATTTTCGCCTCGTCACGATCGAGGCTTCGCCGCATGCAATCGCGCTCGGGGTCGCGATTGGGATTTTCTTCGGGTTCACTCCGCTCTGGAGTCTGAAGACGCTGCTTTCGATCGGGATCGCCTGGTTGCTGGGCGGGAACAAGATTGCGGCGGCGATCAGCGTGCAATTACATGATCTGATCCTTCCGTTCATGCCGGCGATTTACCTTTGGGAATACCGGATCGGCTTTTGGGTGATGCACGGGCATTTGCCGCACCGGGTCAGTTTGCACGCGCTCGCCCTGCGGAACTATTTCCACTGGGCGACTTTCTTCACCGTGGGCCGGCCACTGCTTATCGGATCGGTTGTGATCGGGTTGCCCTCGGCGGCGATCGTTTACGTGGTCTGTCGCGGCCTGGTGACACGGCATCGGGCGAAACGCGACGGACGTTAGGCAGCCGGGAAATTTTCCCGGGCAACGGCACGAGAGTTGCAGCATCAGATTCCGAATCGCGGGCGATTGTCTCCGAGGGAGGCGATCGGCGTGCGGCAAAAACCTTATGAAAAACTTCATCGTCATCCTCTCGACCCTGCTGCTCTGCTCGTGCGCCGACATGGTGATCACGAGGACCTACGTCTCCGGTTCCAGCACCCAGGTGCGGTCCCAGGTGGACGCGAAGGATGTCGGCTCGGCCGGCATTCGTTATTCAGTTAATTGCGGGGTGGGGGAAGCGAATCCGAGCGCGATTTACATCCGCCCCTTCTGCATCGATCAGGCGCTGGTGACGGGCGACGTTGCTGACTCTGAAGGAGAGGTGCCGATCCGGAAGTCGCTTCTGCCGCTCCAGTTTGCGGGCGATTTGAAGGAGGAGCTGAGCAAAATGGCTCCGGCGCGCATCCTCGAGAGCGACGAAGTACCACGGACCGGCTGGCTGGTGGAAGGCAACTTCCTCCTCGTTGATGGCGGCAATCCGGTGGATCGCTTTTTCTTTGGGCAATTCGGGGCCGGGCGCTCCCATCTCGCCCTCCACGTGAGAGTGACAAACGTGGAGGAGCATCGCGTGATTTACGAATTCGACATGGCGGGCGGCAGCCGCGGACAGGGCAAGCTCGGCACGCTCCGCGCCAGTGGTCTGGGCGACGCTGCCTCCTTTGATTTGCGCAATGCAGCCGAGCGCGTCCTCCTGGCCCTGAGCCCGGATCCATTCCGCTACGGGGCGCGTTCGTCGCTCGTGCTTCGTTAGCCAAACGGAATGCGCCGCGCGCGGTCGCTCTGATTGCGGGTTGCGAAGCGGAAGTCACCAGTTAACGTGCTGCGGTCGTCGGCCGTGAGTTTTTTCCTGCGTAAATTTCTCCTGTCAGCCCTGCTTGTCGCGCTCGCTCTTGGGCTGGCAAGCGCCCAGCTGCGTGCGGCCGAAGCGAGCATCACGGTCGATGCCAAGACCGGCTACATTTTAGAAAAATTCCAGTCCGACAAGAAACGCCAGATCGGCAGCCTGACAAAGATCGCGACCGCGATGGTGGTGCTTGATTGGTCGGCCAAACAGGGCGGCGATCTCGCCCAGGTGGCTGTGATTCCACCGGCGGCTTTTGTCGGCACAGCGACCAACCCGATCGGCTTCCAACCCGGCGACACGATCACCCTCCGCGATCTGCTTTATTCGGCTTTGATCCAATCCGATAACGTTGCCGCCTACACGCTCGCGGATCACGTCGGGCGTGCGCTCGAGGCCCGACTCCCGGCGACCGGTCCGGCAGAGCGCGGCACCCCGGCTGATTATTTCGTCAGGCAAATGAACGCCCTCGCCCAGCATCTCGGAATGCTGCGGACACGCTTTCTTAACCCGAGCGGAATCGACTCGCGCGAAAAGCCGTATTCGACGGCGGCGGACGTTGCGCGCCTCACCCGGTACGCGATGAACAACGCCGGGTTTCGCTTTTACGTTTCACAAAAAGAGCGCGAGATCGAGTTCGGACGCGGCCCGCAACGGCTGCGTTATCTGCTCCGGAACACGAACGAATTGCTCGGGCAGGACAACATCGATGGGGTGAAAACCGGAAGCACCGCGCGGGCCGGCGATTGTCTGGTCCTCTCCGCCGCGCGTTCGCCCGAAGTGGTGCAACAGGGCGACACCACTTACGTCACGCCGCGACGCCTGATCGTGGTTCTGCTCGCGAGTCCAAATCGCTTTGCCGAAGGCGCCGCGCTCCTCGCGCGCGGCTGGCAACTCTACGATCGCTGGGCCGCCGCCGGGCGGCCGATTGACCCGAAGGAAATGCTCGGCGGGCCTAACGAGTAAATGAGACCGCGCGTGGGGGTGTTGACGAGCGGGGGCGATTGCCCCGGCCTGAACGCGGTTTTGCGCGGGGTCGTGCTCGCGGCCGAGAAACTCGGCTGGGAAGTGCTCGGCTTCATCGATGGTTTTGAAGGGCTGCTCCCGCCCGGGCACTTTGTCGTGCTCGATCGCGCCCGCACCGCGGGGATCATGCCGCTCGGGGGGACCATCATTGGGACGACGAACCGCGGCCATTTCATCGCCAAAGTGGCCGAGGGGAGAAAGGCGGTGGTCGCATCGGAGATCATCGAGCAGGCGCGCGGGGTTCTCGATGAACTGCAAATCCGGGCGCTCATTATTGTCGGCGGCGACGGCTCCATGACGACCGCACTGCAATTACAGGAAGCTGGGATCAATTGCATCGGAGTCCCGAAGACGATCGACAACGATCTTGAAGCGACGGCGATGACTTTCGGCTTCGACTCGGCGGTCGCGGCGGTGGTTGATGCGCTCGATCGGCTTCATACCACTGCGACCAGCCACAAGCGCGTCATGGTGCTCGAGGTGATGGGCCGGCACGCCGGTTGGATCGCTCTCCACGGAGGAATCGCCGGGGGCGCGGACGCGATCCTGATTCCAGAGATCCCTTTCGATTACCAGAAGCTGGCCGATTTCATCAAGCATCGCGATGCGGCCGGGAGCAAAGGCTCGCTCGTCGTGGCCGCGGAAGGCGCCACGCCGAAGGACGGCCAACAGGTGCTTCATCAAACGCCCGCCGGCGAATATCGTTTCGGCGGCATCGGCGATGTGGTTGCGCGGGAGCTGGCGGCGCGCACGGGAAAAGAGACGCGCTGCACCGTGCTCGGCCATTTGCAGCGCGGAGGCCCGCCAACCACGCTCGATCGCATTCTCGGGACGCGCTTCGGGGTGAAGGCCGTGCAGCTGGCCAACGAAGGGCATTTCGGCTCAATGGTGAGCTATCAAAATTACCAGGTGCAACACGTCCCGATCGCGGCCGCGGTTAATCGGCTGCGGCTGGTGCAACCATCGAGCCAGATGGTGCAGACAGCGCGCGATGTCGAGATTTCATTCGGCGACTAGGGGAGTTAGCTTCGCGCCGGGTGTCATCCCGAGCCGCCGAAGGACGGCGAGGGACCTCGCAACTGGTAATGCGGGCGTCCTTGATACGCGGGGTACGCGATGGGTTGCGGAAAGCACAAGTTACATCAGCGAGGTCCTTCGCCGCGCTACGCCGGCTCAGGATGATAGGGAAGAAGCGCGACGACCTTCTTAATACTTAGCTCATCCAATCGCCTAACGACAATATCTGCTGCCTCCAGCTCTTCGGGCGAATGTGTCGTCGCCACGGCCACGACCTTCATGCCCGCCGCGTGCGCAGCTTCGATCCCGACATACGCGTCTTCGAAGACTACGCAGCTTTTCGGCGCGATTTTCAAACGCTCCGCTGCTTTCAGAAACACCTCGGGATTCGGTTTTCCATGCATGACGTCCTCAGCCGCGACAATTCCGCGGAAAGCCTTGTCCAGACCGATCCGCGCGAGCACGGCTTCGATGTTGGCGCGCGGGGTTGAAGAAGCGACGGCGCACGGCACGGCGGCCTCATGCAGCCGGTGCAGCCATTCCACCACGCCAGGCAGCGGCGCCATCGCTCCCTTCGCCACCATTTCGCGATAGATCGCTTCCTTGCGATCCGCCAATTCCGCGATCTCCTTCGGCTCACTCGCCCAATGATGGATCTTCTCGATAATCTGCCCGCTCTTCATCCCAAAGCCGCGGACGAAGCTATCTGGCGCAATCCTTTTCCCTAACTCTCGTGCGAGCTGGCGCCAGCTTTCTTCGTGCAGCTTTGTCGAATCGATGATAACTCCATCCCAGTCGAAGATAGCGCCGAAGAGCGCGCCGGCAGCCATCTGCTAGTGCTGCAAACGCTGGAGCGCGGGTAAGCCATAGTTTTCCTGCAAACTCTGGGCATCGCGCTCGACTTCGGCCGCGTTGAGCTCCAATTGTTTCGGGTCGTCCACGGTTTCGATAACGTGGAAACCATTGATTGGCGTTTTCGCCGCGTCGACGAGATCGGCCAGAGACTTAATCTCCTTCCCGTTCACCTTCTTAACGACCAGATAGCTGTAATCATCATAGCCGAGAGTGCTATTCGCCGGCAGGACCTGGCTCAGGATCACGACGTGCCGTTTGCCCTCGGGAAATAACTCGGATTGGAACTTGTCGAGATAGACAAAGTCCTGGGGTGCATCCTTCTGCCAGTTCGCGCCCCATTCCTTGAGATACTGCCGGGTTAACTCCTGGAAAACCAGACCGCCGAGGACATAGTAGTTCGGCGGTTCGTCGATGTTATAAGGCGGGATGACATAATCCTCCTCCGCCCGATGCTCAAGCTTCACATTCAGAGTCAGCGGTTTCCCACCGCGCAGCACCTTCAGCAGGACCGTGTCTCCGACATAGCCCTTGCCGCTAATCAAATTGCCAAAGCCTAGCTTGCCATAGAGGGCGTCGACGTAGTTCCCGTTCTTATCAATTTCCTTCCCATCCGCCGCCAGCACGATGTCGCCCGGCTGCAAGCCGGCTTTGGCCGCCGGTTGCCCCGGCTCGACCGCGGTGATGTAAACCCCGCCGCTCTGGCCGTCTTCGCCGGCATATTCACGCAGCTGCGGGTCGCGGGTTGGGAAGAACGAGATACCTAACGAAGGAAAGCCGTCATAGTTTTGGTCTTTCGCATCCTTCAGGAAATGGGCGATGATCGGCGCGGGGATCGCATCCATCACCTGGGTGCGCGGGTCGAAGCGCAAGAGAAGCGCCGCAAGCTTATTATTCTTAACCAGCGGCACGGTGTAACTGTTATCGCGATACTGCATCGGAATGCTGAGCCGATAAGTCAGAAAATCAGCCACATCGGCCGGGTAACGGCTTATTCCGATTGTCGTGACAATTCCTTCGGTTACGACCAGGGCGCCGGTCGCTTCCAATTGCCAGGCCGCCAGTTTGTCGCCGACGACTGTATCGAGTGCAAGATCGAGCGGCTGGAGGCCTTTGAGGAAAGTCTTGTCGTTCGGTTCGAGCAAAGCGAGGTTTGCTTCATAATCGACCACGACCACGCTGGCTGCGGTCTTTTCTCCCGATTCCGCGCGCTCCAGCTCGACATAGTTTTGGTTCGAGACGAGGTCGGCCGTAACCAGTACCTGCCCGTGGGACAGGACCGCGCCGAGGGCGCGCTTGGAAAAGGGGGCCTTCTTTTGCCAGGGTCGAAAGTAATCGTAGGGTTGCCCGGTCACATTGACCCGGACTAACGAAACTTCCTTTGCCTGCACCGCGCCCTGTGCGCTCGGCGGCAATTTCTTCACTGCCACTGGCGCCTTTTTCGCTTCCGCGATGGGCAGGGCAATAACGAGAGCTAGAAGAGCAATTGTAGCCTTGCGCATAACTAATCAGATGTTGTTCCGCTCGATGCGACCGTCGATTTGGAGGGCGCATGTTCGTCGAGATTCTGCTCGACGAAGACATTGTAGCGCGTCTTGATCCGCTCGCGCGCGTCCTCCACCTGCTTGCGATCGAGCACGAGCGGCGGGCTGTCTCCGATCATCTTGATAACAAACTTATCCGCCGGTTGTTCGAAGGCCCGCGCCAGGTCGCGCAAGGTCCCGATTTTCTTGCCATTGATCTCATCGATAATGCTATCTCGAAAGGGGGTCAGATAAGTGTTGATTGGATCGGGTAGAATATTAGTCAGGATGATAACCTCGGGATGTTGAAGATAGATCTGGTCAGTGATAAAGTTATCGAAGTAATGTCGCACCCGCAGATCGCCGATGCGATAGGCGCTGAGGAGATCGAGTGACATGGGCTGGAAAAGGAGCCCGCCATACAAGACATAGCGCGGCCGGATATCGTAGCTGTGCCCCTGCATGAAATAGGGCCAGACGGTTCCGAGCGAAATGGTTGCGCTGAGTGGTTTCTTGTCGCGCCAGATATCGAGCTTCACCGTGTCGCCCTTGAACTTGCGTTCCACCACCTCGGGCATCTGCACCCGTTCCCCCTCGAACTCGACAAAGGCATCACTTGCGATGGGATGACCATCGATGGCCAATAGCACGTCGCCGCTCCGGAGAGCCTTGGCACATGGCCCGGCCTCAATCACGGTTCCGACGAGCACGCCGCGATCGTCATCCTGGAGGCCGAGATAATGACGCTGCGCCGGGTTCTGCAACTTAAAGTAAGTTATGCCGAGATCGACATAGCGGTCATAGTGACCATCCTCGACGTCCTTGAGAAAACGTTTGATCACCGGCGTCGGGATCATGTAGGCGACACCTTGTGCGACATCGCCGCTGTAACCTTGGAAAGCGACCCCGACCACCTTGCCATTTTGCATGACTGGTCCGCCGCTATTCCCCGGGTTAATCTGCGCGCTGATCTGAACCGCGAGGTGGGAGTCGATCGCCGAGTGGGTGTAAAGGTTAAAGTCGATCCGCGAGACGATGCCGGTAGTCACTGACATGCGTTCGCCGCCGATCGGATAGCCGTAAGCCGAGACGGTGGATTCGAGAGTAGGAATCCCGCCAAAGTCGAGCGGCTGCATCGGTTTCCAGAAACCGGCGTTATCGACCTTGAGCAGCGCGAGGTCGCAATCGTGCGCGACAAACTCGACCGTGGCCGGGTACTTGTTGGGATCGCCTTCATGCTCGACCGTGAGATAGCGGCTGTTGCTCACGACGTGGGCATTGGTCATGATCCGCTGGCCGGCGATGACAAAACCCGCGCCCACCCCGCGTCCGATCATGCCCGAGTTCCACGGCGCGCGATAATCCGGCTCCGATTCGGTGGAAGTGATGCGAACGAGGCTGTTTTGGATGGCGCGGTTCGGCTGGGCCTGCGCCTGGCTGACAATCAAGAGCACCAGCGCGCAGATGAAGAGACGAGATTTTTGCATCGAGAAAAAGAGCGGCAAGATCAAACAGAAGATACCGGCTGTAAAACGGGAATCGAAATTGTTAGATCAAGAAAGAAGGGAAACGTTCAGCCGCAGCTGGCGCCCATTGCCGGCGCTGATTCAACCTTAGCAGATCAGCATGCAATCGCCGTAGCTGTAGAAGCGATAACGTTCGTGCACCGCCTCGGCATAGGCGCGGAGGATGAATTCGCGACCGGCAAAGGCTGCGACGAGCATGAGCAGAGTCGAGCGCGGGAGGTGGAAATTGGTCAACAGGCGATCAACCGCGCGGAAGGCATAAGGCGGATGAATGAAGATGTCGGTTGCGCCCTCCTGCGGAACGAGCCGGCCCTCACGGCGCTCGGCCGCTTCGAGCACGCGCACCGAGGTGGTGCCGACGGCGAGAATGCGCTCGGCGCGGTTGATCGCGCTCGCCGCTGGCTCGGAAATGCTGAAGTGCTCGGCGTGCATCTTGTGCTCGCGGACGAGCGCACTCTGCACGGGACGAAACGTGCCGGTACCGACGTGCAGAGTGACGAAGGTGTGCGGCAGCTTTTGTAAAATCCCCGGCGTGAAATGCAACCCGGCCGTGGGAGCGGCGACAGCCCCAGGCGCACGCGCGAAAACGGTTTGGTAACGAGCAGTATCTTCCGCGTCGGGCGAGCGATGGAGGTAAGGCGGGAGCGGCATCTCGCCGTGCTGATAAGGATCCATCGCCCGTTCGAAACGGATGATGCGCTCGCCATGTTCGCAAATTGTTTCCACTTCTCCCACAACCCCATCGAGCCTCATGGTTGCGCCGAGCCGCAGCTTGCGTCCGGGTTTGACGAGGCATTTCCAGCCGGTGGCGTCGATCTGCTCGAGAAAAAGCAACTCAACCGCGCCGTCGTCGGAAAAGCGGCGTGCCGGCAACACCCGGGTGTCGTTGAGCACGAGCAGATCGCCGGGTCTGACAAATTCCGGCAGATCGCTGAAGCGGCGATGCGCGATGCTTTCACGGGCGCGATCGAGCACCATCATGCGGGCATCCTGGCGTCGTGGCAGCGGGCGTTGGGCAATCAACTCGGGCGGGAGCGTGTAATTGTAATCGTCGACTCGTTCGCTCACCGCGCACCATCAAAGGAATTGCCGCGGCGCGCAAAAGCTTCAAGATGCGGTGATGGATCTGTTTTCCAAAGGGGTCGAGACCACGCTCGCGATGCTGACGCGCGTGCAGCGAGAGAATGACCGGCGGCCGCATGCAAGCGGCGTCGCGCTGGCGCGTTTGCGCGAGATCCCGCTGGTCGCGCGGCAGAGCAGGGCCGAGCGTCTCGCGCCGTTGCGGGAAAAGGTCGCGATTTGTCAGCGATGCCCGCACCTGGTTTCCTTTCGCAGCCAGACAGTGTTTGGGGTCGGCAACCCCGATGCCGAACTGATGTTCATCGGCGAAGCGCCGGGCGCAGATGAGGATCGGCAGGGCGAGCCATTTGTCGGGCGAGCAGGTCAGCTGCTGACCAGGATCATCGGGGCGATGGGCTTTGGGCGCGAGGAGGTTTACATCGCCAATGTGCTGAAATGCCGGCCCGACATGCCGAAAGGCGCGTCGGGGAATCGCCCGCCGACGGCTGAGGAAATGGCGACCTGTCTTCCTTATCTCACTGAGCAGATCGAAATCATTGAACCGAAAGTACTGGTCGCGCTCGGGGGCACGGCGGTGGAAGGATTGTTAGGGCGGCGCGAGCCGATCGGCCGAATGCGCGGGCGCTGGCACAGCTACGGTGAGACCCCGCTGATGATCACGTTTCATCCTTCCTATCTGTTGCGGAACCAGAGCAACACGGAGAAGCGCAAGGTGTGGGAGGATATGCTGTTAGTGCTCGAACGGCTCGAGCGGCCGATCAGCGAAAAGCAGCGGAATTATTTTCGTTAGGCGATCGGTGGCTTCGTGCTCGTGCTCGTGATGCTGCTCGTGTTCGAGAAGGAAATGATTCGATCACGATTACGATCAGGAGCAGGAGCAGGAGTAAGAGAACAGGTCTTCCCGGGAGCGCTTAACGCACGATCCAAAGGTTGCACGGGATCACATCCGTGACCCAGGAGATGCGGCTGGGGAGTTTCGGCTTTGGCTCCGGCTTGGCGTCGAGCGGGACAACGAGCAGGTCGGCCTCGACCGATTGAATGAAATTGGAAGCGCCAAACCCGGTGCTGCCGCGAATGCTGCGCGCTTCGATCGGCACCGCGGTTTCGCCCGCGGAAAGGATGAAATTTTGCAATGCAATCTCTTCCTCCTCGAGGGTCCGCGCGGACGCCGGATTGGCGCCGGGACTCCCGGCGGCCCCGCTCTTGCTCCGCCGCGCGGCGCGGGCTTTGTCGAAACTGGTATAGCTGCGAATAACGTAAAGCCGTTCGCAAGTCTCGCGCTCCGCCAGTTGGATCGTGCGCCGGAGCGCGCGCAAGGCTTGATCGGAGTATTCCGCGGCCATAAAGACAATGTGACGGAACGGCTTCGGCTCAAGGGAGGGATGGGTGAAAAGCATGACCGAACAGGCCGCCTCACGTACGAGCCGGCGCGCGACATTGCCGAGAAACTGGCGATGAATCGCCTCCTTTTCCAGCGCGCCGGCGATGAGCAGTTCGGCGCCTAGTTTCGCCGCCGTTTGGAGAATCACCGTGGCCGGGTCACCCTGCCCGTATCGCACGTTTGTGTCCGGCGGAAGGTTCGCTTTCGCGATCGCGTGGGAAAATTTCGCCGCGGTCGTCGCGTCCTCTTTCCCGACGTAGATGATCGTCAGTCGGGCGGCGAGGCGATCACGGATGCGACTTGCCTCAGCCAGAACCTGATGAAAGCGCGGCGAAAAAGTAGCCGCGACTGCGATCGATTGGTACGGGGGTTCATTCATTGGCTTGCGCGATACTGTCGTGCGGCCCGGGGCAAGGGCAACTCGCCGGGCGCACGTTGAATTTCCGGCGACCTCTGCCAACTTCCGCCCGATGCGACGCGCGATTTACCCCGGCAGCTTCGACCCGGTAACGAACGGCCACGTGGATGTGATCGAGCGGGCGCGCAAGCTGTTTGACGAGGTGGTGGTCGCGGTCGCGGTGAACGACCAGAAGCAGCCGTTTTTCTCGCTCGAAGAACGGCTCGCCTTTCTCCGCGAAGTCACCGCACCGATCGGCGGCGTGAAAGTGGGACGGCTCGATGGATTACTGATGCGTTTCGCGGTCGAGCAAGGCGCGCAGGCGGTGGTGCGCGGGTTGCGCGCGGTCTCGGATTTTGAATTCGAATTCCAGATGGCGCTGATGAATCGCAAACTGGAAGCAAGCGTGGAAACGATCTTCCTTATGCCGAAAGAGGATTATACTTACCTCAGCTCACGGATTGTGAAGGAGATCGCGCGGTTGGGCGGCGACGTCGGGAGTTTCGTTCCGGACTGCGTGGTGAAGGGGTTCAGGGAAAAATTGGGAAGATAATTTTTGAAAGGAATCGCAAGTGAAGATTCATCTGCGGCAGGTTCCGGCCGAGGGTTTGCGGCTCGAGGGCGAAGAAGAGTGCGCGCTGGAACATTTGAATTCGGAGGATGTGCAGTGCGCCGGGCCGCTCCGCTACGACTTGAGTGCCGGCGTTTCAGAGGGCGCGCTCTGGGCTAGCGGCAACCTGGTTCAGCCGGTCGAGTTGCGCTGCGTGCGCTGCCTCGAATGGTTCCCGTTCCAGATCGAGGTGAAGGATTTTACCGTCCACCTCGAGCTGACCGGCCCGGAGGAAATTGATCTGACGCCGTTCGTGCGGGAAGACGTTCTGCTGAATCTCCCGGCTCATCCCCACTGCGATCGGGAGGGCGGCCGGATTTGCCCCGCGCCCGTGACACATCGTGCCGGGGACACGGAAGGGCCGGCAAAACGGCCGGCGGATTGGAGCGCGCTCGATGAGTTGAAGATCCGTGAATCGTGAATCGTGAATCGTGGAACGTGAATCGCGTCGCCCATGTAACGATGCACGATGTAACGCTTCACCCTCGCCGTGCGCTCCTTCCCCGTTGCACATCGGCGAAACTCTGCTTTCCTAAGCCCCCTCTATGGGAGTCCCAAAACGCAAGACCTCGAAGATGCGTCTGCGCACACGCAAGGCATCGCATCGCTGGCAGGCGCCCCAGCTCAACAAATGTCCGCAATGCGGGAGCAGCGTCCCTTCGCACACGGCGTGTCCCTCCTGTGGTTACTACAAAGGGCGGCAGGTGTTGACGGTCGAGGGAGCCTGAAGCGTTAAAGCGAAGAAGGAGCGCCGCTTCCCTTCACCGCTTCAACGTTCCCCCCTTGCATTGCCGGGCTGAAACCCGCAAATTCCTCGCTCGATGAAAATCGCTCTCGACGCCATGGGCGGCGATTTCGGTCCACCAAATCTGGTTGGCGGCGCCGTCCTGGCGCTGCACGATTATCCTCAGATTGACCGGCTCTTTCTCGTCGGCGACAGCGCCCAAATCGAGGCCGAGCTGAAGAAGCATCGCTGCAATGATCGCCGCCTCGCCATCGTTCACTCCACCCAGGTCGTGGCGATGAGCGACGGCGCGGTCGAATCGGTCCGCCGAAAAAAGGATTCCTCTGTCAGCCGGGCGGTTGATCTGGTGAAGAAAGGGGAGGCCGAAGCGATCGTCAGCGCCGGTCATACAGGCGCGGCGGTGGCTGCGACGACGATCAAGTTGCGCACCCTGCCAGGGATTGATCGGCCGGGGATCGCCGCGATCATGCCGTCGGAAACGAACGTGTTTTGTCTCATCGATGCCGGTGCCAACAGCGATGCGCGCGCCGAGCACCTCATGCAGTACGCGATCATGGGCTCCGTCTATTCGCGTCACGTTCTTGGTTACAAAAATCCTTCGGTTGGCCTGATGTCGATCGGCGAAGAAGACGCCAAGGGAAGCGACCTGACCAAGGAAGTGTTCAAGATGTTGAAGCGAAGTGCCCTCAACTTCCGCGGCAACATCGAAGGGCACGACTTGTTTGGTGACCCGGTCGAAGTGGTGGTCTGCGACGGATTTGTGGGCAACGTAATTTTGAAAACCTGCGAGTCGGTCGCGAACGCGATCATGAAATGGCTCAAGCACGAATTGATGCGGAGCAAAGTGCGAATGGCCGGCGCGCTCCTCGCCAAGGAGGCCTTCCGCGCGATCAAAAAGAAGACGAACTACGAGGAATATGGCGGGATGCCATTGTTAGGCGTGAACGGCATTTGCATCATTGCCCACGGCGCGAGCACCGCGCTCGCGATCAAGAACGCGCTCCGGGTCGCGGCCGAGTCGATTGAACAACAGGTTAATCCCCATATCGTCGAGGAAGTCAGCCGCTATAATGAAACGCAAGCCCCGCTCGAATCCGCGCTCCGCTAAACCGCAGCGCACGGTTTCGATCGTTGGCACCGGCAGCTACGTGCCGGAGCGGCGGCTGACCAACGACGACCTCTCGAAAATCGTCGAGACGGACGACAAGTGGATCACGAGCCGGACCGGGATCAAAGAACGCCGGATCGCGGCGGACGACGAATTCACCAGCGACATGGCGGCGAAGGCCGCGCTTGCCGCGATGGAACAGGCCGGGATCAAACCCGAAGAGATCGACCTCATCCTTGTCGCGACCGCCACACCCGACATGGTTTTTCCCGCCACCGCCTGCTTTGTCCAGACCCAGATCGGTGCGAAACGCGCTGCCTGTCTCGATATCTCCGCCGCCTGTGCCGGGTTCCTCTTTGCGATCGAGATCGCGCAGCAATTCATCACCTGCCACACCTACGACACCGTGCTCGTGATCGGCGCAGAAAAGTTGAGCACGATCACCGATTGGAGCGATCGCAATACCTGTGTCCTTTTCGGCGACGGTGCCGGCGCCGCCATCCTTCGCCATCGCGACGAAGGCAGCCACGGCGTCATCAGCACCCACATCGCGAGTGACGGAAATTTTGCCGATATCCTTTGGATGCCCGGCGGCGGCTGCCGCCACCCGATCCGGGCCGACAACGTCGACAAGCAACTGCAGACGATCAAAATGTCGGGCAAGGAAGTCTACAAACAGGCCGTGACCGCGATGGTGGACGCGGCACGCAAGGCGCTCGAGAAAGCCGGCCTAACGACTGACGACATCGCCTGTGTCATTCCGCACCAGGCCAACGCGCGGATCATCGAAGCAATCGCCGACCGATTGAAGATTCCGGTCGAGAAAGTTTTCGTGAATCTCGACCGCTACGGCAACACTTCCGCCGCCGCGGTCGCGATCGCGCTCGACGAGGCCAATCGAAGCGGGCGGATCAAGCCGGGCGATTACGTCCTCATGATCGTCTTCGGCGGCGGGCTGACCTGGGCCGGCTCGGTCATCGAGTGGTAACGAGGCGGGTCCGGCGTTTCCGCGGGATTCATTCGCCGATCGAGGCTAATATTGTGCGGAGCAATGCAACGCCGACTCGCCGCCATACTTGCTGCCGATGTGGTCGGCTTCAGCCGGCTCATGGGCAAGGACGAAACCGGCACCCTGGCGCAGTTGAAGAAGCTCCGTGCGGAGTTGATCGACAAGAAAATCGCGGAGCATCACGGTCGCATTTTCAAGCTGACGGGCGACGGCATCCTGGCGGAATTTCCAAGCGTAGTGAACGCCGTCACCTGCGCTGCTGAATGGCAGCGGGCGATGAAGAGTTCGCCTGACGAGCGCCTCCAATTTCGCATCGGCATCAACCTCGGTGATGTGATCGTCGATGCCGACGACATCTATGGCGACGGCGTCAATGTCGCGAGTCGACTGGAAGGGATCGCGCAAGCCGGTGGAATCGCGATCTCGCACGCGGTGCGTGAGCAGATTGGCAATCGCCTCGATCTCTCGTTTGAAGATTCAGGCGAGCAGCAGCTGAAGAACATTGAACGACCGATTCGCGTCTATGCTGTGGTGCTCGATCACCCAGAGAAAGATGAGAGGAAGACAACGATGAGAGAGGCCCGGCCCTCGATCGCCGTGCTGCCATTCACCAACATGAGCGGCGATCCCGAGCAGGAATATTTCAGCGACGGAATCACCGAGGACATCATCACCGATCTCTCGAAGGTTTCCGGCCTCTTCGTCGTCGCGCGGCACACCGCCTTCACCTACAAAGGCAAATCAGTCAAAGTGCAGCAGCTCGGGAAGGAACTGGGCGTCGGATTCCTCCTCGAAGGCAGCGTGCGCAAGGCCGGCGCCCGCATCCGCGTCACCGCCCAGCTGATCAACGCGCGAGATGGCGGCCACATCTGGGCGGAGCGCTTCGATCGCGATCTCACCGACATCTTCGCCATTCAGGACGAAATCACGCGCGCGATTGTCGAGCAGTTGAAGATCAAGTTACTGCCGCGGGAGAACGCCGCGATCGGCCTTGCGCCGACGAGCAATGTTGAAGCCTATAACTACTATCTGCGCGGCCGGGAATACCTTTACCGTCATTCGCGACGCTACTACGAGCTGGCGCGACGGATGTTTTCCAAAGCGCTCGAGCTCGATCCGAATTATGGGCGCGCCTACGCCGGGATCGCGATCTGCGACGGGTTTCTTTTTATAACCTATCAGGTCGATCTCTCGATCGAGGAAATTCTCGCCACATCCGCCAGGGCGCTGGCGCTGGAGAACGATCTCGCGATCGCGCATACGGCACGGGGCGTTGCTCTTTTCATCAACCACCAGCTCGAGGAGGCCAATCGCGAATTCGAGAAAGGGATCGCGCTCGATCCCAATTCGTTCGAGGCGCATTTTCTCTACGCGCGACCGGCTTTCATGCAGGGAAACATTACCCGCGCGGTCGAGCTTTTGGAGCGGGCGGCGGCGATCAGTCCCGACAGTTACAAGCCCTGGGGGCTCATCATCCACATGTATCGCTCGCTCGGGCGCGAAGCTGATTGCAAAAACGCGGCGCGCAAGACGCTCCAACTGGCCGAGCAGGAGATCCTCGTTAATCCCGAGGACCCGCGCCCGGTCGTGGCGGGCGCGCTTGCCCTGCTCGAGCTGGGCGAAATCGAACGAGCCAAAGAATGGGCCCGGCGCGGCCAGGCGCTCGAGAGCGAGGACGACGTCGCGCGTTACAATCTGGCCTGCGTTTACACCCATCTCGGCGAGATCGATCTTGCCTTTGATCTGCTCCGCCGCGTCGTGAGCCATGGTCGGCCGATGTGGAAGGATTGGATCGAGAAGGATTCCGACCTCGATGGTCTGCGCCAGGACCCGCGTTTCCAGCAACTCCTGGCACAGATCAGATGAGAAAACGCGCAGAGCGGCTTTAGTGTCGGTATGCTCATCGACACGCACGCCCATCTCGATTACCCCGATTTCGCACCCGACTTCGAGGAGGTCCTTGCCCGCGCCACGGCTGCGGGGGTGACGCGCATCATTACCATCGGCACTTCGATCGAGAGCAGCCGTCGCGCGGTCGAGCTGGCAGAGAAATATCCCAATGTTTTTGCGGTCGTCGGCGTTCATCCCACCTCTGCGGAGGAGGCGGCCGACGACGTGATGACGCCGCTGCGTGAGCTGGCGAAAAGCCCGAGGGTGGCGGCGATCGGCGAGACCGGATTTGATTATCACAATCTCCCGAGCGCGAGGGTGGCGCGGGAAAGGAAAACCCAGGTGATTGATGCCTTGCAGGCCGATACCGATGACGAAATCGAAGGCGGGATTCACGACGGCGCCTTGAAAAATAAGCAGGCGAGTTTGTTTGAGCAGCAACTCGATCTCGCGGTCGAGCTCCGGCTCAATGTCGTGATTCATCAACGCGACGCCTGGAACGATACGCTCGAGATGCTGCGCGATTATGGGCGGCAGGTGAGCGGCGTCTTTCACTGCTTCGGCGGGACCCGCGAGCAGGCTGAAGAAGTGATTCGAATGGGACATCTGGTTTCCTTCACCGGGATTGTGACTTTCAAGAATGGCGCGCGCGTGCGCGAAGTGGCGGCCGGTCTGTCGTTAGGCGAGTTCATGGTCGAGACCGATTGTCCGTATCTCGCGCCGACGCCGTTCCGCGGGAAACGCTGCGAACCGGCGCACACCCGGCTGGTCGCGGAAAGCATCGCCAGCGCCCGCGGGATTTCGCTCAAGGAACTGGCGCAGGCGACGACGCAGACGGCGGAAGATTTCTTTCGGCTCGCAAGGTGAGAAGCGCACCCACCTTCGCGTCATCTCGAGCGCAGCGTAGCGGAGTCGAGAGATCCCGTGGAGCGACGGGGAAACTCTGCCGCTTCCTGCGATCGCGCTGCAAGGTTACGCCACGGGATCCCTCGACTGCGCTCGGGATGACGGTCGTTTGTCTTTCGACATGGATTTTCACTTCCTGCACGACCGTCGATACCCGCCACCAGGTCATCATCAGCGTTCCCGACCAGCGCATGGCGGTGTTGGAGGATGGCGCGCCGCTGGCGACTTATCCGGTTTCCACTTCCAAGTTCGGTCTCGGGGATCTGCCAGGGACGAGCTGGACGCCGTTAGGCAAACTCGAGATCGCAAAAAAGATCGGCGACGGCGCACCCGTTGGCATGGCGTTCAAGGATCGGCGGCCGACCGGTGAAATCGTGCCGCCCGATGCCCCGGGTCGCGACATCATTGTGACGCGGATTCTTTGGCTGAAAGGGGACGAGCCGCAAAACGCGCTCGCTTATTCGCGCTACATCTACATTCACGGCACGCCCGAGGAGCGGAACATTGGCTTGCCCGCGAGCTACGGTTGCATCCGGATGCGTTCCGCCGATGTGATTGAGCTGTTCAACACCGTTGGCCGCGGGGCCAAAGTGGAAATTGAAAACCTGCCGCTCGACCAGATGGTTCCGGGATTAAAGCCGGTTGAGGATCGCTTCGTTTCCACCCACAACTTCGCACCTACCCAGATTCGCTAGGGCGAGCCTATGGCATTTGGCCGAGGTGCTGTTGCGCCGCCGGCTTTGAGAGCAACTTCATGTCGGCGTCCACCATGATCCGAACCAACTCGTCGAAGCGCACCTTTGGCTCCCAATCGAGAATCTTCTTCGCCTTCGCTGGATTGCCGATCAGCAGGTCAACCTCCGCCGGCCGCTCGTAGCGCGGATCATGCCGAACGTGGTCCTGCCAGTCGAGGCCAACGTGCCCGAAGGCCGCTTCGCAGAATTCGCGCACGGTGTGGGTTTCATTTGTGGCAAGGACAAAATCGTCGCCGTCCTCCTGCTGGAGCATGCGCCACATCCCTTCCACAAACTCCGGCGCGTACCCCCAATCGCGCTTTGCCTCCAGATTGCCGAGGAAAAGCTCGTGCTGGAACCCGTTCTTAATCGCCGCGACCGCGCGGGTGATCTTGCGAGTGACGAAGGTCTCGCCGCGCCGCGGGCTTTCGTGGTTGAAGAGAATCCCGTTGCTCGCGCGGAAACCATAACTCTCGCGGTAGTTCACCGTTGCCCAAAATGCGAACACCTTCGAGACACCGTACGGACTGCGCGGCCAGAAGGGCGTCTTTTCGGTCTGCGGCACTTCCTGCACCTTCCCGAACATCTCGCTCGAGGAGGCCTGATAAAAGCGCGGCCGGATTCCGGTTTCGCGCATCGCTTCGAGGATCCGAATCGTGCCCACGCCGCTCACATCGGCGGTGTATTCGGGAATGTCGAAACTGACTCGGACGTGGCTCTGAGCCGCGAGGTGATAGACCTCGTCGGGCTTCAAATCATAAAGCAGCTTCACCAGGTTCACCGAGTCAGTGAGATCGCCGTAGTGAAGAAAGAGGCGCACGCCGTTGATGTGCGGATCGGCGTAGAGATGGTCGATCCGCGCGGTGTTGAAGGTGCTGGCCCGGCGGATGATTCCGTGGACTTCGTAGCCTTTCTCGAGCAAGAGATCGGCCAGGTAGCTTCCATCCTGGCCGGTGATTCCTGTGATGAGCGCCCTTTTCACTGCGCTCGCTCTACCTCATCGGCGCAACCTCGGCAAGCATGGCCCGTTGCGCTGCGATCAATTCGCAGATGCTCTTGCGCCCAAGCACAAGCATTTCGTCGAGCTGTTGTTGCGAGAAAGTCGCCTCCTCACCCGAACCCTGCACTTCGACGAATTCACCCGCCTCGGTCGCGACGAGGTTGAAATCGACGCTGACCGCCTTGTCCTCCTCGTAGTTGAGATCGACGACCGCGACGCCCCCGAGCACGCCAAGGCTCACCGCGCCTACCAGGCTTCGGATTGGGTTCTCAGCCAGCTTTTTCTCATCGGCCAAACGGCGGCAGGCGAGGGCCACGGCCAGACTTGCCCCCGTGATGGCGGCGGTGCGCGTGCCGCCATCGGCCTGGAGCACGTCGCAATCGATCCACATCGTGCGTTGGCCGAGCTTTTCCAGATCGACGACCGCGCGGAGGGATCGGCCGATGAGGCGCTGTATTTCGGTGCTCCGACCGTCAAGTCTGCCTTTGGAGATATCGCGCGGCTTCCGCGCCTGGGTCGAATAGGGCAACATCGAATACTCGGCCGTCAGCCAGCCACCGCTAACGTTTTGTTCTTTCATCCAGCGCGGGACCGTTTCCTCAATCATTACCCCGCAGATGACGCGCGTGTTGCCCATCGCGACCAGGATCGAGGCGGTGGCATGCGGGGCGATGTCGAGCTGAAAGTTCAGCGGGCGAAGCTGATCGGGGGCGCGGCCATCGGTGCGAGTCATACGCTCCACGGTAGCGCATGCGCGCCAATTTTCCCGCGTCAGCGGAAAGGGACTAAATTACCCGTTGATAATCTCACCGCCGTTGGGATGCAGCACCTGCCCGGTCATGTAGGAGGAATCGTCGCTGGCGAGAAAAACATAACAGCTTCCCACCTCATCGGGCTGACCCGGCCTTTTCAGTGGGACGTCGCTCCCAAAGGTCTCGACTTCTTTCTTCGTGAAGGTGGAGGGAATCAGCGGCGTCCAGATCGGCCCGGGTGCAACGGCGTTGACCCGGATTTTCTTTTTCGCCAGCGCCTGTGAGAGGGAGCGAGTGAAGGCGACGATCGCGCCTTTGGTCGCGGAATAATCGAGCAAATGCGCGCTCCCGCGGTAGGCGGTCACAGAGGTGGTGTTGATGATAGTCGCACCGGGCTTGAGATGTTTCAGCGCGGGTTTGGTGAGGAAGAACATGGCAAAAATGTTTGTGCGAAAGGTGCGCTCGAGTTGTTTCGCGCTGATTTTTTCCAGGCTCTCCTGCGGATGCTGTTCGGCGGCATTATTCACGAGAATGTCGAGCCCGCCGAGCTGCTTGACCGTCTGCTGGACGGCGGCGCGGCAGAATTTTTCCTCCCCAATGTCGCCGGCGATGAGAATGCAGCGGCGCCCTTCGGCTTCGACGAGCCGCTTTGTCTCCTTCGCGTCCCGGTGCTCGTTGCGGTAGACGATGCCGATGTCCGCGCCTTCTTTCGCGAAGAGGACGGCAACCGCGCGTCCAATGCCACTATCGCCGCCGGTGATCAATGCCTTGCGCCCGAGCAGCTTGCCGCTGCTGCGGTAATCGCGCTCGCCGGAGTCGGGCTGCGGCCGCATCTTATGTTGGTGGCCGGGTTGCTCTTCCTGGTGTTGCGGCGGTAACGTTTTGCGCTCTTTTGACATCGTTTTCCGCAGGGAATCGGGATTCCGCGATCGCGCAGATGGGTGCCGCCCCGGCGCCGCAGTTGTTCGGTTGGGCAAAATTTTGAAAAAAGTCGCGGGTGCGCGTTGACGATAACGCGAAGTGCGGTATTTTCGTTGTCCCGCTGGACGCGGGACTTCACCATGCGAGAGTGCGGCGAAGTCTGTTCTCGCAACTTTTTGGGACTGCAAATTGGAACTCAATTTTGTCCCGGCATGAGATTCGGAAACGAAAATTATCGTCGGCGCAGGATTGAGTTTTTTGTCGCCCGGAAGTTGGGGAGGATGGCTGGTTCTTTGAAATCTACATACAGGGTAGTAAATACAACTTTTTGAGCTGAGTCTGAAATTGTAGCCGCGTCTCTGTGAGACGCGTTCTACGGAGAGTTTCAGTTATCGAATTTCCGGTCCGGCCCTTTGCGGTCGCGACCTGGAACAGATTGATCAAGCTACAAAGAGCGCATCATGGATGCCTTGGTGCCAATAGGCGATGAAGGACGTGGTAAGCTGCGATAAGCTTCGGAGAGCGGCAAACACGCTTTGACCCGGAGATTTCCGAATGGGATAACCTGAGTGGGGTAACACCTGCTCGAGTTCCTGTGAATTCATAGCAGGAACATCGCGACACCCGGTGAAGTGAAACATCTCAGTAACCGGAGGAAAAGAAAGCGAATGCGATTCCGTCAGTAGTGGCGAGCGAAAGCGGAAGAGGCTAAACCCCGCTACTTTCAGTTGACGGAACACAGGCTTTTGAGCCTGTGCGGCCAGCAGGTTTTCAACCTGCTGTTTTGGTGACAAGCCAATAAGAACGGCCAAAATGGCCGCTCACCGCACAGCTTGGAACAGCTGTGTTCCTGCCGATTGAAAGTAGCGGGGGGTTGTAGGAGCCCGATGTGGTAGTGCGGCGGTTAGGTGAAGCTTCTGGAAAGCTGCGCCAGAGAGGGTGAAAGGCCCGTAACCGAAAACTGGAGCACGCCTAGGGATTTCCTGAGTAATACGATGCACGTGAAACTTCGTATGAA
>DAISXY010000031.1:0-37758 GCA_036825615.1 Chthoniobacterales bacterium
GCCAGCCGGGTTCTCCACCTCCGGGTCGAGCACCGGGTTGTTTTGCATCGGGGTGGCGAAACGGCTGTTCGGATGGGCGGCCTTTTCTTTCGAGGCCGGCGTCCACGGCTGGCCGCGCCAATCCACTGCTTCGTTAGGCGGCGGACCATCTTTTCCTTCCCACCACGGGTCGCCGCTTTTCGTTAGGGCGACATTTGTAAAAAGCGTGTCGTGCTCGATCGCGCGCATCGCGTTCGCGTTCGATTTGTAGCTCGTGCCCGGAACGACGCCGAAGTAGCCGTTCTCCGGATTGACGGCGTAGAGCCGGCCGTCCTTGCGAATTTCCATCCAGGCGATGTCGTCGCCGATCGTGGTCACTTTCCAGCCGGCGAAATGCGGCGGCGGGATGAGCATGGCGAAGTTCGTCTTGCCGCACGCGCTCGGGAAGGCGGCCGCGACGTAATGTTTGTCACCTGCGGGCGATTCGACGCCGAGGATGAGCATGTGCTCGGCGAGCCAGCCCTGTTTTTTCGCGAGGTAGGAAGCAATTCGGAGCGCGAGACATTTCTTGCTCAGGAGCACATTGCCGCCGTACCCCGAGCCGACCGAGATGATGGTGTTGTCCTGCGGGAAATGACAGATCCAGCGCCGCTCCGGATTCACATCGAGCAACGAATGCACGCCGCGATTGAATTCCGCACCACGCTGCTCGCCGAGTCGCTCGGAAGCGATGGCGCCCATTCGCGTCATGATCCGCATGCTGAGCACGACATAGATCGAGTCGGTGATTTCGAACCCGATCTTGGCCAGGGGTGAATCGGGCGGGCCCATGATGTAGGGAATGACGAACATCGTCCGTCCGCGCATCGCGCCCTTCAGCATGTCGTGCAATTTGCGATAGGTCTCGCCCGGCTCGGCCCAGTTGTTGGTCGGCCCGGCTTCCTCCTTGGTCGGCGTGCAGATGAGGGTGAACTGCTCGACCCGCGCGACGTCATTCGGGTTCGAGCGATGAAGATAACAGCCGGGATTAGTTTGCTGGTTGAGTTCGATCACGATCCCCTGGCGCCGGGCTTCGGCGATGAGAAACTGGTTTTCTTCTTCCGAACCGTCGCACCAGAAGATGTTGTCTGGCTTGGTCAACGACTGGACCTCGTGTACCCAGTCGAGCACGGCCTGGTTGGCCGGCTTGCTGACGCCAAAGCCCGGAGCGGGTGAGATGGCAGGAGCGATGTTTTCCATGATCGTGATGCGCCGCGGGCGAATTTCAATTTGAACGCTTCACGTCCGCGGCCAAGCAAAAACTGCCGTGAAGTTGATGAACGCAAGTCCCGCTTTAACACAGCCGTCGCAGCGTCCGCTCGCCTGATCGGACTGCTCTGTGCACTGAGGAAAGCACAGCTATCGCCCTTTGGCCCGCTAAAGAGCGCAACCGCAGCTCAGCGCGCGACGCCCGCTGATTGACCGCGGGTTTGATTCATCACTCCGACGAGGCCAATTATGACAGAAATCGCGCCGAGAACGCGAATGACCGTTCCCCCAAGATAACCGGGCGCGCCCGGGCCGCAGGCGATGCAAATCACTCCACCGGGCGTAATCATCAGGCCTCCGATGATGATGAGCCAGGCCCAGGCGAGATAATAGACCCACCACCAACGATCGCGGCGGCTGGAGATGATTTGCTGCAAGTTCGGCATCACGCCGATGCGGTCGCTCGAAGGATTGGCGCTCGGCGTGTTCAGGTTCGGATTGCTCAGGACCGAGCGCATGTTGGAGGGCGAATAGCGCTGGCCGTGCTGGATGAGCCACGACTGGACGATAACCGCGGCCCCGGCCACGATGGGTGAAGCTCCCGAAGTTCCGCCGAAGGAACTGGTGTAGGTGTTGCTCGCGTTGCCCGTCCAGCCGTCGCCAGTGGTCTCAATGCTGTCGCCCCAGCCATAACAATCGATCCGGCTCCCATAGTTGGAAAAGCTCGAGCGGGCATGCGGCGCGGAGGAACTGGCCGCGCCAACCATGATCGCACCCGAATCCCGGAAGTCGTTGCTGTTGCGGTTGAGGATCAGCTTGCCGTTGGAATCCTTGTAGGTGTCGAGATCGTTCGAGCCGTTGCCTCCCGCTTCGACAACGATGATGCCGTTGGAAGTGGCGTATTGAATCGCGTCGAAGGTCGCTTGCTCGACTTCCACCGGCAGGTAACCCGCCATCGTCGACGAAGTGGTCTGGGCTTCGAGCAGAAGCACATCGCCGCTCTTCATCGCGGCCGCAGCGCTGAGGATCGCCTCGGCCGTGTTGTAGGTGTTTGCGTCGCGCCATTGCGAAACCACGCGCGCAGAGGCGAACGGCGCGATGCCTACTCCGCCGATCGTGTTGTCGACCATCACGACTTCGCCGAGAACCGCCGTGCCATGGCCGGTGTAGTCATTATTGATCCCGGAGATCAGGCTAATACCGGCGCCGGCCAGGTCTTCGTGATTGAGCGTCCAGCCTCGTTCCATGTCGACAAAGCCGACGCCGCTGCCGTCGGCCTGTCCCCAGGCCCAGCGCGCGTCGATGCCGGCGGGTGCGGCGTCTTCATAATGCTGATCGGCGTTGCGCGGATCATCGGAAGGATTGACCGGCGGCGGAGTCGGGCCGGCCTCGACGTAAGCGGTCTCAACCATGGGCCACGCTGCGACCGTGCGTGCGACCGCTGCGGGATCGACTGAGGCGGGGCATTCGATCGCGAAATATTGCGTGAAACCGGGCGGACCAGCTGGGCGTTGCGATGTCGGGGCTTGGCCTAACGAGCGCAAGGTCTGTTCGCCGAGGGTGGAGAAATACGGCACGAGCGCGATCCCGGGATGAGCCGCGGTCAGCTCGGCCCACTCGCGCGGAGCGGAGTTGGCGAATTCGTTATGGGCGTCGCGCGTGTAGGAGAGGCGAACGTCCGGACGAAATTTGACCACGACACGGCGCTTTTGATCCCCGGGTAACTCCTGCGGGGTTGGAGTTTGGCCGCCGATCATCGCCATTGGAGCCTCGGAGAGGAGGTTAGACGGGGATGTGGCCTCGGGCAAGCGATCGCCCGTTCAATTCTGCTGCAATAGGAACGCGAATCCTCCAGGACGAGAGAGACGCTCCCGCATGCCACCTCAATATGCGCTCGGCGGCGGGACAAAAAGCTGGGCGAACGTTCGCAGGATAATGCCGAGCTCGAGAGTGAGGTTCCAATTTTCCAGGTATTCGATATCGCACACGACCCGGTTCTGAATGTCCTTGCTGGTTTGCGCTTCGCCGCGAAACCCGCGCACCTGCGCGAGGCCGGTGATGCCGGGTTTGACAAAGGTGCGCACCTGATAGTTCGCCATCAGTTGCGCAAATTGCTCGTTGTGCTCGATCAGGTGCGGGCGCGGCCCGACCACGCTCATCTCGCCCCGGAGCACGTTCCAGAATTGCGGGACCTCGTCGACGCTCAGTTTGCGAAACCATTTGCCTAACGGATAAACGCGCTCGTCCTCGCTCGTCGCCTGGCGCGCCAACTCGGTGTTCTCCGGATGCATGGTGCGGAACTTCCAGATATCGAAACGCCGGTTCTGGATCCCGGCCCGGATCTGTTTGTGAAAGAGCGGCCCGGGCGATTGCAGGCGCTGCGCCAGCCAGACAATGACGGCGAGCGGCGGAAACAAGAAGAGCATGATCGGAAGAGCGAGGGCAAAATCGATCGTGCGTTTGATCCCGCGGTTAAATGGGCTCTCGAGCGGTTCTTCCCGCAAGCCGACAAAGCGCAAGCCGTCGTCGTCGAAATGAACCACCGGATGCCCGAGCTTTTCCTCGAGATCGCTCACGATCATGAGGCGCACGCCAAGTTGGTCGCAGGTCGCAATCAGCTGGCGATTGGTGTCGTTGAACTGCGGAAACTCGAGCATGATCACCTGCGTGACCCCGTTCTCGTGCACCGCGCTCCGGAAACGATCGAACCCGCCGAGAACGGGAATCCCATCACCGCTGCCATCGAGCGATTCCTCGGAGATGATCCCGACTGGGCGCAATCCTGTGTCAGCTTTGCGCCGGAGCCAACCGCGCAGCGCCCGGGCCTTGGCGAGCGAGCCGATGAGGAGCGTTTTCTCTTCCCGTCCAGAAATCCTTCGGGCGAGAAATTCCGGGAGGAAATGATGCGAAAAAAGCAGCGCGATGTAGAGCCAGGGGAGAAAGTTAAAAAAGAAAATTCGCGAGATGAAGGAGTCCTTCGTCGCGATGAGATAGAAAATGAGCGCGCCGACACTGGCGAAGGTCTGGCGCAAGGCGAGACGATGCTGGCGCAGGAATTCGCTTTGCAAAAAATAACGGCGCGACCCATCGCGGGTGAACGATTCGCCGAGCAAGCCGATAACGAGCATCGCGCAATAGACGCTGTAACGCCGCCAGGTGAGCTGCGCGCCCTGCGAATAAGAATGGGTCATGATCCAGACCCCGAGCCAGAAGAGCGCGCAGACAATCGCGATCTGGCAAAGGAGAAAGAGCCGGTACAAACCTTGCGTGCGCTGCGTCCGCATGGCGAATTGCTTTAGCAGTTCAAATGCGCGGCGTCGCTTCGCGAAGAAGAAAGTCGCCGGCCTGGAGAAAAACTGGTTCGCTGCATTGGAACTGGCCCATTGGTAGCCGAGTTCAATTCACCGCAAATCCAATCGATGCAAATTCCCGCAACCAGCCGCAGCAAATCCCCGGCCGCGCTGCCGGCGAACGCGACCTGGGTCGCGCTTACCCTTCCGCTGCTCGTACTGTTCGCCGCTTTTCTCGGCGGCGCCACGCAGCGCTGGAGCGAAGCGATCGTGATCGGCTGTTTCGCGCTCCTCCTGCTCCTCAAGCCGCCCCGCTACTCGCTCGGGCCAATCCTGAACACGCTTGCGCTCCTCTTTGTCGCATTCGCGCTCGCCGCTTTCCTCCCCGCGCGCTGGTTCACGCTCCCACTGTGGCGGGTCGCCCTGACAAAAGATCTCGGGGTCGCCCTTCCCGACACGGTTTCGGCGCAGCCATGGCTGACGCTCGACAGCCTCTTCGTCCTTCTCGCCGGGCTGGCGTGGATCTATTACCTCGTCAGCTTTGATGCGCCATTGCGCGACATTCGGCGCTCGGCGCGGTTTTATTCCGCCGGGATTATCGGCCTCGCGGCGCTCTGCATTGGTCTTTATCTCCAGCACCGAGCGCTCGCCTTCTGGCATAACGCCGCCGGCTTCGGTCCTTTTCCAAATCGAAATCAAACCGGCGATCTCTTCGGCATCTCCACCCTGCTCGCCTTCGCTTGCCTGGAAGAAGATTTTCGCCGCGGGCGCAAGCGCTGGATTTTGTGGCTGCTCGGCCTCGGCGTTCTTATTGCCGCGCTCATTCTCGACTATTCGCGGTCGGGCATCCTCATTCTCGTCATCGGCGCCGCCGCCCTCGTCGCCTGGTTTTCGCTCCGGCGCTGGGGCACCGGCGGGATCGCGGTCGCTTCTTCCGTCCTTTTGCTGCTCTTCGCCGGGCTGCTTCTTTTTGGCGGTGAAACCATCGCGCGCTTTCATCTCCGGCTCGGAAGCGAAGGCGCGGTTAGCTCCGATTATCGTTGGCTGATCTTTCGCGACACCTTTGCCATGATCCGCAGCTCGCCCTGGTGCGGCGTCGGGCTCGGAAATTTCGAGAGCGTTTTCGCACTCTTTCGCCACGCCTCCCGCGGAGTGACGCGATCGCTCCATCCCGAAAGCGACTGGCTCTGGGTCTGGGCGGAAATGGGCTGGCCCGCACTCCTCGTTCTTTTCCTCGGCGCGATTTTTCTCCTCAGGGGCGTTCTGCCGCTCAAGGAAGGAACCAATCAACGTCTGCGCTACGCTGCGCTCGTCGGCGCGCTCCTCTTCGCGCTCCATGGCTTCGTCGATGTCTCCGCGCATCGTTTCGCTTCCTTTCTCGCCGGCACGTTTTTTCTCGGCCTGGCCCAGCATCGGCCGGTGAGTTGTCGAGTCAGCCGCTGGTTGCCTTTTCTCTTTCGCGGGCTTGGGTTGATTCTCCTGCTCGTTAGTCTGGCCTGGTTCTTCGGCTGGCGGCGGATGCTGCCGTTGCCAGGACGCGTTGGGATTGAGAACACCAAGCAGGCGATCCTGGTTGCGAACCGCGGCCACCGCTTTGGCGAAGCCGTCGCCCTGGCCGATCGCGCCCTCGACTGGGCGCCGCTCGATTGGCAACTCTATTACCTCCGCGCCGTCGCCCGCATCGGCCAGCGCCAACCGGTGCAAAATGCCGTCGCGGATTTCCGGCGCGCTCGTTTCCTCGAGCCGAGCGCCTACCAGTTACCGTTCGAAGAAGGCAAAGCCTGGCTCGGCTGGCAACCAGCCCTCGCCATCACTGCCTGGCGCGAAGCGTTGCAACGACCGGGCGCAAATGAGTCGCGCATCTTCGACCAGATGCTTGACGCCGCGATGAACTACGACGCCAAGGCGCTCGCTGGGTTACGTGACTTCGCCCTCGCCCGGCCCGCGCTCACCCTTAAATACCTCCAGGCGGCGAACGCGACCGAATTCCAGGCCACGATCCGCGAGGTGCTCGCGCGCGATCCGACCCTCGCCCGTTTTTCTTCCTCGCAGAAGCAGCGGCTGTTCGAGCTTTGGGGAAATCATCCCTCCCTTCAAAACGAACTTTCCCGTGCGATGGAGATGCACCCGGACTGGCGCGAATTTGCCTGGCCGGTGCTCGCGCGTCAGCAGGCCGAGCACGGCAATTTCGCCGAGGCCTGGCAACTCGTCAGGCGCTACGGCGCCGCGCCCGTCCTGCCGCCGGTGACTCTGACCGGTCCGCCCGCCGAGCTTGAACAAAAAGCCTACGCCAATGCCGGCGATTACGCCGCCGGTTACGCGCTTTACCGGGCGCAGATGGACGCGGGCAAATCGGAGGAAGCGCTCAACACCCTGCGCCATTTCACCGAGAACGGCGGAGCGCCCGCCTATTTCTACTTCCTCGAAGCCGAAGCCTGGGCGAGCAAAGGAAATTGGGAACGCGCCTGGCAATCGTGGCAAAAATACCACCGCGCCGCCAAAGAGTAGTCGGCCGCCTTCCTCTTCCTCCTGCTCCTGCTCGTGATCGTGCTCGTGCTCGTGCTCCTGCCGCTCTCCCACGGAGATTAAGATTCAGAGGAACCGGAAGAGGAAGAGCGAGCGCCCGCCTTGCGTCCCTTTCCCTCTCGCGCATAGGTATTGCTCCCGGGAAAGCTCATGAAAAATCGGTTCGCCATCCTTCTTCTCGCCCTGCTGTTTGCAGTCACCGCCCAGGCACAAACGCGCGAGTACATCATCTGTGTCGGCGGGCCTTCCCTGCACGTCTGGGAACAATACAAAGCCCAGCCGCACGACCACTGGTGGGCGAATTTCATCCGCGCCGCCCGCGTGCGCACGCAGCAGCTCCAGACCCAACTGCCGCCCGACACCCTTTTGACCTGGCTGGTTTACAAGCCGGGCTACATCGATCGCGGCCTCCAGGAACACCAGGACTTAATCGCCAACATCGACAGCGTCCGCGACAAGTACCATCTCCACCTTGTCTACTTTAACCGCGGCGGCGCCGTGATCGATTACCTCAACGCCGGTCAGCCGCGCGATCGGATCAAGATCTCCGGGTTCGAATACTTTGGCCATTCGAACAAGGCCTGTTTCATGTTCGATTACAGCAACGTGATCGACAGCGCCTCCAAAGCCTGGATGCACCAGAGCGATTTCACGCGGATCGATCGGCGCGCCTTCGCCCGTGACGCCTACGTGCAAAGCTGGGGCTGTCACACTGGGGAAAGCATGAGCAAACTCTGGCGCGAAGCCACCGGCACAAAAATGTGGGGCGCGATCGGCAAGACCGATTACTCCACCGCCGAGCTCCCGGCGCTCTCCTCGGTGGGGGGCAAATGGGTTTACTGAGGGATGAGGGATGAGGGATGAGGGATGAGGGATGAAGGATGAAGATGAAGGATGAAAAGGGTGATGACTAGGGATGAATCTCTCTCCCTCGGGGAGAGACGCACGCGCGCAGCGCGGCAGTGAGGGCGGAAGAGAGAGTCTGCGACAGACGCACGCAGTGAGAGCAGTTCTAAAAGGCTGAAAGCTGAAACCCGGAATCAGTCGCTACTCGTAGACCGCTTCCAACTGCTGATCGATGACTTCACCAGTAAACCGATCGATCGCGATATGAAGCCAGTAACGCTTCTCGCCTTCTACAATGAAATCCGCCAGACTAGCTGCCGTCGGCGGATAACGTCCCGACTGGGCGATCACGTCGATCATTAGGTTCCAAGTGCGGGTCTGACCCGCATCTGTCAGCGCTCGCATCACGCATTCACGAGCTTCCTTATTGCCCAAGCCCGTAAACGAAACCTTGGTTGTGAGCTGCGCTATAAGATCGGCTTTATTCATGACCGACGTTGCGCTCGTGATTGCGATGATATCGTTCGCCAGATTTGCAACTTGAGTTGGACTCAAAATACTTGTTCCATCAAGTCGCAATGCAGCTTGCGACAGGATCGCTTTCATAACTGATTGCTGCCGGCTGTTTAGCGATGTCTTGCCAGCAGTCATTGGCACATCCTGTAAGGTGAAGGCATCTAATAATCCTACATCTCCGGAATCTGCAGTTGTAAAGTTTAGTGTTTTCCAAGGTTGATCCCGAAAAACTTGGCCGACTTCGGCAACGGTTTGAAATTGCTGGCTAAGGACTTGCGGACGATCGCGGTAATTTCCTCCCGGGAGTGAACCTGGCGTGGGAGTTGGCGTTGGTGTGGGCGTAGGTGTGGGTGTGGGTGTGGGTGTGGGTATCGGGGTGGTACCGGCATACATTATTGTCTTCGTATTTGCTGTTCCCGCTGGGTCGGTAGTCCAATCGCCACGGCGTTTCACTCCATCGAGGTCTCTGTAATAGTCGGTCGTGGTGGTGTTCGCGGCGTACAAGTAGCCCTGAAGGTAGGTCTTGCCGCCGCCGGGCGTGCTCATCACAAAAGTGGACGTAGGTTTAGGCCTAACGCCAGAAGTCACCCCCTCCAGTCCGCCAGACGCTCCCGCTTGATCCATTGTATCCTGGGCACCGGCATCATAGCTAACATCGGTATTGTTGCCGGTATCGCCGGCTTGACTACCCCAAACCCCGAAGCGCACGGTCCGCGGATCGAGCGTTACAAACTCTGGGTCCTTGAAACCGGTATTGTCCTTCCAGCGATTTTTCTTTGCCCCTTGAGACACCACCAGTGCCCCCGGAATAGTCGCGGGACCGTTGCTGCAGTTTTTCCACGACTGATAGGCTTTCCATATCCCGTTGATCTTAACTTGCATCTCAAAATTCGTTGTTCCCGCGAAGTACGGAAAGACTTCCGTGACGTTCTTCCAGGAATTTTTCCCGCTGCCGCTGGTATCCGTAAACGGACCTCCGAAATCCAGGCCATCATAAACGCCCGTTCCCTGCGTCGTGAGCGTTATCGGTCCGGATTTTCCGACTTCGTTCGGAGCCGGCGATACAGTAGGCGATGGAGAGGGGATGGGTGGGCACGGTATGGCGAAAGCGTTGGATCTAACTTCGACGTAAGGGGATGACGGGGAGCCCGTAAGCGGCGGTGTTGACGTGAAGTAGCTGTTATCGTTGTTGTGAACTATGGCTTGGATAGACCCGCTCGTCATGGCGAAGCGAACGGTGCCCGACGCGTTGGCTGCGTTTTGGTGTGGGTTCCAAAAGGAGGGAACTAACCAGCAGTAGAAGAGGTCGTCATGTCCGTTGTTTGTGAAAAGGAACGAAAGGACGAGTTTGTTCAGGTAGGGAAGGTTCTCGATTCCGGCAAGCTCAGTACCATTAAAATAAATAAAGGTAGGGATGTTATCCGAATCCCATCCGTCGATAATGTTGGCTCCAATCTGGAGGATCTGATAATCAGAACTTAGTCCGCCGGTACTGTTATAGTATTTCGGCTCTGCAGCGACAAACGTGGCTGAGGGTCCCGAGCCGAGCCCGATTGAGCCACTCAAGATCACGGCTTTTAAAACTTCGAAAAAGTCTGGCTCGCGGCCGGCGTCAGCCACTTCGTCGAGCCGCAGGATGTGGGTAGGATTGCCATGGGAGTAGGTCCAGCGACTGTTCGCGGCATCCCAGCTCAAGCCGAAATCTCTCAGCGCAGTCGTGGACCCTGGCGTCAACGCCGTGATTCGAGTTAATGGAAAACGCGTCTTCAACAACGCTTCACCGGCAACGGCGGGTGTTCCGTCGGCGCGCACAAAAGGGGTCGTGACTCGCACGGTCGAGAGGTTGCGGTTTATTGATGTCGGGTTTTCCGCCAATGCGGCATAGTCAATCGTGCTGCCGGCAGGAGTATACGGTTTCCAGCTGGGGCGGTTTAGCTCGCGCGAAAATGTGCCGAAGTATTGAAGCGCGTTTTGGGAAAAACCTGCATCTGCAGTGGCTATTCGAAACGCGAGCAACTCTTGTCGGCTAGTGAAAGCCTGATTCGTGGCGCCATTGAAAGTGGTCGAAGGGACAGTGAGGAATCCAGTGTTAGCCGAGACGAAGTTCACAAAATTCTGAGCACTGGTAGCATTGAAAACAAAAGTATTACCCGTTATGCTACCGACGGGCTGAGTTGTTGCATAATTGCGCCATCCAACGATGCTATTAACACGGGCTGGGGGAAGGGTCGGTGCAGGAGACGCGGTCGAGGTGGGAAGGGAGCTCAGATCGGCATACGCGAGAGAGCCTTTTCGTCCAACGGTTTGAATATAGCTGGGGAACGGCGAAGGAGAAGGGGAAGGAAAACCGGCCACATTGACATCTAATAATCCACCCTCGTCATATATAGCGTAGGCATAACGTCCCACCACATAGGTTGAATTTGTCGAAGTGGCATCCTTGACTGCCGCGTTCCATCCGGAGAAAGGCACCGGCCCATTTCTTGTCGTTAAGACCCAGTCTGGAGCGGTGAAGCTTGCGACAGGAGTTGAATCTACAGCGGTTGAAGAGGCGTTCAGCCTTGGGATCAGGTAATGCTTGTTCCATCGAGCCAGAGTTACCGAACGGCCATTTAGCGAAACATCAGTCGAGTTAACTGCTGATGCCCGACTGGGAATTCCTGGAGCAGGAATGGGGTCGGACCGTATGCTTCGCCGAACCATGTTCGATGAAGGAACCGGAGTCGGCGCCGGAGTACCGCTGACCACCGGCAGTATGTTAGCGGCAGGAGTAGGCGCATAGATTGTATAGCCGTTAACAGAGGAAGCGGTCGATCCATTCACGATTTCCTGCTTCAAATCGGCAACAATAACATCTAAAGCGCTTCGAGCCAGGATGTCGGATCGGTTTTCATTGAAGGTTCCATGGGCAAGTTGTCGGTCTGTCGCCGTGCGAGACAGATAGGCGACCACCATTCCGCTAAGGATGACAAGGAATGCTAAAACGATGACCAAAGCGGCGCCGCCATTTTTCGTGTAGGCAGACCGTAATGTTTTCATTTCACTGGTGATAAATAGACGTAGCGCTGGTATATTCTGATGGCAGAGACCGCTGCCCGCGGCATGTCAGTAACACCGTCGAGAGCTGCTTGCCAGATGGCTGTTAGATCGGAAGGTGCTGCGGTTGTGTCGCAGTCTTTTAGCCTTTGGATCAGCCCGCTGTTAGCGTAAGGAGCACCGCAGGCAATGTCGCCTCCAAGCTGGCAATCAGTCAGAAGAAGGCGGCTGGTCGAATCGATCGCCGCAACTGTAACGGAAACTGCGGCGACGTTTTCAAATGCCGCAGTTACCGGCGGGTGCGGCGGCACTCCATCTGTCGTTGTGCCATCAGTTAGCAGATAGAAATATTCGAAGCGAAAAATCTGAGGTCCGATGAGCTCGAAATCTCTGTCCTGGTAGCTGGGGCTTGCTGGATCACCGGTTGCCGCACTCGGCCAGTTGTTTGGTAACGTTGGGGGGGCTCCGAAGATCATAAACAATTTCGAAGGAGACGGCGAGGGCGTTGGGATGGGCGAGACGGTGCTCCAGAACAAGCCCTTGCTCATGCGTTCCATCTTGCAGAATGATCCGGAAGTGGTTTTGGCATTCACTCTGTATGCGATTAGCGAGACGGGACCTTGGCTGCCGGGGGACGGTGACGGAAAATAGCCCTGTGCCTGGCTGAAGAAGGCCATGCGATCGTTCAGACCAACCGTCCCACTACCCTGCATCGTATCGCTGCCCTTGAAGTAGTAGTCTACATCGGACCGCTTTATCATTTGAGTGAGATCAACCGCGATTCGATCGAGTACCGGCCTCACCTGGCTATCGGCGTCCATTCGCTTGCTTCCAAGTGTCGCCACGGTGGCCACGCTGTTGATCATCCGGCTGGCGACGAGGACTAGAAGCGATAGCACCGCGATGGAGACAAGCAGCTCAGCGAGAGTGAAGCCGTGGCAGCAACGGCGCATAAAGGTCAATTTCGGTCGAGCGCAACGAATGCTTCGGCTGCGCCACTATTCGCATTCGTTGGGTCAGCGGCAGCCGGCCAGGTCATACGCAAATCAGCGAACGTTGCCGTCCGGGCTGGGGTAGTCCCTGGATCGTTTGGAAGGAAAGAAACTGTCAATCTGTAGCGAACTCGAAGCGGGGGAATTGCGGCAACCCCGTCACACCTTGTGGCTCCATCGAGACTGGATGAACATACTCCGCCATCAGTGAAATATATTGTCGCAGTCACCGTGCTCCTTACGGGATTCGCTGGAACATTAATCTTGAATTGGGGAGACGGTGTGGCGCTCCCGACAGGCGAGGTTTTGGGCGTCGCCCGAAGATCGGCTGCAACCGCGGTGAGAATATCGCTCGAGGCAGTTTGCTCGATTGCGGTGTGGTTCGTTTGCGTCTCGGTTGCTAGGAGCCCGAAGATGGCAAGAAGCGAGACCGCGGTGACACCAAGTGCAAGCGTTACTTCAACGAGTGAAAAGGCGCGATGGGTAACCTGGCTAATCATCGCCGATAAACCTTTATGTTACCACCCAAACCTGTGATTTGGATTGCAGCAACATTTCCGACGTATTGTCCGGCAGACGGAGTGGGTGTTGGAACAGTGATTCCGTGCGTGGATAACAGACCAATCTCAACAACTCGAAGCGTATTATAGGTCTTGTAACTGGGAGGGCCGGTGTATTTGACTGTGAAACTCGATTCCCCACGTGGATTGAATTGGAGAATCTTTCTGAATAGATATTGCGCGGTAGGTGTCGGGTTGCCTACGGGGTACTGGAACGGAAATTGTGAATCAGCGCTTGGCGCAGAGTTTGGAGGTACTGCATTAAGATCGCCAAACCTTGAATTCCGGGTGTCATAGCATGAGCAAGCATTGTCGAAACTCGCGTCGGCAGGAGGGCGGGCGTCAAAAGTCGCTCCCGTGCCAGAGCCGTCCGCGAAGATCGGTAGATGCACGTTCTCGATTCTTATCAATTTGCCGACTTGTGTCAGTCGGGTAGGGTCAATCGGATCCGGATCGGTGTTGCTGTTTCGATTGTACACCGTCGTGCCGTCCTTTGACGCAGCAATCGATAGGACGATTCGTCCATTACCTGATGTTGCCGGGGTTGTCGGAGGTTGTGAGGCATCTTCTTCATAAAACCCCACCCACGTATAAGTGTTATTCGCCATCGCGTAGGTGCGCGCCTGCTCGAGCACGCCTTTGATGGTGTAAGCGGCGTTCGTCACATCACCGGCGGATTTGAGGCTGGTGAAGGCGGGGGCGAGGAGAAGAGTGAGGACAAGCACGATCGCGATGACCGCGAGCAGCTCGATGAGCGTGAAACCGCCCGGCGGCCGGGGGTGCGGGTTGGGAGTCTCTGCGGGTGACATGGTTTGCGGAGTTTTGGGAAAACAGCGGGGCCGCTTATAGCAGAAGTCGCCGGGCGCGAGCAAGAAAGAAATACGAGGCGGCGGGGCGGGGCGGCGCGGACGGGGCGGGGCGAGGGCGCCCCGGCTCCAATGCGGGAAGCCACCCCTTGGCAAGAATCACTCCCGCGGAGGGCTGTGAGAGGATCGCGGAGACGCCCCGTTTCGCGGCCAAAATCCTTTGCGCGGGTGGTATCGGCACGGTTCTAGCTTTTTACCGGCACGTGCTGGAACACACACTGACAGAGCAGGAGCGCAGCCAGATTCTCCAAACGGTCGAGATGTTTGAGGCCATCACTCAATCTCAACCGGAGGATTATCAGTCGCTTGAAATCCTCAAGGTCGCGTACCAGAAACTGGGCAAGGCGGCCGAGGCCACCCGCACGTCGCGCCGCCTCGCCGAGGCGTATTTCAATGCCGGCTCCTTCTCCATTGCGATGCAGGAATGTGAGGCGGTGCTCGCGGCCGAGCCGAATGCCCCGGAGATGCTGGCGATGCTGGGTGAAATCGAGGCGAAACTGAAGGAAACCGGCCAGCCGAAACTCAAAGCGACGGGGGAAAATTCGCTCGTCGCGTCGATCCAGATCCCGCTCGATACGGGGACCGCCGAGGGCGGGCTGCTTGAAATCGGCGGTCGCAACACCGGCAAGCCGAGGCGCCCCTTCTCCGATCAGGACGCCGAGCAGGGCAACGACCAGTTGGCGAAATTTCTTGTCGTGCAGCAGCTTTTTCCCGAGGAGGAAGTCAAGGCCGCGCTCGACACAGTGAAGGAGGCGAACAAGGCGGGACGCGGGCAGACGTTGGCGACTTCGCTTCTCGAACGGCTCTGTCAAGGGAACGCCGACAAGATGGAGGCGGTGCTCTCCGGCCTGATCGACCGGACGAAGTTTGCCTATGTGCCGCTGGAGTATTTCGACATCGATCGCCAGGTGGTGCGGATGTTGCCCGACGAGCTGACGATCGGGCGACTCTTTGTCCCCTTCGATCTCGTCAGCCGCACGATCATGATCGCGGTCTGCAACCCGTTTGACGCCGCGGCGCGCGAGGAGGTCCAGCAGTCGCTCGATTATTCGGTCAACTGGTACCTGGCGAAACCGGCCGCGATCATCAAGAGCCTCCAGGACATCTACCGGCTCGGAGTCCAAACCTAGGCGCGACGATGAGAAGCAAATCTTTCGGAGAACGCATCGCCGACGTCCTGATCGAGGACGGGCTGCTTTTGCCGGCGCAGCTCGACGAAGCGATCGCACTCCAAAAACAACAGGGCGGCCGGCTCCTGAAGATTCTGACCGACAAGCAATTTGTCAGCGACCAGGACATGGCGATCTCGATGGGCCGTTGCCTGAACACGCCGCCGATCAATCTCGCCAAGGTGCGGGTGCCCGAGGAGATCTTGAACCTCGTCCCGCGCGACATGGCCAAGGCCTACAAACTGGTCCCGGTCGCGCGGCTCGATCGCAAGCTCTTTGTCGCGATGGCCGATCCGACCAACGTGCTCGCGGTCGACGACCTGAAACGGCGCGTCCAGATGGAGATCGTGCCGATGATCGCGACCGAGCGCGCGGTCAGCGACGCGCTCAGTGGCGTGCACGCCGCGAGCACGAACATGAGCGAAGTGCTCAAGCAGGTCTCGGAGGAAGCGGCCGGCGACGTTGAGGTCGAAAAAGCCAAGCGCGAAGAGATCGACCTCGACCGGCTCGCAAACGACAGCGAAGACGCGCCCGTCATCAAGATCGTGAACCTGATCCTCGCGCAGGCGATCAAGGAAAAGGCTTCCGACATTCACATCGAGCCCTTCCAGCGGGTACTGAAACTGCGCTACCGCATCGACGGCGAACTGGTCGCGGCCGAGTCGCCACCGAAGGCGCTCCAGCTCGCGATCACTTCGCGCATCAAGATTCTCGCCGGGCTTAACATCGCCGAGCGGCGGATACCGCAGGACGGGCGCTTCCGGATCAAGGTGATGGGCAAGGAGGTCGACCTCCGCATTTCGGTGCTTCCAACCGCCCACGGCGAAAAGGTGGTTATCCGTATTCTCGATAAATCGGCGGTCGCCGGAACCGTCGACAACCTCGGGATGGATGAGGAAACCCTAACGCGGTTCCGCAAGGCGATTGATGCGCCGCATGGCATGATCCTGGTCACGGGGCCGACCGGCTCGGGCAAGACGACGACGCTCTATTCCGTTCTCCAGGAACTCAACAGTCCCAATTACAACATCGTGACGGTCGAGGACCCGATCGAGTACGAGTTGATGGGAGTGAACCAGGTGGCGGTCCGGGCCGACATCGGGCTGGATTTCGCGAGCGCGCTGCGCTCCATCCTGCGCCAGGACCCGGACATCGTGATGGTGGGCGAAATTCGCGACAACGAAACCGCCGATATCGCGGTGAAAGCGGCGCTGACCGGTCACCAGGTGCTCTCGACTTTGCACACCAACGACGCCGCCGGCGCGATCGCGCGACTCGACGACATGGGAATCGAGCCGTTTCTCATTTCCAGCTCGGTCATCCTTACCTGCGCGCAACGCCTCATCCGGCGGGTCTGCATGAATTGCCGGGAGGAATTCCTGCCCGAGCCGGACATGTTTACCCGTCTCAACATGGAACCGCCGGAAGGCGTCACCTTTTACCAGGGCGCGGGCTGCGACCGATGCAAAGGGCGCGGGTATTCCGGGCGGGCGGCAATCATCGAGGTGCTGCCGGTGAGCGAGGCGATCCGCCGGCTCATCATCAAACGCGCCTCGGCCAATGTGATCAAAAACCAGGCCCTGACCGAGGGAATGAAAACCCTCCGCATGGTGGGAATCGACAAGGCGATCGAAGGCATCACGACGCTCGAGGAAGTCTGGCGGGTGACGGCGGAAGATCATTCATGAAGATCCCATTTCTGCATTTTTTCCGGAAAGAGAAGGCGGCAGAGGCAGGCGGTGGAGTTGCGGTCGCGCCTCCACCCCCACCAGTGCGGCTGGAAAAGCCGGCCTCGGAACGTTTTGGAAAAACGGTTTTGCCTAACGTCTCCCGCTTCGTCGGGATCGAAACGGCGGCCAATTTTCCGCTCACTCCTGCGGGGACCGATCCGGGGAGCGCGACGGGAAATCTGCCCGTCGGTTTCGCGTCCCCCGGGGCGCCGACAACCGCGCCGGCGGCGCGGCGAATTTCGTTAGGCGCGAACGGCTCGATCTCAACTCCGCCGTCGCCGCTTGACGAAACCACGACGCTGATTGCCGAGCGCAAGATCGCACTCGCACTGGCCGATCTGCTCCCGCAGATTGCGCCGGATTTGCTCAACCCGCAGGCAATCGATCCGGAGCGACGTTTGCTCTTCCGGGCGGCGGAACTGGAGCGCGGCATGTCGAGCGGCCAACCCTGCGCCAGCCTGCGCGCGATTTACCAGCAGGCGCCCGAACTTTTCACCCGCGAAGTGGCCGAGGCCGACTCGACAAAGGTGGCGCTGCCTTTTGGCAAAGTGCTCGAGCAATTCGCCAACTTTCAGGTGCGAGCCGACCAGGTGCGGGACGAAAATTTGCCGCAACTTGAGACACCGTTTCTCCACGTCGCGCTCGAGGACGGGGAACGATTTGCGACCACGAAGGCGCCAAAACCCGACCCGGTCGCGGCGTCGAAAATTCCTGCGGCCCCGGCGGTGGAGGCGAAAGTCGCGCCGGCTGCGAGTGCTGCCGTGGTCGACGCCCCCGGCTCCAGTGCGAGCGAACCGGTCGCCGGCTCTGCGCCGCCCGAACCGAAACGGGTCGCGCCAATTCGTCTGCCGATTCCGCCTCTAACCGGGGGCGTCAGGCCCGGCCAACCGGCCGCAGATGCGGCATCTTCGCCGGGATCAACGCCACCGGCTCCCACAGCGCCGCCCACGCCGGCCCCGACATCGGCGCCCGCTCCGATCCGGCTCACCGCTCCGGCGGTTGCGCCAGAGTTTTCACCGAACGGAACGGGTGCGCCCGCCTCTGAGAGAGTTCCAGCCTCAAGCGGGCAGCCCGTTCCCACTCCTTTGCCTTCACCCTTTGCACCGTTGCCGCTCGCGCGCATCCCAATGAAGGTGACACCCCCCGCCAACGACCTGCGCGAGCCGGCTCACCCACAAAATTGGTCATTGCGTCCGGCGGCCTCGGGAGAAAATGCGCCGCCGCTCGGAACGCAGAAAAAAATCCGCCTGCCGTTGCGCGATGTCCTCGCCGCCGTGCCGCCGTTTCAATTGTCCGGGCCGCCGCTCGCGGAGGTGCCGGAAAGCGCGGTGATCGAATTTCCGCTCAACCTGATCAAGCCGCAATTGTCGTTAGGCCGGGTCGAAGTCACTCCGGCGCAATTCCAGGCGGCCTTGCCCGGAGAGCTGCGCGACCGTTTCCAGATCGAGGACACCGAAACCCCGATCCCGCTTCCGTTGCCGCAGGTCCTGCAAAACTTGCCTAACGAGACCCTGCAGATGCGGGGCGACCAGGAAGAGAGCGAGGTTGGCGCGTTTTTCGAGACACCTTTCAGCGAAAAAGCCGCCGAGGATGCTACGCGGATGAAGGGGCCATCGGGCCCGATTGGAAAGCCCGGCGCTGTCGCCGGGCTCGGTGCTGTAGCTGTAGCCGGCGGCGTTGACGCCGGCAAAGGTGGCAGCTCGGGTGACATTCGGCCGGAGTCACCGACTCCGGCTACAGCGGCAGCGGCAGCGCCGCCGGCTAAGACCGAACCGCAAATCGGCGAACCGCTCGACGCCAAGGCCGTGGTCGCCGAGGCGAGTCGCCTCCCCGGCGTCCAGGCGTGCGCGGTTGTCTTTTCCGACGGCCTCGGCCTCGCGGGCAATATCCCGCCCGATTTCGATGTTGATGCGCTCTGCGCGATGGCCCCCACAATCATGAAGCGGATCGACGCCCAGATGGCGAGCGCCAAGCTCGGCGCGCTCGCCGGCATTACCCTCTTTTGCGCCAAGGCCGCCGTGACCTTCTTTGCCCACGGCAACATCTGCCTCGCGGCCCTCCACCGCAGCGACGCGGAGCTGACGAGCGCGAGCCGGAGCCAGCTTGGACGGGTGACAGAAGCACTCGCCCGCACCTATCGCCCGCCGGCCTGAGTTTGCCTAACGCCTAACGAAAAACCATGTCAATCATCAACTACGCCAGCCGCGAGATCCAGTTCAAGATCGTCTACTACGGACCGGCCCTTTGCGGGAAAACGACCAACCTCGCCTACATCCACCAGCGCATCAGCCCGGCCAACCGCGGCGATCTCGTCTCGCTCGCGACCGCCGCCGATCGCACTTTGTTTTTCGATTTTCTGCCCCTCAACGCGGTCGTGATCAAAGGCTTCGTGACCAAATTCCAGCTCTACACCGTTCCCGGCCAGGTGATTTACAACGCCACCCGCCAGCTCGTCCTGCGAAGCGTGGACGGGATCGTCTTTGTGGCCGATTCGCAGTGGGAAAAAATGGAGGAGAACGTCGACAGCTTCAAAAACCTGGAGGAAAACCTCGCCCAGCAGAATCTCTCGATCGACGAAATTCCCTACGTCGTGCAATACAACAAGCGCGACCTGAGCAATGTCGCGCCGATCAATTACCTCGAGTTCCTGCTCAACAATCGCAAGAAGCGGGTCCCGAGTTTCGAGGTCATCTCGAGCACGGGGCAGAATGTTTTCGCTTCGCTCAACGCCGTCTCGCAAATGCTGTTGCACAAGTTCAGCAAACAGGATGGCGCCTCCCATGCAGCGCCTGCCCCGGTGGCCGTAGCGGTTGAGCCGGCGCCCGCGCCGAAGATCGCGCTCCCCACCACCAGCAGCTTATGAACACGATCCCGGCGCTCACGATCGAGAATGTCGCCAGGCTCGACGGCATCCTGGCCGATTTCCTGAAGAAATCAGACGCCGAGTTGACGGTCATCATCGATCGGGGCGGCAACGTGATCTCGCAGTTTGGCGACTTTACGGTGCTCGATGTGACGATCATCGCCGCGCTCGCCGCCGGCTCGTTCGCCGCGACCAAGGAGCTGGCGCGCCGGATCGGCGAAGTCGAGTTCAACGCGCTCTATCACCAGGGCAACGGGAACCACATTTTCATGAACTCGGTCGACGAGAACACGATCATGATCACCGTCTTCGGTCCGCGCACGACGGTTGGGCTGGTGCGTTTCTACTCCGCCGCGACCGCGCTGAGCGTGGCCGAATTGCTCAAATCACTCGAGACCAGCTCCGGCCACGGTTTCAGCTTCAGCGCCGCGGATGTGACGGCGGGGCCGATCTTCGCTGATCGCTGAGCGGAACGACGTCTGCGCTCCGAACCCCGGCTTCGTCCCTCGGTTGCGGATTGCAATCGATGCGGGAAATTTTCAGCAGCAATGGCGGTTCAGTTCCGGGATTACTACGAGACGTTAGGCGTTTCCAAAACGGCGAGCGCGGAGGAAATCAAGAGCGCTTTCCGCAAGCTCGCTCGTAAGCATCATCCCGACCTCGCGAAACCCAAGGAGAAGGCGGCAGCGGAGGAAAAATTCAAGCAGATCAATGAAGCTTACGAGGTCCTGAGCGATCCGGAAAAACGCGCCAAGTACGATCAGCTGGGCGCAGATTGGAACCAGCCGGGCGGTTTTCAACCGCCACCGGAATGGGCCCGCGGTGGGGAGGGCGGCGGGTTCCGGCCTTTCGCCGGCGGCGACGGCGGCGGAGTCGAGTTCGAGTTCGGCGGGACCGGCTTCAGCGATTTTTTCGAGGCGTTCTTCGGCGGCGGGCGCGGCGAATCAGCCTTCGGCCGCGGTTTCGGCCGGCGCCAGGCGACGGAGGCGCGTGGACAGGATGTCGAAGCCGACATCATGGTCACGCTCGAGGAGGCGCTCCACGGTTCGACCCGGCAGATTTCACTGCGCCGCAGCGATTCGGACAAGGTCGAGACGTATCAGGTCAAAATCCCGCGCGGCGTGCATGAGGGTCAGCGCATTCGTCTTGCCGGCCAGGGCGAGGCCGGAATCCGCGGCGGGAAAAAAGGCGATCTTTTCTTGCGCGTACGACTCGCGCGCCACCCCGATTTTTCGGTCGAAGGTAACGACCTGATCTACGAGGCGGCGCTCGACCCATGGCAGGCGGTGCTCGGGACGCAAATCGATGTTCCGACCTTGGAAGGCGCGCGCCGGTTGAAAATTCCGCCCGGGACCCAAGGCGGTCAGCGCTTCCGTTTGCGCGAGCGCGGCCTGCCGAACAGCGCCGGCGGCCGGGGCGATCTCTACGTCGTAGCGGAGATCAGAATTCCGAAGAAGACGAGCGAAGACGAGCGCAGCCTCTGGGACCAACTCGCCCGTCTGCACGGCGCCTGAGGTCGCCTTCCTCGACAAGCGCGATCCGTTTCGGGTAAAAGAGCCGGGATGAAAATCGCACTCGCTTCCGATCACGCCGGCTTCCGTTACAAGGAAAAGATCAAGGAGCTGCTGAAGTCGTTAGGGCACGAGGTTTTGGATTATGGCACAAACAGCGAGGAGCCGGTTGATTATCCGAAATTCATTCGGCCAGCCGCGGAGGCGGTCGCGCATGGGCGAGCCGACCGGGCGATCGTCCTGGGCGGTTCCGGCAACGGGGAAGCGATGGTCGCGAACAAAGTGCATGAAGTCCGTTGCGCGCTCTGCTGGAATGAGGAGAGCGCGCGGCTCGCGCGCCAGCATAACGACGCCAATTGTCTGTCGTTAGGCGAACGCATGCTGCCGGAGGAACTGGCGCTGCAAATCGTGCGCACCTGGCTCACGACTGATTTCGAAGGCGGCCGTCACGCCCCGCGCGTCGCGATGCTCAATGCGATGTAGCCGCCGGACTGTCTGCGACGGCTAGACGGCGATCCAGACACTGACGAGAAAGACCGCGCTAACAAAGGCGTTGCTCTGGAAAAAGGCGCGATTGATCGCCGCGAGGTCGAGCCGCGCTGCGCTTCGATGTTCGTAAACGAGCGCCGCGCCCACCAGCGGCAACGCGCCAAAGTAAATCCAGCCTAACGACGCCGCCAGGCCGAACGCAATCAGGGCAACAAACATTCCGAGATGGAGCAATTGGGCGAGGCGCAGCGCACCCGGAATCCCCAGTCGCACGACCAGGGAATGCAGCCCTTCCGCGCGATCGAATTCCACATCCTGCGTCGCGTAGATCAGGTCGAATCCCGCAACCCATGCAATTACGCCGGCCCCGAGCAGCACCGGCGCGAGATTCAGTCGTCCCGTCGCCGCGATCCAGGCGCCCGCGGGCGCGACGGCGAGCGCGAGGCCAAGGAAGAAATGGCTCGCGGCGGTGAAGCGTTTCGTGAGCGAATAGAAAAAAATGATCGCCAGCGCCACCGGCGAGAGAAGCAGCGTGGCCCAGTTAATTGCTCCCGCTGCGACGATGAAGGCGACCGAGCTAAGGATCAGCATGGCGAGCGCGACCGGTTTGCGCACCAGTTGCTGGCGCGTCGCGGTGCGTGGATTTCGCCGGTCAAGCGCCCAGTCGACCAGCCGATTGAACAGCATCGCCGCGGTTCGCGCACAAACCATGCAAACGAGGACGAGCGCGAGCAGTCGCGCCGACGGTCGGCCGCGGGTGGCGACGAGCAGCGCGCCAAGCGCAAAGGGCAGGGCAAAAATGGTGTGCGAAAATCGGATGAGCCGCAGGAACCGGGTCACGCCGCTCTCCTCAAATGAAGCGCTCATCGCAGGAGCATTTCCAGGCGGGCTCGCGCGCCGGCGAGCACCGGCATCCCATGCGCAAAGAGGAAACGCGCGAAGGAAAAATCGAGCAATTGCCGAAGCGATCGGCGCATGAGTTTTTGGTCGGCGCAATATTTCGCCGGCAAAAGCGAAAAGCCGTAAGGATCGAGATTGATCACAGCATCGCCGACTACGATTGTGCCCCCGTCGCCGGGAAAGTGAAATACCATTTCACCCTCCGCCGCACCCTCAATTGCAATCGCGGTAATTCCCGCGACTCCGATGTTGCCACCCGCTAGCGTCTGCGTTTTCGCGTCTGTCAATTGCCGCGTTACTGGTTCAGCCGCATAGATCGGCACATCTTCTTCGCACGCGACCCGGCTGGCCTGGCGAAGATGATTGCTGTTGGTCACCAAAACGCCAGCGACTTGCCGGCCTGCTTTCAGCCGGGTCATGGCAGAGGGCGCGAGCGGGATTGGATCCACCAGGAAGAAGGCATCCTGTTCCATGACAGCGGTTGAGAAAAGCTCAGCCTTGACCGCGGGGTCAAAGGCTTGCCAGAGCCAGAGCGAGGGGGTGAGCCGCTGGAATTCCGGGGCTTCAGGCATGGCGCGGGGCGGGCAAAGGGTGAGGGAATGGCACCGTAGCTGCTACATGCAATATAGAAACCATAAGATCCATATGATCACCTTCTCCTATCAAGCTCGCGACGGCACCGGCAAAATCGTAAACGGTATCCAGGAAGCCATCAACGAAGAGAACGCCATCAGCAGTCTCATGAGCCGCGGCCTCATGGTGCTTTCGCTCCAACAGAAAGCCGCCGCCACCCGGCAGAAGAAAACATCCTGGTCGGTCAAGGAAACCGATCTTGTTCTCTTCACCCGGCAACTCGCCACCATGATTGAGGCTGGCATTTCCCTCGTCCAGGCCCTGACCGCGCTCTACGAGCAGTGCGATCCCAAAAGGCAAAAGAACCTTCGTCATGTCATCAGTGACGTCACCTCGCGCGTCCAGGGCGGCGAAACTTTCCACGACTCGATCGGCAAGCATCCCCGCGTTTTTAACCGGCTCTTTGTCAGCATGGTGAAAGCGGGCGAAGCCGGTGGTCTGCTTTCGGAAATTCTCGATCGCCTGGCCGGTTTCCTCGAAGCGAGCGCGCGGCTGCGCAAGAAGGTCAAATCGGCCATGACCTATCCCGTGATCGTGATTTCGATCGCGCTTCTCATTACCACTTTCCTCATTGTCCGGGTGGTGCCGGTGTTCGGTGAGATCTTTAAGGACTTCGGCGCCAAACTGCCGGCACCGACCCAGTTCCTGATTGACCTGAGCGATTTCGTGCGGGCGCGCTGGTACTTCCTTGTGGTCGGAATCGGCGCGATTGTTTTCAGTCTCCGCACCTTCGTCCGCTCAACGCGCGGGCGGCAACTGACCGATCGCTGGAAACTGAAGCTGCCGGTCTTCGGGCCGCTCATTCACAAGATCTGCATGTCACGTTTTGCGCGCACCTTTGCCCAGCTCATCCGCAGCGGCGTGCCGATTCTCGAGGTGCTCGACATTGTCGGCGGCTCGGCCGGCAACCATGTGGTCGAAGAGAGCATCAAAGGCGTGAGTGTGGACGTGGAGAAGGGCGACAATCTTTCGGTCGCGCTTTCGAAAAAGAAAATTTTTCCGCCCATGATGCTGCGGATGGTGGCGGCGGGCGAATCGACCGGCCGGATCGACGGCATGCTCGAGAAGATGGCCGATTTCTGGGACGAAGAAATCGAAGCCATGCTCGACGCCATGACTTCCCTGATCGAGCCGCTGCTGATCGTTTTCCTCGGCGTGATCGTGGGCGGGATCGTGATCGCGATGTTCCTGCCGATCTTCAAGCTGAACGAAGTAGTTTCGCAGAGCAAAAGCTAGGGAGAAGCTGCTCAACGGAAGGGGAGGGCGGATCGCGAGGTCCGCCCTCTCTAAGTTTTGGAGGAACGCGCGCGCCCCGTTAACGATCCCACGCGCCGGAGCGTTCCTGCTTTCCTGATCGTGCAAGCACGCGGAGAATCGGGGCAATGGAAATCCATCAGCTCCGCTATTTTGTCGCGGTCGCCGAGGAGGGAAGTTTCTCCCACGCGGCGGAACGCGAGAATGTGTCGCAGCCCTCGCTCAGCCAGCAGATTCAGAAGCTCGAGTCGGAACTCAATCAGCAGTTGTTCGATCGGCTGCCGCGCGCGGTGGTTTTGACCGAGGCGGGCCGTTGCCTGCTCGAATATGCGAGGAAGATACTAACCGGAATCGCCGATGCGCGGCGGGCGGTGGACGCGCTCGACGCGGAAGTTGCGGGCCGGCTCGCGGTCGGCGCGGTGCCCTCGATTGCGCTCTATGTCTTGCCGCGGCTGATCGTAGGCTTCGAGCAGCGCTACCCGAAAGTGACTTTCGAGCTTTTCGAGGATACGACTGACAAGCTGGCGCAGCGGTTGGAAGATGGAGCGCTCGATATCGTGCTCGCCTCCTCCGGTTACGAGGCCCCGCCGCTGGCGCAGTATTCGTTAGGCAGGGAACCGTTGCTCGTGCTTTTGCCGAAAAAGCACCGGCTGGCGCGTAAGAAAGCGATCAAATGGAGCGATCTTGCTTCGGAGAAATTTCTCCTTTTGCACGAAGTGCACTCGCTCGCGATCACCGTGCGGCGTCTGCTCGCGGCAAATCACCTCAAGCCGGAGCTTGTCCTCCAGGGCGCGCAATTGGTCACGATCGCGGCCATGGTCGCAGCCGGGCTCGGAGTCACGGTGGTGCCTGAGATGATGGTGCACACCGAGTTCGTCAAGGGTTGCGTGGCGGTGCCGTTTGCCCGGCCCGTGCCGACCCGTGAGCTGGTTTTGATTCGCAACCCGCTGCGCTTCGAGAGCAAGGCCGCCGCAGCATTCCGCGAGGAAGCCGCGGCGGCCTTCTTATCCCGGCACACGCTCGCCTGCCATGATCGAGCGACGCCGGGGGAAATCGAGCGCGCCGGCGCGTTTACAGGTTCAGGCCGAGGACATGAGCGAGGGTCAACATCGGCCAGATCGAGATGAGGACGATCAGCGCCAGAAGAATGAACTCGGCGGCAACACTCGGCCGCTCGCGTTGCGCATAGCGCTCGCTCAGGAAGCGAGCGATCCGCGTCCGCAGCGAGATCTTCGAATCAAGCAGCCGACCGTGCTTGCCATTGCTGCTTAAGGTTAGTGTTTGCATGCCTGAATAACGATCAGGCGCGCATTGCTTTGAAATACTTAGTTCCTTTTGCCGCCATAGGCAGCGCCTATTCCAATCACAAGCTCGCAATCGGAAATAAAGCCTGTGCATCAATTTGCTCGACTCGGGATTTGCTTTGGGTCAGTAGAGTTCCCGTATGGCCGAGAAACACGACGGAAAATGTTATTGTGGAGCGGTGGCGATCGAGGCCGAAGGCGGCCCGGTCAACATGGGCTACTGCCATTGCGGAAACTGCCGCGCCTATTCGGGCGGCCCGGTGAATCCGTTCACGCTTTGGAAAACTGATTCGGTGCGAGTAACGAAGGGTGCGGAATCACTTGGTAAGTTCCAGAGCAGCGATTTCAGTATCCGCTGTTATTGCACGAAGTGCGGCGGCAATGTCTTCGTCGAACACCCGACACTCGGCTTGATCGACATTCCGGCCGGTCTCCTGCCTACGCTCGCGTTCAAGCCAGGCGTTCACCTCAACTACGAAGAGACAGTCCTGCCAATGAAGGATGGTTTGCCCAAACTGCGCGATTTCCCCGCGGAGATTGGCGGCTCTGGCGAGACAATGGCGGAATAAAGCCGGCCCGGGCCTGCTCGTCGCGAGCCTTGTGAGTGGTTGGTTTCGAAGTCGAGGGCGTCTAGCTTTGCCTCCGCAGCATGACCACACCGATCACGGAGACGCATCTCACCCAAAGCGAGGCCGAGTCTGAAGCCGCTCCAACGCACCCGACGGTGCTCGCGGTGCTTTTCGCGATCAGCTTTTCGCATCTCCTCAATGACACCATCCAGTCGCTTATTCCCGCGATTTATCCCCTGCTCAAAACGAGCTTCCATCTCAGCTTCGTCCAGGTCGGGTTGATCACCCTTGCCTTTCAGATGACGGCCTCAATTCTGCAGCCGTTTGTCGGTTTGTACACGGACCGCCGACCAAAGCCGTATTCGCTGGCCTGGGGAATGGGGCTGACGTTAGGCGGGCTCGTGCTTCTCTCGCAGGCGACGCATTACGCCATGGTCGTAGGAGCAGCGGCGCTGGTCGGAATGGGTTCATCCGTTTTTCATCCGGAATCCTCACGCGTCGCCCATCTCGCCTCGGGCGGGCGGCACGGGCTGGCGCAGTCGATTTTCCAGGTGGGGGGGAACGCTGGGAGTTCGTTAGGGCCGCTGCTCGCGGCTTTGGTCGTGGTGCCGCACGGACAAAAAAGCGTGCTCTGGTTTGCGGGCGTGGCGCTGCTCGGGATTGCGGTTCTCGCTAGCGTTGGGCGTTGGTATCGGGCTCACCTCTTCGAGCGGCGGGCCCGGCCGGGATCAGCGATCCCGGCTACAGCGACGCTCTCGCGCGGGGTCCGGTTTGCGCTCGCTGTTCTGGGGGTGCTGATTTTCTCGAAGTATTTCTATCTCGCCAGCCTAACGAATTACTACACCTTTTATCTCATCCACAAATTCCAGCTCTCGGTCCAGGGAGCGCAATTGCATCTCTTTCTCTTCCTCTTCGCGGTCGCGCTCGGGACGATCCTCGGCGGTCCGATCGGCGATCGTTACGGGCGCAAGCTCGTCATCTGGCTTTCCATTCTCGGGGTGGCGCCGTTCACGATCGCGCTCCCCTACGCGAATTTGTTTTGGACCGGCGTGCTCACAGTCATCATCGGGATCATTCTCGCCTCGGCTTTCTCGGCGATCCTGGTTTACGCGCAGGAGCTTGTCCCCGGCAAGGTCGGGCTCATTGCCGGGCTCTTCTTCGGGCTCGCTTTCGGGATGGCTGGGATTGGCTCGGCCGTGCTCGGCGAGCTGGCCGATCGCACCAGCATCAGTTTTGTCTTCGAGCTCTGTTCGTTTCTTCCGCTCCTCGGCCTCCTGACCGCGTTTCTGCCGAATCTCGAACCGGCCCGGAAGTAGCGCCGATCCGAAAGCCCGAGGAGGTTGCGCCATGGTCGAGCAAGTTGTGGAGCTGGCAGAAAGCCTTGGCGGCTGGCTTTACGTAATCGTGTTCCTCATCGTGATGCTGGAATGCCAACCGCTGCTCGGTCTTTTCATGCCGGGCGAAACTCTCGTCGTCGTGGCTGGATTCCTTGCCGGGCAAGCGGTGCTCGATCTGCGGGTGTTGATCCTTACTGTCGGCTTCGCCGCAGTCAGCGGCGATACGATCGGGTTCGAACTGGGGCACCGGCTTGGGCGCGGCTGGCTCTTGCGCTACGGCCATTGGTTCGGCGTGCGCGAGAGACATCTCGCGCGGGTGGATTCCTACATTGAGCGGCACGGCGGCAAGAGCGTGTTCCTGAGCCATTTCATGCATTTGCTCCGTGCCCTCATGCCGTTCACCGCCGGCGCCGGACGGATGCGCTATCGGCGTTTCGTGCTTTACAACACAATCGGCTGTTTTCTTTGGGCAACCGTCTTCTCCGTCCTCGGGTATTTCTTTGGCGAGAGCTGGCAAATGATCCATCGCTGGACCGGGCGCGCCGGCGTCTTCCTGCTCGTGCTCGTCCTGCTGGTGTTCATTCTTGGCTGGCTCTGGCAATGGAGCCCACGGAAGGAGCCGAACGAGTAATCTCGCCGCTACACCCCGCGCTCGACCGGGCTCCAGATGAACTTGTGCATTTGGAGTTGGAAACGCACCGGCAGTTTGTCCTCCAGAATCCACTCGACGATTTCGCGCGGTTCGATTCTTCCAAAGATCGGCGAGAAGAGGACCGCATGGCAGCGTTCCGCGAGGCGATGTTCGCGCAGTTGGGCGCGTGACCACTCATAATCCTCACGCGAGCCGATGACGAATTTCACCTCATCGCGCGGTCCGAGGTGCGCAAGGTTGGACCAGAGGTTGCGCTCGACTTCGCCGCTCCCTGGTGTCTTCAAATCCATGATCCGATGGACGCGCGGATCGACTGTCGAGATGTCATGCGCACCGCTCGTCTCGAGCAGCACGGTGCAGCCGGCGTCGGCCAGCATCGTCATGAGCGGAAGGACATTTTTTTGCAGGAGCGGTTCGCCGCCGGTGATCTCGACCAGCGGACATTTGCAGGCGAGTACCGCTTCTATAATGTCGCCTAACGACATCTTCTTGCCCTCGTAGAAGGCGTATTCGGTGTCGCAATAATTGCAGCGCAAGTCGCAAAAGGTTAGCCGGACGAAGACACAGGGGAGCCCGGCCCAGCTGCTCTCGCCCTGGATCGAGAAGTAGATTTCATTAATCGTGAGCTTCTTTTCCCCGTCGTTCATCCTGTCACCCTGAGCGAAGCCGAAGGATCCCGTGGGGTTACCACGACGCGCGAGTGCTGAATTCGTTTTTCGCGTCGAGGAAGCTCTACGGGAATCCCTCGACTTCGCTCGGGATGACGATAGCTGAGGTTTACTGCCAGAGCCAAACGAGCCGCGCTCGAGGTCGCGCTCGTCGTCAGGCCGACCGTCTCAGATGCCACACTTCCGGCACGCTTCCGAATAGCTGGAACGGATGCGGAGCAAGCTCGCGAGATAGGTGTCGACCATCGGCGACGATTCGATTCGCTCCAGATTGGCAGGCGTGTAGAGGCGGGAGAAAATCGCGTGCGCAATCTTGCTCCGCGGAACGCTCCGTTCGCCGTAGCCGTTGGGCAGATTGCTCGACCAAAAACGGACGTACTCGACGCCCTCTCGGTTTTCGGTTCCGAGATAAATCACCGAGTGCCCCCGTTCCGAGCGCCCCACTTCGGGCGACCAGAAAATTTTCATGAAATCGCCCGGCTCCGCCTCGGCGAAATCATCGAAGTTGCGGCCGAGATCGAGCTCGTGAAAAAGGCGCGCCGTTCCCGGACCGTTCGCGTTCCAGCGGCCCCAGATTCCTTCGCCGTCGCGCTGGTCGCGGATCATGAGCGCGTCGAGCGCGTTGTAGCTGAGATGCAGGTCGCCCCGTGCGCGCAACGCCTCGATCGTCTTGACGAACACCAGATAAGTCGCGCCCGAACAGAAACTCGGCGAGGCCGCATCGGGCAGGATGAAAAATTTACCCGACTCGAAGTGAGCCGCTGAGCGGAGGCGGATCGTGGCCGCGTGCGTGGTCGCATATCTTCCGCCGACCGGCATTTTTTTGATCTGCTCCAGGATCACCTGGTTGAGCGGGCTCGGCGGGACCGCGGCTCGCGATTCGTTAGGCAGCAGCGCCGCGAACAGCAGAAACGGCCAGAGACGAAAAAGCACCCGAGACGTATAGGGGAAAAGCGGGCTTCGGCAAGGGTCCGAGGACGCTGGCTTGGCTTTCATGGACGCCTGTGCTAACCAGCAAGTCGCATGCTCCGCTTCACCAAGATGACCGGCGCGGGGAACGATTTCGTTCTCCTCGACAATCGGGCCGGCGATCTCGTGCTCACCCCCGAGCAGATTGCCCGGATTTGCGATCGCCATCGCGGAGTCGGCGCGGATGGCGTGCTCATTCTCGAGCGGGCGACGAATGGCGCCAATTTCCGGATGCGCTATTACAACGCCGACGGCGGCGAAGCCGAGATGTGCGGGAACGGTGCGCGCTGTTTTGCCCGGTTCGCCAACCGGGTCGCCGGCCCGCTGCAAAATCTTAGGTTCGAGACTCCAGCCGGCGTCATCAGCGCCCGGCTCGAGGGCGACCTCGTCCGCCTGGAGATGAGCCAGCCTGGCGATCTCCGGCTCGGCCTTGAGGTTCCGGTCGGCGGGGAAAAGTTTCACGCGCATTACCTCGACAGCGGCGTGCCCCATGTCGTCGTGCCGGTGGCGCGAATCGAGGACATCGATGTGCGATCGTTAGGCGCGGCCCTTCGCCATCACCCGATGTTTGCTCCCCGGGGCGCAAACGCGAATTTCAGTGAACAGCGCGGCCCGCGCGCAATCGCGATTCGCACCTACGAGCGCGGGGTGGAAGATGAAACCCTCGCCTGCGGCACCGGCGTGGTGGCAAGCGCGCTCGTTTTTGCCGCAACTGAAAATGTTCCCGGCCCGATTGAAGTGCTGGTGCGTGGCGGCGACACCCTCGAGGTCGACTTCACGCGCGACGGCAACAACTTCAGCAAGGTCACGCTGACTGGCCCGGCCGATTTTGTTTTCGAAGGAACGATCGATTTGTAAGATCTCGCCAAACCCATGTTCCGCGGTACTTTCACAGCCCTCGTCACCCCATTCCGTAACGACGAAGTGGATGGCGAAGCCTTCGCTCGTCTGATCGAGACCCAGATCGCCGGCGGCGTCACCGGGATCGTCCCGGTCGGGACGACGGGAGAATCGCCCACCCTGAGCTGCGGCGAACGCCATCACGTGATCGAGCTGGCGGTGGAAAGGGCTGACGGCCGCTGCCAGGTGATTGCCGGCACGGGCTCGAACTCGACCCGCGATGCGATTGCGCACACAAAACAGGCGGAGGAGATCGGAGTCGATGGCGCGCTCCTCGTCGCGCCCTACTACAACAAACCGAGCCAGGAAGGCCTTTTTCGCCATTTCGCTGCAATTGCGGAGGCGACCGCGCTCCAGCTTGTGCTCTATAACATCCCCGGCCGTTGTGCGGTCGATATCGCGGCCGATACCGTCATCAGGCTGGCGGAAAAATTTCCCAACATCGTCGCGATCAAGGAGGCGAGCGGCAGTGTGGACCGGGTGAGCGAACTGGTCCGGCGGGCCCCGGAAAATTTCACGGTCCTGAGCGGCGACGACTCGCTCACGCTGCCGTTCCTGTCGGTCGGCGCGGTCGGCGTCGTCAGTGTGGCCTCGAATCTTTTCCCGAAGGAAATTTCGCAACTCGTGCAGCTCTTTCTTGAGGGCAAACCGGAAGAGGCGCGACGCGTTCACGACAAATTTTATCCACTCTTCAAAGACCTTTTCATCGAGCCAAATCCGGTCCCGGCAAAAACCGCCCTCGCCTGGTGGAGCGCGATGTCAAAGGAAGTGCGACTCCCGCTCTGCGAGATGAGCCAGTCTAACGAAGAGCGATTGCGTCGCACCCTTGCGGAGCTCGAGCAGGCGCTGCGATGAACCAGCCGCTTCGCGTCGTGCTCGTCGGAGCAAAAGGCCGGATGGGCCGCGCGGTTATCGCGGCCGCCGCAGGCGATTCCGGCCTAACGATCGGGGCGGAGGTTGACCGCGAAGAGAGAATTGAAGAGGCGATCGGCGGTTGCGATCTCGTGATCGACTTCAGCGCCGCCGATGCCACCCCGGCGGTCTGCGAAACGTGCGCCCGGCACCGCAAGCCGCTGATTCTCGGCACCACCGGCCAAAACGCAGTCCAGAAGGAATCGGTCGCGGCGGCGGCCCGCGCTGTTCCGGTGGTGTTTGCGGCGAATTTCAGTGTTGGCGTGAATGTCCTCTTCGCGCTGGCGCGGCGCGCAGCGGAATTGCTCGGCGAGAATTTCGATCTCGATGTGATCGAGATGCATCATCGGACAAAAAAGGACGCCCCGAGCGGCACCGCGAAACGCCTGCTGGAAATTCTGCGCGAGGTGCGCGGGGGCGATCTTGAAGTGGCGGCGCAATCGATTCGCGCCGGCGACATCGTCGGCGAGCACACGGTGATTTTTTCCGGGCGCGGGGAACGGCTCGAACTGATTCACCGCGCGGGCAGTCGCGAAAACTTCGCGCTCGGCGCGTTGCGCGCGGCGCGCTGGGTGGTGGAGCAACCGCCCGGACTCTACCGAATGGAAAATGTCCTTGGGTTGTAAACTTCCGGGGAGCACAGGCCGCTGGCCTGTCGCATCCGGTGGCTCGCCGGATGCAATTTGCGCGCCAGCGCAACCACTCGCAGGACGGACGATGATGCGTCGTGAACGGCTGTCGTTCCATCTCGTTCGCCTCGCGGCGAACCGTGAATCGCCGGGCCGGCCATTCCCAGACAGGCCGGCGGCCTGTGCTCCCCCGAGGTTTGCCTTCAGCGGTCGGCGCCGAAGATGAGAGCGGGCATCGCCTTGGGCGCAAACCTCGGGGACCGGCTCTCCAGCCTAACGACGGCGCGGGCGCGGATCTTTTCCCTTCCCGAAGCGGCGGCGCCATTTCTTTCCTCCTCGGTTTATGAGACGGAGCCGGTCGAGTGTGAACCGGGAGCGGGGAAATTTCTCAACGCGGTGATTGAGATCGGCTACGGCGGGCCGCCCGAGAAACTGCTCCGGGAGTTGAAAAAGATCGAGGCGGAGCTGGGGCGACCGCCGGCGCACGCCCGAAATTCTTCGCGCACAATTGATCTCGACCTGCTCTATCACGGGCCGCGGGTGATCGACGAGCAGCAGCTGCAATTGCCCCACCCGCGAATTCATCTGCGCGAGTTTGTGCTTCATCCGCTGGCCGAGATTCGGCCCAACCTGGTCCTGCCGCATCAAACCCGGACGGTGGGCGAATTGGACGAAGAGACGGCCCGCGGTCGTTCGGTGGTGCGCTCGCCGCTGCAATGGTAAGTTCGCGGGCGATGGAAGATTTCCGCGCCCGCAAACGCCGCCGCGAACGCATCACGGCGCTCACCGCCTACGATTATCCGACCGCGCGGCTGCTCGATGAAAGCGGGATCGACATCATCCTGGTTGGCGATTCGTTAGGCATGGTCGTGCTCGGTTATCCCGACACCGCCGAGGTGAAGTTTGAGGAAATGCTCCATCACACGAGAGCGGCGGCCCGCGGCGTGAAACGAGCGCTCCTTGTGGCCGATCTTTCCATCGGGACTTACAACACGGCGGAGGAGGCGGTGACAAACGCGCGGCGTCTGGTCGAGGCGGGCGCGCAGGCGGTGAAACTCGAGGGCGGCCTGAGCCACGTCGCGCAAATCGAGGCGATCGTCAGAAAGGGGATTCCGGTGATGGCGCACATTGGGATGCTGCCGCAAAGCGTGCGCGAGGAAGGCGGTTACAAGGTGAAAGGACGCAGCCCGGCGGAAGCGGAGCGCTTACTCGCCGATGCCCGGGCGGTCGAAGCGGCCGGTGCGTTTTCCGTCGTGCTCGAAATTGTGGCAGCCGAGACCGCCCGCCAGATCACCGAGGCGATCGCGATCCCGACGATCGGAATTGGCTCGGGCGAACATTGCGACGGGCAGATTCTCGTGACACACGATCTCATCGGGCTCTACCCGTGGTTCACGCCGAAGTTCGTCTCGCCCGCCGCCCAGGTGGCGGAGGAAATCCGGCGCGCGGCGCGTGTCTTCATCGATCGGACGCACGGCACGATTCGTTAGGCGCGACCCGGATCGTCATCCCGAGCGAAGCGGCAGCGAAGCCGAGGGATCCCGTCGAGCAACAGCGCGGCGTGGCTGCGAAAATTTCTGGGCCATGCGCGGGATCCCTCGACTTCGCTCGGGATGACGTGTGGTCGGTTTGACAAAACTTTTGCCGCCGCCGTTTGTCTAACTCGCGATGAAAGCCGCTACTGCCAGAGTCCCCATCGAACCGCTCCCGGTATGGTCGGGTCGAAGCAAACAGCCGAACTGGCTGTTTATCGGCCTGCTCTGCTCGCTCGGCTTGCATGCGCTTCTTTGCATTGCTCTTTACCGGACGCGTTTTGAGTCGGCCGCACTCGTGACGATGGAGAAACGGCCGCCGCCGGCTTTCAAGGTCAAGAGTGTCGAGAGCACGGCGAAACCGCTCGACGTCGCTGCTGCGACTTCGCCTAACGACGCCGCAAAGCCCAACCCGGACAAGACCGATGTGCAATTGCCCGACGAGCAGAAGTCTTTCGACAAACTGCTCCAGGAAGTTCACGCCACCGCCGCAATGCCAGACGACACGCGGGATGTCCTGCCCGACAAACCGAAGATCGAGCAGACGAATCTGAATTCCGTCATTAACGAAATCGAGCAAACGACCGCGCAATCGCTCGAGCGCTCACCGAATGCGAAGCGCGAGCAGAGCCTGTTTAACAACGTGCCTGATTCCGGGCGGCCGCAGCCGGCCATGACCGGGACCGAGTTGGCGACGAGCACGACGATCAAACATCCAAACACCTTCAACGCCCTCGCCGGCGACAGCGCCGGGCCGCGGACCGATCGCGCCCCGGGTTTCAGCGATCTCGAGTCCCTTCTTTCGCAAAAAGGCCCGCTCGGGTCGGGCACGAAGTTCAAGATGCCTAACAATCAGCTCTTCGAGTACGACAGCGCCGAGCTGCGGGCGGACGCGATCGAACAGCTGCAAAAGGTGGCAACCCTGATCCGGAGGAACCCGCAGGCGAAATTTACCCTCGAGGGTTACACCGATTCCTACGGCTCCGAGGAATACAATCTCGATCTCAGCCGGCGGCGTGCGGAAAGCGTGAAAGGATATCTGGTGAACGTGCTCGGGATCAATCCGGCACAGATCGAGACCCGCGGTTACGGCAAAAGTAATCTGCTCACCTCACCGGACGCCTCGATTGAGGAACAGGAAATCAATCGCCGGGTCGTGGTGGTGGTGCATTAAGTCCTTACTGCGACCCAAGGTGCAAGGTGTCATCCCGAGCCGCCGAAGGACGGCGAGGACCTCGCATTCAGTGCTGGGTGCGATTGCAACAAAGCCTGAGACACGTTTGTGAGGTCCTTCGCTTCGCTCAGGATGACAACCCGGGAGGACGGGCGCGGTCACCAGTTCTTAATCCATTGCGACTGGTCCGTACCCGCTGTTACCCCACCAGTGCTCCAAAGGTCGAACGTGGGATTATAGCCTTTCGTCGAGTCGGTAGAATTGACCGTCGAGTAGCCATAGCTGTTGCCGAAGGGATCCTTGATAAAGGTAACGTTCTGCGACTGGTCCGAAGGACTAAGCTGATTGGGCTTAAACGTGAGATAGGACGCTTTGCCTCCGTCAGTGCTCCGGTCATGATCCAGATCGCCGGTAAGATTTTCATAAAGCGTCAGGCTCGCGGCCTGATACTTAACGAAATCCACAACACCTCGTGCATCCGCTCCGGTCGCGTTAACGTAAATTCCATTATCCGCCTTGTAATTCTCGAGCGCCGCTGAGATCGCGGCGATTTCGGCTTCGGCGCGGGAGCGCGCGCCTTTGTTGTGGACGTAGCTGCTCGTCGCCAACACCAGCCCCGCAAGAACGAGGATGATCGCGATGACGACGATCAACTCAATGATGCTGAACGCGCCTGCGGCGCGAAATGACGAATTACGAAAGGAATGCTTTCGACCTCCGCACTTCGTCATTCCTTCGCCATTCGACATTCGGGATTCGCTATCCTTTCAGGATTGCTGTTGCAGACCACTGATGATGCTGATGAGGGGCATGAAGAGCGCGATCACGATCGTGCCGACGACGAGCGCGAGGACGACGATCATGATCGGCTCGAGCATTGAAGTCAGGGCCGCGACTGCGCTGTCGACTTCGTCGTCATAAACCTCCGCGATCTTGAGCAGCATCTCGGGTAACTGCCCGGTCTCCTCCCCGACATCAATCATGCTGATGACCATCGGCGGAAAGGCGCCACTAGCTTCGAGCGGCTGGACGATCGATTCACCTTCCTTGACCGAGTCGTGCACCTGTTGAATGGCGTTGCCGATGACGACGTTGCCCGCGGTTTCGCGAGTAATGTTGAGCGCCTGCAGGATCGGCACGCCGCTCGTGACGAGGGTCCCGAGGGTGCGCGAGAAACGCGAGATCGAGGTCTTGCGATTGAGATCGCCGAAGAGCGGGATCCGCAGTTTCACGCTATCAATGGCGTGGCGACCCGGCGGGGTGCGCGCGCAAAATTTGTATCCCGCCACGAGAGCGATGAACCCGCCGAGGACGACGAGCCAGTGGTCCTTGAAGCCGGTGCTCACGCTGATGACAAACTGCGTGATCGCCGGGAGCGGTTTGTCGCCGAGCATGTCGTGAAAGATCTGCTGAAACTTCGGCACGATGAAGATGAGGAGGAACGACATGATGCCAAAGGCGAGACAAAGGACGATCGTGGGATACACCATCGCGGCGACGACTTTGTTTTTGACCTTCTGCGCCTTTTCCTGGAACTCGGCGAGCCGGTTCAGGACCAGTTCGAGCACGCCGCCCAGTTCACCGGCTTTCACCATGTTGACATAGAGCCGATCGAATATCCGCGGGTGCTGACCGAGACTTTCGGAAAAGGTGTTGCCGCCCTGCACCGACTCGGCGAGCTGATCGATCGTCCTTTGCAAAACCGGATCGCGCTCCTGCTTCGAGAGAACGTTGAGTCCGCGGAGGAGCGGAAGGCCGGCATCGATCAGGGTGGCGAGTTGACGGGTGAAAACCATGAGGGTCTTGGGTTTGATGGTTTTCCTTTCCCAAAGAACGATGCCTTTCTTCTTCGCTCGCGCGGGCGGCGCAACGCTGCCCGCCGCCTTGACCCGCTCGCGCGCTTTCCGTTCCACCGCGGTGCCGCTGCCTTCCTCATAGACACTGGTGGGGAAATAACCAGCCTGCCGGAGCTGGCCGATGGCGTCGTTCGTGGAAGCGGCTTCGAGGAGGCCGGCCGACTCCTGGCCGCGCGCGTCCAGGGCGATGTAATTGTAACGGGGCATAGGGAATATGGCCGCCGAGGATAGAAAAGAAAGAATGCGCTGTCGAGAATTCCCTCGGGCGGAAATCGTGAGCGATTCGGTCAGCCGGACGCGTTGCCCTCACTGCCGCGCTTCGCGCGCGCGTCTCTCCCGGCGGGAGAGAGGAGCGGCCTGACGCTATGTAACCAGGTGCCGTCTCAGCTCGACCCGCCATGGTGGGTGACAAAAATTCCGCGGCGCTGCAATGAGCTGATGCTCGACAGAGAGAGTGGCGGTGGCGGCCGCGCCATCGCGCGTGACAAAAATTCCGCAGCGGTGCAGTGAGCTGTTGCTCGAGAGAGTGGCGGTGTCGGCCGCGCCATCGCGTGTGACAAAAATTCCGCGGCGGGCCATGAGCTGATGCTCGAGAGAGTTGGCGGTGTGCGGCCGCGCCATGGCGGGCGACAAAAATTCCGCGGCGGTGCAGTGAGCTGATACTCGAGAGAGTGGCGGTGTCGGCCGCGCCATCGCGCGTGATAAAAATTCCGCGGCGGTGCAATGAGCTGTCGCTCCAGAGAGACTGGCGGTGGCGGCCGCGCCATGGCGGGGACAGAAATTCCGCGGCGGTTGAACGGACGGGCACATAGGTAACACTTTGGACCGGGCACATAGGTTACACTTTT
>DAISXY010000032.1:0-37370 GCA_036825615.1 Chthoniobacterales bacterium
GATCTGGAGCAGGTCCTTGGCTGTGTTCTCGTAGTCAAGGCTGCCGGCGAAGGGTGGATTGGCGAGCACCAGCGTGTACTTCTCCTCCTCGCCCGCGTGGTCCTGCGCGAGCGAGTCGCGGTAACGGATGTCGGGGTTCTCCACGCCGTGCAGGAGCATGTTCATGCTGCCGATGCGAAGCATGGTGTTGTCGAAATCGAAGCCGTGGAAAAGCTGATGGTGGAAGTGCTGCTTCAGCTTTTCGTCGCGGAAGATTTCCGGATGTTTGTCGCGCAGGTATTCGCCGGTGGCGACGAGGAAGCCGGCGGTGCCGCAGGCCGGATCGCAAACGATGTCGTTAGGCTGCGGCGCGACCATCTCGACCATGAGCTGGATGATGTGGCGCGGGGTGCGGAACTGGCCGTTCTGCCCGGCGCTGGCGATCTTGCCGAGCATATACTCGTAGAGATCGCCCTTGGTGTCGCGCTCCTCCATCGGGACGTGGTCGATCATGTCCACGACCTTGGCGAGGAGCGCGGGCGTGGGGATGGTGAAGCGCGCATCCTTCATGTGATGGGCGTAGGTGGAATCATCGCCGCCTAACGAACGAAGGAATGGGAAAACATGTTCGCTGACCACCGTGAACATTTCCGGCGCCGCGAAGTGCTTAAAACGGGACCAGCGCAGGTCTTCATACGGACGCCCGCGATTGTCCCTTTCTTCCGGGAAAATCCGGCGCTCGATCGGCCGTTTGAGGCGATTTGCCTTGTTCTCTTCCAGGGTGTGAAGATCATCCAGCCGGCGAATGAAGAGCAGATAGGTGATCTGCTCGATGACTTCGAGCGGGTTGGCGATGCCGCCCGCCCAAAAGGCGTCCCAAATGCGGTCGATTTGACTACGGATTTCGCCGGTGAGCATGAACTGATCTTAGCGGTCTTTTTTTCTGGATTTCAAGTGGGCACGGCGCGCTGGAAAGCGCACTTGTTGTTATCCGTGTTTCGCCTGTTTCGCCCAGGTGTCGCGCAGGGTGATGGTGCGATTGAAAACGAGCGCGCCGGGTCGCGAATCGGGATCAAGAGCAAAATAGCCGAGCCGCTCAAATTGATAGCGCACCTCGGGTTGCGCTTCGCCTAACGACGGCTCGCATTTTGCCCTCACGACCTCGAGCGACTTCGGATTGACGAACTTTTTGAAATCGCCCTCCGCGTCCGGCTCGGGCACGGTGAAGAGCCGATCGTAAAGGCGGACCTCGGCCTCGATCGCCCCCGGCGCGCTCACCCAGTGGATCGTGCCCTTGATTTTGCGATTGGAAGTCGCGCCGCCCGTTTTGCTCTCGAGATCGGCCGTGCACCGCAGCTCCATCACCTTGCCGGAAGAGTCCTTCACCACCTCCTCGCACTTGATGATGCAGGCGTACTTCAGCCGCACTTCGCCGCCCGGTTTGAGCCGGAAATATTTCGGCGGCGGCGTTTCCATGAAATCGGCCCGCTCGATGTAAACCTCGCGGCTGAACGGCACCTTGCGCGTGCCCGCGGCGGGATCTTCCGGATTGTTCACGGCCTCGAGCTCTTCGGTCTTTCCTTCGGGATAATTCGTGATCACCACCTTGAGCGGATCGAGCACGGCGAGGCGGCGCAGCGCCGTCTTGTTGAATTCCTCACGCATCGCGTGCTCGAGCGCGTCCACCTCGGTGAGGGACGGATATTTGGTGATCCCGATGCGATAGGCGAAATCGCGCAGCACGCTGGGAGTAACCCCGCGCCGGCGCATCCCGGAAATAGTTGGAAGTCGCGGATCATCCCAGCCGCTGACGAATCCTTCCTCGACCAGTTGCTTGAGCTTGCGCTTGCTCATCACCGTGTAGGTGAGATTGAGTCGCGCGAACTCGATCTGGCGCGGAGGAACACGAGGCAATTCCAAGGCTTGCAAAATCCAATCGTAAAGCGGCCGATGCACCTCGAACTCGAGCGTGCAAAGCGAATGCGTGATGCCTTCGAGATAATCGCTTTGCCCGTGAGCAAAGTCGTAGGTCGGATAGATGCACCATTTGTCGCCGGTCTGGTGATGGGTCGCGTGGCGGATGCGATAGAGCACCGGGTCGCGCAGCCAGACGTTGGGCGCCTGCATGTCGATCTTCGCCCGCAATGTGCGCGCGCCGTCCGGGAACTCGCCCGCTTTCATTCGCCGCAGGAGGTCGAGATTTTCCTCGATCGCGCGATCGCGATACGGGCTCTCCTTCCCGAGGCGGCGATATTCGTCGGTCTCGTCAGGCGACATGTCGTCGACGTAAGCGCGACCTTTTTGCACGAGGCGCTCGGCGAATTCGTAGAGCTGATCAAAGTAATCGGAAGCGAAAAAGGGCGTGCCATCAGATTTCAGACCGAGGTTTTTGTCGGCCCAGCCGTCGATCAGCCAGTGGATGTCCGACATGATGGAATCGACAAACTCGGTTTCTTCCTTCTCCGGGTTGGTGTCGTCCATGCGCACGTTGCAGATCCCGCCGAACTCGCGCGCGATGCCGAAATTGAGTGCGATCGCCTTGATATGACCGATGTGGAGATAGCCGTTTGGCTCGGGCGGGAAACGAGTGTGAATTTCTCGCCACTTTCCCGCGCGCAAATCTTCTGTCACGATTTCGCGGATGAAATCGGTCGGCGCAGAGAGGTTAGGCTCCGGTTCACTCATGACGTGGCGCGACGGTAAGCGGAGCCACCCCTCTTGTCATCCCGAGCGCAGTCGAGGGATCCCGTGGAATAACCGGGAAGCGCCGATTCCAACTAAGCGCAGCAGCCGGAACCGCGCCGGTGGTTTTTCGCAATCGATCCTGCAAGGTTACTTCGCGGGATCCCTCGACTTCGCTTCGCTTCGCTCGGGATGACGTACTCGCTGGCTGATCTTCGAAACTGGCGAGAGGCTTCGCCCCCGATTCGTATCGGGGTCGTGGGCGATCCGGTCGCGCATTCGCTTTCTCCGCGGATGCAAAACGCCGCCCTCGAGGCGACCGGGCTCGACCTGCGCTATTCCGCGTTCCGAATTGCGCCTGAGGAATTGGCTGAAGCGCTCCAGTTGTTTCGCGAGCACGAATTCGTCGGCCTCAACTTGACCGTCCCACACAAGATGGCGGCGCTGTCGCTGGTGGATGAGAGCGACACGCGCGCGCGGCAGATCGGCGCGATCAACACGATCGCGTTTCGCGCCGGCAAATCGTTAGGCTGGAACACCGACGCGCCCGGGTTCGTCCGCGCGGTGCGGGATGCTTTTTCGGTCGATCTGCGCGATCTGCGAGTCATGGTTTTGGGCGCGGGCGGGGGCGCGGGACGCGCGATTGCGTGGCAATGCGCGTGGGAAAATTGCGAGCGGCTCGTGCTCGTCAACCGCACCTTGGATAAGGCGCAATCGCTCGCGCGTGACCTGGGCAGTTATTTCAGCGGGCCGCGCGTCCTCGGCCCGGAGGCGCGCCTGGAAGCGGTGCCGTGGGAGGAGCGCGCGCTCCGCCGGCAGGTCGAACGGATCGATCTGGTGGTGAACGCCACCAGCCTCGGCTTGAAGCAATCCGATCCCTTGCCTTTGTCGCATGCGCTGCTCGCGCCGCACCTGATGATCTTCGACCTGGTTTATCGGCCCACCGTCACGCCGCTGCTCTCCGCCGTCGAGGAGGCGGGTGCGCGCGGCACCGATGGACGAAGCATGCTGCTGCACCAGGGTGCACTTTCTTTCGAGCTCTGGTTTGATCGTCCGGCGCCGCTCACGGCGATGCGGGCGGCGTTGCGTTCTTCCCCGGCCTAATTGGCAGCGGCGTGAAATCGCCAGGCCGCGAGATCTCGGCCCTCCCGCCTCGAAGCTTGCGCATGTTTTCGCGCAGCCGATCCGCCCCTTGGGCGGCGGCGCACCGCCAGAGCAGAGTCTCGTAATTTTCCTCACCGGCAAGAAAACAGGCCAGGGTTGCGCCATAGACGCGGCGAAAGCCCGGCGGCGCAGGACCCGGAAGAGGTTTGGAGGAATCAAGGGCGGCATAACGTTCCACCCACCGCGGCTCATCGCTGAGCAGCGCGGAGGCAGCGTGTCGATCGACAAAGTCGCGCGCCGGCTGACCCGGCCAGAGATCGTGCACGAAAACCGCGCCGGGCCGGCCGGTCCGCAGGAGCCGAAACGCCAGCTTCAGGGCGCGGAAATCCTTTGGCCCATCGATCAGAACGACGTCGCCCGCTTCCACCATCGACGGGAGCAAACGGAGCGAATCGCCAAACCGGCAGTCGACGTTTGCCTCCGCCTGGAGGCGCTCGGCGGCAATCGCAACATCGGGCGAGCGCGAATCGGATTCGAGACTAACGACTAAAGCTTTCGGGAAAAGGCGGGCAAGGACGAGCGTGCTTTGCGCGCGGGCGCGGCCCGACTCGACGATCCGCTTCGGTGCAAGCGGGGTCGTGACGGCGTAGAAGAAAAAGAGTTCGCTCCGGCGAATCCCTTTGCTCTCATGTGACAGGCCGCTGGTCATTTCGAGATAGCGCGGGAGAAAAAGTTCTGCGCTTTCCAGCAACGTCTTCCAGCGCTCGATCCGGCTCTTCACGACCGCGTCCACACTGCGGCAGGCGCGCGGCCGTGTCACCTCGCGAGAATTGACGCCCTCGTCCGCCGACGCTACACGCTTCCCGCATGAGAGCGCGTGGCGTGACCCGAGTCTGGTATGGGCCCTGGCTGGTCGCGCTCGGGGCGGCGCTCTGGGGCACGGAGAGCGCGTGGCGGATTCCGCTTAACCGACTCTTTGACGCCGAGGTGATCGTCTTTTGGGAACACGTCCTCATTCTGCTGTTTTTCCTTCCTCTTTTACTCGTTAGGCTGAAGGAGCTCCCGAGGGTCGACGCGCGCAGCTGGGGCTTTATCATTTTCTCGGCTTTTGCCGGGTCGGCCGTCGGCACGGTCTTTTTCACCCTCGCGCTCAAGCACGGCAACCCGACGGTCGTGAACGTGATTTTGAATATCCAGCCAGTGATCTCGACGATTGCCGCCTGCCTCCTCTTTGGCGACCAGCTCGCACCGCGCTTTTATCTCTTCGCCGCTGTAGCCATCCTCGCCGGCATCTTTCTTTCGGTCGAACATCCGGAGTTCATCGGGGTTTCCTTCCAGGAAGCCGGCTTAAATCTTGGCACCGGCTTTGCCCTGATTTGCGCGCTGTTTTGGGGACTCTCGACCGTGGCGGGACGCGGCGTCATGCTCGGAATGTCACTCCGGCTCGCGGCCAGTTTGCGGATCGTTTTTGGCCTCGCTTGTATGACGCTGATTCTTCTCTTCGCCGGAAAATTTCATGGCGCGGCGCTCTGGCCGGTAGCCGCGCAGGCGCATCCCGGGACCGCGATCGGCGCGCTCCTCCTTTTGGCGACTATTTCCGGAGGGATTCCGCTCCTGATTTATTTCGAAGGCTTGCAGCTGACAAAAGCCTCGACCGCCGGTTATTTCGAGATGATGCAGACGCTGGCGGCGGTTTGCATCACCTGGGGTTTCTTCCACGCCGCGCTCCGGCCGCACCAGGTGGTCGCGGGAGTTATCCTTATCGCGGCCGTCGCCATGGTCCAGCGTGTGCAGGGCGAGCTTGCCGACACGTGAACGCCAGTGTTGTAGCCAGGAGCGGTGATCCCGGCAGATGGAGTTAGTGCGCGCGCCGGCGGTCAGCACCTGCGGGCGCCGGCGGTTACCGCCTCCCCGCCGGGGTCACCGCCCCCGGCTACAACCTCGCTCGCGCCGGGTTGCGCTTGAGGGCAATTGGCCCATTCTTCTCCCTCACGATGAAACCTTCTAACGCTTTGTTTGTTTTTTGCGGCTGTTTGGCATTCACGATCATTAGCCTCAGCGCTGCGGAGTTGAAACCGCCACCAGCGACGCAAAAGAAGCCGGTCTTCAATGAGTATCACGGCACCCGGGTCGAGGATGATTATCAATGGCTGGAGAACGATGATGACCCGGCGGTCAAGGCATGGTCGGGCGCGGAAAACAAGCGGACCCGCGCCTATCTCGACAGTCTCCCGGCACACGCGGAGATCGAAAAGCAGTTAGAACAATGGTACGCCAAAACCTCTCCGAGTTACTCATCAATCGTGGCGCGGCCCGGGATCTTGTTCGCAATCAAGTTCCAGCCGCCGAAGCAGCAGCCAATGCTGGTCACGCTCGCTTCGGCCGACGACCTGAAATCGGAGAAGATCGTGCTCGATCCGAATCAGCTCGATAAAAAGGGAACCACCGCGATTGATTGGTTTGAGCCATCACTTGATGGGAAGAAAGTCGCCGTCTCACTTTCCAAGGGCGGGAGCGAAGACGGGACTCTGCATTTCTTCGATGTCACCACCGGGAAAGAGTTAGGAGATACGATTGCACATGTGCAATACCCCACGGCCGGAGGCAGCGCGGCCTGGAACGCGGATGGGAGCGGGGTTTACTACACCCGTTTCCCGCGGAAAGGGGAACGGGCGGACGAAGACCTGAATTTTTATCAGCAGGTTTACTTTCATAAGTTCGGCACGCCGGACACAAAAGACACTTACTCGATCGGGAAAGAGTTTCCGCGCATCGCTGAGATCCACCTCGAATCGTCTGATGACGGCAAGTATGTGCTGGCCTCGGTGGCAAACGGCGACGGCGGCGATTTTGCGCATTACTTACTCGGCCCGGATGGCGCCTGGAAGCAAGTAACTCAATTCAGTGATGGAGTTAAGCAGATAAGAATTGGAAAGGACAATAATCTCTATCTCCTCTCGCGGCTGAATGCACCGCGCGGCAAGGTCCTCCGCCTGCCGCTGGAGTCGCCCGAGCTGGCGAAGGCGGTGGAGATTGTCCCGCCCAGTGAGGCCGTGGTGCAGCAACTCGAGCCGACGCGCGATCTGCTTTATCTGGCCGATCTCCTCGGCGGACCATCTCAAATCCGCCGCTTCGATCTCGATGGGAAAAATCCCGCCACCGTGCCGGTGCCCTCAATTTCCAGTGTGCAGGAGATGGTGGCAGAGCCGGACGGCACATTGCTTTTCCGCGACACCAGTTACACCGAACCGGCGGCCTGGTTCAAGGTCGCAGTGGGAGAGACCCAGCCGAGCAAAACGGCGCTGGTAAATACGTCGCCGGTTTCCTTCAGCGACATTGAAGTGACTCGTGAGTTCGCGACTTCCAAGGATGGAACGAAAGTGCCGCTGAACATTCTGCGCCGCAAAGGCACCAAGCTGGATGGGAATAATCCTACCCTGCTTTATGGTTACGGCGGCTATGGGATCAGCATGTCCCCGGCGTTCGATTTTACGAAGCGCCTGTGGTTCGATCGCGGCGGCGTCTATGTCGTCGCGAACATCCGTGGCGGCGGCGAGTTTGGCGAAGAGTGGCACAAGGCCGGCAACCTCACCAAGAAACAAACTGTCTTTGATGACTTCGCGGCGGCGGCGCAATATTTGATCGAGAAGAAATACACCCGTCCGGAGAAGCTGGCGCTGATGGGCGGAAGCAACGGCGGCTTGCTCATGGGCGCCCTTATTACGCAGCATCCTGACCTGATGCGTGCAGTTGTGTCGTCGGTCGGTATCTATGACATGCTCCGGGTGGAGCTGGCGCCGAATGGAGCCTTTAACGTAACTGAGTTTGGAACGGTCAAGGACCCGGAGCAATTCAAGGCGCTCTATGCTTACTCACCTTATCACCATGTGACTGATGGGAGCAAATACCCGGCCGTCCTTATGATGACCGGGGCGAACGATGGGAGAGTGGCGCCTTATCACTCACGGAAGATGACGGCGCGCTTGCAGGAAGCGAACAAATCAACGCATCCGATTTTGCTCCGGACTTCGAGCAGCGCAGGTCATGGCATCGGGACGGCCTTAAGTGAGCGGATTAAACAACTGGCCGATATCTATAGCTTTCTGTTTGCGCAACTGGACATGAAACCTGTAGCGAAGCAATCGCCTGAGTAACTCATGCAGCTTTCGCCGAAGTTTGAAGAAGCTCTGGTTTACGCCACCCGTATTCACGGCGGACAGTTACGGAAGAAGACGCAGATTCCTTACATCGGTCATCTCCTCGGAGTCACCGCGATCGCGATGGAATACGGGGCGAATGAGACGGAAGCGATCGCGGCCCTGCTGCACGACGCGGTCGAAGACTGCGGCGGAATGGAGCGTCTGCGCGAGATCGAGGCAAAGTTCGGCCCGGAGGTGGGAGAGATTGTCGCCGGTTGCACGGATAGCTTTGAGACGCCGAAACCACCCTGGCGAGAGCGCAAGGAGAAGTATATCGCGCATTTGAAAACCGCCTCGGCTTCGACGCGACTGGTCTCGGCGGCTGACAAACTGCACAACACGCAGGCCATTTTGCACAATCTGCGTGAGGAAGGCGACGAGGTCTGGGATCGGTTCAAGGCCGGCAAAGAAGGCGCGCTCTGGTACTATCGCTCGCTCGTTCATGCGTTTCGCGAGCACGGCCCGAGCGCGCTCGTTGATGAGCTCGATCGTGTCGTGACGGAGATGGAGAAAATCGCCTGAGCCGCTCTGACCGGATGCGGGTGACGAACGCTGAAAGACCGATTTAGCGTGTGCTCTTCCCAGCGCACCGACGATTGGCGGCCCTGACATTCAGGAATACTCCGCGGGGAGCCGACGCCACAAAGCGCTCGTGTCTCGAGCGCGTTTTCTCCAGCTCCTACCGAATATGAAGTTTTTTTAATTATTTTCTTGCAGTCGCTCTCACTTCGCTCTACAAATGGAGCGTTCTGGGGGGAACAGCCGCCCTTCATACCCTTCGGGTGTGGGGGGCGGTACTTTTTTGTCCCGATTCCTTTTGCCTGAACCAGCGTGCTCAGCGCGGACTTTCCGAAGCTTCGGCTTCAATCTCCTCCAGTGTCGGCGCGTTCATTTTGATCCAATCGCGCGCGGAAAGGATTTGTTGCTGCGCCGGAACCGTCTCTGGCGGCTTCGGTTCGGCGCGGGCAACGAGCTTGCGACCTACTTTGACGGGCTTGGCTCGCTTGACGGAAAATTTCCAATGTCGTCCAAAGCGCAGGAGCGCGTAGTACATAGTCTTAGCCTCGAGCGCGCCGACGCCGCTGCAGCGCATGGCGTTGTAGAACATACGGTCGCACTCCGCCGGCGGCCGATTTTGAATCGTGTAAGCGACATCATGAAGGACGGACGCGTTCCGGTATCTCCCCTCAAACGGACCACCCATGAAAGACCAGAGTGATCGCGGGATCGAAGCTCCGTCGACGACCGACCCGGCCGGCGCGACCCAAACCACGCCCTTGGGATCAATGTAACGGAACTCGCGCAAAAGGGTCATGCTTCGCCCGTCCGCGTTCCAGCGTGTCACCGGCGAGCCGCTGTAGTAACCCCAGGGATGCGACAGTGTGGCATTTTCCCGCCATGAGGCGCTGTCGGAGGAAGCGCAGGCAGTCAGGACGAGAGTCGTGAGAATGGTGGCGAGCGCAGTGAAACATTTTTTCCTTAGCACGCGAAAACGATGCTCGCACTCTTCGGGAATGAAAGAGCTTCTTGTTCGAAGCGCAGTCGCGGCTCTCTCAGGGTGCGAGTTGCCGCTGCTGTGATTGCGTGAAATCTAAACCCGGATGAGACAAAGGCATTTGCCTAACCAGTCTGCCGGATTAATCGCGGGAATCGCAGCCTTCGTGACCTGGGGTTTGGTACCGGTCTATTGGAAATTATTGAATCGAATCTCCGCCACGGAAATCCTGGCACATCGCTTCGTCTGGACCTGGATTTTCATGCTTCTGCTCCTGACTTGGGAAGGGCGCTGGGCGGAGGTGAACGAGAATGTGCGCACGCGCCGCACCGCAGTCTATTGCGCGGCAAGCGGGGCGGCGATTGCGATCAACTGGTTCGTCTTTATCTGGGCGGTGAATGCCGGTCATGTCCTTGAGACAAGCCTGGGTTATTTCATGACTCCGCTGGTCAATGTGCTGCTCGGCGCGGTTTTCCTGCACGAACGCCTGAACCGGCTGCAACTTGTCGCGGTGTTAATCGCGGCAGGGGCGGTTTGTTTCCTGACCCTTGGCTTTGGCAAGCTGCCGTGGATTGCTCTCGCCCTCTGCTTTTCCTTCGGGTCTTATGGTCTCTTGCGCAAAGTCTCGGGTGCCGCGGCAATTCCAGGACAGTTACTCGAGACGACCGTCATCCTGCCGATCGCGTTTGGCGTCTTGGTCTGGCTCGAGGCAAAAGGTCAGGGTCATTTCACCTCCTCGACAGGTCTGGCTCTGCTCCTCGCGAGCACCGGCATTGTTACCGGCGTGCCGCTCCTCTGGTTTGCGCATGCCGCGCGCAGCCTGCGCCTAACGACCCTGGGTTTCCTCCAGTATCTCTCGCCGATCTGCAGTTTCTTTCTCAGCATCTTTGTCTTTCATGAACCCTTTCGCCGGGCGCAGTTCACGACCTTCGTTCTCATCTGGCTTGCGCTCGCTATCTTTACTGCCGACGCATTGGTCCGCTGGCGTTCGCCTAAGTCGAGCAGCCTGCTACCGATCGAGATGTGAGATCGGGCAGGTCGTTATCTTACTTGCCAGCCGGACTAGAAGGAGAGGGACTTTCTCGTGAAACCGGGGAGACAGTCTGATTTTGCTCTAAGGCACGCCTGGCTTTATCAAGCAGCTCTTGCGCAGGCCGGAAGGTTGGACGCCTTCTGAGTAAGTCTTGCAATGATTTTGCGGCTTCCTCTGGATGGCGATTCGCGAGACTCAGCTCGGCTTTCGCCAGGATGGCCTCTGCGAGGTGTGGGTCCTTGGCCAGAGCGCGGTCGAGCGTGGCGCCGGCCTGCGGCAGATTCTTTTCCATAAGATAGGCCTTGCCGAGGCGATAGTTGACCCCGGGCAAGTCGGGATAACTCTTTTCCAGTTGCTGAAGCGCGAGGATAACCTTGTCTGGCTGTGTCTGGGCCAGCCAGATATCACTTTGTAAGAGGCGACCCTCGACATTTTGTGGGTCGCGAGAGAAGACCTTCGCCAGATCCGCAATGGCTTCATCGTATCTCTTAGCTTCCAAAGCGATCTGGGCGAGAGCGATCCAGGCAGAAAAGAAGTCCGGCGCCTTCGCGGTTAGGGTTTTGAGATAATCCGTCGCGGCTTCGGGACCGGCGGTCTGTTGCAGAAGCTTCGCGTAATTGATGTGCACCGGCGATCGAACCGGCGCCAGCGTGATCGCGATGCGGAAAGTCTGGACCGCTTCGCTGGGTCGGTTTTGGAGTAACTGCAGAAATCCAAGCGCCTGGTAGGTTTCGGCGGAAACGGGCGCGCGGGTGATTGCCTTCCTGACGGCTGCTTCGGCCGCGACAAAGTCTTTCCCGCGCAGAATGAGATTGGCCTCTGCGAGTTGATATGATGCCGTCTCTTTTTGCGGGAAGTTCCGCAGCAGCTCTTGCGCCTGTGCTATCTCCTCGGGAGTATGAGCCATCTCGGTCAGGCGAAGGAGCGCTTCCTGATTGGGCGGTGACTGTTGGAGGACTTCAAGGACTTCTTCACGCGCTTTGTTTTCCGCCCCGAGTGCGAGATAGACCTGCGCGAGACGCAATCGGCTCTCGGTGTCGTGGGGCGCAAGTTCAATCGCTTTTTTGAGGAAGAGCCCGGCGCGCCAGGGCGCGCCTTCCTCGAGCCAGATCCGGCCGAGTTGCGCCGCCGCCACCGGATTGTAGGGATCGAGCTGTAAGACCTTCATGTAAGAGTTCTTTGCCTGGTCATACTTACCGGCCTCAAGCTCTTGCTCCCCCTCGATCAGGAACTGAGACTTCTCCGATTGCAAACAGCTGGAGAGCAATGCCGTGAAAAGCAGGACCCAGAGACGACGATGAAACGATCCATGCACAGCCCGCTTAATCATCGAACAGGGTCACAGAATCAAACAAACCGAGGCTTGCGCCAAGGCTTTTATTAGCAATTGGAGCCGACACTCCGCGGCCCCAGTGCTGCGCTTCGATAAGAGCGGGCAGATCAAACCTGAATGTGATACCGTGCTTCGAGGATGTGGAGAGAAGATGATTTTCAGTATGCGATCGAGCAGACCGAGGTGATTCTCGCACCGCAGGGACGAATTGCGACCTTTGGCGAGACGAGCTTTCGCTTCTATCTCATCAGCGAGTTAATGGACCGGGTGAACGAAGTGCGGGTGCGCGACGGGCGCATCCACGCACAACGGCCGCAGATCCTCACGCCCGATCATTACGCGCGCCTCTTGCTCGAAGGATTTGGGGAGAAGGCGCAGCGTTTCGCCGCGCAACTGAGTGGGGAGGCGCAGAAGTTTGCGGTCCTGCGCTATGGCTTTCAATTCCGTAAGAGCGACGTGACGGAAAAGCGGGTGCGGGCGCCGATTTCATCGGTGATCGAACAAACCAAAGCGCGAGTAGCCGATGCGGACGAACCGCTCAGCGCGGTCATCCAGGGAGTCGACGACGCCTGGGAAGTTTGTCTGCTGAAGTTCACGATCGATCTGATTGAGCGCTCCAGCGGAGAGAATCTCGGGGATTTGCGTCGTCGCGGCTTGATGTAGCTCGCGTGTTCCGGCGGCGAGAAATCTCCGGCTGATCTCGAGCAAAGCTTCTACGATCCAGATCTGCGCTCCCCCTTGCGCCGCTCTGCCGGCTACAAAGCAGCAACAAACGTGACCGTGCCGGGATGAAATTGAATCGCGGCGCAACGTGCCACCGAGCTGCGCTCGTGCGCGAGCGATTTCCAGACCGAGAAAAGCAGTGGATTGCCGTATTTGAGCAAGAACGGGGGGATCGGCAGTTGGCCGATAAAACCCCGCGTCGGCTCAGCGGAGATTTTGCCGTTCTCTGTCCGGACGCGGTAGGTGGTGCCGCTGCCGAGCGCCAGACCGGCGACCAATTCGCGCTCGATCGCGATGCTGCAGAGCCCTTCCTCGAATCGCACCAGCACCCGGCGCGGGGCGAAGAACCGGTGCCCGGCTGCCTTGGCTTCGCGGCGGAGGACCGCGGCAATGTAGCTATTTACCTGCTCCTCGCTATACACCAGGGGAGCAGTCTGGCGGCTCGAGACGATCGCTACCAAGTCCATGTTGATGAGCGGCGCGACGGTGTCGCTCTTCGTTGCCGGCGGCAGGTTTGCCGGCAGGAGCATGAGGATGATAGCGGCACAGATGGCCGCTCCGCCGAGGAACTTTATCGCTCGCCCCAGGAAACGTTTTGCCCGGCCACGGTTCGGATCCAGGATTCGCGCCAGGCGCTTTCGCGGGTCCTCAGCCTCGCCGCCTTTCTCCGACTGCTGCTTCGCGAGAGCGCTGCGGTCGAGCCGCGCCCCGCAATTATGGCAATAAATTCGCTCCGCTTCGTTCTCGTAGCGGCATTCTGGACAAATCAGTGCAGTCACTTCCCGGTTTCTTTCCTGGTTTTCGCCTCGGTTTTTTTCGCAGGCGCGCTCGCGGGTTTGCTTTCGGTTTTGCCTCCGGCTTCGCTCCCCGCGGCCTTTTCAGCCCCGCCAGAGGATTCTTTTTTCGCTGCGCTCTTGTAGGCGTCGCTGCGGTAATCGGTGATATAAAAACCCGAGCCCTTGAAGATCACTCCCGCGCCCGTGCCAAGGAGGCGTTTCACCTTGCCCTTGCCCCACTTCGGGAGGCGGCAGAGTTCTTTCGGGCAGATTTTGTAGGGTTCATCGCGCATCGACTGGAACGCGTCGAAATTTTTCCCGCATTTTTCGCAGGCGTATTCGTAAGTCGGCATGGTTGGAAAAGCTGTTTGTTAGGCAATCGCGCCAGTCTCAGCAAAAGCGAGCAAAATTCAAGCCGCGCCCCGCAACTGCGGCACACGACTGGCTGTCTTGACTTTCCCGAGACGCACTACTTTAGTGCGCTCCCGCCGTGAAAGCCTCCGTTTTACGCCAGTTGCTGCGATTGTTTTGCGTGCTTGGCCTTCTAGCGCTCGCCAGTTGCGCGGAAGACGATCCGCGTCTGGTTTACGGCCAAACTCAATACCTTGGCGGTGTTTACGGTGATCAACCGGTATCGTCGTATGCGCCGGTTGACAATGTTTCCTATTGGGACGGTGAAGGCGTTCCCGGCAAGCCTTCGATCAAGATCAGCCTGAGCGAACAGCGGGCCTATTTTTACAAAGGCGGGCAATTGGTTGGGATCTCGCAGCTCTCCACTGGACGCGAAGGTCTCGACACCCCCAGCGGGAGCTTCAAAATCATCGGCAAAGACATCGACCATGCCTCGAGCCGTTACGGCGATTACGTCGACGCTTCGGACAACGTCGTCGTCCCCAATATCGACAACCAGAAGGACCCGAAGCCGCCTGGGACGCATTACAAAGGCGCGCCCATGCCCTATTACATGAAGATTTCGCCCCAGTTCGGGCTCCACGCCGGCTATCTGCCCGGATATCCGGCCTCGCACGGATGCATTCGCATGCCGGAGTTCATGGCCGAGGATTTTTTTAACAATGTCGATATTGGCACCCCGGTGACGATTGTGCCCTGACGACTCGCCGATTGCCCGGGCGCAGCGTAAGGTTGCTCGCTCACGTGCAGGCGCTAAAATCCTGCCCGCGCGACATGATTATCATCACTCAACCGAGCGTGACCGAAGCGCAGATCGACCACATCGTGGCCCGGATCCAGGAGTTTGGTCTGCGTTCGCAGGTGATGCGGGGTGAGTCGCGCGTCGTCATCGGCGTGCTCGGACCTGATGAGATCATGCGCGAAAAACCGCTCGGGGCGATTCCTGGGGTCGAGTCGGTCGTGCCGGTGATGAAGCCCTACAAACTGGTCGCGCAGGAGAACGGCTCGCTCCCGCCGCCGGTTTCGATTGGCGATGTCCAGGTCGGCAGCGGCCAGCGCGTCGTCCTGATTTCCGGGCCGTGCTCGGTTGAAAGCCGGGAACGCCTTCTCACGATCGCTCGCGCCGTGAAAAATGCCGGAGCCCGCGTCCTGCGCGGCGGCGCTTTCAAACCGCGCACCTCTCCCTACAGCTTCCAAGGATTAGGTGAGGACGGCCTGCGTTTTCTCGCCGAAGCCCGGGCCGAAACCGGTCTGCCGATCATCACCGAAATCATGGACACGCGCGATCTGGCGCGGGTGGAAAAATATGCCGATTGCCTTCAGGTCGGCTCGCGCAACATGCAGAATTTTGCCCTCCTCAAGGAAGTCGGCCGGAGCCGGCTGCCGGTGATGTTAAAGCGCGGCTTCAGCGCCACGATTAGCGACCTCCTCTTGAGCGCCGAATACATCCTGAGCGAAGGCAACCCGCGCGTCCTGCTCTGCGAGCGCGGCATCCGCACCTTCGAGACCATGACCCGCAACACCCTCGATCTGAATGCGGTCCCGATTTTGAAAGCAAAGACGCGATTGCCGGTGGTGGTCGACCCCACCCATGGAATCGGCCTGCGCGAATTCATCCCGCAGATGGCGCTCGCCGCCGTCGCCGCGGGCGCCGACGCCGTCATGGTCGAAGTGCACGACAATCCCGAGGAAGCGCGGAGCGACGGCGAACAGGCATTGCGCCCGGAAATTTTCCGCGATCTCGTCAGTCGGATCCGGGCGGTGGCGGAAGCGGTCGGGCGCGAGCTCTAGGCAAATTGAACTTCCCCGGTGCTTCGGCGAAAGCATGGGGTGGAAGAATCGCCCGGCACCGAACTGCTAAGACTTGCCGCACGATCTGAGCCGATCGCAGAACGTCTGCGCGCGCTCAGGGCCGGGGAGTGGCCGGTTGCCTTCTCGCATGTCATTGAGTCGGCGCGTTCGTTTCTCGTCGCGCTGATTGCACGGGAGGTTCCGCGCACGGTCTGGGTGATTTGCCCGAATGTGCGGGCGCAGGAATTCCTTCACGAGAGCCTGACGAACTGGGTTCCCGACGCGCTCTTTCTCCCGGAAGCGGAATTTCTCGCGGTCGAAAACATTTTGCCCGACCAGGAGATCGCGGCGGAACGGCTTGCCCTGCTGAGCCGGGTGGAAGATGCCGGGACGCGTCAGATCATCGTCGCGACTCGCGCCAGTCTCGATCAGCCGGCACCACGGCGCGGCACGCTCAAGGCGGCGGCGCTGCGCTTGCGCCGGCAAAAGAGCCAGCCGCTCGGCGAAATTATTGAGTCGTTAGGCAAAGCCGGCTACGAGCGGGTCGTGCAGGTGACGACGCGCGGGCAGTTCGCCGTCCGGGGTGGAATTCTCGATATCTTTTCCTGGCAGGCGCCGGCGCCGATTCGAGCGGAATTTTTCGGCGACGAAATCGACTCGCTGCGGGAGTTCGATCTCGATACCCAGACCTCGCAGCGAAACCTGAACGAAGCCGAAGTATTGTTAGGCGCGGCCGACGATCAGCGCGGCCAGGTCCGCGATTACGTTGCCAAAGATCATCTCCGGATCGCGATCGAGCCGGAGGACAACGAGGCGGCCGAAATCCTGATCAGCGAAGGTTCCATCAGCGAAACGGTCGAGGATTTCAGCGGCGCGTTTGTTGACTGCGAGATTGGCGAATTCGACACGGGCGAATTCGTGATCGCGGAGGCGAAACGGCGCCAGTTTTTTTCTCGCCTAACGACTTGGCGGGAGAGCCAGGCCCGGATCGCAATTTATTTCCAGACCGAGGGCGAGATCGAGCGCTTTCGCGAGATCATGTCCGACGCCGCGATATCGTTAGGCAGAATCGAGCTGCTCGAGGGAACCTTGACGCGCGGCTTCTGTTTCCCGGCGGCAAATCTCGTCGTGCTGGCGGCGGCCGAGTTGTTTGGCCGGCCGCCGACCCATGGCCGGCGACGTTTGCAGCGGAGCGCAAAGTTTGGGCTCCAGCGCGCGCAAATCGATTTCAGCGACTTGCGCGAGGGCGAGCTGGTCGTGCATCTCGAGCACGGGATCGGCCGCTTCCTCGGCCTGCAAAAAATGGGCGCTGGAGCCCGGCGCGCGGACACGGGCGACGCCGCTGGCGAAGTGCTTGCGCTCGAGTTTGCCGACGAAGCAAAACTCTACGTTCCGCTGGAGCAGGCCTACCTCATCTCCCGTTACGTCGGGGTCGGGAAAAAATCACCGCCGCTCAGTTCGTTAGCCGATGCGCGCTGGGCGCGAGCGAAGAAAAATGCCGCCGCCTCGATCTTCGATTACGCCGGCAAAATGCTCGCGCTCCAGGCCGAACGCGAAACCCAGGCCGGTTACGCCTTTGGCCCGGACACCAAATGGCAGCTCGAGTTCGAGCATTCGTTTCCATTTCAGGAAACCGCCGATCAACTCAAGGCGATCATCGAAACCAAGCAGGACATGGAGCAGCCGCGCGCGATGGACCGGCTGATCTGCGGCGATGTCGGTTTTGGGAAAACCGAGGTCGCGATTCGCGCGGCGTTCAAAGCCGTGATGGAAGGCAAACAGGTCGCCGTCCTCGCTCCCACCACCGTGCTCGCGCAACAGCATTTCGAGACCTTCCGCCAGCGAATGCTCGATTACCCGGTGCGGATCGAAATGCTGAGCCGGTTTCGTTCCCAGGGCGCGCAGCGGAAGGTGCTGAAAGATTTGCGCGAAGGCGGAGTCGATGTCGTGGTTGGAACGCACCGGCTCATTTCCGGCGATGTCGTTTTCAAAGACCTCGGCCTCGTCGTGATCGACGAGGAACAGCGCTTCGGCGTCCTGCACAAGGAGAAATTCAAAGAGCTCTTCAAACTCGTCGACGTGCTCACGCTTTCAGCGACCCCGATCCCGCGCACCCTTTACCTCTCGTTAGTCGGAGTAAAAGACATGTCCACGATCGAGACGCCGCCGCTCAATCGCCTCCCGGTCGAGACCGTGATCTGCGGCTACGACGAGCGCATTATTCGCGACGCGATCAACCGCGAACTCGAGCGCCAGGGGCAGGTTTATTTTCTCCATAACCGGGTCCAATCAATTGAGAAGGTGCGGAACCGGATTGCGGAACTTTGTCCGGAAGCGCGGGTCGAGTTCGGGCACGGGCAGATGCATTCGGATGAACTCGAAGCGGTGATGCAGCGCTTTGTCTCGGGGAAAATCGACGTGCTGGTTTGCACCACGATTATCGAGAGCGGGCTCGATATTCCCAACGCCAACACCATCATCATCGACCGCGCCGACCGCTTTGGGCTGGCCGATCTGTATCAACTGCGCGGGCGGGTGGGTCGTGCCGAGCACAAGGCTTATGCCTATCTGCTCCTTCCGCGCGAGATGATGACGATCGGCGCGGCCCGGAAACGGATCAACGCCATCCGGCAGTACAGTTCGTTAGGCGCAGGATTTCGCATCGCCATGCGCGACCTTGAGATTCGGGGCGCGGGCAGCATTCTCGGCACCGCGCAGAGCGGTCACATCATGGCGGTCGGGTTCGATCTCTATTGCCAGCTCCTCCGCCAGGCGGTGGCGCAACTCAAAGGCGAGAAATTCCGCCAGCGCCTGGAGGTGGAAATGCGACTCGATTTCGTCGCAACAAACGAAAGTGAATACCTCGCCGCCGGCCCGGAAAAATTGCTCCCCGCCTTTATCCCCGCCTCCTACATCAGCGACTCAGCGCTCCGCATCCAGGCCTACCGCAACCTCGCCGAGATCACGACCAACGAGCAGTTGCAACGGCTCCGTCGCGACTGGCGCGACCGCTTCGGAAAATGGCCGCCCGCGATTGACAACCTGCTCCTTCTCACCGAAATCAAGCTCTCTGCCGCCCGGGCCCGCATCAGGCGGGTTGAAGTGCGCGAGAACAAATTGATGCTCACCCGCCGGGACGACTTTGTCCTTGTCGGTGGGAAATTTCCTCGTTTAACTTCCGGCAGAATCGATCTCAATCTGCCTGAGGTGTTGCAATGGTTAAAGCAGTTATGAACTTCAGCTGGCGTTCTCATATGGTGGCTCTGGTCCTTTCTTCCATTCTCGCGGCTGCGACGATCGCAGCGCCCAGTCGCGGCGCGGAGGCGGTCAACGGCATCGCCGCGATCGTAAACGATAAGGTCATCACCTATTCGGAAGTGCGCGACGTCTGCGAACCGCGCGAGCGGCTCCTCCGGGCTCAATATTCCGGCGATGCGCTCGTGAAAAAAATGACCGAATTGCGCAAGGCCGCGCTCCAGGATTTAATTGATCGCGAGCTGATCCTGCAGGCGTTCGCAAAGGAGAAAGCAATTATCCCGCAGCGTTTCATCGACGAGCGGGTGAACGAAGTGATCAAGGAGAATTTCGGCGGCGATCGTCATGCCTTTATCAAGACGATGGAGGCGCAGAAATACACGATGTCGAAATTCCGCGACCTCGAACGCGATAAGATCATCGTCTCGGCGATGCGGGCGAAGAACGTCAAATCCAATCTCCTGATCGCTCCGGGCAAGGTCGAGGAATATTATCGCAAGCACCGGGAGGAATTCGCGAGCAAACCGCAGGTGAAGCTGCGCATGATCATGATCCCGGGGCGACCTGATTCCAGTACCGCTCAAAGGGAGATGGCGGAAGAGATTCGGGCCAAGCTCATCACCGGGGCGGATTTCGACAAGATGGCGCAAATGTATTCGGAGGACAGCACGCGCGACCTCGGCGGCGATTGGGGCTGGATCGACGAGAAAACGCTTTCGAAACCGCTCTCCGATATCGCCTTCAAGCTGCACCCGGGCGAGATCAGCGATGTCGTGAACGTGGCCGGGAATTATTACATCCTGAAGGTAGACGCGCGCCAGGGCGGGGAAGTGAAGCCGCTGGACAACAATCTCCGCGCCGACATCGAAGCGCGTCTGCGCCAGGAACAGGCGCAGCAATTGCAGGATCACTGGCTGGCCAGCCTTCGCGCCAAGGCTTACATCAAGACCTTCTAATGGCCCCGGGCATGCGCGAGCATGTCCCTCGCGAGGCGGTCGCTTCTGCGCCTCCTCGAATCGGAATAACCCTGGGCGACCCGGCCGGGATCGGGCCGGAGATTATTTCCGCCGCGCTTGCTTCCGGGAAATTGCCCGAGGCCGAGTATCGAGTCATCGGCGAGAGCGCCGGCGATTCGTTAGGCAACCCCAGCGCGGCGGGAGCGCGGGCGGCTTTTGCGGCTCTCGAAGAGGCAGCCCGCCTTGCGCTTGCGGGTGAGATCGATGCCGTCGTTACCGGCCCGATCCACAAGGCGCGAATGTACGAAGTTGGCTTCAATTTCCCTGGGCAGACTGAGTTCTTCGCCGCGCGCGCCAAAATCGAAAATTTCGCCATGCTCCTGACCGGCCGCGGCCTGACCGTCGCGCTCGTGACGGCGCACATTCCGCTCGCGGAGGTAGCGACGCGGTTGCGTGCTGCGGAGATTGTGCGCGTCGGTTTGTTGCTGGCCGAGTTTGTCGTCCGGCGCGGCGGCCACCGGATTGCGGTTGCAGGATTAAACCCGCACGCCGGGGAATCAGGTAAACTCGGCCACGAGGAAACCGAGCTGATCGCGCCCGCAATCGAGGAGCTTAACCACTCGCCCCTCCTCTTTTCCGGCCCGTTCTCGCCCGACACCATTTTCCATCGCGCGGTGGCGGGCGAATTCGACGCCGTTCTTTGCATGTATCACGACCAGGGTTTGATCCCGCTCAAGCTGCACGCGTTTCACGAAGGCGTGAACGTGACCCTCGGTTTGCCCTTCCCCCGCACCAGCCCCGACCATGGCACCGCGTTCGAAATCGCAGGCAAAGGAATCGCCCGGCCCGAAAGCATGATCGCGGCGATTCGCCTCGCGGTTGAACTCGCCAGGACCCGTGCCTAACGACGAACGCGAGCCGCCCCGGTACTCCCGGGTTGACACCCACCGGAGCCGCCGCTACTTTGCCCGCCCTTTCCCCAACCACTCTTCGGATGAAAACATTTTCCGCCAAAGCAGATGAGGTCGCCCGCAAGTGGTGGCTGATTGACGCGCAAGACCAGGTGCTCGGCCGGGTCGCGGTCAAGGCTGCCAATCTCCTGCGCGGGAAAGAAAAACCGATCTTCACCCCGCATGTCGATACCGGCGATTTCGTGATCGTGATCAACGCGGACAAGGTGCGGCTGACCGGGAAGAAGGAAGAACAAAAAATCTACATGAGTTTCTCGGGCTTCGTCGGCGGCCACAAAAGCGAGAACGTGCGCGCCCGCAGAGCACGGCATCCCGAGTTGCTCGTCGAGCATGCGGTGCGGGGAATGATCCCGCACAACCGGCTCGGGCGCGCGGTTTACCGAAAGCTGAAAGTCTATGCGGGTGCCGAACACCCACACGCCGCCCAGCAACCTGAAGCGGTCGCATTGGACTAACGAATCACACCCATGGCTGAAACACAGGAATTCATCGCCACCGGTCGTCGCAAGACCGCGGTCGCGCGCGTCCGCATGACCCCGGGCAACGGCAAGATCGATATCAATGGTCGCAGCTTCGAGGATTATTTCCCGACCGCGCCGCTGCAAAATACCGTCCTCGCACCATTGCAGGTGGTGAAGCTGGTCAATGCTTACGACATTTCCCTCAACACCTCCGGCGGCGGCGCCACCGGCCAGGCGGGGGCGGCCCGACTCGCGATCTCGCGCGCGCTTGTGCAGGTAGACGCGAATCTCCGCGGCACCCTCAAGGCCGAAGGACTCCTGACGCGCGACCCGCGGATGAAGGAGCGGAAAAAATCCGGCCAGCCCGGCGCGCGCAAGCGCTTCCAGTTCTCGAAGCGCTAAACGTCGCCGCCCGCCGGTCATCCCGAGCGCAGTCGAGGGATCCCGCCGCGAAACCTGAAGGCGTTATTCGCCAATTCCGCCCAACCAAGCGCCGAGCCTGCTCACCTCCCGAAGCGGCTCGTTAGGCGACGGATCGTCGACTCCGCGGCGCTCCGCTCAGGACGCCGGAGGTGTAGCTACTTGGGGCTCGCAGTCGGCGCGGGCGCCGACGTTTCCGCCGGGCGCTCCATCGGGATCGGTTCTTGGACCGCGGCTGGTTTTTGCGCCGGTGTTACTTCCGGTTTCGGCAAGGTCATCAATTGCTGAAATGCCTGACTTGCAATAACCCGGTCCTGGTATTTCGAGATGACTGTCTCCACCACTTTCCTTGCTTCTTCCACGCGGTTCTTTGCCTTCAGGAGCGGGACCTCGGCAAGGAGCGCGAGCGGGGCGTTAAAGCTTTGCGGATATTCCGCCGCCAGCCGCTGATAAGTGCTCAGGGCTTCGTCGGATTTGCCTAACGACTCGAGATTTGCCGCCACTCCCATCCAGGCGGTCGTGATCAGGTCATGTTTCGGAAAGCGCGCAATGAATTTGTGCAGGGTCGTGTTTGCTTCCTCGTACTTGCGATTCGTGCGCTGGAGTGCGGCGAGCAGGAGATAGGCGCTCGCTGCCGGTTCGCTTCCCGGATAACGATCGATCACCTGCTGATATTCCTCGGCCGTGTGCGCCCGGGCCAGCAACGCCGCCGCATTCGCCGCCCGGCGTGCCGTGTAAAGCTCGTAGCCGGCAAAGCCCAGCCCAGCCAGGACAAGGAGCGAAGCCACCACGATGATGATGGTTTTATGCCGCTCCCAAAACAGACGAGTCTCGAGGGCGGCATCAGTGGTGACTTGGGACGCAGTCGGCATGGAAAATTGGGAGTGTGTCTATGCCACGCGAAGCATATTCGCGCAAGCGCAGCCACTCCCCTGCCCGTGCCACGCCTTTACTCCTGGTCGGCGAAAAAATGGACCGCGAAGGGCACCGTCGTGAGGGCGCCGAGCAGGACCAGGGCAACCCCGGCCGCGCGCCGCTGCCGCTCGTCCAGCTTTGAGCTGAGGAGAAGCCCGAGGCCGACCCCAAGCGCGGCGCGAGTCATTGCGAGCAAGCCGATTTCCGGGAGTTTGAGTTCGATTGTTTTCATCGTCGGTAGGCTGAATCTCTGGTGTCAGAAAGGATTTGGCGCCATTCCGCGCGGGGCGCGCACTTCCACCTGCCCATCCCGCACACGCACTTCAAAGCAGGGCTGCGCGTACGCGGTCGGCCCGGAAACAATGCCGCCATCGGCAATCGCAAACTGCGATCCGTGTCAGGGACAGGTGATCGTCTCCCCGTCGAATTCGCCCTCCGCCAGCGGACCGCCGAGATGGGCACAGGTTTCCGCGAGGGCAAAGATGCGGCCGCCGCGCTTCACGAGCACGACTGCCACGCCGTTTGCCTGCCCTTTGTGCAGGACGTTCTCGCGCAGCTCCGATTCGGGCAGAACCGGGACAAACTCTTTCGGCAACTCCTCGGGCGCGTGATTAACGCCAATCCGCTGGTTGAAAACGAGGTGTCCCCCAAGATAGGCGCCGGCAAACGCAGTCACATAACCGACGAGCCCGGTCGTTAGGCCAGCGCGCCGGCAGCCGGAGCGGCGCTGCCAGGCCGAGGCGACGTAGCAGCCGGTCGCGGCAAGGTTGCAAAGGGCATGAAGCGCACCCACGCGTTTGGGTTTTCCGCTCGTGCAGTTCCAATCGTTCAATCCGGTCACCGCTGCGAACACCGCCCCGGCGAGCCCCAGTTCCACGGCAAAATCCGCACCCGGCCCAAGGCGGTCATCGCCAGTCGCAAGCTCGTAGCTGTCGAGGAGGGCCGCAGCCGTCCAGGCACCGACCGGCACATCGGTTACAACCGGATGCAAAGGATGACCAAGCGGGGTGCCGTGAAGGAAATCGCGCACCTTTTGGCAAATTCTGGATGATCCGCCAAAAAGCAGATTGGCGGTGGCTCCGAGGAGGGTTTCGACCGGCTTAAGCCAGCTCTGGCGATAAATAAAATCTCCCACCTTGTCCATGCTTCTGAATCGCGGGCCGTCCGATTCTTGGCTCCCGCCCCGTGGTGGACCATAGCCATCCCTCGCCGTGAACTCCTGCTCCTGCTCCTGCTCCTAATCGTGCTCGTGCTCGAATCACCGGGCGAGACGCCCGCTGGCCGCACAGGCAGGAATGCCTGTGTTCCGCTCAGCCCCGGGTCGACCGCAACCGCACCTGCTTGCCTAAGGGCGTTTTCGCCTTGAGAAATTTCCGCATCAACTGAAGCGCGGCTTCATTTTCCTCCGGCGTGTTCGAGACGGTGCAATCTCGGGGCACGATCAGGTTGTAATCCCGCATGTAGGCATCGTTAGCGGTGAAGAGGACACAAAAATTTCCCGCGATGCCGGTGAGGACGAGCGTACTCGGGCCAAGATAACGCAGCAGAGTCTCGAGCGTGGTCGAGAAAAACCCCGAGTGCTTCGGTTTGAGGACAAAGTAATCGTCTTCTTCGGGCTTGAGAATCTTTGCCACCTCACGTCCGCGCACATCGTCGCGCAGGCAATGCTCGACCGTGGCGCGGAAATCCGATTTCCAGCGCCCGAAATTGTCGTTCACGTAAATCGCCGGGACGCCCGCTTTGCTGGCCCGTTTTTTCAGACGCAGGAGGCGCCGCGCCATTTCGACGGCCGCCTCCACCATCTGGTCCGCTTCGGGAAATTCGAGGTCGTTGATCACATCGATGAGCAGGAGCGCGATCTCGCATTTGTCCGGCGCGCTCCCATGCAGGTTGCGGTTTCTCGCTGGCATCGCTCGAAGTTTCGGTTCCGATCGCCCCGGCGGATTTATGCTCGCCCTCGCAAGCGAGCGCGCGCAAGCTTGCGCCATGGACGCGATCTGGAATTGGATTGTCTTGCTCCTCGGGATTGGCCAGGAACCGAAATCGTTAGGCGGCGGGCAGGTGGCGCTGCGGGCAGTGATCATTTTCATCTGTGCGCTGGCTCTGATTCGCTTTGGCCACAAGCGCTCCCTCGCCCGCAAGACCGCCTTCGATACCGTCTTTGTCGTCATCTTTGGCGCGATCCTCGCCCGCGCCATCAATGGCTCAGCCCCGTTCTTCGCCACGATCGGCGCCGCCCTCGTCCTTGTCCTCTTGCATCGCTTTCTCGCTTTCTTCGCGTATCACTCGCGCGCTTTCGAGCGCCTGATCAAGGGCGACCCCGATGTGCTCCTGCGCGACGGCGCGCAAATGCGCGCGCAGATGAAGGCGCACAAGATCTCGCCGGCAGACCTGGCCGAGGACTTGCGCCTGCGCGGGCACGCCAGTGAGGAGGAAATTGCGACCGCCCGGCTGGAACGCAGCGGTGACATCAGTTTCATCGCGCGAAAATGATTCGTTAGGCAATGGCGCTTATGCACGACAAACTCTTCACCCCGGGTCCGGTCGAAGTTTCCGAAAAAACGCGTGCCGCTTTTTCCCGGCCCATGATCGGCCACCGTGGCGACGCCTTTAAGGCGCTCTATCGCGAGATCCACCCGCGTTTGCAGGAATTGTTTGGCACCAGGCAGCCGGTCTTCCTTTCCACTTCCTCGGCCTGGGGCGTGATGGAAGCGGCGATCCGCAATCTCGTCAGCCAGCGCGTGCTTTGCTGCATGTGCGGCGCCTTTTCCGACAAATGGCTCGAAGTCGCCCGCCGCTGTGGGAAAGAAGCCGAGCCGCTCGCGGTGGAGTGGGGAGAGGCGATCGATCCCAAGGCACTCGATGCTCGCCTAACGACCGGGAGATTTGACGCCGTCACTCTCATTCACAGCGAAACCTCGACCGGGGTGATGAACCCGTTGCCCGAGATCTGTTGCACAATGGCGAAATATCCCGAGATCGCGCTCATTGTTGATTCCGTCTCTTCTTTCTCCGCGGTTCCGATTCCGATGGACGACTACCGCATCGATGTTCTCCTCACCGGTTCGCAAAAGGCGCTCGCCCTTCCGCCCGGTTTTTCGCTCTTCAGCGTCTCCGAGAAAGGCTTCGCGCGCGCGAATGAAAACCCAGGTCGCGGTTATTACTTCGACTTTCTTGAATTCAAAAAACAGCAGGCCAACGACATGACCCCGACGACACCGAGCATCGGCCACATTTTCGCTCTCCAATCAAAGCTCGAGGAGATTTCTGCCGAAGGCCTGGCCAATCGCTACGAACGTCACCGCAGGACGAACGCCCTCGTCCACGAGTGGGTGCGCGGGCGGGGATTCGAGTTTTTCGCCGCCGAAGGCCATCGCGCCGTCACGCTCACCTGCGTGAAAAACAACCGCGGCGTCGACGTGCCGAAATTGCTGCGCGACCTGCGCGAGAAACATCATCTCGTGATCGATGGCGGTTACGGCAAACTCAAGGGCCAGACCTTCCGGCTCTCGAACATGGGCGACGAAACCGAGGAGACGATCGCGCATCTCCTGCGCTGTCTCGATGATTGCCTCGGTCGGCAAAGTTAGCGCGCAAAGGCGCTTCCCACTTTAGGAATGGCGTTCGAGCATCGCCGCTCGCCTCGGCTCTTCGATCCGGCGGAAAATCATCCACACTCCCAGCAGAACGAAGGCCGCGCCTAACAATGACCAGGCGGAGAGCCGCTCGCCGCCGAAAGCCCAGCCGATCGCGATCGCACCCGGCGGAGTGATGAGCGAAATGGTTTGCAGATTCGTCACCGACATCCGCGGCATCAGCCAATAGAGAAGCAGAAAAGTGAAAGACGAGCCAATAACAGCGAGATAAAAGAGGCAAAAAACGGCGCGCCAGGTCCAATGAAGCGAAGCCGGATTGCCGTCGAGCGCGAGCCCGAGAATCACCAGCGGAATGATGCCGAAAAACATCTGCCAGGCCGCCAGCATCGATGGCGCAAACTCCATCCTGCGCGCTTTCAGCCAGACGTTCGAAAAGGCCGCGCTCGCCGCGCCGATCGTGATCCCAAGTCCGCCAAGAAATGCGAGCCAGCCATTGAAGCTAAGGAGTCGGGCGCAAATAACCACAACCCCGCCGATCGCGACAAGCGCGCCGCTCAGCTTTTGCCATCGCAACGGTTCATCGGGCAGCATCCAGTGGGCAAAAATCATCCCAAAGATCGGGATCGAAGCCTGGATAACCGCGGCCAGGCCGGAGGAAACGTGCAGTTCTCCCCAAAAAAGGAGCGTGTAGTTGAGGGAAAACATCAACAAGCCGGTGACACCAAGAACGACATAGTCGGAGCGGCGTTCCGGCAGAAGCCTGGTCCGGCCCACCGAGATCGCGACGAGAACGACGAGTGCGACGACAAAGCGCCACGCGACGAATGAGACCGGCGGCAGATCCTTCAGGCCAATCTTGATCACCAGCCAGGTCGAGCTCCAGACAACACAAAGCGTGAGCCAGGCGGCCGGGATTTTCCAATCCCTGATCTGTTTCGTCGGCCGGTGCATGCGCGATTCTCGTTGTGGCCGGCAGAGGCGTAAAGCGGGCGCCCTGCGCGCGGAAAAGAGAAGGGCGCCTTCGTTTCCGAAAGCGCCCTTCATTTGTTGATGGCGATAAGCCGAATTCTGTCTCCCGCATCGCTGCGGGACGATGATCATTTATCTCGCCCGCCGAAGCGGACGCCCGCGGCCTGCGCGAGGGCGGTCATAGACCGCCGCTACAGCTGGCCGCATGGTGCGACGATACCCGGGGATTATTCACTCCGAATTTTTTCGGAGTGGCGGACCGGCTGTCCTTCCCCTGTTTGTCTTGCACCGCATGGGGTTTTTCCTGCCTCGTCCATTGCTGGCCGAGCGGTGAGCTCTTACCTCGCCTTTTCACCTTCGCCGCGAGCCACTCGCGTCGCTCGTTAGGCTGTGTGTTTTCTGTGACACTCTCCGTCGCGCCTCACTTTCGCGAAACGCGCCCGCGCGTTCTGCGCGGCATGCTGCCGTTTGGTGTTCGGACTTTCCTCCCAGCACTTTGCAAGTGTCGGACCTTCTCTGCGGTGCCAACCCTTGCCAAGGCCGATCTCAAAGAACAGCGCCACACTTTCAAAGTGCTGGGCGATCATCTGCCATCGGCGGAAGATAACATGGTCAGGCCGATGCGGAAACAACGTCGTTCAGGACACCAGGTAGCCGCCACGTGGTGCGGAATTGGGGCTGACTTGATCAACCACCCCGGTTACCGCCCAGAGCATTCGTTTACAATTCCCAGGGAGTGCAGGTGCAAGCGGCGCAAGGAGCTCTGCATTGCAATTGCGAGGTCCCTCGCCGCGCTGCGCCGGCTCGGGATGACACGAGTTGGCGGCCGGATTCGGCCAGGCATCAGCTCGATTGGCATGGAGCCAGTCGACCCTGCCCGAGCGCATCAAGAAAGCGGATGCATTCACTCCGCGCTTCGTGAAAGAATTCCAGCCGGCTCGTGCCGATCGCGCCGAGCGCATCACGATGATCGGTCCAGGCGACGAGCAACGCGCCGCTGAAGAGAACCTGAAATTGCAAACACCAGGCGGCTCGCTCAACCGGCAGGAGCGCGGCGTGAATGTCGCGCAGCCGTTCGAGGTGAAATGCGACGTGTTGCGCTTCGTCGGCCAGGATGCGCGCGCAAACCTGATCGAGAAGCGGATCGCGGGCCCGCCGCTCCAGCATCCGGTAATAAGCGGTCCCAATCAGCTCGGCGATCAGCAACACCTGGATCTCAAAATTCAAGCCCAGCGCGCGCCGGAGCGAACGAAAGAGCAGATGGGTCCAATGCCGGCGAATCACGTTCCCGCCAAAGCGCTCCACCAACCCGCGCAAAAGCCGCGCGTGCTCGGCTTCCTCGGCCACGAAAAGTTCGAGCGCGCGCCGATAGGCCTCGTCCGACGCGACCTGGCGGGCCGCTTTGCCGAAGAGATGTTGGCCGCCGCCGCTTTCACCGAGCTGGAAATGCGAGAGCGAACGAGCGAGCCGGACGCGCAACTCCTTCGGCAGGGGCGAGGGCGCTTCCCATTCCGGTGCGATGAAATTGCGGCGGTTGTTTTCAAAATAGCGGAGCCAGACTAACGAGTTCATGATTTGGGTTTGGTGGTTTGCAGTTCTTCCGAAATTCCTTCGAGCCGCGCGATCACAGCCTCGACTGTCTCGCGCAGAGTCGACGTTCCGGCGGTCACGCCGATCGTCATGACATCTGCGAAATCGCTCGCCACGAGGTCCGTCGCGCGTTCAACGTGGATCGCGCGCTTGCCCGCCGCGCGACAAGTCTCAACCAGTTGTCGCGTGTTGTTGCTGGCGCGACCGCCCACGACCACAATCAGGTCGGCCTCGGCGAGGAGATCTTGCAAAGCGCGTTGCCGATCCTTTGTCGGTTTGCAGATCGTGTCGATGAATCGCGCTTCCGCTTCCGGGTACGCGCGCTCGATCAATCCAACCAGCTCACGCACCCGCTCGATCGGCTGGGTCGTTTGCGAGACGATTCCGTAACGTTCGCACGCCGGAAGAGAGGCGATGTCCGCCGGCTTTTCGATCACTACGGCGCCGGGAAAATCTTCCGTCAGCCCGCGCACTTCGACGTGGCCAGCCTTGCCAATCACGACCGGGAAATATCCGGCTGCCACCAAGGCGCGCAGCTGCGTGTGTGCGTGCCTGACCAGAGGACACGTCGCATCGGCCACGATGTGCCCGCTTCGTCGCCACATTTCGCGGCGCTGGTCGGAGACGCCATGGGCCGTGAACATGACCCGGGTTGTTCTCGCGATTTCGTTAGGCTGAAGCGGGCTCTCCTCGACGCCGAGGGCGCGCAGCCGTTCCCGCACCACCGGGTTGTGGACCAGCTCGCCCAGGATTGTAAGCGGTCCGGCGCCGGCAAGCTTCTCCGCCTGCGCGATCGCGTCGCGGACGCCGAAGCAGATGCCGAAGTGCTGTGCCAGGATGATTTTCATTGCCCTACTTTGTCTAGCAAAGTTTATGCCCAAAAAAATTCAGGCTCGCCCCGCCTTCACGATTGCTTCCAGTACTTTGAGGTAGTCGGTGAACGCCGTGCGCCCTTTGCTCGTCAGGGCATAGGTCGTCTGGGGTCGATCCCGCACCTGCTTTGTCACGGCGACAAAGCCCAGTTTGTGCAACGTGCGCAGATGCGTAACCAGGTTCCCATCGCTCATCTTGAGCTCGCTCTTCAAATCCTGAAACGACCAACTCGCGCGGCCGGCCAGCAGCGTCATGATTGCAAGCCGGCCCTTCTCGTGGATCGCCCGGTCGAGTTTGTCGAAATCCGGCATCGCTCATTCGGGCACGAGGAGATCAGGTGCGGTGCTTTTCGTTTTCGACCAAACCGCGACCGCATAGACAAGGTGGTAGAGTCCAAACGTTGCCCCCATCGCGAGGTTGGGCAGCAGGCCACGCGGATCGGCCGTGAGGGATTTCGGCCAGAAAAGAAACAGGAGGCCGGAGAGAAGAAACGCCCACCCGAGAACCGCGAGTGAACGCGGAGCAAAGAGCGCCGTCGCGAGCAGGCAAAGTCCGTAGAACATGATCCAGACCGCGACCAGGATCTCTTCGTCAATCGGCTCGGCGTTGCGGAAAAACCAAACCGTCGTCGCGGCCGGGATGAGCAGGCAGGGAGCGATCGCGCGAAGCGTCAGGCGTGCGCCCGGGGAGAGAAGCACCCGGCCGGCGTGGGTCGCCTCCTGGCGGAGAAAGAAAGCATTGACCGCGAGCACGATTGCGAGATCGACGAGCCAGATCTCGGCGAAAATTCGCGCGTCGAAAGCCGGAGCGCCGGCCGTGGCATGGGCGCGATCGAGCAGCCAGACGATGCTGCTGGTCGCGACGGCGATGAGCCCGCCGACGAACGCCGTGGGAGCGGAAATGGCGCGATAGATGGTGGCCCGTTCCATCAACGAACGGATGACGCGGAGATGCTCTTCGGCGCGGGTCGGTTCGATCATGAGCAAGCTTTGTAATACAAAGCTCAGCCGCACGCAAGCGAAAACAAACGGCGCTTGCCGGGCGCTGCCCACGCTGCAAACCGCTGCTCCGGCCGAGCGCGCGCCTTGCAACTTCGCGTCGCAATGATCAGGTTCGAACTCCAATGGCCGGCAAAGGAGGGACGCGCAGAACGATCTGGTTAACTGCCGGGTTTTGTCTGCTCCTCGCCACGGTCGCGGGCGTGCTCCTTTGGCTGGATGCATCCCGCGCCATATCACTGCCGGCCAATCGGCCGGTGGTCGCGCAAGAGGCGAACTACGTCACCTCCAACGCCTGCCGGGCCTGTCACCCGGGGAACTACGCAAGCTGGCATGCCTCCTTTCACCGCACCATGACCCAGGTCGCGACCCCAGCGACCTTGATCCCGGACCCGCGCGGTATCGAGCTGAGCTACAACGGCCGCGATTACCGCCTCGAACGAGACGGCGAAAAGATTTTCGTTCGCGAACGTCGATCGGGCGAGAAGGAATACGGGACGCCCACGCAGGTGGTGCTGCTGACCGGTTCGCACACTCTTCAGATCCTTTGGACCGAAACTGGCCAGGGACGAACCCTCTCGCAATTTCCCTTCGCCTACATCATCCGGGAGAAAATGTGGGCGCCGGTCACCCAGACCTTTCTCATGCCGCCGGACACAAAAGAAGCCTACTCGATCGGCGCCTGGAATGGCGCCTGTATGGATTGTCATGTGACCGAGGGTGTCTCTACATTTGTCGAGGGTAACCGCTGGGATAGCCATGTGGCCGAGTTTGGGATCGCCTGCGAAGCCTGTCACAGCGAAGGCCGCGAACATATCGCGCAAAATCAGAATCCGTTCCACCGCTGGAAGCTCCACCTAACGAACAAAGCAGATAACACGATTTCAAATCCTTCCCGCATGACCGGACCGGAGGCGGCTTACACGTGTGGTCAATGTCACAGTGTCTGGGCCTTTAACGGCATGGATGAGAAGCTCGACTGGAACCGGCACGGCGGACGCTTTCGTCCGGGGCAGAAGGATCTCGGGCAGCGCTTCGTGGTTCAGCCAAATGAAAAGGACCACGCAGAACAGAAGCAATTCATTGACAAAACCGAACCGGGCTTTTTTCGCAATCGTTTCTGGGGCGATGGCATGATCCGGGTAACCGGGCGCGAGATGAATGGAGTGCAGGAGTCACCCTGCTACAAAGGTGGCAAGTTCTCCTGTATCTCCTGCCACGAGATGCATCCGGCCCGGACGACGCAAACCGCACTCAAGACCTGGGCGCGGAGCGACCAGCTCGCACCAAAGATGGAGAACGACGAGGCGTGTTTGCAATGTCACAAAGAAATGACGGCACGTCTCACGGCTCATACCCATCATGAGGCCGACTCAGCCGGCAGCCGCTGTTATAACTGTCACATGCCGCACACTACCTATGGCCTGCTTCGCGCCATGCGGAGTCATCAAGTCTCTTCGCCAAATGTGCGCGAGAGTCTTGACTATGGCCGGCCCAACGCGTGCAACCTGTGTCACCTGGATCAGACATTGAGTTGGACGGCGGAAAAGCTTCACGCTTGGTACCAACAACCAATCCCGGAGTTATCGGAGAACGACCGCACGATCGCGGCCGCAGTCCAGTGGCTGGTGAAAGGAGATGCCGGACAGCGCGCCTTGCTCGCCTGGGGCATGGGCTGGGAGCCGGCGCAGAAGATTTCGGGCCGCTCCTGGCTCTATCCTTATCTCATCTACACCTTGATTGATCCTTACGCGGCTGTGAGATACGACGCCTGGAAATCGCTGCAAAGTCTCCCCGGTTTCGCCGACTTCAACTTCACTTACACGGCTGAACCCGATGAGCTTGGGGAGGCGGCGAAAGCCGCTTACGAAAAGTGGTGGAAGGAAGTGCGCGCCGCGAACCCAGATTTCGATCCAAAGACGGTGCTCGATCGGGACGGCAGGTTTGAACCCGAAGCTTTTCAACGGCTGCGCCGCGCGCGCGATGATACGCCGATCGTGCTGGCGGAGTAAGCGGGGTCGATGCTTGGAGCCGGCCCGCCCTCGGGCCGCCGGGTATTAGTCATAAATCGTTTGTTTTTCTGAATTCCGCTTTGCGTTAAAAATGGCGCGTGGCTAACTGAACCGTGCGCTGGCGCGGCGAAAGAGAGAGCGGGAACGTCGAAGACGAGCGTCAGTCGGGAGGCGGCGGTCGGATTGCGATTAGTGGAGGCGTCGGGGGCGTGATTCTACTGCTGATCTATCTCCTTCTCGGCGGCGATCTGCAGACGCTGCTCAACGTGGCGCAGGAGTCGCAGCCGCCAGCGACGAACCAACTGGACAGGAGCGCGCCTAACGCTCCCAAGGATGAAATGTCGCAATTCGTCGCGGTCGTGCTCGGCGACACCGAAGATGCCTGGCACGAAATCTTTCGCCAGATGGGACGGCAATACCAAGAACCCAAGCTCGTGCTTTTCTCCCATCAAACGCGCACCGGCTGCGGCTTCGCCAGTTCGGCGAGCGGACCCTTCTATTGTCCGGACGATCGCAAGGTTTACATCGACCTGAGTTTTTACCGCGAGTTACAAGATCGCTTCGGTGCGCCGGGCGACTTTGCCCAGGCTTATGTTATCGCGCATGAAGTCGGCCATCACGTGCAAAACCTTCTTGGTATTTCCGAACGAGTCCTGTCGGCCCGCGGTCGAGTTAGTGAGCGAGAGTTCAGACAGCTCTCGATTCGTCTGGAGTTACAGGCCGATTTCTTTGCGGGCGTCTGGGCTCATTACGCTGACCGGACCAGACACATCGTCGAAAGCGGCGACGTCGAGGAAGCGTTGCGCGCCGCCAGTGCCGTCGGGGATGATAACCTTCAACGCCAAACTCAGGGTTATGTCGTGCCAGACTCATTCACTCACGGCACTTCGAAGCAACGAGTCCGCTGGTTCCGGAAAGGCTACGAGAGCGGCGACATTAACCAGGGCGACACGTTCAGCGCATCGGCGCTTTAGCTGATTTGTCAGGCTAGGAAAGCCTCCCTAGGACTCCAGGAATGAACGCGATCTGCGGTTCGCGCTGCTGGAGATCGGGAAAAGGAGCGACATTGCGCGTCAATGAGCACACGCGATTCCTGTTCACGATCCGAATAGGAATCAGAGGCTGCGATGAGAAGGACTTTCATGGGAGCCTGTGGGTTGTGGTTCGCGATCGCCCTTGCCTGCCATTCCGTGCAGGCGGGCGATCGCAAGACAGCCGCTTCGATGCAAAAGATCCATCCAGCGCTGGTTGCGCTGCCTGTTACGCGCACCGTGGTCACGCGAGGCGAAAACCCGGGTCCTTCGGCGACGAGACGGTCCGGTGTCGGTTACCTGGTCGCCCCCAGCCACCAGCGCAGCGGGGAATCCGGGCAGCGGAGCGAGAGCGGGAGAGCGACCGAGCATAAGCCGCTAACTCTGTTTCACTTCAACTCAGGGTTAGGGGAAGTAGCTGTCCGGCCAGTGGTTGGGCACGTGAATGGCGCGCAGCTATCGATTGGCTTCTAACCCAGGTTACAAGGCTGCTCCCAGCCTGACCTGCAGGGTAACTCTCGCCAGCGAGGCATAACTCACACGGGATAGCGTTTTTCCGTGTCGGTCTCGCGTGCGCGTTTTTCCCGGAAGAAGCTCTGCAGCAGTTCTGTGGATTGTTCTCTCAGGACACCGGCAGTGATGTCGCACTGGTGATTAAGGGCCGGATTCTGAAGCAGGTTAAGTAATCCTCCCGCTGCTCCGCCGCGAAGGTCTTCGCAACCGAAGATAAGACGGCGAATGCGGACGTGGACGAGCGCGCCGGCGCACATCGGGCAGGGTTCTTTGGTGACAAAGAGATCGCAATCGGTCAATCGCCAGTCCCCGACGGCCGCTTCGGCCTGGGTGAGGGCAAGCATCTCGGCATGAGCGGTCGCGTCCTTGAGCAGCTCGACCTGGTTGTAGGCCCGCGCGATGATGCGCCCCTCGCGCACGACCACGGCGCCGATCGGAACTTCGTCAGCTTCATAAGCCCGCGTCGCCATGCGCAAGGCTTCGCTCATGAAATAAGCGTCGCTTTGCAGGTCAATGATCGGATCCATCTTGTGCCTTTGCGGTTGAGCCGCCGGTGTCTCAGCTACGCAAACCTGAGATGGCTGCAAGAAAAGGAAATTTTCCTCAGGTCAGAGTTCACAAAGCCTGGGCCGGCCGTTATGGTCGCGGCTAGCATGAGAAAAATTTTCGCAAGCGTTGTTATTGGATGCTTTTGGCTAATGGCCAGCGCGCAAGCCGCGACCGAACAGGAACTGGTCGATCAATCGGTGAAAATTTTGCGCCAGTTTTATGAAATGCCCGAGAATCTGGTCCCACGGCAGATCATGCAGGATGCGCGCGGCTTGGCAATCATGCGGGTGCTCAAGGTCGGCTTCGGCGTGAGCGGCAAAGGCGGGCAAGGCGTGGTCGTCGCGCGGACACCGCAGGGCTGGTCAGCGCCCTCATTTATCGGGCTCGGGGGCGCGGGCTGGGGATTGCAGATCGGCGCCGAGATGACGGATTTTATTTTTGTCCTGAATAACGATGCTGCCGTGCGCGCCTTCTCGCGCGACGGCAATCTCAAGCTCGGGGCGGACGTGAGCGCAGCCGCTGGTCCGGTTGGACGCGATTTGCAAGGGGCTGTCACGACAACGGCGGCGGTTTACACCTACAGCCGGAGTCGCGGACTCTTCGCGGGAGTTTCACTCGAAGGCGCAATCATTGCGACGCAAAAGACCGCGAATGAGCGCTACTACGGGCGAAGCGTGAGCGCGCGTTCCATCCTGAGCGGGAACGTGCCGCCGGCGCCGGGGAGCGAGCGGTTGCTAGCCCTGCTCAATCGCCACTGAGCAACGGCGCGCGGTTTTTCCTTTACAGACGCGCGGCAGCTTCGGCAGGCTCCGGCCCGTGCGCCCGCTCCTGGTTCTCCTTTGCCTAACGATCCTGGGACCTCCACTCCTTGCTCAGGAACAGGAACGCAAACTCGTTGATCGGCTCCTCAGACCCGATCTCTCGCTCAGCAATCCGGCGCAGAACAAGAGATTTTCCGGGACCGATGCGACTCCGGTGCATCGGGAATTTTTGGCAAAGCCATTTTATGCCGGCAGAGAATACTCGGCCCAGCGTTACTCGGGCTTGATAGATTTTCTGGCAAAGAAATTCGGCACCCGGTCTTTCGCTGAGACAACGCCGGCGCATGTGACGGCCGCTCCCAATGATGCAAAGCCGATGTTCCGGATCGGTCAGAGCCCGGCCGTGCGCACATCGGCGGACGAAAACAAATCGGCTCCGGTCCGCGAGTATGCGGACGAGCGACCATTCCGGGGCAAGGGGACACGGCAGGAGATTCTGGATCAACAAAGTCACCCTCTCACGATCGAGGAAGTGCGCGAACTGCTGAACAAGGACCGCTAAGGCGGTTGAAGCGGGAGCAAGCTGACGCACCTTGCGGGATGGACGCGGCAGACTCGCTCCAGGAACTGAAACGCGGCGCGGCCCAGATCATCAGCGAAGCCGAGCTGCGGGAGAAATTGTCGTTAGGCCGGCCGCTGCGGGTGAAGCTCGGGGTTGATCCGACGAGCGCCGATCTGCACCTCGGTCACACGATTGTTTTACGTAAGCTGCGGCAGTTTCAGGATCTCGGGCACGAAGCGATCCTCATCATTGGCGATTTCACCGCCATGATCGGCGACCCGAGCGGACGCTCGGTGACGCGCCCGCAGCTGACGCGTGCGGAGGTCTTGGCCAATGCCGAGACTTATCAGCGGCAGGCGTTCAAAATTCTGGATCCGGAGCGGACGCGGCTGGTCGCGAACGGCGATTGGCTCGGCGCGATGTCGTACGCCGATGTCATCCGGCTAAACAGCCGGGTCACGCTTCAGCAGATGCTGCAACGGGAGGATTTTCGGAACCGGATCGCGCGCGAGCAGCCGATCGGTGCGCACGAGATTCAATATCCAATCATGCAGGGTTGGGACTCGGTCCAGGTGCAGGCCGATGTCGAACTCGGCGGCACGGATCAGCTCTTCAACATTCTCGTCGGGCGCGACCTGCAAAAGGAGGAAGGCCAGCCACAGCAGGTGGTTTTTGTCCTCCCGATCCTCGAAGGGCTCGATGGTGTCCAGAAGATGAGCAAGAGCCTCGGCAATTACATCGGTCTGACGGATTCGCCTAACGAGATGTTTGGCAAGGTCATGAGCATTTCAGATCAACTCATGAATCGCTATTACCAACTCCTGCTCGGACGCGACATCTCGACGGAGGTGCATCCGATGGAGGCGAAGAAGCAGCTCGCGCGCGAAATCGTCGCGACCTACCACTCGGCGGCGGAAAGTCAGCACGCGGCGGAGGAATGGGAGCGGCGCTTCAGCGAGAAGCGGCTCGAGGAAGCGGATCTCCCGGCGTTTTCGCCGCCGCCGGGCGAGGCCAACATCATCTCGCTGGTGGTCGCGGCCTATGCCAGCGCTTTTGGCCTAACGAAATCGCGGGGAGAAGCGCGCCGCCTCATTGAACAGGGCAGCGTCCAGTTGCGCGGCGAAAAGATCGCCGATTTGCAGGCCGAGATTGCGCTTCGACCCGGCGACGTTCTGCGTCTCGACAAGCGGCACGCGGTCCGTGTGCAATAGCGCGCCCTCCCGCTCCGACTCCTGCTCTTGCTCCTGCTCCTGCTCGTGCTCCTTTTCCCACTGTTGCCGAAGGTTCCATTCTCTCCCCGTGGGAGAGACGCGCGCGCGAAGCGCGGCAGTGAGGGCAAACCCGAGCGCGATTCTCACGGGGAGCGGGGATTACATTCTCCTGCAATCCCCTCAGGCAAGCGCGGGTCTTGC
>DAISXY010000033.1:0-28777 GCA_036825615.1 Chthoniobacterales bacterium
TCACTTCGAGCCGCGCTCGCTCCCGGTGGCGGCAGCTCACTTCTGTCTCGTTAGACCTATATGCTTGCGGTGATTGAGCCAGTCACAGTAGCATCCGCGGCATCGTTCGTTCTCTTTAGCGTGTACTTGATTGCGCTTTGGATATACGGTCTCGGCCGGACAGGATCACCCGCCTTTTTCTTTCTCTTAGCGGCAGCGGTGATCGGCCTTGGTGTGTCGCTCGCTAACGTCGCCTTGGTTTGCGATTCTTATATTGGCATCCGCATTTTAGGACGCGACGCGTGGAAGATTTTTTACTATGCGTTTGTCTGCATCCAGCCGGTTCAGTCGCTGCTGAGTGCTGTTGGCCTTACGATATTAGTGCTACGCATCACGAACCGGTCTAACCAGGCGCTCCAGCCAACCGCTGGCCGTTCTAATAACTAGCTTTCAGATGACTTCAACATTAAACTCCGCAGCAACGCTCGCTATCGCCAGCGGTGGCTGAGCTTGTTCTCGTTAGGCCTTTTCATCCCTCGGCATAAGCCGCACAACAAGCAGATATGTCGCAAAGCAAGTGTTTAGTTTTAGGCATGCTGGCCGCTCTTCTCGTCGGCTGCGCCACCGTTGATTCCAGACCTCGCGCGCGTATTGACACGAATGTTCACAAGGCCAATTTCTCGCTTACGTCGGCCGAAAAGCTTTTCGGGTCGGTGTTCGGCAGTCGCCTAGCCAAATCCGAGTTCGAGACCGAAGCGCAATATCATGCGCGTCTCGAGCAGATGCGACCTACGGGAAGCTACTTTATCTTGGTCGCGCCACACTTCGTCCGCTACGTCTATTCCGCGGAGATTCAACGACTAGTCGTCCTCGCGGACCAAACCGGATCAGACATTATGGTTGCGTATTCATCACAAAATCTCGGGAAGGTCCCAATGCAAAATGCGTTTGGGGCGACGGTCGATGCAACGCTCATCAAGTCGCGCTCCCTTGAACTCGAAGTTCAGAATCCTCCTCTTAGTTTCCCGCAGGGCTTAGTGTGGAAGCAGAACTCTAATATCGGTGTTTACGGAATGCAGGATATTGGCCTCGGGTTGCCAGTTTCCATCGCTCCAGCCGAGGCAGAGCGCGTCGTGAAAAACAAGACTTATGGCCTAGTCATTGGATTTACTGTCGGAGACCTTTCTCGCGCGCGGCGTGAGAAAGGCGGCAGCGCGCCGACCTTTGACGCTCCTATCGGCATCGGAGGATACACCTCGAAGCTGCCTGTCACCGTGCATTATCTTGCCATACTCGACCGGAGAACAGATAATGTCGTCGCATCGTGGAGCGAGTGACAATGGGCCTAACCAATCGCTCCAGCCGACGGCGAGCCGTCGTACTACCCAGCTTTCATATGACTAAAACCCTGCAACCCGTCGCCACGCGGATCGGGAATCGGGGTCGGTCTGTGCATGTTGCCATCGAATGATTGGAATCCGTTTGTCTGAGCTGCCGATCCGTGGCCTGCGTGGCACGGCCGCGAGACTGCCAAGCCGCCGCAGAAATGTCAACCTGCACAAACCGACCCCGGTTCCGGATATGGAGTTCCTTACTCATAGCGCAGCGCTTTCACGGGATCGACGCGGGCGGCGAAGTAGGCCGGGATCAATGCGGCTAACGAACAGATGATGAAGGCGGCAATGCAAATCTTGATGACGTCGACCGGCACAACCTGCGCCGGAATCTGCGAAAACTGGTAGACGGCGCGGGGAAAAATCTCGATGTGCAGGGTGCGGGCGAGCCATTGGCTAAACTCATTCCGGAACCGGATAAGTGTCATGCCGAGCCCGAGCCCGACTGCGGTCCCGAAAACTCCGACGACGATGCCTTGAAAAAGGAAGACGCCCATAATCTGGCCAATCGTCGCGCCGACCGCTTTCATGATTCCTATCTCGCGGCGTTTCTGCACCGTCACGGTAATGAGCGTGTTCATGATTCCAAAGGCCGCCACGATGACGATGAAGAAAAGCAGGAAAGCCATCACCGTGCGCTCGAGTCGGACCGCCTCGAAGAACTGCTTGTTCATGTCAATCCAGGTCTGGGCATATTCCGGCGGCTGGAGGTATTTCTCGATCTCCTGTTTGACGCGCGCGACGTCGTAGGGATTGACGGTCTTAACGGTGATGCCATGAAGCGCATCGCCCAGCCCGTAAAGCTCCTGACCGATAAAGATCGGGACAAGCAGGAACTCCGCGTCGTGCGCGTATTGCCCGGTCTGGAAAATTCCCGTAACCGTGAGTTCCTTTGGTAAAACTACTTCGCGTAACTCATCAATCGCTTCGCTTTTGGCCTCGCCTTTTTTTTGGTCGAGCGCCTTCAGTTTGTCGAGGATCGCTCCGAGGTTACCGGGTGAGTAGACCGTGACCTTGTCCCCGACAGTTACTCCAAGTTTTTGCGCCAGCTCGACGCCCATCACCGTCTTGTCCCCATCGAGGTCGAGTTTTCCAAGGACAATGAACTTGCGCAGCGGAATCACCTTCTCCTCCTGCGGCGGATCAATCCCGCGAATCATCGGCGCGAGCCGGCGATTCTGGAATTCCACGATCACCGGTCCCTGGATGTAAGGCGCGGTCGCGACGACTCCCGGGGTATGGCGCAGTTTCACTTCCAGCTCGCGCCAGTTCGTCAGGATGCTATCGGTCGTGACCAGAATGTGGGCGTCGAATTCGATCACCTTGCGCTGTAGCTCGCGATCGAATCCGGTCATGACTGAGATGACCAGGATGAGCACCATCACCCCGAGGGTGACGCCGAGGACCGAGACCAGAGTGATGATCGAAACAAAGGTCCGCTTCGGCTTGAGATAGCGCAGGGCGAGAAAGAGGCTAAACGGTAGCTTCAAGGCAGCGATACGGTTGCCGAAATTGCCCGCTTGCCAACGCAAATCGCAGCCGGGGCGCAGATTTGGCACAAATCGCGGCGTCCGAAAATCCGCTCATTTGCGATCTGCAGATATGCTTTGGACAATTGCCGTCATACTACTGGTGTTATGGTTAATCCTCTGGCTTGGCGTTCACATTGCCAGCGGGTTCATCCATATCCTGATCGCTCTGGCGATCATCTTTGCCATTATTGCCCTCGTCAGAGGCGCCGCTTGACGCGGTGAACGGCGATGTTCGCCGCTGCGTCATCGCCGTTTCCCGTCGCGGTGGAGCTGTTCGGGGATTCGTTGTGTCGGGTTCAACCCGCAGAACGGAGCGAAGCTGCTCCTCGCCCTCGGCGCGATCAAAGTTGCGGGGTTGCCGCGGCTGCGATTGCGGCGGGAAAAAGTCGCGAGCGAGAAAGCGCAATAGCGGCATGACAAGCCGGCCGATTGCACTCACCGTTGCAGACGCGTGAGCAACGACATCGTCGGGATCGATCTGGGCACGACCAACTCGCTTATTGGCGTGATGGAAGCGGGCTTTCCCATCCTTCTCGCCGATGCGAACGGCGCCCGACTTACCCCCTCGGTCGTTCACTTTCCGGAACAGGGCGAACCGATCATCGGCGTCGCCGCGCAGCGGATGCGCGCGGTTGACCCGCGGCACACGGTCTTCTCGGCCAAGCGCCTCATCGGGTTGCGCGGCGAAGATTTGGCAAGAGAAGACTTGCCTAACGACTATGAAATCGTGCGCCAGCGCGATCAGCCGCTCCGCATTCGCATCCGCGAACGCCTTTACACGCCAGAGGAAATTTCCGCGCTGGTGCTCGGCAAATTGAAACGCGACGCCGAGGCGGCGCTCGAGCGGCCGGTCGCGCGTGCGGTCATTACCGTCCCGGCTTATTTCAATGACGCGCAACGCAGCGCCACGAAAAGGGCAGGGGAACTGGCCGGGTTTACCGTCGAGCGGATCATCAACGAGCCGACGGCGGCCGCACTTGCCTACGGGCTCGATAAGTTGCGGGAGAAATCAAAGATCGCGGTCTACGATCTCGGCGGTGGCACCTTCGATATCTCGATCCTCGAACTGAGCGACGGGGTCTTCCAGGTGCGCTCGACGAGCGGCAACACCCGGCTCGGCGGCGACGACATTGACGCGGCGCTGATTGCAACCTGCGATCTGGCCTTGCCGGCCTGGCAAAAACGCGAGCTGGTCATCGAGGCCAAACACCGCCTCTCCAGCGAAAAATCGGTGCGTCTCGAGGTGCCGTTCGTCGGCGCAGAAAACCTGAGCTATGAGCTTACGCGTGCCGAGCTGGAAAAAATCGCGCGCCCAATCGTGCAGCGCACTCGCGCGCATTGCCTGCGCGCGTTGGCCGACGCGAAACTCGAACCGGACGAGCTCGATGAGGTTGTTCTTGTCGGCGGCGTCACGCGGATGCCGCTCGTCCGGCAATTCGTCGCCGAGGTCTTCGGGCGCGAGGCGAACACCTCGCAAAACCCTGACGAAGCTGTCGCGCTCGGGGCGACGATCCAGGCCGGGATCCTCTCGGGAGCGGTGCGCGAGGTGGTGCTGCTCGACGTCACGCCGTTGTCGTTAGGGATCGAGACCTTTGGCGGGCTCATGAACGTCATCATCCCGCGCAACTCCACCATCCCGATCAAGGCGGGCGAGATGTTCACGACGGCTGTGCACAACCAGCGCGCGATGAAGATCAAAGTCCTTCAGGGCGAGCGCGAGCTGGCGGCGGACAACTGGACTCTGGGCGAGTTCGAGATCGAATTCGATCCGGCGCCGAAAGGTGTGGCTCGAGTTGGGGTTCAATTCGAGATTGATGCCGACGGCATCCTTCACATCCTCGCCCGCGACATCAAAACCGGCGCGGAGAAGATCGTCGAACTGACCAGTGCCGTCGACGTCTCGGATGAGGCCGTCGAAAGCATGATTGCCGACTCGCTCGAGCACGCCTTCGAAGACATGAGCGAGCGGGTCTGGACCGAGACCCGGCTCAAAGCGGAAGAAATGCTTGCGGCCGTGGCGCAGGCCTTTGCCATCGCCGGCAAAAAAATTTCCCCTAACGAAAAAAGGATCATTGAAGAGAAGGCGCAAGCGGTGCGCGAAGCACTTGAGACTCACGAAGTATTGAAATTAAAGAGTGCCAACGCCGGGCTCGACGAAGCAACCCAGGAGCTGGCCGCGCTCATCGTCGAGCAGGTGCTGGCGAACCGGTCCTAGTGCAGTGTAACACCTGATCTGAGTCGGGTTTCCCGCGGCGCTTGTTTAACTCGACCGCTTAAAGCGGTCGAGTGTGTCTGTGAGATGGAGTCGACAGATAATCGATAAAAAAGCCGTGGTCTCACTCTCCAAGTTACAGTGCACTAGCAGCCAACGGTCGAGAAAGCGATGCGTGACCTAACACCCGGGCGAGCGCGGATTTCGACCGACTGCGGTCTTCGACCTCCGCCGACCAAAACCCGCGCGGAAGGAACAAAAAGTGTAACCTATGTGCCCGGTCTAAAGTGTAACCCATGTACCCGTCCGTTGACGGCGCCTGTTTTAACTCGACCGCTTAAAGCGGTCGAGTGTGCCTCCGAGATATTGTCGGCAGGCAATCGAACAAAACAGACGTGGTCTCACTTTCCAAGTTACAGTGCACAGCAACCAACGGATGGAAAAAGATATGCGCATACATTACCCCGGGCGATGCGATTTCCTCTCCCCGTGGGAGAGGCGGACGGCGCCAGCCGCCGGTGAGGGCCCGCGCCGTAGGAAATCGAGAAAAACAGATCGTCAGTCTCGAATGATCTTCTAACTTCTGAAACGCCAATGATCATCTACAGCGTAGAAATCACAATCGAGCCTGCGATCGAAAGCGAGTGGCTCGAGTGGATGCAGCAGGTTCATGTGCCGGAAGTCGTACGAACCGGTTGCTTCTCGGAATGCCGCATCTACAAGCTGCTCGACGCTCCGCCGGGAGAGTTAGTCTACGTCATGCAATACCATTGCCGCTCGCGCGATGACTATGACCGGTATCGCGACCAATTTGCTCCCGCTTTGCAAAAGGAGCACACGGAGCGCTTCGCCGGGCGCTTCCGTGGCGCACGCCGGCTGCTGGAGGAAGCTGGGCGGGCGACGTGATCGGCGCAATCACTCACCTTGTCATCCCGAGCCGGCGGAGCGCGGCGAGGGACCTCACAGTTGCAACTTGCGCTTCCGCGCCGCGCACGAGTTTCCGATATGTATCAGCGCGCCGCTCGTACTAAGCAGGGCGAACTTGCATTTGGGAGTCCCTCGCTGTCCTGCGGCAGCTCGGGATGACAAAGCTTGCGTGGCTTTATCGCGGGCTTGGCGATGGCTTAGAGTCGTTAGACGGCGAAACCGCGGCGGCGCGGCGCTTCTTTATGTCTTCCAGCAGCGGCTTTTCTTCGGGAAAGAGGTCATTTGCTTTCGCGAGGGTCAGATATTGATCGGCGAGCGCGGTTTCATTATCGGCCGCGAACAGGAACGCGGCGTAAACCGCGGCATGCGGGTCATGCAGCTGCTCGGGCTCAAGCCGTTTCAGCACGGCCATGGCTTCCCCGAGCTGGCTGTTCCCGTAAAGGGCGAAGGCATAAGTAAGGGCCACGGCGGTGTCGTTAGGCGCTTTCTCGTAGGCATGGCGCGACAGCTCCCGCGCGTCGGCATTGTTGCGGTCGCGCAGCAGAACAAAGCGAGCTGCATTCGCTGCCAGCTCCGCCTCTTCGGGGGATGCTTCGTGCAGGCGTTGCGCGGTCAGCGCGAGGTTGGGCAGGTCGTTCTCTTCCCGGTAAATCCGGTAAAGCGCGTCGAGCGCTTCCCGGCGCGCGGTTGGGATTTGCGCGACCCGCTGCCAAAGCGCTTCGGCGATCTGCGTCAGGTTCCACTTCGAGGCGAGACGGGCGAGCGCAACCTGATGATCATGGTTACCGTCCGCCGCGGTCTCGGCCGCTCTCCAGAGTGACTTAAACTCCGTCTCGCCTTTGCCCCGGCGCGATTTCAAGACCGCGTAGGCGTGGTAAGCCAGACGCAGATAATCCTCTTCGCCCCAGGACCCGCTCTGCGTCCACCGTTTCAGGCGCGAGAAATTCTTCGTCAGGGCAAGCGAGGCCGCGATTGCCTCGGCTACTGGGGGTTTGTTCGTTAGGTTATCGGGCAGTTTGTCGCTCCAGTGCAAGGCTTCACCCGCAAGCTCGTTCTGATTCATCCATTTAATAAGCTGAGCCACATCCTCTGGATGGTGCGCCGCGGCCGGCTTCACTTTTTCGAGCAGGGCATCGAATTTTTTCGGGTTCAGTCTTCGATAAAAATCGAGGCAGAGAAGGTAATCGGCGAAAGTCACCTCCGGACTCATCTGTAACTGTTGCGCGAGGTCATTCGCCGCTTCGGTGTCTTTTTGTCCGAGCGCGTCCTCGAGCAGCGCCCGCAGCGCCTCGGTCCGGAATTGCGGCACCTTCGTGAGCCGCTCGAGTTCCTGGCGCGCACCGGCAACTTTCGCCGGATCAGGCGAATGGATTTGAAGGACCGCGAGATTGAACTGGTAAGTGTCATTCGAGGGCTCCTGCTCGACGGCGCGGGCGAAATGGCGTTCTTCCTCCGCCAGATTCCCTTCCGCCCGCGAGAGCCATCCCGCCACCACCTGATAGGCCGCCTTTTCGCGGTCGGCTGCCGGGACCTGCTTGAGCGCGCGCCGCGCGAGATCGAGCTGCCCGAAGCGGAGCGCGGCTGAGGCGAGATTGAGCTGATTATCCACCTTGGGATCGAGTCGCGCGATCTGCGCCCGCCAGGTCACGGTCTCGGGGCGGTTTTCCTTTTCCGTCGCTTCGGCCAGGACCCGCGCGGCGGCGATAGAATTGGGATCAATCGCGAGCGCCCGGCGCGCCAAGTCATCGGCCTTGTCGATTTTGCCCTGGTCGAGCTGAGCCGCGGCCTCGTTCAGGAGCCGGCCTGTGCGCCAGCTTTTCCATGCCTTGGGACCGCCGGCGAGGACAAAAAAGCCGGCCGCAAATCCAAGCAGGACAAAAACCGAGAGAATGAGCGCGCCGCGCCACGGCAGAATGCCGAGGGCGCCAAAATGCCGATCGCGGTTGCGCTGCACCTGTTTCACCTGCCCGGCCATGATCGCAATCGGCTTTCTGCACCGGGCACGAGACTTTGGCAACCCATCGCGGTCGGCGTGTTCGCGTTGGCGCTGTGCGGAAGTCAGACGATCCACAGATTACGCCGATTTACGCAGATTAACTTTTTCAATCTGCGCGTCTCGGCGAAATCTGTGGACTAAAGGTGGCTGGTTTTTTCTACTTTAGCTTTGGGCTTTTCCAGGTTCCTCCACGGGATCCTTCGACTCCGCTGCGCTCCGCTCAGGATGACGAGGCGGGGGCAGGGTCTTGGGCCAATGCTGTAGGAGTTAGTTATTCGAAGGCTTGAAGCGGCAAGACGTCGGCCCGCTGAGCTCGGGTGTTAGGGAGCGACGTTTGACGTTACCCGCGCATCTGGATGGAGGGCGTCTAATACCGGTTGTGGATAAACACCGAGGAAAATGGTCGCCGCGATCAGGAGAGACATGGTGAAACGGGAAAGGGCGCTGGTCCCGACCGGCCCGCTCCCTGCGGGCGGATCGAGCCAGTACATCGCGCGCACGACTTTGAGATAATAATAGAATCCGCAGCCGACCGTGATCACGCCGATAACTACGAGCGCGATCTGATGCTGGCGAATGGCGGCATCGAAAATGAAGAATTTGCCGAGGAAACCGGCGGTGAAGGGAACACCGGCGAGCGAGACCATGCCGATGAGCATGGCGAAGGCGAGGAAGGGCGAGCGTTTCGCCAGGCCGGCGTAGTCTTCAATCTGCTCACCGGCTGCGTTCCCGACCACGATCAGGACGGCGAAAGCCAGCAGGGTCATCAGGAGGTAAGCCGCCAGATAGTAGGTCACGGCCGCCCCGGAAAAAGCCACCACGCCAATCAGCAAATAGCCGGCGTGCGCGATACTCGAGTAGCCGAGAAGCCGTTTCAGATTCGATTGCGGGAGGGCGGCGAAGTTGCCGTAGATGAGCGTCGCGGCGGTGACCCCGATGAGGAGCCGGCCGATTTCCGGAAAGATGAGAAAGGGTGGGAGAATGCGCAGGAGCACAACGAACCCGGCCGCTTTCGAGCCGACCGAAAGCAGCGCTGTGACCGGCGTTGGCGCGCCTTGATAGACATCCGGCACCCAGATTTGAAATGGCACCGCCGCGATTTTGAATCCGAAGGCGACGAGCACGAGGACAAAGCCGAAAATCAGCGGAACGCGATCGACGCTTTGCGTCGTCACGAGGCTAGTGATGCGGGCGAGATTTGTCTCGCCCGTGACGCCAAAAATCCAGGTGATCCCGTAAACGAGGAACCCGGTCGAGAGCGCGCTCAGGATCAAATATTTTACTCCTGCCTCCAGGGTCACAGGATTGCGCCGGGTAAAGCTGACGAGGACGTAAAACGAGATCGAGACCAGCTCGAGCGAGACAAAGATCATGACGAAGTCGATCGCGGACGCCATCCACATCAGGCCGGCGCAGGTGAAAATTGGGAGGGTGAAAAACTCGCCGAGCCCGGCTTCCGGTTTTGCCGCCGGGACGCCGCGTTCGATCGCGGGCGCATAATCGAGCGACATCACGAGCACGAGAATGGTGGTGATGAGGGCGAAACGTTTAAAAAAAATCGCAAGCGCATCCGCGGTGTAGAAACTCCAGAAACCGCTGACGGATGGAACAACGGGAGGAGTGCGAAGGAAGAATGTCGCGAGGAAGACCACGACCAGCCCAACAATGGCCGCGATCGCAAAAGTCCGCCGGCCCGCCCGATCAGCGAACGCTTCGGCGAGGAGGAGGATGAATCCCCACACCACCACCGCAATTTCCAGAGCGGGTGCGGGAATCATCGGCCGTTATCGACCAGGGTTGCAGGAAATGCCGGTCGCAGCAGGTGCACGAAGGTATTGGGAAAGAATCCAACCACCAAAGTGGCGGCGATGAGCAAGAGCGCCGGCCAGCGCAAGGTGGTGACGAGCGCCGGTTGTTCGTTCCAGTTTCGGAGCCGACTCGCCACCGGCCCCATGAAGATCGCGCGGTAGGCGCGCAACATGTAGACGGCCGAGATCACCACCCCCCAGAGCGCGAGCACGGTCGCAATCTGGAAAAGATGAAAACCCTGCCAATCGGCCCCGACGCGAAAGGCGCCGAAGAAGATCAGGATTTCGCCTGCGAAATTCGAGAAACCCGGCAGACCGATGGCCGCGAAAGTCGCGACCCCAAACGCAAACCCGGTAAACGGCATGAGCTTGCCCAGACCGCCAAGGTCCTTGAAGACGAGCGTGCCGGTGCGGCGCCGGATTTCTCCCGCGAGCGCAAAGAGAAGGGCAATGGAAATTCCATGCGCGAACATGAGCAGGGCGGCGCCGTTGAGACCGATCAGGTTCGCGCTCGCGATCCCGAGAAAGATGTAACCCATGTGCATGACGCTCGAATAGCCGAGCATCCAATCGAGCCGCTTTTGCGCGATCGTCACCAGGCCGATGTAGATGATGTTGCCTAACAACAAGGCGACGAGCAGCGTTTGCCAATGTTGCGCTCCTTCCGGCACGAGCGGGAGCGCGATCCGGAGCAGGCCGTAAAGGCCGAACTTTTTCAACACCCCGGCGTGCAACATCGCCGCCGGCGCAGGCGCGGAGGCATACGCTTCGGGCGCCCAGGTGTGAAACGGAAAAAGCGAAATCAGCACACCGAAGCCGATGAGAAGAAGGAGGAAAATCCAGTTCTGCGCGGCGGGCGCGATCCCGCCGGCGGCGGCTGCGGCCTGGAGCGCGCGCAGATCAAGACTGCGCAGCGCAGGCGGCACGCTGCGGTAAAGCAGGATGAGGCCGAGGAGCAAAATGAAACTGCCGACCCCGAGGTAGATCGTCACTTTCCAGGCGGCGGCGAAGCGATTACCCGAGCCCCAGATTCCAATCAGGAGGAAGGTCGGGATCAGCGCCAGTTCGTGAAAGGCGTAGAAGAAAAAAAGATCGAGCGAAGCGAAGGCGCCGATCGCTCCGGCCGCGAGCAAAAGGAGGCACGGATAGAAGAGCCGCTCCGATCTTTCGACTGATGGCGTTAACCAGACCGCGCAAAGCAAAACCAGCGCCGCGAGAAAAATCATGACGAGGCTCAGCCCGTCCGCGCCTAACGAAAAGCTGAGCCGCCAGCTTTCGCTGAGTGGAAATTTCACCACAAATTGGAACCCGCCGGCCACTGGATCATAGAGACAGAGCGCGATCAGACTTGCGATCGTCGTCACCGCCGCGCCGCCCAGCGCTGTGCCGCGGGCGGATGCGCCAAACAAGATCAAAATTGCCGCAAGCAGCGGTGCAAAGAGAACGACGAGCAGCAGCATCAGAAGAAAATCGTGAAGTAAACGACGAGAACGACCCCGATCCCGAAGAGAAATCCATAAGCCTGCAGGTTGCCGACTTGCAGAAGGCGCAGGAGGAACCCGCTTCCCCAGGTTCCGCCGCTCAAGCCACGAACGATTGCGCCGTCGAGAATCCAGCGATCGATGAACGCGGAGAGCGTGGCGAGCAGTCCCTGGGTCGAGCGAATGAGCCAGGCATAAAACTGGTCGAGATAAAATTTTTCGCGGAAAAGTGCCAGGTAGACCGGCTCTTCAGGCCGGTTCCGATACAGCAGAAACGCGCCCACGATCCCGAGGGCGAGGGCACTGAGCGCAAGGATCGGCACCACCAAGAAGTGCTCGTTTTCGTTAGGCAAAACGAGAAAGCGCTTTGCGAAAAAAGCGAACCCGCCGAGCGCGGCCGGGATCGCGAGGATGATGAGCGGAACCGTCATCACGGGCGGCGATTCCTTGCTCTGCGCCGCCACCTGACTGCGCGGCTGGCCGAAAAACGTCACGATCACAAGCCGGGTCATGTAGAACGCGGTCAGCAGCGCGGTGAAGACGCCGAGGGCAAAGAGCGCGCGATGGCGTTCGTAGGCAAGGGCGAGGATCGCATCCTTGCTAAAGAAACCGCTGAATCCTGGAAAACCGACGAGCGCGAGTGTGCCGACAAGGAAAGTGATGAAGGTGAGCGGAAGGCGTTTCGCCAGCCCGCCCATGCGCCAGATGTTTTGCTCGTGATGCAGCATGTAGATGATCGAGCCGGAGCCGAGAAAGAGCAGCGCTTTGAAGGCGGCGTGGGTGAAAAGGTGGAACATCGCCGCCGCGCCGGAGGCGAGACCGACGGCCATGATCATGTAGCCGAGTTGCGAGATGGTGGAATAGGCGAGGATGCGCTTGATGTCGTTCTGTTGCGTCGCGATCAGGGCCGCGAGCACCGCGGTGATTCCGCCGATCCAGGCGATCACTTCGAGCGCGCCTAACGAGGCGTTGATCAGGAAACCGACGCGCACCAGCATGTAAACCCCCGCCGCCACCATGGTCGCGGCATGGATCAGGGCCGAGACCGGGGTCGGACCTTCCATCGCGTCCGGCAACCAGACGTGGAGCGGAAATTGCGCCGATTTTCCGACCGCGCCGCAAAAGACAAGGAGCGCCGCCGCCGTCAGGTAACCGGGATGGCCGGTGAAGTTCGCCATCCGCGCCGAGATCTCGGGGAACAGGAACGAGCCGGTCGCGCTCCAGGTCATGAGAATCCCAATCATGAACCCGAAATCGCCGATGCGATTGGTGATAAAAGCTTTCTTGGCCGCGTTCGCCGCCGCCGCGCGCTCGAACCAGTGCCCGATGAGCAAATAGGAGCTGAAGCCGACCAGCTCCCAAAAGATGAACATCATGATGAAGTTGTTCGCGAGCACGATCCCGAGCATTGCGAACATGAACAGGGAAAGCCCGGCGAAGTAGCGCGATTTGCCTTCGTCCGCGCCCATGTAGCCTAACGAGTAAATGTGAATGACCGCGCCGACGCCGCTAACCATGAACATCATCGAGCGGCTGAGCGGATCGAGAGTGAGGCCGAGCGGAATCGAGAAGGCCGGCCCGAGATTGATCCAGGAGAACGCCGGCGCGTTTCCGGTGCCGTTGGCAAAAATGAGACAGGCGCAAACAAAACTGCCGAGCACTGCGCCGACGGAAACAAAACCGCTCGCCGTCCGCATCGGGCGAGTGGCGACCATGATGACGAACGCGGAGAGCAGCGGTAAGAGCAGAGCGATCCAGGCAATCATGTCATCCCGAGCGAAGTGAAACGAAGTCGAGGGATCCCGTCGAGCGACCGTGAAGCAGCCGTCGCCGGAGATCGATCTGCCAATGGCATCCAAAGAGGGCGCAGTGAAGCCTCCCGGTTCCTCGGCGGGATCCCTCGACTGCGCTCGGGATGACAGATGGTCTGGTCAAAACTTTAGCGTGTTGATGTCCTCGACGTGGATGGTGCGCCGGGCGCGGTAGAGCGCGACAATGATTGCAAGGCCGACCGCCACCTCCGCCGCCGCGACGGTGATAATGAAGAAAACCAGCATCTCGCCGTGATATTCGGGCCGGCCTAACGAATCAACCCGGAAGCGGGAAAAGGCGACAAGGGAGAGATTGGCTGCGTTCAGCATCAACTCGAGCGACATGAAAATGATGATGATGTTGCGCCGCAGTAACACGCCCGCGAACCCGATCGCGAAAAGCAGGCCGCTGACGAAAAGATAGTCGCCTAACGAAACCATTCAGCGCAGCTCCCGTTTGCTCAGGACGACGACCCCGATCGTCGCGACGAGGATGAGCACGCCGATGATCTGCAAGGGCAGATTGTAGCTGCCGAAGAGGAGCAACCCGATCCCGCGCACGTCATCCGGCCCGCCGGTCGCGAGGGCAGGAAACGGCGCAGCGGCGTGGCGAAATTTGCCGACCACGAAGTAAATCTGGACGGCAAAAATAATCGCGACCGCCAATCCGCCGGTGAAGGCGACATAATTGATCCGGCGCCGTTCTTCCGCGCGCAGATCGAGCAGCATGATGATGAAAAGAAAGAGCACCATCACCGCCCCGGCATAAACCAGGACCTGGATGATCCCGATGAAAAACGCGTCCAGCGTCATGAAAAGCGCGGCCAGCCCGAGAAAAGAAACCACCAGACTGAGCGCGCTCGCGACCGGGTTCGGGTTAATGATGACCGCGAACGCGAAGACGAGCATGAGCACGGAGAAGAGCCAGAAGAAGAAAGGGGACATCAGGAGAATGCGGAATGCGGAATGCGGAACGCGGAATGCAAAGACGCGGAATGAAGGTGCAATCCGCAATCCGCAGTCCGCAATCCGCAGTTCATTTCCTCTCGTTCCATTTCAAAACCAGTCCGTGCAGGGTGCCGCCGATCTCGATCAGCTTTTCCTTGTCGTGCACCATGTCAGCGCGGGTGTAGCCGGTGATGGCGTAATCTTTTCGCAAAAAAATCGCCTGTTCCGGACAGACTTCTTCGCACATCCCGCAGTAGATGCAGCGAATCATGTCGATGTCGAATTCCTCCGGGTATTTCTCGACCTTGGCAAAGCGGTCGCCTGACGGAATCTCGCCCGCCACGATCTTGATCGCGCGTGGCGGACAGATGAATTCGCAAAGCTGACAGGCGACGCAGCGAACCCGCCCGCGTTCATCCTTCACCAGCGCGGGCGCGCCGCGATAATGCTCGGGCATATGGGCGTCCCATTTCTGCTCGGGGTATTGCATCGTGACGTGGGTCCGCCCGGTGAGCATGTTCTTGAGATGGCGAAAGGTAATCGCCATCCCGCTGAAGATGGCCGGAAGATAAAGCTTCTCCCACCACTTCAAATTCGGACGCGGGACGGTGATGGCCATGACGCAGAGATGAATTAGGAAAGCAGGAAAGCAGGAAAAGACTCCGAAGCGAGGAAACCAGAAAAGCGGTGAAATTTCGCGCCTCTTCCTCTGCACCTTCCCAGCCTGCGAACGCCACTCTTTGTTCCTGCTTTCCTGCTTTCCTGATTCATCAAATTCTTAGCTCCCTGGTTTCCAAATTCATCCCTATTTCGGTACATATGCGACGATGCAGGATGGCCGGAAGATAAAGCTTCTCCCACCACTTCAAATTCGGACGCGGGACGGTGATGGCCATGACGCAGAGATGAATTAGGAAAGCAGGAAAGCAGGAAAAGACTCCGAAGCGAGGAAACCAGAAAAGCGGTGAAATTTCGCGCCTCTTCCTCTGCACCTTCCCAGCCTGCGAACTCCACTCTTTGTTCCTGCTTTCCTGCTTTCCTGATTCATCAAATTCTTGGCTCCCTGGTTTCCCAATTCATCCCTATTTCGGCATGTATGCGACGATGATGGCGGTGAGGAAAATGTTTGCGAGTGCGATCTCGAAAAAGAAGACCCAGCCGAGCCGCATCAGTTGATCGTAACGGAAGCGCGGCAAAGTCCAGCGCACCCACATGAAGAACAGGAGCAGGAGCGCGACCTTGGCGAAGAAGGTGAAGATGTTGAAAAGGCCGCCGAGGATTCCCTTCCATCCGCCTAACGAACCGTCGACCAGGATCCAGTGAAAACCGTGCGCATGATCCCACCACGGAATCGGCAAGTGCCAGCCGCCAAGGAACAAGGTCACAATGATGGCCGAGCCGGTGATCATCGCCGCGTATTCGCCGAGGAAAAAAAGCGCGAACTTCATCGAGCTGTACTCGGTGTGATAACCGCCGACCAGCTCGGTCTCCGCTTCCGGCAAGTCGAACGGGAGCCGGTTCGTCTCGGCAAAAATCGCGATCATGAAAACGACAAAGGAGATGAACATCGGAATGGTGAGGAGCCATTTCCAGCCGTCGCTCCAATGGCCAACGAAGGGTGCGATGAGCCAGCCGTTCTCGATCTGCCAGCGCACGATCGTGGTCAGGCGCAGTTGGCCGACGAGAAGGAAGATCGGGATCACAGCCAGGCCTAACGACAACTCATAGGAGATCATCTGGGAGCTGGAACGGACCCCGCCGAGGAAGGGATACTTCGAGTTCGAGGACCAGCCGGCGATCACGATTCCGTACACGCCTAACGAGGCGATGGCAAAGACGTAGAGGACGCCAACGTTGATATCCGCGATCACCATTGGCACGCCGAAGAGGGTGCTGCCGAAGGGAACGACCGCGATCGTCATGATCGCCGGGATCATGGCGAGACACGGCGCGAGCCAGTAATAAAAGGTGTTAACCGTCGCGGGGGTGAAGTCTTCCTTGAGGATGAACTTCATCGCGTCGGCAATCGGCTGGAATAATCCCGCGGGCCCGACGCGATTGGGGCCGAGGCGGTCCTGAATGAGCGCACTCACCCGGCGCTCGGCGTAAACGGCGTAGGAGACCATCGGGAGAATCACGAGGAAGACGATTCCGATGATCTTGGCCAGAGAAGTGAGGATGAGAAAGGTCATTTGGGAAATGCCGAATGCCGAATGCCGAATGGCGAATGAATGACGAAGCTCAAATGACGAATGACGCCATTGCCGCCGCGAAAGTGTCGGATTTCGTCATTGGTCATTAATTCGGAATTCGGCATTCGGCATTCGGCATTCACTGCAGATGCTTCTCCTTCTCGCGCTCGCGCACCTTTTCCCGAGCCGGCTCGCCGGGCGGATTGGGCGAGCGATCGGTCTCCAGAACCTGAGTGCCAAGGTCCCCGATTTTGCTCAATGTCAGCCCGGAGAACTCCGGGATTCCTTCGGCCATTTCTCGAAACACATCCTCAATCGTGTAAATCCCGTTCCCGCCCGAGATCGCCTGGAGCAGATCGCGCAGGATTTCCCAATCGTCCCGCGCCTGGCCGGGACCGCGGACCGCGCGGTTGAGACGCTGGAGACGGCCTTTGCCGTTGATCATGGAGCCGCGCTTTTCGGCGAAGCCTGACGACGGCAGGACCACGCTCGCGAACCCGGTGGTCTCGTTCGAAAGCAGATCGATCGCGACATAAACCGGCAGCCGCTCGAGCTGTTCAATCGCTATCCCGAGCCGGAGCGGATTTTCGCCTAACGAGATTAAGGCTTTGATCTGACCGCCGCCGATCGCCTCTCGAATCTGCCCGAGCGTCGTTCCGCCATGGGAAGCCACACCAAGAAGGAGCGCGCCATTTGTGTTTGGATTGCGATCGGCGCTCAGGAGAATGTCGTCGCCTTCGCCAACTCGCGGGATGATATCGAGGAGGGTTACGCCTAACGACTTCGCGAGCTTCTTCGTCAGCCAGAGTTCTTCGTTCGTCATCCGGCCTGAGGCGAGGATGGCGATCTGCCAGCCGACGAACGGCTTGAGTTGCTCCGCCGCGCGGGCGATCGCCTGCGACCAGGTCGTGGGCTGGAGGACGTTGTTCTCGCGCACGAGCGGCTCGAGCAGCCGGCGGCCGCTTTGCAGATAATCGAAATTGAGCCGGCCGTAATCGCACATCCAGCACGAGTTGACCGCGTCGTTCTCGCGCGGCGTCTGGCGATAAATCACGTTCTCGCGTGAGCCGATGATGGTGTTGCAGCCGGTCGCGCAACTGGTGCAGAAGCTTTTCGTCTCCTTCAAAAACCAGACCCGCATCTTGAACCGGAAATCGGTCGAGGTGAGCGCGCCGACCGGGCAGATGTCCACCGTGTTGAGGGAGTAATTGTTCTCCATCCGTTTGCCTGGATGCGCCGTGAGCACGGTGTAACTGCCGCGATCGATGAACCCGAGCACGTCGTCGTGCGCGATCTCTTTGCAGAAACGAATGCAACGCGAGCAAAGGATGCAGCGCTCGTCATCGAGCACGACCCGCGAACCAACCTCGACATTCTTCGGCTTCTTCACTTTGTGCTCGAGGAAACGCGAATCCTGACGGCCGTACTCGACGCTGAATTCCTGGAGCCGGCACTCCCCCGCCTGGTCGCAGATTGGGCAATCGAGCGGATGATTGATGAGAAGAAACTCCATCACCCCGCGACGGCATTCCTCGACCAGGGGCGAGTTGGTGCGCACGCCGAGCCCTTCCGAGACATCGGTTGCGCAGCAAATCTGCGGACGCGGTATCCAATTGATCTGCGGGCGGCCGTCTTCGCCGAGAACCGGTTTGCGATCCGGCCCCATGCGCGGCATGCCCATTTCGATCAGGCACATCCGGCAATTACCGGGCGAGGAGAGCTTCTTGTGATAACAATAGCGCGGCACATACGCGCCCGCCTGCTCGCAGGCCTCGATCAGGCGCGTGCCCCTGGGAAACTGATGCCAGACGCCGTTGATCTGGACGTTGAGAAGTGGTGGCAGGCTCGGGTCGGACATTTCTAAGGAAAGCAGGAAAGCAGGAATTCGTTAGGCATGAAGATCGGGCGGCTGAAAAGAGCGCTCGCGGCGGACACGCTTCGCCGTCAGGGGCATGGAGGAAAAATTCAGAATCAGGCCATCCGAAAGCCCGGCGGCCTTGAGGTAGCTTCGGACGATCGCAAAGTGAACTTTCTCCAGCGCTTCGACTGCTTTGAGCTCGACGACAATCCGATCCTCCACAAGGAAATCGAGACGATGTTCACCGATCTGATGATCTCGATAGAATAGCGGAATGGGTTTTTGCCGAATGAAGCCGACGCCGCGGATCGCGAACTCAACCGCCAACGCCTGCTCGTAGACCGATTCCAGGAAGCCAGGGCCCAAATCAGTATGGACAGCGATTGCCGACGCGATCACCTGGTGAGTGATCTGCCCGTCTCTTAATTCGTTTCCTGCTTTCCTGCTTTCCTCAGACATATCATACGGTTCCGGCGGCTCCGGCTTTTTCCCAGCCGGGGTCGCGGGCAAGGGAGACGGTCGGGATTTGTTTTTCGGTAATCAGTTCGTCCGGCGTGTACTCGGGCGGGAGCGGAGGCGGGAGCGGCTTTTCCGCTTTGGCGGCGAATTCGTCCGGGAATTTTTCCAGGAAACTTTGCGTCGGCCAGGCACAGGCTTCGCCGAAGGCGCAGATCGTGCGCCCCGCGATGTTGTCGGCGACGTTCTTCAACGTCGCGGGGTCCTGCACCACGCCGCCGCCTTCCAGCATGCGCTGGGTGATTTTCTTCATCCAAAGCGACCCTTCGCGACACGGCGTGCACTGGCCGCAGCTCTCGTGGGCATAAAATTCGTTGATGTTATTCAGCGCCCAAACCATGTCGCGCGAGTCGTCGAGCACGATCACGCCGCCCGAACCGGCCATCGAACCGGCCGCGGCTAACGAATCGAAATCGAGCGGGATTTCCTCGAGCGAAACTTCGCCGGTCTTAAGCTTGAAGCGATCACCCGCGCGCAAAACCTTGGCCGAGCTGCCGCCCGGAATGACCGCCTTGATTGTGCGGTCCGGCTTCGGCCCGCCCGCCATTTCATTGATCAATTGTCCCATCGTTATCGCGCCGACTTCGATCTCGAAGTAACCCGGCCGAACGACATCGCCGCTCACGCAGACAATGCGCGTCCCGGTGTTGTTCGGGCGGCCGATCCGCGCGTATTCGCCGCCGCCCATCGCGATGATGTGTTTTACATGGCAAAGCGTCTCGACGTTGTTCACGATCGTCGGGCACATGTAGAGCCCGAGCACGGCGGGGAAATAGGGCGGCTTGATTCGCGGATAGGCGCGCTTGCCTTCGAGCGATTCAATCAGGCCGGTTTCTTCGCCGCAGATATAGGCGCCCGCGCCGCGATGGATGTAAAACTCGACGTCGAAGCCGGTGCCGAGCATGTTTTTGCCGAGGAAATTCTTCGCGCGCGCTTCTTCGATCGCGTGCTCGAGGATCTTCGCACCTTCGGGGAATTCGCCCCGGATATAGATGTAAGCCGTGTGAACATTAAGCGCCCAGCAACTGATCAGCATTCCTTCGAGTAACTGATGCGGGTCCTGATGAATGATGTAGCGATCCTTGAAAGTGCCCGGCTCTGATTCATCCGCGTTGCAGATGAGATAGATCGGCTTCTTCTCGTCCGGCTTGATGAAACTCCACTTCACCCCGCAGGGGAAACCGGCGCCGCCGCGCCCGCGCAGGCCGGAGGTTTTGACCTCGTTCACGATATCCTGGCGCGACATCTTGATCGCGGCCTTGAGCTGCTCGTAACCGCCGTGACCGAGATAGCAGTCGATGTCGGTGGTGTAGCCTTCCTGGCCGATGTTTTGGAAGATGAGGCGCCGCTCGAGCGGATGGGGCGGGCCGGCGTGAAGAGTGAAGCGGGAAACACTACTCGTGTCATCCCGAGCCGGCGAAGCGCGGCGAGGGACCTCACGAGCGTCCGTCGAGATGCCATTGTCGTGGGTAGCTTGTGAGGTCCCTCGTCGTCCTTCGGCGACTCGGGATGACAGGGTTGAAGCGGCGGCGATAACTTCGGCGGCCGCTTCCGGCGCAGCGTTTTCGTAGAGCTTATCATCCACCATGCAAACCGGCGCGGTGCCGCAGCTGGCCAGGCACTCAACGAACTCGATGCTGTATTCGCCGTCCGGGCTGAGCGAGACCGGGTTATGCATACCCATGTCCTGGTGTTCACGTGTTATGTTCGTTAGGCGCGCGATTTTTTCCATCAGCGGATAGGCTCCGGCCATCGCGCAACTCAGGGTCCGGCAAACGCGAATGTGTTTCCGGCCAATCGGCGCCTGGCGAAACATCGGATAAAAGGTGACCAGCTCGAGAATGTTGATCGGTTCGAGCCCGAGCTTGGAGGCAATCCAGGTGATGGCTTCGTCGCTGATGAAGCCGAAATGTTCCTGCCAGAGATGAAGCAGCGGCATCGAGGCGCTCCGTTTGTGTTCCGCCGGGTAACGGTTGATCGCCTCGTCCATTCTTTCTTCCAACTCCGCTGGTATCGTTGTCATTTGTCTCTATTCAATCGGCTCTGGAGGATCTCGGCCGAGCGAGTTTGTTTTCGCTCGGCGCCCTCACTTCAATCCTGTCGCTGAGGGAGAGGAGGACGCGTCAGCGCCAGGTGAGGGGATCGCGCTCAAGCTTTCACATTCCCTACTCGTGGAAGTTACTTTCCTTCGACGAGACCTGATCGTTAAAAAATACAATCGTGACTAACTCGTCGCCTTCTTTATAGGTGTAGGTCACTTTTTTGGTCACGAGTAAATCGGTGCTGTCGATCGAAGTCGGCGGGCCCAGGATCGACTCCACTTGTTTTCGGCTCATCCCCTGGTCGACCTGGTCGACATTGGCTTTGGACAGGCGCTTGCCGAGACAGCCGCCGCCGCAGAGCGCGAGGCCAAGAGCTATGACGAGGAGCGCGCGGCGGAATGACGAATGACTAATGACCAGTGACGAACGGGTTCCAAAGACCGAACGACCCGGCTGGATTCTGGGAGCGGTGCTGGCTAATTCGTCATTCGTCATTCGTGCTTCGTCATTCGCTTTACTGCCGGCCAAGGTTTGTATCCTTGCTGTCGACTTCGTCATTCTTGAAAGTGATGATGGCGAATTTCTTCCCGTCTTCATAGCGGTAGGTGGTCTTCTTGAATATCACCATCTCTTTGGTTTCTTCGGTCTTGGGCGGACCGAGAATATTCTCCACCTGCGCCTTCGACATCCCGAGAGTGATCTGGTCGTAGTTAGCCAGCGTTAGCTTCGAGCCGGAGATGCTGCGACCGCAGCCGCCTAACGACAGCAGCGCAAGGACTACACAAATAAATGTAAGAGATGGCTTGTTTCTCATAACTTGGAATACATCTCGCTTCAACGATTCACGATTCACGATTCACGATTCAACGATCGCATTCTCCCATCACGAAATCGAGACTGCCGAGAATCGCAACCACATCACTCATCATGTGCCCGGGGAGCAGCTCGGGCAGGATGCTCAGGTTCACGAATGAGGGCGCGCGGATTTTCAACCGATGGGGCACGCCGCCGCCCTTGCTGTTGATGTAAAAGCCGAGTTCGCCCTTCGGATTTTCCGCCCCGAAATAAATCTCGCCCGGCGGCGCGTCGAGCCCTTCGGTCACGACAATGAAATGGTGAATCAGTTCCTCCATTTTCGTCATCACATGGGACTTGGGTGGGAGCATGTTTTTCCAGTCGCTTACGTTAATCGGCCCATCCGGCAGCTTATCGATTACCTGACGCAAAATCCGCACGCTCTGCCGCATCTCTTCGATCCGGATAAGATAGCGATCGTAACAATCGCCGACGCTGCCGATCGGAATCTCGAAATCGTATTGTTCGTAATCGAGATAGGGATGTTTCCGTCGCAGGTCGTGCTCGATCCCGCTGCCGCGCAGGTTTGGACCCGAGAGCGCGTAGGCGATGGCGCGGTCGCGCGGGATCACGCCGATGTTGCGCGTGCGATCGACGAAAATCTTGTTGCGCGTGAGGAGCCGATCGATCTCGTCCAGCTGCGGAATGAACCCGTCGAGAAATGTTTCGAGCTGCGGGATAAAGGTTGGGGGCAAATCGCGAATCTGTCCGCCCACCCGGGTATACGAAGTCGTAAAGCGCGCGCCGGTGAGCAATTCAAAGAGGTTATAAAGCTTCTCGCGTTCCGTGAAAGTGTAGAGGAAAACCGTCATCGCCCCGAGATCGAGCGCCATTGCGCCGAGCCCGAGCAGGTGCGACGAGATTCGCGCCGTCTCGCAACAAATGACCCGGATCGCTTTCCCGCGCGGTGGCAATTCCCAGCCCATCAATTTCTCGACCGCGAGCGCGTAGGCGACGTTGTTCGAGAGCGGGGCGAGATAATCGAGCCGGTCGGTGTAGGGGATGAACTGATTGTATTGCATGTTCTCGGCGATCTTCTCGTCGCCGCGATGGAGGTAACCGACGTCTGGAGTGGCCCTGGTCACAATCTCCCCGTCAAGCTCGAGCACGAGCCGGAGCACGCCATGGGTCGCCGGGTGCGACGGCCCCATGTTGATGATCATCTTCTCGCCAATGAGATCATCGCCCGGCCCGGCATCGGCCTGGGCCTGTATCGTGCGCGCGAGCGGGTCGGGCGCTTCGATTTCGCGGGTTTCCGGCGGCATCACTGAAGATGAATGGCGAAAGGCCGATTGCCAAACGCGAAAGACATGGACGAATCAGGAAAGCAGGAAAGCAGGAACGGGGAGGAATATTCGCCCGTGACCGATCGCGGGGCGAACCGGCGGGACCGCAAACCAAGGAACTCAGGAATCAAGAACCGACGTGTCGAAGCAGGGCAGGAATAAATCAGAAGGCAGCGATCCAGGGAATAAAAGCCGCCGCTTTTTGTTTTGCTTCATGGTTGATCCTGCGCGGTCTCTTTTTCCTGGTGTCTGAATTCGCCTCCGCATTCTCCGCTGGAGATTTTCCTACTCTTTTCCTGCTTTCCTGCTTTCCTGATTCGCTCTCATGAATTGCAAGATTGCACTCCTCTTTGCCGGGCAGGGCGCGCAGGCCGTCGGGATGGGAAAAGACCTGGCCGAGCAGTTCCCGGTCGCGGCCGGCCTCTTCCAGCGCGCGGATGAAATTCTCGCGCGCAACCTGAGCCAGATCGCCTGGCAGGGGCCGCTCGAGGAGCTGACGCAGACCGCCAATTGCCAGCCCGCGCTTTACGTCCATGGACTCGCCTGTCTGGCGGCGCTTCGACAAGTCGCGGGCGACTTCGCGATCACCGCTGCTGCCGGTTTATCGTTAGGCGAATGGACCGCACACGCCGCCGCCGGCACCTTTTCCTTCGACGACGGGCTCCAGTTGGTGGAAAAACGCGGCTCCTACATGCAGGAGGCATGCGACACCACCGACGGCGCGATGGCCGCGCTCATCGGCGGCGACGAATCCGCCGTCCGCCAGCTCGCCGCCGACACCGATGTGGATGTTGCGAACATCAATTCCCCGGGCCAGATCGTTATCTCGGGCGAGCGCGCCAAAATCGAGCTCGCGGTCGGCCTCGCGCGGGAACACGGCATTCGGCGCGCCACCTTGTTGAATGTCGCCGGGGCTTATCACTCGCGCTTGATGGACAGCGCTTTCGTCAAGGTTGGCCAGGCATTGCTCGAGGTGCAGTTGCAGGCGCCGCGTTTCCCGATCATCAGCAACGTCACCGGCGAACCCACCGACACGCTGCCGGAAATCCGCCGCACTTTGCAGGACCAGGTGACGGCCACGGTGCGCTGGACCGACTGCATGGAGCGCATGCTCGAGATGGGCTGCGATCTGTTTCTCGAGCTCGGACCCGGCGGCGTGCTCGCCGGCCTGCTGCAACGAACGCGTAAGGGAACCGAGGTCATCACCATCACCGATCGCGCCTCCGTCGAAGCCGGCGCAGAGAAAATTCGGAGCGCGATGTCCGCCGCCTAAAGCACTACCAATCCTTGCTCATGGCCGGGTGAATCGTCAGCGGGTCGGGGGTAAAAGGACAAATCGAACGAACTGGATAATCGCCGCGACCAGATAAACAAAAAGCGCGGCGAAGAACGCCCAGAAGCGGTTCCACCAAAACAGATTTACCAACTGGAGCACCAGCGCGCCGGTGCCGAGCAAGGCAAGCGAGTAATAAAGCGTGGTATTGACTCCGATTCTTTCTGCCGGCGACAGCTGGCGTGCGTGCCGCGAATTCGTGGCGATGAATGGCACCATCAGCAGGAGCACGAAACCGCTGCACCAGCGCCAGATCGCCTGCGGCGGCGGCTCGATCGTGAGCAGAAAAATTCCAAAAAGTGCGGCGATGAGGGGCGCGGCCGAGTTTGCCAGGAGCAGGCGCAACCGCAACCGATCCACCGCCGACCATTCATGGACCGATTGGGGGCGAAACACGACCACAATGCCGGCAAACCCCGCCAGCGTCACCGCCACCTGTGCCGCCACATCGAGAGCTGCGCCCGGATCCATAGGCGTCTGACCATAGCTTCAGTCGTTAGCCGAAAGAAGCAGGGAAAATCTAATCGCGAGATCCCTCGGCGTCCCGCGGCAGTCCGGATGATAACGGCTGTTAGCCGGCGGGCGCCATGTCGTCCCCAACCGCACCTCCTCAGTTCCTTGTTGGAGGCAGGCCGCCCTCGGCCTGTACCTCGCGCGGTCGATCTGTCATCTTTGAGCTTGCCAGGCATCTCTCCTTCTGAAAGAAAACAGCCGAAGACGAATGGTCGCCGTCGCCCTTCTTACACTCGCCGATTCCGCGTTGCCTCGTTTTCCGAATATCGAGTTAGACGAAAAAATTCGTCTGTCTCTAATTGGGTCCATGGGCCGCTTTGTTTGCAGACGCAGCGCCAATGAGCAACACTGAAAGGTTCAGGTTCTTAGTTATAGCGATTTGCTGTGCGCCAATTGCGTTTGTTATCGCAAGAATTGCTTCTAAATGGGCGGACAGGAAGTGGGGGCCCAAATACATTCTTTACACTGGATCCGGTCTTCGTTGGCGTTTTTGCCTTCACATGGCTGCACACCCTTCGATGTAAAGACGACGCGGCATCGGAACTCGCGGCCGGAGAACGCCGGTCATCCTGAGTGAAATGATCAAGCGATTAGTTACGAATCGTAGTTCTAAGGGCGCGTGCTAGGATCGTCCTATCATCCATGAGCGTTGCCGATCTCGCTTCACTGGCCAGCAGCGTCGCGGTTGTGGTTTCGCTGGTCTTTCTTGGGCTGCAAATACGGCAATCCAATCGCAACCAAAGATCGCTCATGCAACAGGGACGAAGTGCGCGCAACGTCGAACTCCTCTCTCGCCTGAGTGATCCCAGGATTAGCGACGTCATAGCGCGCGCCGCCAACGGCGAAACTCTGAGCGATCAGGATTGCTTCGTCTTGTATGGTTACCTCACCTCAGTCTTCTGGAGCTACGAAGACTGCTTCTTTCAGTTTCATTTAGGCATGCTCGATCCCAAGAGTTGGGCGTCGGACGGTGTCACCTTAAGGCGCTTGCTCGGCAATCCGGCCTATCGCGCGGTCTGGAGGTTCGCGCGAGGCGGGATCGGTGATGAATACAGGGCCTTTCTCGATGGACTCGCTGCCGAATCCAGACACAACGTTCCGCCTAATTTGCCCAGCACGCTCCGGCAATACATCGCGGAAGAGAGAGAAGCACTCCAAGGGTCGCAAGATCCTGGGGCCTGATTTCACGGCGCACAAAACATCTAATTCTGCCTTTGCCAAAAGTGTTTCCCCTCGACAAACAGGCACGGCCAAGTCGAAGTTAGACTTATACTATCGATACCGCGGTTGGCTACAGTGGAGAGAAGAGCTGGCCACGCAGTGACCTCCGATGCGATCTGGCAAATCAAGCCATGAAGTGACGAAAGCCAGCCTCCCGTCTCACTTGAAGGCGAACTTTGCCAGGTAATAGGCTGTTACGGCGCCGACCGTTTGCAGGCTTTGCGCGCTTAGTTTGTCGAGTGTGTCGTCCGCGGTGTGCCAGGGTGGGTAATCGAAATCAATCAGGTCAATCGCGGGAATGCCGGCGCGGTTGAGCGGGGTGTGATCGTCGAGCACGTCGCTCATGTAATAGGTGAAATGCGCGCGCGCGCCGAGTGCATCCGCCGACGCGAAAATTTGCTCCGCCATTTGGCCCGGCGAATCAGGCGGCAACGTAATCGTCAGGTCGCGATCGCCGATCATGTCCCAGAGGATCGCGCCGCGGAAGCGGTCGGCGCGTTTCATCGCCGTCAGCCGACCGGCGAAATGGCGGCTGCCGTAGAGCCCGTCGGTGTCGGTAAACTGGTCGTAGGCTTCTTCGCCATCGAAAAAGACCAGATCGATCCTGCGCGCCAATTCGGGATGGAGGCTCAGCACCCGCGCCATCTCGAGGAGCGCGCCGGTGCTCGACCCGCCGTCGTTCGCGCCCACGAACCGGATGTTATCGAAGGTTTTCGTGTCGTAATGCGAACAGAGAAGGAAACGCTTTTCCTTTTTCGGGCGCGCGCCGTAACGGGCGATCAGGTTGACAAAGGTGATCTTCCCGCGCGGGGTGTCGTCGCTAAACTTTTGTTCGCGCACCCGCCAACCGCATTTTTCGAGCTGTTGCCGGATGTAATCCCTCGATTTTTGCAACGCGGGAGAACCGGGCGGCCGCGGCCCGAGATTCACCAGCGCCTGGACATGGGCGAGTGCGGCCGTGCCGGAAAAATCCTTCGACGGCTCGCCGAAATCGGGCGGTTTCGCCTCGCAGCCGGTGAAGAGGAAGAGCAAGAAGAGTGACCAGTAACGAGTGATGAGTGACAAGTGCCGAGTTAAAGTGTTGCCCTCACCGGTGGCTGGCGCCGTCCGCCTCTCCCACAGGGAGAGGGAGGAAGATGAGTGACAAGTGACACGCGAGGAGTGACACGCGAGGAGTGACAAGTGAGGAGTGACACGCGAGGAGTGACAAGTGAGGAGTGACAAGTGAGTTTATTGCAGGGCACACACTGCTGGTCTAGGGATCGGAAAACCAAGAGACTTGTCGCCAGTTCTTTTCAAATCCTCTGCTAGGCCGATGGCGGCAGACCGAGGGCGGCCACGATCCGGTCGAGGTCGTCTTCGCCATAATATTCGATCTCGATTTTCCCGCGCTTCTCGCCGTGATGAATCGTCACGTGAGTCGCGAGATGTTGTTGCAGGCGGTTCTCCAGGTCACTTAGCACCGCCGAACTGACCCGCACCACCTCTTTGCGCCGGCGGGTGCCGGCGACTTTCCCAAGCTGACGCGCCACCATCCGCTCGGTCGTACGCACGGTGGAACTCTGGCGCAGGATTTTTTCCGCGAGCAACCGCTGTTCGTCATGTGACTTAAGGCCGAGCAACACCTTGGCGTGGCCGACGGAGAGGAGATCCTGCACCACCCAGGTTTGTATCTGTGGGTCAAGATCGAGCAGCCGCATGCTGTTGGCGACCGCGGTCCGGCTCTTCCCGACCTTCTGCGCTATCTCCTCCTGGCGCATCCCAAACTCGTTCCCGAGCCGGGCGTAAGCCTGCGCTTCTTCGATTGGGTTGAGATCGGCGCGCTGGAGATTTTCGATCAGCGAAAGCTCGAGCACTTCGAGATCGCTCGCCTGCCTCACGATCACCGGCGCTTCGTGCAAACCCACTTCCTTAGCCGCGCGCCAGCGCCGTTCCCCCGCGATCAGCTCGAAGCGGTCGCGCACCGGCCTAACGATGAGCGGTTGGATGATGCCGCGCTGCCGGATGGAATCGATCAGCTCCTCGAGTGCTTCGCGCGCAAACTCGCGCCGCGGCTGGAGCGGGCTCGGGACAATGAGGCCGAGCGAAATTTGCTGCACCTGTTCGCCCGCGCCGGGCTCCGGTGCGCGCAGCGCCGGGGCGACGTTGATCAATGCGCCGAGACCTTTGCCAAGACCGGATTTTCCCATCGCGCGCTCAGGCTATCGGAACGCGAGAGAGAGCGCAACCAAGCTTGTCATCCCGAGCCGCCCTTCCGCCTTCCCCTGTCATCCCGAGTCGCCGAAGGACGGCGAGGGACCTCGCAGTTGCAGTGTGGGCGAGCTTGGAACGGCTGAGCGTCCAATGAGTTTGGGCGTTGTTGGGTACATGGAAGGCGCGCACTGCGTTGGCGGGGTCCCTCGCCGCGCTGCGCCGGCTCGGGATGACAAAGCGGGGGCTCGGGGAGGAGGGCACGGTTGTGCATCGGTGAAATAAGCCCTGTCATCCCGAGTCGCCGAAGGACGGCGAGGGACCTCGCAGTTGCAGTGTGGGCGAGCTTGGAACGGCTGAGCGTGCAATCGAGTTTGGGCGTTATTGGGTACATGGAAGGCGCGGACTGCGTTGGCGGGGTCCCTCGCCGCGCTGCGCCGGCTCGGGATGACAAAGCGGGGGCTCGGGGGGGACGGGACGGTTGTGCATCGGTGAGGTAAGCCCTGTCATCCCGAATCGCCGAAGGACGACGAGGGACCCCGCAGTTGTAATGTGGGCGTGCTTGGAACGGCTGAGCGTGCAATGAGTTTGTGCGTTGTTGGGTACATGGAAAGCGCGGACTGCGTTGGCGGGGTCCCTCGCCGCGCTGCGCCGGCTCGGGATGACAAAGCGGGGGCTCGGGG
>DAISXY010000034.1:0-22580 GCA_036825615.1 Chthoniobacterales bacterium
GCGCAAGTCCCAGCTGGCACTGCGTGGAAATCGAAGTTCCGTATCCTCACGCCAGCAAGGCACTGCTCCTCGGCTTGCGCTGGTTTCTTCCCGATAACCAACACATGAATTATGTGCTCGGGTTCGCCCGCCTCCCGGAAATGCCGCGCACCCGTCACGCGCCGTACACTGCGTTAGTCTTGCGCACCGGACCACCGGGACGCGCGCCGGCCATTGCATATTCTTATGGTGCAGCCGCGAAGCAGGACCAACGCGCGTCGGACAAATCGCCAATTCCAGTTCACCTCGCCGACATGGACGACCTCTTGCCCACTGAACAAGACGTGGCGCGGCTCTGGTCACGCACGACCGAACTGAAGCAAGCGCAACTTCACGATGATGCGATGGCCGCCGCTGCCAAAGCGAAGATCACGTTTTGTTTGCCTTTAACAGCGCGCGAGCAACTTGCCGGCGTCATCAAAGAAAAAGTCGCGGCAGGTCAAAGCGGGATGAGCTGAGAAATCCTCAGGCGCGATCATCGGCTTCGGCCTTCTCGCGTGGTTTCCAGCCGATGACAAGATTCAGCTGCTCATAAGCAGCTTCCAGTTGTTCGGCGCGTCCGATGTTGCGCTGAAACAATCCTGGTTGCGGAATTTTGTTTGCAAAGCGATCGAGCAACTCGCTTTCGATTTCCGCGTGTGACCGCACGGTGCCATCGCGGAGGATGTGCCGCATCTCATACCCATCACGCGTGAGCTGGTATGCGATCATCGGAAGGCGGTGGCATTCACACGGATGCGCCTCCATGCAAAGCAGTGCGAGGCGATAGCCGCTATCCGCGCCTTTTTCGACGCGGCCAATTGCCGCCTGAAACTCCGGCGTTTGTCGCACCTTCGGGTACCACACGCGGCCCTCACCATCGAGGAGCCGTGGATCGCTGGGACGTGCGCCGAGCGCCGCGCCAAGATGAAGATACTTCAGGCCGTTGCGCGGCAGCGCCTCGCGCAACACGTCGATATTGAATTGCGGGTAACGGTTGCTGTAAGGAGTCGTGCGCACGTCGACGACGAACTGAATCTCACAATTCGTCAGCGCCTCGACCAATTCTTCCCAACTGCGATCGGAATGACCGACTGTAAAGATTGGCGCGCGGCTCATGAGTTTCGCATCAACAGCGGACAATCAGATATCGCTTGGGTCAACGAAGCGCAAACCAGGCAATAGTTGCTGCCGCGAATGAAACCCCGTAAAGATGAACGATGACCCGTCGCCGTCGCATTTCGCTTTTTACTGCTGGCTACGAAGGCCTGTCGTTGCCGCAATTTCTCAAGCAACTCAATGCCGCATCCGTCGAAGTCCTCTTCGACGTTCGTTATCGGCCGCAGAGCCGCAAACCCGGTTTTTCCAAAAACAAACTCGCCGCCGCCTGCAAACGGGTCGGCATTCGTTATCTGCACGATCCGAAACTCGGCACGCCGCCGGAACAAATGGAGGCGATGAAAACTGCGGGCAAGTACACGCCGCAGATTTTCAAACGCTACCGCACGTTTCTGCTCAAACAGGTGGACTCGCTCAAGCAAGCGGCTGAAGTCGCCTCCAAAGAGAACACCTGTTTGCTCTGCTACGAAGCTGATTACCGCACTTGTCATCGCAAGATTGTTGCGGAGGAAATAGAGCGCAGAGCTGGCGTGCCGGTGACGCATCTTTCACTCACGAATCACGCACCGAAGTAGCGCGGCTTAATTTTTCACGCGGCGTTTGCTTCGCTTCGCCAGTGAGCTGGCATAGCAATATTTCGACACGCAGCGGCTTGGTCAGCCCAGCCGACGTGATTTTGACAATTGCAATCCGCACGCGGCGTTCGGGGAACCGCAACGAAACCAAACTGCGGCTGGCCAACATCGAATTGCATGCACGAGTGCGGCATTGCGAAAGCGCCCGTCAACCAACCTTCCGCGTAACCTGCGGCCAGACTTCCCAAGATCGTGGTGAGATAACCGACCGTGTGCAATTGCGGCAATTCGCCCGCCCAATATTGGCGTGCATCAACGCCGCGATCAGCTGCCTGTTGCGCGGCAGCGGTGCGCTGCTCGCGCTCGTCCGCACTCATCAATTCGCGGCTCAAAGTGAGAAAATCAATGCGTGCAGCGCAGAGCGCACATGGCAGGTCCGGAGTATATTGCGTCAGCTCGCCAATCTGCGACGTGATCCGGCCCCCATCGCCTTCAATAAGAACTCCTGCGTCAATGCTTGGAATCAGATAGCGCTTTGCGAGATCGCTCAGCAAGAGGCGCGCATGCTGCGTATCGGCGCAGCCCAGCAGTAGATCGCAGCGAACCAGTTCGTCGAGCACGTATTCATTCAGCGCGTTCAACTTCAGTGCAGTAATCTCAGCCGCTGGATTGATCGCGCGGATCATGCGCGACATAACATCTACCTTGTACGGACCCTGTCCGTCGCGAATATCGTCACGTGTGCTGCCGTGCACCCGTTCCAAGTTCGACGGACTCAAACGTTCGGGATCGATCAGAACGAAGCGCCCGACGCCAGCGCGGGCGAGCACGTGAATCGCTGGCGAGCCGGTACCACTACATCCAATCACTCCCGCGGTTGCAGTGGCGAGCCGGTCCTGCGCTGCGCTGCCGAATACAGAAGCAAGCCTCGCCGTCGTCGATTCTGTATCGGTCTTGTCCGTCTCGTTAGGCACGCGCAACTGCGGCAGATAATTCTCGGCAACTTCACGGCGCAAATCCTTGCCGACCGTGAACAACTCGCGTACGGGCAACCACTCTCCGCGATCGTACACACGCCCAGTGAAGGTGAAGCCGCTGCTTACGCTACGCTGAAAAATAAGACTGCAGTACGGCATTCCTGAGCTGTAGGCCGACAGTTCCTCCCCAAAGTAGGTGTCCATGTCGTCATCGAGTTCGCTCGGAAAGGTATGGCCACCGCGCGGGTGCGAATGTGCTACGCCAATCGCCACCTCCTTTTGCTCGGCAGCGCGAAATGCACGCAGCGTGTACTCGCCTTCGAACGTTGTAATGCAACTCTCGCACTTCAGGTCGCCGTCTCCGGGCCAGAGCGCGTCCACGTAACTGATCGCGATGCCCCAGGGTGCGCGACGAAATCCAAAACGGAAGAACGTGCCCCATTCGCAACGCGGGTAGCGCTGGAACAGATGTGCCTCGAGTTTATGACGCGCCTGCTCAGTGATACGCAGGATGCAATAGCGCCGGTCGCTCGTGAGATTGACGCGCTCCGTCATCGCGCGTTGTAAAGCCACGCAATGAGTTCCGTTAAGTAGGTGTGGAATCCGTGAATGCTCGGGTCCCACGGCGGCCCGCCACCGCCGTTATGCGGGTGATAACTGATCTGCCGCCAGGTGCGGCCATCCGCTTGAATGGTGTGACCTAAAGCCGACCCCGCGACGCGACCAATCAGCGGCGAACCTTCCGGCAGGTAAGCCCAATCCAGAAACTGCCCAGGATAGCCTGTCGGAACGGGAACGAGAATATCGGTCGATTCCACCGGATATCCCGGCCGGGTCCGCACGCCGCTGTAGAGCACCGCGTTAACCGGCGGCGCGATCATCTTTGCGCGACTGCCGCCCGCTTTGATCAGCTCCAGCTCCCGTTCGACACGCGCCAGCGCGTATCCACCGTCAACGCGGCGTCGCGCCACATCGAAAACTTCGCAGCCTTTGATGCTGACTGACTCGTCGAGCCCGATCTCGCGTTCACCGCCACCGCCGCGCTGCCAAACGCGTGTTTCCCGCGGAGCTTTTGGATAAACCAGGCGCGCAATTTCTTCGCCCGTCATCGACGGCTTCACGCCATCAGCTTCGCTAAACGCGCGCGAATTCACCGTGATAACCAGATGGTGTTGATGCTCGCGTCTTGTGTAGAACACCGGCCCATCGATAAACCGCGCCGACGCATCAAGCGCGATAGCTTCATCATGGGAGCTTTCGAAGTCGCGAAACAGAGGCGTCTCCGCAGCGAAGCTGAACAATGCGCGAAGCGACTGCCCAGTTTGTTGCGGATTCGTCGTTAGCTCAGGGCGATCATCGATAAAGTAAGCGAGCTTCGCGGTTTTCGCACATGGGCGGTGACGCTCCGACTTCTCCTCGCATTCCGGCACGCGGTAAAAGACGTTACCTTCACCGAGATCAACCACCGTCGAGTCGGGTCCGAGGACGAAATCGTTCGGCGAATTGTAATCGCGGGTTAGCTCGATCGCGGCAGGTATCCCCGCCTGCGATCGGATAACGCCAACCGTCACGACGCGCTGCGGCATCGGCACCGGCTCATCATCCACAAGTGCCATCCACTTCGGTGCGGGATGGCATTCCGGCACATGATTCCCGAGGACATCACAGTCCTGGCCGTGTGTTTCCACTTTTGCATTCATATTTTTGAAGGGCGACCTCTGAATGCGCGGCGGCTCACGTCATTGTGATGGCGGCGCGTCATCGGCCTTTGTTGATCAGAACGTCGAACCGTGACACGCATGGCGCGTGTCGCTTTGCCACGGATCGGCGTTTTGACAGAATGAAGCCATGACCAGCAGTGAAGGCGCACCTAGTCTCAACGTATTTGCCAAGCCTGAAGTGCTGGCCGTCGTTCAGGATTCCGATGACTTGGCGCTGCTACAGTTAATCGGCCAACGAAAGAAGAATGCTGATCGCGCAGATGCCGCGTGGAAGACTTTCTACGATCGCTACAAAGGCTGGTTGTGGACGAAGTGCCGCAAGCTCGCCTTTGATCTTGGCGGCGAAACCTGGGTTGAGGACATTTTCCTAGACACGATGGAAGCCGTTTACCTTTACGCGAATCGTTTTCATTTGCCGAGTGACATCGCAGTTACCGCCGCGGTGCCGCACATCAAGGCTTGGCTCGGAAAGATCACGAACACCAATCTCCGTAAGCGGCTCGAAGGCCACTACGATGAAGTCACCCTTGAGGGTGAGCAATGGGCGAAGTACCGCGCGCCGGAAGAGACCGAAGAGCCGGTGCAGAAATTGCCCACGGCAGAACAGGAAGCATTTCACGCAGCATTCAACGCACTCTCCGAACGCGAGCAGGTCCTATTGCGAGTGACATTTCAATACCATCGTTTCGGCAAAGAATTCCAACGTTTGCCGAACCGCGTCGTTAGCGATTTAGCCGAACAACTCGGCACCACCGCGGAAAATCTCCGCACCATTCGCACCCGCGCGTTGCGCAAGCTTCGCGCCGCGGTCGCAACCATCCCTCCCGCACAACCCCACAACGCAGTCGAACAATGAAAAAGAATCACCCGAAACCGCAGCTAAAATCGGGTTCGGCTAACGACGCGGAATTGGAAAATCGACTTTTCCGCGGCTTACTCGCCGAAGGCTACATCGTTGCCGAGACACCCGATGAAGTCCGAGCCACCGAACCAGAGTCGACAACAGACGAACATTCAGTTCCACCGGCGCTTAATAATTCTGACGCCGTGCTTCGCCGTATCCAGCACCGGATTGCCAGCCGTGAAGCCAAGACAATCCCATTCCCGCTTCCGCAGGAAACTGGCGTCGAAGAAGAACTTTGCCGCGCCGCACGCCACGGCAGTAAACTGCCTCGCGAAATCAAAGCGAAAATGGAAAAGAACCGGCGCAAGGCGGATCGCAAAGGCGGGCGGGATGACGCCGCGAAGTAACGGCGAGATTGGACCTGCACGCGCGGAGGAGATCGCTGAACTCGCCGAAGCTATTGCCGACCAACATTGCCCGACAGGCAAAGTCGCGCCCGAGGAGATCGCCGCGCGCAAAGACATTCGGCTGATCTACGATCATTATGCGGAAGCCTTCGACGGCATTATCGAGCACGAGAACGGGCGCTTTTACATCCACTGCAATCTCGACCGCGAGAATTTGCCGGATTCGCCGCGCGGCCGTTTCACACTTTCCCATGAACTCGGCCACTATTTCATCGACGAACACCGCAACGCGCTCGCCTCCGGTCGAGTACGTCCACACCCGTCGTTCACCGATCGCGCCACAGGCAATCTCCGAATCGAACGCGAAGCCGACACCTTCGCCTCACATCTTCTCATGCCCCGATCACGTTTTATTGCAGCTCTGCCTCGCGCGCGAAGGAGACTCGGCGGTATTCAAGACCTTGCCGGAAAGTTCAATGTTTCCATTACCTGCGCAGCAATTCGCTTCATCGACGCTGAAGTTGAGCCGAGCGTAATGATTCACCTTTTCCCCGATGGCCACATGTGGCCACGGCGATCGCAGCACTTTCAATCTCCCGGCTACGCTAAAATCCTCAACGTCGTAAACCGGCTGCCAAGCGATAGCCCGACTCGGATCTGTCTTGCGGTCGGCGAAAAGCGCTCCGGCGTCATCGGTAAAAAGCTCGATGCGAACGTTTGGTTTCCCGCCCTACCGAAATCCCGCGCGCAGATAAGGGAAGAGGCAATGACGCTGGGTCGCTATGGCGTCCTCATCTTACTGACTCTACCCGACAGCCAATGAATACTGATGCGGCTGCGCCGCGGCGAGACTGTGCCCGCGTTGCTTCCGCACAGACTCGCGAGTTAGCTGGCCAACTGGTTGGCGGGTGATCATCTGCGCCGTCCTCACGGCGCTCGCGGCTCTCCGACCCTGATCCCCTACGGAAGCCGGCCGCGCCGCTGCGGGTGCGCCGATCATCACGAGGAACTCAACGTAGGAAACCTTGCATCGCATGGCGTGAATAGCTCTCCGATTGTATGGCTCGCTGTGCGCCGTCAAGGTATTGCTCGTGCCTGCGCTCCACCTTGACTGTGCTCGCTCGCCGCAGAAAAAAGGTCGCTATCGATTCACGCGGAGGAGTCGCACCAGCTAAAAGAAAACGGCGAGAGGTCAGCCGCACGGCGTTACCCGATGCGGAAAGATGGACGACGATTGTCGCCTATTTCTTCTTTGCCGTTCGCTTCGGCTGATCGCCTCGGTCACCATATCCGGGCTTCACTTTCGTCTTTGAGTGTTTCTTCACATCTTCGCGAAGCGATTTTGTCACGTCGTCGCTCTCCCCGAAGTGACCGGTTTTTGTGCGGCGCTGATATCGCTTATCGCCGGGATGAGGCTGAATTAGTTCTCTGGGTCCGCTGTTCTTCCCACTCGATTTCTTTTTTGAGGCCATAATGATTTTTAAAGGTGATTCGTAGCGGGACCTCAATCCAGTCGTAATGCGCCATCGCGGAAGGCGAACAACTAGTGCTCGATCGGCTGGAGCACCAAGCGATCACCACAGACGATGAACTCTGACTTCTGGGAGGCGCATTCCGAGATCATGCCATCGGCGACCGCTCCGCGCAGATTCTTTTCGATCGTGTCGCGCAGAGGACGGGCGCCGAGTCGCGGATGAAAGCCGCGTTGCATGAGGAATGAGACAACGGCATGGCCGAGCGTGAGATCGAAGCCTTTGTCCCGCAGAAACGAGAGTTCGCGCGCGATATGCAGGCGAGCGATTTCCATCTGCCCGTCGTAATTCAGCCGGTTGAAGACCAGCTTTTCCGTGATGCGCGCGTAGAGCTCGGGTCGCAACGTTTGCTGTGCCTTCGTCAGGATGTGACGCTCCATCGTGGCAAACGACGAATGCTGGAGATTCAGAATCTCGGCTGCGGCAATGTTTGATGTGAAGACGACGTAGAAGCTGCTGAAGTCGAGCGTCTCGCCATTCGCCATCGTCACCCGAGCGGCGTCGAGAATTTGGAGAAAAAGATCAAGCACGCGGGGGTGCGCCTTTTCGATTTCATCGAAGAGCAGCGTGCCGGTCGCCGATTTCTGCCGCGCCATGCCTAACAAGCCGACTTCGCCAATTCGCGAGCCTAACAGAATGCCGAGACTTTCCTGAGTCTGATATTCGGACATATCGAAGCGGAATAGCTTCTCGTCGCCGAACAGATAACGAGTAAACGAAATCGACAGCTCTGTCTTACCGACGCCGGTCGGGCCGAGGAAGAGAAAGCTTCCGCGTGGGCGACTGGTTGTCGTTAGGCCGCATTCGCCGCGCTGAAGAACAGATGCGACGCGCGGAATAAGGTGATCCTGTCCCCGGATTTGTTCGTGTAGATAGGATTCGAGGTGGCGGAGTTGTGCGAGGCGATCGGCTGAAGTCGAGAAAGGGTTCATTCGCTTCACCCTGCCAGCGATCGCTCGGTGAGGTCGCTCCAACGCCGGAGCAGCATGGGCAGAGAGGCGCTCTACAACTCTCGTCACATGAAGACCAAATTCCTTGCTTTCAACTTCAGTCCCATTCTCGCCCAGTCGACGGGCGATCTCGCCAGCGGCGCTAGTCAGGCGCTGGGCATCGTCATGCTCATCGGTTTCATCTTCGGCACCATCTGCGTGGTCGGCGGCGGGTTTGCCATCCGGCGCGGTGACACCGACGCAGGCAAGCTCTCGATCATCGGCGGCCTCATCATCGCGGGCGCGCCGATCATCGTGAAGGCGCTCTTCACCGCGTTCGGTATCGACAGCTCGACGGTGGACGTGGGCTCGTTCCAATGAGCAACGGCTCCGCCACCGAGCTGCGCTTCACGGAAACGAACAGCGCAGACGACTCCGCCGGCAAAACGTGGGGACTGGAAGGCAATCTCTTCTGGTTCATCGCCGGCGGAGCGTTCGCGTCCGTCATCCTGCTGCTTCTGCTCTTCAGCGTTTCACATTGGACGCTGCTCAGCGCGCTTGTCCCGTCGCTCGTGCCGACTGGCATCGCGGCGCTTTATGTCTTCGCTTTTCGCCAGGGCAAACCGGCCGGTTACGACATCGATCTCTTCGAGCTTTGGCTGAAAGGTCGCGGGTTCGGCCCTGAAACTCCGCGCATCTATGGGCGCACAACACTTTCTTCCAACGACCATGTTTGAATCCGCTCCCGACGGTTATTTCGTTCGCGACCTTGTGGTGTTTCACGGGTTGCGCAAAGGCTGCCACGTCTCGAAAGGTTTCATCCTCGAGCCGCCGGACCTGACTGCCGCTTCGCCCGAACATCTGAACGCGAGTCAGGATCAAATCGCTCTCTTGCTCGCGTGTCTGCACGATAAGCTGCGGCTGCAAATCCAGTGGTTCTGCGATTCGGACTATCGCTCGGAATTGTTGCGTTATCGCGAGCAGACCGAACGCGCGACCAACGTCTGGACGCGCCGGTGTCGCAACGAGCGCTTCGTCCGCTATTGGGAAGCGATGATCGAACGCCGGCTTCGTCGGCAGCGCCTTGTCCTCTACTTCTCGCGCGCGATCGAAACGTCACCAGCCTTCGTCGCGTCGGCGGCGAAAGAGCATCAGCATTACAGCGCCTTGATCGAAGAGATGGCGACCGAGTTCGAGCAACTGCATCAGATGCTCGCCAACATCTTTCCCGGCGCGCGCATCACCGCGATGAAAGACGGGGATCATTATCGCCATTGCACGACGTTTCTGAATCCGTCGTTAGGCTCGCGCTTCGAGTATGACACGCTCGAAACGTTCGATCCGCAATTATCCATCCAGGAAAATTGCTGGCACAGCGAAGCGCAAGGACTCGGCAACGGTTCCGGGTTTTGGATGGATGGCTATTTCCATTCCGTCCTCGTCATCAGTCGCTGGCCGAAGATGACGCATCCCGGAATGATCCATCGGCTCACCGGCCTGCCGCTGCTCGACTACAACATTACGGTCAACATCGAATCGCTCTCTGCTCGCACCGAGATCGGCCGTGAAGAGAAAGCGCATGATCGGCTCGCGGGCGATTTCGCGAGCGAGAAACGCCTTTCGCTCCTCACCGCGATGGAGAAGAAGAAAAAGAAGATCGCCGCATTGATGCAGGGCCACACGCGACCGTTCAACGTCGAATACATCATCCGCGCCTGGGACGAGACGCGCGAAGGCTTGGCCGCGAAAACCGCCGCGATCAAGAATGCGATCAATGGAATGAACGGCGCGCAATACCTGGCCTGCGCGTTGCCGACCACGGCGAGAAAACTTTTCTTCCAAAGCTGGCCCGGTCATCCGTGGGGTCATTATCCGCATCGCAAGCTCTATGCCGAGACCCGCTACCTCGCCGACGTTTTACCGTTCAGCGCCACCTTCACCGGCCATCTCGAAAAGGCCGAAGCGCTTTATGAAGGCAACCAGCGCAATCTCGTCGGCGTCACCACCTTCGCCGGATCGAACGGCAACGAAACGCCGCAGCACGCCGTCCTGCTCGGCATGAGCGGCGCGGGCAAGAGCGTGACCGTCTGCGATCTGCTCTCGCAAACGGAAGCGTTCTACGACTACACCGTCATCATCGAGGAAGGACTCTCCTACGAACTCTACACGCGCACCGTCGAGCCAAACGCGCGCCCGATCATCATCCAGCCCGATGGCGATCTCACGATCAACTATCTCGACACGCACGGGCTCCCGTTGACTGCCGAGCATCTCGCGTCCGCGATGGCGCTGGTCGCGAAGATCGCCGGCGTGAGCAGCGACGAAGACAAACAGCTTTCGCGCGAAGCGCAGATCGCCCGCTACATCATGCTCCTCTACGAAGATGTCTTCGAAGAATGGAGCCGCCGCAACGAGCCCCGACTCCTCGACATCGCGCGCCACTCTTGTTTGCTCGCGACGCTAAAACGCGCGCGTCCCGGCGTGACCATGCTCGATGTCTTTGTCGATTTCCGTGATCGCCAACGCGCTGATGCCGATTCAACCGCAGCTCGACTCGCTGAGATCAGCGAAGACGAAGCGCTTCGCTTTTTGAAGGAGCCCGCCACGCGCCGCGAGGTGCGCAATCTCGCCTTCGCCTACTTCACGCCGGAAGAATATCCGACGCATCGAATGCTGCAGGAGCTGATCCAGCTCGACGGGTCCGACACGAGCGCCGCCGACTTGGCGACGCGTCTCGTTCCCTGGTGCGCCGACGGCAATTATGGCTGCCTGCTCGATGGAGTGAGCAACGTCTCGCTCACCGGCAAAATCGCGCATTTCGAACTCGGCTACATTCCTGAAGCCGCCAAGCTGCTGCGCGCCGTCGCCGGATTCCTCATCACCAACTACACGCGCCAGCACATCATCACCATGCCTCGCCGGCTGCGAAAACGGAACATTTACGAAGAAGTCGCGCGCCTGCTCGACATCCCCGGCGGCGAACAGATCGTCAAAGAGAGCTACGCCCAGATGCGAAAGTTCAATTGCTGGAACATCTCCATCGTCCAGCAATACGGCCCGTTCAAAGAAAGCCGCATCCGCTCCGCCGTCTTCGGCAACAGCCGCCAATTCTTCCTCATGCGCCAGAACGACCGCGCCGATCTCGACGACATGGCCCGCGACATCGGCATAACTGAGCTAACGAAGCACGCGATCCTCTCTTATCCGTTGCCCGACCAGCAGAGCGGTGAAAAATTCGCTGCGTTCACCTACCTGCACAACGACGCGCAGAACCCAATCTGCGGCACGGCGCACAACGTCGCCTCAGAAGAGATGCTCCAAATCAGCGGCACCAGCGCCGCGCAGTTTGATGAGAGGACGGCAGAACTACACACGACCGAGGATACAGTACGAGCAATCGCGCAGGAAAATTCCTAGGCGAGCCCGGATGGGAACGGCTTTCAGCCGTGGATGCACTCGTTCGCGCGAGTCAAATTTACTGTTCCGTTCGGACGGTCGCATCATAGCAGCACATGGTGAAACGCGGGAAGACACGGGGAGAATTTCTTACAGAAGAGCGTTGGAGTAATGTCATCGTGGAATGGATGACGAAAATGACGCAAAGCTGAAAGAGATCCGGGAGAACGGTGCGCGTGAGCTGGCGCAGGCAGAATCACGCTTCAAGACTGTCATCGCCGGCGTCGATGCTCGGGTTGCTTTCGCCAGTTACGCCTTTTACCGGCTGGCGACCTCTCGGGATCGGCCTGGCAACTACGCGCGGCCAATGCCAGCCGGAATCGAACATGCCGCCTGGCTTTTATACCCCGAGTTCGACAAGGGCACTGGAAGAGATTCCGGGCGGATACAGGCGGTGATCGATGCCATTGAGGCGCATGCGGAGGCATTGGCATTCGCCGAGATGTTTTCCGAACGAGACGCGCTAGGGCAACCCGATCAACTGGGAATGCATCTCCGATTGCATTCTGGTCTTGTCCGCGGCTCAGGCTATCCGTCGCAAGTCGCGAAACGGATCGATGACCTCCTGCGGCCTTTCGAAAAAGAATTTGCCCCAGCCTTCGGGATCGGGGCCGGACGAGCTCTCGATATTCTCCGAAGTCTCGGTGACCTGATTGAAAATAAGATTAACGGAATCCGTGATCGCTTCGACGAGGGCGCGAAAAGAGGAGCAGCCCTTCGTCGCAAACGTCGATTAGACGAACCTCATGAGAACGAGCTTAAACAACTCGCGGTTACCCTAAATCGAATCCTCAATGAAATGAGCGGAGCTTGGGTGCCATCACGAAATGAGCTCGTTTCATCAGTCGGCGAACTCACGGATGAAGAATGGCGCGGCCTCAGGTCAATCATTGGTCTCACGCCGAAAACCCGTTCAGGCCTGACTGAGTTGGTAGAAGTGCAGGATCATCCCTTGTTCTTTCTCGACGAGACCCATGCATTTTATGCCCACGGCGTCTCGTGCTTCGATGCCGTCTTCACATTTTTCGACCAGACTGCGCGGAACGACCCTTCCATCCGCGACCGTTATGGCCTTCACTTGGCGAAATGGATGGAAGACGAGGTGGTTAGGCAAATGTTGAGACTCTTCCCCGAGAACGCGATCATAAAGAACGCCTGCTTTCCGGACCCGGATAAGGAGAAAGGTGAAACCGAAGCAGATGTGGTAATCGTTTGGGGCCCTTTTCTCGTCATCGTTGAGGCAAAAGGGAAACGGGTGCCAAGGGAAGCTCTCCGAGGCAGCGGCGCGAAGCTTCGAATTGCCCTGAGGGCCAATATTCAGGATGCTTTCTATCAAGCTCGCCGCATCATCCAAGTTCTTGAAAGGGATGGAGGACTTCAATTCAAAGAAAGGGCTACCGGGCGCACGATAGAAGTGAAGCTCGACCAACTGCGCCGCGTAATGCCGATCTCGGTAACGCTGCAACACTTGTCGGGGATACCTACCCAGTTAGCCATCACGCAGGAGCTGGGTTTGTTCAAAGGAAAGGCTTACCCTTGGTCCGTTTGCATCGATGACTTGGATGTTATTTCGAGGTTCTCAGAGTTTCCGGACGTATTTCTTCATTACATCGAACGTCGCATCGCTCATCAGCATCTCGACATTGACCTGACCGGCGATGAGCTGGACATTTTTGGTCAGTATCTTGACAACCGCCTTCATCCCACCGTTTACGAGCAACATCACGAGATCGCTTCCTACGATGGTCCGAGAATGATCAGCTTTGATGGAGGAGAAGAAAAATTTGAGACCTTCTATACAGCCGAATGGTATGGACACGAGCCACCTCAGCAATCCGTAGAGCTCAAAATTGCTTCCCAGCTCAAAGAGGTATTCAAGGAACTTCGCCGCAGAACAGACGATGGCGCACGCTGGATCGCATTCGCCCTCTTAAGCCTCAGTACGGAAACCCTCGCCAAACTTAATGCTTCGATTCGGGATCTGAAAAAAGCTCGTGGAAACGATCGACAAATCGTTCGAGCTACTGCCACAGAGGGAGATGTGGTGGTCAACGTGCTCGTCCACAACGGGCTAGACTCAGCAACCTTTCGCAAGAACGCGATAGCCAGGACGCAAATCGAGCATTATCGCAGCAAGGTCTCGAAGGCCGTCACGATCGGAATCGATCGCAGAGACATTATAAGAGCTTTCGATTTCGCGCTCTGGATGGAAGGCGAATGGGAGCAGGATGAGTTGATGGACAAGATCATCGCCGAAGAGCGGCGGGAGCGACGCACAATCCAAATCCTGAAAAAGGGCAAGAAGATAGGAAGAAATGATCCGTGTCCCTGTGGGAGCGGCAGAAAGCTTAAGCAGTGCTGTATTGGCTCCATCAGATTCAAACGCTCGTAAGCTTGCTTTCGCGAGACATTGAACTCAAAGCAGCACCGAAGGTTGAACGCCGGCACGGCCGCAAAACTGGCGAGTTAGAGATTGTATGGTAGCGATAGACGACTTGGACATGGCCTTGTGCGTGATAACTCGGTGAATAAGTCGTCTGAGGTTTACGGTTACTATCTTGGCGAAGTCGTCTTCGTTTTCCAGCAACACCTGTTCGTCTTCCAAAAGTGGTCTTAAAAGGCGCAGCTCGTTCTCAAAGCTGAAAAATTTGTCCTTATAAAAAAACGGAGTTGTGTGTGAGAACTCGACTCGCGGAGCCGACTCAGAGATGTACTTAACGCGCGATACAACGATCCGCTGCTCGGCTACGGCACGGTGTAATGCTTTCATAGAGGTAGTTACCACGACAGAGTCAGGACTAGTTGTGTATTCTCTCCACATCCTTTGATCTTCTCGGCCCGCGATGTTCCAGCAATTCACAAACATGCAGCTTCGAGTAATCTCGTGTGCCGCGAGGTGCTGTTTGTAATCCCGCGCGATCTTGTACGTTTCATCAAAAGCAGTCTCGCTTTTTGATGTCCCGTAGACCCCCTCTCGCGACAAACGACCTTCGCCTTCATCGGCGAGCTTGTCAGCGCGACGAAAGTAGAGCGAGGAGGAACGGAGCATGGACTCGAACTTCCACATATCCATATACCGCCACAAAGTCTGAGATGGTTGGGGTAACTTATAAGGCCAGTCTTCCTTGTAGATGGGGACCAGCGGCCCCACCGGCCTTCCCGTCGGGCGATGTTTCATGTAACGGTAGCCAATTATTTCGCCGGCCATTTCTGTTTGTAGCAAACCGCATTGCGATAGCGGGTCGCTCTAATACTGGAGCACGGATCTCCGAATAATCTTTTATCACTGTCGCGTAATGAAAAGCGCGACTGTTCTTTTTTCACTGCTCGCCAGCGCTTTGCTGGCGAGCTGCGCGGGCGTTAGCCCGACCCGGATTGTTGGCGATACGCTAGCTGCGGCTGGCGGGGCGTTTGTCGGAAACAAATTAAGCAACGGAAATTCGTTGATCACGACGGCGGCTGCCGGTGGCGGCGTGCTGCTGAGCGAGTCGCTCCAGGCCGGGAGCAACGCGTCTGCGCAGAAGGCATACGATGCCGGATATGACAAAGCAGGTAGTGACGCCGCCAAGCAGCAGTATCAGACGCTCAATGATCGGCAGCGGTTCGGTCCGCAAGGCGATGATCGCACTCGCGCGCGCTCGATCGAAATTCCATTGCCAGAGCGTGACGAAAACGGGGTCATTCTCGCGCCGAGCACGGCGACCATTCGCATTCAGGAATAATGCATCGCGAGCCATGAAGTTCATCCTGCCAATCACAACATTGTTAATCGCGGCTTCAGTGGCGCGTGCGCAGCTCGTGGTGATCGATCCGACCGCGATCGCGAACAATCAGGCGAACCACATCGCCGATCTCGCGAAGTACGTCGAGATGGTGAACAACCAGATCACGCAGATTAACACCCTCACACAGCAGCTTCAGCAGACCGAAGCTTACGTGAAGGCGTTTGGGAATCCGGAGCAGCTCGTCCACATCGTCGGAGCAGATCAACTCGTCACGAGCCTGCAGCGGAGCGGCATCAGCCAGACCATCGCTAACTTGCAGCGCACGACAAATGGCATCCAGGCGCTGGCATACAATGGCAACGGTATCTACACGAGCTTAGGCGCGACTTTCACGACGCCGGGCGGAGCCACCGTTCCTCGCGCCGAAGATCTCTACCGAAAATACGGAGCCATTCAGGATAGCTCCCGCAACTTTCAAGCGGTTAATGACGATGTGCTGGCGCGGCGCGCGACTCTGCGCAGCCAAATCGCTGCGACGACTCAACAGTTACAAGCTTCTACGACGGACGCGGAGACTCAGAAACTCACCGGGGTTCTTGTCGGCTATAACGCCGAGCTAGGCACGGTCGATCGTGAGATTGATCACGCCGCCGCACAGGTGGCGACGCAGGACGCCGAGAACCGCGCGGATCGCGAACGCCAGGAGCAAGCGCTGAGTGAGGAGCGGCAAGCGCAGATGGAGGAAAGCCTTCGTCGTTACGGAGAAGTCTTCCGGCTGGAAACAACGCCACCCTCTTTCCCTGGCCGAGACTAATCAAGCCTAACGAGAGATGAATGATTTCAATACTCTATTTCCAAACTTCCTGAATCAGTGCGCGGAAATGAACCGGGTTCTGATGCCGATCGCGTTTGTGCTTCTCGCGGTCGGTATCGTGTCTTCGACTGTTACTGGCCAACGCAGCCCGAGCGCCTATCTGCGCACCATCGGGCGCACCTTGGCCTTCGCTGCGGTGCTCACTTACCTGCCGACCTGGGGAAACGAAGTCGCGACCATTGTCGATACGACGGTGAAGGAAACGCTCAAGGCTGATCCTGCGAAAGTTTACGATCAGTATCAGCAGGCGCTCGCGCTGAATAAAGGGACAACGGATAGCTCAGGCTCCAAATCCTGGTGGGAGACGCTGACTGGGCAAGCCATCTTTGAGGGGATCATCTCGGGCATCTTATGGGCGCTCGGGTTTTTGGCGAGCGTCATCGTCTTCTACGCCTACTTAGTCCAGAAGTTCATCCTCTACGTCGCCTTTGCGCTCGCGCCGATCTTCATCGGCTTCCTCGCGGTCCGAACGCTGCATTCCATCGGCGTTTCGTTTCTTCTCGGGTATGCCGGAGTTCTTTGCTGGCCGCTCGGGTGGGGTGCGGCGTCGCTGCTTACTTCCGGTCTGATCAGTTTCATGACCGACCAAAGTTTTCTCGCTTTTGGTGGCGTGAGTGGCGGCGCGGGTTATGGATTGCAAAACTTGCTGGGGCTGGCCGCGCTCGCGATCTGGCTGATTGCGAGCACGATTGCAGCGCCGATCATCATTCAAAAGGCGATCTCAACCGGTACACAAGTCGGGCAAGCGCTCGCGTCCACTGTCTTCACCGCCGGAGTTGCCGGCGCCGCCGCAGGCGTCGGAGCGGCTGCAACTTTCGGCGCTGCGGGCGGAGTTGGCGGCTTCCTAGCGGGCGGAGCGGGCGCGGCCACGGCCGCGACTCTCGGAGCAGCTGAAGCTTCCATCACTGGAAGCTCGTATTCACCGCTTGGCAATCTCGTCGGCTCGATGGGCGGCAGCCGCAATGCTCCGCGCCGCCCTCGCCGGCCAAAGAAGAACGACCCAACCGGCGACGCCGCGGTGCGTGAACTCCTTCTCCAACATTCACGAAATTGACCATGGAAACTACAGCTCCCGAGTTACGCACCACCACACCGCCAGCGCGACCGCCGAGGGTTCGCGAGAAACGCGAGAACCCTCTGCGCGTATTCATCGACAAAGACCGGCTCGCCAGGTTCTGGTTTCTCGCTCTGATCGCCGTGATCATCGGCGCTGCGATTGAGCGCATTCAGTTGGTCAAAACGCTGAAAGAACGGGAGCGCGTGATTGTGGTTGATCCCGCGGGAACGTTTTTCGTTTCGCCGCTCCTGGATTTTCAGGAGGCGCGCGAACTTCACGCCGAGCAAAGCACGCTCGCCGCGGTCGCATTTCTCGAGCGGAACCCGAAAGGCTTCGATCATCCCGAGCTGCTCAAGCAGATGTTCCTGAAGGCTGCGCAGGCCAAGGCGCAGGCCGAATGGAGTGCGGAAGAGCCGGAGTTCAAGGCGAAGCAGCTTCACCAGAAAGCCGAGATCGCGAAGATCGACCTGCTCGAAACGCGCAATGACGCCGTGCTCATCCAGGTGAGCGGCCAATTAATTCGCACCGGCATTTTCCAGGAGCGCGCCTTCAGCGAAGCGCTGCCCTTCACGCTCAAGCTCAAGATGCTGCGCAATCCAAACATGCTCGAAAACGGCCGTTTCCCGACCGCCATCCAGGATTTCAAATATGAACCGACTCGTTAGGCTCCTTTCGCTCACTCTGCTCGTCACTTGCCCAGGGGCACATGCCGCCGACAAGCGCGTCCAGGACCTCGCGCTCGACGACCACACCGTTTACTCGGTGCCCGTCTCGGGAACGCGCGTGACGACGATCAGCTTTCCCTCGCCGATCGCCGCGATCGACGGTGCGCTTCTAACGAGCGATGGGAAATCGCCCGCGCTGTTTCAGATCGCGCACACAAAAGGCACTTCCTATTTCTCGCTGCGGGCGCTCGCGCAACAGGCTGCGACCAATCTCAACGTGCGATGGAACAATCGCACTTACGCCTTTGAGCTACATGAGAGCGCTGAGCCGTTGTATTCGGTCGTGCTGCGCAGCGGTGCGGGAAATATCGGGTCGCTGACACGTCCGCTCACGCCTCCGCGTCTTCTCGGTTTGCTCGACAAAGTGAAGGCCTTCCCGTTACTGCGAGCGAAAGCGCCTGACGAAGTCGCCAACATCGAGCATCGCGATCTGCACGACGCGCCGCTGGTGAGCGATTGCGGCGACTACGTCGTGAAGTTGACCGACGCGTTTCGGTTTCCCGAACAAGACACGCTCGTCTTTCATCTCGTGATCGAGAATCACAGCGACAGCGCGCTCCAGTATTCGCCCGAGCGGCTGCAGGTGCGCGTCGCCGATCGCGTCTTTACGCCGTCGCTCACCGATCTGACTGGCACGATTGCGCCGCACGAATCGACTCTCGGTTACGTGCTCGTGAGTGGTTCGCCCGGCAACCCGAACGACCTCTCACTCAAGAATGATTTCACTTTCGTGCTCGCTCGCCAGGAACAGGTCCCTGTGAGCAAGCCCGACCCGAAAGACATCGAACCCGCTCCCTTGCCGCAATGAGTCCAAGACGCTTTCTCAATTTCTTCCGCTCGCCGACCGGAGCACTCGTGCTCTTCCTCCTCGGTTTGATCATCCTGCTCGTGCTGGTGAACAGTCGTCGTTCGCCGCAGCAGCGCATTCCGCTTTCGCCACGAAATTTTCTCGCGAGGCCCGGGAAGAAACAGTCGCAGCGGCCAGAAAGTGTGCGTCGCGAGATGGTTCCCTTCGATCCAAACGCTGCTGACCGAAAGAAGGATGCTTCGCCGACTCCGCCGTCGGCGAAGCCGGAGCCGAGTCCGCAACTTCCCAGCCTGAGCCTTGTAGCAGAAACGCCGGCGCTGGTCGGCAAGGAACCGAAGAAATTCAGCGCCGACTTCGCGCCCTTCGGTCGCCTCGTCCCGTGCGAGCTGGTTATCACGGTCGACTCCTCATCCATCAAAACGCCGATCATCGGACTCGTGACCGAAGATGTCTTTCATCACGGACAACTCATCATCCCAGCCGGAACCGAGGTTCACGGCACCGTACAGGTTGATCGCACGCGCGAACGCATCGCCAGCAACGGCCGCTGGACCTTGGTTTGGCAGAATGGCGAAGAACTGAACGTCTCCGGATTGGCTTTGGATCACGAACTCGACGCCGACACCGGCTCCTGGGGCATCACTGATGGCAGCGCCGGATTGCGCGGCAAGCTGCTCAAGACCGACAACCTGGCCGAGATCAAACTCTACGTCGCTACTCTCTTAAGCGGCGCTGCTGCGGCCTTAACTGAGACACAGACAACTGCCTTCGGCACTTTTGCCCTGCCGAGTCTGCAGAACGCTCCGCTGCAAGGCGCGCAAGCTGTCCTCGACCGCTACGCGCAACAGATTCTGACCGCGATCGAGCGCGACGGCTTCTACGTGCGCGTGCCGGCGGGGAAACAGTTCTATCTCTACATCACGCAGACCGTCGATGAGGGCGACGCGAAGATCGGCGGCACGCAGATCGCCGCGGAATCGCCGACTCCGACTCCCTCCCCGACACCTTCAACGCTCGCATCCATTCATTCGATCCAATGAAATACCTAACGCTCATTCCAAGTTTGTTGCTCGTCGCCTGCGCTTCGCATCCGTCGAAAAGGATAGCCGTCGCGCGGCCGGTCGGAGAACCGGTTCGCTCGGACGGCTTACGAACTCAGGAACAACTCCAAGAGTATCGTCTCGGCCGCTACGCCGATGGGAGTGATCCATTCACGATGCATGAAGGCCATCCGATCTATCGTATCGAGACATCCGCGCACTGGGATCTCCGGCCGGATGGCAACAATTTGCCGAGTTCGCGAAAGAGCGTTGCGCAATCACAACGCATTTCCGCAAGCGACGCGGTCGTTGCGGAAGTGAACAAACAGCGCGCCGCCACCCGTGCCTTTACCGAGCAGACGGAGGCATTGAATCAGCGCCTAACGGAACTCGGGCGCGCCGTCGAGCAGACCCAGGAAGTCGCGAAACAGAATCTCGAACTGAAACGTGACGTAGCCACGCTGCGCGAGCAGCTCGACGCCTTGGACACCAAACTGCGCGAACCGAAAACTGCGTCGCCTTCTCCATCACCCGACGACAAATGGTGAACGCCTCACTCGATTATGAAAAGCACCGATAACCAACCTGTCATCGTCACCGTCGCGCCGACCACCGTCTCGCGATACTCGGAAGCAAGCGAGGAAGTCGAGCAACGGCTCGGCGCGTCGCCCGGCCCCGAGTTTCTCATGAGCCTGGCCGTCGAACACGAGGACGCCATCGAGCTTGTTGATCTCTTCTGCGGCGAGATCATCGACGCTCTCCGTCAACCCATTGCCGCTGCCATCTAATTATATATGAGCCTGAAACGATCCGATAAAAATAACAACGGCAACGGGGCAAACGCCGATGCCGGCGGCGACTCGCCGAAGCTCCGCGACAATGTGGAGATCAACGCGAAGATCGACGCTTACATCCAAGCCAATCCGAAGGAATGGAATTACATTCAGAATCTTCCCAGAGAGCGCTTGGAGCGAATGCTCGTCTTGCAGAATGTGAACAAGCTGGAGCGACGGGAACGCGTCCGAAACAGCGTAATGAAGCAACTCGAGGCAAACCCCGAGTTGAAAGAAGCCTATCGCAAGCTGGTCAAGAATCTCCCCGCCGAACAGCAGGAACGCGCGATGATGTCGATCGCCGCGCGCACGCTTCGCACAGTCGCTCCGCGTCAGTCACAGCAGCAAAGCCAGGGCGCGCGGGTTTAGCGAAACGCGCTGCCAAACGCGAAGACTCCAGGCTTCCTCCGGGCGTGCGCCGCTCCGCGCGCCCGGAGACTTCGCGGGCGGGTTTTCTGCGATGATGCCACGGCATGCGCCGTCGCGTGAATTCACGACCATCCGTGCGCCGAACCTCAGCAGTCGGGCAAACCGAACCGGCAAGCTGATTTTATCGCTCGCTGTGCGCCGTCAAGGTATTGCTCGCCTTGCTGCGCTCCACCTTGACCGTGCTCGCTCCGCGGGAAGAGGTCCGTATCGGTTCGTGTTGAGAAGAAGTGGAGTGCGCGGAAGTGCCCGCAGTCGGCGCTGTGAATGAGATTCTTCGCAGTTCTCGCGCAATCCGGCTCTTCACATTTTCGAGCTCCTGCTCTGAGACCGGCCGCCCCTCTGCTTCCTCTATCAAGTGATCGAGCAGTATCTTTCGCCGGCGGCCGTGACGACGATCCGCCAGCGTCTTTCGCGTCAGCTTGCGTTGAAGTTTCGACCGACAATCCGCGGTCACGGATGAGTGCGGCCCGCTGACCAGCAGATCGTAGCGAATCAGTCCAGTGAGGTACGAGGAGAGCGAGCGATAACCAAGTCCTCTCCAACGGACATCGACCAGCCGCCAAATTTCGGATGGAAACGTGACGCGCTCAGCGACCGCGCTGAGCGGCGGCAAGGGAAGATCGTGCCGGTTGCGAGCGGCCGTGTTTTGCAAGGAATGGATGCGGTCCACGAGCTGCACCAAAAGACCTTTGCGCGGCGCGCCAGGCCGGTAACGCGCGACCAGCTCGCGATCCACGGCGTCCTGCGCCGTCTGCGTATCGCGCGCGATCTCCAGCGTGATCGAATGTTTCGCGTCTGAACGCAGATCATAGCAGACCAGCTCGACGGCGTACGGGGTGAAAATACTGTGCCCGAATTCGGCGCAGCGTCGCTTCACCGTGGGCGCAAGAAGTCCCGGGATCGTGATGCTCTTGCGAACTCCCCGTGCCATACGCGCCTTCCCCAATCGAACCATCATTGTTGCTTAAAACCGGGATGTTTGGCAAGCCATCCGTCCAACCGCTGGAGTGTGCATTTGCCAAGAGAGAACGGCGTGTCGTGCGAATTTTTGATCTGCGACATCGCCGTCCGGCCGATGCCAGAGAGAACCGAGAGTTCAGCGCTGTTGAATTGCCGGTGCGGAAATTTGGCCGCCAGGAACAGCAGCGCGGCAATTGTGGTCGCGGAGGAGAACGTCTCGGCTGCCACCGCGTCAGCCATGATTGTGGAGGTTTTCTTCATTGAATCGTCCCTTTCTTCTGCCCACCACAAAAATACGTTCACGTGAACAAGCGGGCAAGATTCGGCCGATGGCCACTTCGTCGAAGGAGACCGAGCGGACTTGCCGGGAGGATGCCGGCAACAGGTCCGCGCGGAAAGCTGTCAAAAACATTCGTGGGTCCTCAGAGGTCATCTGACGCCTCTCAGAGAAGGCGGAAGAACGAGCGGTCGCCTGAGAGCCAGTTCGTCAAAAAATCGGGTGTAGAGCCTTCGTGTCGCGCGGTTTCTGGAGCAAGTGCGCCAGAGCGAGC
>DAISXY010000035.1:0-21860 GCA_036825615.1 Chthoniobacterales bacterium
GAGCTACTCCGGCGGCGACGGCAACGATCTCACCCTCACGGTTGTGCCATAGCTGTAGCCGGGGGCGCTGACCCCGGCAACGGTTGAATGCCGGATAAACGGGAGAGCCGGGGTCAACGCCCTTGGCTACAGAGGTCGGCCGTAGCGAAATCAAACCACAGATCAGGCAGATTTCACAGATAAGAGAAAAGGTACGGCCGCTTTCCTCTAATCTGCGTTCGTCTGCGCAATCTGTGGTCTTAGCGTGACCCGCATCGTCCCTCGCTCGCTCGAAGTTGGCTTTCGCGCTTAGCCGAGGAGTGCGCGATACCCGCCCGCATCCTTCAGTGTCTTGAGTTCGTCCGCGTTCTCGATCTGGAGCAGGTAGATCCAGCCTTCGCCGTAGGGATCGGTATTGATCAGGGCCGGATTTGCTTCCAAGGCCTTGTTTACTTCCAGGACGGTTCCTTTCACCGGCGCATAAATGTCACTCGCCGCTTTCACCGATTCGACGACCGCGATTGTGCTTTTCGCGTCATAGCTTGCCCCGACCTTCGGCAGTTCGACGTAAACCACATCGGTCAGCTCCGCCTGGGCGTGATCGGTGATACCGGCGCGAATCTTTTCCTCACCTTCGCGGCGGATCCACTCGTGCGATTCGGTGTAAAGGAGATCCTCTGGAATTTTCATGCTGATTTCTTGTAGAGCGGTTTCTTTGCGATCACAGCCGGAAATTTCTGGCCGCGAATTTCAATCTCAATTTCCTCCCCGGGAGCCGGCGCCGGCGTCGCCAGATAAACCATCCCGATCCCCTGGTTCAAGCTTGGCGAAAGTGTCCCGCTCGTCAGCTCGCCCACCTCCGTGCCGTTGCGAAAGACGCGGTAATGCGGTCGCGGCGGCGGGCCTTTGCCTTTCATCGTGAAAGCAACCAGCCGGCGCGAAGGCCCGTGCTCTTTCTCGCGCAAAAGCTTTTCGCGGCCGATAAAGTTTCGTTTCGCCAGGTCAACGAAAAAGCCGAGGCCGGCTTCGATCGGGTTATGCTCCGGAGAAAGATCGGAACCGTTGAGCGGGTAACACATTTCCAAGCGGAGGGTGTCGCGCGCGCCGAGCCCGCAGGGCCGGATGCCTAACGAATCGCCCTTTTGCAAAATCACGTGCCAGATTCCCACCGCCGCTTCCGCCGGAAAGAAAATTTCGATCCCGTCCTCCCCCGTGTAGCCGGTGCGCGCGACCAGAACGCTCGCGCCTTCCAGTTCGAATTCCGCGATCCGATTTCGCGCCGGCAGTTCCTTGTCCGCTCCAAAAATAGCCCGAAACAGTTCGCCAACTTTCGGCCCCTGGATCGCAAGCCCGCCGTAGGAATCGCTTTCGTCCTCGAATCGCACCGTTGTCGCCATCGGCGCGGACTCCGGCAGATGCGCCTGCAACCAGGCAAAATCCTCCTCAATCCGGGCCGCGTTCACCACGAGAAGAAACTTCTCGTCGTCAATTAGATAAACGATCAGGTCATCGATCACGCCGGCGTCGTCGTTCAGCAAAAACGTGTACTGGCCGCTCCCGACCTCGAGCTTCGCGACATTGTTCGTCAGCATCGTGTTGAGCCACTCGCGCGCACCGGGACCGCTCGCCACCAGCTCGCCCATGTGGGAAATATCGAAGACGCCGACGTTCTTCCGCACCGCCTCGTGTTCCTCGCGAATGCTCGTGTATTGCACCGGCATGAGCCAGCCGCCAAAAGGAATGATCTTCGCGCCCAGCCGGACATGCTCCTCGTAAAGCGGCGTGCGTTTTTCCCCGGGCTCGCTCATTGCGGCCAGCCTAGATGTTGCCCCGGGAGTGTCAATTCACCTCCCCCCTCGTGCTCCTGCTCCTGATCGTGCTCGTGATCGATTCGTTAGGCGCAGGGAGCGAACACGATTAGGATTAAAAGCAGGAGCAAAGGCCAGGTTGGTTGAACTGCGATAACCCCGCCTCTACGGTGACGCGACCATGACTTTTCTCGACAAACTCGAGCGCCGCTTCGGTTGGTTCGCGATTCCCGGCCTGATCCGGATCGTGGTCGCGCTGACCGCGCTCGTTTACCTCCTCACTTTCCTCAACCCGGGATTTCTTTCCATCCTCGAACTGGAGCCCGCCGCCATCCTGCAAGGCGAAGTCTGGCGACTCATCACCTACATCTTCATTCCGCGCGCGATCGGCCAGGCCGGGTCCATGATGCAGCCGCTTTGGTTGCTCATCGCGCTCTGGTTTTTGCTCTTCATCGGCGACCGGCTCGAGCATGCCTGGGGCGCGTTTCGCCTCACCCTCTATTTCGTCGTCGGGATGATCGGCACGACTGCCGCCGCCTTCTTCTTCGGGGCGCATTTTTCCAACGCGATGCTCGCCTCCTCGCTCTTCTTCGCCTTTGCGATGTTCTACCCCGACGAAGTCATTTACCTGTTTTTCGTTCTCCCGGTAAAAGTGAAATGGCTCGCCTGGATCTCAGCGGCCCTCTTGCTTTACGGGTTCCTCACCAACGCCAACGCCTACCGGATGGCGCTGATCGCCGCTTTCGCCAACTATCTCCTTTTCTTCGGGCCCGACATCGTTCGCACGGTGCGCAATCGCCAGCAGGTCGCAACCCGGCGCCGCCGTTTCGAGCAAAAAGGCCGGCCGGAGGATGAAGCGCTTCACCATTGTGCCATCTGCGGCGCAACCGAACTGACCGATCCCAATCTCGAATTCCGGGTCGCGCGCGACGGCGAAGAGTACTGCCTCGCCCACCTGCCGAGCGCGACCAAAGTGGAAGCCTGAAGGGAGTGCCCAATGGCGAATGAAAGCCCGCGTTTGTCATTGGTTGCTCGACGCATTCATTCGGCACCAGGCATTCGGCATCCGCCCTTCGCTTCATAGGCTTGACCCTTTTGCCAGCGGCGAGAAACTTGCCTCATGGATCCAACATCCGCGCCGCTCATTCCGCAAGAGGGCTGGCATTGCCTGCATCTCTTTTACCAGCTTGAGCACGGCCAGTGGCAACTCCTCAGCCCGGACGACCAACGCGCCGCCAAGATCGCGCTCTCCAGCCTCGTCCAGGAAACCCGCGCGCTCGAGAAAACGCAGTTGCTCACTCTTGGTATGGTGACGCCGAAAGCCGATCTCGGCTTCATGCTTGTCACTCCCGATCTTCAGGTTGCGAACCGGATCGAGAAGCAGCTCACGTTGTCGTTAGGCGCGGATGTCCTGACCCCGGTCTACAGTTACCTCTCACTCACCGAGGAGAGCGAATACATCACCACCGAGGAACAATACGCCGCCACCCTCGAGAACGAACAGAAGCTGCAACCCGGCACGCCCGAATTCGAGGCCGCGATGCAGGGCTTTCGCGAGCGGATGAAACATTATCGGCAGGAGCGGGTTTACCCGACCTTGCCCGACTGGCCGGTCGTCTGTTTCTACAACATGACGAAGCGGCGCGGTGAAACCCGCAACTGGTATTCGCTCCCTTACGAGCAGCGCCGTGAATTGATGGGCGGTCACGCCCGGGTTGGCCGCCAGTATGCCGGCAAGGTGAAACAACTGATCACCGGCTCGACCGGGCTCGATGATGCGGAGTGGGGCGTGACTCTTTTCGCCCACGACACCTTCCAGATTAAGGCGATCGTTTACGAGATGCGCTTCGACGAAGTGAGCGCGGCCTATGCCGATTTTGGCGAATTTTACCTTGGCATTCAGCTCCCGCTCGACGAACTGTTTCGCCGCCTGCAACTGTAACCCTCCGACTCGTGCTCCTGCTCCTGATCGTGCTCGTAATCGAACGAGCCTAACGAATCGAGCACGAGCACGATTACGAGCAGGAGCAGGAGGGAAGAGGGATGGGTGACAGAGCGGTCTATTGTGCACGCCTGGAAAGCGTGTGTGCTCAAAAGGCACCGGGGGTTCGAATCCCCCCCCATCCGCCACGCACCTCTTCCTCTTCCTCTGAATCTCCTCTCTTGCGAACAGCGGAGAGACTAGAGGAAGCGGAAGAGGTAGAGGAAGAGAAGGGACAAACCTAACGACGGCTCAAGACCTGCGTGGTCTGGCGCAGTTTTACGATGCTGTTGGCCGGAAGCACCCCGCGGAAGTTCGTCCCCGGGTAGATAATGCAATCGCGCCCGACAATTGACCCGGGATTGATGACCGCATTGCAGCCGATTTCGCTTCGGTCGCCAACGATCGCACCGAACTTCCGCAGCCCGGTCGCGATCGAGCCGTCGGTCGCGGCGACTGAAATCTCGGCGTGATCCAATCTCACATTCGACAAGATTACGCCGGCACCGAGATGCGCTCTGTAGCCGAGAATCGAATCGCCGCAGTAGCTGAAATGCGGGATCTGCGCTTCGTCGAAAAGGATGCAGTTCTTGAACTCGCAGGAGTTGCCCATCACGACCCCGTTACCGACGATGACGTTCTCCCGCACGTAACAACCGGCGCGGAGATGACAGTTCTCGCCGATCCAGGCCGGGCCTTTCACCATCGCGCCCTGCTCCACGATCGTTCCGCTGCCGATGAAGACGGCGTCGCTGATATACGGCTTGCCAATCAGCTCGCCGAGGACCGCGGGCTTAAGCCGAAACTGGAGATAACTCGGGATCTGCTTGAGCGCCTCCCAGACATATTTCTCCGGCTCAAAGAGCTTCGAGTGGGCGGTGTGCTCAAGATCGAAGAATTCGCTCGCCTGAAACATTTCGTTAGGCGGGAATCTCCGCCCTTTGGTTAGGCACCCGACCGGCGGGTGAGGACCTGGCCGTCCTTCGTATCGCGCACTTCCCAGCCGCGCTTCTGGATTGCATCGCGCAATTCATCACTTTTTTGCCAGTTCTTGGCAAGCCGCGCCTCGGCCCGTTCGCCCGCGAGGCCGGCGATCTCAGCCGGCGGCTTGTCCTCCTCGGCCTCTAACTTCAGGACCTGGTCAATCCGTTTCCACCAGCCTAACCACGCCTGCGCCCGAATCGGCGCCATCCCCGCATCGAGCTCGCGATTGCTCTCACGAATCTGCTCGAAAAGGTGACCGAGCGCGGCGGAGATGTTGAGATCGTCGTCGAGCGCGGCGAAAAATTTCTCGTCTTCAATTTGTTTCCCGCCGCCGTCGTTAGACGCGAGTTCCCGCAGCCGGCGCAGCCAGTCATCAATTCGGGCGAGCGCCTGGCGCGCTTCTTCCATTCCTTCCCAGGTGAAGTTGAGGGGCGCGCGATAATGCACCCGGATGAGGGCGTAACGCACTTCGCGCCCGCTGTAACCTTTGGCGAGGACGTCGCGCAGGGTATGGAAATTGCCTAACGACTTCGACATCTTCTGTCCGTCGACCAGGAGATGGGCGCAGTGGAGCCAGTAGCGCACGAAGGTCTTGCCGCTGCACCCTTCCGATTGCGCGATCTCCGCTTCGTGATGCGGAAAAATGTTGTCGACCCCGCCGCAATGAATGTCGATCTCTTCGCCTAACAATGTCGTCGCCATCGCACTGCACTCGATGTGCCAGCCCGGCCGGCCCCGGCCCCAGGGACTTTCCCACCAGACCTCGCCGTCCTCTTCGTCCCAGGCTTTCCAGAGCGCGAAATCGCCGACGTGTTCCTTGTCGTACTCGTCCGATTTAACGCGGCCGGTCGAGCGGAGTTCCGAGAGATCGAAGTGCGCGAGATGGCCGTATTTCGGAAAGCGATTGATCCGGTAGTAAACCGATTTGTCCTCCGCCTGATAGGCAAGGCCGAGCGCGATTAATTTTTCGATCATCGCGATCATCGCCCGCACAAATCGCTCTTCCGTCGCGGCCGGGTAAGCATCGGCCGCCTTGATCCGCAGCGTCTCGATGTCCTCGAAGAACGCCTCCTTGAACGGCGCAGTGAACTCGCGCAGCGGCAGATGCTCGAGGCGGCTGCCGCGAATCGTCTTGTCATCCACGTCGGTCAGATTCATCACCCGCTCGACCGTGTAACCGCGCGCTTCGAGATGGCGCTGAAGGAGGTCCTCGAAAATGTAGGCGCGGAAATTGCCGATGTGGGCGTGGCTGTAAACCGTCGGCCCGCAGGTGTACATCTTCACCTTCCGCCCTGCCGGATCGAGCGGCCGGAATTCTTCAATCTCGCGCGAGTAGGTGTTGAAAAATCGAATTGCCATTTCTTTTCCTGTCATCCCGAGCGCAGCGAGGGACCCCGCAAGCGTGTCGAAAGTTTGATTAACAAAACGAACTCCCGTTCGTCATTCGCTTCCTCTTTGTTCCACACTCGCGACCGCCAGCGCCGCCATCCCTTCACCGCGCCCGAGCGCCCCGAGCCCTTCATTGGTCGTTGCCTTGATTCCAACCTGGGCAGTTTCGATCCCGAGCGCGCCGGAGATTTCCTTCCGCATTGAATCAAGATACGGCCCGATCTTCGGTGCCTCGGCAATCAGCGTCGCGTCCACATTGAGCACAGAGGCGTTTTTCTCCTCCAGGATGGTTGCGACCCGCCGCAGGATTTCGAGGCTGCTGATCCCACAAATTGATTCATCGTTGTTCGGAAAATGATGTCCGATGTCGCGCTCGCCGATCGCGCCTAACAATGCGTCCGCGATCGCGTGCGAAAGCACGTCGGCATCCGAATGTCCTTCGAGCCCAATCGCGCGTGGAATTTCCACTCCGCCGAGGACGAGTTTCCGCCCCTGCTTGAAACGGTGAATATCGTAGCCAATTCCGGAACGAAACATCTCGTTAGGCTAAGTCAGCGGGAGCAGTCCGTTCGACGCGATGATGCTGAACTTCTCCGGCATGTCGGCGCGCGGCCGCAGCTCGACCCGGCCGCCTCCGCTTTCGACGAGGAGAAGGCCGGCCGCAATATCCCAGAGGCTGATCCCCTGTTCGATGTAGGCATCGAGCCGGCCGCAGGCGACATACGCCATGTCGAGCGCGGCGCTGCCTAACATCCGACACTTGCGCACCCGGTGGACCATCTGCTGCAACACCGGCAGCCCGGCCGCAATCGTCGCATCGGTCTTCGCCAGCCCGATCGAGACGACCGCTTCGGCCAAATTTTCCCGTGGGCTGACCCGAAATGGCTCGCCATTCAGCAACGGAGGCTGGCCTTTTTCCCCACGCCAAAGCTCGTCCCGAATCGGATCAAAGATCACTCCGACGATCACCTCGCCGCGAAAACGGAGCGCGATTGAGACGCAGAAATGTGGAATCCCATAGAAGAAATTCACGGTGCCGTCGAGCGGATCGACCACCCACTGATGTTCGCTCGCCTGATCGCCCACGATTCCTTCCTCCCCATAAAGCGCGTGCTCCGGAAAACGGTCGAGCAAAATTTCCGTGATCAAATCCTGGGCGCGGACGTCGACCTCGAGCTTGATGTCGTGCGCGGTCGCGGCGTTGACGACGCGCGGCCGGTGAAAATGGGCACAGAGCAAATCGCCCGCCGCGCGCGCGGCCTCGATCGCAACCGCCAGAGGTTCAATCACGCGTCGAACCTAATCGCATCCGCGGCGCAGCGGCGAAGAATTTTTCGCCCGAAAAAAAGCGGGAGGAGAATCTGAATTCTCCTCCCGGGTTGAAGTTGATGTTCGGAAGAACGGTTAAGGCACCGCCCTTCTGTGGAGTTCCAGCGTTAGCGTCTCTTCTTCTTCGCGGCCATCTTCTTCTTCGCTGGCGCTTTCTTCTTCGCAGCTTTCTTCTTTGCTGGCATTAGGGTATCCCCCCTTTCAATCCGCAGAAGCGGTCTGTGAACATTGTGTGAATAACTTCACGTTCTTCGAGTCACTAATCGTCACGTTTTTTTTGTCAAACAATTTTCGCGCGCATTCAAAATTATTTTCAGCAATGTGCGCGCCAGCTCCGTTTTTTTTGCGCGCGGCAATCGTTTTGGCAGTTCGTTAGGCGAGAAAATCACGACTTCATTCTCCTCCGCTTCCATCCCGAGGTCGCTCTGGCTGACATCATTTGCCACCATTAGGTCGCAATTTTTCTCCGCCAGTTTGCGGGCCGCGTTCCGCTCCAGTTCCTGCATTTCCGCCGCAAAACCCACCACGAAGCAGTCGTGCGGCAGACTCGTTAGGCTGGCGAGAATGTCGCGCGCCGGCACGAGCGCGAGGGAAAATGGCCTCCGTTGCTTCGGCAGCTTCTGCTCCGCGACATGCGCCGGTTTGTAATCGCAAACCGCGGCGCACATCACGAGGACGTCGCAGCCCGCGAGCTGCGCTTTGACAGCTTCGAACATTTCCTCGCCGGTGACAACGCGCACCAACTCTGCGCCGGCCGGGGGCACGATCGCCACCGGGCCGGAAATCAAAATCACCTCATGCTTTTCTTCGAGCGCGGCGGCGGCGACCGCGTAGCCCATTTTTCCCGAGGAGCGGTTGCTCAGGTAACGAACCGGATCGAGCGGCTCGCGCGTCGGCCCGGCGGTGATGACGAATTTCACGCGATCAGATTTTCCTGCCGGGCGAGCAGGAACTCGGCGCGAAACGCGATCTCGTCCACCTGCCAGAGGCGGCCGACGCCTTCGTAACCGCAGGCGAGCATGCCCGCTTCCGGGCCGATGAACTCGACCCCGCGTTTGCCTAACGACGCGACGTTTTCCTGGGTCGCGGGATGTTCCCACATCTTGCCGTTCATCGCCGGCGCGACCAGGATCGGCGCGCGGGTGGCGAGCGCGATCGCCGCCAGCGGATGTCCGGCGAGTCCGTGCGCCAGCTCCGCGATGATGTGCGCGGTCGCCGGCGCGATGAGGAGAAGGTCGGCGCGGTCGGCGAGCGCGATGTGCCCAGGATGCCAGCTCTGTTTTTCGTCGTAAAAACTGGTCGTGACCGGATTCTTCGAAAGGGTTTGCAAAGTTAGCGGAGTGATGAACTCGGTCGCGTCTTTCGTCATCACAACGTGGACGTTGTGCCCTTGCTTCACGAGCAGGCTGGCCAGCTCGGCCGACTTGTAAGCCGCAATTGAGCCGGTCACACCGAGAATGATCGATTGTTGTTTCTTCGAACTCATTGAGACGTCCTCCACCTCGTCATCCTGAGCGCAGCCGAAGGATCCCGCGGAACAAGCTGGAACCGTCGCGTTCAGGTTGATTCACGGGATCCCTCGACTGCGCTCGGGATGACAAAATCATCGTCAGGCAATAATCAACCGGCTGCTCAAAATGCGCTCCGCGCCCATGATCTGACGAAACTTTTGCAGGTCTTCCTCCATCGAACGGCTGATGATCGTGTAACGATAATCGCGCCACAACTCCATCTCGCGCGCCGCCGTCTTCAGCCGCACTTTGATCTGCGCTTCCGTCTCGGTCCCGCGTTTCGTCAGGCGCCGATGCAATTCCTCGAGATTTGGCGGCATGATGAAAACATCCGCCAGCGCCTGCCGGATAAAAGCGTCATCGTATTGCCGGATGGCAGCCGCGCCCTGTGTGTCGATGTCAATCAGGACGTCAACCCCTTTGCGCAGGTTGTTCAAAATCGGACCACGCAGAGTGCCGTAATATTTGCCGTGCACTTTGGCATGCTCGAGAAATTCGCCCGCCGCGACCCGGCGAAGAAATTCTTCCTCGGAAATGAAGTGATAATCTTCGCCGTCGATTTCGCCCGCCCGCGGCTGACGCGTGGTGCAGGAAACGGAGTAGACAAAACTAGGCGTCTGCCGGAGCGCATCGCAGAGGGTGGTCTTGCCCGCGCCCGAAGGCGCGGAGACGACGAAGAGGATTCCGTAGCGGCTGAATTCCTTATTCAAGGTTCTGCACCTGTTCGCGAATTTTCTCCAGCTCGGCCTTGGCGGCGACGACATGGCGCGAGATTTCCGCGTCGCTGGCTTTCGCGCCTAACGTATTCAACTCGCGCGAAATTTCCTGGGTGATGAACTCGAGGGTCCGCCCAACCGGTTCCTCCTTGCGCAGATGATGCGCGAACTGCGCGAGATGACTCTCCAGCCGGGTCAGCTCTTCGGAAACATCGGAGCGATCGGCGAAGAGCGCGATTTCCTTGAGCAGGCGCTCATCGTCAGGCGCCAGCTCCAGGCCCGCCTTGTTCAGCCGCTCGAGCAGCGCGACCCGATATTTTTCCGCGACCGCGGGATGCAATTTTCGCACCTCCTTGAGCGATTGGCGCAACGCTTTGAGGCGATGAATCAGGTCTTTTGCCAGATGTTTTCCTTCCCGGACGCGCATCCGTACGAGTTCGTCGAGCGCGCCTTCGAGGGCGGCTTCGAGTGCCGGCCAGCTCTCGTTAGGCGCAAGTCCGTCTTCGGCAAAGCGCAGCACTCCCGGCGCCTGGAGAATCATCCCGATCGTGATCTCGCCCGTGACCCGCAGCTCGTCCTGGAGGGCGCGAATGCTTTCGTGATAGGAGCGGGCAAGGGCGGTGTCAAGGGCGAGATTGTGCGCCGCGCTGTCGGTCCGCTCGTATCCGACGACGACGTTCGTCCGCCCCCGGGTAATCCGCTCGCTGATGAGCTGGCGGATGCGCGGTTCGAATGCGCTCAACTCGCGCGGGAGATTGATGACGATGTCGCTCTGGCGCCGGTTCACGGAATTGATCTCGACGCTGATCTTCGCACCATCGCGCTCGCTTTCGCCGCGGCCGTAGCCGGTCATGCTCCTCATCGCGCTCCAGCTTGGAAAAAAGCGCGCCGAATAACAAATGGAAACGCGCGCCTCGTCATCGCGCGCCGGCGCCGCGCCCGTGGGTTGAGTCACGCAGCGGCACGCCCCCTTCATAAAGCGCGAGATCGTTCTGCAACAGTTCCGCGATCCCGGCTTGATCCGCGCTTTGCGCGCGCGCGATCGCCTCGCGCAGGAGATTGATCGCGTCGTCGTATTTCCCGTTCTCGGCCAGGGCTGCGGCCAGCACGCGATAAGCCATGACATTGCGATCGCCCGCAAGCCGGTACGCCTGCTTCGCGTACTCGAGTGCGCCTGCGCCATCACGAATTTGCTCCTCCGGCGCGGTCGACAAGATCCAGGCGAGGGTGAGCGCGGTCGGGACTTTGTTAGGCTGGAGTCGCAACGTCTCGCGAAATTTGGCGACTGCTTCGGCGATGCGCCCTTCGTTGAGCAACGCGACTCCGAGATTGTTGTCGATCTCGGCATTGGCCGGTTGAAGTTCCAATGCTTTCTGCCATTCCGCGATTGCCTCATCCGTCAGGCCCTTTTTCAGGAGCGCAATCGCGAGGTTGTTGTGCGCCTCGACATGCTTCGGGTCGAGCCGGAGCGTTTCGCGAAACTGCGCGACGCCCGCGTCCGGTTCGCCGGCGCGCTGGAGCGCGATCCCGAGGTTGTAGTGCGCGGCGACATTCTTGGGATCGGCCGCAATCGCCTTTTGAAAACTCTCGATCGCGCCCCCGATATCGCCTTTTGCGAGGAGAGCGTTGCCAAGGCTGTAGGCGGCATCGGAGTCAGTCGACCGGACCCGGAGCGCCGCGCGAAACTCGGCGATCGCCGCTTCTGATTCGCCATTTTTGAGCAGCGCTTTGCCGAGGTTGCGGTGGCTGTCGTTGTCGTTAGGCCGAAGCCGCACCACCTCGCGGTAATTCGCGATCGCCTCGGGCAGTTCGCCCTTTTGCAGGAGCGCGTTGGCCAGGTTGGTCAGGCCATTGATGTCATGCGGGCGAATCCGGAGCGCGGCGCAGTCGTGCGCGATCGCTTCATCCACCTCGCCAATCTGGATCAGGGCGGTCCCGAGACCGCGCTCGGCCACGTCGTTATCGATAGTAACAGCGAGGGTCTGGCGCCAGAGCGCGACTGGACTCGACCAGTATCCGACCTGGCGGGAGGCGAGAAACATCAGGACCAAAATGACAACAGTGGCGGCGCTGCCGAGGATCCAATTGCGCCGCGGCCAGCTCGCGCTCAGTTCATTCAGCCCCCAGCTCATAACCAGATAGAGACCGATCTGCGGCAGGTAAGTGTAACGATCGGCATGCGCCTGCCAGCCGACCTGGATGATCCCGATCACTGGCACCAGCATCCCGAGATACCAAAACCAGCCGGTGAAGAGATAGGGAACGCGTTTCCGCCAGATAACTGCGGCTGCGCTGACAAGGACAAGGAGGAGCGCCGAAATAGTCACCAGCCAAACCGGCCAGCCTTCTTTCGGATGCGGATAAAAGACGGCAAGATCGGCCGGCCAGAACATTTGCCGGACGTAAATCCAGATCGTGACAAGCGCGTTCTCAATTCGCTCCAATAAGGACCAACTGCGACCTGCCGCCAGCGCCCGCTCCTGCGAGAGGATCGTAGCTGCACAGGTCGCTGCCGAGAGAAAGAGCAGAGGCACCTTTTCCAGAACGAGCCGCCGTGCGCTTTGCCAATCGAGACGCCGAAGCGGCCAGTAATCGAGCAGGAGGAGAAGAAACGGGACAGTCACCAACATGGCCTTCGAGAGCAGACCCAGAGTTACAACGAGAGTAAGCAAGAGATAGGAGGTAAGCTGCGGTCTCCTCGCGTAACGATAATAGGTTAGGAGTCCGAGCATGAAGAAGACGCCGCTGAGGACATCCTTCCTTTCTGAAATCCAAACGACTGACTCGGCCCGCAAAGGATGAATCGCAAAGAGCGCCGCGACAAAGGCGCTCCGCCAGACGGCGCCGGTAAGTTGTCGGAGAGCAAGAAAGAGCAGGAGAACAGCAATGCTGTGAAGCAGGACATTGGTGAAATGATAGCCGCCGGCGTAGAGATGCGACCATTGCGCATCCAGCATGAGCGAGATGGAAGTAAGTGGATGCCAGTTACCGACGAGGGGCTGAGTGAAAGCTTTGACTAACCCGGCGGTTGTGAAGCCTTCACTGATCGAGGGGTTCTGATAGACATAGTAACTGTCATCATAATTCACGAACCCAAAGCCGATCGTGCGACCGAATACAATCCAGGTAATCGCAGCCAGGCCGAGGCAGAGAAGCAACACCCGCCAGGGCGACTCACTTAGCCAGGCCGCTTTTCGCCCCGCCGTAACACGCCGAGGAGTTCTGACCTTGGCGCGCTGACTTGCTCTTCGCCTTCGTGTTTTCTGTTTCATTGCTTTCGGCGGAGCCATCGGCGACCCCGCCACGCCGTCAGCAGGCAACCGAAGCCATAACGAACACTGGCAGCAAAACCGATCGACGAAGCTTCGGGAAAATAACTGGTCGGACAACTTATCTCACCGATGGCGTAGCCGCGGCTAAGTATCTGAACGAGCATCTGATTATCGAAGAGAAAGTCATCCGAGTTGGCTTCCAAGGGTAACTCTTCAAGCAGCGCGCGGGAAAAGGCCCGATAACCGGTGTGATATTCGGAAAGCTTGGCCCCGAGGAGGAGGTTTTCGACCAGGGTAAGAAAGCGGTTCGAGACATATTTCCACCACGGCATCCCGCCGCGGAGCGCGCCGCCGCCAAGAATACGCGACCCAAGGACACAGGGATAGATCCCGCTCGCGACCAGCGATGCCATCGCGGGCACGAGCGCCGGAGTGTACTGGTAGTCGGGGTGGATCATGATCACGATGTCGGCTCCGGCGGCGAGCGCGAGCCGGTAGCAGGTCTTTTGATTCGCGCCGTAGCCGCGGTTTTGCGGATGCACTTCGAGCTGGACCTGCGGAAGTGTTCGCGCCGTCTCGACCGTTTCATCCTTGCTCGCGTCGTCCACCACAATCACCCGGTCGACAATCCCGTGCGCCATTACTTCCTCATAGGTCTGGCGCAGGGTGCGGGCCGCATTGTAAGCGGGCATGACGACAACAATCCTTCGGCCCTGCAGCATCGGTTCAGTTAGCAGTTGCAAGCAGTCGCTCGAGCGCGCGACGATGGGGCGAAGGGATGGCGAGCTGCGGCAGAGCGCGGAGCGGGAACCAGCGCGTGTGCTCGTTATGCACCACCGGCGGAGACCCGGCGAAAACGGCGAGCGTGATCCGGTGATGGGTGAACGGAAATTCCAACCGGAGGAGCGGAGGACGGCGCGGGATCTGCGCGAGTCGAGGCAAAATCCACATCCCGCGCCAGCGCGCATGCGACTGCTCGAGAAGGACGCCTTGCCGGTCGCGGATGAAGCCGTGCTGTTCCGTCAGGCGAAGAATTGCACGCTGGTTTTTTTTCGCGGGCAATGCCGCAGGTTGCTCTGTTCGGCAAAGCTGGCGAACGGGGCAAACGGGACAGCGGGGCCGACGTGGCGTGCAAACCAGTGCGCCCAGTTCCATAAGGGCGGAGTTGTAGGTTCGTGCCTTTGTTTTCGGCAGGAGTGCGGCAGCGATCTGCCAGAGCTGACTGCGGCCCGCCGCCGTGTCGATCGGTGTCCTGCAATCGGTCAGGCGCGCGAGCACACGCGCGATGTTTGCATCGACGATCGGCTCGGGCAGATCGAAGGCGAAGCTCGCAATCGCTCCAGCGGTGTAGCGGCCGACACCGGGAAGTTGCCTAACGAACGTGAGATCGCGGGGCAGCCGCCCTCCAAATTCGCGCGTGATTCGTTTCGCAGTCGCCTGGAGATTTCGCGCCCGCGCATAGTAGCCGAGCCCCTGCCACGCATGCAGCACTTCCGCTTCGCTCGCAGATGCCAGCGCCGGAAAATCGGGGAAGCGCGCGAGCCACCGCTCGTAGTAGGGCAGGACGGTCGCGACCTGCGTCTGCTGAAGCATGAATTCGGACACCATGATGGCGTAAGGGTCGCGCGTCCGGCGCCAGGGTAGATCGCGCCCGTTTTTCTCGAACCAGTGACAAAGTGCGCGGCGAAAGTTTCCCGGGTTGCGTAGGACAGGAGCGGAGTCAGCGCGGCGCGGCATGGGTGCGGAAATGATGCCACGAGTAGAGAATTCCCCAAATCGCGAGCGCAATCACCGCGCCGGTAAAGAGCCAGGCGAAGGCGCGCTGCTCGAGAAAGAACTGCACCCCCAACAACAAAAGGGCGCCGAAAAAAATCAGGCGTCCGCCCAAGCGGTGGGTCGCGCGCCAGGTTTGGGCGTTTTCCAGCGTCCAGGGCGTGCGAATTCCGATGAAATAATTCGGTCGCAGGTTGCCGAGATAATTCCCAAGAATCAGAAACAAAATTAAAACCGCGGAAATGATGATGCGGCCGGTGGCGATCGGTTTGCCTAACGAGACCATAACCTGAAGAAGGAAGATCGTGTCAAAGAGGGCGACCAGGGCGAAACGCAGAGGCGGCAGGACTGCGGGCATGCGGCCGATTCGGCCTCTGCTCCGGGCCAACTTCGGATCGAGCCAGGGCAGGATGTGGAGGAGGAGGGCGAGGCCAAGGGCAAGCAGCGGCGCAATCAGAAGACCGGGAAATTTATTTGCCCATGAGTCGACCTCGCCGCTGGCTCCCCAATGGACCGGGACCTTGGCCGGGAGCGCATTCCAGAAGAGCACGAGGACAATAAACGGCGCGACGACGAGCGCCGCCTCAAGCCAGTTGAGTTTCGATTTCATTTTTTGCGTTTCCCTTTCTTGATCAGGTCGAGGATCCAGCCTAACGAATCATCGAGCACCGTGGTTTCGAGCGAGTAGGTGACGAACTGGCCTTTTTTCCGGGCGGAGACGAGCTGGGCGTGCTTCAGGAGGTCGAGGTGATAGGAAATGCTCGGTGCGGTCATGGAAAAAGCCTCCGCGATTTGTCCGGCGGTGAGGTCGCGTTCTTTGAGCATTTCGAGAATGCGACGGCGGGTCGGGTCGCGGAGGGCTTTAAAGAGCAGGTTCAACGGATTTAGAATTAGACAAATATCTAATTAGTTGTCGAGCGCATTTCTGCGGCCTGACGCGGATGGGAATGAACGCAAACGCCGAAATCAGAGCTCAATCATTCGCGATTTCGTCTTTCCGGATATTCTCGCGGGCGTCGTTGTGCCTGTGAGTTTCACCGATACCCCATGCACAAGATTTTGCGGAAGCCGCCCGCCGAACGAAAACATTGCTTGTCGCACACGCGGCTGAGGGCGTTGAACCCGGCCAGCACAGCGTCCCGGGCGACAACGGCTGGTCTGTAGTTCCGCCAAAATCGGAGCGCAAAATATGAACAGCATCTGCCAAAAGATGCGCAGCACTTGACCAGCGCAGGCGCGACAATCCGAGCGAGAAAGAAGACCGGCTGGGATTGAGCGCGAGGCGCGGCGATCCAGGTGCGGTGGGAAAAATTGCTAGGAAGGAGCGGCGGCGTTCAGGGCTTGGGGCGCCGCCGTCTCCATTCTTGTAGCCGGGATCGGTGATCCCGGCCTCTGGCAGTTTGCTCCGTCTTCTCCAGCCGGGGTCAACGCCCCCGGCTACGAGTTCGTGCGAGATCGAAAGCTCGTCCTGATCGGCTTATTGCGCGTATTTGATCGAGCAACCGTAGGCGCGCGAGGTCGGGGTCGAAACCGGTTTGCCCGCCATCGCCTCGTCGAGGGCGGCGGCGACATAGTTGGTTGCGCCTTTCACGTCGTCCGGATCGTAAGTGGGCCGGTTATCGATCGCGCCCGAGTAAATCAGCTTTCCGTGCGGGTCGATGACATACATGTGGGGCGTGTTGGTCGCGCCGTATGCGTGGCCGACTTTGCCCTCGGCGTCGAGGAGCAGGGCCGTCGGTTGCATTTTCCACTCCGCCATCTGCTTGTTTGCTTCCTCCGGCGTGAGGTAACCCTGGGTCCCGGGAGCAGAGGAATCGATCGTCAGCCAGGCGACCTCCTTGCCGGTGAATTTCTTCTGCAGCTCCTGCATGTTCTCGCTCTTGTAATGCTTCTGCACGAAGGGGCATCCAGGATTGAACCATTCCAGGACGACATATTTGCCCTTGAAACTGCCTAACGAATGGGTCTGGCCCTTCGAATCGGTAAGCGAAAAATCAGGCGCGGGCGCGCCAACCTTCGGAGCCGCAGAGACGGCGAGCGCGCCGGCGGCAAATGCAGTGAGTGTGATCGTAAGCAGTTTTATTTTCATAAACTTATTTGGCGGTAGCGACTTTCGGCGTCGCGGATTGCAGATGGTTGAGAACAATGGCCTGGGTGAGAAGCTCGGGCAGGATAATCGGCTGGTTCGGATTTTCGCCCGGATACAACACGTATAATGGGACACCGACGCGGCCAAATTGTTTCAGGGTTTTTGTAATCACCGGGTCGGCATTGGTCCAATCGGCGCGCATTTTTACGACCCCGTAACGCGCGAATGCCTCCTTCACCGCGGCGCTTTCGAGGACCGAGGCCTCGTTGAATTTGCAGGTGATGCACCAGGCGGCAGTGAAATCGAGAAAAACGGTGCGGCCCTGGGCCAGCTCGCTCTGCAGCCGCTCCGGACTGAATGTGATCCAGTCGCCGCTCGTGCGGTTGTTCGCCGCGATTTGGGTGGCGCTAAATTTTTGCCCGAGAAAATAAAAGCCGCTCCCGCCGACGAGCAGGAGGACGAGCGCAAGCACGACCGAGCGCTGGACGCGCGAGGCGCTCGGGAGCGAGAACGAGCCGAGCATCCAGCAGGCGATGCTGAGCACGAGCAGAAATGCGCTGACCCAGATCGCGGCGTCAATCCCGCGAGCGACGCCGATGACCCAAAGGAGAAAGAGCAGGGTCGCGAGGAGGAGGAATCCCATGAATTGTTTCACCCGCACCATCCAGGGGCCGGGCCGCGGGACGAACCGCAGCCAGGCCGGTTGCGCACTGAGGAGGAGATAAGGCGCGCTCATCCCCGCCGCGATCGCGACAAACATGAGGAGAATGATGGCGGCCGATTGGGCGAAGGCGAAGCCGAGGGCGGTACCGAGATAAGGCGCGGTGCAGGGCGTGGCAAGAATGGTGGCGAAAACACCTTGCAGGAACGAGCCGGCATAGCCCTCGCGCGCGCTCCAGCCGAGGAGACCGGTGGTGGCGGATGCCGGCAGGATGATTTCAAAGACGCCAAAAAGATTGAGCGCAAAGACCAGCACCACCGCGCTCATCGCGACAAGGAACCAGGGGTTGGTGAATTGAAACGCCCACGTGATCTCGTGGCCCGCCGATTTCAGGGCGATGAGGAGAAGAGCCAGCCCGATGAACCAGACGAAAATCCCGAGGGTGAAAGCGAGGCCATTGCCAAAGATGCGGCCGCGACTGTCGCGGGCGTGTTTGATGAAACCGAAGATCTTGAGCGAGATCACTGGGAGGACGCAGGGCATCAGGTTGAGAATGAGTCCGCCAATGAAACCAAATAGGAGCCAGGTGAGCAGGCCTTTGGATCCCGCGCCTGTAGCCGGGGGCGCTGACCCCGGCTCTGCTCCGACCGCGCCTAACGAAAAGGCGTGACCATCCGACACGAGCAGGCCATCGAGCGAGCGCACCCCCGGCGGGGCCGATTCAATCGGGATGACGAACTCAAGACCACCGCTCTCCGTCGGCAGGCGCCGGGGATGACCGATGAGGGTTGAAGCGCCGGGGAGCGGGAAAAAATCGACCCTGGCCGATTGTGCGAGGCTGCGGTCGTCAATCCTGAGCCTGAATTCGTTAGGCTGGCGGCCCCAATGCAGCGCCCTGGCCGCGCTTGCAGGCAGCGGCCGCGGAAGCTGACCTCGGAATTTCGCGAACAAGTCCGCGTTCGCCGGGGTGCTCTGTCCGTTTACCGGCAACTCAAGTGCGACGCTCGCATTCCCTGGCACGCAAATTTTTTCGCAGACCAGCCACTCGACGTCGGCAGCGAGGTTGATCGGCTTCTGTTCGAGTTTGGTGGGCGGCGTGAGCTGAACCATGAGCAGGACTTCGCCGTGGTAACCGTAAACCTGGATATCACCCGGCTCGGTGAATTTTTCCGGGACCGGCCATTGAAGCGGCCCGGTTTTCCAGCCCGGCGGCAGCTTCCACTTGATCTCGGTCGGGATGCCAGCGTCGCCGGAGAATTGCCAGTAGGTGTGCCAGCCGGAGAGCATGGTAAGAAGAACACCGGCGGTAAACGGCTGGCCGGGGACGACCGCGCTGGTATCGGCCAGAAGTGTTGCCTTCACCAACTGCCGCCCTTGGTAAACCTGAGCGGAACTGTTCGCGAGCGCGACTGAGAACAGCGCGAACGTCAGCAGCAATCCCGTGATCTTACCTCGCGAACCCACCTTATTCGTTACCATCGCCGGAGAGCCCGGGCAATTGTCCTGCGGCGCTGCGCTCTCGGTCACCGCGGTCATTTGTCATCCCGAGCCGGTGGAAGCGCGGCGAGGGACCTCTCAATGCAACCTGTGCAATCGAAAACAGAAGCCCGGCAATTCTGGTGCGCGGGAGGCGTTGCCGCGAAAACCGCTCGCGCAATCGCGAGGTCCCTCGCCGCGCTTCCGCCGGCTCGGGATGACAATCTTGGCAAGTTAAGCCTCAGGGCCTTGTTGGCGCGCCTATTCCTCTCCCTCGTAATAGTCGATCTCGACACCTTTCGCGATCACCTCCTCGCCGCCTTCCTTGAAAGCAACCCACTTCCCACTGTCAGGGTAGTAGCAGGAATCACCGCGCGGGTTATCCGCGATCACGAGATAGACGAAATCTTCTTCCGCTCCGGCACTGAGCTGGTGCGCCTCGCCAGGAGCGAAGAGAAACGAGTCGCCCGCCCGCACCTCGGTTGTGCCCGAGTGATCGCGCACGAGGCCTTTGCCGGAAATAACAAAGTAGAGCTCGGTTTCGGCACTGTGACCGTGATAAGGGCAGTAGCTTTTTCCTTTCGGAATGCGCACCCAGGCGAGGTCAAAGGGATGGCGCTTTGTCAGGTCGAGCGATTCCTTTTCTCGCCCGAGCGCGATCGAGATGTCTTTGACGAATTTGTGAAACTTTGCCTTGGGCGATTTGCGTTCCTCCTCCGCAATTTCGTTCAGGTTCACTTTGCGCATGGCCCCATTTTAGCTTGGAGCGGGGCCGGGTAAACAGGACTGCGGCTGCGATCAGGAAGCTAGCGCAAGAGCCCGTCGACGAACCCGATCTGATAAACAAGAAAGAAACCGAACGCGAGGCTGAGCGCGCCCGCCGCCGTGCCGAGGTGGTGATGAAGAAATTGGAAGCGGGTTGAATAGGAAACCGGCAGAGCGATGGCCGCCGTGACAACCATCATGCCGGCGATCGTGCCCACGCCGAAGATGAGCAGGTAACCCATCGCCCAAATCGGATTGCGGATGATTGGCAGAACAAGCAGCGCAATTGCGGCCGAGCCCGCCAGCCCGTGGACGATCCCGATCACAACCGGGCGGAGCGCCTGGTAAAACTTTGACCGGCCGAAGACGCGATCGAGTTTTGCGGGCGGGACATTTTCCTCGGCGTGTCCGTGCGTCCCGGGTTCGTGGCCGTGCCGATGGCTGTGGATGTAATCGCCGTGGCGATGCGTGTGATGGTGAATTCCTTCGTGATCGGCGGTGTTTTCGATCGATCGAAATGAGGCGCGCAGATTCATGATCCCGAGCAGGATCAACATCAGTGCGACACAGAACTCGAAGCTCATCCCGAGCCGTTCGGGAACGACCAGCCCGAAGAGAATGATCGCGCCGCCGACTACGAGCAGCGTCAGGCTGTGGCCAATCCCCCAGAAGATTCCGGTCCAGGCAGCGCTCGCGATATTGCGCTGCCGGCTCACGATTGTGGTCACGGCGATGACGTGATCGGAATCGGTCGCGTGCCGCATTCCGAGGAAGAAACCGAGGAGGAGGATGGGCAACAGGGTGGTCATCTCTTGGCGGCAATCGTTCCTGGTGGTTCCGCGGGATCCCTCGACTCCGCTTCGCTTCGCTCGGGATGACGAACTTGGGGTTGATAACGAATCGAACGAATCGCGCACTCGTTGCCTTCGATCGCCTCGGCGGCTTTGCCGCAACCGGGGCATTCCAGAGTCGCGACCGCAACGCCGTGCAGGACGCCGTCCCAATATCTCGGCGGGCCGCTGTAGCCGCAGTGCGGGCAGCTCACTTTGCCGAGGACCGGCTCGATGGTCAGATTCGAGCCGGCGATTGGCATCTCCGTGATGATCGAGGCGTAACAGAAACGCAGTTGCTCTTCCTCAATCAGCGTGAACTCGCCGATCGCGACCCGGACTTCGACGATTTTCTTGTCGGGATTTTGCTCCGCGAAATCGAGGAGCTTCTCGACCAGACCCGCGGCGATTGAAAACTCATGCATGCACTGCGCGCCCGTTAAGGCGTTGCATCGTTACATCGAGCCGAGTCACGACTCACGATTCTCGAATCTCGCTCCCTGCCGCTGCTCATAACGCAACCAGAGTCTGAACAACCTCATCGATTCCGGTGCCGTTTTTGCAGCTGGTCGGAATGACCTTGATGTCGGGTTTGAGGGCGTGAACGTCGGCGATCAATTGGTCGACGCTCACTTCCATCGCACGCGCGAGGTCAATCTTGTTAATCACCACGACCTGCGAGCCGAGGAACATGTGCGGATGTTTGCGCACCATCCACGGGCCTTCGGTCACACTCACGACCACCACGCGCGCTTTTGAGCCTAACGGAAACTCGGCCGGACAGATCAGGTTGCCGATGTTCTCGATGAAAATCAGCTGCAAATTTTCGAGCGGGATTTTCTTCAGGCCTTTGCCGACGAGGTTGGCATCGAGGTGACAACCGTTGACGGTCGCGATCTGGACCACGGGCACATTTTGCTTCGCGATTGCGTCGGCGTCATTGCTCGTAGTGGCGTCGCCATTGAAAACCGCGACGCCGATCTTGTCCTTCAGCTTCTCGACCAGTTTCGTGATGAGGGTGGTTTTGCCGGAACCGATCGCGCCCATGAAATCAATCGCGGTGATGCCATGCCGGTCGAGCAAGGCCCGATTTTCCCGGGCAAGTTTTTCATTCGCCTCGAGCAGGCTGTGCTCCAACTCGATGTCGTAGATTTCGTCCGGTTGAGCTTCGATGGTTGAGATCATGTGTTTGAAAGTGCTGCCCTCATCCTAACCTTCTCCCAGTGGGAGAAGGTTCCCGAAGGTATGAACCGGGCACATAGGTAACAGAATAGACCGGGCAGATGGGTAACACATT
>DAISXY010000036.1:0-21358 GCA_036825615.1 Chthoniobacterales bacterium
GTAATCTGCCCGTTATTCGGACAAGGAGGAGGCGTAGGAGTTGGGGTAGGAGTTTGTGCCAGACCCGCCCTGCTCAGAAGCAGGGCGGCCGATAAAACGCACACCCGAAGCAGGTGTGTGTGTATATATATATGTGTGTGTGTGTGTGTGTGTGCTATTCGATTTCATTTTGGTTTGGTTTGAGTTGCTGCGGCTCCGGGAAGCGTGCTGGCCTTGGGCCGGTCGGTTGAGGCCGGAGAAAGGACATGGCTCCGTGGCGAAGTAACGCTGCAACGCCCGGGCATGGCAGCAAAAAGAACCGCCTTGGTAAAGCTTTTTCCGGCTCGCGCGGATTATATTTTGGTCAGCTTTTGATAAGCCGCCGGCGCGGAGGGGCGGGAACGAATCAGGAAAAGGTAACGGTACGGCGCAACGAGGCGGGCATGAATCAGGAAAGCAGGAAAGCAGGAAAGCAGGCCGCAACGGATTGCGAAGCAAACGGCCGGAGCCTTCAAAGCAGGAAAAGAAGGGCTACCGTCAGCCTCCTTGCTTCGGCCGCGAGAGCGGCGGCAGGCTGGAAGTTTGCGTTACCCTGATTAGCCACAAATCTTGCCTCGCGCCGGCTTGACTTCATTGGTTCGCCGGCGGCGAAAAATACCGGCCGCAACGCGTGGTGGTCCCAGGGCAGCGGTGGCTGTGCTACGGTGCGCTTGTGCGTTCGCCGGTCATCTGTTTCGGACAACAACCGTGCGGGATTTTTCCCCGGCGTTTTCTCTACGCGAAGATCAAGACCGCGCGCCGGCTCCAAGCGGAGATCGGGGGCGAGATAGTGTTTTTTCTGCACGACAGCGATCATGATCCACGGGAGACGATGACGATTCTGCGAGACCGGCGCAGCGGCCGCGAGCACCGGATCAACTTCAAATTTGCAAACAAATTGCAACGCGAGTTTTCGCCGCTCTTCGCGAAACGGATCGTGCCCGGCTGGCAGGAGAACGTCGCCCGGCAACTGCCCAACCTGGTTCCGCAAAGTTGCGTCGACGCGTTCAAGGCCGTGCAGGCCGGCAACGTGGCTGACTTTTGCCTTGAGATGTATCGCGGCCTCGGGCTGCTTGAAGGCGTTCGGGTGGACCGCTCGGGCGACTCTGAATTTCGACGCCGGGCCTGCGCGGTTGATGATTATTTTGTCGATGTGACCTATGAGGGCGAGTTGGTGCGTGCGCGGATCGCTGCCGATGCGCTGCGGTTGCACAAGGGCGGCAATTCATACATCGAGCTTCCGCTCGAGAAGTTCGACTCGAGCCAGGTCAGTCCCACACGGGACACGCGTTTTCGCTGGATGCAATCAGTCATTCAGTGCACCCATTACGTCGCCGGGGCGAGCGAGATCAAATATCTGAACGCCGCCGACACGGCCGGCGTCGAAGTCATCGCGCGCGACGATATCTCCGAGTCCGATCGCGCTTACGTTCCAGATGTTTGAATCCAAACTCACGCTCCTCGCCGTCGGCGCGCACCCCGACGACGTCGAGTTTGGCTGCGGCGGCGTGCTGCTCACGGAGGCGGCGCGGGGAAGCGCGATTGCGCTTTGCGTTTGCTCGCGCGGCGAAGCAGGGACGAATGGCTCGCCGGAGGAACGCGAAGCGGAAGCGCGCAAGGCGGCGAAGTTGCTCGGCGCGACAATCGAGTTTCTCGATCTGGGCGGCGACTGCGGGATGAACGTCTCGGCCGCGAATAACCTGGCTATGTCGCGCGTGATCCGAAGAGTCCGGCCGAATGTGCTGCTCTCACCCACGGCCGGCGGCGATCAACATCCCGATCATCTTGTCGTGAGTCGGCTTTGCCGCAATGCCGCGCGGTTTGCGCGCTACGCGGGGCTCGAGGCGCTGCGCGATTTGCCAGCGCACGCGATCAAACATTATCTCGAATATGCGATTACGCCGGGAGCGGAACCGGCTAACGACAAAAGGCTGTGCGTGGATATCAGCACCGCATTCGAGCGTTGGGTGGAATTAATGCAATGCCACGTCACCCAACTGCGCACCCGCCGTTACGTCGAACTGCAAACCGCCCGCGCCCGCCTCCTTGGCCTAACGAGCGGGGTCGAATACGCCCAGGCACTTTATCCGGTGAATGATTTTGTTGTCCGCGACCTCAGCGAATTACCCGCGTCGGGCCGGCTCTTTTGAAATGGAAGAACGGGCACTCGACATCGGCATCACCTGTTATCCCCTCATTGGCGGGAGCGGGATCCTCGCGACCGCGCTCGGGTCAGAACTGGCGCGCCGCGGACATCGCGTTCATTTCTTCAGCTCCGCCTTGCCCGTCCGGCTCGATCTCAGTCAGCCCGGCATTTTGTTTCACAAGGTGGTGGTGAACGAATACAGCCTCTTTACCTATCCCGATTACACTCTGCCGCTCGCGGTGCGGATGGCCGAGGTCGCGCAGGCGGAAGAGCTCGATGTTTTTCATGTTCACTACGCCGTGCCGCACGCGACCGCGGCTTACCTCGCGGTGCAGATGCTCGCTTCCTCTGCCGCGCACCGGCCGAAAATCATCACCACCCTCCATGGCACCGATACCACCCTGCTCGGTCAGGACCCGGGTTATCGTCCAGCAATCGAGCACGCGCTCTCGCATTCCGATGCGATCACGACCGTCTCGGAAAGCCTGCGTCAGGAAACACTCGCGACCTTTGCGATCGAGCGCCCGGTCGAGGTGATCCACAACTTTTTTACTCCTTCACCCCGCACCCGGACGCGTGAAGCAGTCCGGGCCGCGCTCGGTCTGTCGCCCGAGGACTTTCTCGCCGTGCATATTTCAAATCTTCGTCCGCTGAAACGCATCGACCTGCTGCTGCGCAGTTTCGCCGCCGCGCGGAGTGCGCGTCCTTTGCGGCTCCTGATCGTGGCCGGCGGCTCCTTCGCGCCTTACGAACCGCTCCTCGACGAGCTGCAAATACGCGGGCGCGTGATCGTGCAGGAAGGCGCGCGCGAAGTAGAAGATTTTCTCCTCGCAGCCGACGCCGGCATCTACAGCTCGGAGCACGAGAGCTTCGGGCTCAGCATTCTCGAAACCCTGTTCTATGGAAGACCAGTGGTTGCGTTCCGAATCGGCGGCATTCCCGAGGTGGTGATTGATGGCGAATGCGGTTTTCTGCATCCCTTCGGCGAGATCCACGCGATGGGACGCTCGCTCGCGCTCCTCGCCGATTCACCCGGGCGCGCGCAAGAGTTGGGAGCGAACGGCCGACGCCGCGCTGAGATGCATTTCGCGGCCAATCGGATTGTGCCGCAATATGAAGCGCTTTATCGCCGCGTGATTTGTTAGGTGGCTTCTCCTGGTGGCTCGCAACGAAGTCGTGCCAGAAGAACGGCTTGAATCCATCGAGTGATCCGTCTGGCCGGACCCTCCAGCGCGCCGTCGCCTACAGGGTTATAGAAGACCTATACTCGTTAGGCAGGCAGGCCAAAGGACACGGTTTCGTTCGCGGCCCGATGGTTCGACCAGAATCGGTTCCCGTCGAAAGTGAGAGAGCGCGCCGCGAATGGGACCCTTGCCAGCTCCTCCAGTTGGGGAGTGCGGGCGCCCAGATCGACCCGGACGATGCGCCACTCTTCGCTTTTGCCGGGCACATCTTTGTTTTCCCGGCCACGCAAGACATAAAGCTGGCCGTCTGCGAAAGTGTGGCCGCAGATTTCCTCCCCCACCTCAATCTGGCGCAGAATTTTTCCCTGGCGGTCGTATTGCAGAATCAGGCCTTTGTACCATTGACTCAGATAAAGGTGTTCGCCGTCGAAGCTGAGATACGACCCGGTTAGCTCCGGGCAGGCAAACAGCTTCCGAAAGCCTTTGCCGTCCAAAAACTCATAGACATAGCGGTCGTCATTCAGTCCTTTACCGACGGTAAAGCGACACCCGTCATCGGTCGCGACGGCCGCCCAGATGATGCCAGGTGGATCAAGTTCCTCCACCACCTTCCACTCCGGCACATTGAGTTTGTAAAGCGTGCCCAGATCGCGTGAACTCAACCAAAGATGTTTGCCGTCCCAAGCCAGAGCCTGCGGGGTCACGGTAAGAGAAGGAGAGCGCTTAATGTCGATGATGTCGTGCATGCAGGAAGCTAGCATGGTTTCGGTCCGCTTCAGGAGCGCTTGCCTTCGGCGCACCGGACCAGGTAAGCTGGGAAGCGATGGAAACGCCGCTTACGCCGCTGGAATTCTCCCGGCGGGCGCGCAAACTTTACCCCGATCGCACCGCGGTGATCGATGGGCAAGCCAGCTGGACCTATGGCCAGTTTTTCGACCGCTGCGATCGTTGGTCCGCCGCCTTGCAGCAGCTTGGGATTTCCGCGGGCGATCGGGTTGCTTATGTTTCGCCGAATACTCATGCCCAATTGGAATCGTTTTACGCCGTTCCGCAGCTTGGTGCGGTGCTTGTCCCACTGAATTACCGGCTTACCGGTGATGACTTCGCGTATCTTATCAATCATAGCGGCGCGCGCATGGTTTGCGCCGATCATGATTATTTTGACGCAATTGACAATGTTCGCCCCCGGCTTTCCCGGGTTACGCACTTTATCGCCCTAACGGGTAAAGGTGATAACTGGCTCGATTATGAGCAACTGGTCCAGTCCAGTGCAGGTGACTTTGTGCGTCCGGATATTCGCGAAGACGATCTGCTGACGATCAATTATACCAGCGGCACAACTTCGCATCCCAAGGGCGTGATGATTACTCATCGCAACGCCTGGATGAACTCCATCGGCACGCTCGTCCACCAACCGATGAGCTGCGCCGAGCGCTATCTGTGGACCCTGCCGATGTTTCACGCCAATGGCTGGACTTTCGTCTGGACGATCACAGCCGCAGGCGGGACCCATATCTGCCTGCGCAAGATCGAGCTGTCCGCGGTGTTCGAACTGATGGCGAGGGAACAGGTAACGATGCTCTGCGCCGCGCCCACGGTTTTGATTTCCCTCGCTAATGCTCCGCACGAGCTTCGCCGCCTCGCGCCGAGGGGTGTTCGAGTTTTCACCGCCGGCGCGCCGCCGGCCGCGTCGACCATCCAAAGGCTGGAGGAAGAGCTGGGCTGGACAATTATTCACGTCTACGGACTCACGGAGACGGCGCCGTTCATTACCGTATGCGAGCCACGGCCGGAGCACGCCTGTCTTGCCGTCGGCGACCGGGCTAGGATTAAGGCGCGGCAGGGCGTCGAACTCATCACGTCGGGTGAGTTACGGGTGGTCGACCCGGAAGGTAAGGATGTGCCGCAGGATGGAGTTACTCAGGGAGAGATTGTGGCGCGCGGAAATGTCATTATGGCCGGTTACTATAATGACCCGGAGGCGACCGCCGAGGCGATGCGCGGATGTTGGTTTCATTCCGGCGACGCGGCGGTTGTTCATCCGGATGGCTATGTCGAGATCCGGGATCGACTGAAGGATGTCATTATCAGCGGGGGTGAAAACATTTCCTCCGTCGAAGTCGAAGCAGTGCTCCTGAGACACTCGGCGGTGCATGAAGCCGCGGTGGTCGGATTGCCGCACGAACGCTGGGGCGAAGCGCCGCATGCCTTTGTCGTGCTCAAATCAGGAGCGCAGACAGACGAGAGCGAGCTGCGCGAGTTTGCCCGGGCGAATCTGGCGCACTTCAAGGCGCCCCATAGCGTCACTTTCCTCGACGAGCTCCCGAAAACCGCCACCGGCAAGATCCAAAAATACATTCTGCGCGCCGGTCATGCTGCGATCGCTCCGCAGTGAACAGCGGCACGAGCCGCGCTTACCAGGGAAGGAACAGATTTAGCTGCGCAACAAAGCCGTTACGTCACCTCGTCTGACACGCGAGCGCACTGTAACACTCCAAATCGGCTCGGCGTTGTCCGCGCCGCTTATCAAAGTCGACCGCTTAAAGCGGTCGAGTCCAACTCCGAGTTTCTGGTTCCGGAGGCAAACGATGAAGAAAGAGGCCCTGGTTCACATTCCACGCTACAGCGCGCTGTCAGCGATCTCATAAATGACGGCCCGAGGGCGGGCGGTCTCCAAGTTGCGGTCTGGAGCCGGCGCGCCCTCGCGCCGCACCCGAAGGGTGGGGTTCGAGAAATCCAGCCGCACGCATTTATGAGATAGCTTCTAGTGGTTGGTACATTGTTTTCAGCAGGCGCGACTTCGCATTCCTGGAATCATGAAATGACGACTTGCACCGCTCCGGAGTCATCTCGCCTAGCCGGCAATGGCCACGGGAACGGCCGCGCCGCCAAGGCAATACCAAGGGACGCGAACCGCAGTCCTGGAAGGGCGGTAGCGCTCCGCGAAGCAGCTTTGAATATGTCTGCGACCAGGCATGCCGGGCTTCAAGGGTGAGTTGAGAAGTAGCGCCATCAACTCCGCAGTGAAGGAGGACAACTTTGAAGTGCCCCTGCAGACTCCTATCATCGAAAAGCAGGGCTTCCCCAGAACCCGGCGTGGAAAACATGAAACTTAATATAGATATCTCCAGGCACGGCACCGTTTCCACCTATAGGCATCGTTACCGGAGTCGACTGTCCGGGCAATATAGACGGAGACCCTTGGACACTAAGAATTATCCCAGGCTTTTTGCAGGGCATCGAATTGCTCCCCGCTTCCTCCGCGCAAATGCCTGAGGGCAGCCCAATTAAACTTGGATCGCGTGTCACAAGGCCCAATCTTCTGCGGCGCGCGGCCACTCAGGCAAGCAGCTTTTCATCCTCGCTGTGCGCTGGCATCGAGAAGCGTTCCGGCCGGGGGCGAGAAGTAGTCCCGCGTGCACGCTTTGGCGATGCGCGAAGCGTCCACACATGCCGAAAGACTAACTCCTTATGGCGGCAGAGTAATAAACCTCACTACGGTGTTTAGTGGCAGAGGTGGGATGTCGCATCCATGACCAGCGCCGATCCCGCTAGTTCGCGTCACAATATTAGGATCGAGCATGTTGGTGAGGTCGATAACCGCCAGAGTCGTCGCCCCACTATTCGCCAGCAATGCAAACGCGTGGTTAGGGGTGCTGGGGCTTCGATATGCCGCCACAGTGTGAGGATCACGACCATTGCTAAACCCGTTGCCAATATTGCACGAGACCCAATCGGGAAGCACACACACACCGGACGTTGGCGGAAGGGCTATCGCCGTGATGTCGTCGCCTCCGAATTCTCCAGTGACGATTCCGGTATGGCTTCCCTGGGCTACTGCGATTCCGCTGGCGCCCTCCATCAGGAAAGACTCCGTCAGAGTATTCACAGTCGAACAACCTGATGTCCACGAACCCGGCGTGCCAGGCGTGAAGGCGGCCGAATTCAAATCGGTGAGCAACACCTGGCTGGGCAGAGACTGTTCGTAAGGTGCGAGAGCAATAGCAGTCGAGCAGTCCTCAGCGGAAACATCAGCAAAACCTTGAGGTGGGATGGGCATCTCATAGAAGGGATTCGGACTGGGAGCGGGCGCCACGTCGACAACCTCGTAGTTGTTGTTCTCGTTCGCGGAGAGCAGCAGGTTTCGTATCGGGTCGATCAGCGCGCCCTCGGAGATATTGGCGAAGAAGAATGGCGCGCCGCCCGCGGGCGCTTCCGAAGCGAAGACATTTCCTAGTGTCGCCGTAGTGAGATCCAAGAATTGGAACCCTCCCACAAGCCCGACGGGCGGAGTCAGGGTGCTCATCGCAATGACCGCCCTGTTATGGGACGCATCCATCGCCACTCCGCAGTTCGTACACTGACCCCCGGAGAAAGTAACAGTTCCCGCCGCGCCGCTAGGAAACGGATTGAGAGATACTGTCGGATCCAGTACGGTCCCTTTGAAGACATACACCATGTTGTTGTTCGCGGTGCAAACCACCTGGCCGGTGATTGCGTTCGCGGCGCAGGAATTGATCACGTCGGCTGTCGGTATCGTGACATTGGTCGAAACGTTGCCTTCCACAGTGACGACGGAAACGCCGGGAGCAGTACAGCTCGAGTCCCAACAACCCTTCGGGACGTAGGCGATCACGTTCGTTCCTGAGACCAATGCGCACAGGGAACTCGAGGGCGCGCATGAGCCCTCAACCACGGCCGTTTTACACTTGCCTCCGCTCCCGGCGTCGTAAATCGATGAGATATCCGCAGGCGTCAGCACGTATGGGAAAAACTCCACCTCATCGATGCAGCCGAGCCAGGGACTGTTGCCGCTCAGTTGCGAGAAAGCCACGTTGAAAGAGCCGTTGTTATTCAGGCTCCCAGGTCGGTTCGTCGGGTTAAAGGTGCCGGTTTGTGCACCGTCGATGTAAAACTTCCCACCCGTGGTGGAAGTGCGGTCGACCGTTACCGCGATGAAGTGCCACTGATTGTCGGCGGGAACAGTGCCAACCGTGTCAGTGTAATTCGTGAAGCCGGCGGTAGCCAGTTGGAAGACCAGGTGGCCAGAGTTAACTGCCAGAGAGTAACCAGTGATGATACCGGGCGTGCGTTTGTCGACGATGACGCGGGTCTTGTTGCCGCTCTCTGAGGAACGTCTTACCCAGGCGTCAATCGATAGATCGCCCTTTCCCGGGTTAATCGCAGCGTAACTTGGTACTTTGACGCCCTGGTTGATGCCGTTGAAGCAGAGGCTATGATCGACGTAGCCGATGTTGACGGTTGGACTATTGACCTGCGTTCCATTGTTGCCGGCCAGATACAGATTGGCAGACGTGCTGCCGGAGGTTTCATCGAACGGCAGCCATAAGGTGTATCCGCTCGGCGGCTCGACACACGGTCTGCACTTTCCGCTGCTACCCGCAGCGTAGATCGACTGGATCTCGCTATCAGTTAATGCCCGGCTGAACAGCTCGACCTCATCGACCAAACCGACAAAAGCTTCGCAAGCCGTACCACAATTAACCCGGCTACCGAAACGGATTGGGCCATTGTTCAAGGCGATCGGAGCAGTGTAGCTCGCGCCAGCAATGAGCGCGCCGTTCGCGTACACCCGAAGCGTCGTTCCGTCGTGTGTCACCGCGATGTGCACCCAACTGTTGGTCCGGATCGGGAAGCCTGTATTCTGCCAGCCAAGTGACGGCAACCAGACACCCAGCCTTCCCGTGTTAAAGTAATCCGCTATCTCAAGAGCATCCCCTGCCCAACTGAAAATCCTCGGCACCGTGCCGACTCCAGCCTTATTGGCAAAGATCCACGCGTCGACCGTGATCTGGGACAGGTTCAGCGCGGGGTCTGCTGCGACCTCGACGTAATCCCTCCCATTGAAGCGAAAGGCTTGACCGACCTCACCCGGGCTGAAGGTGACGCCATTCACCAGCGTCCCATTATGGCCACCGATAATGTCATCGGCATTTCCCTCCGCCGGCCACCAACTCACTATTCCGGAGGGAGGAGGTACACATGTTGGCGTTGGAGTGGGTGTCGATGTTGGTGTCGGTGTTGATGTTGGTGTAGGTGTTGGTGTAGGCGTGGCTGTCGCCGTCGGAGTTGGCGTAGGCGTGGCTGTGGGTGTCGGTGTTGGTGTCGCTGTTGGTGTAGGCGTGGCTGTTGCCGTCGGAGTTGGCGTAGGCGTAGGGGTGGCCATGCAAGCCGCGGCGCGGTAACCACCCGCCACGATCACGCTGCCCATGAATACGGTATTGTCATTCATCGGTGTGATGGTCGGGACGCCAGTGCCAAGATCGATATTCACAATGTCCTGCTGGACGAGATCGACCGCCCAGACCGAAGTCCCGCCGAGTCCAACGCACATGCCGAAGAAGTCATCGTGTCCCGGAGCGTCGTAGCTTTGCACGAATTGCCCCGTCGATGTGTATCGGACGATGTCTACACGGTCGGAAACCAAAATGTCCCCATTGGGCAAGAACTTCACTGCGTAGCCTATCCCGCCAACCGGAAGTGGATTCACGAAGTCCGTCAGCAGATTACCCGGGAATGAACTCACATCGGCTCGAAGGACAGCATCGCTGCCCTGTCCCTCGTGCGTATAGAACATGGTCTGTTGATCGGAGGCGAGGTCGATCCAGTCCGTGCGTTCACCGGGGATATACGTGCCCAGAAGCGTGCCGGAGGAACTGAACTTATCAACTCCACCGCCTACGCCAGTGTTGCTGACCCATGCATTACAGTCGCAGTCGAAGAGGATGTCTTCCTCCCCCGACCTGAGTGTATTCCAAGCGGGCAGCGCTGAGCCATCCACGTGACTAAAGCGCGAGATAAGCGCCGCGTTGAACATGGTTACGAAAAGGTCGCCGTTGCAATCAAAGGCCATCCCGCCCGCAAAGCTGAAGCCGTTGTATCCCGTGTTTAGTGTCTCCAGCAGGGTCATGCTGCTGTCGTAATGTCGAACGAAAAGCATTCCTTGCTTTTCGAACGAAACAAAGACATCGCCGGGATTGATTGGATTGCCATTCGAAGTCAGGGCTATGCCGCCGACTGTAAACAATAGGACAACTATCAGTGCCCTATACCAGATCCGCATCGAGCGGAACTCTGCCTCCGTAGCAAAGCTCCTTTTCTCAGCAAACGTCGATGCAACTGCGGTGGGAATCAGTCTTAGGATGGTGTGTGTCGTGTATTTCACTGTTTTGGCACCTCGTCGTGACCTCTGAACTTCCTGAACTGTTGACTTGGATGTGGCGGGCTACTTCGAAGGTAGCCGCCACTCCGAGGGACTCATTGCTTATGGTGGCAAACTGATGAAGCTCACTACCGTCGGCGGCAGACTTCCTCCGGCCGGGATGCAGGCATGTCCCAGCCCGGTCCCGCTGGTTCGCGGCACGAAACTGGTGTTGAGCATCTTGGTCAGGTCAACAACTGCCAGAGTCGTTGCTCCAAAGTTCGCGAGCAATGCAATTGCGTCGCCACTGTTCGGGCTCTGATACGCGGTCACCGTGTGAGGATCAAAACCGTTCACCCATCCTTGGCCAATGTCGCACGAGACCCAATCAGGAAAAACGCAAACGCCGGAGGTCGGAGGAAGGGCTATTGCCGTAATGCCGTCGTTCAAGAATTCTCCAGCGAGGATTCCGGTATGGGTTCCCTGCGCCACTGCGATTCCGGCGGCTCCGGCGCTCAGGAAGGATTCCGTCAGCGTATTCACAGCCGAGCAAGTTAACGACGTCCAGGAACCGGGTGGGCCGGGGGTGAACTGCGCCGCGGTCAAATCGGAGGCAAACACCTGCGAGGGGGAAGAGCCTTCGTAAGGCGCGAGAGCAAGCCCGGTCGAGCAGTCTTCACCGGAGGAGTCGGCGAAACCCTGGTTTGGAATTGTCATCTCATAGAAGGGTTGGGGACTGGGGGCAGGCGCCACGTCGACAAGCTCGTAGTTGTTGTTCTCGTTCGCGGACAGCAGAAGGTTGCGGATCGGGTCGATCAGCGCGTCCTCTGAAATGTTGGCAAAGAAGAAAGGCGGGCCGCCGGCGGGCGCCTGCGAAGCGAAGACGTTTCCTAGTGTGTTGTTTGTGAGATCCAAGAATTGGAACCCACCAATAAGCCCGACGGGCGGGGTCAGAGTGCTCATCGCGATCAGCGCCCTGTTATGGCTCGCATCCATCGAGACTCCGCAGTTCGTGCACTGACCGCCGGAGAAATTAATGCTGCCGGCTGCGCCGCTGGGGAACGAAGCAACCACTGCCGTCCCGCTTAAGATATACACCATGTTGTTATTCGCGGTGCACACCACCTGGCCCGTTATCGCATTGGCGGCACAGGAATTGATCACATCGGTGCCTGTCGAAATCGTGACATTGGTGGTGATGTTGCCTTCGACAGTCACCACGGAAACCCCGGGAGTACTACAGTTCGTCCAACAACCCTTGGGGACGTAGGCGATCACGTTCGTTCCCGAAACCAGCGCGCACAAGGAACTCGAGGGCGCGCATGAGCCCTGCACTACGGCGTTCTTACACTTGCCCCCGCTGCCGGCATCGTAAATCGATGTGATCTCGGCTTGGGTTAGCACGCGCGGGAAAAACTCGACCTCGTCGATGCAGCCGAGCCAAGGACCGTTACCACTCAGTGTCGAGAAAGCCACGTTGAACGAGCCGGTGTTATTTAGGTTACCCGGCCGGTTCGTCGGATCGAAGATGCCCGTCGGCGCGCCATCGATGTAGAACTGTCCACCGGTGGTGGAGGTGCGGTTGACAGTTACCGCTATAAAATGCCATTGATTGTCGGCCGGAACAGTGCCCACCGTGTCGATGTAATTCGTGAAGCCGGAGCTAGCCAGTTGGAAGAGCAGATGGCCATTGTTAAGTGCCAGGAGGTAACCAGTGATGCCAAAAATGCTACCGGGCGTGCGCTTGTCGACGATCACGCGGGTCTTGTTGCCGCTCTCCGAGGAACGTCTGACCCAGGCATCAATGGACAGAGGGCCCTTTCCAGGATTGATCGCAGCATAATTAGGTACTTTGACACCCTGGTTAATACCGTTGAAGCAGAGGCTATGATCGACGTAGCCAATGTTGACGGTTGGAATATTGACCTGCGTTCCATTGTTGCCGGCCAGATACAGATTGGCAGACGTGGTGCCGGAGGTTTCATCGAACGGCAGCCACAAGGTGTATCCGCTCGGCGGCTGGGCACAGGGTTTGCACTTGCCGCTGCTACCCGCAGCATAAATTGATTGGATTTCCGTATCAGCTAGTGCCCGATTGAACAGCTCTACCTCATCCACCAAACCGACAAAAGCTTCACAAACGCCACTACAATTAACCCGGTTACCGAAACGAATCGGGCCGTTGTTTAAAGAAATTGGCGCAGTGTAGCTCGCGCCCGGGATAAGCGCCCCGTTCGCGTAAACCCGGAGAGTTGTCCCGTCGTGCGTTACCGCGATGTGGACCCAACTGTTGGTCCGGATCGGGAAGCCCGTGTCTTTCCAGCCAAGCGACGGCAACCAGACACCCAGGCGTCCAGTATTAAAGTAGTCGCCGATCTCAAAAGCGTCCGCAGTCCAACTGAAGATCCTGGGCACTGTTCCAACTCCAGGCGCATTGGCAAAGATCCACGCGTCAATCGTGATCTGGGGCACGTTCAGCGCCGGAGACGCTGGCACTTCCACGTAATCTCTGCCATTGAAGCGAAACGCTCGGCCGACCTCACCCGTGGTAAAGGTGACGCCACCCACCAAGGTTCCATTAGTCCCATTGAGAATGCCACCAATAATGTCGTGGGCGTTTCCCTCTCCCGGCCACCAACTGATCATTCCGCCGGGAGGAGGGACACATTCACGCATGCAATCGGCCGTGCCGATCACGCCCATCGAGAAGTCGGGCGGAGAGACATAGTTGCCGGCCGGGTCGAAATTGGCGCCGAAGAAGTTGCTGTCGAAAAACGAATTGCCGTTATTCGCGCAAGGTGTGCCGATGCAGTTGGCGCCGCTCGTGGTCGAATCGAATGAGCGGCCGGTCAGGTCGCCGATCGGAGTGACGTTCAACCAGTAGGTGCCTGGCATTAGACAAAGATTCACTCCTTCACACTCGATCATGAACTCGTCGTAACCGAGGCCGCCGCGCCCGGTCGGCACGACAATCGGCGTCGCGCACATGCCGCTGGCAACGATCGTGCCGCCATTGAAGGCGGAAACGTTTTGCCGTATTTCCCAGGTCACACCGGTAACGTTCGTGTTTTCGAGGTTATCGGAGAAAACGGCGGTGATGTTCCAACCAGTAGGACCGGGGACGTTAAAGTCGTCGTAAACGCGGGCGTACTGTCCGGAGCCGAGACTGGTGTCTTGTTCGTTAGCCAGACCGTCGCTTCCATCGAAGTCGCCGTTATACCAAAGACTGCCGGGGGGTGCCTTGGACCCTGGTAGTTGTGCCGCGGCGCGGTTGCCAGTGCCTCTCGCCGACGGCGAGATCTTGACGCGATCGCCAGCATCTGCGCGTCCATCAAGCGCGAACGCAGCAACCAAAGCCACTGTTATCAGCACAAGTTTCTGCAGGTTTGAGTGTTTTGCACCGGGATTCATGGCGCCGACTCTAGAGGCCGATCGGCGGTGCTGGCTATCCGCCGTACGGAGCAAAATTACCCAATCATCCGCAGCCCGCTTATCGCCGGTCCAGTTACTCCAAAAGAACTAAACAGCCGTTCCGGAAAATAGTTCTCGCTATTTGTTGAACAAACATCGTATTCCTGCGCGCAAATTGCCGAGCAGATATGCACCCCAGTAGAATAACGGACGTGTTTGACGCGCAGCTGCGGGCAATCGTGAACTTGCATGCGGCGCATGGGTTAAAGGAGTTTTGGCGGAGTGCCCGACGCCTCCTTCACTCCGCGGTACCGGCTGCTGCGGCCTGGTTTGCTCCGGAGCCAGACTTGGCGCCACTAAGCGCAGCTTTTTTTGCGGAGACGGCGTTGGAAACCAAGCCCCGGTTCCAGCGCTTTCAGGAGTGTCACCCGCTGAAAACATTCCTGCTCGCGAATCCGCAAAAGCGTCTGGCGACGCTTGGCGATGTGATGACCGATGCACAGCTGCTGAGGTCAAGGTTCTATCGCGAGTTTATGGCGCCGCAGCAGGAGCGGTTTTCCGCCGTCCTTGCCTTCTGGCACCGGAACTCGCTGTGCGCACTAATTGGACTCGATCGTTTGCAGAACGACCGCGACTTTTCACCCGCCGAGCTGCGGACTCTTAGATCATTGCACAGCCATCTCGCTGAAGCTTTGGACCGCGTCCGGAGACTGCAACGCGAACGAAGCGCTCGCGGCATCCTCGAGCTTGTGCTGGCGCCTTTGCCCGTTCCCATCCTAGTGCTCGATTGGGAGTTGGAAGTTCTCTATCATAATCGCGCGGCGAGCGAGTCGGCCATCCTCTGGAGGTGCGGCCGGGCGACTGCGCGCTGCGTCAAGCCGGCGAGCCGTTTCGAGATACCGGCCGAGGTGGCCGCTCTTTGCACCGAACACAAGGCAGCTTCGAGCCGGTCAGGAAAACGTGGGGGAAATTCCTCAGGAACCAACGTCGCGATTGCCCACCGGACGTTACCAGGTTTTAAAGCGTCGCTCCGGGTAGTGCATCCCGACCCACCCGAGGTGGGAATGCCTCTTTTCCTCGTCCTTTTCGAAAATGGCCACAGGCCGCTAACTCATTTGCCCCGCGCAGAGATGCGAAGATTCTCGCAACTCACGCGCCTGAGCGTTTGTGAGCGGGAGGTGGCCGCGTTGGTCTGCAAAGGCGAAAGCAACAAGGAGATTGCAGCGCACCTGGGAAAGAGCGTGCTGACGGTGAAGACGCAACTGCAGTCGATTTATGGCAAGCTCGGCACGGTCGGGCGCGGCAAATTGATCTCCCTCTTGTTTGAACAGGAATCGCGTTAAACGCGTCGCGTTCTGGATGTCCGACAGAAACTTGGCGCAATGGGTCACTACCGAGCGGCTGGCGAGGTTAAATGACCACGGACGAACGCCGTCGCGCGGCCGAGCGCGGGAAAGAAAAAACATTACATCGCCGCGGCTGCCTGCTACTGGTAAGTTGTTTTCGCCAGGCCCAACATCGCAACCTTGGAATCATGAAAATGAAGACTCGCACCGCACGTAATCGCATCAACGCTCGCCCCGCCAAATCAGCTCGCCTCAGCAGCAATGGCCACGGGAACGGACGGGCCCGGGCCAAAACCCAGGCGCCGGCGGTCAGTCCTCGCGTCCGGGAGTGGTTAGGCAAGCCGAAGCACAATCTCATCGGCGGGAAATGGGTGCCGGCAGCCTCGCGAAAGACCTTTGATGTTTTCAACCCGGCGGAAGGATCGGTCATGACGCGCGTGCCGGACAGTGACAAGGAAGACATCAACCGCGCAGTTACCGCCGCACGTCGCGCCTTCGACTCGGGCCCGTGGCGGCGACTCACCTCGAGCGAGCGCGGCAAACTTATCTGGCGCCTCGGTGACCTGATTCTTGAGAACGCCGATGAGTTAGCCGAGATCGAGTCACTCGACAACGGCAAGCCACGCGCGGTCGCGCGCGTCGCCGACGTGCCACTGGCGGCCGATCTCTTTCACTACATGGCTGGCTGGGCGACAAAGATAGAGGGTAACACCATCCCTATCAGTGTGCCTTACGCACCTGGCGCGCGTTTCCATGCCTTTACCGTGCGCGAGCCGGTGGGAGTGGTCGGGCAGATCATTCCGTGGAATTTTCCGCTGTTGATGGCGGCGTGGAAACTCGGGCCCGCGCTGGCCGCAGGTACCTGTGTCGTAGTCAAGCCAGCCGAACAAACTCCGCTCTCCGCCTTGCGTCTCGGTGAATTGATTCTGGAAGCCGGAATTCCTGAGGGCGTGGTGAACATTGTCACTGGCTTTGGTGAAACCGCGGGCGCGGCTCTGGCTGCCCATCCCGAGGTTGACAAGGTCGCCTTCACCGGTTCAACCGAAGTCGGCAGGCTTATTGTCAAGGCTGCCGCCGGTAACTTGAAGAAGGTCAGCCTCGAGTTAGGAGGTAAGTCTCCTAACATTGTTTTCAAGGATGTGGGCGACCTCGACGCTGCGATTGCGGGAGCGGCGAACGCGATCTTCTTTAATCACGGGCAATGCTGTTGTGCCGGTTCCCGGCTCCTGGTTGAGCACGATATTTTCAACGAAGTCGTCGAGGGCGTCGCGGAACATGCGAAGACGATCAAACTCGGCCCGGGACTGAGTTCGGAGACTGAAATGGGTCCGCTTGTTTCGGAGGAACAGCTCAGCCGGGTCACTAACTACATGCACCAGGGGAAACAGGCGGGCGCCTGCTACCTGACCGGTGGGTCGCGGGCCGGCGATCGCGGTTACTTTGTGCAACCGACGGTAGTAAAGGATGTGAAACCCGGCATGAGCATTGTGCGGGAAGAGATCTTTGGGCCAGTGGTGGTGGCCGAACCTTTCTCTAAGGCGGAAGATTTGGTCGCACGCGCCAACCAGACCGAATACGGTCTCGCGGCGGGCGTCTGGACCCGGGATATTTCGAAGGCGCATCGCATCGCCGCGGAACTCAAAGCCGGAACGGTCTGGATCAACTGCTACAATGTCTTTGACGCCGCTCTTCCTTTCGGCGGTTACAAACAATCCGGCTGGGGACGCGAGATGGGCCACGAAGTCCTGGAGCTTTACACTCAGACCAAGGCCGTCGTCATAGGGCTGTAGCTGGGCTGAATGACTTCCAGCATGACTACGACACCTGCGGTAACATCCGAGCGCGGACAAACTCCGGCCGAGCATGTTATCGTCCGTGGCAAAGCGAGCGGCTTTCTTCAGAAGGCGACGGTTGGGAAATACGCTTTTGATGTGGATGAGCCGACCAGGGTCGGCGGGACCGACTCCGCTCCTGATCCTTATGACTATCTGCTCGCTGCACTTGGTTCCTGCACATCGATGACGGTGGGTTATTACGCGCGGCGCAACAAGATTCCGCTCGAAGAAGTTACGGTCAGGCTGAGTCATTCGAGGATTCACGCAAGGGACTGCGAAGAATGCGTGACAAAGGCAGGGATGCTCGACCGGATTGAGCTCAAGGTCGAATTCACCGGCCCGGTCACTCCCGAGCAGCACGCCAAACTGATGGAAGTCGCGGCCAAGTGCCCGGTGCATCGCACCCTCAAATCCGAGATCAATATCCGGCTTCGGCCGGCTTGAGGTAGTTGCTGGCGGAAGGCCTCACTCGTGGCCGGGCGCTATCTCGTCTCCTCTTGCCCTCACTGCCGCGCTTGGCGCGCGCGTCTCTCCCGGCGGGGAGAGAGAGGCGCTGACGTAAGTTGAATTTCGGCACGTGAGACCGTGGGCTTCGCGCGCGGCTCGGACCTGCGCGGTTGCCCTCACTGCCGCGCTTCGCGCGTGCGTCTCTCCCGGCGGGAGAGAGAGGCGCTGACGTAAGTTGAATTTCGGCGGGTGAGACCGTGGACTTCGCGCGCGACTCGGGACCTGGTCGGCTGCCCTCACTGCCGCGCTTGGCGCGTGCGTCTCTCCCGCGGGGAGAGAGGTGGTGGCTCAAGTTGAATCTTGACGGATGAGACCGTCACCCCGCGCGCGGCTCGCGACCTGGTTGGCCCTCACTGCCGCGCTTGGCGCGCGCGTCTCGCCCGCGGGAGAGAGAGGTGGTGACTTCGCATTGAGATTTCGGGGGGCGGCGGGCGATGAATTGAAATATCGCTTCGAGTGCGGTTAGGTTTGGATTGTTGAAACGTCTTCTGCTCATCCTTACCCTCGTGGTTGCGGTCGTCGCGGTGGGGATCTACGTCGATTGGAATTGGAAACGGCCACTCTCGCCGCGCGGCGGCCGCTACTTCTTTCATCGGGTAGAGCTGCCTGTCCCTTCCTTTCGCCAGGGCGATGAGCGCTGGCGCGATGACCCGCTCGGCGGCGTGACGGAGAACGGCACCCTCGGGAGCGACGGCTGCGCGGTGGCTTCGGCGGCAATGATCTTTCGATTCTATGGGATCGACACCGACCCGCAGCGCTTGAATTGGTTCCTCACGGCGACGGATGGTTACACGAAGGAAGGCTGGATTTACTGGGACCGCGCGGCGTGGTGGGCGCCGGATCGCGTTCGCTATCTCTATGAGGATCTGCCTTCCTATCAACTGATTGATTCCAACCTGGCCCGCGGCAACCCGGTTATCGTGCGGGTCCGTTTCGGCAGCGGAATTACTCACTTTGTAGTTATCGCGGGTAAGGATGGGTTTGATTACCTCGTGCGCGACCCGGGCGGTGGCGCCGGGAAAGGTTATTACCCATTGCGCGAGCTGCAGAGCAAGATCGAAGCGCTCCGGTTTTATGAGCCGCTCACACCTCCACAGCTCGTCTCCAATGCGGCGCCGGTCGCGGCGCATCGCTAACCAGTCGCGATTCTGGTTGCAAAGCAGTCGCGATTGACTGCAATGGCTGTGGTGAGTGTCATGCCGATTGTGATTCGCATTGTCGCCGCGCTCCTGATCGCAATTGCGGGAGGCGGCTTGAGCGCGATCGTGGCGCGAACTCATCGGCAACTTTGCGCGTTCATCAGTCTCGGCGCCGGGACACTGCTGGGAGTGGCGATTTTCGGGATTTTCCCGGAATGCCTCGAGGCCCTGCGCTGGTGGCAATTCCTGCTCGGCGTGGGCTCGGGCTATCTGCTCTTCGCGCTGGTGAGCCGCTATATTTTTCATGTCTGTCCAGCCTGCGCGGCGAGTCACTTCGACGAAGCGACCACCCACCGGCTGGCCGAGTTTGCTCTTGCCATGATGATCGCGCTTGCGATCCATTGCACGGTGGATGGGATCGCGCTCGCGGTCGGGCACGAGGAAAGCAAGGCGCTAGACTTATCGGTAACCATTGCGATTTGCGTGCATAAGTTCCCCGAGGGCCTGGCGCTTGGAGCGCTCCTTCTCGGCGGCGGTTTTAAACGCGGACAAACCTTGTGGCTGGTTGCGGCAGTGGAATCAACCACGGTGCTGGGTGGGTTGCTCGGTTGGTTCTTCCTGCAAAATCTTTCGCCGGTCTGGCTCGCCCTCGCCCTGGCTAATGCCGGCGGCGGCTTCTTCTATCTCGGCCTTCATGCCGTGCTCGGTGAAATTTTTAGACACCACAAGGCTTTGGTGCTGGGTAACTTTGCCGCAGGGCTAGGAGTTATCGCCGCGTTGATTCTGTATCTTCAGCTATAAAGGCAAGCGGTCCGGGGGCGGGGCCGGCTTCAAAACATGGGGCAGGCCCGGTGGTTATCAGAAGCTGACGAAAATATAATCCGCGCGAGCCGGAAAAAGCTTTACCAACGCCCTTCTTTCTGATGCCATGCCCGAGTTGCAGCGTTACTCCTCCACCAAGCTGTCTCCTTTCTCCGGCCCCATTCGCCGATCCACTATGAGCACATCATTCCATGGGCCTTAATCGCTGGTCTTTCAATGCGAGTGCTGAAATGAAACACGGTACACCTTACTCTGGGAATCTCTATCGGACTGCGATGATTATCTTCCTTATTGCTTTGGCGGTCTCGATCACTGTAAAGCCAGGGCTGGCTGGCAGCGCGACGTGGGCTGCGAATCCGACGTCTTCCGATTGGAACACGGCGGCGAACTGGACCCCGAACACCGTGCCGGGTATCGGTGATACCGCCACCTTCGACACTTCGGCCCAGAATCTCGTCACGGTTTCTTCGGGCACAATCATCAACCGGATTGTTTTCACTCCCGCTGCTGAAGCCTACACGATCACCGCTGCCATCGAAGGTATGAACATTGACTTAGGCATCACAAATAGTTCCGGAAAAACGCAGAGCTTCACGGCCATCGTGGATGCGGCTGGAAATGGGACTGCGTTCTCGTTCGACCGCAGTGCGAACGCCGGCTCGCTCTGCACCTTTACTGCCGCCGGTAATTTTATCCCACAGAATGGAGGCAGTTCGGTCAACCTGTTGGATAGAGCCTCCGCAGGTGATTGCACTTACATCAATCTGCCCGGCTTAGCTGAGGGAGCGTTGGGAGGAAACACCGCGTTCTTCACTAATGCTACGGCAGCTTCCGCGACGATTACGAGCCAGGGTGCGACGGTGAGCGGCGCCGGTGGTGGAATGACAAGCTTCTATAACCAGTCGCTCGCTGGAAGTTCGACGTTAATCGCTAGCGGCGGCAGCAACGGCGGCGAAGGTGGCCTGATTCAGTTCGAGGGCGGAACGAACGGAGAAACCGCGCGCGTGCAGCTCTTCGGCAACGGGACGATGGATTTGAGTCTGCACGATAGCAACACCTTCTCTGTTGGTTCGATTGAAGGGGACGGTGTGATCATTGTAGGTATCTCTGGGCTGAAGGTAGGCACGAACAACTTATCCACCACCTTCTCCGGCCTGATCGAGGACGACGGCTTCACCAGCGCGACCCTGATCAAGACCGGGAGCGGGAGCTTGACCCTGAGCGGAGCCAACACCTACAGCGGAGGCACAACCGTCAACGGCGGTGTCTTGCGTGTGGCAAACAAGAGCGGTTCGGCCACTGGCACGGGAGTGGTGACGGTCAAGACAGGCACGCTCGGGGGCAAAGGCATCATCGCTGGTGTGACCACGATCGGGACCGGGAGCGGAGGAGGGGCGTTCCTCGAGCCGAGCGTGGGTGCGCGGCAGCCGGCGACGACGACGATCCAAAGTCTGCTCACCTTCGAAGCCGACGGGAGTTACACCTATAAGCTTAACACAAAGAAAGCCAGAGCCGACGAGGTGGTGGCAAACGGAGTCACAATCGAGAGCGGGGCGCAGTTTAACTTCAGCGCGATCGGGAACAAGCGGCTCCCGCTTGGGAGCGTCTTTGTCGCGCTCAGCAACACGAGCGCGAGTCCGATCAGCGGCGCCTTTGCCAACCTGGCGGATGGTTCCACCCTGAGCGCCGGGAAGAACAAGTATCAGGCCAGTTACACCGGCGGCGATGGCAATGAGCTGACCCTGACAGTCGTGCCGTAACACAGTCCGTCCTCGGCTGTGCGGCCAA
>DAISXY010000037.1:0-18238 GCA_036825615.1 Chthoniobacterales bacterium
GACGATTGATGGGAGCAATCGCCTGAAACCGGACATCACCGCGCCGGGAACAAATACCCGCTCGAGCTACAACACCTCCGATACGGCCTATGCGATCTTGAGCGGTACCTCGATGGCGACTCCGCACATTGCAGGCAGTGTCGCCTTGCTCTGGTCGGCACGCCCGGAGTTTCGGCCCGACCTGGATACGACCGAAGCGGTCTTGAACAACGCCGCCGTCCATATCAACTCGAGTGAGTGCGGTAGCGGAACACCGAACAATGTTTACGGCTGGGGACGGGTGGATGTCTTTGCCGCGGTCACTTCAAGCGGGACACCGACGCCGACACCCACACCTACACCCCCACCTCCAATAAGGGTCGACGTTTCCGTAAATCCGACTGAGATCAGCGAAGGTGAAGCCGCCACTTACACCGTGACTGCTTCAGCGACAGTTACCCGGGCGATTACCGTGAGCTATGTCATGAGTGGCACCGCTACGAACGGGACCGATTACACACTCAGCGGGAAACCAAACAAGGTGAGAATCCCGGCTGGTCAGTCTTCCGCGACCGTTACATTGAGCTCGGTGCTTGATCAGGTGACCGAGGGCACTGAGACTGCGATCATGACGCTGCAACGGGGCCGGGGCTACAAGCTGGGCCGGAACAAGCAGGCGACGCTTTCAATCATCGAATCCCGTTAGGCTGCGGAATCGCCGAGGGGCGCTTCCGTTTCTTAGACTAAGGGCTCGGGCGATGACTCGGGCTCTGAGCTTACTCTCGACACTCGCGGGCCTGTTTGGCGGCGCGAGGGCGCGCCGGCTCCAAGAACGCGAAGCGTTCTGTTGAAGTGGGAGGTTCGAGGTTTAAGCGAGAGCGAGGAGGAGCAGCATGAGAAAGGATAAAGGATGAAGGCGGAACACCCTTTGAAAGCAGAAAGCAGCGTGACGGCTCTCGCTAGGAAACTGAGGAAAACCTTCGCGAGCAGGCAGGCCGGGCTGACACATTGGAGAGCAACGAAGCGGTGGGCTTGAGCAATCAGCAAGGCGGCCGCAAATTGTGACGCGGGCGCCCGGATACGGAGGCGGAAGAAATTGACATCGGGAACTCCAATCGCGTATGCACTGCTAAAAGGAACCGATTGCTTCTGCTATCCGGCTCGATCGAAGTTATGGGTGACACAGACGAATCTGCGCCGACAGAAAATCCTTCGATTCGTGAGACGCCTCCCGCTTACGCCGTAAGTTCAGCCGACGCGCGCACCGGTTTGCCATTGCCGAGGCGGGCCGAAATCCTGGAAGTGGCCAGGCGTCATGGCGCGCGCAATGTGCGGGTATTTGGCTCCTTTGCGCGGGGTGAGGCTCGGCCGGAGAGCGATCTCGATCTACTCGTGGAAGCCGGGCCGGAACATTCGCCTTTTTTCCCCGCGGGCCTGATTGCTGACCTGGAGGACTTATTGGGACGAAAGGTGGAGGTGGTCGAGCCTGAGGGACTGCATGGGTATTTGCGCGACCGGGTATTGAAAGAAGCCATCCCGTTGTGAAGGACGACAGACTTTACCTGATTCACATTCGCGACTGCATCGCGCGTATCGCGAATACACACAAGGCGGCGATGCCGAATTTCACCGGGACACGCTGAGGCAGGACGCAGTCCTCAGAAATCTTCAAGTGTTCGCCGAGTCGAGCCAGCGATTATCGGATAATCTCAAAACGCGCTATCCCGAAGTGCCGTGGCGAAACATGGCGGGCTTTTCGAAATGTCCTCGTTCACGGGTACCTCGGCGTTAACATTGGGCGCATCTGGGAGATTGTGAAAGAAGAACTGCCGCCTTTGAAAAAGCAGATTGAGACTATTCTGCGTCACCTGGGACAGTAAGATCGAGGGCAAGGGAGGTCGTTAAGTTGAGAGAGTGCCCGGGGAGTTGCCGGAGGGTGACAGGCGGGGCCGCCTCTGCTCCCGGATGCGGCCAATCCTCGTGGCGCTTTCGAGCAAAAAAAGATGAGCCTGGGCGGGGCGCGGCGCTCGATAGTACCAGGCCATATGAAACAAATCATCGCAGCTATCAGCATCGCCACTGCTCTGGCGCTCGGGGCCGGGACTTCGGTCTGGGCCGCGGAAGAAAATGAGCAGACACTGAACGCGTCCGATGTGCCGCAGGCGGTGCAGGACGCAGCCCACAAGGAGGGAGGAAAAATCCTCCGCTGGGAGAAGGAAGGCGGTAACTACGAAGCGGTCATCCAAAAGAAGGGAAAGGAATGGGGGGTGGAGATCAGCCCCGAAGGTAAAGTGATGAGCCGCCACAACGAGAGGAAGGAACATAAGGAAAAGCACGAGTAGGATTCAGCCGAAAAGATCGGCTCGGCCCGGCTGGGCAGGGTTGACCCGGCCGGGCCGCAACAAGGGGACTGGGAGATGAAGATGTTACGGCCCTTGGGTGCGCTTGCCTTGGCTGCGGGGCTAAGTCTGCAAGTTTTGGCCGCGGGCGCGACGGTGCTCGACACGAGCCGGGTCGATGAGATTACCGGCCTCAAGGGCAAGCTGAACGACAGGGAAGGCGTTTACAAGATCAGCTTCGCGCGTTCCGACGTGAAGGTGACGGTTGATGGCTGGACGATGCCGCCTTTCATGGGACTGGGCACCTGGGCTGCATTCGAGGGCAGCAACGATGCGGCGATGGTGATGGGCGACACGGTCGTGTTTGAGGACGAGGTGAACCCGGCAATGTCTGTCGCCCTCGATAACGGCCTGCATGTGACGGCGCTCCACAATCATTTCTTTTTCGACCAGCCGAAAGTCTATTTCATGCACATCGAAGGCGAAGGCACGGTCGAGCATCTCGCCACCGCGGTTCGCAAAGTCTACGATAAGATCAAGGAAATCCGCGCCGCGGACCCGCAGCCGAAAACCTCCCTTGGTGAGCAACCTTTAGCCGAGAAGAGTTCGATTTCGCCCGCACCGCTCAATCAACTCTTTGATGCCAAAGGCGACGTCAAAGATGGAATGGTCAAGTTCACTTTCGGGCGTCCGGCAAAGATGCACGGGAAGGCGATCGGGAAAGAAATGGGTGTGAACACGTGGGCCGCTTTTGCCGGGACGGATGACAACGCGCTTGTGGACGGCGATTTCGCGGTGGCTGAAGACGAGCTCCAGCCGGTGCTCAAGACTTTGCGCGCGGCCGGCATCAACATCGTGGCGATTCATATGCACATGACTCATGAAACTCCGCGCATCCTCTTCCTGCATTACTGGGGGAAAGGTCCGGCGGAAAACCTGGCTAATGCAGTTAAGGGCGCGTTGCGCGAGACGCACTCACCCGCCCTCGGCAACTCGCAAGGCGGCTAGCGCTACTCGCGCGTTTCTTATCGGCGGAGGAGAAACAGACCGATCAGCGCAAAAGCGATCCCAAGCAGACGCGAGAGCGATGGCGACTCCTTGAAGAACAAGATGCCGGCGATTGCCATCACGGCCGCGCCGCCGGCGAGGATAGCAGGGACCGAAGAGAGTGGCCCGCCTTTTTGAAAAAGGAGGAAAAACATGATCGTCCCCGCGCCCACGCAGATACCTGTGAGCAGCGAGTAACCAAGCCCAGCCATGCTAAAGCGTTGACTCCATTTGCCGGCAAGGGATAGAGCGAGAAGATAGAGCAAGATCGAGAGCGCGGCGCTCGCCTCCACCAGAAAAGCACCCAGGCCTTCGCCGATGTGGTCAGCAGCGAGGCGGGTGAAGATTTGATGCGCACCGTAGAGAATCGCGGCGAGCGCGGCATACCAAAACCATGGCGCCATAGCTAATTTGGAAAGGGCAGAAGCTGTCAGTTCCTCATGTTACGCCATCGACGTATCGCGGCTGACGTGAACGAAAAGCAAGTATCCTTGAGATCAATTTAGGTGGAGTCGTGTCGGTTTCCGAGGCCGCGCTTCTCTTTCGTCTCGCCCGAGAAGAATTGCTGGTTGCCGTTGGAATTGAAGCGCGGTCTGTCCAGTTGGGCGAGCTGGTCCCGCAGGAGAGGAGGCGGGTTGGATGACGGTAGATTGGTTTGGCGGGCACGGCAGAGACATTACCGATTCCCTGTCAGTAAGACAAGGCTGCGTCGACTCGCTTAGACTTCCGGGGGGGTGGCCTGGTCGGGAGTCAAATTTTTGGGGTTGACGGCTTTGCCAGAACCTGCTGGAAATCGGGCCATGAAAACAAATCGTATCCTGTTTGTCTCGGCGGCGTTGTGGCTTGTCGCGAGCGTGGCAGCTTTCGCGGCCAGCGCTCATATCGGCACCTGGAAACTTGATGAAAGTAAATCAAAGATAAGTCCGGACAGTCCAAAGAATCAGACTGTGACTTACTCTGAGGACAAGGACGGCATGATCACCCTCACGGTCGAGGGAGTGGACAAGGAGGGCAAGCCATTGCACTGGACCTGGACCGGCAAGTTCGATGGCCAACAACACAAGGTGGAAGGCAACGCGGCGTTCGATTCCGTCGCCTACAAAATGCTGAACAGTCACACCAACTCTGCTACCGGCATGAAAGACGGCAAAATCGTCTTTACCGGCACGATCAAAGTGGCGAACGACGGCAAATCCCGCTGGGTCACGACCACCGTGACGGGAGCCGACGGCAAGAGACATACCGACAAGGCTTACTACACCAAGGAATAACCGCGGGTCTGCCGCCCGCAGCAGAGTTGGGGTGCTGCCCTCATCCTAACCTTCTCCCATCGGGAGAAGGGATCCTTCTCCCTCGCGGGAAGCCAGGATGAGGGAAAACCAGCTTCTAGCTTCTAGCGCCAGGTGAGGGAAGACTAACTTCTAGTTTGCTTCCGTGGCTCGAAACATTTTCTGGATCATCATCGCGGCGCTCTTGCTCTCGAGAGCGGTCGGGTTAACCGCCGAACCACCGGTCGACATCTTTCTCCGGCAAGCTCGACTCCAGCCTAACGACACCGGCGAGCAACTTTTGCTCGACGCGATCTTTGGCAAAGCGGGAGCCGTCGACGCGCTCCGGGATTGGCTCGACCAGACAAACCAGGACGAGGCGACAAACCCCGAGGCATGGTCGTTTCTCTGTCGCGACAGTTTTCAGCGCGGGAACTACTCAGCGGCCCTCGCTGATTGCAGCAGGGCGGTGGCGAGCGACCCGAAGAACCTGCGCGGCGACAAGAATACGCTGGGCGTGGCGAACATGTTGAAGGATGCGCCGCCTCCTTCGCTCACTGGGACTGGCGCCCGCCTGCAACTCGATCCCAAGGGGCAGGTTGCGGTTGCGGCAGGTGATGAACAGCTTGCCGCCATAGTCGATACCGGCGCGCAAGTCAGCGTGATGATGCAGAGCGTCGCGGACAAAGCCGGCGTTCATTTCCTGGGCGAATGGAGCAATGCCGATACCGCGACGCGCGCGGTCGCCGGTAAGGCGGGGACCATTCCGCGGGTTGTGATTGGTAAAGCCGAGCTTCGCGATTTGCCTGTTCTGGTCATGCCGGATCGGGCCTTGACCTTTGAAAACGGGAAATTGCAGCTTCGATTTATTCTCGGTCTGGGTGCGCTTCGCCAGTTCGGCCGGGTTGCCTGGCTCGATCATGGCAAGGTTCTGACGCTGGGTGATGCCGCGCCAGCTCTCTCGGCTAACGCCGTCCCCGCTTACTGGCATCCACTCGGGGTCGGCATCCCGATCGATGGCCCTGGAGGGGAACGCCGAGGCGCACATTATGATACCGGGTCGAATCGGACCTATCTCTATGCAAGGGCGCTGCCAATCGTATCCAAGGCCGAGCTTGCCAGGTTGAAGCCTGCTCATCGTAAGACCGGCGGCGTCGGCGGGATCGTAACCGAGAAAGTGCAACGGCTTCCGAAGTTAACCCTCCAGCTTGCCCATCAATCGATTAAATTGTTTAATGTCGATGTCGCGCCGACGACAAAGACTGGTGATGCCGCCCGAATCGGCGCCGACATTTTCAAGCAGCTTCGAACCGTTGTCCTCGATTTCGATGCGATGCGGTTTTCGGCGGAACGGTAACAGTCCGAGACAACTCACGCGGTTTGGAATGAGACCGCCGCACGTTGGTTAAAACGACCGCTTCGACCACGGCCGACGGAAATGTTCGGAAGCATTCATTCGTACGATTGATCTATTACAGTGCAATACAGTCCTTCTATCTCCCAACTTCCCGCTCCCCACTTCTAGCTCTTCCTGCCTCTTCCCGTCGTCGTCGAAGAACCTTGCGCGAGAGCGGAGTGAGAAGCGCGAGCGAGAAATAGACCCAGCCGCTCCAGTCCAGATATCGGATCGGCAGAGTTAGCGCGAAGGTCAGCGATATCAGTCCCACTGCTACTGGGATGAGCCAGCCGAGCATTTCATTGCGAGTCATCGCGCTCTCCTCCGTGTTCAGGCGTAACGCTTCGCGCAGCCACCACGCCCGCCAGTTGAGCAAGACAATCTCCGTCGCGGTGGCCGTAAAACCGATCGCATACACGGCAAACATCGCGCGCGCTTCGAGCGCCGATTTTACCTCCAGCGCGTGCCCGAGTTGGCCTGCGCTCAGATAATAAAACATCGAACCAAAGAGCATCCGGAGCGGATAGACATAGATGAGGATGGTCACCATCATGCACCAACTGATCAGGATCGAGATCCCATCCTCCAGACCGAAGCGCCGGCTCCAGAGCCAGTGTCCGCGCCAGAAGGTCGCGATCACCGCGATGCTCGCGATGAAGGCCGGGACATTGCGAAAAGCATGCAGCAGCGTCTCGGCATTCTCTGGCGGTTGACCGCTCGCAATGACCAGGATGGTAATGGCAAAGGCGAACGCCGCATCAATGAAGGTTTCCAGCCGCGTCATCTCCAGCCCGCGAAGACGAAACCCGCGCAGCGTGGGGAGCGCATCCAGATCCGCCGGGAGCGCCGAAACAATTTCCTGCTCGCGTTGATTCATCCCGCGCAAGCTATCCAAGACAGCGTGGGCAAGACAATCTTTTCGTTGAATGATTCATCGTTTTACGCGCTCAATGGCTTCGAGCTTGACAAGCTCTTGCTCGATGCCGCACAACCAAAGCTGAACTAATCGTTGCGCGGGTGCGCCTTTAACCAACCCTGACGAAATACTCTTCGTGAAAACAAACCTTGTTCCGATCTGTCTGGCTTTTGCACTCACTACGATCGGCCCTGCTTTCGGGCAGTCACATGCCTATCTCTGGGATCCCACGACTGGGATTCGCGATCTCGGGACGCTCGGCGGAGACAGCTTCGCCTATGGCGTGAACGATAGCGGCACCGTGGTAGGCGTTTATCAACCCACCGACGGCCGGATTTATTATCATGGGTTTGTCTGGACCGAGGCGACCGGGATGGTCGATATCGGTGTGCCCGGCGGTGGCGACAGCGATACAGCCGAGGTCTTTTGCTTTGCGATCAACAATGCCGGGAATGTGGCCGGCCGCGCCCGGCAGGTGGATGGCAGACAGGTGGCTTTCTTTTGGTCGCCGGCTGATGGTTTCACGGTCCTGGGGCGATTCTCGTCTCAGTCGGATAATGGCAACAGCGCCTACGCGATTAACGATCTGAATGAAGTCACAGGTAACTTGTTGATCGGTAGTCATAATCCTACTTACCATGGTTTTCTCTGGTCACCCGGGATGACTGGCACGCGTGACCTTGGAGTCGTGGAGGGCGCCCAATACAGCCTCGGAACCGGGATCAACAACCTAACGATGATCGCCGGAGCCTCCTATCCGGTAGGCGGATACTTTGAACCGGCAGGTTGGACGAAAAGAACCGGAATGAAGCTGCTCGGGCTTGTCCCAGGCACTGTTTACGCGGTTGCGAATGCGATTAATGACGCCGGCGAGATCGTCGGCCTGGACGAAACCGGCACGAGCGATCTGGCGTTTTACAGCGCCCCTGGCGTTGGGCTCAAGTTCCTCAAAGGCTTGGGCGGGAACTCGACCTCCGCGCTCGCGATCAATCAGAATGGAGTGATTGTAGGTTTCTCCGAAGACGCCGCCAATACGACTCATGCCGTGAGGTGGCTAACTCCAACAAGCGTGCCGGAGGTATTCTCAACCTCGGCCGGCAATGCGCTCGGAATTAATAATCTCGGGCAAATCGTCGGCCAGGGCTACTTCGGGCCGTAGGTAGGGAAGCGGCCGGAGCCAAAGCCTTAATGCGATCATGTCAGAAGACCAGGAACATCTCCGGCTGCTCTCCATTTTTCATTATGTGGTAGCCGGCCTGGGCGCGCTTTTCTCGCTACTGCCTTTGCTATATCTGGCGGGCGGCTGGTTTATGCTCTATGCGGCTGCCCATCCGCAGCAGATCAAGGGGGAGCCGCCGCCGGCGTTGCTTGGCTGGGTTTTCATCGCTTTTGGCGGTCTGCTTTTTCTTTGCGGTGAGACTATGGCGATGTGCATTGCGCTCGCCGGACGATTCATCGCCCGGCGTCGTCATTACTGGTTCGCCTTTGTCCTTGCCTGCGTCCAGTGTCTCTTCGTCCCCTTCGGCACCATCCTGGGTGTGTTCACCATCATCGTCCTTTCACGCAAGTCGGTGAAGGAGCTATTCGGTATTGGGGCCGGCGTTCCAACCTCAGACGAACACTGACGAGCGATAAAACGGGGCGTGCAGTCAGCGGGAGTGTGCCGATGGATTAAGAGGAAGCGGGAGAGGATGAGGAAGACTTGGAGCAACGGCATTGGCAAAATCGTCGGGCTCGGCTAGAAATATGCGGGCCAGGGCAGCGGCGCTTTGCCACAGTCCCCGTAGTTCAACGGATAGAACGAGGGTTTCCTAAACCTTAAATGTGGGTTCGATTCCCGCCGGGGACAGGAGCGGAAATTGACGGTGTTCGAAGCGTCTAACGTGGTTCGGATTGGTTGGAGCATTATTTTGAGGCGACTGACTCCTGCCCTTGCGATGGTTTGCCTCGGCACGCTGGCGCGAGCGGAACCTTCGCCCAGCTCGTCTCCTACGCCGTCCGCTGGCCCGCCAGTCCGACCGAATCAGGCGGCTTCCTACAAAGAACGGCTCGCCGCGGCCGAGTCAGTCAAGGTTGAAACCAGCATCCTGGGTTTGCATCTGCATGACTCTCTCGCAAAGGCCTATCAGCTGCTCGACCCATTGACCGACCCAGCGCATCCCGCAACCAAAGCGGCTGAAGATGGCGAAAGCGAAGGCAAAGAAGAGAAGCTGTTGTGGGAACTGAGGAAGTCGGATTTTAAGTCGGTGACGGTGAAAGCCGACGAGCATGACGGAATCACTTCTCTGGAGGGTTTTCTCCGACCTGGAAAAGAAATTCCTTTCGAAAAGATTGGCGAGACAAAGAAAGCGCCGATCCTGACTAACAGCGCGGTTGCCTGGGATGTTGTCCGGCCGGGACAGGATTTAATCCGCGTTGTCGCGCGCGGCGAAGACCGGAAAGCAAGCTCGATCAGTATGTTTGTGGTTAAACGCGTGCGCCGCTGAGTATGCCTGCGGGTCAGTACCCAAGAGGCTGGAGTGGGAGATCGGCGTCAATTTTATGAATCTATTCGAATTCGTCATTCGTGTTGGCGTCTCCGAAGGTCGACTGTTGGCCCTCACTGCCGCGCTTCGCGCGCGCGTCTCTCCCAAAGGGAGAGAGGCGGCCGAGCGACACTGGCGTATACGGATGCGAGCGCGCGCAGCGACACTGGCGTATAAGGATGCGGGGGCCCGCAGTGACACCAAGGGTGTAACGATGCCGTCTGGGCGGCGGGCATTATTTTTTATCGGACTTGGCGAGGAGATAGAGATACTGGCCGTAGCCTTCTTCACTCATCTTTTCACGAGGGACGAACCGGAGCGCGGCTGAGTTAAGGCAATAGCGCATTCCGGTTGGCGGTGGACCATCGTCAAAGATATGGCCCAGGTGCGCGTCGCTTGCTTTCGAACGCACTTCCGTGCGTTCCATCAAGTGCGAGCTGTCTCCCTTTTCCACGACATGGGAGGGGTCGATCGGCTTCGTAAAACTGGGCCAGCCCGTTCCGCTATCGAACTTATCGGTGGAAGCAAAGAGCGGCTCACCGCTTATCACATCCACATAGATACCCTGTTGGTGATTGTTCCAATAGGCGTTGTGGAACGGAGGTTCGGTCCCGTTTTCGCGCGTGACGCGATATTGTTCGGGCGTGAGTTTATTGCGCAGTTCGGCATCAGTCATTTTCTTGTTCTCAGTTGGTTTACTCGTGGTGGAAGTGGTCGCGATGGTATTTGCGGTCTCGGCCGTAGAAGTTGGCTGGTCTTTCTTATCGCCGGCGCGACCGATGTAAAGCGAGGTCGCCGCGATCAGGACGAGAACGGCGAGCCCCAGCCAGAGGCCGGAACGATTGCCGCGCGAAAAGGTTTGCCCGTAGAGAGATGGTGCATTCATCAGCCGTGCGATGAATCTACCCCCGATCTTATTCCCGGGCAAAAAGCGCCGGCTCCGGAAACGCTAATCGTTCTCCGATCGGCCCGCTTCCGGCACACGGATGTAGCCGCGGAAAATCAGGAGCCCAACGGGAGCAACCGAAGCCGCCAGGGCGAAGATCAACCAAAGCATCGCCGGGCGACATTGACCGTGCTCGGGACAGAACGCGGCCAGCACCCATCCGCTCGTGCCGATCAAGAGTTTGCCGAAGAGGAACGGAATGTAAGCGAGCGCCCCATAGGAGGCTTCCTGACCCGGCGGTGCGATCGAAGCCGCGTATTCATAAACCCGGGGCGAGTAAAACGCTTCGCCGACGGAAAAGACCATGAGATAGAGTGCAGACATGATGTAGTAGGGATGAATCGGCCCGCTCAGCTGGAGATAACCATGACCAAGTGCATGTCCAAGCGCACTGTTAGCGGCGGGCACGAACCACTCCGTTGGCAAGGTCATGATGAAAACTCCGGCCGCACAAATCACACTCCCAATAATGACCATGCGATAGGAGGCGATCCGCTGAGTCAGGGCGCCGACGACGGGAGCAAGGACAATGATGAGGAGAGCGTTAATCCCAGCCAGCTTCCCGACGGGCGCATGTAATCCCATCTCACGATCGCCAAACTTCGGAAAGACATAATCCATTTGCAGGAAGATGGCCTTGAGAAATCCAATGAAGAGAAAGAACACCAGTAGCCGGTAAAATCCCGATTGTCCGATCATGCGCTGGAAGAGTGTCATCGTGTCCTTTGCGCTTATCCGGACGGTTTCGGCGATCGCGCTAAAGAACCCGCTGCGAGCGGCGCGGGGGGCAGAGGTGACACGATCGCGCTCGGCGCTGCGGCGCAAGAAGTAGATCGTTGGGAAAAGCAGAATCTCGAGGGCCAGACTGACTGCGAAAAGCTCCTGGTGCGGTGTCGGTTGAAACCCATCGATCTGTAAGTGGAGGTCGAGGGAGCGGATGTAATCAAAAACGTAGCCGGCGACGAAGTAGCCGACATTCATCAAGGCGTAGATGATCGAGAAAGCGATCGAACGTTGCGCGGTCGTGGAATAAACCCGGGTCGCGGCCAGGAGCACCGGCGTGCCCAGCGCTTCGCCGACAGCGAGCGGGAGCATTCCGCAAAGGAGCGCAAGGGTTGGATTCATTGTCACGATCATGACACTGCGGGCAAAGGTGCAAATAATCACGCCGAGGAAAAAGGTGCGGCGCAATCCAATCGCGTCGGTCAAAGAACCGGCGAGCAAAGTGAAGACCGTCATCGCGGGTGCCCAAACCCAGCCCACGAGCGCACCTGCGGCCTGGTCGCTAAAGCCCAGATCACGAGAAAGCCAGAGCACCATGGTCTTATTCGTGACCGAATAAGCCGTGTAGATGAGAAACTTAATCAGGAAGGTGAGCCATAGCTCTCTCCTCGCGTTTCGCAGCACGCTGAACTTGGCGAAGAACCCGGCCAGACCTCGTGGTGCGGGGGGTGGGCTTTCGAGAGTCTCAGGCGCTGAAGGTTCCTGTCTTGCGCTCGTGGTCACCGGGCGGAAGAATCACCCGATTTTTCGAGAAGGAAAGGGGGAAGTGGGAATTGGCAGAACGTGAATCGTGGATCGTGAATCGTCAAATGGGGGCTCTGGTAGACTCGATTCAGGTCGCTAACGAATTAGCTGTTTTGCCAGGACTGCTTGAAGAAGATCCGTGAGCCCGATGTATCGGATTCGGCGGCCCGACAGGCGTAACTCCTGTCGGACCGCCGTCACACACCAAAGCCAGTTGCTTTTACTACGGAGTCGGGCTGGGCTGCGCGCCCGGTTGCCCGCCGCGCTCGCGCTGACGCGGGCGATTTGATTGTTCGCTGCCTTGCTCGTTTCGCTCTCTCACGTTCGATTCGTTTTGCTCGGAGCGACGTGATTGATCGTTTTCACGCGCATTCTCGTTGCCAGTGGCGTTTTGCTCCTGAGTTTGTGATTGCTGTCTTTTCGCGCGCTGCGATTCATCTCGCTGACTGGCGTTCTCGTCCTGGTTTGCACCTTGCGCCTGCTGGCGTGCCTGGTGGCGAGCTGATCTTTGTTCGGCGCCGTTGTTACTCTCGCGGGATTGTTCCGCGGTGGAACTTTCGCCGCTATTCGCATTCGATTGCCGTTCGGCGCGGCGTTCGCGCCGTGCTTCCCGTCGCGCGCGTCGCTCGTCGGCCGTTTGATTCTGATCAGCTTGGGAATGACGACCCGGCCCGCCCGGGCTGGGCTGAGTCAGCATGTCGGGATTGCGCTGTGATGTGCTCTGCTCCTGATCCTGAGTGCGGGTGCGCTCCTGTTCCTGGCTGCTGCGTGTGCGCACGTTAGTTTGATCGCGGCGCTCCGTCTCCCGGCTGGCATTACTCTGGATGTTAATCCCGACCTGCGGCTGCACCCCGTAATAGGAATAAACACTACTGATCCAGGTCGGCTGACTGTATTCCTCGATCCGGCTGCTTTCCCATACCGGCGCGCTGTAGATCTTCTCCTTTGCCACCCGAACGGTGTAGGTGCGATTGTCCGAGCCCGGACTAAAGATCGTCCAAGGCGCTGCGACCAGCTTGCGAGTGCCGCCCTCTTCGGTCGAAAGGACAACGTAAGCCATACAGCCGCTTTGCTTGTCCAGAATCACGTTGTTGATTTGTCCGATTTCTTCACCCTGCGCTCCCGTGACACGCGCGCCTACGACGGTACTCGTCGGGACGTAAGTGGTCGTTGTGGTTGTTGTGGTGGTTTCCTGCGCCCGGGCGCCGACTGTCATGAGCAATAAGCAGCAGGCGACCGAGAGATATGTCGATGTCTTCATAGCAATGTTTTCGTTGTTTCCAGCCTCATTCCTTATGGTGAATATTCGAATGCGCTAACCAGCGCGGTCGTGGGCGAAGTGACAATCATGGGCTGGGAAGGAGAACCAAAAAATCCAATCTAACCTAACCGCCGGGGTGGCGCGGGCCGCAGCGACCTTTGCCGCTGCGGCCCATTATCGAATTATGAGCAGTGAACAGCTACTAATCCTGGTCGACCACAACCTTTGTGACCGTGCGTGTGTTTCCGCTCGGCGCATAATAGACATGCACCGGCACTCCGGGGTGAATCATCGAGGCTTCGATTGTCTCTCCAGCCCGATTTACATACTGCACCGTCTTGCCCAGCGTGTAACTAATTGGGTCTGTTACTCCTTGCTCCCGCACGACAATCGTTTGCCCAGGCTCGAACGTGGTTACCGTCCCGGTCGCCGTGGTCGTGGTCGTGGTTGAGTTTGTGACTCCGGTATCCGTGTTGGTCGTCTGCGTCGTGGTGCTATTCGTCTGCGCTAAAGCCAACGGCGCGAGCGCTGCACACAGAACCGCTAAGAATGTTTTTTTCATCATGTTCCTTTCTGCTGAAGTTACCCTTATTTTGCGATTCGGGTTTGATGATTGCCGCGGTCGCTTTCCCGGGGAAAAAGGAGAGGGCCGAAAGGCATCGGTCTTTGTCCGATTGCTTTGCCAGCCTAAGTACGATGGCTTTCGCGTGGTGGGAAGTTTCCGGGGATCACTGGAACCGTCCCCGCGAATGTAGCGACGGCAAACAGGAGCAGGCTGGTGGTCAGGGTTTTGTCAAATGAGAGACATCCCCCTGACGCCGCGCTGGGCCTGTTGCCGCGAAGGATCAGGTGCGAAAAACCAAAAACCGAGGCCAGGTGCCTGACGACCTGGTTACGACTTGTAGCGCAAACGCTTCTTGTGGCGGTTTTCTTTCATCCGCTTGCGGCGCTTGTGCTTGGAGATTTTTGCTTTTCGTCGTTTCTTCAGCGAGCCCATAGAGGAGTTGTCGCGATCTCGACTCGTTAGGCCAGGAGGCAACGACCAGATCGCGCGACCGAACCCGGTCGCGAGGAGCGAAGGTAAAGGGATTGTGCAGGTTGGCAACTCATTTCGCTCCCCGCCGGTTCCATGGGGGGCGGTATCTCAGCCGCAGAGTTGTAGCCACCGGACCTGGACCTCGGCTTCTTCAGCCTTGTTGATTGTTTGGGGCGCGGTCACCGCCGCCGGCTACAAAGCCAGCGCTTCGCGCAGTTGCTCGACGTGCTCGGCCGGCTTCACCTTGCGCAAAACGGCAGAGATTCGCCCGCGCTCATCGATGATAAACGTGGTCCGTTCGGTGCCCATGTATTTCTTGCCGATCATGCTTTTTTCCACCCAGACTCCGTAGGCATTCACGATCTTCCGCTCCGGGTCGGAGAGGAGTGGGAACGGGAGCTGATACTTGGCAATGAATTTCTCGTGGCTCTCCACCGGGTCGATGCTGACGCCGAAAATCTCCGCGCGCCCTTGGAAGTCGCTCCAGGCATCGCGCAAACCGCAGGCCTGCATGGTGCAACCGGGGGTATCGTCTTTGGGATAAAAATAGAGGACGACGGGCGAGCCGCGGAGATCCCTTAGGCTCACAACTTTCCCATCGCCATACTTGCCGCCGATCGCGGTCGCGGTGAAATCGCGTGCCGGGTCGCCGACCTTCAAATTTGCAGCTTCTGCATTCATCTTGCCGCAGAGGATAATCAGCGCGCCGCTGCCTACAAGGATCGGCGGCGAGAGCCCCTCACTGCCGCGCTTCGCGCGTGCGTCTCTCCCTGAGGGAGAGAGTGCGCAACCGCCGAGAGCCCCTCACTGCCCGCTTCGCGTGTGCGTCTTTTCCTGAGGGAGAGAGTGCGCAACCGCCGAGAGCCCCTCATTGCCGCTTCGCGCGTGCGTCTCTTCCCGAGGGAAGAGTGCGCGGCTCACAGTTGCCGGGAAGAAGCCACGCGGGAGGAGCCATTCCACGGTCGCCAGTTTGTCCGGCGCGTGTTTTCTGTTCGCCTTTCCCAGGCTCGTGGGGCAGACTCGGCGCCGAAGCGCACTCGATTCGCAAACCCGCGTGCAAATGTGAACATCACAAGATTATTGTTTGCGGCTCTCTGTCTCGGTCTTGCTTGCGACCGGGCACGAGCGGACTGGCGGCTAGAGGCCGAGACCGGCGGCAAGTACGAAAGCAATCTCTCCAACTCCGACCGCGCCGCTGACGAGAAAGAGGACTGGGCGTGGATCTTCCACGCCACGGTCGCGAATGGCTGGCAACTTTCGCGGGATTTACACCTCAGTCTGGGAGCCGATCTGCGCTCGCAGGTCTGGGCACGATTCGACGCGCTCGACACCGTCGGCGGCGGCGCGCTCGCTACGCTCCGGTATCGATTCGGTCTCGGCAGAGAGGCGCCCTGGGTCGCGCTCGAGCAACGGTTTGGCTACGATCGCTATCGCGATAGCGCGTGGAGCAACTGGAATGAATCGGCCCGCCTGCGCGGCGGAATCGCACTCTCGCAGCGGCTGGCCTTCGAGGCCGGGTATGAGTTTGAGAACCGCGCCGCGCCCGACAATTTTTACGATCTCCAGGGGCACATCATTGATGCTCGATTGATCGCTGATCTCAGTCCGTCCTGGCAAGTCGCGCTCGGTTACAGCTATCGAGAAGGCGACGTTCTTTCCTTTGCGGTCCCGGCCCGGCCCGATATTTTTTCCATCGCGCAGGTGCGCCCTGGCGTCCCGATTTTTGGAACAAATCCGCTCTACAATGGCTATCGCCTGCGCGGGCGCACGCACACGCTTTCCGCGATGGCCGGATACCGGCTGACGAGATATCTCTCGCTTCAGTTTGGTTATGAATACGCTGTAACCCTGCACGATCCGCTCCGCTACGATAATCATCGTGTCCAGGCGCAGCTTGCGATTGCCTACTGAGTGAGAGCTTATCTCCCGATTCTTATCCTTCTCGGTCTGTTCCAGCAGTCACAGGCTGGGACTCTTAAGGTTCTTGTCAGTGACACAAAAGGATCTCCGGTCATGAACGCAGTCGTCTACGCCGAGGCAAGCCACACGCCGGCCGCGGCGGAAAAAGGAGAAGCAATCATTGACCAGCGCAACAAACAGTTTGTGCCTTATGTCACAGCCATCCAGGCCGGCAGCTCCATTCTTTTCCCAAACAGCGATAACATTCGTCACCATGTCTACTCGCTCTCGCCCGCGAAGCGCTTCGAGCTGCCGCTCTACAGCGGAATCCCGGCCAAACCGGTGCTTTTCGATAAACCCGGTTTTGTGACTCTGGGATGCAACATCCATGACTGGATGATCGCCTATGTCGCGGTCCTGCCGACGCGCTACTTCAAGCTCACTGCCAGCAAAGGAGAGGCAACGCTGCAAGACTTACCCGCGGGCCATTATACGGTGAAAGTCTGGCATCCGTTGCTACGGAGCAGGCCGGAGGAATCGGCGCAGGCGGTCGACCTGGCCGCGAACGGTGTCCGGCAAATGACTTTCACCCTCGATCTCAAGCCCGACTTTCGCGCGCGTCGCGCCCCGGGACTTTCGACCGGAGGTTATCCCTGAGATTTCGATTTCACCGTTTTCGCAGCCGGCTTCTCTTTTTCCTGCTCGCGCTCCTCACCCTCTTACAAAGCGCGACTTATGTGCTCGTCCGGCAGGCAAACCGCCAGCATGCCCTGGCTGAGATTGAATCCCGCCTCCGCGCCGGCGCGCGCATCTTTGTCAAGCTGATCGAGCAACGCAACCAGCAGATCGCGAGCGCGGCCGCGATTGTCTCGCGCGACCATGCTTTCCAGGAGGCTTTTGCCGGGGCGGAGCACGATCGCCTGACGACGCTCTCGGCCCTGGAAAGTCTGCAGGGGCGGGTGAATGCCGACGTCGCCCTTATTGCATCGTTGGAAGGACACAAGCTGCTTTTCGATACCGCGCAGCCGGGATTGCATGACGTAACCTTTCCTTTTCCAAAGCTACTCACAGCCGCGGAACGGGAAGGAAACGCGACCGGCTTTGTCGTTCTCGGCGATCAGCTCTATGCCATGGCCGCGGCGCCGCTGCTGGCGCCCGAGCCAATTGCCTGGCTTTGCTCTGGCTTCAGAGTTGATGATGAGTTTGCGCGTGAGATCGAGAGTTACACCAATCTCGAAATCACTTTCTTCGGTCCGCAAAGGATATTTGCCAGCACCTTTGCCCCTACTCAGCGCCCGGCCCTGCTGAGTCTGGTTAAGTCAGGCAAACCGCTGCCCGCCCGGCGAGTGATTGATCTGCCGCTTGCGGGTGAGGATTTCCTTAGCTATTCGGTCATGCTCCCGGCGGAGGATCGGACCATCTCGGCCCTGCTCCAGCGTTCGCTCGACAAGGAGCTCGCTCCTCATCTGCGGCTCGAGCGGACTTATCTTCTCCTCGCCCTTGTTGGTCTCGCCCTTTCCGCGCTCGTCGGCATCTGGATCGCGCGCGGTGTTTCCCAGCCGGTGCTGGAGCTGGCGCTGGGCGCGGAAAAGATCGCCGGCGGCAATTACCAGCACCGGGTGGCGGTGAAGCAGGAGGACGAGCTAGGTTCGTTAGCTACTTCCTTTAACGAGATGAGCCAGGGTTTGGCCGAACGCGACCGGGTCCGCGACCTGCTAGGCAAAGTCGTTTCGCCGGAAGTCGCGACCGAGCTTTTGCAGAAAGGCGTGACCCTTGGTGGCGAAGAGCGCGAGGTGACAGTGCTCTTTTCCGATCTGCGCAATTTTACCGGGATCGCGGAGCGCTTGTCACCGCAGGAGATGCTCCGGATCCTGAATCACTATTTCACCCGCATGGCGGCGATCGTGGAGAAGCACGGCGGGATCGTGGACAAATACGTCGGCGACGCGCTCATGGCTCTCTTCGGCGCGCCGCTCGCCCGGCCTGATCATGCCGATCGGGCTCTGCAGGCCGCGCTGGAGATGGCAACTGCCCTGGACGATCTCAATCGTAACTGGGGAAAACGCGGGTTGCCGCCACTGAAGGCCGGCATTGGCGTT
>DAISXY010000038.1:0-16377 GCA_036825615.1 Chthoniobacterales bacterium
TGGTGCGCGATACAGGGTTCGAACCTGTGACCCCTACCGTGTCAAGGTAGTGCTCTACCACTGAGCTAACCGCGCCGGATGGTGGAGAGAAGAGACAGCGAGCAGGCTTCGAGTCAAGCTGCAAGCGCCGGCGATTTCCGCGGATGGAATGGTCAAAAACGGAGGTCGCTCAGGCCGCCCGGGCGGCTTCTTTCGGGCCGATAATCCGCACCGCCTGCTTGAGCTGCTCCGGCTTCAGCGGCTTTTTCAACACCGTCACCGGCCCGCGGGCGAGAATCCGATTGAGCATCTCGCTGTCGGGATAACCGGTGATCACGACGACCGGCAGCTGCGGATCGATCTCCTTTGCCGCATCGTAGACATCGTCCGCCGGTCCGTCTGGCAACTTCAGGTCGAGAAAGAGCAAATCAAAGCGCTGCTTTTCCAGCACGTTGATTGCTTCCTTCACCGTTCCAACCACGACTCGACTAAAGCCAATCTTCTTGAGAAAGACTTTGAAGAGGTTTTGCAGGCTGGTGTCGTCATCCACGACGAGGACGGTAGGCTGGCCGGAGCGGTTTTCCTTCAGGATATCTTTGTCGAGCGAATCTTTCTTGATTCGCCAACGGCCGCCGATCTGGATCGCAGGCAACTGGCCCCGCTGGACGAGGTAATAGACGGTCGGCAGGGGGATTCGGAGATACTTCGAGGTCTCCTTGACCGTCAGTAAGTTATGCATGGCTGCAGGGTCACAACTTTTCGCGGGCAAACGCAACTCTTTCGCCCAACGAACGAGAATTATAAATTTTATAAACCATGTCAATCTTCTATTTTACTTCCGAACCACCCGGGCGGAACTGGTCACCGCAAACCTGTTCCCGCCCCGGCGTAAAAAGGGCATCCCCTGCTGATGCGGAAGCCGATTCTTTCACGTCATCTTCTACTCCCGCGCGCGCACGGCAGTTGATCGCTGCTGGACAATGCAGGAGCCGAGGTTGACTATTCGCAACTTCATGAGCGCCCTCTTTTTCAAACGGTTTCTGCAAAAGCCGTTTCAGATCGCCTCGATTGTTCCCAGCTCGAAAGCCCTCGTGGAGCGGGTTGCGAGCAAGATGGATTTTACCCGGCCGCGCGTCATCGCCGAATACGGCCCGGGCGAAGGGGTTCATTCGCGCCATTTGGCGGCACGGATGAGCCCGGATTCACAGCTCTTTCTTTTTGAACTGGACCGCGCCTTCTCGCTCGACCTCGAACGCCAGTTCGCCGATGACCCGCGGGTCCATGTGATCAATCGCGATGCCGCCACTCTCCCGGATGAACTCCGCCGCCGCGGCATCGCGCTATGCGATTATATCCTTTCCGGAATCCCCTTCAGCATCCTCGAGATCAGGAAAAAACGCGCCCTGCTCCAGGATACCTACGACGCGCTCAAGCCCGGCGGCGCTTTCATCATCTATCAGGTCACAAACGAGCTGCGCCAGCATGCGACTTTTTTCGATCGAGCGGAATCGGAATACTGCCTGCAAAATATCCCGCCCATGTTCATCACCGTTTTCCACAAAGCGCAGACACGGAACGGCCACGCGTATCTCCCTGCCCAACACCGAAGCCAAGTTTCCGTTCCGCGCCGCGCATGAGCGTCTGCAAGACCCGAATCGAAAAGGATTCGATGGGCGAGATGTCCGTTCCCGAGTCCGCGCTCTACGGTGCCTCGACTCAGCGTGCCGTGCTCAATTTTCCGATCAGCGGCTGGCGTTTCACCCGGCCGTTCATCCGTGCCCTTGGCCTGATCAAATGGGCGGCCGCGCAGGCTAATCACGATCTTGGTCTGCTCGACGCCGAACGCAGCGCCCTGATTGTCCAGGCAGCCGAAGAAGTCCTCGAGGGGAAGCTCGACGAGCATTTCCCGCTCGATATTTTCCAGACCGGCTCCGGCACGAGCACGAACACAAACGCGAACGAGGTTATCTCAAATCGCTGTTGCCAGCTCCAAGGCAAACCGATCGGGGCGCGCGAGCCGGTCCACCCGAACGATCACGTCAACATGGGCCAGTCGAGCAATGACGTTATCCCCTCTGCCATGCACATCAGCGCCGCCGAGCAGCTCAAGCATTGCCTCATCCCGGCGCTCGAAAAATTGGCCGACGCGCTTGGGGCCAAGGCGCAGGAATTTCACGACGTGATCAAGATCGGCCGCACCCATTTGATGGACGCGACTCCGGTCCGGCTCGGTCAGGAATTCGGCGGCTATGCGCAGCAGATTCGTTATGGAAAACGGCGCGCCGAGGATGCGATCGAAGCGCTTAAGGAGCTCGCGCTTGGCGGCACCGCTGTCGGTACCGGGCTCAATCGTCACCCGCAACTTCCCGCCAAAGTCATGCGCCACCTTGAACAGCGCACCGGGATCGCTTTTCGTGAGGCGCAGGATCATTTCGAAGCCCAGGGCGCGAAAGATGGGGTGGTGGAAGCCAGCGGCCTGCTAAAGACAATTGCGGTCAGCCTTTTCAAAATCGCCAATGACATTCGCCTCCTCGGCAGCGGCCCGCGTTGTGGCATCGGGGAGATTCAACTCCCCGCCACCCAACCCGGCAGCTCCATCATGCCGGGGAAAGTGAATCCGGTCATCTGTGAGTCAGTCATGATGGTCTGCGCGCAGGTTATGGGCGCCGACACCGTGATCGCATGGTCGGCAGCCAACGGCAATCTCGACCTCAATGTCATGATGCCGGTGATGGCGCACAATCTTCTCGAAGCCATCCGCCTCCTCGGCAACGCGGCCGATAACCTGGCTGAGAAATGCGTCAGCGGCATCGTTGCCAACAAGGAGCGCTGCAAGGAACTGATCGAACTGTCGATGGCGATGGTCACCAGCCTCGCGCCCAAAATCGGCTACGACCGCGCCGCCGAGATCGCGAAGGAAAGCGCGCGCACTGGTAAAACCGTGCGGCAGATTTGCCTCGAGAAAAAAGTCCTGCCGGAAGCGGAATTGAATGCCGCGCTCGACCCCGTGGCCATGACCAAGCCCGGCGCGACCGGTTCCGCCGGCGGTTAGCGTAACGAATCGCAAGCCATCATGGTCGCCAACGTGAACAGCCCGCAGTTTTCGGGCGGAGCCAACATCGCCATCAAGTGTCCCTGGCACACTTACGAGCAGACGATTGCCTTCTACCGCGACACCCTCGGTCTTCCCCTCATCGAGGAGGAACCCGAAGGCTGTATTTTTCAATTCGGACCAGTCCGGCTCTGGATCGATCGCGTTCCGAATTTGAGTCACCCCGACATCTGGCTCGAACTCGAGACTAACGACACCGAAAGCGCGGCCGCCTATCTCAAGGCCCATGGCGTGCCCCGCCGCGACGAGGTTGAACAGCTACGCGAAGATTTCGACGGTTTCTGGATCTCCGATCCGGCCGGCGTCATTCACCTCGTCATCGGCGGCGAAGAGTAAGTCACCGCCCGCCCTTCGCCGTCATCCCGAGCGCAGTCGAGGGATCCCGTCGACTTTCCGAAGCTCTCTACCGCACATTGGGGATCTTCACGATACAACCTCGAGCCTTGGGATCATTCGTATCTTTCACCACCGTGACGTATAGGTCTTTCTCCCCATCGCCGAACGCAACGTTGGTTGTGCCATTTCCCGCGGCAATATTGAAGACATGCAGGAGTTTGCCCTCCGGACTTATCTTCAACACCTTCCCACCCGACCACTGCGCAACATAGATGTTGCCCTCGCGGTCGACCTTCATGCTGTCCGGCCCAAGCCACCACGATTCGACCCTGTTTTTCGTCAGTAGATTCAGCAGAGCAAAGTTCGCCCGGTCACTCAGTGAACCATCCGGATTAATCTTAAACTTCAGAATACAGTTACCGACAGTTTCACTGACATATAGGGTCCTTTGATCCGGAGATACACCGATGCCGTTGGCGTAATTAAGGTCGTTTGCGACCTCGATCCAATCGTGGGCCCCGGGTGCAAGATAAAAAATCTTGCCCATGACCGTCGTTGGCGGGTCTACGAAGTGACCAAAAAGCGTCGCATACGCGCCCCCATCGGCCGTCACCACAATATCGTTAATTCCACCATTAAACTTCTCTCCTTTGTCATCCGCCTCCCACCGCCGCAGTTCTTTTCCGTTCAGGTCCAGCTCGAGAATCGCGCCATGCTCCTCGGTGCAGGCGAGCAGGAAAGTCTTTTGCTTCGTCAAGGCTAATCCGTTGTGGCCGCAGCCGAGCGCGCTATTCAGCACCGTGGTCTTCTTCCCATCCCATTTCGATAAGCTGTTTGAAACCCAGCCGACATAGTAAAGGTTTCCTTCGAAATAGAGCGGGCCTTCTGGCCCGAGCACCTCCTTCACCACCACTGTTTCCTCGCCTCTCACCAACCCGCCTGCGCAAAACGCAAACATCAGTAAGCCAATGCTTCGAGCTTTCATGTTTTCCTTCCTCGTCCAAGCCATACTGCGACTCCAGATTGTCACCCGTCAAGCGTGCGAACTACCTGCAAAATCGCGCCCGGGCGCGAATCAGAAGAAGCATGCCTGCACGCAAATCGTCGCGCCGGACAAAGCTCGTCCTTTCTAATCCGGACAAAATCCTTTATCCCGCCGCCAGGTTCACCAAGCGGGATGTGGCCGCTTATTATGAGAAGGTCGCCCGCTTTCTCCTGCCCCATTTTCGCAACCGTCCGGTCACGCTCAAACGCTACCCCGATGGAGTCGAGGGCGAAGTCTTCTATGAAAAGGACGCGCCCTCCTTTACTCCATCCTGGATCAAGAAATTTCCCGTTCCACGCCGCGAAGGCGGTCCTGACATTTGTTATGTCCTGATCAACGACCGCGCCACGCTCGCCTGGACAGCTGAGATTTCCGCGCTCGAGTTACACCCATTCCTGCATCGCATACCGCATCTCGACCGGCCTACCCACGTGGTCTTTGATCTCGACCCCGGCGAAGGGAGTGATCTGCTCGATTGCGCCCAAGTCGCCTTTCTCCTGCGCGAACTCCTGCAAAACTTGAAGCTCCGTTGCTGGCCCAAGGTGAGTGGCTCGAAGGGACTTCAGGTTTATGTGCCGCTGAATAAGAGCTACACCTACGAGCAGACTCAGCCGTTCGCCCATGCCGTCGCGGAGTTACTGCAAAACCGATACCCCAACCAGGTAGTTGCAGAGATGGCTAAAAACCTCCGTTTTCGTAAAGTATTCATCGACTGGAGCCAGAACGCCGATTTCAAAACCACCGTTGGTGTCTACTCACTTCGGGCGAAGCGGCACCGGCCGTATGTCTCGATGCCGGTGAGATGGCAGGAGTTGCAAAAGACGATTTCCGAACGCGACCCAAAGCGTCTCTACTTCCCTCCGGCGGAAGCGATCCGGCGACTTCATCGAATTGGTGATCTTTTCGCCCCCCTGCTGACAACCAGGCAGTCACTGCCGAAGGAGTTTGCCTCGCTCGCCGCGCCCGCAAAAGCGAAGGGCCCGAGGTCGCTCGAGAGTTATGAGACGAAGCGCAACTTCGCCCGGACGACCGAACCGGCCCCCCTCGTGCCTCGACGCAGCGCTCAGGGCAGCCGCCGCCGGTTCGTGGTTCAGAAACACGCCGCGAGTCATTTGCACTACGACTTTCGCCTCGAAATGCGCGAGGTATTGAAGTCATGGGCTGTTCCGAAAGGCCTGCCGGCAATCCAGAGCGAAACTCATTCTGCCTTCGAGACCGAGGACCATCCGATCGAATACCTGGATTTCGAAGGAGTGATTCCGCAGGGTGAATACGGCGGCGGCACGGTCATGGTCTGGGATATCGGAACTTACGAGATTATCGAAGGCAATTACTGGAAAGGCTTTCTCAGGATCTCGCTGGCAGGCAAAAAGCTCCGTGGCGAGTGGCTCCTGCAACGAGCGACCGAGGAGAACGAGAAGGTCCGCTGGCTGGTAAAGAGACTCGACTCAAAACGAACCCGTGCAGACGACAGTCGCTCGGCCCTGACCGGCCGCACCATCGACCAGATCGCAGCTGCTAACTCTGCTGTCTGGCATAGCAACCGAACTGACAAGAGCCAGACTCGAAACGCCCACTCAGCGCCACCGCGCTTCGTCAAGCCGATGAAAGCGACAGCGGTTTCCGAGTTACCAATAGGCGATGAGTGGATCTACGAGGTGAAATGGGACGGTTATCGCGCGCTGGCCTTGAAGAATGGGGACACTGTCCGACTTCTATCTCTGAAAGCGAAGGATATGACACGTGATTTTCCCGCCGTTGCCGATGCGGTCAAAGATATCGCGGCGCAACAAGCCGTGATCGATGGGGAAATCGTCGCTATCAACGAGCAGGGCTGTCCCTCGTTTCAAGCGCTGCAGAACCGAGCCTCGACCGGCCGTGACTGGCAGATTGTTTACTACGCTTTCGATTTGCTCGAGCTGGAAGGTGTCGATTTGAAAAGCAAGCCTTTGCACATTCGCAAGGAAAAGCTGCACCAGATCCTCACGGACTCAGCCGTCCGCTTCAACGCCGACCTTGCTGGCTCAACCAAGGATATCGTCGCGAGCGTCAAGGCAGCCGGCTTGGAAGGCATTGTCGCGAAGAAACGTGACTCCCATTACCGCGCCGGCACGCGGGTCACTTCATGGGTCAAGTTCAAGCTCAACAAAGGGCAGGAGTTTGTCATCGGCGGTTACAAGCCGGAAGGCGGAAGCTTTCAGTCAATCCTCGTCGGTTACTACGAAAAGGGAGACCTGATTTTCGCCGGTAAAGTACGGCAGGGATTCAATTCCGGAATTCGGGCAACCCTTCTCAAGTCGATACGCCCGTATCTCACGACAAAATGCCCCTTCTCCAATCTCCCGAGCAGCCGCAAGAGTCACTTCGGCGAAGGCATCACGGCCGACGAAATGTCAGCCCTTTGCTGGCTCAAACCGAAACTGGTCGCGCAGGTTAGCTTCACCGAGTGGACCAATTACGGCCTGCTGCGTCATGCGACCTTCGAAGGCCTGCGCGATGATAAAACCCCAAAGGCGGTGGTGCGTGAGCCGGTTTAGCACTCCACTAAAGCTCCGACTGCGATTGCGACTAAGGCATCGAAGAGCAATCGCGACAACGGGTATTTCGCGCCCGGCGCCCGAGACCGCGGCTTTGGAGTGTGAGTTGCTGCTGTTTCAGACCTGTACATAACTCGAGCCCGACGGGCTTATCCTTGAACTCGACCACGAGTAGGATATCGGCCGGTGACTGCGAATTATCTCCAGGATTTGCAGGACCCGTTTGCCGTCGCAGTGACAGATGCTCCACGGCATGATGTCACGTTCCATCAAAGGAAAGTCACGACTTTGGTCACAAGAAATGGTTGTAAGCTCGTCGGTTATCCTGAAATCTGCGGCGTGGCCTGGCTTTTGCCCTCACTGCCGCGCTTCGCGCGTGCGTCTCTCCCACAGGGAGAGAGGTTGCGTCACTACCTAAAAGGCATTGGGCCTCGTGCGGTGCGCAACTCACTGCGCTCTTTTCCGCGAGCGAACCCACCTCGATCACGCCGCAGGCCCGGCGACGCCTTACGCTGCCGAACGCGACCTCTCTCCCGGTGGGCCGTAACGCAGCTCGCAGAGCGAGCGAGGCCGGGCTTTCAAAGACGCACGCGCGCAGCGCGGCACTGAGGGCAAAGGAGCGCAGAGCGGCGAGTCATCAGCGAAGTGACTTTGGCTTGCCATTGATGAGAGTGAAATGGCCGCCGCGGGACTCCAATTCAAGAGTCGTAATGGAACCGGCGTCGATCCGGAGGCGGTGAATGAAATCGAGATTGAAGCCGAGATAATGCGCAACGAGCGCACGAATGACATCGCCGTGACTAACGATCGCGATAACTCCGTGTTGCGGTCGTAGGTTCTCAATCACGGCGACGGCGCGCGCCTGTGCCGCCAGCATCAGCTCACCGGCCGGCGCGCCTGCGCTGCTCCGGTTAGAATTGAAGCGCTCCCATTCCGGATCGGCGCGGAGTTCTTCAAACCGGCGGTTACTCCAGTGGCCGAAATCAATCTCATTCAAGCCCAGCTCAATCTGGACAGGTAAGTTTGCGGAGCGAGCAATCGCCTCCGCCGTCTCTCGTGCCCGCTCCAACGGACTGCTGTATATCGCCTCGAGACCAGTATTGGCTAACTCGCGCGCAATCTCTTCTGCCTCGGCGCGACCTTGCTCGCTCAAATGAATTCCCGGAGTGCGGCCGTAGATCCGCTGGTTCATCCCATCCACCGTCCCGTGACGGACCAGATAAAACCGGCTCATCGTTAGGCCGAGACGCGCGCGCCTGCCACCCGCGCCGGCGCATAGCGCGCAGTCATACGCGCGCAAAATTCGGCAAACTCCTCGATCACCAGCGGTGGACTGGTATGATGCGGCGCGACCCCGCGGTGCTCGGGAGTGAAACAGTAAGTCAGAGTTACCTCGAACTCTTCCAGCGCGCTCATCTGGCGGTCGAACCATTCCTGCGCGCCGGGGCGAAAACTGTCGGCCCAGCTCAATCCGGTGCGCAGATATCTCACCCCGAGGCGGCGGAGCCACGCGACCGCCTCGTCGAGCCGATGGTCCTGGAAGTGGAACCACTGGCAGATTCCCATCTCGGGTGTGAACTCAGGAAATAACTTGAGCGCGCGCTTCGGAGTTCCGTCTTCGCGCAGCAGACCCATGTAAAAATGCCGGTAATAGGAAGAGCCTTCGGCTTCGCGGTGACGCGTCGTGGCCGGCCAGGCGCGCGGCAGATCGTAAAGGGAATACCAGTGAATCCGCGGCACGCGTCCGCAGAGCAATTGCGCGGTGCGGTGCAACCCGAATTCCTGCACTTCTTCCGCGCCGAAGCTGGAGACGCCGACTTCTGAAATCCAAATCGGGAGGTCGGTCTCGGCCTCGATTTCGCGAAGGCGGTCGGGCCATTGGTCGATCTGCCAATGATTCCAATCGAGCGGGAAACCGTGGAGCGCCATGGCGTCCATGTGCTCGAGCACACCGGCGTCCGCCATTCGCCTAACGAACAAAGGATCGATCGGAGAAATTCCGCCAAAGACTCGGAGCAGATTTGGGTTCATATCCCCAACCGCGTTGGTCGCCGCGATCGCCATTTCCGCGAAGGTTTGCCATTCCGGATCAATCTCAAAATCCCAGTGGGACTTATTGTTCGGCTCGTTCCAGATCATAACTGCTTCGATCATAGCTCCCATCCTTCCATCTCGAATTGGGAATCAATCGGACCGCGCGATTTCGTTCTCACTCTAATCCCTCTTGGACGTACTCCTTTGCGTCTCTCCCACCAGGAGAGAGGAATCGTCTGCTCCCGATTCCAGGACGTCGAGATAGGGCGCGATCGCGACCTCAGACTTGGAGGCTTCTTCTCTCCCTGTGGGAGAGACGGACGCGCAGCGCCAGTGAGGGCAGCTCATAAAATCGTGCGAATGACTTAGAGGGTAAGATTCCGCGAGATTACCTTTGCGCATTATCTTCATCCACCTGACAGAGATAGACCTCCTCCTCCGGATGCTGGAGAATTCGGAACCCAGCGCTGCGCAACATCGCTTCGACACAGGCGCGGTTTGGGATCCACCAGTTAGTCGGATCGTGCGCGTAACGTTGCTCGATGAAATACATCCGCGGGAACTGCGGCTGGTCGAAAACTTCGCTTTCCCAGAAATCGTAATCAGGCGCGACCTGGCCCAGCTCCTGGTTGCCGCGTTGCATGGATTGAAAGAGCAAGAGGTCGCGCGCGACATGCTCGCGAATGAGATCGAGCGCGAGGAGCGGATGACGCAGGTGATAAAGCACTCCCATGAAAATCACGAGGTCAAACCTTTCGCGCAGTTGCGGCAGGTCGTAGACCGACAACTCTCGAAACTCGATCTCCATCCCGAGCACCTCGGCCGCAAACCGGCCCTGGGCGAGATACATCGGCTCGGTATCGATCCCCAGAACGCGCTCGGCCCCGCGCCGTTTCATCTCGATCGCGTAAAACCCGGCATTGCAACCGATATCGAGGACTGACTTACCGCTTAGGTTGTCAGGGATAGCGTGCGCGAAGCGCTGCCATTTCACCGCCGGGTAATCGCCCAGAAAATGATGCGGCGCGCTCGGGATTCCGTGCAGATCAATGTTCTGAAACCAATCGCCTAGCTCGCGTACGCGCTGTTCGATTTCCTCCCGGGTCAGCTCCGATTCCACCAGCAGGTTCATGCGAAGGCTTCCTCTTTTTTCTCGCTCAAGAGCCGGATGGCTTCGCGATATCCGTGGAGTGTGCCGACATCCACGTAGGCGGTGCCGGCGCGCACGCCACGGGCCGAGCCACCGCGCGCGATCCAGGAGTTTACCAGTGTCCCAAAGTATTCATCGCTCTGCTGGCGCTCGAGCCAGAGCGCACGCAGTTCGTGAAAGACTAAGCCCGGCATCCTAAAGGCGCCCCAAATCCACGATGAACGGGCGTTGTGCTGTTTCACCTGGATCTCGAGCACGTGATCCTCGCCGTCAGTTACGACCGCATCGAAGAACTCCGGGCGCTCGACCGGAAAGAGAAGAAAGGACAGCTCTTCTTCGCCTAACGAACAAAGGCCGTCGGCTGGAAACCAGATCGTGTCCGGTAACCCGATCAGGACCGCCTCGTCGTTAGGCACGACCGGCGCGGCGCGGAAGAGCGCGTCGCATAGCCCGGCGGGATGCGGCTGCACGACAAAGACAAAGCTGACCCCGGCAATCGTTTCCCCGCCGTAATATTCGAGAATGTCCGATTTGCCAGGGGCGATCACGAAACAGATCTTGCTCGCGCCGCCGAGGATCATCCGTTCCACGAGGTATTCGCTCACCGCGCGCGGACGCTCGATCGTGCCGTCGAGCCGGCCGCCGACCGGCAGCAGTTCCTTGGAGAAGGCAAGCGGCTGGATGCGGCTCCCGGCGCCGGCGGCAGGAATGATGCCTAACATTGCGCCACCTCCGGCGCGCGCGCCTTCGCGAGCAGTTCTTCGAGTTCGGCGGCGCGGGCGCGAGCAGTGTGCTCCGCAAGGGTCCGCTCGCGCGCCGCGCCGGAAATTTTGGCCAGCTCCGCATCGCTGAGTTCGAGGGCCGCGACCGCGTCGTCGCTCTCGAATGCGACAACGACCTCTTCGTTAGGCGCGAAGAATTCGTCGAGGCCCTGCCACCAGTCGCTCACCAGCGGTGTCCCGCAGGCCGCGGCTTCGAAGAGCCGCCCCGACGGGCACCAGCCCATTTCCGCCATGGTGGCGCGCGTGACATTCAACGTGAGACGCGAAGAGCTGAAGAAGGTCGCGTGACCGTCCGGGGCCAGATGCCGGACAAAAAAGATATTGTCGCTCCAGGGAAAATCCTGCGGGTACTGCGCACCGGCGATGAGAAAACGTTTTGCGGGCAACCGGCGGGCGGGCGCGAGGAACAACTGTTCGAGGGCGGCTTGCCGGTCTGCGGCGTAGGTCCCGAGGTACGAAAAATCGTTACGATACTGTTCGTTAGGCGCAGTCGGGTGGTGCTTATCCGGATCGACGCTTCCGTAGAGCGGCGCGACCTTGCGCGCGCCCAGTTCGAAACGCAAGGCGTCGAGCGCGCCGCCGCCGGTAAAGCTGAGGACAAGATCGAAGTCACGAAGGCCACGCGCCGGAAGATAGCCCGGCGTCTCGCCTTTGCGCAGGTGCGAGAGCGTGACCGGGGTATCGAGGTCATAAAAGAGGTGGAGTGCATTGGAGTCGCAGACGAGGGCCGAAGCTGAGATGCCATCGGGACAATAAGAGGTCACCATGGCGGCGTCGGCGTCGCTCAACTCGAGTCGGGCGAGGGCGAGCGCCTCCGTCCAATCGGAGTAGAGATGGAGCTGTCCACCGGGCAAGTCCCAGAGATCGCGATGGGCGGCATAGTAGGGCACATCGCGCTCGAAAAAAACGATGCGATGGCCGCGGTCGATCAGCGCCCGGAAAAGTCCGCGCAGAATGGTGGCATGACCATTTCCCCAGGAGGAACTGATCGTTAGGCCAAAGACCACCAGCTTCATTTCGGTTTCTCCGCTTCGCCCGCGGGCTGTGGGTTCTCTGTTGCAGCTCGCACGGGAAGAGCCCTCACTGGCGCTGCGCGTCCGTCTCTCCCACAGGGAGAGAGGTTCGCTGCCGCGCCTTCTTTACAGTTCGGAACCGAGCCGTTTCGTTCGCCCGTCGTTCGACAAGGATCGATCTGGCCAAGCCACTTGCCCTCGGCGCCGCGGCTCGAGCGCGAGAGCATGCGATGGAGAAACCAGTGGCGATCACCCGTAACCGATCCGCCGCAGCCCTCTCTCCCCGTGGGAGAGACGGACGCGCAGCGCCAGTGAGGGCAGGTAACCCGCCTAGCGCGCGTGCTCCGACGGACCCACCGGACCCGCAGGCCAGCGCGATTTCGCCGGGTCCAATTCCCAGAAGATCTGGTCGACGACCGACTCCAGATCCCGCAGGACCTCGCTGTTCCAGAAACGAATGATCCGCAGACCTTCCTTCTGCAATTGGATTGTCCGCTTTCGATCGCCGCGTTCGCCCGCCGCAAACCCGTGACCGGCGCCGTCCAGCTCGATCGCCACTCGCTTTTCGGCGCAGAAGAAATCGACAATCCGTTCCGCAATCGGCTCTTGTCGTCGAAATTTGAAGCCGGCCAGCCGCCGGTCGCGCAAGCGGGACCAGAGCAGGCGTTCGGCTGGAGTGGAGTGTTGGCGCAGCGCTCGTGCGCTTGCGGTGGGGCGGCGCATGTCGTGACGCTATTTTTTTTCGAAACAAACCGAAAGTCTGAAATACTCGGGGCGCATCGCGAGCGAGGCCCGGCTTTCAAAGACGGACGCGTCAGCGCGAGTGAGGGCACGCTAGCCCCCAATGATCTGGAATTCTGATGCCCAACTGAAGCGTGGCCCGGTCGTAGCGTTCTCGTGGTCCAGGAACCTGGAGTTGCGATGTTTGCTGCCCTCACTGGCGCTTCGCGTCCGTCTCTCCCACAGGGAGAGAGATTTGCGGCCGCGTCTTGGCGGGATGCCAAAGCGGCTTTGTCGCGCGTTGTCGTGGCTTTTAGGCCCAGGATCATTTGGGTTCCTTTGCTCGAGGGGAGGAGTTTGTGGTTTTCGAAACTTCGGCGCGCTCGACTCGTTCCGGTTCGACCACCGACTCGTCGCCCCAGATGAATTCTTCGAGTTTTTCCCGCGCCTCGTCGTCGGTGAACTGCTGCGGGGGCGATTTCATGAAATAACTCGAGGGCTCGACGATCGCCCCGCAAAGTCCGCGATCGAGCGCGAGCTTGGCGCAACGCACCGCGTCGATCACAACCCCGGCTGAATTGGGCGAATCCCAGACCTCGAGCTTCAACTCGCAGTTGAGCGGGACGTTCCCGAAAGTCGTGCCTTCCATCCGGATGTAGCACCATTTGCGGTCGCTCAGCCACGGGACGTAATCGCTCGGGCCGACGTGCACGTTCTCGTTAGGCAAGGGCACGCCAAGCTGGCTCGTCACGGCCCGGGTCTTGGAGATTTTTTTCGACTCCAGCCGGTCGCGCTCGAGCATGTTCAGGAAATCGGTGTTGCCGCCGAAATTCAGCTGGTAAGTGCGATCGAGCTTTACGCCCCGGGTGCGGAAGAGATTCGTCAGCACCCGATGCGCGATCGTCGCGCCAACCTGCGATTTGATGTCGTCGCCGATGAGCGGCAAGCCGCGCTCGGCAAAACGGCCCTGCCAGTATTTCTCCGAGGCGATGAAGACCGGGATGCAATTCACAAACGCGCACCCCGCTTCGAGGATCTGCTCGACATACCATTTCGTCGCCATCTCGGAGCCAACCGGCAGATACGAGACAACCACGTCGGTGCGGGTTGCCTGCAAAATACCGGCGATGTCATCGGTCGGTCCGGGCGCCTTTTTCACCAGGTCCTTGAGATATTTGCCGACACCGTCGTGGGTCATGCCGCGATGGACCGGCACCCCTAACGACGGCACTTCCGCGAAACGAATGGTGTTGTTAGGCTCGGCGAAAATTGCTTCGCTCAGGTCGCGTCCGACCTTGGTGCGATTGATGTCGAAGGCGGCCGAGAACTCGATGTCACGGACATGATAGCCGCCGAGTTCGACGTGCATCAGCCCGGGAACGAAATCATCCACGGTCGCGTCGCGATAGAACTGCACCCCCTGGACGAGCGAGGAGGCGCAGTTGCCCACGCCGATGAGGGCGACCCGAATTTTATTGCTGCCGTTATGATTCATAATTTTTCCTTCATGCTTTTGCGACCAACTGCCGGCAGGCGCGTTTTCCGCTCCGCGCGGTGCGAGCCTCGTTGACTGCGAGTTCCAATTCCGCGGCGCGGTGTTCCGCCGTGTGCTCGGCAAGGACGCGCTCCCGGGCGCGGTCGCCGATCGCGCGCGCTTCCCGGGGCGAAATTCCGCGCAGAATCTCAACCACTTCGCGGGTCGAGTTCGCGATCAGGATTTCTTCCTCGGGAACAAAAAACTGATCGAGCCCGGCCCAGTCGTCGCTGATGATCGGCGTCCCACAGGCGGCAGCCTCAAACAATCGGACGCTGGGCGAGTAACCGGCGGCGCGCATGTCGGCGCGGGTCAGGTTCGCGGTGAAGCGCTGGGCGTTATAAAAGGCGCGATGGCGCGAAGGCGGGAGATGCTCGATCCGGGCAACGTTAGGCGGCCAGACCACGCCGGCCGGATATTGCGGACCCGCGACGACGAAACTCATCTGCGGCAGCATGCAGGCCGGGGTCATCACGAGCCGTTCGAGCCCCGATTGGCGGTCGCCGCTGTAGGTACCGAGATAACCGAGCATCCATCTTTCCGCCGCGCGCGTCGGGAAATAATGCTCGGGATCAATCGAGCAGTAGAGCGGGCGGGCGGAGCGCGCGCCGTACTCGAGTTCGAGCAGGTCGAGGGTCGGCCCCCCGGTGAACGAGAGATAAAAGTCGAAGCGCGGGATCAATTCGCGCGCGAGATAATCGCACTCATCGCGCTCCAGGCGGGCGAGCGTGACCGGCGTATCGATGTCATAGAAAGTCGTTAGGCCAGAAGTGTTGTCGAGAACCCAGCGACAGACCGCGATCCCCTGCGGCACATAGGAACCGATGACGACACAATCCGCGTTCGCAATTTCCCGGCCGAAATCCCGGCGCAACTGGAGGAGCGACTTGTAAAGACCAACCCGGGCGAAGGAAGGATGAGGCAGATCGCGATGATCGGCATACCACGGGACATCGCGTTCAAGGAAGAGGACGTCGTGGCCCCGTTCATGGAGCGCGCGGAGCAAAGCGCGGTAGGTCGTGGCGTGTCCGTTCCCCCACGAAGAAGTAATCGAGAGTCCAAGGAAAACGAACTTCATGCCAGGACGCCCTCCATCACTTCGTCAAACTGCGCCGCCCGATGACGATAAGTGTGCTCGGAAAGAATCCGCCGGCGCGCCGCTTCTCCGACCTGGTGGGCGCGCTCCGGCGTGAGCGATTTGAGAATTTGCGCGACCTCCGCGCCGTCACGGGCGACGAACACCTCTTCGTTAGGCTCGAGGAAAAGCTCGATCCCGGTCCAGGCATCAGTGATCAGGCAGGCAGCCGCGCCGGCCGCTTCGAAGACGCGCGTGGGCGGCGAAAAACCGAAGCGGGCCATGCTCGCGCGGTTGATGTTGAGGACGGCGCGCGGCGAGCAGTTAAAGGCGTTGTGCTCGCGCGAGGAAACGTAGCCGAGGTGGCGAACGTTAGGCGGGAGCTGTCCCTGTTCCCAGCCGTTGCCGCCGAGAATAAACTGCTCGTTAGGCAAAAGCTCCGCGGCGCGGAGAAAGAATTCGCGCACCCGCGCCTCGCGGTCGGGGAGACGATGCCCGAGAAAGCCAAGCGCGCCCCCGAAACGCTCCTCCGGCGGCGCCGGATGATGGGTGAGCGGATCGAGCGCATTGTAAATCGGGACGCATTCCTTCGCGCCGAAAGCTTTGTATCCGGCGACGACCGGCGGCCCGCCGCCATAGGTGAGAATGAAATCATACTTTGGGATCAGGCTGCGGAACGGATCGTCGCGATCCTGTTCCATGCGCTCGAGCGTGGCAGGTGCATCCACGTCCCAGAAGATCGTGAGATTGTCGGAGCGTTTCGTCTCCGCGATCGCTTGCTCGAGAAATTCGTCGAGCACACCGACGCCGCTCGTTTTCACCATCGCGTCCGCCGTCCGGCTTGCCTGCTCGATCATGGCGGCGGCCACGGTTTCGTTAGGCTGATAAATGACGACTTCAGCCCAATCCGGGTCGGGAAAATCGCGATGTTGCTGCCGCTCGTAGGCTTCGGGTTCATAAAAGGTGATGCGATGCCCGCGCTCGTGGAGGTAGCGGATGATCCCGCGGTAATAAGTCGCGGCGCCGTTCCAATAGGCCGAGACCAGGCTGGAGCCGAAAA
>DAISXY010000039.1:0-16194 GCA_036825615.1 Chthoniobacterales bacterium
GGATTGCTCCACCAGATCCTAAGTCTGGCGCGTCTGCCAATTTCGCCACCCTGGCCGGTCCGATCCGCGCAAGCGCAGAGCACCGCCCAGTGTAACTGACGACGCAAGCGCCGCAATCAACGGTCGCGGTTCGCTGCGCAAGCAATGCCCGGTGTTTGCCAACCTGCGCCCAGCATCCGGTGGCGCCAACGGCCATTGTTTTCCAACAGGAGATTAGAATGAATGCGCGAAATCCAGTTGAAAACGGCGAACCGCGATTGATCGCAGTCACACTGCTTGTGCTGCTCATGTTCGGTCTGGCCACGAACAGCCTGCTCCTCGAGCTTGCGCTTCTCCTTTGCTTCTTCGTTGTCGCGTTTCATTTGAGCCTGCGGTGGCATCGGCCCAATCCGTCCGGCAGAGCCGTGCCACCGATTGAAGCGCGCCGGATGCGGGAACGGAGGTCATGATGAAGAGAAGGGCTCAACCACGACCGACCCAGAGGCGACGCCGGGAGACGACGAATTCGCGACGACGGAAGCAGAAGCAGCGTCCTGAGCCCGATGATCTCGACCTGCCGCGAGTGCGCGGATCGCTCGAGCGCACCCGCGCGCTGCTGCTGGCCGCGCTCCGAGTGTGGGAGTTGAAGAACGGGTTCCGGCTCCTCGCCGTTCCGGGAGGTTGGATACCGATCCCACTCTAGGCGCTAACCAGGTCAGGTTCTCGACTTGGTGGAAAGACGACCGGCCAGACGCAGAAGTGGGAGCGGCGTTAGCCTAACGAGACACATCCCCACTTTCATCACCAGCCCGGGGATGACGACCGGGCGGTTTCGCTCGATTGCTTTCAGCGCGGCGGCAACCACCTTCTCCACCGCGACGTAGGCGATCGCCGGTTCTTCCGTTTGCGCCGGCGCTCCTTTGCGACGCGCCTGTGCCTGGAACTCCGTCCGCACCGGCCCCGGACAGAGCGCCGAGACATGCACGCCGCTACCGCGCAGCTCGGAACGCAACGCTTCGGAAAAGCTCGTCACGTACGCTTTGGTCGCGGCGTAGACGGCAAAGTTCGGGATCGGAAGAAAACTGGCCGACGAGCTGACATTAAGAATCCCGCCGCGACCGCTCTCGATCATCGGCGGGAGGAGAGCGCGCGTGAGCTGGGTCAGCGCGACCATGTTGACCTCGACGATGAGACGATTGCGTGCCGGATCGGAGGTGGCGAATGCGCCGATGTCGCCGAGGCCGGCGTTGTTGATCAGGAGATCAATCGTTAGGCCAAGCCTTCGCAGCCACTCCAGCAACTCCTCCACCGCGGCCGCTTGCGACAGATCGGTCTGGTGAATTTCCACCCGCAGCTTCGGATGCAGCCCCAGCAGTTCCGCGCGCAATTGGCGCAGGCGTTCCTCGCGCCGGGCCACAAGCACGAGCGCATCCGCGCGGCCGGCAAGCTGGCGCGCAAACTCTCGCCCGATCCCGGCCGAAGCACCGGTGACAAGCGCCACGCAGCCCTCCAGCCGCATCACGATCCAGTTTTCCTCAGGAGCGGCCCGAGGACGCGCCAGACGTTTTCCGCCACGATTTTGTCCCCGGCCGCGGTCGGGTGAATCTGGTCGTCCTGGTTGAGCTCGGCATGACCGCCGACGCCTTCGAGCAGAAAGGGAATGAGCGCGGCGTTGTTCGCCTGCGCCAGCTCGACAAACGCCTGACGAAATTCACGCGCGTACTCCGCCCCGAGATTGGGCGGGATCTGCATCCCGGCGATGACGATTTTCGCCTCCGGGTTCTTCGCTTTCACCTTGTCGATGATCGCCTGGAGATTTTTCTTCATTTCGGAAACAGGCAACCCGCGCAATCCATCGTTCGCCCCGAGTTCGAGGACGAGGACATCGATTGGCCGCTGCAAGAGCCAGTCGATCCGTCGCAGCCCGCCCGCGCTCGTGTCGCCGCTCACGCCGGCATTGATCACTTCGTAGGGGAGCTTTTCCGATTTGATCTTGGTTTCAATCAGCTCGGGAAAGGCCTGGTTCTGCTGCAAACCGAGACCGGCGGTGAGGCTGTCGCCGAGAAAAAGCACCGTCCCACCGAAAGCCGCTTCGGCGACCAGGGCGGCTGCCGCGGCGAGCAGAAAGATTCGCCCGAACAAATTTCTCATGCGCGACCCATCTCCATCGCGTAAGCAAACCGCGCCGCCTCGCAGCGTCAATGAACCCGTCTCCAATTCTCGAAATCCGGCGCCTGACAAAAACCTACCGGACCGGCGCCGGGCCGCTCACGGTGCTGCGCGATATCAGCTTCACGCTTGCTCCCGGCGCGACCTGCTCGATTCTGGGGCCCTCCGGCAGCGGTAAGACCACTTTGCTCGGGCTCGCTGCCGGGCTCGACCGGCCGACCTCTGGCGAGGTCGTCCTCAACGGGATCGATCTCGGCACAATCACCGAAGACGAACGGGCCCGGGTGCGAAACGAACTGGTCGGGTTTGTTTTCCAGAATTTCCAGCTCATCCCAACCCTGACCGCGCTGGAGAACGTGACTGTGCCGATGGAATTGCGTGGCGACCGGAGGGCGCGCGACCTCGGGCTCGAACTCTTGCAGCGCGTCGGCCTGGCCGAGCGGCGCGATCATTATCCCGCCCAACTCTCCGGCGGCGAACAGCAGCGGGTCGCGCTCGCCCGCGCGTTCATCAATCGCCCGAAAATTCTTTTCGCCGATGAGCCGACCGGCAACCTCGACGCCGAGACGAGCCAGCGCGTGATCGAGATCATGCTCGAGCTGAACCGCGACGCCGGCACCGCCCTCGTCCTCGTGACCCATGATGCCGATGTCGCGCAGCTGACCGAGCGCACGATCCGGCTGCGCGACGGGAGGATGGCGGAATGATTCCCCGGGCGTCCTTCAGTGAAGAGTGACGCGGCAGCGGTCCGGGGAGTTGCGCGGACACCGCGTGTCCCTGCCAGATTTCGCTTGACCGCGCAGAACCGACCTGGCCAGGCTCAGCCTATGAAAAGGCCGCCCAGCCATTACTTCACCGCCCTGCTGCTCGCTGTACTCTGCGTCGCTCTCGCGCCCGCGGCGATCGCTCTCGATCCACCCCCCGGCGGCGCATATCCGAACCAGACGACTGCGCTGGGAGAGGATGCGATTTTTTCCGATCAAGGGATCTCATTTTCCGGGACCGCGATTGGCTTCCATTCGCTCTATTCGGAGACGCACGGGGCAGACAACACGGCAGTCGGTTCAAACGCTCTCTTTGCACTCGTAAGCGCTTCCTTCAACACCGCGCTTGGCTCGGAAGCCTTATCGAGCAGCACGGCCGCAGGGAACAATACTGCTGTCGGGTACCAGACGCTCAATCGCCTGATCGGTCTTGGTCATTCGGACAATACTGCCGTCGGCTATCGGGCGATGGCAAACGCCGATTCCTTCGCCTGTGTCGCTGTCGGTTCGGAGGCATTGGTCGCCAATACCGGCCAGCTCAACACCGCTGTGGGGGTGCGTTCGTTGGAGAATAATACAAGCGGACAAAATAACACGGTGATCGGCTGGGCCTCGATGAATGACAATCTCACCGGTGCAAACAATGCCGCGGTCGGTCTGAATGCGCTGGCCTCAAATACCACCGGCAACACCAACAGCGTGATGGGCGCCTGGGGCGCAGTCCTTAACACCACCGGCACAAACCTCGCGACGGTTGGTTATCAGGCTCTTTATAATAACAGCACCGGGAGCGACAATACGGCGATCGGCTCGCTCGCCCTTTTCAGCAACACCAAGGGCAGTGGCAATATCGCCTTGGGCAAGAGTGCGGGCGATGCCCTGACCGGAGATAATAACATCGCGATTGGGAATAGCGGTGTGGCCGGAGAGTCGGGCGCCATCCGCATCGGGACGGCGGGAAGCCAAACCGTGGCTTACATGGCGGGAATCAGGGAGACACCGCTGGTAAGGGGCGAGGCGGTCGCAGTCGGCATCACAGCCGACGGGCAACTGGGCGTGCGGGCATCTTCGGCGCGGTTTAAGGAAGCGATTCACCCGATGGATAAGGCAAGCGAAGCGCTGCTCGCGCTCCAGCCGGTGACCTTCCGCTACAAGAAAGATCCGAAAGCCATCCCGCAGTTTGGCTTAGTGGCTGAAGAAGTAGCCAAAGTCGATTCCGACCTCGTGGCCAAGGATGACTCCGGCAAGCCTTACACGGTGCGCTACGAAGCAGTCAACGCGATGCTGCTTAATGAATTTCTTAAGGAGCACAGGAAGGTGGAGGAGCAAGGCAAGGAGATCGCCGAACTCAAGGCGGCGTTGAAAGAGCAGGCGGCGCAAATCCAGAAAGTGAGCGCGCGGCTGGAAAGTACTCGGCCCGTTACGCAGCTGGTCGAGCGGTAGCCTGGCTCCGGCCGAAGGCGTTGCGTCGAGCGTGTATTGCAGACGTAGCTGCCGATGTTTGGGTCGAGGGGTTCCGGCCGGCTTCGAGTCAAGATCGTTAGGCGACAGAGATAGCCAGATTGTCGTCATCCCGAGCGAAGTCGAGAATGGAGCTTTCAGCGACCTGGGCTTGGCGCCACGCGAAGCGCGGCGACTTGCCAAATCCCGCGGAACACCTTGGAGGCAACGTTTCGCTTTGCTCCGATGCCGCGTACCGGAGAGAGACAGGATTAACAGGATTAACGGGATTGATTGGAAGACGGTGACGAAAATGTCTCTCTTCAAATCCTGTCAATCCCGTTAATCCTGTCTAGCAGATAGCACCGGAGTGACCCGATAAGGGGCAAGTCGCTAGGCAGGTCGACGCGTTATTGCGCGGGCCGGGATCATCGAGCCCGGCTACAACGTCGTGTCATTCCTCTTCACGGGGTCACTTCGTCACACAATCTTTCAGCGCGGGTGTCTCGGCTCCGCTACTCTTCTCCGCAAGATGAGGTTCATTGCAAAGATGGCCTGGCGCGACAGCCGCTCGAGCCGGCGCCGGCTGCTGCTCTTCTCGTTTTCGATTTCGTTAGGGGTGGCCGCCTTGATCTCGATTGGGTTGTTTCGCGCCAGCCTCGGCCGCGCGATTGACGACCAGGCCCGGGCTCTTCTCGGGGCCGACCTCGTGATCGAGAGCCCGCGGCCGTTCACGCCGGCGCAGGAGCAGATCTTGAATTCGTTAGGCGACACCCAGGCGCGTGAAGTGCGCTTCAGCACGATGGCGGTTTTCCCAAAAAGCGGCGGTGCGACCCGGCTCGTCACGCTCCGCGCGCTCGGCGGCGGGTTTCCGTTTTACGGCAGAATGGAGACTCTACCGCCTGACGCCGCGCAAAGTTTTCGCCACGGCGGCGCGGCGGTAGCGGAAGAGAGCCTGCTCCTGCAATTCCACGCCCATGTGGGTGACCCGATCAGGATCGGCGCGAGCACTTTCACGATCGCGGGCGCGTTGAAGAAAATGCCGGGCGAAGCTTCCCCGGCGGCGAGCTTCGCTCCGCGGGTTTACATTCCGCTGCAAGATCTTTCGCAGACCAATCTGCTCAAGCCGGGCAGCGTCGCGCGCTATCTGGTTTTCGTGAAGTTCGCGCCCGACGAGAATGTCGCGGCCACGGTCAATCGACTGGCGCCGCGGATCGAACAGGCCGGGCTCGAATACGACACGGTCGCAAAGCGGAAAAAGGATCTGGGGGAAGCGCTCGCGAATCTTTATCGCTTTCTCAACCTCGTCGGCTTCATCGCGCTCCTGCTCGGCGCGGTCGGTGTGGGGAGCGCGATCCAGGCGCACCTCCGGCAAAAGATGCGAACCGGGGCGATCCTGCGCTGTCTCGGCGCGACCGGCCGCACGACCGTGGCGGTTTACCTGCTGCAGGCGCTCGCCATCGGCCTGGCCGGAGTCCTCTTCGGCGCGGCGCTCGGCCTGATGACACACAGGATGCTGCCCGGCATCCTGCAAAGCTTTGTTCCTTTCCCGCTTCCTCGCGAGATCGCGTGGAGTCCGGTGGCGGCGGGAATGGCGATCGGGCTTGCGATTTCTCTTCTCTTTGCCCTCCCGCCACTTCTTCGTTTCCGGCGGGTGTCGCCGCTGCTCACCTTGCGCGGCCCGGTCGAGGAAAACGCCGCGCCGATCGCTCGCGATTGGGCGGGCTGGTTGGCTTATCTTCTGATCGCCGCGTCGGTGATGGGGCTCGCGATCTGGCAGGCGGAAACCTGGAGGGACGGTGTTTGGATTGCGGTTGGTTTGGGAGTTGCGCTGGCGATTCTCACCGGCGTCGCCCGGCTCCTGATTTTCTTTGTCCGGCGCTTGCTCTCCCCGCGCTGGAGTTTTGTTCTGCGCCAGGGACTGGCGAACCTCTATCGGCCCGACAATCGTACCCTTCTCCTCACCTTGTCGTTAGGCCTGGGCACTTTTCTTCTCCTCACGATCTATGTCACACGCGATGTGCTGCTGACCCAGTTTCGCGCGATCGACGCCAACGATCAGCCGAATATTTTTCTCTTCGATATCCAGCCCGACCAGAGGCAGGCGGTGGCTACACTCGTTAGGCAAGCGGGGTTCCCCGTGATCCAGGAGGCGCCGATCGTGACGATGCGCCTGGCCGAGGTGAAAGGCCGCAAGTCCTCTGAGATCCTGAAGGACCCGCAGCATAAGGTGCCGGACTGGGAATTGGAACGCGAATATCGCTCGACCTATCGCTCCGGCCTGAGCGAGACGGAAAAGATCACGGCCGGCAAATGGATCGGGCATTTCGAGTATCAGCCGGGCGCGACGGTGCCGATCTCGCTCGAAGAGGAGATCGCGAAGGATCTCGGCCTCACGATTGGCGATCCGCTCGTGTTCGACGTCCAGGGCGTGCCGATGAAGGCGCGCGTGGCGAGCCTCCGCAAAGTGGATTGGAAACGTTTCCAGACCAACTTCTTTGTTGTCTTCCCCACCGGCGTGCTGGAAAACGCGCCCCGCTTCCATGTCCTCGTGAGCCGGGTGCCGAGCGCGGCCGCTTCGGCGAAATTGCAAAACGCAGTCGTGGCCAAATTCCCGAATGTCTCCGCGATCGATCTCACTTCCGTCATCCAAACGGTTGATTCCATTCTCTCGAAGGTCGCGCTCGTGATTCGGATCATGTCGCTCTTCACCGTCGGCACCGGGATCGTGGTGCTCGCGAGCACGGTCTGGAGCGGGCGTTATCAGCGGTTAAAGGAGAGTGTCCTGTTGCGAACGTTAGGCGCGTCGCGCCGCCAGATCTGGAAAATTCTCGGCGCGGAATATTTTTTCCTTGGCCTGCTTGCGAGCGCGACCGGAATCCTGCTCGCGCTCGCCGGGAGCTGGGCGCTGGCGAAGTTTGTTTTCAAGCTCGATTACACGCTTTCGTTCGCGCCGATGGTTGCGGCGGCGATCTGTGTGAGTGTCCTTACTGTCGCGGTGGGATTGCTTACGAGTTATGGCGTGGGAAGCACGCCGCCGCTCGCGATCCTGCGCCAGGAGTTAGAGTAATTGGATGGTGCGCACAAGCCGCTCCCGGCTCACCCACAAGCCGCGCCTGACCGGCTATTGAAAGAGCGGCGGAATCTCTCACAACACTGGTGCGCCCTGCGCGGACCTCACTCGCCGGCTTTGCGCGCGGGCGTCTTTGCAGGCCCGGCCTCGCGCCGCGCTTGCGAGGCTGCGCTACGGGCAAGGGGGAGAGAGACCAATTGTTGGACGCCGATGAACAACAGTCTCAATGATTCACCCAGCTCTGTTGTAGCCGGAATCGGTGATTCCGGCCTTGGCCAAGCAAATAGGGGAGGGATCCTTTGCGATGTTATGGCTTGGAAAGTACCTGCCCTCACTGCCGCGCTTTGCGCGCGCGTCTCTCCCACCGGGAGAGAGAGGAATTGCCGGACGCGGATGAACACCCGTTGCGATGATTCAAACGCCGTGCGTTGTAGCCGGGATCGCTGATCCCGGTGCTTGCGCAAACAAATAGGAGAGATCCTTTGCGATGTTACGACTAAGGAAAGTACCTGCCCTCACTGCCGCGCTTTGCGCGCGCGTCTCTCCCACCGGGAGAGAGAGGAATTGCCGGATGGGGATAAACACCGGTTGCGATGATTCAAACGCCCTGCGTTGTAGCCGGGATCGGTGATCCCGAGCCCTTGCTCAAACAAATAGGAGAGATCCTTTGCGATATTACGACTAAGGAAGGTGCCTGCCCTCACTGCCGCGTTTTGCGCGCGCGTCTCTCCCACCGGGAGAGAGATGAATTGCGGGACGCGGATGAACACCCGTTGCGATGATTTAACGCCGTGCGTTGTAGCCGGGATCGCTGATCCCGGCGCTTGCGCAAGCAAATAGGGGAGAGATTCCTTTGCGATGTTATGGCTAAGGAAAGTGCCTGCCCTCACTGCCACGCTTCGCGCGTGCCTCTTGCAGGTCCGGCGTCGCCCGGCGCTTGCTAGAGCCCGACGACAGAAGTGTGCGTGAGGCTGAACGGACGGGCACATAGGTAACACTTTGGACCGGGCACATAGGTTACAAAAAGTGTAACCTATGTGCCCGGTCCAAAGTGTTACCTATGTGCCCGTCCGTTCAGCGCCAGCCGCCGGTGAGGGCAACCCGCACTTTCTCCCCAGCCTCCTAGGGCTTATCCGCGAGCTGATGAGAGTCGTCGGCAGTCGTGAGTCCAACAGCTGATTTCACCCGGGCGAGCTCCGACTTGAGTTGCCCAACCGTGGCAGATAATTCCTCAACCTTACGATGCTCTTTCAGGAATTCATTGAGTAGCATGGCGTTGACTGCTTCATAGCGCACCGTGTAAGGCTTGCCTGAGTCATCATTGGCCACCAGGTCGGGATCGACTTTGGCGACGTCTTCAGCCACTAATCCAAACTGCGGGATAGCTTCCGGGTCCAGCTCTTTCTTGTAATGGAACGTTACCGGCCGCAGCGACAAGATCGCTTCGCTCGCATCCTGCATCGGTTTGATTGCTTCCTTGTAACGCTTCGAGCTGGTTACCGTCCCGAGGTGGCCATTCGCATCCACGATCACACCTACACCGCCGGCGACCGTCACCCCGCTGATCCCAGCAATGTAAGTGTTCTTCTGTGAATTCTTCGTTCCGATCCGGATCGTGCTTGACTCACCCCCTTTCCCTTGGTTGCCAATATCAATGTTATTGTTACCGGTGGTGAGTTTGGCGCCTGCCACTTTACCCAAAGCAATGTTTCCGCTGCCCGTGCTGTTCTGATTCAGGGCACCATCCCCTACCGCAGTGTTCTCGCTACCAGTGTTATTGAATGCCAAAGCGTCACTGCCTATGGCAGTGTTGTAACTACCGGTTGTATTAAAATTAAGTGCCGTTATACCCAAACCAGTATTGCCGAAACCTGTCGTGTTGCTTTCCAAGGCCTCAAAACCAGCTGCAGTGTTGCCCCCGCCAATCGAATTCGACAGAAGCGCAGCATCGCCTACGGCCGTATTTGTGACACCGGTGGTATTGCCGTAAAGCGTGTACTCCCCGATCGCCACGTTTCCGTATCCCATGGTATTGCTGAACAACGCCGTATATCCCATCGCAGTGTTGCCATTACCAAAAACCGTATTGTTATAAAGAGCTTGATAGCCAATCGCGGTACTGTGCACTTCAGTACCATTCGTGAGGTTGAATAGGGCATCGTCTCCCAGAGCAGTGTTTCCGCCCGGATAACCTCCTCCCGGTGGCGGATCGACGGCGAGAGCCGCAGTGGCAAGGAAGGTCGAAGTGATCGTGACAAGTAAGCGGCGGGTTTTCATGCCTCCGATTCTCGCAAACTCAACCACGGGCGGGAAACTGTTTCTGGAGGCGCAGGTTATATTCGGATGGTAGTCCTAACTTCCAGCTTCCGCGGCCAAACCACCGAGCAAGCTGCAACCCGAAGAATCCGAGTTGTAGCCGGGGGCGTTGACCCCGGCCGGGCGCAACCAGCCGTTCGCCGGGGTCACCGCCCCCGGCTACAGTTTTCGTAGCTCGGCGATTGTGAGGAGCCGCCACTTGCCGCGGGGGAGACCGCCGAGACGCAACTGGCCGATCCGCGTGCGAACGAGGCGCTTTACCTCATAGCCTACTTCGTAAAACATCCGCCGGATCTGACGGTTAAGTCCTTGTTGGAGGACGACGCGCAGGCGGTTGGGGCTAAACTGCTGGATGCTCAGAAGTCGGGCGCGTTTTCCATCAAGAAAAATCCCGCGCCGGAGTTTCTCACCCAGCTTCGGGTCCCAAAGCTTGTCGAGCGTGACTTCGTATTCCTTCTCGACCTTGTAGCGCGGATGAGTGAGGCGCTGCGCGAGATCGCCGTCGCTGGTCAGGAGAAGCAAGCCTTCGCTCTGAGCATCGAGCCGGCCGACATTGAAGAGGCGGGAAAATTTGGGCGGCAAGAGGTCATAGATCGTGTCGGTGGCGTGCGGATCGCGCCGCGTAGAAACAAACCCGGCCGGTTTGTGCAGGAGGATGGTGAGGCTTTGCTTTGGCCTAACGAGCTTGTGATCGACTTTGACATAGTCTTCGCCGGCGACCTGGGTGCCGAAATTGGTGCAGACCTGACCGTTAACGGTGACGCGCCCGGCGGCGATCAGCTCGTCACAATGGCGGCGCGAACCAAGGCCGGCGGCAGCGAGGAACCGGTTGAGGCGCATGGCCGTGAATCATGATCCGTGAATCGTGAATCGTGAATCGTGATCCGCCGATGGGACGATTCACGAGTTACGATTCACGGAATCACACATCCGGCTTCGTCTTGGGCAGGCCGATGACCTTCGCGCCCTCTTTCCACTGGCCGCGCTTCTTGAGCAGTTCGACCCGCTCGAACCGTTTCAGGACATTGCGCTTGGCCGCGATCGTGCTGGCGCCTTTAAGACTGCGATGTTGCGACATAACAATTTGCTCCCGGGGTGTTGCTGCGAAAACGAGCGGCCAAGCTAGCCAGCCTTGCGCTTTTTTCAACTGGGTTCGCCTCAATACTAAACACAGCGCTGCCGCCCGATTCACGATCCACTCCTCTCATCGCCGATTGGAAAGCAACACGGTGGTGCCGCACGTCGTGAGTTCCTCGACCGGGCGCGATTTTCCCTCGAGGAGCGCGCGCCAATGCGGCACCCGGCGTTGCTCGACAAAGAGATAGATTCGACGCGGGCTCTTCCAGGCTCGCCGCACCGTTGCTTCGTCGAGAAAAACGCGCGGAGCGGAGGGGAGCGCCGCGCCGGGCTCCGATTCGGGCGACTCGTTTACAAGATAAAATCGGCGCCCGAGATAAAAGAGCAGGCTGCTCCCGACGTGGAGCGGGCCTTCGTAAATCACCATGTCGTTAGGCGCGATTTGTTGCTGGATAAGATCGGCGGCGTCGGCGAGGGAAAAATAGGGCGCCATCCGCGCCACGCCTTCCATCATGCTGAAGCCGATCGGCACCATCGCGGCGGCGAGCGCGGTCAGAGCGAGGCGTGGGCGTTCGCGATAGATGAACCAAAGCGCGATCGCGCCAAAGAGAATGAGGGCCAGCGCGATGGCGATGAACATGGGGCGAAATTCCATCCAGGTGCCGAGCGGAACGCCCGTCACGGTGCGCCAGGCGGTGGAGCGCTCCGCCGTCGCCCCCCATTGGCCGGCCGCATGACGCAACAATTGCGGCAGCCGCCACGCGACCGCGCCTGAGATTGCGCCGACCAGGACGATCCCGCTCACCCCGAGCACGCGCGTCCAGCGCGGCATCCGATCCCAGGCGCTGGCGGCAAAGAGCGCGAACGCCCCCCACATGCTCATCGAATAATAATCCTGGCGTTGTCCGATGACGAAGAGCGGCAGGAAAACGACCGCCATCCAGGAGAGCGGCAGGGCATCGGCAAATTCAATTTCGCGCGGGCGCAGGACCCGACGCCAGGCAAGAAAAACCCCGGGCAAAATGGCGATCGACCAGGGGAACCACCACGCCAGGTGCATGGCGAGGAAGAGGCCTCGCGGGACGTTGTCGTAGGTGTGGCCGGCGTCGGGCTTACCGGCGAGATGGATGATCCATTCCTGGGCGGTGAATCGGCCGGCCCATCCCGGATGTTGCACTTCCAGCCAGACATGCCAGGGCGCGACGATCAGGAGAAAGAGAAGGATCCCTTCCCAGCTGAGCAGGGCGCGGAAACGGAGGCGCGCTTCGCGATAAAAACAGGCGAGCAAAACGACAATCGCCGCGGGATAGAGAAGCCCGTGCACGCTCTTGGTCATGCAGGCCAGCCCGGCAAAACCCCAGAAGGCGGCGAACCAAAAACGACGGTGTTTTCGCCGTTCATAGCCGCGGATCGCACAGTAGATCGCGCCCGCGACAAAAGCGCTGAAAACCGGCTCCGGCATGACGATGCGCCCGAGCAAAAAAGTCCCACAGCAGCAAAGCTGAATCAGCCCGGCGAGAAAACCGCGCCACGGTCCGGCGAGCCGGTCACCAATGAGAAAGGTGAAGGCGATCGTCGCGCAGGTCGCGAGCGCGATCGGGAGCCGGACGGCTGCCGTCGTTAGGCCAAAAAGCTTAAGTGAAACCGCAATCATCCAGTAAACCAGCGGCGGCTTTTGCACTCGCGGGATGCCGTCATTCGTCGGCAGAAGCCAGTTATTGGATTCGACCATCTCCCGCGCCGCCCCGGCGTACTGGCCATCAGTCTCGTTGTAAAGATCGCCCCAGCCACTGGTCGCGATGTGGAGCAGCGCGGTGAGGAGAACGAGAAAGGCGAAAAGCGCGCGCCGGAGCGGCGGTGGTGCAAGCGCGCGCGGGGCGAGGAAAACGTCGTCGAGACTAAGCGCCGGATTGCCGGAGGACATGATGATTACTTTAGCTCTTTGGCTGAAAAATCGGGCGCGTCAGCGCACGTCGCTCCCGGGCGGGCGGTAGCGTTCCCAGGAATCCGGCAGACGCAACAGTTTGGCCTCCGGCATCTGGATGAGGGCAAGCATTTGCCGGCATTCTGCGATCAAGGTTTCGTCGCCGAGCCGGCGGATTTCGAAGCCGCACCAAAAGCGGACGCGCTCGAGCCGGTCGAGCCAGCCGGTGATACGGAGCTGATCGCCGAGTCTGGCGGCGCGCCGGTAATCAATCTCGGTCCGCACCACGACCGGGTATCGCTGGGTTTGAGCCATCTCGACCAGCTTCAGTCCTAGCTTCTCCGCGAGCAGGGTGCGGGCGGTTTCGATAAAGCGCAGGTAGGCAATGTTGTGCACGACGCCGCCGCAGTCGGTGTCGAAAAACATCACCTGGATTTGGGTCTCAATACGTGGGGCAACGGCGTGCATGTGAAAATCTATCGCATCCCGCAATGGTCCTGCTCTTTCAGAGCCGGACGAGGTCGAGCAGGAACTGGCACCAGAGGTAGATCATACCGCGCCAGGAATACCTGATCTCGCCGCCCGCAGTTTGCATGAGCACGCCCGCCTTGATGTTGTGCGCGATCTGCTCGCGCAAGTCGTTTTCCATCTCCTGCTGAATCCGATCCTCATCCAGGGGATCGATCAGGTCGGCGTCGACATGGTTATCGCGCAGGAACGCCTTGTGACTCTGATAGAGTTGCCAGAAGGATTGGTCGGGCCGCTGCCGGTTGATGCGAAAGCTCGGGGTCAGTTTCAATCCATAGGAGAGCGGGTAATTCCAGGTCGTCCAGATGGTCCCGTCCTGCGCGCGCGAGGAGATGCGCAGATAGTAAAAGGAAAGATCGTGCTGCTCGTTCAGGCAGATCGTGGCCTGGGCCCGGTCCTCATCCTTGTAAAAGAGCCGGAAGAACTGCCGGTAATCTTCCCAGTCCCAGCCGGCGTCGCTCACATGAACAAAGCCTTCGTTTTCAATCTGGCCCGTGATCTCGTCGAGGGTCGGGAAGACGTCATGCGCGGGCGGGCTTTTCGGGCGCAACGTTTTTTCGCGCGGGAGCCGCAAGGCGCGGATACGGGTGAGGATTTCGAGCCAGGGCAGGAAGAGCCAGCTCAGTGCGCTAATCAGACCGAGGATCCAGCTGCCGGTGATGTAATAGATGGCAAGGAAGGAGGCGATCAGGATCCCGAACGCCCCCACCTTCTGCGAGATGGAGGATTGATAACTGCGCAGCGCGACGCTGAGCACCGCCACGCCGAGGGTAATGAAAAGCCCGAAGAGCATCTACGGGACGATCGCGTGCTCGCGCAGGAATCGCTCCAGCTGGTCGGTATCGAAATTGGCAAGCACTTCATCGCCGGCAACGAGCGTTGGCACGTAGGTTTGATCGGAAAGTTCTCTCATTTCCTCAAACGCTCGGCGGTCTTCGCCGACATCGATCTCGGTAAACTTATAGCCGCGGGCGGTGAGATACTCTTTCGCGTCCATGCACCAGGAACACCATTCACGGCTGTAGAGTTTCAGTTCTGTCGGCACCGGGGGGCAATAAACAAATCCGGTCCTATGCGTCAATCTTCTCCTCCTGCTGCTCCTGCTCCTCTTCCTCTTTAACTAACCATCCCGAAGAACCGACTCGCGCGGCTATCCTGAGAAATTTAATTCTCCAAACTCGAGCACGAGCACGATCAGGAGCAGGAGCAGGAGAAATCAGAAGACGACTTGCCAGCCCCCGTCCGGCCTTTTCACCGCGATCAACTTTGCCGGGTAGATGGCCGCGAGGGCCATGCCGGCGCACATTTGCGTATCTTCATCTTTCACGGGCGCGAAGCTTTTGTCGTCGAGCCCGAAGAGGCTGCCGCCGCTGCTTTTCGTCACGACTACTTCGGGGCCGCCGGTGGTGAGGAAATTCAGCTCGCCGGCCTCGGGCGCTTTCACCCGCACGCCGGCCTGGTAAGCCGTTTCGAGGCACTGTGCTTTGCGCACGTCTTCGACCTTGAGCGATTCATTTTCCTCCAGCGCCTTGTAGAGCGCGGCGAAATCGGGCTTGAACCATTCCGCGCGTTCTTTCAGGAGCGCCGTGATCTTCTGCTTGTCCTCCTCGGTCAGCGAAGTAACCGCCGGATAATGATGCCAGGGCAGATCGAGCGCGAAGTCAGCCGTGAACTCGCGTTCGAACACCACCTTCCCACTCACGCCGGGCCGATCGTCCACGCCTTCGTTTGCCTGGTTGGTGGCGCGGATGCTCCCGGGTTCTTCCTCCTCGGTCGCGGCGTCGGTCACCGAGGCCCAGCGCAATTGCGCATGATACTTTTGTCCTGGGTCGTTAGGCGTGAACTCGATCCGGATCTTATTTATCCCTTTTCGCACCACCGGCCCGACTGAACTCATCGGCAGCCAAACCGCCGGCGCGACCTCGTGTTCCTCGAAAACTACCGGCACCTCCTCGCCCTGCACCTCCTGCTCGGCGAAGGGAACGTTGTTAATGAAAATCGCAGCCTTGCCCGGGACCGTCTTGACGCTGCTCTCCTTCGCCGGATCGCCAACGAACGGGGTGAACTTGAACTCGACGTTGATCACAGCCGCCCGCGCTGATCCGATCCCGAGCAGAGCGCAGACTAAGACAAAAGTGACCTTTGGCATACCCGGCTTATGCGCAGGAATCGAGCCGAAGGCGAGGCGAAAACATTCTCACGGCGGGAGTAGTGCCGCCCTGTAGCCAGGGTCGTTGACCCGGGCAGCGCAGTGTTCAGAGTTGCGGTTATTCATTCATGGAGCTTCTCGGCGACGCTCATGGTGGCCATGTCGTGGCTACCTGCTTCGGGGGACAAGCCCAAGGGACGAATATCGCTTTGGCGGAGAATGCCACGGCCGAGGAAGGCACCTATACGGCGGTTGGGGCGAGCGCGCCCGGGGAGTTTGGCAGCTTCATCGAACTGCTCGGCAGTGCCACGGCGGACCGCGCCACCTTTATCATCAACGGCGGCATGGGAGCGGGGTTGGAGGGCACCTCCTTGATCTTCGTTGACACGACGACGGCGGCCAATGCCAACATCACCGCCAACGGTGGCGTCGGCGGCTCCGCCGGGGGCGTGATTTCTTTTCAGGAACAATCCAAAGGCGGTAAGGCTGGCGTCACCCTCAACGGCAATAGTGAGTTGGACATCAGCACGCACAATCCGCCGGGAGTGACGATCGGCTCCTTAGCCGGGGCCGGTTCGGTCTTACTCGGGGCGAATACCCTCACGATCGGGAGCAACAACCAGAGCACGACCTTCTCGGGTGTAATCCAGGGGAGCGGTGGAGTGACTAAGAGTGGAACCGGCACACTGACGCTGACCGGCGCGAGCACTTACACCGGCACAACCGCCGTCAGCGGCGGTGTGGTGAAGGTGAGTAACCGGAGTGGCTCGGCTAC
>DAISXY010000040.1:0-11463 GCA_036825615.1 Chthoniobacterales bacterium
AGAGCGCACGCCTGATAAGCGTGAGGTCGGTAGTTCAACTCTACCCAGGCCCACTAAACCCAACCCGCGGTCCCGTATCGGCTTAGGCTGATGCGGGATTTTTTCGTTTGGTCGAAAAAGAGGCCTGCTGTCGATTCGTGCTGTCGATTGGCTAAGCCGAGCCCGCGGCACGGCGGTGCTCGCGGGCGGAAAGGGCCTTTCTCATCGTTGTCTGATCGGCCTGCTGGTACACGGTCATCACCGTCAACGGACTTTTCCAGCCGCCCAGATAACAAAGATCCGCCATCGGGGTGTCAGCCTTCAGGTCATTAACAAACTTTCGACGAAGGCTGTGCCAACCCAACCTCGACGTGCGCGGCAGTTCGGCCAACGTCTCCGCCCGCCGCCACCAATCCCTCGCCAGATGCCTCGAACAGGGTTTCGCTGGGTCCTCGGGAGACGGAAAGAGCCAACCGTCGCCGATCGATTCCCGACTGCGACGCGCCTGCTCTAGAATTCGCTCTGCTTCTGCGGAAAGAGGGGGACTGTGCTCCATCCCGATCTTGTCGTTCTCGGCGCGCCAGCGAATCCGTTTTTCCTTGAGGTCGACATCTGACCAACGCAGCTGACGTATTGCACCTATCCGATGCCCCGTTTCGTGGGCCAGGACCAACGCGAGCTCGAAGTTCACGTCCACCAGAGTCGCAATTTTACGAAGGGCGAGATACTGCGCTTCATTGATGAGCGGTCGGCGAGCGTTCTCTTCTTTCGGGACAGGAAGCCCTTTCAATGGGTTCCGTTCCAGCAAAGGAGCGCCGAAACCATCTCCCGAAAGCGTAGCCCAGTTGAGAACGCCTAGCAGGAACTTGAGATCGTAGGCGATCTGTCGATCGCGAACGCCAGCATCTTTCGTTCGACCTTTCCGTCCAGCCGGGCGCAAAACTCCGCGCCGCCGTTCCTGGATGAACCTGTCCCAGTCTCGACGATTAAGCGTGAGAACTTTTCTACTCCGACCGAAGCACTTGCTGAAAAGTGCCCCGCAACGAAGATCGTGACGGCGCTTGCTATCCCCTTTATGCGGGGTAACCTCACGTATGTAAATGTCAAACAGCTTGCCCAGCGTTGCCGTCTCTGCTCGCGGTTGTTCGAGATTCCCGAACGCTGCCGCCAGTTGATCCGCTTTCCGCTTGGCCGCCTCGCGGTCTGTTACGCCCGCGGAGATCCGTGCTCGCCGCACCGAAGTGGTGCCGGGCACATTCTCATAGAACTCGAGGAAAATCTTGCCGCGAGCGTCATCTTCGTACGCTCGCACTCGATTTCGCCCTCGTTCTCCGGCGCTATAACTCCAAGCCTTCTTTCTCGCGTTAGCCATCGTGTCGCTCGTGTGTTGAGGTCACGACGGACAGCGCGATCTGCCTACGGCCGAAGTTATCCGCCACTTCGTCCGAGGGCAACGCACCTGCTTTGTGTGGTAGAAATCTCCGCTCGATGCGCGGAGCGTTCGGCCTGCCGACGTTGGGGATTCTTCCAGCCCGCAATTCACGTCCCAAGTGATCACGGGAGTATCCAGACTCCCGAGCCGCCTCTGTAAGCGTCAACGCCTCGTCGACTGAACGACGCCTGATTTCACGAATTGACGCAACTATTTCTTTCGCGAGAGCGGCCCCGTTGATCTCGACTCCTAGCGCCATGCACGCGCGCGCAAACGTATCCTCCCACCATCTGAGTGCTGTTTCTTCATCGCGGATCGCCTCGCTGGGAAACAGTATCACTGACGTGTCTCGAGCGCGCGAGCCGGTAGTCCGACGCGTAGTCGGTGCGCGGTAGCCCAACGAAGCATCGCCCTCAATACTTCAATGTTCGCCTTCGCTAACCGCGCTCGCACGCGCCGGATCGCCCGGTCGTTCCCGTCCTCGGATTTGCCCAAAACAATTCGGCGAGCTAGTCGCTTTCTTACGAAAGCGATTTGATCCTTTGCCGTTCGCGACGGTTTATGACTCGGCATGTGTGCGCTCCTTTACCGTCGAACTCGAAGGCTCCCAGCGTCGGAAAGCGGATCGTACAATCTCAGTGAGTTTGCTGCGAGCTTCGGCTTAACTTGACTGGTCAAATCGCAGAGGCGCACACGCGGTGCGTTCTTCCGCCCCGCATTCGGTAGTTTGCCTTGCCTCACCAATCGTCCGATGTGCTCTGCTGAGTACCCCGTTCGCTTGGCAGCCTGTGTCAGGGATAGCGACGCGCCCAGCGAATTTTCTCTAACTGAACGGATGGAGGCCACGATCTCTCGAACGAGGAGCGCAGCGTCGACTCGGACACCGATCGACTCGCAGCTTGAGGCAAAATGCTGCTCCCACCAACTCAGGGCGGCGTCTTCGTCTTTGATTTGGTCGGTGGGAAATTGAAACACGCCGGTCGAGGTAGAGGAGGACTTCGCGTGGCCATCGAATGAATTGCGCGGCTACAAAGGGGCACTGGGAAGTACCCGCGCACCGGACCACGCGTTCTAAGATCCTCGCATCAGTTCGAGCGAAGCTTGAGGATCGGTTCGCGGAGCTGAACGACTTATGGGCTTGGAGATATCTACGCGGGATGTTGCTGGGGCTTAAGCAGATATCTGCGCACTAGCTTGCGCCTACCCCAGACATTTCTGTCTGGGATATCTCGCGGTCTGGGCGGGTCTAAAGGAGACCGGCCTCCGCGAAGCTCAGGTAACGTCCCTGTCCAACGATGACGTGGTCCTGAACCGGAATGTCGAGCAGCTTGCCACCAGCCACCAGCTGCTCGGTGACGATTCGATCGTCCGGCGATGGAGTGGGATCACCTGAAGGATGGTTGTGGGTGAGAATGACAGCGGCCGCACCCGCAACGATCGCAGCACAGAAGACTTCGCGGGGATGGACAACGGAGGAGTTGAGGATCCCGCGAGTGATCACCGTTGGCCCTGCTCCGATCAAGTTGTGCTGGCTGTCCAATGGCAAAATCCAGAAGGACTCAGCGACCTCGCGCGCGGCGTACGGCGTCATAAAATCGAAGACGTCACGCGGGAAACGAATCGCGACTCGGGTCGCGGGGTAGTCTTCAGGCGGCGAAAACGTTCCTTCGCGGACGAGCCGGAGAGTAGTGAGGCGAAGGCGCCGCCGGCCGTGTGCTTTTGGCGGTCTGTCCATTAGGCGGCGCTCCCTGTGAACTGGTGATCTGAGCGCCGTGAGCGGTCCCAAGCACGCGCCCTTGTGCGTTCTGCTTGGCTCTCAGTCAGCGGGTCAAAGGTTCTCAGTGTTTCTCGATACGGATCAATCAACTTGGCGCGGAAGTGTTCGAGCATCGCGACGCCGTCGAACCTGCGTCGAAATTCGCCAGCCGATACACCGACCAGAATCCGAACCATCCGCCCGAAGCTTTGAGGCGAGGACGCATCCATTCTATGGGCAATCGCGTTGAGCGAGAGTCCTGGGCTTTCTCCGAGGTACGCCGCCCATACGAGCACCGCTTGCGACACGTAACTCTTGGGCGATGGCAGTCCCGCGCGAAAAAACCTACTCATCAAGGTCGAGGGACAAACGCCCAGTGAGCGAGCGACCTGCTTGGCGTTCAGAATTCGCGGAGAGAATGAGGCCTCGAGGAAGCGTGTCCATCCGGGAGTGAAACAGCGTTGTCCGCCCGATTCAGTCGGTCCTCCTAAGAGATCGCGCAGTGCGTCGCGAATAAATGGGTGGCGCAGCCGTTCCGGGTCGAAGGCTCCGCGCAGTGCCGCCCAGCCGCCAACGGCTCTGACGTCGATGACTTTGCGGATACCGGCGAGTCCGAACGCGAGGGCACCAGCCAAGGCGCGTTCCTCAGTGATCTCTGCTACAAGGCCCAGCGTCGGAGTTCCCGGGAAATCTTGGACGAGGGCCGACAGTATCGGAACGTCGGAGCGTCGCACGAGGGACGCCGAGACCAGCGCGGTGTCGGTGCGAGCGGTGACCAAGTCTTGCCGAAGCGCGTGAAGCGTGTCCCGGTGAACGAAGCTGAGAAGTGCGCCTGCGGCGAGTTCCACCTCTCCGCGCTCACGCGGATTGAGCCAAGTCCCGACGCGAGGTCGCAGCACTTGGGGAGGCTCTTTGTTGGCGGGGTGGAGTTGGTTGGTGTGTAACATGGAAACCTCCTGATAAATGGTTTATGCCGGATGCGGATAGCGCTTGCGCTGGCCGTCCGGTCCATTCACAATATAAATCATTTATGCCAGTCGCGCAATAAACCATTTATAAATATGATGGTGGGATGACGTCGAGTGCTGTCCCGAAAACGCCATCCTGATGTCACGAGCTGAGGGCGGCGGCGTCGCATCCAGAACAACGCACAAGCCGCCCTTTCCCGATAAGCAGCCGCCCGGAGCACCGCGGAGGGCGACAGGGAGCGAAGCGACCGTGGCGCAAACCGGCTATCTCGCGCTGGGCGTACAAGTATCAATGGTTTATAATTGACTAAACGAATGAGGTGGGAGACCAACTGATGCGATGTCTGCGGCGACAGTAACGCCGAGGGAGCTAAAGCAGCTTGCGGAGGCGATGGGTTGCCGCACCCAACAGGATCTGGCTCGAGCTCTCGGGATTACCCAGGCGCGCGTTTCCCAAATCCTTTCCGGCAAATACCCCGTAAGGTCTGGCGCCCTCCTGACGCTTATTCGGACACTGGAGCGGGAACACCGGCTCACGCGTAAGAAGCGCGGCGACTAGCGCGCTGCCGCAATCCAGACTGGCTGGACCCGAGCCAACACATTGCGCGCCAGGAGCGGGCCCAAATACCTCGAGTCAAAACTTCGCTCTGACGGTGCGAGGAGCCAGACGTAATCGCGCTGTACGACGTATGAGCGGGCAAAAAGGTGTGGGAGTTGTCTGCCTTTGAGATCGCTTGCGAGTGCGCGTGAATGGGCTCGGAGCATGCCGTTTATCGTGATGCCGTCGGTTGTAACCACCACCGTGTCACCCGTGATGGCGGCGACGATCTTCCCGATTGGAGCGAGACCGTCAGGGCACTGGCCTCCTCTCGGGACGTAACCGCGTTTGTTGGCGAACGCAGCCATGGGCGAAGGCAGGCAGTACAAAACGATCGCGCCGCGTTCGATGGTCGCCGAGTCGTGAGTCACGCGATAAAGTCCCACCGGTAAGCTGCTCGTGAGATTGAAGCGAAGTCCTACCGAGCTTGCCGCGGCAACAAGAACAAATCCGAATGTGGTGAAGCCGAAGAAAATGTGCGCAGGTGAAAGGCGTCTTAAATACTTCGAGGGAAAATCACCGCGAGGTGGCGACAATCCAGCTTCGGAGCCGCTCACCATGTGCGACCGGTTTAGACAGCAATTTGCGGAGCGCTGACGGCTTGGTAGAGCGGATTGGGATCGCTCCGCCCGAGGAACTCAGCGTCTTCGCGATAATTCGTCCGCAGGGCCAGTAGTGGCGAGGCCCCTTTGACGAAAAGGAGCTCAGTGTCTCGCCCAAGCCTCCGAACCTCGTCCGGCAAGAGCAGCCGTCGATTTCTTTCGGAGATCGAAAGCGCAGTTCCGTGTTGTCGTTGCGATTGTTTGCCGCGGCTCACGCCCCGAGACTCATTTTGGGTTTTTACAAAGATCGTCGCCTCGCCCGTCATTTTGGACAGGTACTCGGCGGTGTCCCAGTCATTAGTCCCAAATGCTTGCAACACGTCAGCGTTGGCTAGAAACGTGGTCCACGTGTCACCATAGGTGCTCCGCAGCTGCGATAGATCCTGCACGATGAGCCAGAAGGTGACACCAAATCCGCCGGCGAGACCGATGTCTCGCTGGACTGGATGCATTTTCCCGAGGTGGGCGAACTCGTCGAGCAGGAAGAGTACGCGTTCCTTTGGCTGGCCTCGGGACCGCGCTACTGCGAGGAGCGAGCAGGCGATCATGATTCTCAGCCACCGCGCGTAAGCCTCGAGCCGATCTGAGGGGAGAATCAGATACACGCTCGTCGGCTCCCGTTTGAGGATCGAGAGGTCTACGGTTGATCGCCCGAGCACGCGAGCCATTCGAGCGCTGTCCAGGAAATGGGTGTGACTCTGTGCCGTCGAGATCACGCCACTCCGTTCTCGATCTGCCTTCTGAAGTATCCTCGCTGCGGATCTCGAAACGAGCCCAAACACCGCAGGGCTTTCTTGCATGTCTTTCAGGAGTTCGGCAAAAGAGTCCGGCGGCAGTGTAAGAAGCGTTCTCACATGCGAGAGCGTTCGGAGCTCTGGGGCCGCGTTTGCGGCGACGTGGAGAATAAGACCCGTGAGGACGGCGCGCGCCTCTTCGTTCCAGAATAGTTGCTCGCCGCCCTGTCCTTCCGGGAGCACGATCATATCGGCTAGCATGCGGGCTTCGTCCACCGCCTCCGGGCTTTCAGGATCAATAAGCTCCAGAGGGTTGTAGGTCGCATCACCGTTTGCGACTCTAAATGGGTCAAAGGAGTGCACCTGCTGTCCGATGTCCCGACGCCACCGAGCGGTGACGGCGAAGTTCTCTCCTTTGGGGTCGGTGACGAGGATCGATCCTGGATGATCGAGAAGATTCGGAATAACGCAGCTCACCCCCTTGCCTGATCGTGTTGGCGCAACGGTTAAGACGTGACCTTCGCCCTCAAAGCGGAGGAGACGTTCGCGAAGACGCCCGATGATTAGTCCTTGCTGTTGTGCGAGATCGTCTCCAGTTCCCCAATGTGCTGATCCGTGAGAGGTGGAGGGCAGGGCCTGCCTGGTTCCGCGCCATGCTTGGCAGATCGCAGCGGTAACGAGTATCGCAGTTATTCCGAGGACGAGCCATCCAGCGCGAAAGACTACTGCAGCATCCGACGCGAGCTGGCCCGACTTTGAATGCCAGAGCACGATTAGATGAGGAGAGTAGAAAGGCCCGAGGCTTAGGCCGGCGAGAGCGATCCCTGACAAGAAGAGACTCGTCTGGAGCCAGCGTGCCTGGCTCAACACCGACGCCGCTAACCCGCAACCTGTACAAAGCACGGCGGAAGCGCGGAACAACGCGAGCGTTCGCGCGTTGGGGATGAACAACGCTCTCCCAAGGATCGCGGGAAAACCGAGGCGCCAGGCCACGTACTGCGTTCCCGCTGAGAACGCGAGCGTCAACCCGAAAAACAACAACAACACAAGCGGGCGCTCGTTTCGGGGTGAGAGCGTTCGCTCACTCATTGGCGCCCACCGCTGGATTGCGAGAGCCGGTCGGCAGTACGGTTAGGGCCTTGGGACGAAAGGTTCGTCGAAGACGATGTCGCCGTTCAACATGACGTTAAACGCCTGGCCTGCGGGAATGGTGATCGTCGGAGCGGCGCTCATCCCGCGCTTGATGATTTCCATCGCGACCGTCGAGAGCTCCTGTCCGACTGCACCGGCTGCGACCTGACCCGCGGAAGGCGTCGCGAGCACGGTGGCTTCCGACGGCTGACTTAACTGCAGGCCTGCGCTCAAAGCAGAGAGTAATAGCGCGTTTCCGAACACCCGCCGCCAATGATTATCGACTTTGCCAGTCGCACCGCTATTTCCTTCAGTGTCGGTGAGGGGGAGCCCCGGCAGCTGCATGCTCCGGCCGTCGGGAAGGAGCAGGCGGGTCCACGCCACCAGCAATCGCCCCTGGCCGGCGGCTATCTGGTTGTCGTAGGTCCCGATAAGCCGAGAGCCTCTTGGAATGAGCAGAATCTGCTGAGATCTCGAATCGTATACGTCCCTACTGACTTGTCCGACGATGTCGCCCGGCAGATCGGAGGTGATGCCGGTAATGAGCAGGGCAGGGATGATGGTGCCTGCGCGTAGCGTGTACGGCGAGCCAGCGGGAGAGAGTTGACTACTAGTCGCGCTCTTTGCGGTGGCTTCCGCCGCTTTTGTCGAAAACGACTGCTGTGACGCGCCCTCATTGGAGAGTAGGGATGCGTGCTCGGCATCGCTTGATGCCGTTTGCCCAACGACCGGTGCGTGGGGGCGTAATGCGGATCGCGTGATCGAATCCGCCAATTTCACCATTTGCTCTTCTTCAGTCGGAGCGGCAGCTGCATCTCCAGTGGGCGTTGCCGATGTCTCAGACCGAATTCCGCCTGGTACAGCTGGACTCATGAGCGCAGCTCGATATCCGCGCTGGCGGGGAGACTCGCTCATCGCGCGCAGGGGAGGTTCACTTACGAGATCTTTCCCCGACGTGATTGCAGGCGATGGAGACGCTGGAGACGAGTTCGATTCAACTATTCCGGTGGCTGCGGAGGGCTTGGGTTCCGAAGGGCCGCTGTCGGTCGTAGGGGCCGGAAGAGAGCGCGGCACGGGCTCGTCGAGAAAAGAGGGGTGTGCGGGGCTTTGGGGCACGGTCTCCACGTTTGCGGAAGACGCGCTGCTCACTTTGATCTCTTTCCTCGGGTTCAAGAGAACTACGGCTGTGAGGACCGTCATTCCCATTATCACCGCTGCGACGGTGAGCGCATTGCGATTTAGTCGTTTAGCGAGCGGCGGTGCGGGACGGAGAGAACCACCCACATCATCAATCGGGTCGCGACCGAGCCCGGTGCGCCGCACGAAAAGGTCGGCTCTCATTAGCGACGGCCCTCCTTCCGTTCAATCACAGCGCGTCGCTCCTTGCCGTCGATGCCGGCCACGAGTTCCGCTCGATCGAAGAGACGATCCGTGACGTAAGTGTCTCCGCCAACGAAGGAGTAGTTGATCATCGTCTTAGCACCGTCACTTTCGAGAACGAAAAGGACTGGAGCGACCGAGTTCCGAGCATCCTCGGGCAACTTTATATAGACGCGCGTCCCGTCGTCGAACACCTGGTCTGGCACCCACGGGAATTGCCGGTCCTTCTTCACTTCGTAGTGAAAATTGAGGGCGAGCGCGTCGGGTGCGATGCGCACGGGCGCCGGCTCGGTAGCTGGCTTGCTCCACGTCGTCACCGTCTCGTCCGGGTAATAAAAGCGCACGTGGCGAGCATAGGTCTGCTGCGGATTGGTGACACGCGCTTTGCATGGCGGCGAATCCAGCGTCAGGTCGTAGAGCCGACGATCGGTAGCGAGCACGACATTGGTCGTGATGTCGCAGTCTCTCGGTTTCACGACGATGAGCGGTGTCTTCCCTTCGACACCGCCGGTCGCCGGAGTTATCTCCCAACGTTCCGTATCACCCGCGATGCGGCTCAAAACGATCTCGCCGGACTGGAGCTCGATCACGCATGCGCGCAAGACAGCGCACGTCAGTGTTGGCTGAGCATGACCGAAGGGAAACGTTACGAAGTCGCCCTGAACGACGATGCGGGCGATGCCACTCGCGTGGTAATCCCTCGCCGCAACAGCGAGCGCGTCGCCGCTATCTGCTATGGCCGCGGTTGGTTTCGCTGTAACAGACGGACCCGACTGCCCGTTACCCGCGATGCTGAAAGAGGACAGCGCGCTTGCAACGGCGCAGGCGATAGTGCTTGATCTCATCATGGTGATGCTCCTCACTCTTAGCTGGAGGGACGCTTGATCCCGCCGGAGTCTGTTGACACTTGTGCTGGATCCGGAGTGCTCTCCACGATTTGCGTCCAGTTGATTGTTGTGATGTAGAGGCCAAGCGGATTGTCCTGGACTGCTTCGGCGGTGGTCGGGGCAACGAGCTTGACAGTCGCGTACCCTTCCCATGCAGTCGTCCGCGTTCCTTCCCCGGCGGAAACCGGACGCTCCGTCTCAGTCCACTGGAGTCGCCACACGTCCGAGTTGGGAACGCGCAAGATGCCAGTGACATCGACCTGCCTGGTGATGTGCGCGCCCAATAATCGCGGATCGTTCTTCGCGTCCGCGAAATAGTCATTGAGGAATCCGGCGGCTTCCGGGGCCAGAAACGCGTAACCGCGTTTTATCATTTCTGCCTGGCCGGCGCCTGCTGGCGCCGGGAGCACGGTCCGAATCGCGCGAACGAATTGCGCGAGCTGAGCGGCAACCAATCGCTGGTCGGGCTTGAGCGTTTCGTCCGCCCGGCCAATTGCCAGCACCTGGCCCAAGCGATCCACTTGGACGAGATAGGGAATTACACGCGCAGAGGAAGCAAGACGGACATAGGAAATCGTGGTGAGGCCGAGTAGCGCAATGAGTGCGAAGGCCATCAGCTGCCAATTGCGTTTGCCTTTGGCGAGATCCCCGAAGGTGTTGGAGAACTCATTTCTGGCAGCGATGATGTGATTGAACTTGCTTTCGTGCCCTGCCTCAGCACTCTGCGTTGTCATGCTGCCGGGGCTGGCTCCTCGTTCCAAAGGTCGGCGGCTAAATGGAAACATTGGAGGGTCACCCAGCAGCGCGGAGCGCCTCCGCAATCCCGAAGGTCGACGTTCCGGAAAGACGGGCAGCGACAGAGTTCGGGACGCGAATCGCCAAGACAGCGAAGATCATCGAGCCGCCCACGATTTGAAGCAGTGGGCTCGCCGGCCCGAAGAAACTGCTCGACTGAATGAGCGGGATCCAGCTGCGAGCCATCTGAGTTCCGAGGCCGACGATCAGGTAAAGCAGGAAGATCTTGATCCCGATCCCGAATGTGTACGAGATGAGATTCTCCGCGAAGCCGGCTGTGCCGCGAAACGCGGCGAACCCGAGAAAAAGCACGCCACCGCCGAGCACGACGTAAGCCTCGACCAGGACAAGTACGAGCTGCGCGGCGATCGCCGTGTATGCTAGCGCTACGACGAATGCCGCGATGGCGCCGTAGACGGCCATCGCTGGGTTACTCAGCATCACGCCTACATCGAGCGCCCCCAGTATGCTGAGGGATGTTTCTCTGCCGATGTCGATGATGCCGGAAGGGCTTACGGTGCCGACGTCGCCGATCGCGTGCTCTCCTGCAGCCGCGAACCCATTGACGATTGGCGGGATCCAGAATGTGAAGCTTGTTATTAGCGCCAGGAGAAACGCAGTGAGCGTGAATTTGAGCAGGAACTTCGCTGCGATGTCGTCGAGACGGTCGTGGCGGAGCGCCCATATGAGTCCGGAAACGGCGAACTCGATCGATGCGAGCAGCATGAAGAGCTGCTGCGCGATCGGAACGAGGCGGGGCCGCCAGAGTCTCGATGCGTCTCGATACTGGTTGGCGATGCCGTCGAGTACTGGTTGCTGGGTTTGCGCATGTGCAATCGCTGGCACGAGAAAAAGCGACGAAATCGCGCAAGCGATCAAAGCAACACGCACGGTTCTGTCCGACCCTCTGCTCACGGTGTGATGCGAAGTGAGACAGGGGCATAGCGGGGTCCGGCGGCAGCCATCGCTGTTAACCGGGAGCGGAACGTTGCTGCACGCTGTGCGTCACCATTGACCTGGTCAGCGTAGTAGACGGCCTGAACGTTGGTGAGGCCGGAGATCGCCTGGCGGAGCATGGTCAGCTCCTCGGCGCTGTACATATCTATGGTGCTCGTCAGCTCGAGTGCTTCCTCGTGTCCCTGCACCGTACTCAGCTGCCGCTTCATAGCGTCGAGCCGCGCGACGCTGAGGGGAAATTCCT
>DAISXY010000041.1:0-9705 GCA_036825615.1 Chthoniobacterales bacterium
GGACCGAGCGGCCGCAATGTCATCCTCGACAAGAAATTCGGCAGCCCGACGATCACCAAGGATGGTGTGACCGTGGCCAAGGAAATCGAGCTCGAGGATGCCTATGAAAATATGGGCGCTCAGCTGGTGCGCGAAGTCGCTTCCAAGACTTCCGATATCGCCGGTGACGGCACCACCACGGCGACCGTCCTCGCCGAGTCCATCTACAAGGAAGGTCTCCGCAATGTTACCGCCGGTGCGAACCCGACTTCGCTCCAGCGCGGAATCATGCAGGCGGTCGATACGATCGTAGCCGAACTGAACAACATCTCGAAAAAGGTCAGTGACCGCAGCGAGATTGCGCAGGTTGCAACCGTCTCTGCTAACTGGGACAAGACGATCGGCGAAATTATCGCCGACGCGATGGACAAGGTTGGCAAGGACGGCACGATCACGGTCGAGGAAGCCAAGTCAATCGAGACCACGCTCGATGTTGTCGAGGGTATGCAGTTCGACAAGGGCTATCTCTCGCCTTACTTCGTGACTAACGCCGAAGCGATGGAAGCAGTGCTCGACAATCCTTACATTCTCATTCACGAGAAGAAGATTTCGAGCCTCAAGGATATGCTTCCGCTGCTTGAGAAAGTCGCCAAGGCTGGTCGTCCGCTTCTGATCATTGCGGAAGACGTGGAAGGCGAAGCGCTCGCGACTCTGGTCGTGAACAAGCTTCGCGGCACCTTGCAGGTCGCGGCGGTGAAAGCCCCGGGCTTCGGCGATCGTCGTAAGGCGATGCTCGAAGATATCGCGATCCTTACTGGTGGTCGTTGCATCACCGAAGATCTCGGGATCAAGCTTGAGAACGTAAAACTCGACGATCTCGGCCGGGCCAAGCGAGTCACTATCGACAAGGAGAACACCACTATTGTCGAAGGTGAAGGTAAGGCCAATGACATCCAGGGCCGGGTTAATCAGATCCGCCGTCAGATCGAGGAAACCACTTCGGACTACGATCGCGAGAAGCTCCAGGAGCGCCTCGCCAAGTTGGCCGGTGGTGTCGCCGTCATTAACGTCGGCGCCGCGACTGAGACCGAGATGAAGGAAAAGAAGGCGCGCGTGGAAGACGCCTTGCACGCCACCCGCGCCGCGGTTGAGGAAGGCATCGTCCCTGGTGGCGGTGTCGCTTTGATCCGCGCGCAGAAAGCGCTCGACAGTCTGAAACTGGAGGGCGACGAAGCCGTGGGGCTTTCCATCGTTCGCCGCGCGATCGAAGAGCCGCTCCGCACCTTGGCTGATAATGCCGGCCAGGAAGGCGCGCTCATCGTCCAGGAAGTGAAGAAGCGCAAGGGCAACGAAGGCTACGACGTCGCCAATGGCGAATACACCGATCTCGTGAAAGCGGGCATCGTGGACCCGACCAAGGTCACTCGCACCGCGCTCCAGAATGCGGCTTCCATCAGCGGCCTGCTCCTCACCACCGAGGCACTGATCACCGAAGCTCCTGAAAAGGAGAAAGCTCCGGCGATGCCTCCGGGCGGCATGGGTGGCATGGGCGGCATGGACTACTAAGCCCAGCAGTTACACAGTAACTCAGTAATCAACCACAGCCGGGTCTCGCAAGAGGCCCGGCTGTTTTGCTTAAGGCAACGGCAACTACTTCAACGAGACGTCGTCGATTCGGAAGGTGGTTGAGAGCGAGTAGTCGGTGGTGGTGCGGAACTGCAACCGGATGGTCTGGCCTTTGTAGGCAGCGAGGCTGAACGACTTCTGAGAATACACTCCCGCCGTTCCCTTATCCTTGTTGCTGTAGGTGGCCAGCGTCTGCAACAATGTCCCGCTGGTATTACGCACTTCCACGTAAAGGAAGTCGTAAGCCGTGGTCGAGCCCTCGCTCGAGTTGCAGTTAAACCAGAATGTCAACGCGCCGGTGGCGGTCGACGGGACGGTCACGGTCTGATAGGTCTGTCCGGTCACACTGTTATTGACCCCGAAGTAGATGTAGCCGGTTCCGGTATGCGGATAGTTCCCGTTACTAATGTAGAATGCTCCAGAGCCGGACATGACCCATGGTGAGAGGCTGCCTTCAAACCCACCATTCACAATCAATTCCGTCGGCGGCGGGGTGGCGGTGGGCGTGGGAGTAGGAGTAGCGGTGGGCGTGGCGCTAGGTGTCGGTGTGGGCGTTGCCGTCGGAGTTGGTGTGCTGGTCGGCGTAGGCGTTGCGGTCGGGGTCGGGGTCGGCGTCGGAGTTCCAGTGCCGAGCTTGAAACTGCCAATCCGGGTCCGCCAGTTATATGAAGTGGTCGTGGTATAATATTCGTTCGTATACCAGAAAGTCAGATCGTCCACGGGATCGATCGAAAGCGCGCTGTAGTCGCCCCAGCGATTGCCACTGCCGGTCTGGCTGCCGGTGCCATCATAGAGATGCGCCTCACCCTGGCTCAAGGTGTTGAGCGGGTCAGTCGCGAGGCGCCCGGCATAACGAAGCTGCGGGTTGATGGTTGAACTTGAGGCGCTAAATCCGATGGCAAGGTTGCCCTGACCGTCCATCGCCGCGCTTCCCATCCAGCGCCAGGTGGTATCCGGCTGATAGGTGCTCTGTTGATATACGGTTACTGGTCCGGAGGTAACATTGCGTAGCTCGAACCAGCGCAACCCGGCGACTCCGCCGGAGCTTACGGTGTAGGTGCCGACAACCGATTCGTGATCGCCAAAGTTTCGATAAGCGAGGCGAAACATCAGCCGGTCGCCGATACCGTCGAGCTTGTTCGAGCTCGTAACTCCCTTTTCCGGAACGCAGGAGCGCGTGGTAGGACAGAGCGCAGTGTAAGCCGCAGCCGGTGGATTGGCGAAAGTCGTGAAGGTTGAGTTCGAAGGTGTCGCGAAGTCGACGTGAAAGTGATAGGTGGTGTAGTTGGGATTAGTCGCCTGGCCCGGAAATCCCACGAAAGTGTTAGGCGCGCCGGCAGGTGGCAAGGTTGGCCCGTCGAGATCGGCGGGCAGAAAAGGATCGACTGACCCTCCGAGCGGGCCAACCGGGCTTACGAAGGTGGCGGGCTGTCCGCTCAGCATTTTGCTCCGATCAAAGGCAAACGGTTGCGGACCGAGATAACTCGTGCCGCTGGAGTTAAAGACATTCATGGCCATGTAATAGGCGTCGGGCCAGACGCTGAGATGCGGGTAATCGAAAAAGTTCGACCCGAGGTGAAAGCCATAACGATAGTAACTCCCGGTCGCATCGGAACTGGTCGAGACAGCTATACATTCATCCGTGATCGTGCTGCCGGAGCCTGCGAACTGGCTTATGATCCAGCGATTGGCGAGGTGGTCGTAGAGCACGATCGGATCGCCGCTCCCGCCGGTCTGGCAGACGCCGCCGAATCCTGACCAAAGCGAAGAGATACTGTTAGGTCCAAGAACGGAACTACCGGTGGCTTTGTCAAATACCTGGTAAGCCTCGTTCACCATCTGGACATACTGAGTTAGCCCGGCCGCGCCATTCGGATCAGGCGGAGCACAGTTACATCCGACTCCTGGGTAGGCGACGCCGTCGAAAGTGCGAATCGGAGTAGGGATATTTGGGCCTGAGCTGCCGATCGACCAGGCATGCCAACTCTGGACGACCGGGTCGAAACCGTCCCTGTGCCGGTAAGGTATCTTAGGGTTTTCGTTTGCGTCGCGCTCCCCTTCGCGCCGCAGGTCATAGTCAGTCCACGGTTGCATCTCGCGCAAAGGCGGTGAGGTATCGTTATGATAAGAGGCTACAACCGTGACTGAGCCAGTGTCTGCCTGATCCGCGGCCGCGACGCTGCTGGTTATCCAAGATAGTGCGGTGATCCCAACCAGTGGAAACAGCACGCCGCGCGTAAAGGAGAGACGCTTGGTAAAAGCTGTGAGATTAAGGCCAATTGCACGAACGGTGTGGTTTTTCATAGGTTCTGCTCGCGATTTTTCCGCCTGCTCGCAGGCTATGAAGCCGCTCAAGAATTACCAGCCCTTATTTCATAATTATTTTGTAAGCCCAGCCGGCTCAGTCGGCCTGGAGCCGAAAAAGACTGACCTGAAAGGGTCGTCTCATTCGGAAACTCGACCCGGCTAGAACAGGGGATGGCCAGGATGGGACGAACGCGTCCTGCTCTAACCGGGTGGTCCCGGCTACAACACCTGAAATGGGAAGCGGTTAGCCGCCGCCGGGTTTCTTTTTTTCGGGCTTTTTCTTCTTGCCACGCTCCGGAGCCTGCGCCGGTCCACGACCTGCTCCCGGCCGGGACGTCTGTTTGACCGCTGGTCCGCGGCGGGTGGCGGCTGGTCCGCGGCGGGTGGTGGCTGGTCCCCGACGTTGCAGCTGACGAGGGGGCGCCTGCGCTTTTTTCGGCTGCGCTCGTCTTGGCTGCGCTTGCCGGGTCTCGCTGGCGGAGGGCCGTTTCCGTTCGGCGGCTGTCGCACGATTGGCGCGTTGTGGACTTGTTTCCCGACGGGGGCGCTCCGCCATCGCTGCTCGGCGCTGATCTGGAGCGGCTGTTTCACGACGCGGACGCTGGGCCTCACTACCCGCTCGATTCTGACGGGCATCACGCTCCGCCCCTGCTCGCGTGCGGTTTTCGCTGCGTTCGGCAGTTCTCGCGGTTTCCGCGCGGCCGGGCCGCGTTCCGGGCTGCCGATTGTTCGCGGCGCCCGCGGCGTCATGCTGTCTATGAAATGCCTGCACCGCGTCGGTTCGAGGTTTGCCCTTGTTCTCCCTGGCCCGGAGGGCGGGATCTTTTCGGGCCGTCTCAGCGCGCGAACGCTGCGCCGCGGTTGCCCTGACGTGCTCGCCCCTGGCCGCCGCCCGTTCCCGTGCCGTCGGTTTCGCTTGCACCCCTCCCGGGCCATTAAAAGCAGCCCGATTGCCGCCAGCGCGCCTGAGGACCTCCCGATTGACATAGGTGGTCTTGATCGCCGGACTCACCCGCGTCACGGCCGTATATAAAGGAAGGTCCTTCCTTCCCATCGGCCGCCGTAGTATCCGCTCCCGAAATAGCCGTAGCCGTAATTAATTCCGCCGTAAAAGCCGACCGTAGGTCCCCAATAGCCGTCGGTGAAGAAATAACGCCCGCCCCGGTAGCCCCAGTAGCCCGGGGTCCAGAGAAACCCGACCCGCGGTGGCAGCACCCATGCGCCCGGCACCCAGTAATAGCCAAAAGGACCCCATGCCCAATAACCCGGCACCCAAATGTAGCCGGGCGCCGGACAAAACGGCTGTTCGTAAATCGGGAGCACCGGCGGCGCGATCGCAACCGAAACCGCGAGCGCGCCGGAAGAAGTGGAAGCCAGCGGCAGCCCGGCAAAAAGCAGCGCCGCCAGCGCGAGAACAGTAGATTTCGTCTTCATAATGTTGGCTTGGATTGTTTGAAAGTTGCAGACGCGATCGGTGACCCCGCTATTCAAAGTCCGGCTCCATAACCGTTCGCCCGACCAATCAATCGTCGTTTCCTTTAATTCGGCTGGGATCACAGAACGCGTGTATGGCGCTCCTCCCTCGCGCGCCCTCACATTCACATATCCGCTTGATTGCGAGGCGGCCTGCGCCTCATGATGGCACGATTCACGACCAAACTGGCGGCGATGTTTTCGCGACGTTTTTCTTTTCCCGCAGCGGTAGCTGTTCTCGCCGTCATCTACATCGCGGTCGCCAAGCTGAGTCTCCAGCTTGCCTTCTTCAATCCAAGCGCATCTCCCGTGTGGCCGCCGGCTGGGATCGCGCTTGCGGCCCTGCTCGTCTTCGGTTACCGCGCCTGGCCGGCGATTCTTCTCGGCGCCTTCGTCGCTAACCTCACGACTGCGGGCACAATCGCGACCTCTGGCCTGGTCGCGACTGGCAACACGCTCGAAGCACTCTGCGGTGCCTGGCTGATAAACCAGTTCGCCGGCGGCGTGCGCGTCTTCGACCGCGCCCAAGACGTGTTCAAGTTCGTGGCTATCGCGGCCTTGAGCACCGCGGTGAGCGCTTCCATCGGCGTGACCAGCCTCGCGCTGGGCGGCTTTGTTCGACCGGGAAATTTCAGCGCGGTCTGGCTTACCTGGTGGCTCGGAGACATGACGGGCTATCTCATTATTGCTCCCGCAGTCTTGCTTTGGTGGATGCGGCCGCGCTGGCAGGAAAATCGCGAACGAACTCTGGAAGCGATACTCCTCCTGCTCCTGATCACAGTGCTGGGAGAACTCGTCTTCGGCGACCGGCTTGAAGGCTTTATCAGGAGCTATCCGCTTGGGTTCGTCTGTGGTCCGCTCATTGTCTGGACGGCATACCGTTTCACGCAGCGCGAAACGATCACTGGAATCGTTGTTCTCTGCGCGATCGCGCTCTGGGGAACTCTCCATGGTTACGGTCCGTATCGGATCGGTTCGCTCAACCAATCCCTCCTCATGCTTCAGGCATGGGCCATCGTGCTCACTCTTACCACTATGATCCTGGCGGCGGCCATGGCCGAACGGCGGCGGGCTGAAGCCGCTCTCGCCGCCGCCAACCGGACGAAAGACAACTTCCTCGCCATGCTCTCGCACGAGCTTCGCACGCCCCTCACGCCCGTGCTCGCGCTTGTCGACTTGCTCGAGCGCGAGCCGGCGCCAAGCGAGTCGGCGCGCGAAAGCCTCGCCGTCATCCGGCGCAACGTGCAGCTCGAGAGCCGGCTGATTGACGACCTGCTCGATCTCACCCGAATCACCCGGGGCCGATTAAAGCTCGATCCACGCCCGATCGACGCGCACGACTGCATCAGGCATGCGCTGGAAATGTGCCGGACTGAGGCCGAGGCGAAACGGTTGCAAGTGGAGTTGGACTTGCGGGCGCCGCGTTCATACATCAAGGCCGACCCGGCGAAGTTCCAGCAGATCATCTGGAATCTGCTGCGCAACGCGATCAAGTTCACACCCGAGCAGGGCGAGATCACACTCGCCTCGAGCAACGACGACGACGACGACGACGCACGCAACCTCATCGTCAGTGTACGCGACAGCGGCATCGGCATCGAACCGGAGCAGCTCGGCCGAATCTTTCGCGCCTTTGAACAGGGCGACGAATCTTTCCAGCAGCGACACGGTGGGCTTGGGCTTGGGTTGGCGATTTCAGAAGCAATCGCCCGGGCTCACGGCGCCACCCTCCAGGCGATGAGCGATGGGCTGGAGCAGGGTGCAACCTTTCGCCTCACCATCCCGACGATGGAGACGCCGATTCCCCCCGCCGTTGCACTCTCAGTCGCCGGGCGCGACGGCCACGACCACTCCTGGCGCATCCTCCTGGTGGAAGATCACGCCGACAGTGCCGCTGCTCTCGACCGTCTGCTGACCCGACGCGGCCACAAGGTCGTTCTCGCCCGCGATCTGCGCTCTGCCTTCGCCGCCGCGCGGGCCGATTCCTTCGATCTGCTCATCAGCGACGTCGGTCTGCCCGATGGCACCGGCGCCGAGCTGATGACCGAACTGCGCGACTGCGGAATGCGCGGCATTGCGATCAGTGGTTTTGGGATGCGGGCGGATGTCGAGGCCAGCCGTGCCGCCGGTTTCCGAGACCACCTCGTCAAACCCCTGACATTTGAGAAGCTCGAAGCTGCCATCGCTCGCGCGATGGAGGATGAAGGAACCTGAAATCGAGGATCTCAAGGTCCTTGAGTCCGTCTTGCGTAGCGGCGAGGCGGAATAATCCTCGCTCCGCTTTGCTCGCATGGATCGAAGTCATGCCGCGTGCCGCTCTGATTTGTTTGGCGGCTCCTGCCGCGCCGCTTTACGCTCGGAGCGTGGCGGCACTCGACTTCGAAAAGTTGGTCGAAGATTTTTATATGCCGCTATATCGCTTTGCCCTTTCTCTCACCCGCCACGAAGCGGACGCGGCCGATCTGACGCAGGAAACTTTTCTGCTTTGGGCTTCGAAGGGTCATCAGTTGCGTGATCCCTCGAAGGTCAAGACCTGGCTTTTCACCTCGCTCTATCGCGAATTCCTCGCCCGCAAACGCCGCCAGGATCGCTTCGTTGATCCGGCCGAAGTCGGCGAAACGGTTGCGGCCCAGCTCGTCCCAGCCGCAGTCGTCGATCAGCTCGACGGCGAGATCGTGCAGCGCGCGCTCCTCGGGTTGGAAGAAATCTATCGCGCCCCGCTCACCCTTTTTTATCTCCGGCAGTTTTCCTACAAAGAAATCGCGGCCGCGCTCGGCATACCGATCGGCACGGTGATGTCGCGCATCTCGCGCGGGAAGGAACAGCTGCGCAAGGCGCTCGCCGACCACGCTGGCCTAACGACTAACGATCTCATCGAGAGCAATGACTGAAGAAGAAGCACGCCTCATTCTCGAGTCGTATCGGCCCGGAACCGGGGACGAGAGCGATCCCCAGTTTGCCGCGGCCCTGCGCGAAGCGGAACGCAACCCGCAGCTCGCCCGCTGGCTCGCGGAAGAACAGGCTTTCGATCGGGCGGTCGCAGCCAAACTCGCCGCACTGCCCGAACCGCTCGGGCTCAAGACCCGCATCCTCGCGCACGGCGCGCCGGCGCGGGCTCCGCGCTGGAGTCTTGCCGCCGCACTTGCGGCGATCGCCGCGCTTCTTTTTCTCGGCGCGCAAGTCGTTAGTCTCTTTCGCGCCGGTGGCGCCGGCCCGACCCACGCGACCGATTACGCGCGCGAGATGGTGAGCTTTATCCGGCTCGACCCCGCGCTCGATGTCACAAGTCACGATCTCGGCTCGATCACCGCTTGGCTTGCGAAAAATGAGCGGCCCCCGGGCAATATCCCGGCACCGCTGGTTGATTTGCAGCCGCTGGGTTGCCGCATTCTTTCTTTTCGCGGTCATGACGTGACCCTGATTTGTTTCCGGCGCGCGAACGGCGGGCTCGCTCATCTCCTCCTGGTCGATCGCGCCGCGCTTCCGGAAATGCGGCCCGGCCAGCCGCCGCGTTTTGCGCGGATGGGAGACTGGTCAACGGGCTGCTGGGCGGAAGGCCAGCGTGTTTATCTGGTCGCAGTGCGTGGCGATCTCGAGGCGGTGAAACAATATCTCCCGCGCGCCTAACGACGTTCGAACATTATCGAGCACGGCGGTTGCGTCCGGGCGCACAGCGGACGTTTACTCTTGCAGATGCCTGCGCGCGACCTGCCGATCTACGAACTCGAGGATGAAATCGTCAGGAGACTCGGCGCTGAATCACGGCTGATTCTGCAGGCGCCAACCGGGTCTGGCAAATCAACTCAGGTTCCGCAGATTCTCCTTGACCATGGTCTGCTCGGCGCTGGCGAAGTGGTCATCCTCCAGCCGCGCCGAATCGCCGCGCGATTGCTCGCCAAACGCGTCGCGTTCGAACGCAACGCGCGGCTCGGAGACGAGGTCGGTTACCAGATTCGATTCGAGAGTGTCGCCTCGCAGAAAACGCGCATCCGGTTCGTGACCGAGGGCGTGCTGCTGCGCCGGCTTTTGCAGGACCCGGAGTTACGCGGCGTGGCCGCCATTCTCTTTGATGAGTTCCACGAACGCCATCTCTACGGCGACATCACGCTCGCCCGCGCCCTCCAACTCCAGGAGAACCTGCGCCCGGAGCTGAAGCTCTTGGTCATGTCCGCGACTCTCGAGTCGAACAAGTTGGCGAAATACCTCGCCCCCTGCCCAGTCTTGGTCTCGAGCGGCCGAATGCACCCGGTCGCCATCGAGTACCTGACGAAACCGGTCCGCGTGGAGAACTATCCGATTTGGGAGCTGGCCGCGGACGAG
>DAISXY010000042.1:0-6053 GCA_036825615.1 Chthoniobacterales bacterium
GGTTGAGGACAGAAGGCGTTCTCCGCTTTCCAAGACTTGACGGTTCCCCGGGGCGAAGACTCCCCTCGCAAATTTGAGGCACCCACGCGCTTGTCCCTGTCGCAAAGACATTGAGCTTCCTCCTTCCGGGCTTCCGCTGCCGCGCATCGACGTGCCGGTTTACTTTCTGGAAGGCCGCCATGATCGGCTCGTCACCGCCTCCTCGGAGATGGCAGGGCGCTATTTCACCGCGCTCGACGCGCCGAAAGGAAAACATCTCATCTGGTTTGAACACTCCGGCCATTGGCCGCAGTTGGAAGAGCCGGAAAGATTCCGAAACGAACTACGTCAGCTCGTGAGCGAACACTCTTCCAAAGCACAAAGATCACCGGATAGATGAGCAGTTTTATGATCGCGGAGGTGACTATGCCGCCGACGCACCGTTGGCATTGCCCCCTCACGCCATAGGTTTTCGCCTCAGCGCACTGGTTCTCGCCGGTGCCGCGTCGCTCGATCACTTCGCAGCCACAGGAAACCCAGCTCACAAAACTGTCCTGCCGACCGGGCATTAAATCCCGCGCTTGACCTTTGACTGGGCTCCAGGGTGTAGGTTGCGGCGATGAAAATATTTATCCTGGCGGCGTTCGTTTTTTCGGCTGCGACGTTTCTCGGCGGCGGATCGGTGGGCGCACAGGTTCACAGCGGAACGACGGCGGCCGCGGTCGAGTCGGTCGTCATTCCCGTGAAGGGCATGTCGTGCATGGCTTGCGTGGCGAAAACCAAACAGGCGCTCCGCGTGCTGCCTGGCGTGAGCGAAGTGGAGGTGAAACTCAGTCCGGGGAGCGCGACGGTGAAGTACAATCCTGCGAAGGTGACGCCGGAGAAGCTCGTCGCCACGATTAGAGAGCTCGGTTATGAAGCCGGCTCGCCGGCTGCGAAGGGCGAGAAATGACGCTGGAAGGATTCCTCGAGCAAGCCACAGCTGGCCTGCCGCACGGCTCTCTCTGGATGCTCGGCGTCGCCGCGGTGGGCGGCGTGCTGGCGAGTGCGGTTTGTCCCTGCACGCTGCCGGTCGGGCTGGGACTGGCGGGCGCGGCTGGCGCTTCCGAGACGCAATCGCGCCGCGGCGGTCTGCTGATCTCGGCGGCGTTTTTCGCCGGCATTGTGATCAATTTGACGATCCTCGGCGCGCTCGCGGCTCAGCTGGGCGGAATCCTGACGGAATCGTTCGGGCGCTATTGGACTCTCGGGATGGCGGTGTTTTCCCTCGCTGCCGCCGGGCTCGCGTTCTGGGGGCCACGTTTGCGGCCGAGCCAGTTGGCGGCGCTGCGCCGGCCGGGTCTTACCGGCGCCTTCGCTTACGGATTTGTTTTTAGTCTCGGCACGTCCGCGGCGCCGTTGCTTGTGCTGCTGACGGTGGCCGCGTTGCAAGGCGGATCGCCCTACGGCCTGCTGCTCGCCTTCGCTTTCGGTCTCGGCCGCGGGTTGCCGTTTCTGCTCGTGGGCATCTTCGCGGGCGCGGTGATGCGGCTCGCGCGCATCGGCGCATGGCGACAGACGATCCAATACGTCAGCGGCGCCGCTCTCCTCTTCGTCAGCTTCGCTTCTATTACGCGCGCGCCTTCGTTGCGCTCGGCTGAACCTGGCCCGCGACAGCCGAGCCGGTTCGGAGAATTCCCGTTTGACTTCGTGCGCAGTCCAAGGGGCAGGCTGAGTTAACGAAAGGAGGTGAGAAAATAATGCCAAAGCAAAATATGCAAGCGTGCATCGAGGCCTGCATCGCCTGCGCAAAGGAATGTGAATCCTGTGTCGCCAACTGCATGGGGAGCAATCCCGAGCGCGCCAATGTCTGCATCGATTGCGCCCGCATCTGTTGGGATTGCGCCTCGAGCTGTTGTCGCGAATCGGGCTGCGCCGGAGAGTTCTGCAAGGCGTGTGCAGAAATCTGTGAGCGCTGCGCGGCGGAATGCGACAAGTGCGGGACCGAGCAGTGCAAACGTTGCGCGGAAGCCTGCCGGAGTTGCGCGGAGGAATGCCGCAAGATGGCGGCCTGAACCGCTACGGAGCGATGCGGGACGGGAGATGGGCACGCGCAGAAGTAATTTCTGCGTTGCCCATTTTTCGCGTTTACGGCTGGCCCAGCCGTTCGAAGCTGCGGACGAGCATGTCATTGCGGTCGCCATAACGGGAGACCGCACCGCGCGCGCGAATCTCGATCAAGCAGAATCACCATGTGGCGAGTGTTTATCGGCTCGGCTCCCAGCGGCCGGTATTTTATCCCTTGACCTTGGACAAGGCTCAAAGGCTTAGCCTGGGGAAACAAGAGAGGAAAACGGGCAAATGACGACTGCAACAATGACTGAGAACGCTCCACCCATTTGGAGCGAAGAACCTTCCCAACGCACGGACCGGCGGCGCATCCGCGCGCACATCGGCGGGCTGCATTGCTCGCTTTGCACCGGCACGATCGAGAAGGCGCTCGGGAAGCGGCCGGGCGTCGATAAAGTCTCCGTCAGCCTGACGCACGAGCAGGCGCTGGTCGAATACGACCCGGGCGTGACGCGGCCGGCCGAGCTGCTGCAAGTCCTGAAGGACATCGGCTACACCGTTTCGGACCCGCGCAAGGTGGAGCCCTTCGAGCAACAGGAACGGGAACTGGTCCGTGAGCGGGGGCGCTTCCTCACCGCACTGATTTCGAGCATAGGCGCGATGGGACTGGCTGGATACCCGTTCGGCACGTTCTGGTTCTGGTTGTGCGTTTTTTCGATCGCGAGCCTGGTGGTGTTCTCTTTCGTCGTCCTGCGCAGTTGGGGAACGCTCACGGCGATCGCCGGCGCGTCGGTTCTCGCTCTCTTTGGCGCGGGCGTCTATTACCTGCAGTTGGAGGGCGCCTTCGGGTTTGCGACTCCGTGGATCGCGGGTGCGCTCGCCGTGTTCCTCATCTTCGGGATCGGCCGCCACATCTTGCGAATGGGCGTAGCGGCGCTGCGGCGCCGTATCCTCAATCAACACGTGCTCGTCGAGTTCGGCGGAATGGCAGGACTCGTCGGCGGAATCATCGGACTGACATGGGGTCCGCCGGATTTTCCGACCACCGCGTTTTTCTCCGTCGCGGTGATGGTGCTCACCTATCACATCTTTTCCGAATGGCTTTCGCTGATTGTGAAGACGCGCAGCTCGCAGGCGGTGAAGAAACTGTTGGACCTTCAGCCCGACGTGGTGCGTCTCGTCAGGGACGGCCAGGAGACGGAGGTGCCGTTCGACGAGTTGCGCATCGGAGATCTGGTGCGCATCCGGCCCGGTGAACGGGTCTCAGTGGATGGAGTGGTCACAGCGGGGGAGTCGGACGTGGACGAATCGCTTGTCACCGGTGAACCCAAACTCATCGCGAAGCAGACCGGCGATAAGACGATCAGCGGCTCTCTGAATGGGCGCGGCACACTCCTGGTTCGCGCGACCGCGGTGGGAGACGAAAGTTTTCTCCGACAAGTCATCCGAAGCGTGGAAGCTGCGCGGGCGCTGAAGCCCGGGCTGTTGCATCTCGTCGATCGCGTGCTGCGCGTTTACACGCCGCTCGTCCTTCTCACCGCCGCGGCCGCGACGATCTTCTGGCTCGTCGTTCCGATGATCGCCGGCGGATCGCCTGATGTGCAGCGGGCGATGTTTGCCGGCCTCAGCGTCTTGGTGATGGGCTATCCCTGCGCCGTGGGAATTTCGGCGCCGCTTTCGATCGTGCGCGGCGCGGGCGAAGGCGCTGAGCGCGGCGTGCTCATGCGCACGGGCGAGGCCTTTCAGGCTTTGCGGCGCGTGCAGCGCGTGGTCTTCGATAAAACGGGAACGCTCACGGAGGGTCGCCCCGCGTTGCGCGAGATCGTCCCGTTCGGCATCGCGGAAGAACAACTGCTCACGCTGGCCGGCGCCGCAGAGGCGGGGTCGGAGCATCCGCTCGCCCGGACCGTCGTGGAAGAAGCGTTCAATCGCGGTCTCGATCTGCCCGAGGTGCAGGGGTTCCAGGCCGTGGCCGGCAAAGGCGTGCGCGCGCGTCTGCGCGATGAGAGACTGGTCGTCGGGAGCCCCTCGTTTGTCGCGAGCGAGGGAGCGAACGTGGCGCCCCAGCAAGCGCGCATCACGGCACTGGAAGCGCAGGGACTGACGGTGATCGCGGCGGCACGCGAGGGAGAACTTCTCGGGTTGCTCGCGCTGGGCGATGCGCTGCGGCCGGACGCGGCGGAGACCGTTCGCCGTCTGCACGGGATGGGCATCCACACGAGCGTGATCACCGGCGACAACGAGCTCGCGGCCAGGCATTTTGCCCGCGCCGCCGGAATCGAAGAGGTTCATGCGCGCGTCCTGCCGGCGGAGAAAGCTGCGCTCGTGCGCAAGCTTCAGGAGAAAGAACGTGTGGCCATGGTGGGCGACGGCATCAACGACGCACCGGCGCTGATGCAGGCCGAGATCGGCATCGCGTTTGGCAGCGGAGCCGACATTGCGATCGAGTCCGCGGACGTGATCATCCTCAACCAACGCGTCGGGGCCGTGATCGATGCCTACGAGATCAGCCGCTACAGTTACGGCAAGATGGTGCAAAACGTCGTCCTCGCCTTCACCTTCAACGGCATCGGAATTCCAGCGGCCGCCACGGGCCTGGTTTATCCCATCTGGGGCATGGTCGCGATGGCGGCGAGCGTGACTTCCATCTTCATCAACTCGCTCTGGAGCCGCGGCACCTACTTCTTCCAGGCGCTCAAGACAGTCGGCCAGGCGCCGCAGCGCGGCTCGAGAAACGAAAGCGAAGCGGACGACGATATTCGGCGAGTCATTCGCTCCGGCGGCAGTTTAACCGGAGACTCCGGTCATGCTTAAATCCATCACCCTACAGGTCGTGGGCGACGACCGGCTTCATTGCGAAGGCTGCGAAGAGCGCGTCGAGCAGGCGCTGAAAAAAGTGCCCGGCGTGAGCCAAATCCGCGCGCGCTCCAGCAACCAGCGTATCCAGATCCTGTTCGACCCGAGCGTGCTCGATGCGAACGCGATCGCCGCGCGCGTCGCGACCGTCGGATACCAGACCCGAGTGGTTGATCCGAAGTAGGAAAGAGGAGCGATGAAAACCGAGCAACACAAGCCGCTCCTCATCGGACAACTCGCCAAAGCGGCGGGCGTGAAGTCCGACACCGTGCGCTTTTACGAACGCACCGGTCTGCTCGCGCGGCCCACCCGCACCGCCGCGGGCTATCGCGTCTATGACGACGCCACCCTAAAGCAATTGCGCTTCATCAAGAAGGCGCAGTCGTTAGGCTTCTCGCTCGATGAAGTTCGCCGCATCCTTCACCTGCGCGGTGGGAGCGGCACCTGCCGTGCTGTGCTCGCCATCGCGGAAGCGACGTTGGAAGAAACAGAAGTCAAACTTCGCGAGCTGCAGAGCTTTCACGACGCGCTCGCAGCCAACGTAAGGCGTTGGAGAAAGCTCCCCGCCCGCAAAAAATGCGCGGCTGAATTCTGCGATCTTATCGAATCGAGCAACCAGTAACTGTGAAGCAGTTGATGAGATCGCTCGACCGAATCGGATCGATTGGCGCTCTGATCGCCGCTATCGCGGCTCCATGCTGCTTTCCGCTGTTTGCCGCAGTCGGTACCGCGATGGGATTGGGGGCACTCGGGCAATACGAAGGCGTGATCCTCTATATTTTCCAAGGTTTTGCCGCTGTCACGCTACTTGGTCTACTCCTTTCCTTTATCAAGCATCGGAACGTCGGCCCATTTTTGCTCGGAACCTCCGCCTGCATTTTGCTCGGGTATCATTTTTACAAATCGTTTTCGCTCTCTGCGCTCTACGGCGGATTATTTGCGCTCATCGGCGCCACAGTTTGGAATTATCTCATCACGAAAAGAGGGAAAGTTCCCATTTTGGCATCCATCATCACCTGTCCAAGCTGCGGCCATCGAACGAAGGAAGCGATGCCCACCAATGCCTGCTTGTTCTTCTATGACTGTTCCGTCTGCGGCATCAGACTGAAACCAAAACCGGGTGACTGCTGCGTATTCTGCAGCTACGGCTCGGTGCCATGCCCACCGAT
>DAISXY010000042.1:6153-7948 GCA_036825615.1 Chthoniobacterales bacterium
AACCGGGTGACTGCTGCGTATTCTGCAGCTACGGCTCGGTGCCATGCCCACCGATCCAGATGGGCAAGCAATGTTGCGCGTAGCGCAACTGTTCGGCGATTAGAATTAGGATGCGGCTGCGCCGCCTGGAGACTGTGCTTCCGCCGCCGACTTTCCTCCCGCACAGACTCCCGAGTTTGCTGTCTTTCGGTTAAACCGGTGATCATCTGCGCCGTCCTCACGTCGCTCGCGGCCTTCCGACCTTGTCCCCTACGGAAGCCGGCCGCTCCGCTGCGGGTGCGCAGATCATCACGAGTACGACTCATCGCGTTGAAACCGCGCACGGTGTCAGAGCTGGAACTTGCCGCCTAACATAGCCTTGACTATATCCTCGTCCGAGAATATAGAGTCTCCACGATGAAGCTGAATCATTTGAAGGCAACCCTCGCTCTTTATCCCGAAGCGCTACCGCGATTCATTCTCCCGGATGGCGGTCAGATTCCGGCACACTTTCATATCACGGAGGTGGGACACGTCACAAAGAAGTTCGTCGATTGCGGCGGGGAAGTGCACGGCAAAACCGACACTTGTCTGCTTCAGACGTATGTCGCCGATGACACGGAGCACCGACTGGATGCGGCGACGTTTGCCAAAATTCTGGATCTCGGAAAACGCGTCCTGCCGGACGACGACATGGAAGTCGAAGTGGAATATGACTGCTGCGTTGTCGCGCAATATCCGATCGCATCGGCCAGAGTGGCGGACGGGTGGATCGAGTTTCAACTGGACGAGAAGCATACCGATTGCCTGGCCAAGGAGCTCTGCGGAATTGACCGCAAAGGCGGCGGCTGCGAGACACCAAAGATCACTCCGGGCGTCGCCACCTGCTGCTAGGATGGGATGTTCCTGCGCCATCGAACCGGGGGACGGCGCTCAGCGCCGCATGCTCCGAGCCGTGGAGTCATGGACTTAATTCAGATCTATGAATGCCTGTGTGACCGAACGCGGTTGCGCATCTTGCATCTGCTGACGCAGACGCCGCTTTGTGTCTGTCATTTTCAGGTAATCCTGCACGAGCCGCAGGTGAAGATTTCGAAGCATCTGGCTTATCTGCGCACCCGCGGATTGGTTCAGACAACCCAGGAGAAGAATTGGGTCATCTATTCGCTCCCAAACAAGCCCGATCGCGAGCTCGAGGCAAACCTGAAGTGTCTGCAGGACTGCGTGCAGACGGAGACTGTGTTCAAGCGTGATCTAAAGTCGCTCGCGAAGCTGCGCGCGAGGCGCGACCAGCCAAGTGTGGCGGCGGCATGTTGTTAACGATGAAAAGCAAAATCTTGTTCATTTGCGTGCATAACAGCGCGCGTAGTCAGATGGCCGAGGCATGGGTGAATTACATCTGTGGGCAAATGTTCCAGGCACAAAGCGCCGGCCTCGAAGCGGGAACGATCAATCCCCTTGTCGTGCGAGCCATGCAGGAGGTCGGAATTGATCTCTCGCAGAAGCAAACACAGAAGGTGTTCGACGTCTGGAAATCGGGTCAGATTTTCCAATACGTGATTACGGTATGTAGCGAGTCGGAAGCGAAGGGCTGTCCGATCTTTGGCGGAGTGACAACGCGCCTGCATTGGCCTTTCCCGGACCCATCGCAATTCACCGGAAGTGACGACGCGAAGTTGGAGCAAATTCGCAAAATCCGCGACGCGATCCGGACGAAGATTGAAGAGTGGTGCGAAACAGTTTGTCCGGAGGCCTTCGCCCCGACATTGACATCCTGAGACGGTCGCAATAACCCGGGAAGCTTCGGCGTCATTCT
>DAISXY010000043.1:0-3323 GCA_036825615.1 Chthoniobacterales bacterium
GGCGCGTCAGAGTTTCCATTTCTTCCAGCGTTCTCTCCTGCGCCTCGAAAAGCGACTCCATCAACGTCCCCTTCGCCTCCATTCCGCCAACCATGTTCGGCAGGAACTCCCGCCAGTGGCGTTCGGCCATTAGCCCGTATTGCGTCAGATAAATTTTCTCGCTCACGGCGTGATACAAAATCAAAAAGGCTGAGCTGATCGTCGCGCTTCGCGACCTTCCCGTTTCGTTTGAGCATACACGACGAACGGCAAGCTTGGCAGGGCGTTGGTCGTTTGGCCGCTCCGGCGCTGGAGCAACGGAAGTACCCTGCTTGGTCGCGTCTAAAGCTTTAGGCTCCGCAAGCGTAAGGCGTTCGCAATCACCGAAACCGAGCTAAGGCTCATGGCTGCGCCGGCGATGATCGGGCTGAGCAGGACGCCGAGGAAGGGGTAGAGCACGCCAGCGGCGATGGGCACGCCTAACGAGTTGTAGACGAAAGCGAAGAAAAGATTCTGCCGGATATTGCGCATCATGGCGCGGCTAAGGCGGACAGCCTTTTCGATGCCGCGCAGATCGCCTTTCATCAGGGTGATGCCGGCGCTTTCCATCGCGACGTCGGTGCCAGTGCCCATGGCGATTCCAACGTCGGCGGCGGCGAGAGCGGGTGCGTCGTTGATCCCGTCGCCAGCCATGGCGACGACGTTTTTTTGTTCGCGTAAGGCGCGGACGCGCTCGTTTTTATGCTGTGGTTCGACGCCGGCTTCGAGTTCATCGATCTTCAGGTTCTGTGCGACGGAACGTGCGGTGCGCTCGTTGTCGCCGGTGAGCATGACGATCTTGATCCCGAGCCGATGCAGGTGCTCGATGGCGGCTGGCGTCGTTTCTTTGATCGGATCAGCCACCGCGATGATGCCGGCAGCCCGACCATCGACCGCGACAAAAATCACGCCATTGCCGTGTGCCTGAAGTTCCTGCGCGCGTTTGGCAAAGTTATGCATTTCGTGGATTCCCTGGTCGTGCAGGAACTTTGGTTTGCCAACGACGACGCGCCGGTCGCCGACGCGGCCGATGACTCCGCCTCCAGTCGTCGATTCAAAATCAGCGACAGGCGGGATTTTGATGCCGCGTTTGGTTGCGCCGTCGATTAGTGCTCGGGCGAGGGGATGTTCGCTGTGCTTCTCGACCGCCGCAGCGAGCGCCAGCAGATCGTCTTCGCTCATCGAATCCGCCGGAATGATTTCTGTCAGAGCCGGTCGCCCCTCGGTGAGTGTGCCGGTTTTATCGACGACGAGGGTGCGGACTTTTTCCATCAGCTCAATGGCTTCCGCTTTTTTGATCAGCACACCGGCTTGCGCGCCGCGACCGACGCCGACCATGACCGACATCGGCGTAGCGAGGCCGAGCGCACAGGGACAGGCAATAATCAGGACCGCGACTGCGTTTACGATCGCATAAGCGAACCGCGGCTCGGGTCCGATTACGGCCCATGCGATGAAAGTGATGAGGGCAACGAGGATGATCGTGGGAACAAACCAGCTCGCGACCTTGTCGGCCAAGCCTTGAATGGGCGCGCGGCTGCGTTGCGCTTGCGCGACCATTTCCACGATCTGCGAGAGCACGGTCTCGTTTCCGACGCGGTCGGCTTCGATGGCGATGCTGCCGGTTTGATTCACGGTGCCGCCGGTGACGCGATTGCCGGCAGTTTTTTCCACCGGCATGGATTCGCCGGTGATCATCGATTCATCGACGCTCGTCCGGCCATCGATGACATGGCCATCGACCGGAACCTTTTCCCCGGGCCGGACACGGAGACGATCGCCCTTCTGCACTTGCTCGAGCGGAATGTCCTCTTCGCTTCCGTCGCGCACGACGCGAGCGGTTTTCGGCGCGAGATCGAGCAGCGCGCGAAGGGCGCTACCGGTTCGGCTGCGGGCGCGCAGTTCCAGCACCTGGCCTAACAAAACCAGCACGGTGATGACGGCCGCGGCTTCAAAGTAAACGCCGATCTTGCCGTGCGCGGCGAAGGAGGGCGGGAAGATTTGCGGCAACAACATGACGACTGCGCTGAAGAAATATGCCGCGCCGACGCCGATCGAGATGAGGGTGAACATGTTGAGCGAACGGTGGACGATTGATTGCCAGCCGCGCTGGAAAAACGGCCATCCGCACCAAAGCATGACTGGGGTGCTGAGGATGAATTGAGTCCAGCGCGACCAATCGCTTTGCACCCAAACGGGCGCGGACGGCACGAGGTGCCACATCGCGAGAAAAAAGACCGGCAGGCTCAGCCCGGCGCCGATCCAGAACCGGCGCGTCATGTCGCGCAGCTCGCTGTTTTCTTCTTCGCTCCCGGCGACGACGTTCTTCGGTTCGAGTGCCATGCCGCAGATTGGGCAATTGCCGGGATGATCCTGCTCGATCTGGGGATGCATCGGGCAGGTGTAAATCGTTGGTTCGCGGTAGGTCGGATTGCGTTCCAGCACCATCCCGCACTTCGGACAAGTGCCGGGCATATCGCTCTCAACGCCCGCGCACATCGGGCAGAAGTATTGCTTTGCCGGTGTGCGTGCCATTGCGACTTTCGCTTTCTCGTTAGGCGAATGTTCGCTGCTGTGAGAGCAGGAATGCTCATGGGTTGGTTTATCGGCAGTCTTGCCATGAGCGACGAATGCGTCACGGCAATGTTCGGAGCAGAAATAGAAACTCTTGCCGTCGCGCTCGACAGTGGCGGCAGCAGTTTTGGGATCAACCGTCATCCCGCAAATCGGATCCCGAACAACGAAATCAACCTCCTTCATCGCAGGAACCTCCCGAGTGCGGTCTGCAGCTCAGACAGCAGTTCTTTAGGTTTCATGGGTTTCGCCCTGGCGTGCTCTTTGCCGCTGCCATGTCCGATCACGCACGATTCGAGATGGTTCGTCAGCAGCTCAACGCCGAGGGCATCGAGCGCCGAGCGAACCGCCGAGATTTGATTGAGGATGTCGACGCAATAGCGCTCGTCCTCGACCATCCGCTGGAGACCTGCGACCTGTCCGGCGATGCGGCGGAGACGGGTTTGAAGTTTTTTTGCCGGTAATGTCTCGATCAATCCCAATATACCCAGGTGGGGTATATGTCAATTTGGCTTTCGGTGGTGTCGAATCGGCAGGCTCGCCCAACGTGGCCGCGTTATTTTTTGAGCTGGTTGACGATGAGAATAATCAGAAGGATGACGAGGAGAAGGCCAACGATACTCCAGATCCACATCTCACCCATCATCATGGTTCTATCCTCCAGATCATGCCAAATTGCGGTTCCGGGTAAACGCCTGAATGCTCATAAAATTAAGCGGTTCCAGTTTGCA